>NZ_JAGGOG010000008.1 GCF_018614655.1 Pseudomonas fluorescens | reverse complement strand
ATTAACCGCTCAGGACACTAGCGACCCGTTGGTCGTCGAGTTACCGGCTGATGCTTTTCGCCGCCTGAACAACGGTCCGGCTTACATCTTTTTCCAAGTGTTTGATGAGGCGGGAAACTTCAGCACACGCAGCGCTGGTTTGCCGTTTGTATTGAATTTGATCGCCACGCCTGGGGTTCCGCTGCCCCCGCCGCGTATCAAACCGCCAGCCTATGATGACAGCTTGATCAAGCGGGACGATGCCCGCGCGACGGTCTATGTATTAATTGATCCCTACACCAACTGGGCACCCGGTGATGCGGTCAGGGTCTACTGGGACGACCGTGCGGTGGCTGATGTTTCGGTGTTGGATGGGGTAGAAACTGAAGTTCCAGTTCCCTGGTTGATCATGCGCGGACCTCTACCGGTCCTGGTGGCGGAAGAAATTCGTGTGCGCTACGAGATCATTCGGGGCAGCGCGACATTCCCCTCGTTTTCCCGCCGTATCAACGTGGACTTCACGGTTGCAGGGCAGGACCACGCGGACGCGCCAGCCTTGGTCAACCCGAATTTGGTGTTGGCTGAAGTTCGCGGTTTGGTTTCCGATACTCCCAACCTGGTTGATCACCGGGACAAGGACGTTGGAGCCCGTGCACGCGTGTTGCTGTATGAAGACCCGCGGCCAGGTCAAATACTGAGGTTTTTCTGGAATGGTATCGGTCCGGTAGCGACCTATACCGTTCAGTTTGGCGATGTCGAGGGGCAACTGGTTTTTTCCACTGTCATTCCATGGGCAATCATGGACGGCATTATTAATCCTCAGTTACCGGTTTACTACACCACCAGTAATGGTATTAACGAACAGCAGTCAGAAGATACACCGGTCTCCGTTAATACCGGCGTGCTTATCAGTTTTCCGCCCCCCATTATTCAACATACGCTGGTAGGAGGCACGGGGACATTTCTTTCATGTTGCTCACAACCTGAAGTTTTCTATGGCGTCAGTTGGCAGGTAGCGCCTGATCCACGTTTTCAACTCAATGATGAAGTTCGGTTTTTTTGGCATGGCTACAACAATAATGGATGGGCCGATCCGGTTGTTGATGAAAGCAAGTTCAATGAGCGTCAGTCATTTTTTACCCTGGAGGAACTAGGGAACGGCTTGATGTTTATTGTGGCTCCTTATGATCCGAAAGTGTTCTCATTGCGCCACCAAAGTACAGCCCAGGCATGGTATGAGGTGTGGCGTGGCACCGCATTGATTGGGCAATCCACCACGAGGCGAATCCGCGTTGACTTTGCTTATCCCACCGGAGGGTTTTGCCAGGCGGGCGATATTATTTCCTGCTCGAATGAGGGTGTGCCCACGCTGGCAGGCCGCAAATAACCCCGGTATTTAACAGCGATATTAAGTTCTTATATAGAGCGAGATCTGCAGGGTGCTGGTTGTACTTGTTGTGTATTTACGTGCTCGGGAAACCCGGTGTTATTGCACTGGAAAGACCTATAACTGGTGGGAGAGGCATAATGAACAAAAAAACGAGAGACTATTTCGCGAAGTTGAACGCGGCTAAAAACCCAGGTTCGGTGAGGCTGGCAGAGTTGCCACCTGGGGAAGTTGATTTTGTGCCGGGTTTTCCTGGGTTGATTTATCGAGAACAAGCCTTGGCCGAAAATCTGGAATTACGCATACCGCGTTGGGAGGACTACAGTACTGATCCATCAAACCCGGACACTGTAAGGGTTTATATAAAACCTGTGGATGATTCCGAGTACGGTAGCCCATTCATTAGCTTTCAGTTTTCTTTCGACGCCACGCTGCCTGAAGCCTATGCGACGACGAACATCGCGCGGGGCCGGCGGCCGCCGGGCCACTGGGACATCAGGTATGACGTCTTTATCGTCCGTATCCCGAATCTGAGTGAGTCGGATCCGATGCGCTTGATCGTCGATACCGATGCGCCGTACTCCGCATCCCCGAATAACCCTCCGGCCCCCATGCCGCCGGCAGGACTGACCCCTCCGATTGAGGCGGCCGACTTTCCGGCACCACCCGATGACCGGTTGCTTTTTACCTTCGCGGATTACGTCGCTTTTGGCCGAGCGCCGGGCGATACGTTGAGGGCCTATTACAACGGTTCCGATACGCCTTACGTGGTGGATTGGCCTGTCACGGACGCCTTGAACTTTCCATTGCCCAAGGGGGTGGTGGAGGCTGGGCCGGACGGATTTATCACGCTCAGGTATGAACTGGTGGACGCGGCAGGAAATATCAGCCGGTTGTCTTCTTCCCTCCAGCTCGATGTGGCGCTGATGCCCAGGCCGGCGGACGTGAGACAGCCTCTGATCAACAGGGCGTTTCCCGGTGACAATCTGTTTGACCGTGTTGATGCCTCCTTGGACAGTGGCATGTTGGTGGGCATACCGGCCTATACCAACTTTCAGCGAGGCAATGACGGGGATTATTTTGACGTCACCTTGAGCACCAGCCTCGGCTCCAGAACAGTGCCTAACTTTCCTCTGGGGAGTAACAGCTTTCCGGTCCAGGTTCCAATTCCTTTCTTCACCCTGGAAGAGCTTTACGGCGCGACAGTGGGCAACCTGTCGCTTACCGTCACTTACGTCATCAAGCGTCGAACCGTCACCTACCCACCGGCACCGGCGACGATTATCGACCTCAATCTGCATGTCGTCGGGCCGACGCCTACCAACCCACCCGACTTGGTGAACACCGATTTGCTGCCTGCGTTGATCAAGGGGGTGGATGCAGGCGGGACTGAAGGCGCAGACAACGAGCTGTTGCCGGAGCACGCTAACCGGCCTGCCAGGGTGTACATCACGTTATGGAGCGAGGCGCCCACACCGGATGCCGAAGATTTCACTATTCGAATCTATTACGAGGGCGATCTGGCGGCCACAATTCCCATTACCTCGGGTATGGCCGGCCAAGTGGTGCCATCCAGTATTTCATGGACCCTGATCAGCAAACACGGTAATGCTCCGCCACTCAAACAGGTGTACTACACCATCAGTGCTACGGGCAGTCCGAACAGGCAGGAGTCGGTCATCACGCCGGTAGACGTACTCGCCAACGTCAAGGCCCTTGATCAACCCCAGGTACGTAACCTGGAGATGGGCGGCGGTGCTCCCGGCATTATCAACTGCAATACAATCAGGCCCTTGAACACGGATGGGAATATCCGTGTGTTTATCCCCCCTTCGGATCTGTTTGAGCGTTTCATGGTGGTGCGGGTCAGCTGGCGAGGCTTTAGCGATAACACCGGTACGGTTGAAGTAACGGCGGCGTCGGGTTTCACGGATTCCCAACCACTGACGCCGACCGATATTGCGCTGGGGTTTGAAGTGGACCTGGGACCTTTCTCCACGATCATGAAGTTGATTCAACCCGATCAAGGTACCCGACTCATGGGCTCGGCAAGGATCAACTACACCATTCAGACGATTGACGGCCCGCTGACGTCATCTGACGCCCTGCATCTATCGCGGGCGATTAAAGTGGGGGCGACTCCCACCTACTGTGATAACACGCCTGTACCACCGGCTCCGTAGGCGGTGCGATCTAATGGCCGGAGAGGAGCGTTGTTCCTCTCCGACTACATCCGAACGTGTCCTTTACCAGGCCACAGGGTTGAAGGATGGGGAGGATGCCTTCTTAAGATTAATCCTACATAAATAGGTAACCACTCTGGGTAACTTTGGCGCCGCTTGATTGGCAGGGTCCCACTCTCTTCGGAACCGGCCAAATTCTTCCATCAAGGAATGCCAAAACCAGAGGTTTGTAGAATGCCGTCAATCTTCAATTTTAAATTGAACCCTTTAAGCATTGCCTTGAAGACAAATGCCATTTCTTTATTCGTCCTGATGGCGGGTGTTGCCGAAGCACGTGTAGTCACCAAGCCCGACGAAACGGTTCGACCTGGCCCTGCTCCCGACAGCTTCGAGCTGCGCGCAGGTTCCGGCCTGACGGTCGAAGGTGCGACCACCAAGAACATCCGTGCCCAGTCGGCGACTTTGATTGTTATGCCAGGCAGCAAGACTGAGGACATCACTGCATTCCATTCGAATGTGCAACTCAATGGCGCAGAAGTGGTGGCGCGCCAGGGCCAGCCGGCAGCCCTTTTCATGAGTGGCGGTACTGCGCTGATCAACAACAGCACCTTGATCCATACCAGCGGTATCGGCCTGGTAGTCTCCCGTCCTGGGGGGGGGGGAGAAGGGGCGGCCGCCTCGGTGTTCAACAGCGTCATCAAAGGCACCACCCGCGGAGCCAGTGTCAGCGGTAATAGCACCCTTGACCTGGCCGGCTCCCACCTCGAAGGTACGGCCGACAACAGTGCCGGGCTGTATTTGTTCGGGCAGGCAAACGCGCGTAATAGCCTGATTATCGGAGGCCAGAATGGCGTGCGCATGGACATGGACCGCAGCGATGATGCGCCCAACAGTCTGGTACTTGATGGCACCCACGTCGAAGGAAAAACCGGCGCAGCCATTCTAGTAGAGAGCAGCAAAGCCGGTGTAGCGGCTGATGCACATATCGAGGTGCGCAACGGTTCCACCTTGACCGGTGGCAACGGCAATATCCTGGAAGTCAAAAATGACTCCACCGCCAACATGCATGTGGACCGCAGCTTCCTGGTGGGCGACGTGGTTGTCGAGGAAGGCAGCACCGCCAAGTTGCAACTCAACAACGGCTCCTGGCTCACCGGCCAGCTGAAAAACGTGGCCGAGTTGAGTGTCAATGAGGAGTCCCATTGGGTACTGGTAGGCAACAGCGCTGTGGGTGACCTGAAGATGGGCGGCGGCACTGTGCATTTCGGTGGGCCGGATGAGTTCTATCAACTGGACGTCAAGAGTCTGGACGGTAATGGCACCTACGTCATGCACACCGACTTTTCCAACGGCCAGACCGACTTCCTGAACGTCGAAGGCAAGGCCGAGGGCAATCACAGCTTGTTGCTGGCTGCCACCGGGTCAGAGCTGTCGAATGCCCAACCCGTTCATGTAGTACACACCGAAGGGGGGGACGGCAAGTTCACCCTGCTGGGCGATACGGTCGATGTTGGAGCCTATTCCTACGGTTTGAAGCAAGAAGGCACTGACTGGTTCCTCGACCCTACCCGTCGCGGCACCAGCACCAGCGCCCAGTCGGTACTGGCCTTGTTCAACAGCGCACCGACCGTACTGTATGGCGAGATGAGCATCCTGCGTACGCGCATGGGTGAGTTGCGCTTCAGCGATGGCCAGAGCAACGGCTTGTGGATGCGCAGCTATGGCAACAAGTTCGAGGTGGCCGGCAACAAGAACGGTGCCGGTTACTCGCAGATCCAGAAAGGCTTCACCATCGGTGCCGATACGCCATTGTCCGGCGGTGACGGCCAGTGGCTGGCCGGTGTCATGGCCGGTCACAGTACCTCGGACTTGAGCCTGACCCGTGGCAGCAAGGGCGAGGTCAAGAGCTACTACCTCGGCGCCTATGCCACCTGGCTGGACGACGAAAGTGGCCTGTACTTCGACGGTGTCGCCAAGCTCAACCGCTTGCACAACGACGTCAACGTCACCATGAGTGATGGCAAGCGTGCCAAGGGTAACTACACGCAGAACGCAGTCGGTGCATCGGCGGAAGTGGGTCGGCATATCAAGCTGGATGACGGCTACTTTGTCGAACCGTACTCCCAACTGTCGGCGACCATTACCCAGGCCCAAAGCTATGAGCTGGACAATGGGTTGAACGCCAAGGGCGACCGTTCCGCTTCGGTGGTCGGCAAGGTGGGTGTGACAACAGGTAAAAACATTCAGCTGGACAGTGGTGGGGTATTGCAACCGTACCTGCGTACCGCGTTGGCCCATGAGTTCAATCATAGTAACAAGGTCAATATCAACGACCAGACCTTCAATAATGATGTGTTCGGGTCGCGGATCGAAGTGGCTGCCGGTGTGGCGGTATCAATGTCGAAAAACCTTAAGCTGCATGCTGATTTCGAGCACAGTCGAGGTAAAAAGATCGATCAGCCATGGGGTGTCAACGTCGGTGTTCGTTACGACTTCTAAGGTACTTAGTTAAGAAAAAAGGAAGCCAAAGCTTAATGCCTGTCAGTTAAGGGCGAACACTGTACCTGTGGCGAGGGAGCTTGCTCCCGTTGGGTCGCGAAGCGGCCCCAAAAATGGGACTGCTGCGCAGTCCAACGGGAGCAAGCTCCCTCGCCACAGGTTACTTTTTACCCCCTTCTACTTCTTAACTGACTGGCATTAAGCTTTGGCTTCCTTTTTTTGTGCCTTGTGCTGCCTCAACCGAACAATCCGGCCGCTATGTTGATCGAAAACCCCAGAATTGCCGTATTGAACAGAAAGCCAATCAGCGACTGCGCCAGGACTATCTTGCGCAGGCTGCGAGTCGCGACCCCTACGTCGGACGTTTGCACCGCAACGCCAATGGTGAAGGAGAAATACAGGAAGTCCCAGTAGTTGGGGGTCAGCAACCCTTCGGCAAAGCGCAGCGCTGGCTCCTTGCCCTCCCAGGTGTAATACAGCCGCGCGTAGTGCACGCTGAAGATCATCCCGATCAGCAACCAGGAACCGATCACGGTCAACCCGGTAAAACCGTAGTGCAACAAGCGCTCGGCGGTGCCAAGGTCCTTGGTGCCTATCAACTCAAACGTAATGGTCGCCAGGCTCGCGATGGCCGCAATACAGACCATGAATAACACCAGGCCGGCGTTCTCATCCTCGACCTCTGCAATACGCTTCACATCGTCTGCCTTGGCCCGGATCGTCAGCCATAGCATCAGCACCAGATAGGTCCAGACACCGGCATTCCAGCCAAAGAGAATTTTACTGATGACCGTGTCGGCCGGAGCCAGGATGCCCACCGCCAGTCCCAGGACGGCGGCGGTGGAGAGGCGAGGGTGGGTGCGGGCAAGAAAGTACATGGGAACTCGATGGGCCAGGGTTTGCATTACCTTAGCCCACCTCGATCCTTTGTTCAGCCCTCTTTATGGCGCTTGCGCACCAGTTTCATCACTACCACAAAGAACACCGGTACAAACACTACCGCCAGGGTCGCGGTAATCATCCCACCGATCACCCCGGTGCCGATGGCTTGCTGGCTCGCCGAGCTGGCACCAGTGGCAATGGCCAATGGCACCACGCCGAGGATGAACGCCAGGGACGTCATGATGATCGGCCGCAGACGCAGGCGCGCAGCCTTCAAGGTGGCCTCGAACAGGTCTTCGCCCTGGTCGTACAGGTCCTTGGCGAACTCGATGATCAAAATCGCGTTTTTCGCCGACAAACCGATGATGGTAATCAGGCCGACCTTGAAGAATACGTCGTTGGGCATCCCGCGCAGGGTCACGGCCAGTACCGCACCGAGTACCCCCAGCGGCACCACCAACAACACCGAGGTCGGGATCGACCAGCTTTCATACAACGCTGCCAGGCACAAGAACACAATCAGCAACGACAGCACCAACAGCAGCGGTGCCTGAGCGCCGGACAAGCGTTCCTGCAACGACAAACCGGTCCATTCCTGGCCCAGGCCGGCCGGCAATTGCGTGACCAGGCGCTGGATTTCCTCCATGGCCTCACCGGTACTGTGGCCGGGGGCCGCTTCGCCGGAAATGGCGATGGCCGGGTAGCCGTTGTAGCGGGTCAACTGCGCCGGGCCCTGGACCCAACGGGCTTCCACGAAGGCTGACAATGGGACCATCTTGCCGGCGTTGTTACGCACATGGATCTTCATCAGGTCCGCCACCTGGCTGCGTTGATCACCTTCGGCTTGTACCACCACCCGCTGCATGCGGCCCTGGTTGGGGAAGTCGTTGATATAAGCCGAACCAATCGCTGAAGACAGCACATTGCCGATATCGGCAAAGGAGATGCCCAGGGCGTTGGCTTGCTTGCGGTCAACCTCAAGCTGCACCTGAGGTGCTTCGGCCAGGGCGCTTTCACGTACGTTGGCCAGGACCGGGCTTTTCTCCGCAGCGGCCAGCAGTTCGGTACGGGCCGCCATTAACGCGGCATGGCCCACACCACCACGGTCCTGCAAGCGGAACTCGAAACCACTGGAGGTACCCAGGCCATCCACCGGCGGCGGCAGGATTGCATAGGCAATCGCATCCTTGAGCTCGGTAAAGGCTTCGGTTGCCCGATCCGCGATGGCGGCAGCCGAATCTTCGCTGCTGCGCTGCGACCAATCCTTGAGCGTGGTAAACGCCAGTGCCGCGTTCTGTCCGGAACCGGAGAAACTGAAACCCATGATCATCGTGGTGTCGCCCACGCCCGGCTCAGTGGCGTTATGTGCCTCGATCTGCTCGGCCACCTGCACCGTGCGGTTCTTGCTGGCGCCCGGTGGCAGCTGGATGTCAGTGATGGTGTAGCCCTGGTCTTCCACCGGCAGGAACGAGGAGGGCAGTCGGCTGAACAGCACACCCAGGCCCACCAGCAGCACCAGGTAAATCAGCAGGTAACGCCCGCTGCGCTTGATGGCATAGGCCACCCAACCTTCGTAGCGGTTGGTCAGCTGTTCAAAGCGTCGGTTGAACCAGCCGAAGAACCCAGTCTTTTCATGGTGCTCACCCTTGGCGATCGGCTTGAGCAAGGTGGCGCACAATGCCGGGGTCAAGGTCAGGGCCAGGAAGGCCGAGAACAGGATCGAGGTGGCCATCGACAGCGAGAATTGCTGATAGATCACACCCACCGAACCTGGCATGAATGCCATCGGCAGGAACACCGCCACCAGCACCAGGGTAATGCCGACGATCGCACCCGTTATCTGGCCCATGGCCTTGCGTGTTGCCTCCTTGGGCGACAAACCCTCGGTGGCCATGATCCGCTCGACGTTTTCCACCACCACGATGGCGTCGTCCACCAGGATCCCGATGGCCAGCACCATGCCGAACATGGTCAACACGTTGATCGAGAAGCCCAGCAACAGCATGGTAGCAAAGGTGCCCATCAAGGCCACGGGCACCACCAGGGTCGGGATCAGGGTGTAGCGGATGTTCTGCAGGAACAGGAACATCACCGCAAACACCAGCAACATCGCTTCACCCAGGGTGTACACCACCTTGGTGATCGAGACCTTGACGAACGGTGAGGTGTCGTACGGGATCTTGTATTCGACGTTGGCCGGGAAGTAGCGGGCCAGCTCGTCCATCTTCGCTCGCACCAGGGTCGCGGTGTTCAGGGCGTTGGCCCCCGGCGACAGCTGCACGCTGACGGCGGTGGACGGTTTGCCATTCAGTCGCGTGGAGAACTGGTATTCCTGGCTGCCGATTTCCACCCGCGCCACATCACCGACGCGAACGGTAGAACCGTCCGGATTGGCCTTGAGCACAATGTCGGCAAACTCCGCAGGCGTCGACAGTTGGCCTTTGACCAGGATCGACGCAGTGATTTCCTGAGTCGAGGTGCCTGGCAAGTCACCAATGCTGCCGGCTGAAACCTGGGCGTTCTGCGCAGCAATCGCGGCGTTCACGTCCGCGGGTGTCAGGTTGAAACCGATCAGCTTCTGCGGGTCGATCCAAATCCGCATCGCCCGCTCGGCACCATACAACTGCGCCTTGCCGACGCCGTCCAGACGCTTGATCTCGTTCATCACGTTGCGCGCCAGGTAATCGCTGAGCGCTACGTCGTCGAGTTTGCCGTCGCTGGAGGTCAGGGTGATCAGCAGCAGGAAACCGGCGGAGACTTTTTCCACCTGCAAACCTTGCTGAGTCACCGCTTGCGGCAAGCGTGGCTCAACGGCCTTGAGGCGGTTTTGCACGTCGACCTGGGCCATTTCCGGGTTGGTGCCCGGCTGGAAGGTCGCGGTGATGGTGGCTGAACCAAGGCTGCTCTGGGATTCGAAATACAGCAGGTGGTCGGCGCCGTTGAGCTCTTGCTCGATCAGGCTGACCACGCTTTCGTCCAGGGTTTGTGCCGAGGCACCCGGGTACACCGCGTAGATCTCCACTTTGGGCGGTGCCACGTTGGGGTACTGCGCCACTGGAAGCTGCGGGATGGCGAGGGCGCCAGCCAACAGAATAAACAAGGCGACCACCCAGGCGAAGATCGGGCGATCAATAAAGAACTGCGGCATTATTTGCTATCCCTTTTCTTTACTGACCAAGCGCCTGGGCGACTGGCTCGGGGCTGTCGTCGACCTGGACTTTCTCGCCAGGACGCGCGTGTTGCAGGCCTTCCACGACAATACGATCACCGGCCTTGAGGCCGCTGGTGACGACCCAGCGATCATTGATCACCGATCCCAGCTCAACGGGTTGCAGGCTGACCATTTGCTCGGCGTCCAGTAGCAACACCATGGGAATGCCGGCGCTGTCACGGGTGATCGACCGTTGCGGCACGCTGATGCCTTGCTGGTCGACGGCCTGTTCCAGGCGTACGCGGATGAAACTGCCGGGCAACAGGTCGAGGTCCGGGTTGGGGAACTCGCTGCGCAGGATGATCTGACCGGTGCCCGGGTCAACGCTGATTTCGGCGAACAGCAACTTGCCGGGCAAGGGGTAGAGGCTGCCGTCATCCTGGATCAGCGTGGCTTTGGCCTGGTCCTGGCCGACCTGCTTCAAGTTCCCGGCGCGAAAGGCCCGGCGCAAGTCATTGAGCTCGCGGGTGGACTGGGTCAGGTCGGCGTGGATCGGGTCCAGTTGCTGGATGACCGCCAGCGGAGTGGCTTCGTTCTCGCCTACCAGCGCGCCTTCGGTGACCAAGGCTCGGCCGATGCGGCCGGAAATCGGCGCGGTGACCGTGGCGTAGCCCAGGCTCAGCTTGGCCCGTTGCACGACGGCCTGATTGGCGGCGACTTCTGCGGCGGTTTGTCGGGCGGCGGCACGGGCGTTGTCATACTCTTGGGCGCTGATGGCGTTGCCTTCTACCAACTGGCTGTAGCGTTGTTCCTGCAAGCGGGCCTGGAACGCATTGGCTTCGGCCTTGCGCAGGCTGGCCTGAGCGCTGTCCAGGTCGGCCTTGAAGGGGGCCGGGTCGATACGAAACAGCACGTCGCCCTGTTTGACGTCATGGCCTTCCTTGAACACCCGTTGCAGCACCACACCGGCCACTCGGGCACGCACTTCGGCGATGCGCGGCGCCGCGATCCGTCCGCTCAGCTCGTTGCTGATGGACAGGGGCTTGGCTTCGAGGGTTTCGATGCGTACTTTGGCCAGCGGCATTTCGGGGGTGCCGCTGGAAGAGTTGTCACAAGCGCTCAGTGCCAGTGCCAGGGCTAACAGGCAAAATGGCGCAAACAGATTCTTCGACATGCTTATATCCCAATATTGACTGGCGCATCCTACGCGTCCCCTTCGTCACAGTGCTGTGAAGCTGTGTAGGGGGTGTGTGAAGAAATGTAAGGTGCCAGCGCGCTTGGGCGCGAGGGCGTATATCCTTCATGGCTGCGGATCCTAACAAGATCTTCAACTCAATGAAGGTCCAATGTGGGAGCGGGCTTGCTCGCGAATGCGGTGGATCAGTCAACACACCCGGTGACTGACACTGCGCATTCGCGAGCAAGCCCGCTCCCACACTGGATGTGCGTACTACCAAAGAACTGTATTATTTGGAAACACCATGCCCAACATCCTCCTGGTGGAAGACGACGCTGCACTCTCCGAGCTGATTGCCAGCTACCTGGAACGCAATGGCTATCATGTCAACGTGCTGAGCCGTGGCGACCACGTGCGCGAACGGGCCCGGCTCAGCCCACCGGACCTGGTGATTCTCGACCTGATGCTGCCGGGACTCGACGGCTTGCAGGTCTGTCGGCTGCTGCGTGCCGATTCGGCGAGCCTGCCGATCCTGATGCTCACCGCCCGCGATGACAGTCACGACCAGGTACTGGGACTGGAAATGGGCGCCGACGACTACGTGACCAAACCCTGCGAGCCACGGGTATTGTTGGCCCGCGTGCGAACCCTGTTGCGTCGCAGTAGCCTCACCGAACCCCAGGTGGCCAACGACCAGATCCTCATGGGTAACCTGTGCATCGACTTGTCGGAGCGTTCGGTGACCTGGCGTGATCAGCCGGTGGAGTTGTCCAGTGGTGAATATAACTTGCTGGTGGTCCTGGCCCGGCATGCCGGTGAAGTGCTCAGCCGCGACCAGATCCTGCAACGCTTGCGGGGTATCGAGTTCAACGGCACCGACCGTTCGGTGGACGTGGCGATCTCCAAGCTGCGGCGCAAGTTTGACGATCACGCTGGTGAAGCGCGCAAGATCAAGACGGTGTGGGGCAAGGGCTACCTGTTCAGCCGTTCCGAGTGGGAATGCTGATTCATGTTCAGAGTTCTGATTCGTCTCTACCTGATTACCATCGTCACCTACAGTGCGGCGATTTACCTGATTCCGAAGGTGGTGATCCAGGTCTTTGAACACCGTTACATGAACTACAACATCGAACAATCCCGAGGTACGCAGAGCCTGATCGTCAACGAGTACCGTCGGGTGCCGGTGGAACAGTGGGCGAATGTCACGGTGCGGCTCGCGGCAGATTTCGCGCCGTTGAAAATCCAGTTGCTGCGTATCCAGGACGCCAGCTACACCCCGCAGGAACATCGTCTGCTGGAGCTGGGCCAACCGGTAATTCGCCTGGGGGAATGGGGATGGATGGATGACATCAGTTCTCCCCTGGACGATCAACTGGTGGTCAAACTGTCGGTACCGCCGGATCCGCTGGACATGAACCTGCTGTACTGGAGCATGAACGTGCTGATCGGTGCGGCGTTGTTGGCGGGCCTGTTGTACTGGCTGCGGCGCCACTGGCGCGATCTGGATCGCCTCAAGAGTACGGCGTCCCAGTTGGGGCAGGGCAATCTGGAGGCGCGTACACATATTCGTTCCAGTTCCAATATCGGCAGCCTGGCGGTGGTGTTCGACACTATGGCCAACGACATCGAACACCTGCTCAACCAGCAGCGCGACCTGCTCAATGCCGTCTCCCACGAATTGCGTACGCCATTGACCCGGCTGGACTTCGGCCTGGCTCTCGCGCTCTCCGATGACCTGCCGGCGCCGAGCCGTGAACGCCTGCAGGGCCTTGTGGCGCATATTCGTGAGCTGGATGAACTGGTACTGGAATTACTCTCCTACAGCCGCCTGCAAAACCCGGCGCAACTGCCCGAACAGGTGGAAGTAGTGCTGGATGAGTTTATCGACAGCATCCTGGGCAGCGTCGACGATGAACTGGAAAACCCCGAGATCGTTATCGATGTGGCGCTGGATTGCTCTGTGGAGCGCTTTACCCTCGACCCGCGGCTTACTGCCCGTGCCCTGCAAAACCTGCTGCGCAATGCCATGCGTTATTGCGAGCGACGGATTCAGGTGGGGGTCAAGGTGTGTCCCAAAGGTTGCGAGATTTGGGTGGATGACGACGGGATCGGTATCCCGACGGATCAGCGTGAGCGGATTTTTGAACCGTTCTATCGCCTGGACCGCAGCCGTGACCGGGCTACCGGTGGGTTTGGTTTGGGGCTGGCGATCAGTCGACGGGCGCTGGAAGCGCAGGGTGGGACGTTGACGGCCCAGGCGTCACCGTTGGGTGGGGCGCGGTTTCGCTTGTGGCTACCGACTCAGTTGTAGCCGATGCGATAAGGGCCAAAGGACCTTCGGCAGTTTCAAGATCCTGGCGACTGCTGCGTAGCCGATCGCAGGCTGCGCCAGCGGCTACAAGTGATCGACACATCCCTGTAGCCGCTGCCGAGGCACGAGGCTGCGATAAGGGCCGAAGGACCTTCAGCGGTCGGCTACAGGGGGCGTGGCCACAAGTCCTGTTTTTGGCACATGCGCAGCCTTACCCCGCATCACGCAGCCTTGTTATAGTTCGGCCCTTATCAGCCGCCAGTCAGGGATCACTGCCATGTCCGAATACCAAGCCTTTGTCGTCGAACTCACAGGCAACGTCGCCCATGTGCAGATCAACCGTCCGGAAAAGATCAACGCCATGAACGCCGCGTTCTGGACCGAGATCATCGACATTTTCCAATGGATTGAAGACACCGACGCCGTGCGCGCGGTGGTGCTCAGCGGTGCCGGCAAGCATTTCTCTTCCGGCATCGACCTGATGATGCTGGCCTCGGTGGCCAACGAGTTCGGCAAGGATGTCGGGCGTAACGCCCGCCTGCTGCGCCGCAAGATCCTGCAACTGCAAGCCTCGTTCAACGCCGTCGACAATTGCCGCAAGCCGGTATTGGCGGCCATCCAGGGCTATTGCATCGGTGGGGCTATCGACCTGATCAGTGCCTGCGACATGCGTTACGCTGCCAGTGATGCGAAGTTCTCTATCAAGGAGATCGACATCGGCATGGCCGCCGACGTGGGAACCTTGCAGCGTCTGCCACGGATCATCGGCGACGGTATGCTGCGCGAGCTGGCCTACACGGGTCGTCAATTCGATGCAGAAGAGGCGCGCAGTATCGGTTTGGTAAATCGCGTCTACAGCGATCAGGAAAGCCTGCTGGCCGGTGTGATGGAAATCGCCCGGGATATTGCCGCAAAATCACCGATTGCCGTGACTGGCACCAAAGCCATGATCAGCTACATGCGTGACCACACGATCAATGACGGTCTGGAATACGTTGCCACCTGGAACGCAGCTATGCTGCAATCCAATGACCTGCGCGTGGCCATCGCGGCCCATATGAGCAAGCAGAAACCCGAATTTGTGGATTGACTGAACATGACCCCTGGATGGATTACCACGACGTTGCTGGACAATGAAACCCCTGGTGGCTGGGCCGTGGCCCGTAGCCGCGACGGTTTTTTACGGGACGACAACGGGCCGCTGTTCCCCCGGGAATGGCTCAAGCGCCAGGATATTTCGGTGTTCGCCGAACATGGCATCGGCTACCTGGACGGCGAGCCTGTCTACCTGCTGGAACTCAATTCGGCTGGCGACATACCGGGCTGCAGTTGGCAGGGATTGCGGGGCTTCATGCTGCAGGGCGATCACACGCTGTACAAAGTCCTGGGTTACGCCGCGCAAATAGGTACCTGGGCCCGCGAGCACCGATTTTGTGGCAGTTGCGGCCAGGCCATGGTCCAGGTACCGCGGGAGCGGGCGATGTTCTGCCAGGCATGTGACCTGCGCAGTTACCCGCGAATTTCTCCGAGCATGATTGTGTTGGTGACCCGTGGTGACGAGATTCTACTGGCCCGTTCGCCGCGCTTCGTCACCGGGGTCTACAGCACCCTGGCCGGGTTTGCCGAGCCGGGAGAGTCGGCCGAAGAATGCCTGATTCGGGAGGTGCGTGAGGAAGTGCAACTTGAGGTGAAAAACATCCAGTACATGGGCAGCCAATGCTGGCCGTTCCCGCACTCGATGATGCTGGGCTTTCACGCCGAATACGCCGGTGGCGACATCGTACCTCAAGCCGACGAGATCGAAGATGCGCAGTGGTTCAACATCCATGAGCTGCCGCCGTTGCCGGCGTCACGCTCGATTGCCCGCTACCTGATCGATCTCTACCTGGCCCGTCGTTCAGGCTGCGCTGAACCAGTGCTGCCAGGCTAGTCGCACGGTCAGTCCCAGGACCACGGTGATAAACACCGGGCGAATGAATTTGGCGCCGCCGCTGATTGCGCTGCGTGCGCCAAAGAACGCGCCCACCATCACCGAAAAGCCCATGCTCAGGCCGACAATCCAGTCCACCGAACCGTTGAAGATGAACACCGACAGCGCCGCTGCGTTGCTGACGAAGTTCATGCTGCGCGCCACGCCGCTGGCCTTCACCAGATCGATCGGGTGCAGCAGCATCGTGCTGACGGTCCAGAATGCACCGGTGCCAGGCCCGGCGACGCCATCGTAGAAACCCAGGCCGAAGCCCTGGGTCGACTGCCATTTCTTCTTGATTGGCGCATCATTATCCAGGGCGGCCTTGGGCGTACCGCCGAACAGCAGGTACAGGCCACAGCCGAAGACAATAACCGGTAACATCTTGTTCAGGGTTTCGGCGGGCAGGTAGTGGGCGACGATGGCGCCGGCGAGGGCGCCGATCAAGGTGCCGACTATCGCATGCACCCACTGCCTTGGATGAAACAGCTTGCGCCGATAGAAGGTAAAACTGGCAGTGGCCGAGCCGAAGGTCGAGCTGAGTTTATTGGTGCCCAGCACCAGATGCGGCGGCATGCCGGCGGTGAGCAGGGCCGGGGTGGTCAGCAAACCACCACCGCCGGCAATGGCATCGATGAAACCGGCGATAAACGCGACAAAGGCCAGGATGGCCAGGGTGGTGAGGTCAACGCTGAGTTCGAAGGGCATGGGATCGACTTAATTCGGCGGGCGCAGAAAGGGGCTGCGCGAAAGGCCTATATCTTACCCATAACCTGATGCTGCGGCGACAGTCGCGAAGACTTGGCTTTCTGCCGCTGTCGAGGCACGAGGCTGTGATAAGGGCCGCAGGACCTTCAGCGGTTTCAAGGTCATGGCGACTGCTACGCAGCCGATCGCAGGCTGCGCCAGCGGCTATACATGTTTAACGCGTGGATGGCCCATTACCAATCTGCCAGACAAAAAGCGGATCCGTTCCGTTGATCACCCAATCGCCGACAATTCGTGCCTTGTAGATCACCGGATTATGTGATGACACCGTCCGCGCATTGCGCCAGTGCCGATCAAGGGATTTGCCCTCGCGAACATCCGAGGCGCCCAACGCATTGAACAGCTCGCTCGTGGCCCGCTGGATCAGTTCAGACACGACTACCTGCGCCTTGGCCGACTCGATTTCAGCAACCACATTTGCTTCGCGCTCCACGGCATCGTCCCCGCCAAACCGCGCCAGGTAGGCGCGTTGCGCGGGGAATGCGGCTTTTATCGCACTGGCCTCGGCGGCGTACACCAGTGCTGCCACTTCACCCACCACCTGTTGAATCTGTGCATCCTGGCTCACATGAGCGGCATTGCCGTGGCTGTAGATACGTTTACGCACGCGGACTTGATGGGCCACATCATTGAGGGCCGCACGGCCGATACCCGCCAAGGTCGCCAGCAACACCAGTTGGTAAAACGCCGTCTGGTATTTGAACCGCGTCGCAAAGTCGATGAGGTTGTCGGCTTCCACCACCGCGTCGATGAACGTCGACGTGCCGCTGCCGGTGGTGCGCTGGCCAAAACCATCCCAGTCATCGCTCTGCACGACCCCGGGCTGGCGGGTGCGAGTGGCGGCTATCACGTCGGCGCCTGTGTCGCTGCGCTGGGCATAAACGTCGATCCAATCGGAAAAGAGGCTACCGGTGCTGTAGAACTTTTCCCCGTTGAGCTTCCACTTGTCACCGTCAGGGCTGACCTTGGTGATGACATCGCCAATAGCAACCTTGCCGATTTCAGTCCAGGCGCAGCCAACGATGTCGCCGTCGACAAAACGCTTGAACCACAGGTCCCGCGCGGCCCCCGGTGTGGCATTCAACCGGTCCTCGGCGAACGCGAAGTGCCCACGCAAAGCCTGGGGCACATTGGAGTCGGCCTCGGCCAACTCGATCAGCAGTTCAAACAGTTGGGGCAGGGAGGCGCCACCGCCGCCGTATTCCACCGGTACCCGTACGGCGCCGAAACCGGCTTCCTTGAGCCACTGGATCGGTTCGAAGGGCAGGGCGCGGGTTTGCTCGCGTTCCACGGTGCCAGAGGCGATGCGTTGGAAGATGGGGCGAAAGCGCTCGGCCAGGGTCTGGTAGTCGACGCCGATGGACAGCGGGTTGATGACATGATGCTCGGTCATGGTGACAGCTCCTTGGCAGGCAGAAAGGTAGTGCATTGCCAAATCCATTGCAGGGTCCGTGCCGAGGTCTAACCCCAGTGTTTCCTGGGCAAAGCCTGTGACGAGTGTTGCTCCACCAACACCGATCCAACAAACCTTGAGGATCCGCAACAGCCAACAACCTGGCGTTTTTACCCTCGATCGCCTCCAGGAGCCCTTTGGTACGGGGCTTTGGGATTCACTGGCACGCTTGCTGCTCCATCAGCGCTACATCCCCTGTACAGAGGTATCGTTCAATGAGCCAACAAGCCGTCAAATTTGCCTATTGGGTACCCAACGTCAGCGGCGGGCTGGTGGTGAGCAAGATCGAACAGCGCACCAGTTGGGGCATCGACTACAACCGTAAACTGGCGCAACTGGCCGAAGAGGCCGGTTTTGAATATGCCCTGACTCAGATCCGCTTCACCGCCGGCTATGGCGCTGAATATCAGCATGAGTCCGTAGCGTTCAGCCATGCGCTATTGGCCGCCACCACCCAACTGAAAGTCATCGCCGCTATCCTGCCCGGGCCGTGGCAACCGGCGTTGGCGGCCAAGCAATTGGCGACCATCGATCAACTGACCAATGGCCGTATCGCCGTGAATATCGTCAGCGGCTGGTTCAAGGGTGAGTTCCATGCCATCGGTGAACACTGGCTGGAGCATGATGAGCGCTATCGTCGCTCCGAAGAGTTTATCCGCGTATTGAAGGGCGTCTGGACCCAGGACGACTTCACCTTCAAGGGCGATTTCTACCGTTTCAACAACTACAGCCTCAAGCCCAAGCCCCTGGGCGAACCCCATCCCGAAATCTTCCAGGGTGGCAGTTCACGGGCGGCACGGGACATGGCGGCACGGGTCTCGGACTGGTACTTCACCAACGGCAATACCCCGGAAGGCATCAAGGCCCAGGTCGATGACATCCGTGCCAAGGCGGCGGCGAACAACCATTCGGTGAAGGTTGGGGTGAACGCCTTTGTCATTGCTCGCGACACCGAAGAAGAAGCGCGCGCCGTGCTGGCGGAAATCATCGACAAGGCTGACCCGGAAGCGGTCAACGCCTTTGGCGACGCGGCCAAACAGGCCGGCAAAGCCTCACCGGAGGGCGAGGGTAACTGGGCCAAGTCCAGCTTTGAAGACTTGGTGCAGTACAACGACGGCTTCAAGACCAATTTGATTGGTACCCCGCAACAGATCGCCGAGCGTATCGTCGCCCTGAAAACGGTGGGAGTGGATCTGGTACTGGCGGGGTTCCTGCATTTCCAGGAGGAAGTGGAATACTTCGGCAAGCGCGTGCTGCCGCTGGTTCGGGAGCTGGAGGCCAAGGCCGGGATCAAGCAAGTGGCTTGATATGCACTGGGCTTTTGACCGCGTAGATACCGTCTTGAACCTCACTGGACAAGATCCCGTAGCAGCTGTCGAGTGAAACGAGGCTGCGTTCGGTTGCGCAGCAACCGTCAGTCAGCCGCCTCGGTGTGTCAGGTTCACCTAGGCGTACCGTACGCAGCCTCGTTTCACTCGACAGCTGCTACGGGTGAGTTGTTTTCGGCGGATACACCACCACCGCAGCCCGAAGCTTGTTATTGCCAAACCGGCACATTCGCTCGAACTCCCCATGGCTGACCGGCAGGTGCTGGCAGTCCATGGGTTGGCGATGCTGGCTGTGGTCCACGTCTGGATCATGCAGGTAGACAAACTCCTCATCGCAATCAGTCACGATCACCCAATGCGGTGACTTGGAGCGCGTCAATCGGTAGCTGCTGATCAGCACCAGCGGCTGACCTCCAGCGTTCAATACCTGCACCAGGTCCAGCGGGCCGCCGAGCGTCTGCTCAACATCGCTGCCGGCCAACTCCTCTTCAAAGGCCTCATGCACCAGGCGCATCACGTCTTTTTTATGCTGGTCGCGTACCCCATCGAGAAACAACGGCCCACGAACATTGACCTGCATGCGCACCCGAAACCCCCGGCGCCATGCGGCCAGCGCCAGTCCCTGAGGGCTGCAACCCCCGTGGCCGGCGGTCATGAATACGGTGGTTGCCTCGCGCCAGATCTGCAACTCTTCGCGGCGCTGAGCCACACGGTTTGGTTCCAGGGCCCCCATGGCCATCAGCAGGCAGGCGGCGCCGCAGGTGAAGTCGGTGGTCTGCTGGTAATAGGGCACGCTCAAGGCCCGCGCGTCATGGTGTTGAAGAATGCGCTTCTCCAGGCGCAGGGCGTCGGTGTGGTCTTCGTAATAGTCGTTGATCAGCGCAAAGCGCCGGTAGCCATTGCGTTCATACAGGGCAATAGCGCCAGGATTGTCGGTGCGCACTTCAAGACGCAGATAGGCGCAGTCATGTTCCAGGGCGCAGGCTTCGATACGGGTCAGTAGCTGTTTGCCCAATCCCATGCCGCGGGCAGGCGCGGCGATGGCAATGGAATACAACCGCGCCAACGACGTGCCTCGGTGGAACAGCACCAAGGCATAACCGATCAATTGCCCATCGTTTTCGGCCACCAGCAGCTGCGCGTGTGCACGGCTGATCATCCACTGGAAACTGCGGGGAGAGAGCCGGTCAGTGGTGAAACAATGCTGTTCCAATGTCACCAATGCTGGCAAATCATCGAGTGTTGCAACGCGAAAGGAAAGAACCATATAACCGCCGTAAAAGTTACGTAATGAAACGGGACTTCTCTGAAAGACCGTGCTTAATAGAAAAGGTCAAGTTCTCTAGCGGATCAATCAATATGTCAGCGGTACAAAGTCATTGGCGAGAAGTATCCGAGCAAACAGTAGCGGCGACAATAACTTCCGGCGGTTATTTTTCCACACCTCCGAAGAGTGCAAGTCAAGTCGTGATTATTGTCGAACGCAAGGAAGACTGGGCGTCCTACTTTCCCAGCGAAGACATTGTCACCGCCCAGGAATACCTCGAACACCCCCGGGAGAACGAGGCGGGCAAGCGGGTGCAAGTGATCAACCTGTGCCGTAGCTACAAGTACCTGGGGCACGGGTATTACTGCTCGCTGCTGGCTGAGGCGCGGGGACACAAGGTCATCCCGTCAGTTCGGACCATCAGTGAGCTGACGAAAAAATCCCTGTATGGCCTGGCCCTGGATGACTTGGATAAAACCCTCGATAAAGCCTTGAGTCATCACCTTTACAGCAATACTGAAGGCTTTACCCTGACACTTTATTTTGGCCGAACCAACATTGAGCCGTTGCAGGATTTGGCCCGGCAGTTATTTGAAGCGTTTCCGTGCCCGATCCTGTTAGTTGAGTTTCGCAAGAACAACGGCTGGCACATTGAAGGTATAAAGTCCGGCGTGCTGCATAAGTTGCGTGACGATCAGGAAGATCAGTTCGCCAATGCCCTGGACAACTTCAGCCGCAAGATCTGGCGGCAACCGCGTTCGCGGCGGCTGGCCCGTTATGATCTGGCGATCCTTCATGATCCTCAGGAGCAGTTACCGCCTTCCAATGCCAAGGCCCTGGAAAACTTCGTGCGAGTGGGGAAGGGCTTGGGCATCGATGTCGAGCTGATTGAGCGCAAGGACTACGCCCGACTGGCCGAATACGACGCCTTGCTGATCCGCGAGACCACCAGTGTCGACAACCACACTTACCGCTTTGCGAAAAAAGCCGAGAGCGAAGGGCTGGTGGTGATGGATGACCCCGCATCGATCCTGCGCTGCACCAACAAGGTCTACCTCACCGACCTGCTGAAAAGCCATCAACTGGGCATGCCTGCCACCGAGATCCTCTACAAGGAACGACCGGAAGATTTTGAGCGAGTCGGCGAGCGCCTGGGCTTCCCCCTGGTGCTGAAAATCCCCGACGGTTGTTTCTCCCGTGGGGTGATCAAGGTGGAAAGCCAGCAAGCGCTGCTGACGGCCACCGCCGAACTGTTCGAACACTCGGTGCTATTACTGGCCCAGGAGTTCTTCTACACCGAGTACGACTGGCGCATCGGCGTGCTCAACCGCAAGCCGATCTTTGCCTGCCAGTACTTCATGTCCAAAGGACATTGGCAGATCTACAACCACAAGGCTATCGGCCAGGACATCAACGGCGAATGCCGCACCCTGGCGGTTCACGAGGCACCGAAGGCAGTGGTGGAGCTGGCGGTTAAAACCGCCAACCTGATCGGCGACGGGTTGTACGGAGTGGATTTGAAGCAGTCCGGTGACAAGGTCGTGGTGATTGAGGTCAACGACAACCCGAATATGGATGCCGGGATCGAAGACGCCTACCTGCAGGACGACCTGTATTCCCTGGTACTGGAGGAGTTCGTCCGACGCCTGGAGTTGAAACGTCAGGGTCAGGTCTGGTGATTGACCATGATTCAGCGCTTTGAGTTAAGCGAGGGCGCGTTACACCACGCCGAGCACGATAGCGCCGAGATCCTGCTGTTCAGCAACCCTGATGGGGTTGAGCGCGAACTGCTGCGCGAGCGTTACAAACTCGATGAGCACGCGCTGGCCTCGGCGCTGGACCCGGACGAGGTGTCGCGCATCGAGTTCCATCCCGACAACCTGTTTTTGATCTGGAAACGTCCGGAAAACTACTCGGGAGGTAGCAACCTGGTGTTTGAAGTGTCGTCTTGCGGCTTGTTGTTCTCGCAAAATCGCCTGCTGGTGATCGCCACCGGGGACAGCCAGCTTTCCGGGCTGGGCGCACGCAGGCCGCTGCATTCGCCGCTGGACGTGCTGCTGGATCTGCTGCTCAACAACGTCCATCACTACTTGGGCCACCTCAAGGTGATCAAGCTGGTCGCCCGGGAGTTGCAGCAGCAGTTCAACGCCTCGATGAGCAATCGCCACTTGATGCAGATGTTCAGTCTCAGCGAGAGCCTGATCTATTACATCAACGCCCTGCACAGCAACGGCGCGGTGCTGACGCGGTTGCGCAATCATGGCGAGAAGGAGCATTTCAGCTTGGAGACCCTGGGCTTGATCGATGACCTGATCATCGAGAACAACCAGTGCTACAAGCAGGCGGAGATCTATTCCAACGTATTCTCTGGGCTGATCGATGCCCGGGGCAACTTGATGAACAACAGCATGAACAACCTGCTGCGCAAGTTGACGCTGATCAATGTGGTGTTCTTGCCGCTGAACCTGATTGCCAGCATTGGCGGGATGTCCGAGTTCAGCATGATGACGGCGGGTACGCCGTGGTGGGTGGCGTACCCGTTATTTCTGATGGCGATGGGGCTGGGTGCAGGGGGAATGGTGCTGGGGCTCAAGCGGATGGCCGGAGGCGGTGATAAGGCAGTTTGAGATGCTGCTTCCAGCCAGATGCACATCAAATGTGGGAGCGGGCTTGCTCGCGAAAGCGGTGAGCCAGTTAATACAGTTGGTGACTGACACACCGCCTTCGCGAGCAAGCCCGCTCCCACATTTGATGTGTATCGCCTAGGCGCTGGGTTGCAGGGTCAGCACTTCAAAACCATCCGCTGTCACCGCCACTGTATGCTCCCATTGCGCCGACAAACTGTTGTCCCGCGTCACTACCGTCCAGCCATCGTTCAAGCTGCGAACCTTGGCGCTGCCCTGGTTCAACATCGGCTCGATGGTAAACACCATGCCTTCGCGCAGTGTCAGGCCGGTGCCGGGGCGACCGAAGTGCAGGATCTGCGGCTCCTCGTGCATCTCCTTGCCGATGCCATGCCCGCAATATTCGCGGACCACGCTGTAGCCGTTGTTCTGGGCATGGGTCTGGATGGCATGACCAATATCTCCCAGGCGCGCGCCCGGTCGGACCTGACGGATCCCGGCCCACATCGCTTCGAAGGTCATTTCCACCAGGCGTTTGGCCTTGGGTGCGACGGTGCCGATCATGTACATCTTGCTGGAGTCGGCGATAAAACCGCCTTTCTCGAGGGTGATGTCAATGTTGACGATGTCGCCGTCCTTGAGCACCGCCTTCGCATCCGGCATGCCATGGCATACCACTTCGTTGATCGAGGTGTTGATGCAGAAGGGGTAGTCGTATTGTCCCAAGCTGGCCGGACGGGCTTGCAGCTCGCCGCGGATGAAGGCTTCTACGGCGCTGTCCAGTTCCAGTGTGGACTGGCCGGCGCGGACAAAACCGTCGAGCATGGTGAATACCTTCGCCAGCAGGCGGCCCGACTCACGCATCACCGCGATCTGTTCGACACTCTTGATCATTAGCTGCGCCCTCGAATCAGGTCGGGTTTGTCCAGCAACAACTTGTTGATCAGGTCGTTGTAGGCCAGGTGGGGATTGAGTTCCGCCAACAGGCCGATCTTGATCCAGAATTCGGCCTGGGCGTTGATGGAGCGGTCCATGGTGGCGCTGGCCAGACGGACTTGTTCATGCAATTGGTCGGTGATCTTGACGATGCCCATGTCTTTCACTGCGTAGATTGATATACGAATCGTATGCGTTTCATATGTTCTTCGTAAAGTCTTTGGGCCCACAACGCTTGGTCATTGACTTGTCCCAACCCTCCCGGTTAGTTTTGATTCATGACCTTTCAAGCCTTCCATTCCCAGCCACACATTATTACCGCCATTCCTCATTTGGCGGGATAGCGCACGGCTGTACCCAAACCCGCCCTAGAGGCGGGTTTTGTTTTTCCGTCTCCAGGGCTCTGTAAAAACGCCAGGAGACACCGATGAGTACGAGCCAGCCGCGCCCTGTGACCCAGACCTCTGACCGGGGATTGCTTGAGCGCTACGTGAAAAAGATCCTGGCCGCGCCGGTCTATGATTTGGCGGTACGTACTCCGTTGCAGGTTGCACCGGCGCTCTCGGTGCTGCTCGGCAACCAGGTCCTGCTCAAACGTGAGGACCTGCAGCCGACGTTTTCCTTCAAGATTCGTGGGGCCTATAACAAGCTGGTCCAACTCACGGATGAGCAAAAGGCGCGTGGTGTGGTGACGGCCTCGGCGGGCAATCATGCACAAGGCGTGGCGCTGGCGGCGCGACAGCTGGGGATCAAGGCCACCATTGTCATGCCTTGCAGCACCCCGGAGCTCAAAGTGGTGGGGGTGCGCTCTCGGGGAGCCGAGGCGGTCCTGCACGGTACGAGCTTCCCCTTTGCCCTGGCCCATGCGTTGCAATTGGCTGAGGCGTCGGGTTGCACCTTTGTCTCGCCGTTCGATGACCCGGACGTGATCGCCGGGCAGGGGACCGTGGGCATGGAGGTGTTGCGCCAGCAACAGGGGCCGTTGGATGCGATCTTCGTGCCGGTGGGGGGTGGTGGCCTGATCGCCGGTATCGCTGCCTACGTCAAATACCTGCGGCCCGAGGTGCGCATCATCGGTGTTGAGCCTGAGGGTTCCAGTTGCCTGCTGGCTGCATTACAAGCCGGCGAGCGCGTGGTGTTGCCCTGCGTCGATCCGTTTGCCGATGGCACGGCTGTCGCGCAGATCGGTGCTTATGGATTTGAAATCTGCCGGCAGTACGTCGATGAGGTGATCACCGTCAGCAACGATCAACTGTGCAGCGCCATCAAACTGATCTACGACGACACCCGTTCCATCACTGAGCCTTCAGGTGCCCTGGCCGTGGCCGGAATCCGCCGTTATGTGGCGCAGACCGGTATCCAGGGCCAGACACTGGTGGCGATTAATTCCGGGGCCAATATCAACTTTGACAGTTTGCGTCATGTCGCCGAGCGGGTGGCGGCGCAAGTAGGGGCGTGATACCGGATTAATCGTTTAAGCCCACTTATTCGGCGACGGCGTTATTGACCGTGGCCGAGGCGGACCAGACTCGATAACGAACTTCGACATCTTTTGGTACATATACAACGATGGGCAGTTTGCTGTTGTAACGCAGTACAAAACCATCACCCACCACGGGCACGAAGTCCTTGTGGGTCTTGCCGTCGGGGCAGCCCATCATCGTGCTCATCGGGCCACTGACCTTTTCCAGTCGATAGAAAGAATAGCCCCAGCCTTCGAGGTTCTTTTCCTCCAGCATGCCGCCCAGACGCTGCAGGTTGCAGTCTACGTCGAGGGTCTTGCCGGCGAGGATTTCGACCTTGAAGTCCGCCTCGTTGGCTTGTGCGGGCAGATGGATGACCTGGCGTACGAACCCCGCGTCAGCCTTGGGGTAGGGCGCAATATCTTCAAGTTTGGCGGCGTTGGCCTGGACGCACAGGCCTGTCAATGCGAGGCCGGTGATGGAGAGGCGAAGGGAGGAAATCATGGTGCATCCTTGTAAAAGTTTACGGATAGAACAGTAGTACATGAAAAAAGCCGGGATATTAGAACTTATATAAGTACTGTTGTCGCTTATGAAAAAAGGGTCCAACGGGTCCGGACGTAGCCGAGTAGGCTGGATAAGTGAGGGCGTTTTCCAGGGGTAGCGAGGTGTGTCAGCTTGATAACAATCGTTATAAAAAACTATTGGCAGTCTCAAAAAAGGAGAGGTTGGCTATGCTTTCGGATCTAGTGTCCTGAGTTAAAA
>NZ_JAGGOG010000007.1 GCF_018614655.1 Pseudomonas fluorescens | reverse complement strand
AACTTCTAACTCAGGACACTAGCTGACGTTCAGCATTTTGCTCCATCGTGCAGACCTGGATGTAGCCCACGCGTTGCCCTTGCATTTGTCTCGCGCCATAACTTTGTCAAGTGCTCTGATGGCTGGGGGCGCCGGTGAATCCAGAAGCGGGTCTATCAGCGTCTCACATTGAGAGTCCCCGTATTGCAAGCAGGCTTAGTGGCAGCAAATGCTACCTCTGATCATTAACCATTGGCCAAGCCTACGGAGGCACCTTGCAGGGACCACGTATCGGCTATGTCCGGGTCAGCAGTTATGACCAGAACCCGGAATGCCAGTTGCAACAAACCGAGGTGAACAAACTGTTCACCGACAAAGCCTTTGACAAGGATACCCAGCGTCGGCAACTGGAAGTCATGCGCGGCTTCGTCCGTGAAGGTGAGACGGTCGTGGTGCATAACATGGATCGCTTGGCCCGCAACCTGCGTGGCCTGCGCTGCCTAGCGCAAAGCTGACCAAGCGCGGCATGCGCATCAGGTTTGCCGTCGGCGAGCCATCACGGTAATTACCAGGCTTTCCTTCAAAATTCGATACACGCGCCCGCTTGGTCTCAGTTTTTGCGCCGGGCAGCGCAGATCATCCAGATTGTGGACCAAGCGATGCCCACTGCCCAGCCTGAAATATGTTCGAAAGTGAAGGCCTGTTTTTTTCTTGGTTATTTATTTGACAGCACGACTTCCTATGCATTAACTGATTCGGCCGGAACCCAATTTGCCTGATTATCTCCCCCTCATTAATATGGGGAAACACGGTCGGGTCTAACTTCACCAGCGAGGTGAAATAATGAGTCCCACGACCGATCTCCATGATAATTTCATTCAGCCCCTATCTGATCAGACTCATCTTGTACTACTGGTGTTATCGGCACCGACCCGAAACGCTCTTGAGGCCAGAATCGAGTCGTTGGTCCGAGACTTACTCGGCGCGCCTGATTTGCAGGCGATGAGTTACACCTTGTTGATCGAACCAGAACATTTCGCTCATCGTTGTGCGCTTGTGGTCCGGCATCAAGATGAAGCACTGCAGGCGTTGCGTGATGCGTTGGGCCATCGGGAGCACCGCTGTCTATTTTGCAACGAAGTGAGGCCGGATTTTTCGCCGATCCACTTGCTGGAGCACAACGGCCAACAGATGTTGCAGCAGGTGGTCAACGGCGATAGCTCGCTCGCTAAAATCGACTTGCTGGTTGCTCTGGCCGACTTATATTGTCAAGGCTACTCGCTGGCATGGGCACAATGCTTTGGCGCAAATCCTCCGCAATGCATTCCACTGTCTTCGCCCAACACGGCCTCCGCCACTGATGTAGCGCTTCACCCGCTGGTGCACCGCGATATCAGCGACCAAAAAGGCGTGCGCTACAGCACGACATTGAGTGGTGACGAGGCCTTCTTGCGGGACCATCAGGTCTGGGGGCGGAAGGTGTTGCCCGGTGTAGCCCAACTGGAATGGGCGCGCGCGGCGGCTTCTCTGGCCTTGGGTGATTCCCAGGCGAACCTGCAATTGGAACAGGTCACTTTCTTGCGCCCATTGATCGTGGACACGCCCCTGACGGTGCACATTGCACTAACCCTGGGAGAGAATGCGCGATGGGATTATCGGATTTTTCAACCAGCCAGCGAGGGTGAAACCGAAGATGTGATCTTTAGCCAGGGTTATATCCTGCCAGCAAGCGGAAAGGCCGCCCCACGGATCGATATTGAGAGTGTGCGTGAGCACTGTCTAAATAGTATGGAAGGGCCGACGGTGTGGCGCGAGTTTGCGCACCGCGGCCTGCAACTTGGACCAAGTTTCCAGGTGATCCATCAGCTTGACGTTGGCCACGGGATTGCGGTCGCTCGGGTCGAGGCTCGCCACAGTCTGGATGAAGCGTCGTCCTATCGATGGTGGCCCTTGTTAATCGACGCCGCAGCCCAAGGCGCAGCTGCGCGATTTGACAACAAGGAACTGGATGTGCCGTTCGCTGTGCAGGCGATACAATCATGGGGCGCGCTACCGAACCCACTATGGGCCGTGGTGCAGGAGCGAGATGACAGCAGCGACGCCGTGCGCAAGTGGGATGTTTCCCTCGTCGACAAGGGGGGCGTCGCGGCGTTCCAGCTTCGGGGCATCACCACTCGGGCCTACGCGCTGTCCCGCCGGTCTCATACGGTATTGGCAATACCACGATGGTTGCCAGTTGTGCTGCCTTTACCCAAAATCTGGTCCGAAGGCGAACATCACATACTGATCGTTGGGCGAAAGGGTCTCACGCCGGTCGCTGATCTAGTTGGGGATGCATCGGTAGCATCCTGTCACGTATTGCAGAACGATGGCGACGACATAGCGCAATGCTATGCAAGCTGTGCACAACAGCTGTTGGGCTGGCTAAAGACGATGATTGCATCGTCGCCGGGCTCGACACGGCTGGTGCAATTGGTCGTGCCTATCGACGGAGAAGGGGCGTTAATGCAGGGACTGGGCGGTATGCTTCGCGCCGCCCAAAAAGAGTATCCATGCTTGCATGTGCAGCTGATACAGGCGGATGCCGCGAACCTCACGGCCAACTCAATGCGCCGCGCCTCAGCCTTGGCCTTCCCGCTTCTGCGCGAAGTCGCTGACGGATGGCAATCACTGCGTTATGAGTCGATGGATGTGACATCCGATGCGCCTTCGCCCTTTCGCGAGGATGGCGTCTACTGGATCACGGGCGGCCTTGGGGGCCTGGGGCGGCTATTCGCCCAGGCGATCGCTCGGGAGCCAGGTCGTACCCGACTAGTATTAAGTGGTCGACACTTGCCGACGCCCGTACAAGAAGCGTGGCTCGCGCAACTACGCGCGGGTGGAACGACGGTGGAAACGCTGGTGGCAGACGTGAGCAGCGTTGAAGCGATGCGCGCGTGTGTTGAGCATATTCTTCAGCGCTTTGGCGCTTTGCATGGCGTAATTCATGCGGCGGGCTTACTCCAGGACAGTTTACTGACTAACAAGACGACTGGAGAATTGCACGAGGTGCTGAAACCAAAGGTAACCGGTCTCATCACATTAGACGAGATCACAGCGGATGTGTCGTTGGATTGGCTGGCAGTATGCTCGTCCACAGCCAGCGTGTGGGGCAATATCGGCCAAACTGATTACGCGGCGGCCAATGGCTTCATGGATTTTTTTGCGTCATACCGGCAGGCGCGCGTTATGAGGGGGGAGCGGTTCGGACGCATGGTAGCGATCAACTGGCCACTGTGGTCCGAGGGCGGCATGCGCATCGATGAGCGAGGCCAAGGGCGATCACGTCGAACATTGGACCTTGAGGCGCTGCCCACCGACCAAGGGCTGGCAGCATTGCGCCAGGCTCTATCGATTGATGCAACGCAGGTCGTCGTTCTGCATGGCGACCGCGAACGCCTGCTTTCTTCACTGACTGCGTTCAATGCCTCCCTTACCGTCAAAGCGGCGACCGTCTCCGAGAACGCGCAGCACGAAGACCTCGTGTCAGTCATTGAGCGCGCCATCAGCGAACACATGGCAATGCAGCTCGACACTCCCTTGGAGACGCTGGAGCCTGATGTACCCCTTGATGATTTCGGCTTTGATTCGGTAAACCTTACCATCCTCAGTAACGACCTCAATGCCCAGTATGGCCTGAATTTGAGTCCGACCGTATTCTTCGAAGCATCTACCATTCGCGGATTGGCTCTTCACCTGGCTCGGAGATATGGTGCCGCGTTCGAAAAGGCGCTGGCGCCGTTCCCGCCTGGCTCGGAGCTCCAGGACGAGTGACACGCGGACGGCCGTCGTCACAACGTGCATCACCATTCTTGCTTGAAGGAACTAAGCCATGTTGTTGGAGATGCTGTCGAACATTGAGACAAGTGAAAAGAACCACGAGGCAATTGTGCTTGGTGGGGAAACATGCCGATACCGCGAGTTGGAAACGATGGTGCGCCAATGGTTAGAGATGATTCCTATCCTGGGCATTTCACCCGGCCAATGCGTGGCCCTGACAGGGACCATGTCCATATCCATGATCGCGGCAATGATGGCGCTGGAGGAAGCCGGAAATATCGTGTTTCCTCTTGTTTCGGAACGGGACCTTGCATCCTCTATTGAAGAAGCGTACGTAGATTTCGAGATCCGCTTCGATGGCCGAACATTTAGCTGCAATCAGCGGGAACGGAAAAAACATAGCCAGTTGATCGAAAGTTTCTTAAGCCGTGAGGCCTCGTCCGGACTTCTGTTCCTCACTTCGGGATCGACTGGAAAGAAAAAAGTCGTGTTGCACGATTTCAGGCGACTGATCTCCAGTGTAAAGCAGGGAAACGGTAAGGCCTCGAGGATCATGATCTTTCTGATGCTTGACCACATCGGTGGCATGAACAGCCTTCTATATGCACTGTGCCACGGAGGAACTGCCGTCTTTGCGGGTGACCGTTCGGTCGGAGCGATTTGTAGCATGATCGAACAGTGCAAAGTCGAAGTGCTTCCGGCAACGCCTACCTTCCTGCGAATGATGGCCATATCGTTTTCATTGAAGAACTACGATCTCAGCTCACTGCATACCATTACCTATGGTACTGAGCCGATGCATCCTACTACGCTGCAGGCCACGAGACGGATGCTTCCCAGCGTCAAATTCAAGCAAACATACGGCATGACGGAAGCGGGTATCTTGCCGACCCAATCCAGAAACAGCGATTCAGTGTGGATGAAAATCGGTGGCCCACAATCACCGATAAAAGTCGTCGAAGGCGTGCTATGGATCAAATCTCCTGTTTCTATGATCGGCTATTTGAATGCTGCTTCTATCGTGGACGATCAGGGTTGGATCAACACGGGTGATCACGTAGAAGTCGATGGAGATTATGTGCATGTCTTGGGCAGGATCTCCGAGATTATCAACGTCGCTGGCGAAAAAGTTTACCCGCAAGAGGTAGAGAGCGTGATCCTAGGCATGGCCAATGTGGTGGATGTCACGGTCACCTCGCGCCGTAATCCTGTGACCTGTGAAGTCGTGGTAGCGCTGGTCCAAACCGAACACGAAGAGGACACGAAGCTGCTACAAAAGCGTGTACGCACACATTGCCAGCAGTCGTTGCGGCCTTTTCAGGTTCCGGCCATAGTGATGTCGACCACTAAGGCACTTTATGGGATTCGGTTCAAGAAGATCCGTGGGATCGACGCGTCGTAAGCTCAAGAGGAGCCCATCATGGAGCACATCCCCATAACACTCATTAGTGGTGGCGGCAGGGGGCTAGGGCAATGTCTGGTCGAAAGCCGCCTGGCTGCGGGAGACATCGTTGCGACGTTCTGCAGGCATGAGACGGATTTCATCGCTCAAATGAGGGCGCGGGAAGCCTCAAGCGGCCGATTTTATTGGGAGGCATTGGATGCTACGCGAATGGACGACGTTGTGGATTTTGTTTCCCGCGTCCACCAAAAGTTCGGGCGAATCGATCATCTCGTCAACAACGCGGGTGTTGGCGTGGACGGCTTGCTCGCCACTAGCTCTCTCGCCGACATCCGCTATGGCATCGAGCTCAACTTAATGTCGGCGATCGTGCTAACTCGGCAATGCATCAAGAGCATGTTTATCAACGGACGCGGTTGCATCATCAATATATCCTCGATCAACGCTTTGCGTGGGCACAGTGGGCTGTCTGTCTACAGTGCGACGAAGGCAGCACTCGACGGCTTTACCCGCAGTTTGGCCAAAGAGGTGGGACAAAGAAACATCAGGGTCAACGCCCTGGCCCCCGGGTATTTCGCCAGCGACATGGTTGGGCATCTCGATGCGCGTGACGTGAAGCGGATTGTGCGCAGAACACCACTGCAACGGCTGTGCTCGTTGAATGATCTGGCAGACGCTGTGACTTTTCTCATCAACGCGAAATTCGTGACAGGACAGACCCTCGCGGTCGACGGTGGCTTTTCATGCTAAACCAATCCGAAGACCGTGTGCGGAACGCCGTCGTCGAGAGCCTTAAGATTGCATGCAATGACGACGGCGATAGGCTCGCAGATTTTTCCATCGAAAGGGATGGTGACATGCTGCTTGTGGATCAGCTTGCCTTCACGTCTATGCAGCTCGCAGTTGTTTTGGCCCAGTTGGAACTCGAACTCGGCTTCAATCCGTTCGACAGGAACGGATTGAACGTGACGGATATCCGAACGGTCAACGACCTTTGCCTGGTTTTCATGGAGCCGCTGCATGCTCGTTAGAACGCGTGATGTCTTGTCGCGGAATATCCGGTGACAGGCACTAAAAATGGGGATGGATATGAGTGAAAAGACTTTCAGCGTAGCCATAATCGGGATGGACGGGCGGTTCCCAGGTGCAAGCGACGTCACCGAGCTATGGGAAAACTTATGTAATGGCGTCGAAAGTGTCAGAAAGATTGATCGGACAACGCTGCTGAACGCGGGTGTCCCTGCGGATGAACTCGACCGCCCCGACTATGTCCCGTATGCGGCGCCGATAGACGATTACGATTGCTTTGACGCTGCGTTCTTCAACGTACCTCCGAGCGAAGCACAGATCATGGACCCGCAGCAACGCCTGCTGCTGCAGTGCGGCTGGCGTACGCTAGAGGATGCAGGATACGTCCCGGGACGCATTGAACAGCGCGTGGGTGTATTCGTTGGCTCGGGTGGATCGGTGACGAACGCCCTTTGGACTCATTGGGAGCGCCGAGGCGAATTCATCGGCAAAACTGGGGGCGGCTGGCATCTGGGTAACGACAAAGACTTTTTGCCGACTAGGCTTTCCTACAAGCTGGACCTGCGGGGACCCAGCGTAGCGATCCAGACCGCGTGCTCGACGTCGCTGGTCGCTGTGCACTTCGCTATTTCCAGTCTTCTACGCGGAGAGTGTGCGATGGCGCTCGCAGGGGCATCGAACATTCGTGTGCCGCATCTGAGCGGCTACCTATACGAAAAGAACAATATTTACGCCAAGGATGGTCATGTCCGACCATTCGATGCTGAGGCCAGCGGTGTCGTCTTCGGTAGCGGTGTGGGCTTAGTGCTGCTCAAGCCCCTTGAACAAGCGCTGACTGATTGCGACGCCATTTATGCAGTTATCAGGGGCTCAGCTATCAATAACGATGGCGGAAAAAAAATGAGCTTCATGTCGACTAAGGTCGACGGGCAGGCTGAATGCATGCGACTGGCGTTGGCGGACGCCGGCGTAGAGGCTGCGAGCATCGATTACATTGAGGCGCATGGCACAGGCACGCTGGTAGGCGATCCGCTCGAGGTACAAGCGTTGACCCAGGTGTTCGGAAATTTGGAGGGCTCTGACAGATCTATTAGACAAGGAAGCATCGGACTGGGCTCCATCAAAGGTAATATAGGCCACGCCGATAGCGCTTCGGGCATCGCAGGCCTCATCAAGGTAGCGTTGTCGCTCAAGTACGGTCAGGTGCCGCCATCAATCAACTGCACACAGATCAACCCAAAGATTAAAATCGAGACCAGCCCGTTTAGGATAAACACCGCCGTTACAACTTGGGGGGAGGGCGCCTCCACCCGAAGGGCGGCGGTGAACAGTTTGGGCATCGGAGGAACGAATGCTTTCGTTGTGCTTGAAGAGGCCCCTTCGTTGGCGAGAACCGAACCTGCGTACACAAGCCTAGAGGCTAATAGCTGGCACCTGCTGACGCTTTCGGCGAAGTCGAAGGAAGCCCTTCAGTCAAGGGTCCAGGATTTGTACGCTTGGGCGTGTCGTCAAAGTACGGTGGATATGGAAGACCTCGCCTCAACCCTTTATTTCGGCCGCGCTCATATGAATCACCGTTGCGCTGTGGTCGTGTCCGGACTAGGCCATGTGCTCGAGAAGCTGCAGGTGTTGCAGGGTGAAAGCACAGCGATCGCCGAAGGTTGCTTCTCCTCGACGCTCCGGCATGGTCAACGCGGCAATCATTCTCCGCTGGTGTTGGACCTTATGATTGCCGCAGCTTCAAATAAAACCTCGGAGGAGGATTTGAAGCAGCCTCTCAATGCATTGGCGCAAGCGTATTGCGATGGCATCGACCCAAACCTGAGCGCGATTTTCAAAGCACCTTTCAAAAAACTGCACCTCCCTGGGTATCGGTTTGTCAGAGTCCGGCATTAACCGGCAGCTGAGCGATTGCGCGAAGGCCGTTCGTTTGGCTAGGCAACTGGGATTTGGTTCCGGCTATAGGTGAACTGATACTCTACGTTACGATATCTGCGGACGATGTCAGTGACAGTTTTGCTGGTACCGAGCTCCAGAGCGATTGTATTGGTCAGCTAATCCCGGACACGATGTTAAATTTTTTCTCGGCCTGTGCCGGGGCCAGCCCATTATTCAACTGATGCGGTCTGATCCAGTTGTACCGATGCATCAGGTAATGACTGATGTCGTGGTGCGCCTCTTGAGCTGGCCCACAAATGGATTTGGCTGCATCATTAAAAAAACCGTGGCTCTTCAGCCTGCGCTCATCCCGCTGCATCCTCAGATGCTCGGCGCTGGAACGTATGCTCAGCCCTCCAGTACGGCCTTGAAATCCAGCATCCGCGCGCACCCGTCAAGAAGACTTGGCCAGTGGACAGCTCAGCCGCCCGCGCAAGCTTTCTTCGAGCGCTGTTGCGATGATCCGCATCGATACCATCTGGCTCGCCACCGAGCCGATGGACATACGCGCCGGCACCGCCATGGACCGCGTGATTTCAGTGTTCGATGCGGTGTAGCCGCACTGTGCTTATCTGTTCGCCAACTGCCGCGCTACCCGCATGAAAGTCGTGGTGCACGACGGGTTGGGCATTTGGTTGGCGGCACGTGGGCTCCAGCAAGGCAAATTCCCCGAAATAGCCTGGCTCTTGCTGCCTTAACAACGGGTGCCGTGCAGTCGGAAGACAGGTGTCCACTGCACTTCTCGGGGCTCGGCTATTCAAGCCCGTTTTGACGCCAGTGGAGATTTCGTCTCTTCATCAGTCAGTTCACTTGCGTTCACCTACCTGGGCCTTACGTGACAGTAGTTTCTCTGCCTTTTCCCGAATCGCTCACCACCAACATGCTGAACATGTTCGCAGCATCGGGTCGTTTGGTCAGTGCGCCTGTACGCCCTGACCGTCCATCCACCTTGGAGCATGGAGTGCCATGCAGCCGATTTTAGTCACACCGAGTTCGAAGTTGGCCTTGTAACCGCCGAAATCATCGCAGACCAGCCTGCCCTTCCAGTCTTGCAGAAAGTTACACGCATGCTCGCCGGCGCGGCTGGGGCTGAAGTCGTAAAAGACTGCCGCTGTTTCGCAGAATTGGCTGGTGGCGTAGGCCCAGACATAAGAGCGGTGGGTTATCTTCGAACCCGGAGCGAGCATCTGCACCGTTGCTGCACCACGTCACACCGCAGTTATTGGCGCAGAGCTTCTATGCCCTGCGTCGCGATGCAGCGGTGAGCGTGGACGGCATGTCGTGGCGAGAATACGAGCAAGGTCTTCTCCAGCGGGTGAGCAAGTTGCACGCAGGACTCCACAGTGGAGTCTATCGGGCAGCACCGTCACGGCGGGTCTATCTCCCCAAAGCCGACGGCCGGCTGCGTCCGCTGGGCATTGCCTCTCTGGAGGACAAGATCGTGCAGCAGGCAGTTGTTACTGTTCTGCATGCGATCTATGAAGAGGACATCCTCGGGTTCTCGTATGGGTTTGGGCCGGGACGTAGCTAGCACGATGCGCTGGATGCGTTAACAGCCGCGCTCAAGGGCCAGAAGGTGAACTGGATATTGGATGCGGAGATCACGTCGTTCTTTGATGAGATCGCCATGGATGGATGCTGATGTTCCTAGGACACCGGATTGCAGACCGGCGCCTGCTCGGGCTTATCTGTAAATGGCTTCAGGCGGTTATGGAGGATGGCCGTAGGGTGGCTGCGACCCAGGGAAGTCCCCAAGGGGCAGTGATCTCGCCGTTGTTGGCGAATATCTATCTTCACTACGTGCTGGATCTATGGGTAAGGCAGTGGCGCCAACGGCATGCCCGTGGCGAGATGATTGTCGTACGTTATGCGGACGACGGTGTGGTGGGTTTCAGGACGCAATGGTTGGCAAAGCGTTTCATGGCGCGGTTGCAGGAACGGTTGGCCAGGTTCGGTTTATCGCTCAATGCCTCGAAGACACGACTGATTGAGTTTGGTCGTTTTGCTGGGAGAAATCGCAGAAAGAGAGGGCTAGGTAAGCCAGATATTTGATTTTTTGGGGTTCACTCATTGTTGTATTACCCACAGAAACGGGCGCTTTCAAATCCTGCGACTGAAGGTTAAGAAGCGAATGCGTGCGACGCTGCTGGTAATTTGGGATGAGCTGAAACGCCAACGCCACGAATCTGTTCAAGTCGTAGGTCAGCGTAACCCCGTAGCGGTGCACTTCTATCGATTGCGCAGGTGATCATGAGTTGATGGCAAAACTGGTAAGACCGTGGCCAAGAGAATCTGACCTGCACAGCGTGCCCCGAGCACACGGATCTATTGAGAACTCGGCCAGCGGATTCCATCAGGGACAGCGGCAGCGCCGCACCGAAAGTCCGGATGTATGAGTGCAATCTCTGCCTGCGAGCCGTCACAGATTGAAAACTTGGCAAACTGGGGGCATCCATGTATGTGCGGGGAGTGGTAGGTAACTGACATTCCTACCGCGACCCGAAAACCGTCGTTTTCGAGAGATAATGATCTCTTCCTGCAGTTGTTGGATTAGTCCTTATGGGGCTGATTTCAAAAGTGTTTTTACTGCCGCCTCTAAAGCAGCCTGGGGTGCGGTACCCACGAGCATCGTTTCACCGAACAACGTGGCGGGGGTTCCCCATACACCCAACCTTTGCGCTAACTGTTCATTCTTTTCGAGAGTGTCCTCCGTCTCTTGCAGTGGAGTGAGAGGTGGCGCAATCCCGGAGTATTGCTGGATAGCGTCAATGCTGTTGAGGTCATGGGCGCTATTTTTGGCCATCAGGCGCTGATGCAGCAGTGCAAAAGCACCGGGATGTAGTTTCCAGGCCGTCAAGGCCACTTTTGCGGCATGGCGAGAGCTTTCGTGGCGAAAGGCCAATGGTTTGAGGATGACTGCGACCTCAGGGTTATCCGCGATCAGCTTTTCGAGCTGGGGATCAAATTTCTTACAGACAGAACAGTTATAGTCGATAAAGCTGACCAGCACGACGCGGGCGTCTTTCGCACCCAGGCGCGGACTGCTGGGATCATTAAATAAGGCTTCATGATTATCCTTAAGAGCCTGCGCTAACTGCGCCTCATCGAGGGAGGGCTGAGCTATCGTCAATGACGCGATGCCCATCAACATACTGATTATAAAAATAGGTAAAGTTAAGGAGCGTTTTTTCACAGTGGGTATCTCGGAAGGACATTCAGGGTAAGTCGTGATGTATTTACGCGTCTTCGGCGGCGTTGCTTCTTGTGTAACCCTGAAGAGGCTTGTTTATAGGTATGTAATTTCGACGGTAACCGCGGCGCTTGCATTGCCACCGGTTATCTCGTTTTTTGTCTGTATATGCCAAACGTTGTGAGGGTGTTTTCGCCAGAAAGGTGCGGGGATCACTCTGTCGTTCCTCCCGGGGCAAGGATGCCGGAGCACGTATTATGTGACACTTGTATCGCAGCGGCTGTCGCTCCACCTGCGTTTAATTTAAAGGCTTGGTCATTACCAAGGTTGGCCGCACCCGAATACTTCGCTGAATTCCAGTATCGTCATGCTGAGTTGAAGCGGGAGCAGAGAAATCGGGAATATTTACCTCGCAAGGCAGAATGCTCAGAGTAGTCATTCGACGCTCCAGTTAATGTACAACTAAATGACAGCATATTTTCAATATTGAGCTGTCATCGGTAGTGTTTTAAGCGTGTTATGGGGAAAACCTGTTGGATGTGAGAAAAGTGAAATCATTTCAAATGTAGTCAATTGTGATGACAAATTGAGCATTTGCTCCCCCGCCCACGATGGTATCTTTGGTTTGCACGTACTGAACCCGATGCTTATAAAACTCGCCTGAGTTCCTCCTCCCCCACTGTAGCTCATTGCCCTGAATAATAGGAATGTTGTCGCCGGCGGAATCCTCCCACGCCAGTCGAACACCCACACCTACCGCTCCGCCGGTTACCTTAAATGTACCTGGGAGGTCAGGGTCCACAGAGCCGTTGTATGTCCATCGCATTTGAATGGGTTCGCCCGGGCCGCCAATGCCAGAGCATCCGGTTGACTTTATATATAAAGCTTTCCAATCGGTTCCAGTGCCGACACCTCTAAAAACAGCGCTGTCGACTATCCCCATGTCTACGTTTGTACTGGCGAGATCAAATGTGCATTTAGCTGGAACTCTGATGGTGCCTGTGATATTAACGGTCAGGGTGTCAGCTGCGTTAGCAATACTGCCCCCCAAGAGTAGAACGGCACAACAAAATAATCGTGGTGCGATAAAATTGTGCATGTGAGACTCCATGATAAAACAAATAACTTCTTTATAGTGAGGTCATTCCAATGGTGCCCTCAATAAGAAACGTCTCAAAGCGAACTTCTGTTGATATGGTTCGCATCAAGCGCTACTGGAGTGCAGTGCATCGAAATGGTATTCCGATGCGGTGTAGCCCTTTCGAGTGTTCATTGTCTGCCTTGGGGTGGTGGCAGAAAGCGTGGATCCCCGGAAACAAGCCTTGGGCTAGTGTTCGTAAGCAATCACTCTCTTCGACTTGCTCTTGGTGGCGGGCAATCTTGATCAGATTCTGATTAGTGTCGGGGTCGTTGCGTGGCCGTAGGTATTCGCGTCCCCACTGAGTGAGGGGCTTCAGCGGGTCTGTTTCTGGGTTCGGTTGTAGCGTTGCGGCAATGCTGCATGGCAATCAAGCGCCTGCCGTTCGGGCGTGATCCAGAAATTTTGTATGTTGGGGATCGCAGTGCTGTCGCAGAAAGGTCTTCTTGCGTTAATTGCGCCTGTGCCTTGTATCCCGTGATGAAAAGCACCAGGGTCATACGGGTCGTTATTACACGGCCATTAACCCTGGTGAGGGTCCTGTGATACGACGCGACGCGCGATGAGTGTGTCGGAGGGGAGGGCTTCGACTATTGCATTGATGTGCCTTTTTGTTGTGGCTGTAGCTCATCTTTGAGACAAGTCTTTTTATTATGGCTGCAGCTTGCCTTTGAGACAAATCTTGTGGCGGGATTCGGTATTTAGGTATTGGTAAAGTTGCTTCGTCTATTGAATTAGATGTGCCTTTTTGTAGTGGCTGTAGCTCGTCTTTGAGACAAGTCTTTTTGTTATGGCTGCGGCTTGCCTTTAAGACAAGTCTTGTGGCGGGCTTCGGTATTTAGGTGGTGGTAAAGTTGCTTCGTCTGTTGCATTAGAAGTGCCTTTTTGTTGTGGCTGTAGTTCGTCTTTAAGACAAGTCTTGTGGTGGACTTCGGTATTGTCGAGTTTAATTGCTTCGTGGCGCTGGTTGGTGGTTTGCGATCTGTATCTGTGCAACTTCTAACTGATTGTAGGTCGCTAGCTATCAGGTTCAAAGTCATATGTCTGCTTTGCATTTGGTTGTGATGAATGGGATGTAAAATGCAATAGTCATCCTGCCGATTTAATATATTGAAGGAAATTTATAATGACGTTGAATAAGTTCACCTTGGCCGCCTTGCTGGCTGTCTCTGTTGCCTCTACTGCGCAAGCGGCGGGTAATGCGGGTGTGATCAAGTTTGAGGGTTCGATTGATACCGCACCTTGCTCGATTAAGCCGGGTGATGATGGTGATAATCAGGTTATTCCGATGGGGGGGATTTCCGATGTAGCGTTGGCGGCGGGTGGTACTTCGATCCCTGAACCATTTGAAATTCAACTGCTGGGTTGTTCACCTGCGACAGTCGGGCAAACTGTAGAGGCGACATTCAACGGTGCGGTGTCCACTGCGGATCCGGACGGTTATGGTCTGTTCGGTGTGGCGCAGGGAGCAGCCCTGCGCATTCAAACTGTTGACGGTGTTACGGTGAAGCCTAACACGGCTGCCGCACCGCAAGTCTTGGCGGAAGGAAATAACACCTTGCACTTCCAGGCGTTGCTTAAAGGTCATGGCGCTTCTACGACTATTGTTCCAGGTGATTTCAATGTGCCTACAACCTTTACTCTGACCTATCGATAAGAGTTCAGCGAAAGAGCTCGGTCTATGGAGGGGGCAGAAAAGCATTTCTCGCCCTCTTTGTTTATTCAGTGCAAGCGTATGAGTGTGGCTATGACCGGACAGGTTCGGATGTCGCTGGGGTTTGCTCTGGCAGTGTGTTGCAGCTCAGTTCCTCCCGTGATGGCGGCAGGCCCCATGCAAGGGCAGGTCTCGCTGCTAGGGTCCATTGTAGCGATCCCTTGTACGATTGAGGCGGGGGATATGCGTCAAGTCTTGGACTTGGGGGAAATGCCTCTCCATCAGCTTGTGCGTGACGGGGCAGGCGAGCCTTTGCCTTTCTCCATAGGTCTTCGTGGGTGTCGGATCGAATCTGCGCGTTCGATGCCGCAGCGGATGCAAATACTCTTCGACGGCCTTAATGACGGAGGGAACTTTGGTGTTACCGGCACCTCGCGTGGGGTAGCGCTCATGATTCGCGATGCCCGGGGGCGCGAGGTTACTCCTGGCGGGCGAACCGAGTCAGTGTCGATAGGCAGCGCTGATATGGACTTACGCTACACCCTGACTCTGGTGGGTAACGGGGAAGCGCTTCAGGCTGGAGGTTACCAATCCACGGTAAACCTCAGAGTCGTTTATTTTTGAAGGTCTTTGTTATGATGCCTGCTTCTTCTGGTCCTGTAGCTGAGACCATTCGCTATATTACATTGGGTGCACTTTTTGTATTGGCCACCACGGACTCGCTGTTGGCATCAGAGGTGCAGTTTAATACGGATGTACTGGACCTGAAGGATCGTGACAACCTTGACCTGAGTCATTTTTCCCGCAAAGGCTACATATTGCCGGGCACTTATTCGCTGGCGGTGAACCTGAATTCGGTCACCATGCCAGAACGCGCCATCAATTTCTATCCGCCCGAAGACGATCCACAAGGCAGCGAAGCCTGCTTGACGAGCGAATTGGTCTCTCAGCTGGGCTTGAAAAAGGAGGCGGTGAAAGATTTGGCGTGGGTGCGTGGCGGGCAATGCCTCGCCTTCAGCAGCCTGCCGGGGCTTGAAGTGCGGCCCGAACTCGGTGACTCTACACTATATCTGAGTGTGCCCCACGCATTGTTGGAGTACAGCAGTCCTGACTGGGATCCACCATCACGTTGGGAGGACGGGCTGCCGGGATTGATGTTTGATTATAATTTTTACGGTCAAACTCAGCGTCAAGCTGTCGGTGGAGACTCCCACAGTCTGAGTGGCAATGGAATCGTTGGGGCTAACCTGGGTGCGTGGCGTCTGCGTGCTGATTGGCAGGCGCGTTATGACAGCCCTGCGAGTGGCCAGCAGGGCATCGGGCACCAGATGGACTGGACGCGCTATTACGCGTACCGGGCCTTGCCGCAGATGGGAGCTAAACTTGTCTTGGGCGAGGATTATCTGAACTCAAAGCTGTTTGATAGTTTCCGGTTTTCCGGTGCCAGCCTTATGTCTGATGACAACATGTTGCCGCCAAACCTGCGCGGTTACGCGCCCGAAGTGACGGGTATTGCTCGTGGCAACGCCAGGGTTGTCATTAGCCAGCAGGGGCGAGTAATTAAAGAAGTCTCTGTGGTCGCAGGGCCATTTCGTATTCAGGACTTGAACAGTGCTACCTCCGGAAAGCTTGATGTTCGAGTGGAAGAGGCTGATGGCAGTGTTCAGGAGTTTCAAGTCAATACGGCCAATATTCCGTACCTGACACGGCCGGGGCAAATTAACTATAAGGCCGCCATCGGCCGAACGTCCGAGTTCGACCAAGGTGCCGAGGGCCCTGTGTTCGCCTCGGGAGAGTTCTCCTGGGGCGTGAGCAGCGGCTGGTCGTTAATCGGTGGCGGTATTATGAGCGCTGATTACAAGGCGTTAAACGTGGGCGTGGGACGTGACCTTTTGGCGCTGGGAGCTCTGTCATTTGACGTGACCCAGTCGTCTGCTCGCTTGCCAAGACAGGCTGCGCAGAGCGGCAAGTCATACCGCGTGAGCTACGCTAAACGTTTTGAATCATTAAACAATGATATTTCGTTGGCTGCTTATCGATTCTCCGACAGTGGCTACATGTCGATGGGCGAATTTCTCAATGATCGGCAAGGTCACGATCTTTCAGGACGCAGCAAAGCCACTTATTCCTTTAGTACCAACCAGCAGTTTGTTGATCTAGGGCTCAGTGCAAGCCTCAACTATAATCGTCAGACGTATTGGGATCGGGAGGCCGAAGATCGCTACACCTTAGGCCTGTCGCGTAACTTTAATTTTGGGAAACTGCGTAATGTCAGTATGTCTTTGAACGCTAGCCGCACGATGTCTCACGGTATCAAAGACGATAGCGCGTACGTGACGGTGTCGATGCCATGGGGTGACTCAGGCACTGCGAGCTATAACGGGAACTACTCCGGGGGCACAGTTCGCAATGGGGTGAGCTATTATAATCGCTTGAAAAGTGGCGATAGCTATCAGGTCGGTACCAGTGTGGATGAGGAGAAGACCTCGTTCGATGGCAGTTACCAGCACGAAGGTTCCATGGCGCGACTCGATGCTTCGGCCAGCTATCAAACGGATAGCTACAGCACTGCAAGTCTTTCTGTACAGGGCGGTGCGACGTTGACTCCTGAAGGCGGCGCGATGCACCGCACTGGTCAGATGGGTGGAGCGCGCATGCTGGTTGACACCGATGATGTGGCGGGTGTGCCTGTCGGTGGCTATGGTAACCCGGTATACAGCAATGCCTTCGGCAAGGCGGTAGTCGGCGATGTCAGCAGTTACTATCGTAGTACTGTACGTATTGATGTGGATAAACTTGCTGACAACGCTGAAGCTTCTCAGTCGGTAGTACAAGGTACGCTCACCGAAGGCGCGATTGGTTATCGCAGTTTTCGAGTGATTCAGGGTGAGAAGGTAATGGCGGTGATCCGCATGTCCGACGGGACGTACCCGCCGTTTGGGGCAACCGTGGTTAATGCCAAAGGGCAGGAAACGGGGATTGTCACCGATGAGGGCGCTGTATATATGACTGGCATTACACCTGGGCAGGGTATGACTGTGCGCTGGGGGACCGGGCAGCAGTGTGACGTCATGCTGCCAACTGTCCTGCCAACCGTGCTGGGCACCTCGATACCTTTGGCTTGTACACTGAATGCGGCAAAGGCTGAGGTAAGCGCCGATACCCGTCAAAATGCACCACGGGTCAGGGCGCTAAGGGCTGAGGGAAGTACCGACGACAGTCAAGGGCTGTTGGTATTCACCAGAGTGCAATGATAACGAATGAGCGACCTTACGATGAAATCTATGATGTGGAAAGCCCCGCTGGTAGCCGGGCTGTTGTGCCTGACTGCGCAATCGGTGCAGGCGGCAATTGCACTGGACCGTACGCGGGTGGTGTTTCCGGGGGGCGAAAAGTCCGTCACTCTGAGTATTAACAATCAGAACACTAAAATGCCCTATCTGGCGCAGGGCTGGATTGAGGATTTAGAGGGTAAGAAAGTCACCTCACCGATCATCGTGGTTCCCCCGGTACAGCGGTTAGAGCCGAACGCCAAAGGTCAGGTCAAGCTGCAGGATGCAGGACTCTTGAGCCTGCCACAGGATCGTGAGTCGGTATTCTATTTCAATCTGCGGGAAATTCCCCCGAAAAGTGATAAGGCCAATACACTGCAGATTGCGTTGCAGACCCGTATCAAGCTGTTTTATCGCCCGGCCGCCCTTGCAGAAGCGGCGGCAGCTCAGCAAGCGGCGCCTTTTCAGGAAAAACTGACCCTGAGTCGCCAAGGTGATGTGTATACGGTGAATAACCCCACACCGTATTACGTGACTTTGGTTAAGGCCACTGACAAGAAAGACGGTGAAACCAATAAAGGCTTCGAGGCGGTGATGGTTGGGCCCAAGAGTAGCATGCCGATAGGGGGGAGCGCTTCCGCATTAGGGGCTGCGCCAACCTTGGTCTATGTGAATGACTACGGCGGTCAACCCGCGCTGACGTTCAAGTGTACAGGGCAAACCTGCACGGTGGATGTGGATGCAACTCGGCGCAATACAGCCCAATAACGAATGAAAGCTGGCGCAGTCAGAGAGCGGGGGAAATGAGATGACCATACATAACAGGCAGGAAGGCGGGGCTAATCCGCGACGGAGCCTTCAGCAGTTAGCTCCTTTACTGATTTTTCTGCTTTCTCCGCCGATGCTGGCTGCGAATGAGGGAACAGTTGGTGAGCACGGTGTATTGCATATATCAGGGTCCTTGACCGAAAGTGCTTGCCGGTTGGACATGACTTCGGCGTATCAGGCCGTAGACATGGGCAATGTTGGCACTGCACAGCTGCAGCGTGCTGGAGACCAGGCAGCTCCCGTGCGTGTGCAGTTACGCTTGCAGGATTGTCTGCGGGGCGCCTCGAACCAACGAGACAAGCTGGGCAATCTCACGTGGAGCGCCAGCATGCCATCGGTGTCCTTCAACTTCACAGGAGCACATGATCCTGACAATCCAGCATTGCTCCAAGCTGCCGGTGTTGGCGGGATGGGACTGCGGATGACAGACCAGGATCGTCGTGATGTCGGTTTGGGTTTGCGCGGACAGCCGTTGCTGCTTAATCCCGGTAATGACCTGCTGACCTATTACATTATCCCGGAACGTACCGCCGCGCCGCTGCAGGCGGGGGTTTATAACGCCCTTGTTATGTTTAGGTTGAATTATGAATAACCTAATACCTGCGTTCAGAAAAACGCTTGTACGAAGTATGTATGCCACCCTGTTGGGGGGGATCGGTTTGTTCTCCAGCGGTGCGCAGGCTGATATTTTGAATATCGGTATCACCGGACAGATTGCGGTGACGACTGTGTGCACCATTAACGGCGGCCATCCCATTGACGTGGATTTTGGCGAGGGCCTACTGACAACTCACGTCGACGGTGTCCGTTATGCCAAAGAAATTCCCTTTACCATGGCTTGCACGGGCACACCGTCCACTCTGGCGCTGTGGGTGCAGGGTAGTGGCGCCATCTTTGATGGCGCAGCCTTGCAGACCGATCTTCCGGACCTGGGAATACGCTTCTTGAAATCAGACGGTTCACAGTTGAGCCTTGGTGACAAGATCGACTTTACCGACCCATCTGCTCCACCTGCTCTTCGAGCCGCCCCAGTGAAAAAAGCCGGTACCAACCCCGCAGGTCGGTTTAATGGTGCGGCAACGCTAAGAGTGGACGTGGCATGAAAAAAATATTGGTTATGCTCGGCGCAGTGTCTGTCATGTTGCTGGCGATGTCAGCCCAGGCCGCGCCCGTCTCCTTCACCGGCGAATTACGTCAGGGAGCCTGCACTATCCGCCCAGGGGACGAAGATATCGCCCTGGATATGGAGCAGATGCTGGATAAGGACCTGTACTTGAATACCCGCATGCCGGGGAAAGACTTTGCCATACACCTTGATGGCTGCGACGTGAGCGTAGTTGATGGTGTGACAATAACTTTTACGGGGGCTGAGAGTATGCAGTTGCCGGGCTTATTGGCCTTAGATGGAAGCAGTGTGGCATCAGGTATTGCGATTGGCGTGGAAAGTCGGGCGGGGGTGATGCTGCCCTTCAACACCGAGAGTTCGGAGTATGGATTGGTGACCGGCAGTAACGAGATTGCACTGCGTGCCTATGTGCAGGGCGAGCCGGAGGCCATCGCCAACCGAAGCATTGGGCTGGGGACCTTTATGGCCACGGCGACGTTTGAACTGGTCTATCAGTAAGGCGGCCTAGGTAGATGGGAGATTTATCTTCAGCACTCGCGGCCAATGAGGCGTGGAGGCAGGCGTATACGTGGCTTTGTCGTCAGCTACGACATGCGCCGGCTAACAGTGATGTATGGCGCATTCGTTTTCATTGGTCACGCGACGGTGCGGCCTTATTAGCAACGGTGCTGGCTGGCAATTGTCGGTTATTGGCTATACGTATTGTGCGCAACAACCAGGATGCATTTATCGCGCTGTGGGGTGCTCAGGATGCGTTGGTGCTCAAATGGGTAGTGCAGATTGCCTTCCGTTGCATCGGCGCTGTTTGCATGTCAAAGGCCATGGCGCACGAGAGAGTCTGAGACAGGTGGCTGCAGGGCTCGGTTAGCAAAAATTTCGATATGTTTATCGTACCGATATTCGCGGGTATTACCGCTCCATCAGTAAAAGGCAAGTTTATAGTTTGGTTACACAATGGATTTCGAATCCATTACTATGCGACTTGGTACGGCAGTTTTTATATTACACTAGTAGAAAATGGCGGTGAGTTTTTCACTCCGGCGACCGGTATCAGCCGTGGCTGTGCACTAGGCCCATTGTTGGGTGCTGCTCTTTTGCCTCATGTTGATGAATATTTTGCAGCACAAACAGATTTGTATTACGTAAGATATATGGACGACTTCTTACTTCTAACCGGTCGGCGATGGCCGTTACGGCGTGCAGTGAGTCGGCTCAATGCGTTTTTTAATGTGGGCGGCTTTGAGGGCCATCCGGATAAAACTCAGTTGGGTCGTGTTGAAAAAGGATCTGATTGGCTGGGGGTATGGTTTGGGCCTGATGGGCCGACCATTACCCCTCGCGCAATCGAAACCATCGCATCAAACGCTTGCGGCTTTATGAGCAAGCTCGGGCCAGAGGGTTGTCGGAATCGGCGGCCTCTGATCGGGTGCGGGCGTATCAGAAACGGTGGGATAGGTGGAGTGGGTCGGTGACGACGAATCCACTGTAAATACCGATGGGCTCGCCCCTCGACCTCAGGTGGGCGTGCATCCGCGACTCAACCCAGGCAAGGGCACCCGTCGCACATACGCCCCACGAATGCAAAACGGACGGAACATACCACATGCGATACCTCACGCCCCTTCTCGCCACGTGTATGGCGGGCCTGATGACCACAACCCACACCGCAAGTGCTTGGCAAACTAGTATAACAGCCGCGCCGGGGAGGCATGAGGGCGACTTCATAAGGTACCCAGGCTCCGTCTCGTTAATAAATGACGGCAAACCTGTCGGCGGTAGAGGCCCCGGAGGGCAGTATCGATACTTCGGCATTAGCGGCCTCTACCGCCAGGAGTTGTATCCCTCGATATTCATCTCGGAGTGGGCTGGACGCAACCAAACGTCTGGCGCCGGGTACTTCGTCACCGTGCCCGCGACGGCAACTAACGACGAAGCATTAGCTGCTTGGTACGCACGGTGGGGGGGATCGCTCACGAACAATAATATGTGGTCAAGCGCATCTATTTCAAATGGCGGACGCGTCCTGGAAGTCTGCACCGGGTGGACATGGGGCGTAAGTGACCGTGGCGGGAGCCAAGCTTATATCATACCGGGTATGGGGAACCGGTGTGCTCCCCCGCCGCCAACGCCCTCAACGTGCTCATTCACCGGGGGTAATGTAGAACTCAACTTTGGAACGATGGACGCCGCAGAATCAAACGGGGCGCTCGCGCAGACGACAATCGCCTTTACTTGCACGGGGCCCGCAACTGTTCGGGTGCAGTCACGCACCGAACAACCCGTCCCCGCGGGGGGGCGTCGCAGTGTGACGCTGACATTTAATGGACGCCCCTTGGGCGAAACAACACCGTTACCTGGCGGGGACAGTAGCGGTGTTCTCGCCGGCGTCCTCAGCAACCCTTCTCTGGAAACTGGTACAATCAACGCATCATCCGTTCTAGAAATAAGCCACTTATGAGTCGTACTTAGTAGCAGTGACGCAACATGTACTACCGCGGCTGCCTGAACAAACGGAGCCATTGACCGCAATCGTCCGACCAACGCGGCCATAGAACGAAATTCTATTGTCACACCGAACGGCAGTGCCGGGGGCTTGCTGCAGCAACATAACACCATGCAAGCCCGTTCATGCCTACGCCAGGCCGGAAGGATGGCGTCTCCTCCCGCGTGAATAAGCAAGGCCGGGGGTACGGCCGGATTCACCCATAACACACACGCATCCCGGGAAGGGGGGGACGCATGTCGGCTGCTGGGGATCAACCGATCCGGTTACGAAAGGTTAGGGGGGGGGGCTGGCGCGCCGACAACGCTTAGAACAAAAACGGGGCAACCGCGCCGAATGTCGAGAATGGCGGTTGCAATGACCGGCGATCTTAGCGTAAAGCGTAGCGCGCCCGTGGCATGGAAGTAGGCGTTTTATAAAAATCGCTGCTGGATGCTCAACTACTGACCTGCGGACGGACTGGAAGCATAAGTTTGTTCACCCGACCGATAGCAAGTACGACCTTCGGGTTTCCGAAAATGCGGCGAATCACCAATTCGAACGCCGAGGCGTGGAACAAAAATTGATGACAGATATTACCTACGCTAGGTCGCGACGGGTGGGTATGCCTGGTCGTGGCGATGGACTTGTTCTCACGCAAGAGCGTTGGTAGGGCCATGGACCCGAATATGATCGCAGGGCTGGTGTAGTGCAATGCAGCTGGCTGTTGCGCAGCGTCATCCACCACTGGGTCTGCGCGGGCAATCGGGGCGATCTTGTTGAAATAGGGGTGTCAGCGGGCGAAGGAGCGTGTATTTCAGAACTTGACCGAATGGTTACTGGCCACGTCTACCGAACTACACAAGGGGCCAGAGGGATTTCAGTCATTTTCTGATACATCGGTACAATTGGACTCAACCCCGCTCTATTCTACGGGGAGGGGCAGGCGCCAGTCCATGGGCGAGAAAAAACTTAACGTCAGGGGCGGGATAACTGTCCACTGAAAGTTTCTATCTCTCAAGCAAGGATTGCACACTTAAAAGTGGAACCTTTTAACGTCTGCTTAATCAATGGGTGCCAAAATTCTCGAGGTAATAATATCGCTGTCTATCTTCAATAAAGGGTTGTATATGTCCGTGGCTAGAATTTACTCAATCGCTATTTTGCTCATGTTGCCGATCATCTCCAACGCCGAGGGCGGCGGTGATCGTGTTATCGAACGGCATGAAAAAATGCGCGACGCACAGTTAGCGGAACGAGCTAAAAGCATGGGCGAAGATAAAGAGTCTGTCGCCGAGCAGAATACTCAAGGAGAAGAGACAGATGGATAACTGTCGAAGGCTCCATCTATAGTGCTCAAATGAAAAATATGGTCGACTCTACTATTGCGATGCTGACGAATAAGTTGGTTTTTGGCTTGCTTATCTCTATCCGGCTTCTGCATCAGGTATCCAATCGTTGGAAGAGGGTCGCTCCTGGCAATTTTGAAAGCAGGAGCGCCTTCTAACGTTGCTCTGTAAATGAGGGAGTTTGCTGGGTTAGACGGCTCTTCTCGCCAGCTACTGATCGGCGGTCGCCCTACCCAAAAATCGGTAGTTACTGAAAAAACCAGGTCAGAAATAAGGAATGTGTCCCTATGGATGTATATAAAGCGGATAGTGCCTAGGTAAACCCCTCTAAATTAACCGTTATAAAGCTCCATTACGCCTCGCGTGGGAATCCGCAGGACGCCAAGCGGGCATCATTGAGGTTGTTGCGTGCCAAAAAAACTATTAGCAACTCTTGGCCTAATTGCGGCGTCACTTGCACTAGTTGGCTGTGGTAAGTCCTCTCCTAGAGAAGAAGCTGGATCGCTGGCCACGGTTCGCATTGAAATCATCGAGCCCCGGCCGCTGTCGATCAGCAGCGAACTGAACGGGCGTATTGCCGCGCCACTATTGCCGAAGTCCGCGCCCGTGTGCCCGGCGTTGTGCTGCAGCGTAACTTTCGCGAAGGCAGCGACGTGAAGAAAGGCGACGTGCTGCTCCGCATCGACCCGGCGCCGTTCAAGGCTGACCTGGACAGCGCCGAAGCAGCGTTGCGCAAGGCCGAGGCCAATGCGTTTCAGGCGAAGCTGCAGGAACAACGCTACGCCCAGTTGATCGACGACAAAGCCATCAGCGCTCAGGATTATGACAACGCCCGCGCCAATTCCCGGCAAACGGCCGCTGATGTCGCCGGCAACAAGGCTGCGGTGGAACGGGCCAGATTGAACCTGGGTTACGCCACCGTCACCGCGCCGATTTCCGGCCGTATCGGCCGCGCGCTGGTCACCGAAGGCGCGCTGGTCGGGCAGAACGAAACCACGCCACTGGCGCTGATTCAGCAGCTCAACCCCATTCACGCCGACCTCACCCAGTCGACCCGTGAACTCAACGAATTGCGCCGTGCGTTTCGCTCCGGGCAGTTGCAGGAAGTCGGTCAGGATCAGGTCAAGGCCACGCTGATTCAGGATGACGGCAGTCTCTACCCATTGCCGGGCAAGTTGCTGTTCAGCGACATCAGCGTCGATCCGGGTACCGGTCAGATCATTCTGCGCAGCGAGTTCCCCAATCCCGATCTCGACCTGCTGCCGGGCAGTTTCATCCGCGTACGCTTGCAACAAGCGACCGTGCAGAACGGCATCACCGTGCCGCAACGTGCGGTACAGCGTGACAGCGCAGGTATCGCTCAGGTGCTGACCGTCGACGAGCAGATGCGCGTTGCCGAGCAACCGGTGCAACTGGGCGCGGTGCAGAACAATCGCTGGATCGTCACTGGCGGCCTCATGCCCGGCGACCGCATCGTCATCGAAGGTCTGCAACACGCCCGCCCCGGCGAAACCGTGCAGATCGACAACACCCCTCTTCCAGTTGCCCAGATCTCTGGTCAGTAAGCAGGACGCTTTTTTATGCCGCAGTTCTTTATCGACCGCCCGGTGTTTGCCTGGGTGGTCGCGCTGTTTATCCTGTTGGCCGGTGCGCTGGCCATCCCACAGTTGCCGGTTGCACAGTACCCCAATGTTGCGCCACCGAAGATCGAGATCGAGGCGACGTACCCAGGTGCATCGGTACAAACCGTCGATGAAAGCGTGGTCAGCCTAATTGAAGAAGAACTCAATGGCACAAGTAATCTACTGTACTTCGAATCGCAAAGCAGTCTTGGCAGTGCAACCATCACTGCTACGTTCAAGCCTGGAACTAATCCGGACATTGCTCAGATAGACGTACAGAACCGGCTCAAAGCAGTTGAGTCACGTCTACCTCAAACAGTGATCCAACAAGGGTTGCAAGTTGAGAAGGTCTCGACCAGCTTCCTGCTGCTGATTACCCTCACCTCCATTGATGGCAAACTCGACAACGTGACGCTCAGCGATTACCTGGCGCGTAATGTCATGAATGAAATCAAGCGCCTGGACGGTGTTGGCAAGGCCTCGTTATACGGTGCCGAGCGGGCCATGCGGATCTGGATCGACCCGCAAAAGCTGATCGGATTCAACCTGACGCCGGCCGACGTCAATGCCGCGATTGTCGAGCAGAACGCCCAGGTCTCGGCAGGCAGTATCGGTGACGTGCCGAATTCCGTCACACAAGAAATCACTGCAGCCGTACTGGTCCAAGGCCAGTTGTCGACACCGGAAGAGTTTGCTGACATCGTGCTGCGGGCCAATGCCGATGGCTCTGTCGTACGCATGGGGGATGTCGCGCGCGTCGAGATGGGTAGTCAGGAGTACCAGTTCTCAACCCGCCTTAATGGCAAGGCATCCACTGCCATCAGTGTGCAGTTGGCCCCTGGCGCTAACGCCCTGCACACCGCCACGCTGATCCGGGCGAAGATGGATGAGCTGTCACGTTACTTCCCGGCCGGTGTGGAATACCAGCTTCCGTTTGACACATCGCCTTTCGTCAAAGTCTCGATCAGCAAAGTGTTCTACACATTGGTCGAAGCGATGGTGCTGGTCTTCGCGGTGATGTTCCTGTTCCTGCAGAACATCCGCTACACGCTGATCCCGACGCTGGTGGTGCCCGTTGCGCTGATGGGGACGTTAGCCACTCTGCTGGTGCTCGGTTTTTCGATCAACGTACTGACTATGTTCGGTATGGTGCTGGCCATTGGTATTTTGGTTGACGATGCCATCGTGGTGGTGGAGAACGTCGAGCGGATCATGGTCAACGAGGGACTCTCGCCCAAAGAGGCAACCCGCAAGGCCATGCATCAGATTACCGGGGCAATCGTCGGCATTACCCTGGTATTGGTAGCCGTGTTTATACCGATGGCCTTCATGCCAGGAACGGTAGGCGTGATTTACCAACAGTTCTCGCTGTCGATGGCCACCTCTATCCTCTTTTCCGCGTTTCTCGCTCTCACGCTGACACCGGCCCTCTGTGCCACCTTGCTCAAACCCAATACCCAAGGCGAGCACGATAGCAAAGGTGGTTTCTTTGGCTGGTTCAATAGACGCTTTGATCAACTGACGGCGCGGTATGAGCGCTGGGTTGCTCATGCACTAAAGCGCAGCGGTCGTTACTTGCTGGTCTATGGCGTGCTGTTGATCGGCCTGGTGATCTGCTTCAATCGACTGCCCACATCGTTTCTGCCGGTCGAAGACCAAGGCTACACCATCACCGACATCCAGTTACCGCCGGGGGCTAGCAGAAATCGCACAATACAGGTGGTCGAGCAAATTGAGGCGCACAACGCCACCGAACCGAGTATTGCTGACAGCACCATCATTCTGGGTTTCAGTTTTTCCGGTAGCGGCCAGAACGCAGCGTTGGCGTTCAGTACACTCAGGGATTGGTCAGAGCGCGACAGTGATGACTCGTCCGCCTCCATCGCAGATCGCGCGAGCCTCGCCTTCAGCCAGATCAAGGACGCTGTCGCTTACTCCGTACTACCGCCCCCAGTGGATGGCCTGGGAAACTCCAGTGGCTTCGAATTCCGTTTGCAAGACAGGGGAGGTTTAGGCCATAAAACCTTGATGCAAGCACGCACTGAGTTGCTTGCAGCCGCAGAAAAAAGCCCGGTGCTTGTCAACGTGCGCGAAAGTGCATTGGCCGAAGCCCCGCAAGTGCGGCTGATCGTTGACCGCAAACAAGCCAATGCCATGGGCGTTTCGTTCGCCGATATCGGCAATGTATTGTCTACCGCTGTGGGCTCGGCTTACATCAACGACTTCCCTAACCAGGGGCGGATGCAACGGGTTGTGGTTCAGGCCGAAGGCGATGATCGCAGTCAGGTGGCTGACTTGCTGAAAATGCATGTACGCAACAACACCGGAAAAATGGTACCGCTGGCAGCGTTCGTGCTCGCAAAGTGGACCGTGGGCCCTACGCAGCTCACACGCTACAACGGCTACCCGGCCATCAGCATTTCCGGTGAGCCAGCGCCTGGTTACAGCTCCGGGGAAGCGATGGCGGAAATCGAACGACTGGTCGCCCAGGGGCCGGCAGGGCTGGGTCAGGAATGGACCGGGTTGTCGTTGCAAGAGCGGATATCCGGCAGTCAGGCGCCACTTCTATTGGGGTTGTCTTTGTTGATTGTGTTCCTGTGCCTGGCAGCGTTGTATGAGAGTTGGTCAATCCCGACCTCGGTACTGCTGGTGGTGCCGTTGGGTGTGCTCGGTGCGGTACTGACCGTTACCCTGCGCGACATGCCCAACGACGTATTCTTCAAGGTCGGACTGGTCACCGTCATTGGCCTATCGGCGAAGAATGCGATCCTGATCATCGAGTTCGCCAAGAGTCTGTACGACGAAGGTCATGACCTGGTCGACGCCACGGTGCAAGCTGCGCGCTTGCGTCTGCGGCCGATTGTCATGACCTCGCTGGCGTTTATCCTTGGTGTGGTGCCATTGGCCATGGCCACCGGTGCCAGCTCGGCCAGTCAGCAAGCGATCGGTACAGGGGTGATCGGCGGGATGATCTCTGCGACCCTAGCGGTAGTCTTTGTTCCGGTGTTCTTCGTGGTCGTGATGAAGTTGGTACGTAAACGCCCTGAGGTGAGCTAGTGAGGTGTTTCACAAATAACATCGAAACTACTTACCCAGCGCTTTTGCTGCGCAAGCGACGGAGCCAAGGATATCCTCCGCGTTCTTGTGCCAGCGAAATGGCTTCGGTTTCTGGTTGTAGGTTGCAAGGTAATACTCAATTGAGGACTCCAAGTCTTTCACACTGACAGGCGCCTGGCGCTTGATCCATTTCTCGCTCAGCGTTGAGAAAAACCGCTCGACCAGATTCATTCATGAGGCAGAAGTGGGGGTGAACGGATGCTGTAACGCGGACGAGCCGCCAGCCACGCTTTGACCTTGTCGGTCTTATGCGTTGCGTAGTTACCTATAACCAGATGGATTGGCACATCGGCCAGCACTGATGCATCGACCTCTTTGAGAAACGACAGAAACTCGATGCTGCGATGCTGACGCTTCAGTCGGCCGATAACCTCGCCCGTTGCTACGTCCAGAGCGCCGAACAGCGAGGTCGTTCCATGCCGTTTGTAATCGTGCGTGCGGGTTGCGGGATTGCCTGGTGATAGCGGTATCCAGGCTGCGTGCGGTTCGAAGCCTGAATCTGGCTCTTCTCATCAACGCGCAGCACCAGTGCTCTTTCGGGCGGATCCAAGTACAGCCCAACGTTGTCGTGAACCTTGTCGACAAACAACGGATCAGCGGAGAGCTTGAAGGTTTTCTCCAGATGCGGCTTGATCCCGAACGCGTGCCAAATACGCATGATGCTGGCAGGAGATAAGCCCGTCTCGCGGCACATGCGCCGCGTACTCCAGTGACTGGAATCGTCGGGCTTACCTTGCAATACCTGGTTTACCACTTGCTGCACTTGCTCATCCGAAATGGTACGTGGCCGACCAGAGCGCGGTTCATCGTTCAAGCCCAGCAAGCCCAATTTAGAGAAACGCTGGCGCCATCGTGACACCACATCCTTGCTGGTGCTCAAGCGCAGAGCGATGTCGTTGCCTGACTCGCCGGCTGCACAGGCGAGGATTATTTCCGTGCGCAGGCGTGCATCCTGGGCGCCTTTGCGAAGCTTGATCCGTCTGAGCAGTTGCGCTTTTTCAGTTTCAGAAAGGGTAATGACAGTTGCTGGTCGGCCCATGTCGACACACTGCTCTCGATGAGTGAGTTTCTAAGAAGCGTAGACCAAATTTTCAGTGGTACTTCTGAAGCACCACACTAGTGTCCTGAGTTAGAAGTT
>NZ_JAGGOG010000006.1 GCF_018614655.1 Pseudomonas fluorescens | reverse complement strand
CTCATAACGAGCATTCAGCCAAACCGTTCAAATGGAACAAAACAGCTGAGTCCATCATCAGTTCGGTGCATAAAGCAAAGCTGAGTGCGACCAAAAATAAATTAATGGATTAACCGCTCAGGACACTAGCCATTCCGCTCTATCGCGTCACCAGCGTCGCCCGGCCAGAACCCGGCGTGTTCGAGATCTCGGCCGTGCAGTACGACCCGAGCAAGTTCGCGCACATCGATACCGGTGCCCGTCTTGAAGAGCGCCCAATCAGCGTTATCCCGATCACCATCGTTCCGCCGCCGGCCAGCGTCACGCTGACGTCGAGTTACGCCGTGAACCAGGGCATCGCCATCAGCACCATGAACATTTCGTGGCCCGCTGTGAACGGTGCTGTCGCCTATGACGTGGAGTGGCGCAAGGACAGCGGCAACTGGATCAAGGTGCAGCGCACGGGCTCGACCAGCGTGGACATCACGGGGATTTACTCGGGCGCCTACATGGCCCGTGTACGCTCTGTGAGCGCGTTCGAAATATCGTCGATCTGGAAAAGCTCCAACCTGACCAACCTCGAAGGCAAAACCGGCCTTCCGCCGGCTGTGTCGTTCCTGACCACCACCAGCGAGCTTTTCGGAATTGGCATCAAGTGGGGTTTCCCTGCTGGCGCTGAGGACACTCAGCGGACGGAACTCTGGTACGGGCCTGCGAATGATCTTGGCGCAGCTACCAAACTGGCCGACCTGGCATACCCGCAGGCTGACTATCGGATGCAGCAGCTGCTGGCCGGTGCAACACTGTTCTTCTGGGCGCGCCTGGTGGATCGTACCGGGAACGTTGGGCCGTTCTATCCGATCGTGAATGGCGTTATGGGGCAGGCCAGTTCGGACGCGGGGCCGATCCTCGAGCAGATCAAGGGGCAAATCGACGAGACTGCCCTGGGGCAGCATCTGAAGGACCGCATCGACCTTATCGATGGCACCGGCCCGGGCTCGGTCAACGGTCGCATCGAAGCGGCCAAGGACGAGCTGGAAGGGTTGATTGATCAGATCGTCGACGCGCTTGAGTACGATCCTGCAAAGGCCTACGCCGTCAACGAGATCGTCCGACTGGGTCAGCATCTGTATCAGGCAATCGGCCCGGTACCGGCTGGAAGTGCACCGCCAAACGCTGCGTACTGGCTGGACATCGGAACCGTGGCCCAGACCGTCAACGCCTTGGCCACCCAGGTTCAGCAGAACTCGGCGTCGATCACCCAGCAGGGCAACGACATCACCGCCCAGGCCCAGCAGTTGAACGCTGTCAAAGCCACGGTGAACGATCCTGTCAGCGGTGTGAATGCCACGGCCACCGGTTTGAGTACGCTCAATGCCACGGTCACAACGCTCGATGGCAAGGTCACCACCACGGCAGAACGGGTGGACGGTATTTACCTGAAGGTCAATCCGGAGATGGTCGGCAATGAAACAGGCTGGATTGGCGCCGAGACAAGCAGTGTCGGGGTCTGGTCTACCCAGTCGGCGATCATTGAGGGGGATCTGGTCCAGGGGCAGCGTACCGATACCGTTGAGGTGAAGGTGGCCAGTAACGCGGCGGCGATCGTCAACGAGCAAACAGCCCGCATCAATGGCCAGGGTGCACTTTCGTCAAGCATCGAAACAGTCAAGAACACTGTCGGCGGCAACACGTTGGCTATTCAGACCAACACCACGGCTATCCAGACGGTCGACGGCAAGGTCACGGCCAACTGGTCGGTGCGGATGCAATACGAAACCGCCACCGGGCTCTACAAGTACGCCGGTATTGGCCTGGGATTGGAGAACGGCCCGGGCGGCTTGCAAAGCCAGTTCATCATCGACGCCGACAGGTTCGCCATCGGCCAGGCTGGGACGGTGCCGTTCGCTGTGCAGGATGGGCAGACCTTCATTCGGTCCGCCTTTATTCAGGATGGCACGATCACCAACGCCAAGATCGGTAACTACATCCAGTCGAATAACTATGTGGCTGGAACTTCTGGCTGGAAGTTGTTCTTTGATGGCACGTTCGAAATCAACAGCTCTCTGGGGGCCGGTTATGCTCGTCAAGTTATCAATAATGCTGGCGGGAAAGTATTCGACGCAGGAAACATAAAGCGTTATCAGTGGGGAGATCTTGACGCATGAGCCATGGGATCAGGGTTTGGGGGGCGACTGGTGTGCTGGAGCTCGGTGAAACATCGTTCACTGTTGGTGTTACTTATTCGGCTCTAGTTGCTATAACCGCCGCGAGGTATGTTGATATAGCCATTTCTGGGGTTGAGCCCACTAAGTATTCTGCGGTTTGTGTCCCCATTGCACCCTATAACACGGGCGGGCAATTCAATAGCGCGATAGGATTTATACCTGAGGTGTTAAATGGAGTTGTCAGGGTTTGGTTTGGGAATAGGCAAAGCGCAAACGGCCCGCTCGGCACATCAACACAGCGATTACTTGTGATGAGGTACAGGTAATGTCTTATGGAATGAGGTTTATTAATGGCGATGATGTTGTAACTCTCGACTCCGAGTTTTCAAGACTGACGACTTTGGATAAAGGAACCTGGAGCGGTACCGGGTCCGGGGTTGTGGTCAACTTCGCAAAAACCATAACGACAGATGAGCCGCCACTGGTATTTGTTAGGCCTGACCAGTCGAACTTGTTTTGCTTTTGCCTGGTGCGCGGGTCATCTGGCGCTTGGACTGGCTTCTCATTCGTAGGCGTGACTGGGAATGCTACGTCTGGGAAGTGGTTTGCTGCTGCATTCAAGTCCGAGCCGACTGCAAAGTTCGGCTTTCGTTTGTGGGATGCGAATGGAAAGCTTCTGTTTGATAACGGAACGCCATGCGCTCAATTCACTAGAACGATTACAAGCTGGACTTACCTTGGATCGGTATCTACGGGTCAGGGCCAGTCACGCCTGACATGGACGGCGCCATCTAGTTTGGCAAGTGGTGATTACATGCTTCTAAATAACATTGCAATGGATGTCGCGGGCTTGGTATCCAGGCAGGGAAACATGTATGCGGTCTGGGAGTACAACAATGACAGGCTTTTAATGCAGGTTGTCGGTGTTGATATTTCAAGCACGCTATATAATCCTGTTGTTTTTGCAAAGCCAATTGATTAGTGGGTGGTAAATTTAATGTCAAGACAAGTTATTAACTTGGGTGTCGCGATAACCGGCGAGGGTGGCGATACACCACGCAGCGCGATGATTAAAGTCAATACGATGACTCAGGAGATTTATGCGGGAATACCAATTTCCGGGAGGGCTATGCCGGAAGGAGCTGGCGGCTGGCTTGGCCCTTCGTTGATTGGTGGCAACAATAATTCCGCACTTGCAACAGGGCTATGGGGTTTTAATGGCTCCCCGGTGATGCCTTACAACATTGTGCAGATGCTCAGTTCTGATTGGGGGCCCGACCCTCGCAACCAATGCCAACTCATCATGGGGGTCGCCACGAGCAGGCTGTGGTACAGGACTATTTCGAAAGACCAGACTGCGTACTCACCCGTTGTTGAGTTTTACAGCACGGGAAATACCACCCGAGCCCAAGACGGCACCCTTAAGGCGATCTAATCATGGCAAGAGCAGCAATCAATATTGTTGGTGAAACCGGCGCGCTGTATGACATCACCACCCTTGGTGGCGGCGAGGTCAACAGCTACCGGAAAGACGTTGGAGTTTACTGCGTTACGGGGTGTTTGGGCATGGTTCCATTCCCGCCAATCGATCAAGGCTGGGGGTTCTCGCTTCACCCATCGGAGAATACGGCGAAGGTCGATACAGTCTTTGAAGCTGACGTGTTGACCGTTACCGTAACTATGGGGGGTGAACCCTACGATCTGAAAACCATGATCACGTTGCACATCCTGGTGCCTAATCTACCGCTCATTGAAATTCCACCTCCGGTTATCGATCCCGCCGCAGATGCCCTGGGCGAGATCACCCGTCTGCGAGCTGACGCTGATTACGCGATTGCACCGCTACAGGATGCAGTCGATGTCGACGAAGCCACGGACGCTGACCTGGCGGCCTTGAAGTCCTGGAAGAAATACCGTGTTGCGCTCAACCGAGTGCCGGAGCAGCCAGATTATCCGTTGGCTATTGAATGGCCCGAAGTCCCTGCGTAGCAATGCCGTACACCGATGCCCGCCTTGAGCGGGCTTTTTTTCGCCTGGAGAAAAGTATGACCCCAACAACCCCTCGCGGCATCCGGTCCAACAATCCGGGCAATATCGACTACTCCCCGGCCAACAACTGGCAGGGCCAGCTTGGCTTGGAAGTCGGCGTGCCGAAACCACGCTTTGCCCGATTCGACACGCCCGAGAACGGTATCCGAGCCATGGGTAAGCTGCTGCTGACCTACCAGCGCAAGTACGGGCTCAAGACGGTCAAGGCCATCATCAGTAAATGGGCGCCGTCAGTGGAGAACGATACGGCGGCCTACGTGCGCGCTGTTGAGGTGAACACCGGCACTCAGCCGGGCGCAGAGGTCGACCTGACCCAGGCGCCGGTCATGCGCGGCTTCGTCAAGGCGATCATCCATCACGAGAATGCAGGGTATGCCTATCCGGACGCGGTGGTGGCCGAAGGCGTGCGCAGGGCGCTGGCATGACTCCGGTTCAGAAGCTGGCCGGGCTGGTGGTGCTGATCCTGGTGCTGATGGCCAGCGCCGCTGGGGTGGCCTGGCAGGTGCAGGCCTGGCGCATGGGCGAGAAGCTGGCAGAGCAGGCCGGCCTGCACAAGGATGACCTGGCCGCGATCAGCAATGCGGCCGCCACCCAGGGTAGAGCCGAACAGACCAAGCGCCTGGCCCTGGAGCAGCGGCTGATCAGCCAAGACCAACAACACTCCAAGGAATTATCCGATGCCCAGCGCAATCAGGCTCGCCTGCGTGACCAGCTTGCTACTACTGACCTGCGGCTGTCAGTCCTTATCGACGCAACGGATTCAGCCAGTGGCTGCAACGTGCCTTCCGCTCCCGGCGCCGTCGGCGTGGCTCATGCAGCCCGTCGAGCCCAACTTGACCCAGCGCATGCTCAAAGAATTATCGCCATCACCGACGCCGGCGACCAAGGACTGATCGCGCTGCGAGCGTGCCAGGCTTACGCAAAAGAAGTCTCTAGCCCGAAATAAACTGAGTAGTTAGGAAAAATTCATCGTTATCTAGACGGACTGCCTATTTGGTATTTAGTTGGGGTTGACTGATATCACTTCAAAATACTTGAACTTCTTCTTTTTGGCTTCGTTCTTGGCTTCTTGCTCTGCGATGAGAGTGCTCAAGGTATTCGCGTCATGTGTGAATAATTCGGTGTCACCTTCAAAGTCCTTAGATACGCGCAAAGTCACTCTTAGCTTTGGTGAGAGGGCTTTTGGTTTAGGCTTGGGCACCAGGAGTGCAGGAGTGACTTTCGGTTCAGGCATCACCGGCGGTGTCTTTTCAGCTTGGACCGAGGGACCAAAAAGCGCCAAGCGCATTTCCTCTTCACTTAGGTTTTCATTCATTTAAGATGCCTCGTCATAAAATGGTGGACATGATTAGGTAACTGATTGATTTTTGCCAGCCCTCTCGCCGGGACGCCCATCCTATTGCGCACTGGCCGGCACAATCAGTTCTGGACCCCTGTTCCGAACATTGCCCACGGCCACATCGACCCTGAACCATTCGAAGGCCTCGGCCGGCTAGCCCTGATGCAGTACCATCTTCTCAGCACGCTCCTTGGGTGTGGCTGGGTCTAACCATTCCCGAGCCAGGTCCCGGGGCCGGCGCCACGAGGTGCCGGTCGTGAATGCCCACCACGCCTCCCCCAGCACCGTCGGCGTGGTTCATGCCGCCCGTCGAGCCAAACTTGACCCAGCGCATGCTCAAAGAATTATCGGCATCACCGACGACGGCGATAACGCTCTGATTGCCCTGCGCGCTTGCCAGGCGTACGTCAGGGCTGTAGTACGCTGACCTACATTTACCGTCAAAAAAATTAGCGTGGCCTAACATGTAGGCAAATGAAGTGAGATCTGGCTGAGGGCCCCCGCCCAGCCAGATAGAACACCTTCGCCGTGACTACTCGTCGAAAGCCGCTTCTAGATTAAGTTTTGCGGCGCCGCCTTCCCGTTGAAAACCAGGCTGGTTCAGCCTTACAGACCATACATAGTCGTGTTTGGGGCCCACGTTGTCGATGTGACATTGGGCGCACTGAGCACGCGCTCGCGCTGGAGAGAATTGTTCATAGGGTGGCGCCTGATGCCCAAAACTGAAGTACGACCAACCGCCCGGCTCGCCTGGATAGCGTTTGCTGTCTTTGAACATTAGGCTGAGCCCTGTTTGTCCGTGGGAAAAAATGACCTTACTGCCGCCGAGATTGCAAACATAAGCTGGCGGACCATCGCAGTTCTTCGGATCGATACTAGTGATACTGAACTCCTTGATCATCAGAGAACCTTCCGGCCAACTCCCTGTTTTTATGAAGGTTCGGTAGGCGTTTGGCTCAACATAGACACTATGGAATTCGGGCGTCTTCGTTACGGTGTTGTCTAGGGGGGTTACAGTGATAGATTCCCACGCTGTATAGGCGTGCACCCACGAGCGGTAGCCTTTCGGAAGGGCCGCCTCACCGTTTTCGTTAAAGGCGAGCTTCACTGCCGGGAGAGGCAGTCCGGCATCATTGGATTGCTTCTCAATGGTGCCAGCCAGGGCAAAGGTCCCTGCCAAGGCTACCGCCGCCATCATTAGCCCATAAGGCACTACTCGAACCATACATCCTCCTAGAAACGCCGCCGGTGAGAACGCTCTCACTGCATTGTTTGCTTTCCTTAAAGATAGAAATAATCGAAGTACTTGATCGTTAGTTTCGTTCCAATCACTGGCCCACTTTCTGTTGTAGTGGGCCAGCGAACGTTTCAGGCTAGATCGCTGCGCTCCGTATCACTCTGTTTGGATCGAGTCGTCAGTTGTTGCGCCGCGTTCTTGAGCAGCACCAACGAGCCAGCCATCAACACTAGATCCTTGATCAGGAAGGAGGTGGCGCCGCCCATGGCAGGGAAGCCACCTGCCGAATCCTCCCAGCCACCCGGAGTGGTTAGGAGCAGACTGGCGGTTGTCAGGTAGGTCAGAGCGGAGGCTGCGGCGGCAATCAGCGTAATCCTCGGAGACCACGCACCGATGGCCAGACCCAGACCGATAGCCCACTCAGCTCCGCCCAGAGCATAACTTGCACCCTGAGTGCCAAACACTCCGTACATCCAAGAAAGGAGAGGGCTGTTACTGATCAGCGGGATCAATGCCTGGGCTTCGTAATCAAACCATTTTGTGTAGCCAAACATCAGGAATATCAAGACAAGGGCCCAGCGCATGAATTCGACTTCAAACGAGTGGCGAAGCAATCGGGAATATATGGATGAGAGCATGGGATTTCCTTAACGACTATGAGAGTTATAGACGTAGAGTTCCCTCAAACCGGCTCGTTACAGGTTTTTAAATTTTTTTTAAAGCTTAAAGAGAGGAGCGCTGCGTTCGGCCAGCGTGCCCACCAACCCCGACTGGGGTATGCGCCGGGAGATGATGAGCCAGAGCTATACCACCAAGCTGGACCAACTCTGGTCGGTGGCCTGCAAGTAGGGCTTATTCCTGCGTCATAAGGACAGCCAGAGACATTTTGATGAATTCTTCGTTGTCGCCGATTGTGAAAAGGGCGCCGCGCACGTTGTCTGCCACTTGAGCGGAGCCTCGCTGCTCCACCCAATTCGACAGTTCCATGATTGAGGCTTCGAGGGCGAGTTGGTTCTCGTAGAGTTTGGATAGTAGGGAAGGGATCAGGTCTGAATTCGGCATCGTTGTTCCTCCGTGGAGTGAACAGGGTAGCAGGCAAATTATGGGTTGGGAGATAGGTCGGCAGGACGCCGTGGATGGGTGAAAAAGAGTTCCAAAACTAAAACCGCACCCTTTGTAGAATGCGGCCTGTAGCCCGGTCACTTTCCTTGAGTAATGGAACTCCGCAGGCCTTCAAAGCCCCGGCCCGCTTGAATTTGCATATCGGTCTTGAAAACCGGCGGACGTTAATAGCGTCTCCAGGGTTCGAATCCCTGGTTTCCCGCCAAGATTTACTCAAGAGCCCCGCTATTGCGGGGCTCTTGCGTTTCTGGCGTTCCAGAATGCTGATAGTGAAGTATCTAATCGTTTCCGCATCATTTCGGGCAGTTTCCGCAACTCTGCGAAATTTGGGAGTCAATGGGTAGGTTTCACGATCTCGCCCACACGCCTATAAACCGCCTCGGTTATCCGCTTATCGGTGTGCCCAGTAGTCGGCTGGCGTCGCCCAGATTGAGGATCTCGCTGGCGGCTTTTGGTCGGATGTCACGAAACTGAACAGCGGCTTCCCGCTGCTTGCGCCGGCCCGGACTGCCTTGATGAGTTTTTCGTTGTCGCCGATTGTATCCAGCATGCCGCGCACGTTCTCAACGACGTCTTTAGAGCCTCGCTGCTCCACCCAGTTTGACAGCTCCATGATGAAAGCTTCGAGGGCCAGTTGGTTTTCGTAGAGCTTGGAAAGCAGGGAAGGGGTCAGGTCTGAGTTCGGCGTCGTTGTTCCTCAGTGGCGTGAACAGCATAGCAGTTAGCTCGTTTCGGAGTGCGGCGGCTTATTTCGGCCGCCGGTTCGCTACAGGTATTCCATTTCGAACGTTACGGAAGCGTCTGCGGTGCCGGCTTTCGGTTTGTCATCGGCGAGGCGGTAGTAAGCAGCAGAGAGTGGTATGTTGAAGCTAGTACTGTTGGGGATAAATCCGTTGAACGGGTATCGTTTGTAAAGTGAAATAGGTTCTCCCGCGCCGTTCATTAACTGCAAGCCGATACCTTTCGCTGATCTCTGATCGTTGCGCAACGCCACTGTTCCTTTTTGGTAATCAATAGGTGGGGAGGTGCTTGTAGCTAAAAGTGCGTAGGTAACGTTATTGATTCCACTCTGGCACCCACTGAGGTGGATGTTGAACTTTACCGTTCGAGCAGTGGAACCTACCTTGCTGAATTCTTCTAGTTGATAGTCATTCCCCATCTGAACAAGTGCTGCTGATGCCTGGCATGAGGCATGAGTTATTGATATCTCCTTGCTTATGCGCATTGCTAGTGGTTGGAAAGATCCTTCTGCTTGAATATAGCCTATGATGCCTGCAGGGATCGTTGCTCCGTTTTTTATTGGTCCTATCTTTAATAGGCGCATGGAGTGAGTTGAGCCAAAAAATCCGGTTGCCATATTTGGTGAGACTGGGTATGCTCCTAAACCTTTCCGTACAACTCCATTGTATATCCATTGCCAAGCAAGTCCTGTATCTCCTATTGGGAAAGTGTCAGAGGCCGGCTTGTCGGCTCCTACGCTATTTTTAATTCCCCAGTAGCTAAAGGTTGTGCACCAATAAGCATTGGTCTCGCGGTGTGTTTGAGTGGGGGATTCAAATAATAAAGAGTAATTTGGTTTACTTTGTACGTTGGATAGGTCGATGTTATTTGTGTTTATGTGTATGGTTCCTTGGCTATTAAGGCTGTTAATGAAGTTGCATGAAGACCATGCGTTCGACGAAAACGCTATCACGATAGTGAAAGTCAGCGCCGAGCGTAGTGAAGTGTTCATGTCTGAAAATTTCCTATAAAGATTTCTAATCTAACGTTCACGTAGAGGTAGGTACATAAGGCAATCCCTAGACTACGTTGAGCCGTCGAGCCCATTTGATTGTGGTTTGTGTTCGGTCGGCAGGACGCCGGGGGGAGGGGTAAAAACAGTTCCAAAACTAAAACCGCACCCCTTGCAGAATGCGGTCTCCAGCCCTGTCATTTTCTTAGAGCAATGGAACTCTTTATGCATTCAAGGCCTCAGCCTGCTTGTGTTTGCATAGCGGTCTCGAAAGCCGGCGGACGTTAATAGCGTCTCCAGGGTTCGAATCCCTGGTTTCCCGCCAAGATTCACACGAAAGCCCCGTTAATTCGGGGCTTTCGCGTTGCTGTGGCTTGCGCGTTTCGTCACTGGTTTCTGCTGGCGTTCCATCACTTTCCTGCTTTGAAGGCTTTGCGATCGCTCCGATCTTCCTGTAAACCGTCTTCGCAGCTACATCAATCGGTAGAGGGGACAGAGCCTTATGGGGGTAGAAAGCAATGCTTTGGCGTTCTTGAGACGCTATCGGTACTTGCTGCTCTCGTTGATGATCGCGGCCTCGCTTGTAAACGCTGTTGTGCGGTTCTCTGGCCATTGGAGCAATTTCTTTGGGGTGTTATTCGTGCATGGCTGGTTCATCCAGGCAGTCTTTGCTTACTTTCGAGGAGGCTGGGTTGGCATCGGGCCGGGCGGATTATCCAAAGATGCAAACCCGATGGGCAGAGCTGCGTTAGCCGCAACAGCGTTCACGTTTTACCTGTTGATGTTCGCCTATGGGGGAGATCGGCGCAATGAGTCGATACATGAAAGAAGAGCTTCGGATTGGACGATGCCTACTCGAGAAGAATTCAGACGAGCGCCAGTGCAATAGCCAATTCGTGTGAGCAAAGACTCCTCATCCTGAAGTCCCCATTGTTACCCGATCATGGGCATTCACAACCGACATGCAGGAAAACTGGGCGGCAGTCGGGAGTCTTCAAGTTGTTCATAGATCGGAATGCCAAGCTCGCGGGCGCGACGGATCTCACCAAGCGTCCCTTGGTTGCATTCCCAGCCATTGACCAGCACAACTGCGTCACAGCGCTCCTCAGGTAGAGATATGACTGCACGTGATGAACGCTGTGGCAAACAAGTTTCGTAAAATTTTAATAAGGCTTTAGAATCATAACTGCTCTTTGTAGTCGCAATGAATTTGCATGCTTTCTGTTTGGTTTCGATGAATTTCAAAACCGGACTGCCGTAAAGCGGATTTGACTTTTTCAATAACGATAAGGTGTTCTTCTACTCTCAGTTTTTGGCGAGATAACGATGTAAATACGCCGAATGGCAGAAATCGTAGTCGCTTTCCATTTAAAACGATGGAGACATCGACATGAGAGCCATCGACATCATGTCCATTGGAGCCGAATATCTCACTTATTTCTCCTTTTCGCCCAGGGTAACATGCGCAAAATAACTTGATACCTAACCATCTTGATAACAGTCTAAAAAAGCCAAGATGGCTTTTTTTGTTTTCATATCCACGAACAAGCAGTAGTTGAATTGACGAGGGTAGGTTTGACTGAGCCTCAATCAGTTTAAGGAAAACGATTTTCTCGATTAATACTTTAGAAGACGGCCAGCGGGGAATAACTGTTAACCCTTGGCTTTCTCCCTTTAACAGCGTTAGCATCTTGTACTGTCTCTATCATTTAAGTAATGAGGTTTTTGTAAATTTAACATGCACCTATACGTCCCGTCTTGCGCAATAACACCCATTGCCATCTATGCGGTAGCGGTTTGGGATGGGACGTTCAAAGAGGTGTACACCAATAATCCGGTGTGGGCCAACCGGCTGTGCCTGCTCCAGTGAACGCGTAGAAACAAGAAGCCCGGCGTTGGGCCGGGCTCTGGTTTTGATAGGGGTTCAGTTCATCAGCGATGTTTATTCTTGTGTTTATGCTTGTTTTTGCCCTTGTAGTGCTTGCCGCCAGATCTGTGTTTGCTGTCGTCGTCAGCAAGATTATTACCGACAGCGCCCCCGGCTGCGCCGCCAAGACCGGCACCTATAGTAGAACCGGTTGAGCCCCCCAGCTTATTGCCAATGATTGAGCCGCCAGCTGATCCTATCCCGCCCCCAATGGCTGCTTCGGTCTTGTTACCTCTCGGCGCTCCGATCGCGCTGCCAGCAGCACCCCCTACACCTGCGCCCACGGCAGCCCCGGTAGATCCGCCTAACTGCTGACCGACCATGTTACCGAGCGCGCCACCAACACCGCCTCCTAAAGCTGCGGTGCCATCTCCAGCAGCCATAGCTCCCTGGGCAAACAGGACGCTTATAGCAAGAGCAGGCAGTGTCATTCGCATTTTTTCTGAACCTCAGCAGGTAGATATCAGACGCTCACGGATTGAAAGGCATCTAGGGTTTAAGATCAGGCGTAAAGCTCAAAGTTCTTGGGCGGCTGGGACGTCATTTGTAACAAGCAGTTTCTCCGTGAGGCGGCAAAAACTCCACGCTCTTACTGGCGGTTCCTTTGCAGTAAACGCCAGACAAAGAAAAGCCCGCGATGGGGATCAGCGGGCCTAAAGGTGTTCACGAGGAGCTGGGAAGACCATAAGCGCTCGTCTGTGAAAGCTTTGTGAAATCTCGGTTTTTACTCCCGACAGGTCATCGGTCCTCGGCGCCAGGCTGCTCTTTTGTTTTCAAGAGAGAAACCCGTAGCTCTGGTAAACCCGCTGTTCCTTCCGGCCAGCGAAAGTCATTCCGGCGGGTATCAAGGTTTGGTGATCCGCTGATCTTGGCATGAACGTAAGCCACTTCTCGGCTAGCGACATGGGTCACATAGGCTATGCCGGCGCACGCACTCACGAAAACGGTGACCTTGACCAGCTTGCTTGCAGTGGGATTCATGCCACCCCCCTCTATACGGATGCGAGCACTGATCCTAGCGGGTAATGACAGAAACAAGAAGCCTTGCGCCAATCATGGCTGTCGCCAGGAGAAGCATCATATATTTTATAAGGAGATCCATTCCTGATAAGACCGAGAAGTCGCCTCAGTACATCGAATCCCTTTCACCCGCGGGCAACACTTTCCTCCCGCAGCCATTAAGTTCACCGTTCAAGATACGGCGAAATCAGCCCCCCAAACCACTCGATAAACACACTCAAGCGCAGCGAACGCTGGCGACGGTCCGGATACAGCACTGACACCTCCATCGGCGCAGGTCGGTATTTGGGCATGAGCTCCACCAACTCGCCTGAGTCGATCAAATGCTGCACATCAAACAGTGGAACCTGAATCAATCCCAGCCCTGCGCAGCAGCAAGCGATGTAGTTTTCTGCGTTGTTGACCACAATATTGCTGGGCAATTGTCGGGTTTGTTCAACGCCATCCAGCAGGTACTCCCAAGCCGATTCTTGACCTGAAATGCCAGAGGCGTAGCCAACACTCATATGACCTTTAACCAGGTCATCGGGGTGCTTGGGAATGCCAAATCTGGCGAGGTACCCCGGACTGGCACAGTTGATCAGCACCGCGCGTCCCAGTGGCTTCACCACCAGGCTGCTGTTGTGCGGCGTACCGAAGCGGATGACACAATCAGCGCCTTCATGAATAAGGTCGATGGCCCGGTCCGTTGAGCCCAGGGCCAGTTGGAGCCCGGGGTGATTGGCGAGGAAGTCGGGCAGGGCAGGGACCATCAAGCGACGGGCGATGCGGCTGGGCACGTCGACATTGAGTCGCCCTGTTACCTGGTTTTCAATAGGCTGAAACAGCTGATCGAGGGCCTCGATATCGATCAACACCTGTCGCGCCCGTTCAAGTAGCTGTGCGCCGTCGGCCGTCAGGCAAACGTTACGTGTGGTACGATGCAACAGCCGGGTGCCGAGGGTGGTTTCCAACTGCTGGACAGCCGCCGAGACCGAGGCCCGAGGCAGCTTGAGTGCTCGGGCAGCCTTGATGAAACTCTCCCGCTCGGCGACCTGGACGAAGACACGGTACTGTTCAATTTTATCCACGCCTTTGGCACTCATCCCGTTGCATCGGCCATTTCAGGCCGCGATTTATTTGGTCGTGTAGCCACCGTTGATCAGGATAGTCTGACCGGTAATCCACCAGCCATCGCTGACCAGATGGCGAATAAACGGAATGACATCCTGGATATCGGTAAGGCCTGTCTGGGAGAACGACGACAGGGCGGCGGCGGTTTTATGGTAGCTGACGGCATCAGCACCTTCGGCGGGATAGAAGAAGGGGGTATCCATCGGCCCTGGGCCCACCGCCGTTACTGAAATTCCGCGCTCACCAAGCTCCTTGGAGGCAGCCCGCGTGAAGTGTTCAACGGGGGCTTTGCCGCCCGCATAGGCCGCATAGAACGGTGTATAGGCGCCAAGCAGGGAGGTGACGATGGAGCAAATCTTGCCATGGTCGTTGAGGTGTTTACCGGCTTCCTTGATGAAGAAAAAGGCAGTCTTGGCGTTGACGGCCATCATGTCGTCATACTCTTTCTCGCTGATTTCTGACATCGGTTTTTTCAGGACTTTGCCGACGGTATTGATAGCGATATCCGGCTTGCCGACCGCCGCCACTGCATCGGCGAACAGTTTCTCGACAGCTCCGGCCGAAGTGAGGTCCGCCTGCAGGGCCACCGCTTCGGCGCCCAGGGTCTTGATAGCCGCCACGGTTGCGTCGGCGTCGTGCTTGCTCGCTGCGCTGTTGTAGTGAATCACCAGAGCTTTGGCGCCCTGCTGCGCGAGGTCGCGGGCGATCAAGCCGCCCAGGTTCTTGGCACCGCCTGCAATGAGAACGACTTTGCCTTTGATCGAGTGGTCTGTCATGAGGTGACTCCTGGCTGTGGTGAGGTGAACCACAGTCTAGAGAGCGTCGGTTTAAAGATAAGCCTGCGATGGCTGGATAGACTGTTCGCTATTTCTGACCAATCCGCAGCAGGGCAATGTTTAACCGGGGAGGAGTCAAGAGCGCTCCTCTTATCGCCTATCCGTCTAGCCACCGCTCATTTCTTGACTAGGTTCTTTGTAGGGAGTTTTTATCTGCACGGAGGCAGGAAAGGTGAAAACACGCATTATCTTGGTCGGGGGCGGGGTAGGCGGCACGATGCTGGCTAACCAGTTGGTCACCAAGTTGTACCCGGAGATCCTTCGGGGTGAAGTGCAGATCAGCCTGATATCCAACAGTCCAGATCATTTTTACAAGCCTGCGTTTATGTACGTGGCTTTCAACTTGTTTTTTCAGGACGAGTTGAAGCGCTCGGAGCGCTCGCTGCTGCGGCCTGAAATCGACTTCATGGTTGACGAAGTCATAAGCTTTGATTTTGCCGGACAAACCCTGCGTGCCCGAAGCGGCAGACGATACGAATACGACATCCTGGTGATTGCCACAGGGTGTGTACCCGCACCGGAGCGAATTGAAGGGCTGAAGGAGGCCGGTGACCATTTTTATCAATACGAACCTGCGCGGCAATTGGCGCAACGCCTGAGCACGATCAAGCAGGGCCGGATTTTTATTACGGTGTCGTTCCCGCAAACACCCAATGTGCCCCATCAATGTGGCATCGCCCCGGTGGAAACCACGTTGATGCTCGATGACTTTTTGCGTCGGCGGGGTGTGCGCGACAAGGTCGAAATCATCTACACCTATCCCAGTACGGCACAGCTGATGCGCAATTGCCTTTTCTTGCAACGGCCTACGGGGGAGATTTTGCCCAGCCTTTTCGAGCAGCGAGGTATCCATTTTCAGCGCGGCTTTACCTTGGAAAAAGTCGACCCGGATCAACGTATTGCCTATTCCGCAGAAGGTGATGCCCAGCCCTTCGATATCTTGATGGCGACTCCGCCCATCCGTGCCGTTGATGCCGTTCTCGAGTCTGGTGTATCACAGGCACAAAACAACGAAGGCTGGTTGCCAACCCACCACGAAACGCTTCAGGTCTATGGCCTGGAAAATGTCTACGTCATCGGAGATACCGTCGATTTGCCCGTGAGCAAAGCGGGAGGGGCATGCCATAACCAGGCGCCTGTGATTGCCAACAACATCGCCGGTCAAATCCGCCACGGTTCGGCAGATGCGGTGTACGACGGGCGTGTCCAGGCGGTTGCACAAATGGGCCTAAATGCCGGCATGCCGCTCTGGTATGACTACACACATGATGTACTGCCCACGCCCCCCAACAAACTCGGAGGTCTATTACGCGAGGGCTTCAATCGCGGCCTTTATTGGGCTATTGCACGCGGAATGCTTTGACTTGACACCAGGAGGAGTATGCCCAAATGGAAGGATCAATTCCCGAAGGTAGCTGTGCCTCGACAGCGCCAATGGAACACGACATTGCGCTACAAGCCTTGCTGAACAAGCTGCAGCCTCTGGTCGACAGTGGCCGGCTGGACAACGTGGTCGACCTGATTTCGGTGATCTCCCACGCGCTTGATTTACTCGATGTGGCGATGGTTGAAAAACTGGCAGGCCTGTTCGATCAGGCTACGTCTGTCAGTTGGGAACTGGGCAATGCCTTGCGCATGGCCAAGGCACAAACCCAGGCGCAGGCAACACCCGACAGCCTGTATGGCTTGTTGACGTTACTGCGCGAACCCGACACCCGCCGTGGTGTCGGCTTGGTACTGCGAACATTGAATGTCATTGGACGACAACTGTAAGACGACCTGGAGGTCAACCTCATGATCGTGAAGCCCCCACCGGCAAGTTCGGCGAGTACGCAATGGGATCCATCGACGTATCTCAAGTTCGCCCAGTTACGCGAGCGCCCGGTGATTGAATTGCTCGACCACATCACGGTCGAGAATCCACAGCTGATCTACGACTTGGGTTGCGGCACAGGCATTGCTACTTATCTGTTGGCCAAGCGCTGGCCCAATGCGGAACTGATCGGGGTCGACAGCTCTACCGAAATGCTCGCCGAGGCCACCTACCTTCCCATCAGAGCCCTTTGGCAACGGCGCAATCTGCAGGAGTGGCACGCCGAACAACCGGCTGACTTGTTACTGGCGGCAGCCGTTCTGCATTTTATCAACGGTCATGAACAACTGATGCCACGCCTGTTGAACCAGCTCAAGCCTGGCGGGTGCCTGGCTGCCCACATGCCCAACTGGCGAGAAGCCCATTGGTATCGACTGATGCTGGAAACCCTGGAACATGCCGGTGTTGGCGGCACGCCTCTGGGCACCGAGGTGTTGCGGCGCTCCATGGCTGAACGGCCAGTGCTCTCGCTGGATTGCTATTACCGTTTGTTGGCACCTCTGACCCAGGACCTGGATATATGGGAGACCGAGCACCTGCAAGTGGTCGATGGACAATCACCGATATTTGACTGGGTAAAGGTCTCGGCGCTACGCCCGGTGCTACTGACATTGGATGAACAGGAGAGGACGCGTTTTCTCAGCGAATACCTCAAGCGCGTGCACGAGGAGTATCCACCGGAGATGGACGGGCGCACCTTATTTCCCTTCAAACGCATCTTTATCGTGGCGCGGGTTTAAGGCGTTCCAGCGTGTTGGCTATTCACTTTTTCGCTCGCGGTTAGATCGTTTATTTCCTTCTGATTGGTTGGCATTCCTGGATCGAATATCCACAGCGCGTATTTTGAATCGAAAGCAGAAGAGCGGGGCGTAATAGCTACATTTTAAGTGCTGTCACGGAATTAACGGACGTTGTGCTCCGATAAACCCCGGTACAGCGCCCATTCCTGCTGCTCGGCCAGCGCCTTGTGCCGTTGTCCGACATCTCTAGAATCGGCCCCAGAATTTATCCCTTCCTGTCGATTACGGAGTTTCGAACATGATGAACGCCATGCAGATGCCAATGAACAACGCGATGCCGATGATGCCGATGATGGGCATGCCGATGATGATGGCCACCCTGCAGTGCGAGATGACCGCCGATGCCATGATGTGCACCATCAAGCCGGCGGCCGGCATGGACATGGCCATGTTCAAGAACAACGCCGAGATGATGGCGATGATGATGAACTGCGGCATGCCGATGATGATGCAGTGCGCCAACCTGTCCATGATGTGCATGTCCGAAGACGCCATGGCAATGATGAACAGCATGAGCATGCCAATGATGATGCCAATGGGCATGCCGATGCCGATGATGAAGTGCGTCATGGAATGCAAGATGGAAGCGGATTGCATGACCTGCAAAATGATGCCGATGCCGGGTATGAGCATGGACATGATGAACAACGGCTGCATGCTGATGATGAAGATGATGAACGACTGCGCCATGCCGATGATGATGAGCTGCAACGGCATGCCGATGGTGTGCTGCACCTGCTGAGAGCGGCAATGAAAAAGCCCCGGCGTTTTGCGCGTCGGGGCTTTTTTGCATTCAGTCCAGTCGTTCGGGATAGGTGATCACCAGAAACGCCAGGGCTTCGCTGTCGGCAGGGTTTCGATAGCGGTGGGGCTGGTCGGCGTAAAACAGAATCGAGTCGCCGGTGGACAGCAGGTACCGCTCCTCGTTGACACTGACCTCCAGCACGCCCTGGGCCACCACCAGATTCTCCTGGATCCCCGGTCCATGGCCTTCGGAGATCTCCTCGCCGAGGGCGCTCAGGCGTATCTCATAAAACTCTGACTGACGCGCCATATCGTAAGGGAACAGCGCCCGGCTGACGAAAGCACCGCTGGCACTTACCAGGCGCTTGCTCTGTTGCGCCGGCAGCAGTTCAACCCCTTCGAACGCACGATTTTCGAGAAAAGCGGCCACCGAGACTTTCAAGCCCTTGGCAATTTTGCACAGGACTTTGATCGACGGCACGCTACGCCCGGATTCAATCTGCGCCAACATCGCCCGGCTCACGCCACACGTCCGCGCCAAGGCATCCAGCGACAGGTGGCGCTTACTGCGCAGGCGCTGCAAATTCTGTGCGACCTGTTGCCCAATGGCGTCATCGTCGCTGCTGCAGTCTTTGGTGTTGAGGGTGGGTTCGGGTAGTTCGGGAATCGTGTGCAGGAAATTCATTGGCGTCACGCCCGACGAGTGTCACTGGACGGGTTCGTTGTATGTGTTGCAAACACCGCCAGCCCGGCCCGGGCCGCATACATCGTCCACATCAACTCGGCCGCCGCGCGTGCCTGGCGACGTTTGCGGTGAAGGGTGAAATCGATGACGTTGGTCGGTGTGTGCATGGGGTAGATCTCTTGTGACAGTGGCGACTCAGTGGCTTCACATTACTGCGTAGCACTTATTTCGATAAATACTGAGTTTGCATTTGTTAATTCGATTTTGGACTTAGCGGGAGTGGGCCGGGCTGACAGAGTTGTGCGACACGTCTGCCTTGTCACAGGGCGTGACCCGTCGGGCTTCTGGCTCTTCCCATGACTGATCTCGTGCCGGGCGTAGCCCTCGCAACACTGAATTCCAAGGATTTGCTCCATGCACCTGCGACAACCCCCGTTTGCTTTTTCTGCCCGCAGGACCTGGCCCGTGCTTGGTTTTGGCGCCGCGCTGACCTTCAGCCAACTGGCCCAGGCCGAGGATCCCAATACGCTCGAGCTTGCCCCTGTGGAGGTCACAAGCGCCGAGGTCAGCGCGCAGGACGTGGCCCAGGCCCAACTCAAAAGCGTTCCGGGTGCTACCAACTACATCGACCTCAACGGCGTCAGGCAAGGGCGGGTGAGCACCAACGAAGACGTGTTCAAGTACCAGGCCGGGGTCTACGCCAAGGCGGCAAACAATGAGGGTGTGAAGCTCTCCATCCGCGGCTCGGGCATCAACCGGGGCCCGGGTGCCCATGCTTCAGGGTTATACGAGACCTTCGATGGGCTGCCACTCACCGGTCCCGGCGGTACACCCTACGAGCTCAAGGACCCGTTGTGGCTCAGCCTGGTTGAGGTGCTGCGGGGCGCCAACGGTTTTGACCAAGGGGCGCTGGCCCTCGGCGGCGCCGTCAATTACGTCACTCATACCGGTTACGACGCGCCCAGGTTGCAGGTGCGTTACGAGGTCGGTAGCCATGGCTACGGCCAGCGGGAGATCAGTTCCGGACAGGTGTTGGGCGATGCCGACTACTACATCAGCCTGACCGACTCCGAATACGACGGTTTCCAGGATCACAGTTCGGGCAGCGGCAAGGGCGTGGCAGCCAACTTTGGCTACCGGTTCAATCCCGACCTGCAAACACGGTTCTATTTCCGCTACCGGGAAACCGCAAACGACTCGCCCGGCAAACTGACGCGCGAGCAGATCAGCCACGACCCGCGAGCCGCCAACGCGCTCAACGTGACCCGTGACTCGAAACGCCTGCAGCCCGGCTCGACCTGGATCGCCAACAAGACCACCCTGCAGTTGGATGACAATTCCAGGGTCGAGGCCGGTCTGGTGTATCACGACTATCCCATGGACTTGAGAGAGGGCACCAACCGCCTCAAGGTGGCCTATACCGATATCAGCGGCACCCTGAACTACATTCGCCAGGACACCCTGTTTGGTCACGACAGCAAGACCACCCTCGGCCTGCGTACCACCCAGGCGTTGCCCAACAATGGCGCGTCGGAATACGTGCGGGTGCCGGTCGGCAATACGGCAAATTATGCCCCTGGTGCCAAGACCCGCGACTACAGCTACCTCGGTTCCGATAGCGTGCTGCATATCGGCAACGACCTCGAATTGATCCCGGACCTATGGCTGACTACCGGGATTGCAGCGATCTACACCCGCCGGGAAACCGAGGTCACGTACCCCCAGACCCATGCTCCTGTGAGCCAGCACGATTGGGACTATGCCCCGCGTGTCGGCTTGCGCTACGACTTCAACCCTCAGTTGCAGGTGTACGGCAACGTGAGCCGCTCGGTCGAGCCACCGCATGCGTGGTCGATGATCTGGGGTTCCAACAAGTTCTTCCCGGCCAACAGCGGCCCGGCCAGTGGCCTGCAACGAGAAGGCGTGAGTTTGAAGAACCAGACCGCAACCACTCTGGAAGTGGGTGGGCGCGGTGAGGCGTGGCTCGGGCAGTGGGACTTGGCGCTGTACCGCTCAGAAGTGCGCCACGAGTTGCTCAGCGTCGAAACCCAGGCCCAGACTTCCAGCACCTCCCAGGTGATCGCCGAATCCAACGCCAGCCCCACCGTGCATCAGGGGGTTGAATTTAGTCTGATCAGTCCGCTGTGGGATGGCGGTAACACCGGCAAGCTGGACCTGCGCCAGGCCTACACCTACAGCGATTTCCACTACCGGGATGATGACCGCTTTGGCGACAACGCATTGCCCGGTATCCCCAAGCATTACTATCAGGCACAACTGCGCTACAGCCATCCCGCCGGCTTTTACACCAGCCTCAATGGCGAGCATTCCTCACGTGTGGCGGTGGACTATGCCAACTCCTATTACGCGGCGGCCTACACGCTACTGGGCGCAACGGTTGGCTACGACGCGCCCCGGCAAGACTGGCAAGCCTGGGTGGACCTGCGCAACCTCACCAACAAGCGCTACGCCAATACGGTCACGCCTGGTTATGACGATAAGGGCCAGGATGTCGCACGCTCTACGCCCGGCGATGGCCGGGGTGTGTATGCCGGCGTTTCGTGGAGTTTGCGTTAATTTGATGAGCAACCTGGAAACAGGCGTTGTCGGACTCGCCGACAACGCTCGATTTTTTTGCAAAATACGCTAGTTTTTTTGTAACAATTAAGTGTATAAGATACACGCTACTGGGTAAAAAGATGACTTTTACCAGTAGTGGAGTCCCTCGCGTTGTTGATTGTTTTCTCGGCGTCGGGTTCTCAAGCGTGTACGCACATGGAATGTCGCCGTACTCGCAAAAACATTTATTCAGCACACAGAAGTACTCTTCGGATAAATGTCTGCAATCGACTTGATAGTGTTGCCGTTGCCGGGTGTGGATGGCATTTCATTATGGGGTCTTATTATCTTTGACTTAATGAATCTGTTTTAAATGGAGCAATACTCATGCAAAGGAAAGCACAGTTGAAGTACCTGGCGCTGTTATGGCTGCCGCTGATGACCGCCTGTACCAGCACCCAAACCACCCGTGAGCCGGTGCGTGCCATCCAGGCCCCCGGCGAGCAGGCTGCGGCGGTCGATAACTGCTCGGTCGGCTGCCCTTCTGGCGGTGGGCCGCTTACGCTGAATCGCCTGGCCTACACGCTGAACAACAATGGTTCGACCAAGTTCGCCAATTGGGTGGCGTACCGGATTACCAAGACGACATCGGCCAGCGGACGCTCGCGTAACTGGGAGACCGACCCTGATATTCCGGCCGGCGAAACCCTTGATCCCGTGGACTACAACGGCGCGAACGTCGCACTGAAGGTGGACCGTGGGCACCAGGCGAACCTGGCGTCGATGGCCGGGGTGGCCGATTGGCAGACGCTTAATTACCTGTCCAACATCACTCCGCAAAAGTCCGATTTGAACCAGGGGCCGTGGGCACGCCTGGAAGATCAGGAGCGCAACCTGAGCAAGGATGCGGCTATCGATGAGGTCTATGTCATGACGGGGCCGCTGTATGAAAAGTTTATCGGCACCTTGCCTGGCACCAATAAGGTCCACACGATTCCCAGTGGCTACTGGAAGATCATTTTTGTTGGCAAGTCACCGGAAAACGGTCTTTACGCTTCGTTCATCATGAACCAGGATTCACCAAAGTCGGCCAACTTCTGTGACTATCGCATCACTGTCGAGCAGATTGAAGAGCGTTCGGGTCTGACATTCTGGAGTGGTTTGCCGCAGAGGGTGCAAGCGTCGCTTAAATCCGGACAGGGGCAACTTCTGCAGAAGATTGGTTGTAAGTAAGCACCGATCGAGGCTGAAGTATCGCGCTAAAATAATTCAATATGATTGATTCATTAGTTGGCAGGTTCGTAAGTGTCTGCCAATCAGTGGATTTTCTAAATGCCAGGAAACTCAATGAATAAATTAAAGACAAGTATCGTTTTAAGTTGATGTAAAAAAGGCCTTGGCGAAAAAGTTCGGGAGTCGCATCGCCAAGGCCGAAAAGGGCTAGTTCGTGACCGGCTCGATCCACTTCGTGACGACCGGCGCCTGCCACCGTTCAAGGGCGTCCAGCAGGGCCCCGGGATCGCTATTGAAGATCAGCATCTGGCTGTGTTCGACCTTCATGAAACCCTCCTTCACGGCCTGTTCGAGCAGGTGACGAACCGGGTTGAAAAAATCGCCGGTGTTCAAGCACGCCACGCCTTTGTGATGCTCTCCCAGTTGCGTCAGTGTGGCGGCCTCAAACAATTCTTCAAATGTCCCCAAGCCGCCGGGCAGAGCGATGAACGCATCGGCCCAGTCGCCCATACGCGCCTTGCGACTGCGCATATCATCGGTCACTTCATGACGGGTCAATCCGGGATGCAGATGCCCCAAGTCATGCAACAAACGGGTGATGATGCCGACCACTTCGCCACCTTCGGCTAGCACGGTATCGGCTATGACGCCCATCAAGCCCCTGTCGGTCCCGCCATACACCAGGCGGATGCCGCGCCGGGCGATTTCCTGACCCAAGGCCTGGGCGCCTTCCATGTACTGAGGACTGAAGCCGAAGTTGGAGCCGGAGAAAACCGCAATGCTGCGTAGGGGAGTAGGCATCGATATTCCAGGCGGGTGAGGGCAAGCCCTGCATGATGGGGTCGCCTGCGCCGGGGAAAAAGAGCCAAGAAGTGGTTTGTTGCCTGAGCCATAGGCGCGTCTTACAGCAATTGCAGGATACGTTTGCCCAAGGCTTCGGCGCTGGCTTGTGAGTCAATATTGGCAAAGCCGAGCAGCAAGCCTGGGCCGGTCCGGCTCTGGATATTCCACTCGCTCAAGGCTTCCGCATAGATGCCAGCCTGCCCTAGGCGCTCGACCAGCAACGTATCGGACTGGGGCACTTTGAGCCGCAGAATCAAATGCATCCCACCGGGTTGGTTATCAATGGCGATGTGATCCCCCAACGCTTTGCGCAGGCCTCGGGCCGTTGCTTCCCGCCGTTCACCGTAGAGTTTGCGCATGCGCTGGATATGCCGCGCGAAATGTCCCTCGGCCATGAAGGTGGCGACGATGGCCTGGGTGAGTTCCGGGCAGCCGCCGAGGAAAGTTTGGCTGACGCTTTCAAAGCGCTCCACTTGAGCTGTGGGCACCACCAGATAAGCCAGACGCAGTCCGGGGAACAGCACTTTACTGAAGGTCCCCGCGTAAAGTACCCGGCCGTCCCGGTCCAGGCTCTTGAGGGCGGGCAGCGGACGGCTGACGTAGCGGTATTCGCCGTCGTAGTCGTCTTCGATAATCCACGCTTGCTGGCGGCTGGCCCAGTCCAGCAACTCGAGGCGGCGCGGCAGTGACAGCGAGACACACAGCGGGCTCTGATGAGCCGGCGTGACCACCGCCGCACGCGCGCCTTTGGCGTGTTGCACGCCGTGGGAGACGATCATGCCGTCCTGATCCACCGGGACCGGGGTTGCCTTGATGTGCAGATACTCCAGCAAGGGGCGCGTGAGCAGGTAGCCTGGGTCTTCCAGCAGCACCCGATCACCGGGTTTGAGCAGCGCATGGGCGATCAATCCCAGGGTGTTGCGATACCCCGAGGTCACGAAGACTTGGGCGGGCGAGCAATGGATGCCACGGGCGACCTGTAAATAGGTGGCGATGGCCGTGCGCAGCGATTGCAGGCCGTACACTGATGGGTTGGCCATGTCTGCCACCTGGGTGGCGCGCGCGCAGCGGGCGGCGATTTTCGACCAGATTTTGCGAGGGAAGGCGTCCAGTGCCGGCAGGCCCATTTGAAAAGGCAGCACTTGATCCTTGAGCCTGACCGCGTTGCTCTCGCCCGAACTGATGGTGCGCTGCGGATGGCTGCTCGTGCCCCTGGCCTTGACGCCTTCAGCCACTACCGTACCGGCCTGGCCCCGAGGCTGGATATAACCTTCGGCCGTCAGCAGCGAATACGCGGAATCGATAGTGCCACGAGCCAATCCCAGCTCCTTGGCCAGCGCCCGGGCTGCGGGAATGCGTTCGCCCGGCTTGAGCAAACCGTCGGTAATGGCACCCCGGAATCGCCAGTAGAGTTGCCGATAAATGGGCTCTGTACCGTCGGGATCCAGAGGTAAAAAGCCGTTGACCGGTGCGCTCATCCTGCCGCTACTCCTGTTCAGGTCGAAAAATAATCGTGTAGCGCCTGATCGGTCTGGCGCCGGGTTTCGGCCACTGTTTCGGGACGCGAGGCAGTGCCTTGAACCGTGAAGAAGGTCACGTCATGCAGGCCGATCATGCCCAGGATGGTCTTCAGGTATGGCGTCAGGAAGTCCGGCTGGTGCGCACGCTCCCCGGAAAAGCGCCCGCCGGAGGATACTGCGATGAAAACCGGTCGGTCCTGCAGCAGGCCGACTTTGCCTTGGGTCGAGATGTCGAACGTTCGCCGCACACGGGCGATGTGATCGATCCATACCTTGAGGGCGGCGGGTACCGTGTAGTTATGCATGGGGGTGGCGATCACCACAACGTTCGCTTGATCAAGCTCTTGAATGAGCGCTTGCGAGCGGGCCATCGAACCCTCTTGGGAGACGTCCGCCAAAGACTGTTGGGACGTCGCATACGGCTCATCGATAGGGGCAATCACCTCGCTGCCCAGCGTTCTGTTGATCACGGTGGTTGACGGGGCTCGCTTGAGCAAATGGCTGATGATCTTTTGCCCGAGCAGGGTGCTCTCCGACGCTTGCCCGCGAGGGCTGCAACTCACATGCAGGATATTCATGGTTCAGTTCTTCCGGGATTGACTGGTCCCACTCTACAAACCTCATGACCTACTCAAAAGAGCCATGAATGAAGATAAGAAGTAGACCATAGATGCGCAATCATGGCCTATGACTTGAGGCGGATCTTGGATCTTTCTGAATGGACCATCGCATCGCAAGATGACCTCCTCAATCAGCCCATACAAGGATTCATCATGACTCAGCGTCTCGACTACACCAAAGCATCGCCGGAAGGTTACAAGGCGTTCGGCGGGGTCTACGTCTATCTGCAGAACAGCGGCCTGTCCAAGGAGCTGATCGACCTGGTCTACCTGCGGGTTTCACAAATCAACGGCTGTGCCTTTTGCATCGACATGCACTCGCGGGATTTGCTCAAGCAGGGCGTAGCCGTCGACAAGCTGGTGTTGGTACCGGTCTGGCATGACGCCGGGAATGTCTTCAGTCACCGTGAACGCGTTGCCCTGGCCTTGGCTGAAAGCGTTACCCACCTCACCGCTGGCAGTGTGCCGGACGCAGAATATACGGCTGCCGCCACCGAATTCAGCGACAAGGAACTGACCGATCTCATCTATGGCATTGCCTTGATGAATGCCTTCAATCGCCTGGGTATTACCTTCCGTGCGCCGCCTGCGGCGGCCGGCAAGGCTTGATTTTCGGTTAAGAAATGCAGAACCCGCAAGCGAAGTGAAACCAGTGTGGGAGCTGTGTGTTCGCTTTGCTCAATCACACAAGGACCCACTCCATGGCATGGCTACTACTCGGCTTGGCCGGCGTGCTCGAAATTGCTTTCGCGTTCGCCATGAAAGGCTCGGAAGGTTTCACCCGTTTAACGCCTGGACTGTTGGCGGTGGTGACAGGCGTCTCCAGCGTCTTCCTGCTCTCGCTCTCCCTGCGCACGCTGCCGTTGGGCAGTGCTTACGCGGTCTGGACCGGTATCGGCGCAGCCGGTACCGCGATCCTGGGCATGGCGTTGCTGGGGGACTCCACCGCGCCGCTGCGGGTTCTGTGCATCGTGCTGATCCTGGCGGGTGTGATCGGACTCAAGCTGGTCTCGGCGAATTAACCGATAAGGCATTTTGCTGGCCCCGCTGTTACAAAATGTTCGCCAAAATCACTTTTATTTTCAGGTGGTTAGGCGAGATGCAAATGCGCAATGTTGGAATCATGCTGATCGCCTGTTCCCTGGCGGGTGGGGTGGCTTCGGCCCAGGCCAGAGAACTGCGAGAAAACGATCGGTACATGTGCAGTTGGGGCGCGGGCACGGCCGCCAGGGCCCAGGAGTTGAAGCTGTCCGGCGTCTCGTTGTATGCCGCACGGCAGAAGCTTCAGACGTACAAGTTCAACAAATCCTGGATGCACATGATGGCCATGGGCATTACCGAGCAGACCTATGACAGCCGCTCGCGGGCCAAACCTGAAGTGATTCGCCAGAGCTTTTATCAGGACTGTCTGCGCTACAAGCTGGCGCGTAAGTGATTGCATTGGCACCCGGTGCAAAGTTGCCGTAACCCATTCCAGCAGGTTCATGCTTCGGTGCTCTGAAAGAGCTCGATTACAAATCCACCACAATCAATCTGTTTATTCGCCTGTATCCGATTCCATACAATCACTCGCTTGCACGGGAGGAGGAGTGTGGAAACGCTATCTTCCTGATCGCCAAGGTCGACGGTGACGACGTCCGTTATGAGAAACACAGGATGCGATGAGGTCATGAGCCAGCACGAACCTTCGCCTGTCGAGACGAGTGGCAATAGCTTGCTCTACTTTGTCGTCGGGGTGCTGTGTGCAGCGGTTTTGTTGGGGATCTATTTCGTTCGGCTCAATGCCCAGGTTGACCAGCAACGCATGCAGGAAACCGAACGCCTGCTGCTCTGCCGCCAGGCTGAAAGCCTGACCCCGAGCGGGCTGGACAAACCCGACGGGTGTAAATACGTGAGGGAGCGTGCATCCGCGCCCCAATAAGCGATTATTCCGTCCGGACATAAGTACCGGTACGCGGTCCGGAGCGAGCTCTATGGCACGGTGCGCGTATTGCTTGAAGAAGCCAGGACATGCCCCTTGAAGAGCAAGCGGCACTGGATGAATTGCGAGCCCGGATCGAGGCAATTCTGCTGGTTAATAACCTGATAGTTATTAAGGAATAAGCGGCGGAAGTTTGTCTAACTTGCACCAAAAAGTGGCACTAAAACTCCCCGTCGCCCTAAAAAACATGTGGTTATTGAATGACTTAGCGCTGTTTTAATCCGACGAAAGGTGCGAAATAATCTTGTTACAAGATTTCTCAATCGGTATTATTGCCCCGCGTTCACCTCCCACGGTTTATGCATTTTTAAATCCCAAGTTTCCATCAGCTACTTGGGATTTTTTTTGCCCGTCATTTGATGGGTATTGCAGCGTTACTCTTCAACCTACACGTCGAGGCTAACGCCGAACCTGTGGCGAGGGGGCTTATCTAAGCACCCGCACAGTTGCTTTTTGTAGCCGCAGCCGATCACCTGTAGCCGCTGGCGCAGCCTGCGATCGGCTGCGCAGCAGTCGCCAGGATCTTGAAACCGCCGAAGGTCCTTCGGCCCTTATCGCAGCCTCGTGCCTCGACAGCGGCTACAGAGGATGTGCCGATCACCTGTAGCCGCTGGCGCAGCCTGCGATCGGCTGCGCAGCAGTCGTCAGTCTCTTGAATCCGCCGAAGGTCCTTCGGCCCTTATCGCAGCCTCGTGCCTCGGCAGCGGCTACAGAGGATGTGCCGATACCTGTAGCCGCTGGCGCAGCCTGCGATCGGCTGCGCAGCAGTCGTCAGTCTCTTGAAACCGCTGAAGGTCCTTCGGCCCTTATCGCAGCCTCGTGCCTCGACAGCGGCTACAGAGGATGTGCCGATCACCTGTAGCCGCTGGCGCAGCCTGCGATCGGCTGCGCAGCAGTCGTCAGTCTCTTGAAACCGCTGAAGGTCCTTCGGCCCTTATCGCAGCCTCGTGCCTCGGCAGCGGCTACAGAGGATGTGCCGATACCTGTAGCCGCTGGCGCAGCCTGCGATCGGCTGCGCAGCAGTCGTCAGGTTCTTGAAACCGCTGAAGGTCCTTCGGCCCTTATCGCAGCCTCGTGCCTCGGCAGCGGCTACAACGGGCCAACTGTATGGCTGGACAGGGCTCTTGCCTGATGACGCGCAAGACGGTATCTACAGGACAACCGAACGCCAATCCGTCCAGACCCCCATACTACTCAGGGCTGCAAACGCCGTACCGTCCAGCCCGTGTCGCTGCGGTCATACCGCAACCGCTCATGCAACCGTTCCTGGCCATTCCCCCAAAACTCCAACGACTCTAGCCGCAGCTCAAACACACAATATCCCTCAGGACGCGGTAGCGGGCCTTGAACGTCGGCCAGCGCCCTGGCGGCGTCGCGCATGGTCTGTACATCCGTCAGTTCGTCACTCTGGCGCGACACCGATGACATCGGATGCGTGGCATAAGGGCGCTTCAACCACGCCTCATCAGCCTTGGCATCCGGCAAGCGCACGGCCAGGCCGTTGAGGATGATCTGCTGACTGGTTTCACGCCAATACAACACCCCCGAGGCCCACGGGTTATGCGCCAGTTCACGGCCTTTCTGGCTGCCGGCGTGGGTGCTGAACAGCACTCCGGTGTCGCTGATTTCACTGATCACCACGATGCGCGTAGAGGGCCGGCCCTGGCCGTCAGCCGTGGCCAGCGCCAGCGCCTTGGGTTCGCGGATGCCCACGCGCCGCGCGCGCTCCAGCCAGTTGTGCAGCACGCTCATGGGATTGGCGGGCAGCGACTGGTACTCGGGGAACGGCGCATCCAGTGTGCCGGTAAGGGATTCCGACATGCCTTTACCCAACAGCGGCTTGCCTTGTACTGAACTGTTCATAGAACGATGGTCCCCCGCCCGAACGTGACGCCATTGCCTGATACTTCAACTCGCGTCAGTTGATCGGCGCAGCCTTCAGCCCTGGCGAACATGAGTGAAGGGCGGCCGATTTCCACGCCCTGGAGAATCTCGACCTGCTGGCCGAATTCGACCTGGCCATGACGCGCCAGATGAATCGCCAAGGGCCCGGCAGCGGAACCCGTGGCTGCATCCTCGACCACGCCATAGGCCGGCGAGAACATCCGGCTGCGCCAACGTCGTCCCGCGCCGGCAAAACAGTTGATGGCCATATCGTGGAAGCTGGACAGGGCACGGTGGTCGGGGTGCAGGGCCGACAATGCTTCGATGCTCGGCAGGCCGACAAACACATGGCGCGGGCCGTTGTGATAGATCTCGATGGGAAAGGTCGAGCCGCTGATACCCAAAGCCTTGAGCAATTCGGCGTCGCGCCCCAGGGCCGTCCAGGTGGGTATCGGCTGGTCCATGCTGGCGGCGATGACGCTGCCGTTCTGGCGCTCCAGTTCAAAGGCGATGGTGCCCATCCGGGTTTCCAGGTACAGCCGGTGATTGTCGGTGTGTGCACCCAAAGCAATGGCTGTACCCAACAAAGGGTGTCCGGCGAAAGGCAATTCGTTGACCGGGGTGAAAATCCGGATCAGCGCATCGCCGCCGTTACGTGGTTTGAGCACGAAGGTGGTTTCCGACAGGTTCATCTCCCGGGCGATGCGCTGCATTTGCGGGCCCGGCAAGTCATCGGCGTCAAAGAACACCGCGACCGGATTGCCTTCCAGCGGGACGCTGGCAAAGGCGTCGATGATCACGTATTTGTGCATGGTTATCTCCCGGCGGCCGAAGCGTTGCTGTCGACAGGTGTGTGGATGAGGGCGTGGCGCAGCAGGTCGGCGATGATGCGCGGGCCTTCCTGGGTCAGCAGTGACTCGGCATGAAACTGCATGGAGGCAAACGACGGTCCACGCAGGGCATGCACCTCGCCGGTCTCGCTGTCGCGGCTGATTTCGACGGTGCCAATGCCGTTGATGTCCAGGTGGTCACTCGAACTCCTGGCGGCGAAGGTGTTGTAGAAACCCACCCGTTCGGCGCTGCCAAACAGGTCGATTTGTTTTTGCACTCCCTGGTTGGGAATGGTTTTACGCTGCAGTTCCAGGCCCAGGCACAGGCTCAGCACCTGATGACTCAGGCACACCGCAAGGAATGGCCGCTGCTGGCTGAGCAAGGAACGGATGGCCACGTGCAGATGGTCGATCTTTGGCTGATGGACGTCACTTGGGTTACCGGGTCCGGGACCCATGATCACCAGGTCGTAGCCGTCAAAGCTGTAGTCGTCGCTGAAGCTGCACACTGTCACCACCAGGCCCAGGGCCCGCAGTTGCTTGGCGATCATCGAGGTGAAGGTGTCTTCGGCGTCGACGATCAGCACCTGGCGCCCACTGAAGTCGGCCTGGGTCTGTTGCCGCTGCTGGCTGTCCATCAACCAGAAGTCCGAGACGTAGGCATTGCGGCTGGCCAAGGCGGCACGCACTTGCAGGTGGCTGCCGAAGCGCGAAGGCGCCTGGTTTTTCAGTGCGGCAATCAGGCCGGCGGCCTTGGCCCGGCTTTCGGCAGCCTCGGTCATCGGTTCGGAATGGCGCACGATGGTCGAGCCCACGCTGATCCGTACCTGGCCGCTGTTATCGATGTCGGCGGTGCGAATCAGGATCGCCGAGTCCAGCGAGCGTCCGCCCTTGCCATCGCTGCCGATCAGCGCGGCCATGCCGCTGTAGTACGCGCGGCCTTGCGGCTCATAGCGCTGGATCACCCGGCAGGCGCTTTCCAGCGGGCTGCCGGTGACGGTGGGGGCGAACAGGGTTTCACGCAGGATTTCGCGCACATCGCGCCGGGTCTTGCCTTCGATGAAGTACTCGGTGTGGGCCAGGTGCGCCATTTCCTTGAGGTAGGGGCCGAGGACGTGGCCGCCGTCTTCACAAATGCGCGCCATCATTTTCAGCTCTTCATCCACCACCATGTACAGCTCGTCGGCCTCCTTGCGGTCGGCCAAAAACTCCATGACCTCCGTCAGGTTAGGGCCGGCGGGTGGGTAGCGGTAAGTGCCGCTGATGGGGTTCATCACCGCGAGCCCATCCTTGACGCTGATGTGGCGCTCTGGGGATGCCCCGACGAAGGTGCGGTTGCCGGTGTGGATAATGAAGGTCCAGTAGACACCTTTCTCCCGTTCCAGCAGATGACGAAAGAACGACAGCGCACTGGCCGGGCCGTACTCGCTGATCTCGGCCAGAAAAGTGCGCTTGATCACGAAGTTGGCGCCTTCACCTGAGCCGATTTCGTTGGCGATCACCTGGCTGACGATCTCGGCGTAACTCGCGTCGCTGAGGTCGAAGCGTTCGCTGTTCAACTGGATCGGCACGTTGGGCAGCAACTCCAGCAATTGCTCGATGCCGATGCAGTGCTGCTCGGTGATTTTCATCGCCAGCAGCGGCGACTGATCGTCTACCGCCTCGAAGCCGCGTTCGGCGATCTGGCGGTAGGGAATCAGCGTCAGTACATCCAGGCGCGGCGCGCCGATCGAGGTGGCAGGCAAGTCGATATCGGCCAGGACCTGTGGCTCAGACATTTCCCCAATCAGCACATCCAGCAGGCCGGGCCCGCTGGACTCCGGGCGGTACAACAGGGCAAACGGCTCGGGAGCCGGTTGCAGGATGCGCTGCATGAGATGGGCGGCGGCTTGGCTCATGACACCACCTCGTCGGTGGTGATGACCATGGCGCAACGGCTGGCGGCGTATTCGATGGCCATCCAGTGGTGCGCCTTGCTGAAGTCGGCGATGGCGTCGGCAACGAGGAAGGGCTGGATATCGTTGGAGTAGGCATCCACGGTGGAAATCAGTACCCCGACATGGGCGTACACCCCGCAGAGGATCAATTGATCGCGCTCGCTGGCGCGCATGCGCTCCAGCAGGTCGGAGTTGAAGAACGCGCTGTAGCGCCACTTGGTCAGCAGCCAGTCACCGGGCTTGGGCGTCAAGGCGTCGACCACCTCACGGTCGGTCGGGCTGGCCTTCATGCCGGGGCCCCAGAAATCCTTGAGCAGCCCGCGTTGCTCCTCGTTCATGCTGCCCGGTTGGGCGGTGTAGGCCACTGGCACGCCGTTGTCGGCTGCCCACTGGCGAATGCGCGCGGCATTGCTCACCACTTCTTCACGCAAGGCGTCGGGCAAGGGCCGCAGGAAGTAGCGCTGCATGTCATGCACCAGCAGCACGGCGCGCTCGGGGTCGATGCTCCATTGCGCGAGATTGGCGGGCAGGTCGTGGGAAGTAGGCAGGGCGTAAGGGACGATCGATGGAATGCCGGTCATGGCGACAAACTCCAGTCAAAGGGAAGCAGGGGTGGAAGAGGGCAGGTTTTTCCAGGCCATCACCGCGGTAATGGCCTGCCAGGGATTCAGGCGCGGATCGCACAGGCTTTTGTAGTGGCTGGCAACCTGGGTCAGGCTGGCGGTATCTGAAGCGCACTCACTGACGTCATCGGGAGTGGTTTCCAGGTGCAGGCCGGCGGCCACGCCCCCGGCCGAGGTCACGGCATACTTGAAGGCAGTGATTTCCTCGGTGATGGTCTGCACCATGCGGGTCTTGTTGCCGCAGGGCGCGACGATGGTGTTGCCGTGCATCGGGTCGCTCAGCCAGATGATCTTGTGGCCGGCATGGCGCACCGCTTCAACCAGCGGTGGCAGGCGATCGGCGACCTTGTGGGCGCCCATGCGGGCAATCAGGGTCAGCCGTCCGGGTTCGCGCTTGGGGTCAAGGCGCTCGCACAGGCTCAGCAACTGGTCCTGGGTGATGTCGGGGCCGACCTTGCAGGCCACCGGGTTGAGCACTTCGCTGAGTAGCGCTACGTGCGCACCCGTCAACTGACGGGTGCGCTCGCCGATCCATGGCCAGTGGGTCGAACCGAGAAATACCCGGCCCTGTTCGTCCCGGCGCAGTTGTGGCAATTCGTAGTCGAGCACCAGCATTTCATGGCTGGTCCAGGCCGGTGAGTCGCTGAGTTGCTCCTGACCTGCCGGCTCTTTCCAGCCCAGGTGGTGCATGATGTCCTGCGCGGCGCGATAGCCTCGAACCAGGCGTTGGGCATCATGCTGGCGATGGCCGCAGACGGCCTCGCGGCCATTGACCATGTCGCCGCGATACACCGGCAATTCGACATCGCCGATGCGTTCGCTATTGTTGGAACGGGGCTTGGCAAACTGCCCGGCAATCCGTCCCACCCGCACCACCGGTTGCTGGGTCACCAGCCGGAACGCGCCGGCCAGGATGTCCAGTACCGCGGCTTTGCGGGCCACATGCCTGGGAGCGCTTTCATCCATGTCCTCGGCGCAGTCACCGGACTGGATGATCATTGCTTCGCCTGCTGCCACACGCGCCAACGTAGCGCGTAGCACCAGGATGTCCTCTGCTCGAATCAGTGACGCGCTGTCCCTTAGGTAGGCCTGCGCGTCATGTAATTGTGAGGGCTCGCTCCATTGAGGCTGCTGGAACGCTTCGCAACTTAGAACCCGTCTCAGTAAGTCTTCCATGATGCGATCACTCTCCCGAGGGATTAAGTAGGAATGCCTTCACGCTTGATTTGCGGTACCGCAATACCCAGGGCGCGTAGTTGTTGAAAGACGTTCATGAACTCGCGATTGCGTTTTACTTTGCCGTCTTCCAGCTCGAAGGAGTGCAGGAAGTGGTTCTCGTAATAGCCTTCCGGGTAACCAGGGAAGAGGATCTTGCCGTGGCCGTCGCACTCCACCCAGATATGATTGGGATCGTCGGTTTCAAATACCTTGACGTTGTACCACTCCCAGTCAGGGAAGCACTTGAGTGACCAAACAGCATGTTCGGCCAACTTGGCTTTGCCACTGATTACAATGGGCGCACCGGTGTCGGTGGTCCATAAGCCGCCTGAACCGTCTTCGGTAAACAGTTCATGACGGCGCAGGCGGTCCTTGCCTTTGGTACGCATGTACTGCTCGACCGTGGCGCGGTTCTTGCGGCGAAGTTCAGTGGTGTCACGAGTGGCTAGTTGTAGCGCTGCGCTATTAGGCATGCTCAATCTCCAATGGATAAAGGGGCTTATGAGGCGGGAATACCTTCACGCTTGATCTTTGGAACAGGGATGCCCAAGGCGCGAAGTTGTTCGAAGGGGTTCATGAATTCACGGTTTTGCGTGATCTTGCCGTTGTCCAGTTCAAAGGAGTGGATGTAATGGTTTTCGCAATAACCCTCCGGGTAGCCGGGCACCAGGGACTTGCCGCGGCCGTCGCTTTCCACCCAGAAGTGGTTGGGATTGTCGGTTTCAAACACCCGGACGTTGTGCCATTGCCAGTCTGGAAAGCACTTCTCCAGCCAGACACCGAGGGCGGCCAGCTTCGGGTGGCCTTTAAACATAAGGGGTTCACCGGTCTCGGTGTTCCAGGAGCCGCCACTGCCATCCTGCGTGAACAGCTCATGGCGCCGCAGGCGATCTTTGCCGTTAGTGCGCATGTACTGTTCGACGGTGGCCCGATTTTTTTGGCGAAGTTCAAGATGATCGTTAAAGCCGCTAGGGGAAAGCGAGGCAGGCATGGGCAATATCCTCCTTAGTTGAATTGGGATTTTCGAATATCAAGTGAATATTTAGTTAATTGACCTGGGTCAATATTTACAGTTTTTAACTATTGCGCCTTCGTGGCGGTGTTGAGTGGGTGTTGTTTATACACCTGCATTTCTTGAGGTTGGAACTACCAGATCTTGTAGTGATTCGGGCATGAGTGGGTGAGCAGCAGCCCGTGGGGCGAACTGTTGCATTAGTGTGAAGAGGTAGGTTCATTCGTCGGCTGAGAGGAGGTAATGGCCCACTAATATCGCCCAAGGGCAATGGCCTATGGCTAGTTAGTTGGATTGGACGCAAGAAATACAGTGTGAGCGCGAAGCAGTCTATGACGGTGTGGTTTTGTGTGTTGACATGAGTTCAGGTTGGTCTAGTCTCACGTCCTGTTTCCAACTTTAGTGGTGTTCAAAATGGAATTAGGGCAACTGTTGGGATGGGATGCTTATTTTTACAGTATCTTTGCGCAAACCATGAACATGCAGGAGTTTACTGTTGTCGCGTTGAGGGCATTGCGTGAACTGCGGTTTGACTTTTTTGCCTACGGCATGTGCAGCGTGACCCCGTTCATGCGGCCCAGGACATATATGTACAGTAATTATCCCGAGGAGTGGGTGCAGCGATATCAGGCGGCTAATTACGCGGTGATAGACCCTACGGTGAAGCACAGCAAAGTCTCGTCGGCGCCCATTTTGTGGAGCAATGAACTGTTCCGGGGGTGCCCTGATCTGTGGTCTGAAGCCAACGATTCGAATTTGTGCCACGGCCTGGCACAACCCTCGTTCAATACCCAGGGGCGAGTCGGGGTGTTAAGCCTGGCGCGCAAGGACACCATCATCAGCCTTCAGGAGTTCGAGGCGTTGAAGCCGGTGACCAAAGCGTTTGCTGCAGCGGCCCACGAGAAAATTTCCGAGCTGGAGAGTGACGTACGTGTCTTCAATACGAATGTGGAATTCAGTGGGCGCGAATGTGATGTGTTGCGCTGGACGGCCGACGGCAAGACCTCGGAGGAGATCGGGGTGATCATGGGGGTGTGCACCGATACCGTGAATTACCATCACCGCAACATCCAACGCAAAATCGGCGCCAGCAACCGCGTACAGGCAGTGTCTTACGCCGTCGCGCTGGGCTATATCTGAGGGTCATCCATTACTGACGAGTCGGCCGCAAGGACGACTCGGTCGGTATCAAGCCGTCTCTTTCAACCATGCACGGGACATGAAGGCTGAAGGTGCGAGGGCGTTGCGGTGGTGCTCACGGTGGGCCGAGAGTTTGATGGCGAGGACTTTTTCATCCTGGTGCACGGTAACCGGCCCCAGTCGTTCGTAGTTGACCCCGTTGATCTTGTAATAGCGCTCCATCGTGCTGTTGACGATCCCGACGATGGTATCGGCACCCGCCAGGCTGGCGGTCTTGAGGCTTCGCCAGAACAACGGCATCGCCAATTGCGGCTCGCGGGTGGTGAAACGCGTCATTTCCCAGATGGTTGGATGCTTGGGCGGCGCCCCTGCGCAGGTATGGCTGAAGACCCCTTCAAGCAAGTTGGGGAGCGTGGTAGGTATCAGGCGGGCGCAGCCAACAATGGCACACTGTTCATTGAAGGCCAGGAGGTAGCGGGCGTGCTCAGTGTCGTATTGATCCCATTCACAGCCGGCCTGGTGCGGATGGGCCGGCAGTCGCCACCCGAGTTTCTCGACGAACTGTTCGTGCCGAAAGCGACCTAGCATGAGTTTCAGTTCGTCGCTCATTGTGCTCAGCGTGTGCTCTTCCATGTGCATGGCTGGGGTTTCCTTGGGGCTGGGGGAAGTGCGGGTTTTTATAGAGGACTTGTACAGGCTTGGCACCTACAAGATCTGGTAGGGTGAGTTGGCATGACCTTCGCTCGTTTTTACAGGGTGTTTGTAGCCTGTACCTTGATGAGACATAAGCCCATGGACCTGAGCCTTCGCCCGCCCATCGCCTCTGATTATGAGGTCATTGCCCACTGGCTGCCGGATGCCGCGGCTTGTCTGCGTTGGGCCGGTGATCGATTGGCTTTTCCGTTTCTGCCCCATGAACTGGCTGATCGCTTGCCGATTGGCGATAGTCAAAGCGTTTGCCTGGCAATGGGGTCGGGACCGCCTGTGGCTTTTGCCCAGTTCTGGACCGTCACCACCGGCAGTGTGCATCTGGGACGAATCATCGTCGCTGCGTCTGTTCGCGGGCAGGGGATAGGCGAGGTGCTGGTACGTCAGTTGATCAGTGCAGCGATTGAGGGCACGGGGGCTGTGCGTTTGACCTTGCGGGTGTACCGCGACAACCACGCGGCGATTGCGTTGTACCGCAAGTTCGGGTTTGTGACGCTGGATGCGCAATCCAACGCCCAGGTGTTGTTTATGCAGGCTGATGCGCCTATAGCCGCCGCAAAAACGACCTGACAATCTGCCTGGTGGCTTGGGTCGTGTCCAACTGCTCCAGCGTGGTGTAGGGAAGCCAATGGCACTCGATGATCTCATTGAGCGGCCGGGCCTCGTCGATATTCACCACCGACGCCTCGAACACGTGATGCACGGTGTTGTCCGCCTTCAGCTCCTGCAGGTACAGCAAACCGTCGACGTTTAACCCGGTTTCCTCTTCCAGCTCCCGGGCTGCCGCGCCTGCTGGCCGCTCGTCACGTTCGACCTTGCCCCCCGGCAGCGCCCATTTTGATCTGGCCTTGCGCACGAACAGGATGTGGCCGTTGTGTGCGCAAATGACCGTGGCTCGTATCTTCATCGGATGTACCCCCGCGGTCGGATGACTGTCATAAAAGTGTAATACAAATGTCATGCTGGGTCTTCGCCTCGCAGACTGGAGGGCCGGCAGGAAAACGCAGATACTGCTCGACTGAAAAGTACACATGAAGAGGGATACCGATGAACACCGTACGCTGGGGCATGATCGGCTGTGGCAGTGTCACTGAATTGAAGAGTGGCCCGGCCTTCTACAAAGCGCCAGGTTCTGCCTTGGTAGCCGTAATGGGGCGTCGCGAGGCAGCCGTGCACGACTATGCAGCTCGTCATGGCATTGCCCGGTTTTACACCGACGCCCAAGCGTTGATCGATGATCCTGAAGTGGACGCGGTCTACATCGCCACACCGCCCGACAGCCACCTTGAGTACAGCCTGATGGTGGCGGCGGCAGGCAAGCATTGCTGCGTTGAAAAACCCATGTCGTTGAACGCCGGGCAAAGTGAGCTGATGCAGCGCACATTCGAGCAGGCGGGGCTGCATTTGTTTGTGTCTTATTACCGGCGTTCCCTGCCACGCTTCCAGCAGGTGCGTGATTGGTTGCAGGCCGGGCAGATTGGCGAGTTGCGTCACCTGACCTGGACCTTGTGCAAGCCGCCATCATCGGCGGATGAGCGTGCTGACAACTGGCGTACCGATCCGTTGGTGGCCGGCGGTGGGTACTTTGCTGATTTGGCCAGTCATGGCTTTGACCTGTTCCAGTACCTGGCGGGGGACATTGTCGAGGTGGCCGGTTTTACGGCTCATCAGGCGGGGCGTTATGCGGCGGAAGATGCGGTGACCGCCAGTTGGCGCTTTGCTTCGGGAGCGCTGGGGATGGGCTGCTGGAACTTTGTCGCGGATCGTCGCGAGGACCGTGTCGAGTTGATTGGCAGTCAGGGGCGCATAACGTTCTCGGTGTTTGATGAGCATCCCTTGCGGCTTGAGGGAAAGGTCAACCTGAGCCTCGAGGTGCCTAATCATGAGCATATCCAGTGGCATCACGTACTGGGGATGAATGCGCATATTCGCGGAGAGGGGAAGCATCCTGCGATGGCGATCGAGGCGTTGAAAACGGATCAGCTCATGGACCAGGTGCTGCAGCGCAACCTTCATCGATAACGGCAGAACACTTTTTTCAAGGAATAGACGGATGAAATACAGAGCAGCCTGGATTGCCGTGTGGCTGGTGTTGGCGAGTTTGGCCACGGGGGCTGCGGCAGCCTCTCGGCAGCAGGGGCAGGCGGGGGATTTTGATTTTTATGTGTTGTCACTGTCCTGGTCGCCGACCTTCTGCCTGACCCATCCGGAAGATCAGCAGTGTTCAGGTAAAGGTTACGGGTTTGTGCTGCATGGCTTGTGGCCGCAGTACGCACGGGGTGGCTGGCCGGCATCCTGCACACCGCAATCAAGGTTGTCGGCTGAGGAGTTGGCCAAGGGCGCGACGCTGTTCCCTTCGCAGAAGCTGCTCAAACACGAGTGGTCCAAACATGGCACTTGCAGTGGCCTCGAGGCGTCGTCCTATCTGGACAAGGCCGACGCCGCGCTGGGCAGGGTCAATATCCCGGAGCAGTTGCAACCGTTTAATGTTCCGAATTCGCTCGATGTCCAGGACATCGAGACGCTGTTTCGCCAGAGCAACCCAGCCATGCGGAGTCACGGGCTGGCGGTGATCTGCAAGGGCAAAGTGTTGTCGGAGGTGCGGGTGTGCTTGAGCAAGGACCTGGAATTCGCCGGTTGCCCAAGGAGTGTCAAGAGTCAGTGCCGTGGTGGGGACATTCGGATTCCGACGCAGCGCTGAGCAAACCGCCGGCGCTTCAAAACGTCGGCGGTGTAATCACCCAGATCACCACCGTATCCGCCTTGCCGGGGTTGCCATAACGGTGAGGTTCACTGCTGGGAAAACTGAAACTGTCGCCTTCATCCAGTTGGAAATGCCGCTCGCTCACCCACAACTCAAAACGTCCGCTCAACACATAGCCGGCTTCTTCGCCTTCATGGCTGTAGCTTTGCTGGCTATAGGTCCCCGGCGGGAAGCATGAGTGCAGCATTTCCAGTTGATGGTTGGGCAGGGGGGTCAGCAACTGATCGACGATGCCGTCTTCATAGCGAATGCTCTGGCGATTGTGTTTGCGCACCACGTAACCTTCGTCGTTCGGCGCCGCAATGGTTTCGCTGGCGAAGAACCACTGGATGGTCACCCCCAGGCTGCGGGCGATATTGAACAGGGCCGGGATCGATGGGTAGGCGAGGTTGCGTTCCAACTGGCTGATGTAGCCCGCAGTCAGGTCACTCATATCCGCCAAGGCGGTCAGCGTCATCCCGCGCGCCTTGCGCAAGCCACGGATCCGTGTGCCCAGGAACAGTTGCTGAGGTTCGTCTTTAGCCATTCATATTTCCCATGCCACCTTGAGTCCTTCATAAATCGCCTCTTCGGCGGTGCGCGGTGCCAGGCAGTCGCCGATGCGCCGAAATTCCACCCAACCTTCCAGTTCAGCGCCGAGAGTATCCACCGGCTGGTGCCCTTGGCAAAGCACCAGGGTGTCGATATTTTCCAGTAGCATCGGCTCGCCGCTGGCGGTGTGTTGCAGGTAGACAGTGGTGTCATCGCAGCCATACAGCCGGGCGTAAGGGATGATCGGGATGCCCAGGCGGTGCAGCTCGCCGGCCAGTTGATCACGTACGTACAACGGCAGATTCTCCCCGCAATGAGTGCCGTTGACCGCCAGTTGCACCGTGTGACCTGCGCGTACCAGGCGTTCGGCGATGCCCGGTCCGATCCAGTCGCAGCGCCAATCGACCACTACCACTGAGCGGCCCAGCGGGACCTCATCGCGCAACACCTGCCAGGCATCCACCACCTGCAACTCGCCACCGCGTTCGAAGGTCGGCCAGTAAGGCTCGGCGCCGGTGGCGATGATCACCAGGTCGGGTTGCTCCTGTTCCACCAGCGCACGGTCGACACGGGTATTGCGCACCACCCGCACCCCGGCCAATGCCATCTCGCGCTGCAGGTTAGTGCTGGCGCCGCCGAATTCGCTGCGCCGTGGCAGCAACTGCGCCAGTAACACCTGCCCGCCGAGTTGCGCACAGGCTTCATACAAGGTGACGTCATGCCCTCGTTGCGCTGCCACTGCCGCCGCTTTCATCCCCGCCGGGCCGCCACCGGCCACCAGAATGCGCTTGCGTCGCGAAGTGTGCTGCAGATGGCCGAATTGCAATTCCCGCCCGGTTTCAGGGTGCTGGATGCACGAGATGGGCAGCCCCTTGTGGAAATGACCGATGCAGGCCTGATTGCAGGCAATGCAGGCCCGCACATCCTCGGCGTGTCCGGTGTGGGTCTTGTTGGGCATTTGCGGGTCGCAGATCAGCGCACGGGTCATGCCGCAGACATCGGCTTGTCCCCGGGCCAGCATCAGTTCGGCTTCCTGGGGCTGGTTGATCCGCCCGGTGACAAACAACGGAATCGACAGGCTGGCCTTGAACGTCGCACCTTCTGCGGCCAGGTACGCCGGGGCGATCGCCATGGGCGGCACGATGTGGATCGCACCGCCAAGGGACGCGGAAGTGCCGGCGACGATGTGCACATAGTCGAGTTGCGCTTGCAGGCTTTGCACGGCGGGCAGCGACTCGTCCTCGGTCAAGCCTTCAGGGTCGCGCTCATCGGCAGAAATACGCAGGCCGATGATGAAGTGCTCATCGGTTTCGGCACGCACGGCGGCGATGATTTCCCGCAGGAAACGCAGCCGCTGATCCAGCTCGCCGTTGTAGTCGTCGGTGCGGCGATTGACCCGGGGATTGAGAAACTGCGCCGGCAGATACCCATGGCTGGCGACCACTTCCACGCCGTCGATCCCGGCCTGATACAGACGCCTGGCGGCTGCGCCGTAACCCGCGACAATCTCATCGATCATCGGCTGATCAAGGGCCCGGGGCATCACCCGGAACCGCTCATTAGGCACCCCGGACGCCGAGTAGGCCACCGCCAGCAACCCGTCGGCCGACTCCATGATTTCCCGTCCGGGATGGAAGATTTGTGACAGCACCACGGTGCCATGGGCGTGGCAGGTCTCGGCCAGTGTTCGGTAACCCTCAATGCAGCTGTCGTCGGTGGCCATCAGCACGTGGGAGGTATAGCGGGCACTGTCGTGGACGCCCGCGACCTGCAACACAATCAGCCCGACACCGCCTTCGGCCCGTGCCCGGTGATAAGCGATCAGCTGTGCATTCACCCGATTATCGGTGGGCATCGAGGTGTCATGCCCGCTGGACATGATGCGGTTTTTCAGGTGCTTGCCCCGCAGCGAAAGCGGTTCAAACAGGTGCGCGAAAGCCGGGTGCGACATGGTGCGGATACTCCAGGCGCTGTTATTGTTATTTTTCTATAAAGAGGTCAGTGCCAGTAAAAAATCAACTTGTTTTTTTACTGGTGCCTGGATTAGCGTCGGCCATCCCCCAACCCCATGGAGCATAAAAATGACTCACTCCACCGAGCAAAAACTGCGCGAAGAGCTTGCCGCTTGTTACCGGCTGATCGCGCACTTTCGAATGAGCGATCTGATCTTCACTCATGTATCGGTGCGTATTCCGGGGCCGGAGCATCACTTCCTGATCAACCCTTATGGGCTGATGTTCGATGAGATCACCGCGTCCAGCCTGGTGAAAATCGGCCTCGATGGACGCGCGGTGGAGGCTTCACCGTATGCCGTCAACCCGGCAGGTTTTGTGATTCACAGCGCCATTCACGGCGCGCGGGAAGACGCCCAATGCGTGCTGCATACCCACACGCGGGCCGGGTGCGCGGTGGCAGCGCTGGAGTGTGGATTGTTGCCGGTGAACCAGATATCCATGGAGTTCTATGGCAAGGTCGCCTACCACGACTACGAAGGCGTAGCCCTGGACCTCGACGAGCAACAACGTCTGGTTCGAGACCTGGGGGACAAGCCGGTGTTGATGTTGCGCAACCACGGTTTGCTGACCGTGGGCGAGACCGTCAGCCAGGCGTTCCTGCGCATGTATTACCTGGACAAGGCCTGTGATATTCAGATCGCCGCCCAAGCCTGCGGCAAGCTGATCCTGCCGTCGGCGGATGTATGCGAGTACACCGAACGGCAATTCAATGACCCCGGTCGGCCGTTGGAGGAGGGAGAATTGACCGACCCGGATGCCATGCAACTGGCCTGGGCCGCGTTACTGCGTTTGCTGGATCGCGTGTCGCCGGGTTTCCGGGCCTGAGAAGGTTTAATCACGGGTCGCGGTTGCTGTAGAGTCGGGCAGCCGACTCAGCCCAAGGAAATCGCTTCATGACCCAGGAATCCCGTTTCTCCCGCATGGAACCGGAGTTGCGCAAGGCCAATCTGGTCCAGGCGACGCTGGTGTGCCTCAAGCGCCATGGCTTCCAGGGGGCGTCGATCCGCAAGATCAGCGCTGAGGCCGGGGTTTCGGTGGGGCTGATCAGTCATCACTATTCCGGCAAGGATGAACTGGTGGCCGAGGCATATCGGTCCATCACCGGGCAGGTCATGGACCTGTTGCGCGAGGCCATGGCCAAGGCACCCCCCAGCCCACGGGAGCGGTTGTCGGCGTTTTTTCGCGGCTCGTTTTCCGCCGAATTGCTCGACCCGCAACTGCTGGACGCCTGGCTGGCGTTCTGGGGCGCGGTCAAGACGGCACCGGCGATCAATCAGGCTCACGAACACTCCTATGGCGAGTACCGCACCATCATGCGCTCGGCCTTGGCGGACATGGCCGAGGAGGAGGGCTGGGAGCACTTCGACTCTGACCTGGCGGCCATTGGTTTGAGTGCCTTGCTCGATGGCTTGTGGCTGGAGTCGGGGCTCAACCCTGGCACCTTTACTCCGGAACAGGGCATCCAGATTTGCGAAGCCTGGGTCGACGGCTTGCAAGCCGGTGGTCGTCAGCGCTTTCAGATCAAACCCTGAATTCTTTCGCCGCCTGGACGCAATGTTCAGGCTGGCATCCCCTTGCTAAAAAATTTGCATCTTGCCGATTGCCTCCTTGCTGAACACTCGTTTAGTATCGCCCCGTGTCGCACCCCTCAAGCCAATTAAAATAATTCGAGGATCCCATGACTACCGACGTGTCCGTGCTCACTCAGGTGCAAGCAGGCGCTGCCTGGATCACCCTCAATCGCAGTGCCCAGCGCAATGCCCTGGACATTCCGACCCTCAAGTACCTGCATGCTTTGCTTGACGGTTTCAATAGCGATCCGGCCGTGCGCGTCGTGGTGCTGACCGGCAGCGGTCGCAGCTTCTGTGCCGGCGCCGACCTCGCCGAATGGGCCGAAGCCGAGGCCCGTGGTGCCCTCGAAAGCTATGGTTGGACCGAAACGGCCCACGCCCTGATGACTCGTTTACATACCCTCGACAAGCCCACCATTGCTGCCATCAACGGCACTGCCGTCGGTGCAGGCATGGACTTGACCCTGTGCTGTGACCTGCGAATAGCCGCTCAATCGGCACGTTTCAAGGCGGGCTACACCAGCATGGCGTACTCGCCGGACGCCGGTGCCAGCTGGCATCTGCCACGCCTGATCGGCAGCGAACAAGCCAAGCGCCTGCTGTTCCTCGACGAACTGTGGAACGCCGACCGCGCGCTCGCCGCCGGGCTCGTCGGCGAAGTGGTCGCCGATGATCAATTGGTGGCCCACACCGTCGAATTGGCCACTCGCCTGGCCAACGGCCCGACCTTCGCGTTCGCCCAGACCAAAACCCTGATTCGCGAAGGTGCCCAGCGCAGCCTGCCCGAGCAGCTCCAGGCCGAACTGGCCGCAGGCTTGTTGTGCGGACGCAGCGCGGACGGTGCTGAAGCGCTGCGCGCCTCGGTGGAAAAGCGCCCAGCGAATTTCTCCGGAAGGTAGGCGCGAGCGTGCTCGCGAAGGACATCAACGATGGCACGCAGCTTCTGATTTAACGCGGTGCCCTTGCGTTTTTCGCGAGCACGCTCGCTCCTACAAAAACAACACCCCTGAACGATCAACAGGTAGCGCCATGAATTTCCAACTCAGCCAAGAACAAGACATGTTGGTGGACGCGGTACGTAGTTTTGTTGCCAAGGAATTGTTGCCCCACGAGGAGGCTGTGGACCGCGCCGATGAGGTTTCGCCGCAGCTGGCCGCGCAGATTCGTGACAAGGCCATCGCCGCCGGTTTCTATGCCTTCAACATGCCCGAGGAGGTCGGCGGTGGTGGCCTGGATTACCTGTCCCAGGCGCTGATCGAACGGGAGTTGTCCAAGGTGTCCTGGGCGTTGCATGTGTTTGTCGCAAGGCCCTCGAAAATCCTCATGGCCTGTACCGGCGCGCAGATAGGCGAGTACCTGTTGCCCTGCGTACAGGGCAAGAAAATCGACTGCTTTGCCCTCACCGAACCCGGCGCCGGTTCCGACGCCAACGCCATCAAGACCCGTGCCGTACGCAGTGGCGATGATTTTGTGCTCAACGGCAGCAAACACTTCATCAGCCATGCCGGGCATGCGGACTTCGCAATCGTATTCGCCGTTACCGACACCTACGAACACAATGGCCGCCCACGCAACGCTGTCACCTCGTTCCTGGTGGACCGCGGCACGCCCGGCATGACCATCCGCCGTGGCCCCAAGTGCGTGAGCAACCGCGGTTACCACACCTACGAAATGTTCTTCGATGACTGCCGCGTGCCGGCGTCCAAGGTCCTTGGCGAGGTGGGCAAAGGTTGGGACGTGGCCAACGCCTGGCTGACCGCCGGCCGAGTAATGGTCGCCGCCAACTGCGTCGGCCAGGCCCAGCGGGCGCTGGATGTATCGCTGCAATGGGCGGCGGACCGCAAGCAGTTCGGCCAGCCCATCGGTACCTACCAAGGCGTGTCATTCAAGCTCGCCGACATGGCCACGCAGATCCGCGCCGCCGAACTCTTGACCCTGCACACCGCCTGGAAAATGGACCAGGGCAGCATGACCGACGGCGAAGCCGGTATGGCCAAGCTGTTTGCCAGTGAAACCCTGGGCAAGGTGGCCGACGAGGCGGTACAGATTTTCGGCGGTATGGGCTTGATGGACGAAGGGCCGGTGGAGCGCATCTGGCGCAACGCGCGGATCGAGCGGATCTGGGAAGGCACCTCGGAGATCCAGCGCCATATCATCGCCCGCGAACTGTTGCGGCCCCTGTTGCGCTGATCCGGTCGGAGAACGCTCATGTCCCAGGCTATTCGCGACAACCTCAAGCGCTTGCTGGCGCCTCGTCACCTGGCTTTCGTTGGCGGACGCAGCATGGCGCGCGCGCTCAAACGCTGCGCCGACGGTGGCTTTGAAGGCCAGATGTGGCTGGTCAACCCCCAGCATGACCACCTCGACGGCATTCCCTGTGTACGCCGCATCGCCGATCTGCCCTGTGGCCCGGACGCGGTATTTATCGCCACCAATCGCGAGCTGACCTTGACCTGTGTCGCCGAGCTGGCCGCCATCGGCACCGGTGGCGCCATTTGCTACGCCTCCGGGTTTGCCGAGACCGGTGCCGAGGGCCAGGCCCTGCAAGATCAGTTGCTCAAGGCGGCCGGTGATATGGCGCTGTTGGGCCCCAACTGCTACGGCCTGCTGGACTATCTGCACAGTTCTGCGCTGTGGCCGGTGGCCCATGGCGGCAAGCCGGTCGAGAAGGGCGTGGCGGTACTGACCCAGAGCGGCAACTTCGCCTACAACCTGTCGATGAGCGACCGCTCGTTGCCGGTGGCCTATATGGCGTCGGTGGGTAACCAAGCGCAGTTGGGCGTCGCGGAGCTGATGGATGTGCTGCTGGATGAACCACGGGTCACGGCTATCGGCCTGCACCTGGAAGGATTGAAGAACGTTCCTGGATTTGCCCGGGCCGCCCACAAGGCTCTGGTAAAAGGCATCCCGATCATCGCTCTGAAAACCGGCGTATCGCAGATCGGCGCGCAGTTGGCCCTGAGTCACACCAGTTCGTTGTCCGGCTCTGATGTGCTGTACGACAGCCTCTTTGCCCGCCTTGGCGTGATCCGCGTCAGTGGGCCGGTAAGTTTTGTCGAAACCCTGAAAGCCGCGGCTTGCGGCAACTTGCCGGCGGGCAATCACCTGATCGCGCTGGCCTGTTCCGGCGGCGATGCCGGGTTGATTGCCGACTATGCCGAACGCAACAACCTGGGCCTGCCGAAGCTGGATGCCGGTCAGCGTGAGGAGCTGGCGCAGGTGCTGCCCAGCTACGCCAACCTGGTCAACCCACTGGACTTCACCACGGCCATCTGGGGCAACCGCGAAGCGCTGAACGCCATGCTTGACACGGCGCTGCGCACGGACGCCGATGCCGCCATGTTGGTGCTCGACTACCCGGCAGAGTTTACCGGCGAGCGTAAGGAGTGCGACTTGCTGCTGGAGCTGTTTTGCAGTGCATTGGTGCGCCATGGCAAGACCGGTTTTGTCACCTCGGCGTTTCCGGAGCTGCTGCCAGCCCATGCCCGTGAACGCCTGCACGCCCAGGGCGTCGCCGCCTTGCAAGGCGTGGAGGACGCGCTGGCGGCCTGGGGCCGAATTGCCAACTACCAGAGCAACCGCCGCGTCTTGTTGGCGCGGGGTGAATCAGCCTTGATTCCGCTGTGCCCGCAAGCCCTTCAGGACCCTGGGTTTGCCCTCAATGAATGGGATTCCAAACAAGCCCTGCGCGCGTTTGGTCTCACCACACCGACCGGCATCCTCAGTACCCCCGAGCACGCGATTGCCGACGCGTTGACGTTGGGCTATCCGCTGGTGCTCAAGGCGGTCAGCACCGAGCTGCCGCACAAAACCGAGGCGGGTGCCGTGGCGTTGAACCTGCGGGACGCTCAGGCGCTGACGGCGGCCCTGGCGCACATGCGTGTGCAGATTACCGCCTACGCGCCAGGTGTGGCATTCGATCAACTGCTGCTGGAAACCATGGCCACGCCACCCTTGGCCGAGCTGATCGTGGGCATCAAGCGTGAAAGCGACTTCGGCCTGGCGTTGGTGATCGGTGCCGGCGGGATTCTGGTGGAGTTGCTCAAGGACAGTCGCAGCCTGTTGTTGCCCACCACCGACGATGCCATTCGCAATGCCTTGTTGAGCCTGCGCAGCGCCGCGTTGCTGCAAGGCTTCCGCGGTCGTGAAGTGGCCGATATGGAGGCCCTGGTGGCGGCGATTCGCGCCGTGGCCGATTACGCCTGCGCCAATGCCGGGCGGTTGCTGGAGCTGGATGTCAACCCACTGCTGGTCAATGCCCGGGGCGCCACGGCGGTCGATGCGTTGATCCGCCTCGCCCAGGCTTGAAGGAGATGACGATGCAAAGCAAAACCTTGACGGGCGGCCAGGCCCTGGTGCGATTGCTGGCCAACTATGGCGTCGACACAGTGTTCGGCATTCCCGGGGTACACACCCTGGAGCTGTATCGCGGCTTGCCTGGCAGTGGCATTCGCCATGTGTTGACCCGCCATGAGCAGGGCGCCGGTTTTATGGCTGACGGATACGCGCGGGTCACCGGCAAGCCGGGCGTGTGCTTCATCATCACCGGCCCCGGGGTGACCAACGCCGCTACCGCTATCGGCCAGGCGTACGCGGATTCGATTCCGATGCTGGTGATTTCCAGCGTCAACCACACCGCCAGCCTGGGCAAGGGCTGGGGCTGCCTGCATGAAACCCAGGACCAACGCGCGATGACGGCGCCCATCACCGCGTTCTCGGCCGTCGCGTTGAGTACTGAAGACCTGCCCGAATTGATTGCGCGTGCCTACGCGGTGTTCGACAGCGAGCGGCCACGGCCGGTGCATCTCTCGGTGCCGCTGGATGTGCTGGCGGCGCCGATTGAGCGGGACTGGAGCGATGAGGTGGTGCGCCGTCCCGGACGTGGCGTGCCGTCGGCTGAAACCCTTGAGCAGGCTGTGGCGAAACTGGCGTCTGCCAAGCGCCCGATGATCATTGCCGGAGGGGGTGCGTTGCTGGCCGCTGAGGCCTTGCAGCGCCTGAGCACACAACTGGCCGCGCCGTTTTTCAGCAGTGTCGCGGGCAAGGGTTTGTTGCCGGTGGGGCATCCGCTGAATGCCGGTTCCACCCTGTGCGTCGAACCCGGCTGGCAACTGATCAGCGAGGCTGATGTAGTGTTGGCCATCGGTACCGAAATGGCCGACACCGACTACTGGCGTGAGCGCCTGCCGCTCAGTGGCGAACTGCTGCGGGTGGATATTGATCCGCGCAAGTTCAACGATTTCTATCCCTGTGCCGTCGCCTTGCAGGGTGACGCCCGGCAAACGGTAGAGGCTCTGCTGGAGCGCTTGCCGTCCACGCCGCGTAACGCCGATGCGGCAATCAAAAAGGTGACGGCATTACGCCAGGCCATCAGCGCCGGGCACGGGCCATTGCAGTCGATTCACCAGGCCATTCTCGACCGCGTCGCCGCCGAACTGCCCGCCAACGCGTTTATCAGCAGTGACATGACCCAACTGGCCTACACCGGCAATTACGCCTTTCACAGTCATGCTCCGCGCAGTTGGTTGCATCCCACCGGCTACGGCACCTTGGGCTATGGCTTGCCCGCCGGTATCGGCGCCAAGTTCGGCGCTCCCCAGCGACCTGGATTGGTGCTGGTGGGCGACGGCGGGTTCCTCTACACCGCCCAGGAACTGGCAACTGCGGTAGAGGAGTTGGACAGCCCGCTGGTCGTCCTTTTATGGAACAACGACGCCCTGGGGCAGATCCGCGACGACATGCTGAGCCTGGACATAGAGCCCATCGGCGTACTGCCGCGCAACCCGGATTTCGCGGCCCTGGCGCGAGCGTTCGGCTGCACCGTGACCCAACCCCAGAACCTGGATGAGCTGCAGACGGATTTGCGTAATGGTTTCAAGCGCAACGGCGTGACCCTGATCGAACTCAAGCATGCCTGTGCCTGTTGATCTTTAGAGGAACAAGACCATGAGCGATAACAACAACAAAATGACTCAAGCCATGCACCGCCGGGACTTCCTCAAACACAGCGCCGTCGCCGGTGCCGTGGCGGCGGCGTTCTCCATGGGACTGCCACTTCAAGCCTTCGCCGAAGAGGCCACGCCCAAGGCCGGTGGCATGCTGCGCTTGGGTCTGGCCGGTGGTAGCACCACCGACTCCCGCGATCCGGGCTCCTGGACCGATACCTTTACCTTTGTCGGCTTCTCGGCCGTGTACAACACCCTCACTGAAATTGCAGTCGACGGCAGCGCCATTCCCGAACTGGCGCAGAGCTTCGAATCCACCCCGGATTCGCGCGTCTGGACCTTCAAGCTGCGCCAGGGCGTGACCTTCCACAACGGCAAAAGCCTCAACGCCGACGACGTGGTGGCGTCGATTAATCATCACCTGAGTGCCACGTCTACTTCAGCGGCCAAGACCGTGCTGGGCGACGTTGCCAGCGTCAACGCCAAGGGTACCGATACCGTGGTGTTCGAGCTGCATTCAGGCAATGCAGACTTCGCCTACGTGGTCGCCGATTATCACCTGGTGATCATGCCGACCAAAGACGGCGCCGCCGACTGGCAGGCCGGTATCGGCACCGGCGGTTATCGCCTGAAAAGCTTCGAGCCCGGGGTGCGCATGGACCTGGAACGCAACCCAGATTACTGGAAGCCAGGCAGGGCGCATTTCGCCAGTGCCGAGCTGCTCGCCATTGCCGACGGCGCGGCGCGGATCAACGCGCTGGTCACAGGGCAAGTGGATGTGATCAACAAGGTCGACCTGAAAACCGTTGCCCTGCTCAAGCGCAATCCCAACCTGGTGATCGAGGAAACCAAGGGCGCCCAGCACTACACCTTTCCGATGCTGTGCGACAGCAGCGAGTTCAAGAACAACGATATCCGCATGGCCATGAAGCACGCGATCAACCGCGAAACCCTGCTGGCCTCGGTGCTGCATGGCTATGGCCTGGTGGGCAACGACCACCCGATCCAGCCCGGCAGTCGCTTCATCAATAGCGCGTTGGAGCAGCGCACTTACGATCCGGACAAGTCGCGTTTTTACCTGCGCAAGGCCGGTGTCGAGTCCCTCAAGGTGCGCCTGCAAGCTTCGGACGCCGCCTACACCGGTGCGGTGGACGCCTCAGTGCTGTTCAAGGAGCAGGCCCGCCAGGCCGGGATCGACATCGATGTAGTGCGCGAGCCGGCGGATGGCTTCTTTTCCAATGTCTGGATGAAACAGCCGTTCACCACCTCCTTCTGGTACAGCAGCCTGACGGCCGACCGCATGTTCAGCATCGGCTATGCCAAAGGCGCGGCGTGGAACGAAACCCATTGGGATAACCTTCGTGCTTGCGGCCAGTGCCCACTGCGACGGCGATGAGCTTCGTCATCGCTTGCCAGCGCATCTCAAGGTTGGCCCCGTGGAGCGGATTCGTGAACTGGTGAACCTGCAGTTGGTAGGCATCAAGGTCAAACCATTGCCGGTAGCGCCTCGGCAGATCCCGTTTCATGCCAACAACACCTATTTCATGCTCGAACTCAGTGCCCGTGATGTGGTGCAGCTGCAGCACTCGGGAGGATTCGCCTTTCATGTCGCCGGCGAATTTTCCGAACTTGAATTGAAATTCTGGGCCATCAGGAACTGAACCTATGTTGATGGAGAAAGAACAAGCCCTGGACGAAAAGACGGTCTTGCTTGACCGCCAAGGTCGTGGACCTGAGCAGGGGCCGATCACCGACTTCGCGTCGCCGCCGCGCTTCGAGCAACTGGAAGACCGAATGGTCTACGCCGCCCGCTTGCAAGGCGCGCAGAAGAGGCCGGGGCGAAGATCAAGCTGAATTATTTTATTCCCCGGGAAGGTTCGCTGATCTGGTTCGATAATTTCTACATCCCGGCCGACGCGCCCCATGTCGCCAATGCCCACACATTCATCGAGTTTCTCCTGCAACCCCAGGTGATGGCCGACGTCAGCAACACCATTCACTACGCCAACAGCAACCTGGCGGCCAAACCTCTGGTCAATGCCGATATTCGCGATAACCCGGCCATTTACCCGGACCCGGCGACGATGCAGCGGCTCTTTACCCAGATAAGCCAGCCGCCAGCCGCCGTGCGTCTGATCACCCGTACCTGGAATGCCGTCAAGACGGGCAAATGATCCAGGACCTCCTCAACCCTAGAAGGTGAACCCCATGACCCTGCCGAATCCCGAATTTTTTGCGCAATTCGACCACGACCAACTGGTGGCCGCCGACAAGGCCCACTACATGCACGGTTTGCCGCCCCCAACAAGTTGAGATCGCTCACCGGGCACACCAGCACACCGTACTGGCGCTGCTGCAGCACAAGCTCGATGGCATGCCGTTCAAGCACCATCGACAACACGCTGCGTATCGCCGCCATCAACGGGCGAAAACTCATGCCCTGGTCGCCGTGCTGGTAACGTCCCTCAAGGCTCGGGCGCTTGCTGTCGCTGGCAAACGTCGACAGTTCACCCAAGATCGACAACAAGGTTCGGTACAACGCTTCAGGACTGACGCGGACGAGGTCCAGGTAGTGGCGCAGAACCAACTCGGTGCGGTTGATCAGTTGCAGCATCAGAAAGTCGCCAACCTCTGCTCCTCCAGCCTTGCCATTGGAGCCCAGGCGTTCGGCAATGGCGTCACCACGGTTGGTCAGCAGCCCGATCACCTCCTTGAGACAGGACAGCAGGTAGCCGGACCCTTGCAGGTGGATAAACGTCGGGACAAAGTCCGGATCCAGACTGACCACGCCGTCTGGAGTACAACCCAGTACTTGGGCAACCTTGAGTTTCACATACGCTTGGTCGGTCTGTTGCTCACCCGCCAGCAGGCGGAAATCCGGACGCCCACAGCTGATCTGACAGCGAGAATCTTCGCCGGCATTGGAGTCAACCACATCGACCTCGCACGTGATGTAGCGCGCCAACACCTCGGACTGCTGCGCCTGGCGCGCTTCAACGTGGTTGCCGGTCACGAGTGGCAAAGCCAGGTAAACAGACTGCGCCACCGTGTTCGCCGGAATTTCGAGGAGCAACGGCTGCAGCGTACCGTTCAGCTCGAAGAGGCTGCCGTCGGGCAGTAGGCCACTGGCCTGGTTGACGACCACCTTGCCCATATTGAGGTACTGAAGGTCGAGTTCCAGGGTCAGAAATCCCCACGAATGACTGCCGAGCAAGCGGGTTCGATGCTTGAGCTGCTGATCGTAGTAACGGTCGTTGTGCTGCAAATGCTGACGCTCGGCGCCCACGCCGCAAGACAACCCATTGATTCAAGGCAAAGCGTCCCAATTGCCCCAGCGACGCCGCGTACCCCAGCAGGTCCGTCCTTCGCGGACTGGCGCACAACAACAAGCCCGAAATTTTCTTCCGTCGGTTGGTCAACGGCACGCACAGCAACGATCGCCAAGACTCAGCAATGGCTGGCAGGAAGCTCGAGTCATACAGACCGTTGCCCACGTCGGCGACGAAGAGCGCTTGGCTCTGCCCCATCGCAAACTGCAATAGTTGCTCGTTCTTGAAGTCCACATCCGCCTCCAGTTCACTGAAATTGCCTTCTGCACTCATGTCCAGACGCAGACTCAACAGTGCGCCGTCGCTGCGCTCCGAATACTTGAGTGCGCACAATTGCAGTGGCAGGACATCGGTCGCATAGCAGGTCCGAAAACGACAGTTTTCGCCGTTGATCGCAGCGCTTTCGATCGGAGTTCCTCGACATGCGCTCCAGCAACAGGAAAAACTTCTCACCTCCAAAGGTTTCGTTATGAAAACGGCTTAGCAGGCTTATTTGCGACCAGTCACTCTGACTGCCCCAGGCAGTCGTCACGACCGCTTCGTCAATGACGCTGCACAGCACATAACGCGCGCCCACGACCTGAGTGTTGTCGACACCTTCATGCAAGGCCCGAGCCTCAAAAAGTGCGATACCGGATGCCAGGCGATCGTTCAGCGCATGAAGATTCTCCTGAGCAGCACTGCTTTTGAGCCGAACCACCTCGGACAATAATTCCCAGGCAGCTGCCACCAAGGTGTTGAGCCCGATATTGAAGTTCTCCGAACGCAATCCGGCATTGGCGCCGTTTCTAGGGGATGCCGGCCAGGATCCTGATGTGGAACGGTTGCTCGAAGGTTTTGCGTTCCTGACCGGTCGTCTGCGGCAAAAACTTGATGACGAGTTGCCCGAGCTGAGTCATTCGCTGATGCACTTGCTGTGGCCCAACTACATGCGGCCGTTACCAGCGTTCAGCATGTTGCAGTTTGATCCTCTCAAGCGCGCAGGTCCTGCCATTCGGGTAGAGCGAGACACCCCGTCAAGCACGTAGCAATGCTCGAGTTGATGTACTTGTGCCTGTCCCTGGGATTCGAGGGCAAGTACCGGGTCGTGGAGCGCGGCGTGCTTCAGCTAGAGGGTATTCGGGATGCCCTGTATCGACAGATCAGGCACGTACGCGGAGATGCCCCCAGGGATACCCCAACTGAGCCGCCTCGTGGGCAACAACACCGCAGGCTGGTGCGGATTGTTTCCGTGACCTGGGTGACGGTTTTTGTCACGGCCTGCTTGTTGATGATGTATTCGGGGTTTGCCTGGGTGCTCGGCGAGCAGCGCGAGAGGGTGCTACAGCCTTATCAAGAACGGGCTCCGCTCATCACTCCAACGCATAGGTAATGCAGGTAGCAACCATGAAAGCATTTTTCAAGAGAACTGCTGAGTTCCTGGGTATTACCTGGCTGTGGAGTCTGTTGCTAGTGCTCCTGATAGCCACGGCAGTGTGGTTTATCGGGCCTCTGTTGGCGGTCGATGATCACCGGTTCTTGCAAGGTTCGGCGACGCGCCTGCTGACTATAAGTGCGCTGTTTCTGCTGTGGGGCCTGGCGATGGTCTTCTTCGGTCGACACGGTGTAGTACCGCAGAACAACCCTGAAACTCGGCAGCACAAGCAGCTCGTAGAGCATGAACAAAAGACAATTCGTGTTCGCTTCAGGGAAGCATTGCACCTTCTGAAAACCTCAAAGCGTTACGGAGAACGCAGCGGGCGCTGGCGCAACGATTTGCCCTGGTACCTGCTGATCGGGAGCACGGGCAGTGGTAAGACTCGATTGCTCGAGTCGGACGGAGTGCAGTTGACGCACGCCTGGATTGATCCCGCGTCGATCCGTAGTGCGAGCGGCACGCACGACTGTGAGTGGTACTTTGCTGATGAAGGGGTGCTGGTCGATACCGCAGGACGCTACCTGAGCCAGGCTGCCGGTAGGGTAGATGGCGCCGGTTGGTCGACGTTGCTTGAGCTGTTGAAACGTCGCCGTCGATCCCGACCGCTCGAAGGCGTACTGGTGGCTCTGTCGGTGGACACGTTGCTTAACGGCAATGAGCAGGCGCTGGAGGTCCTGGCACGCCAGGTCCATAGCCGACTGCAGGACATTCAACAGACCTTGCATGTTGATTTGCCGATCTATCTGGTCCTGACCCAGGCAGACCGCTTGCCGGGGTTCGCGGAGTTCTTTGATCGGATGGAAGGTGAGGGCGATGACTCCTTGCTCGGCGCGCGACTTGCCTGCGGTAGGGGCGGCGCTGATATCGCCGAGGTGCGCCTGGGATTTGAAGCGCTACTCCAGCGCCTGAGCAGCGAACTTATCCGGCGCTTGCATCAGGAGCGAAATCTCGAACGCCGTGGGTGGATGCTCGATTTTCCCAATCAGGTGGCCCAACTGGGTGAGCGCCTATGTCTGTTTGTTGAGTTGGCTTTTTCTGCCCACCGTTATCAGCGCGTCAACACCTTGCGCGGTTTCTATTTGACCAGTGCCGCTAGCAGTACTGCGATGGATACAGGGATGTCCTTGTCGCAGGGGCAGAGCAAAGCCCCCGGCTCCTGGGAAACACGATCGCGTTTCATCCAGGGTTTGTTCAGTCGGGTGGTTTTTTCCGGGGCCGATCTGGTGCAACTCGACAGTATCGAGCAGCGCCGGCTTCGGCGTCGCCAGCGTATGCTGGCCCTGGCTGCGCTGCTGGTCGTCGGGGTAACAGGCCTGCTGTGGATGCGCAGTTATTCTGTGAACTATCAGCATCTGGAGCAGGTGCGTGACCTGACCCAGCAATTGGCGCAACCGCCGTCATCGGTGAGCGATGCCCTGATGATCCTTCCCACGTTGGACAATCATCTGACGGCCACTCGGGTTTTTCCGCCAAAAGGTCAGGCAAGGTTGTCCGAGCAGGTGGGGCTGTATCAAGGCGACAGCAGCCGACCGGTCCTGGACAACGCTTATGAACAGACTCTGCAACGCCTGCTGTTGGCACACGTCAGCGAGATGCTCGAAGAGCAGGTACGGGCCAACCTGGGAGATCGGGAGCGGTTATCGGACAGCTTGCGGGCGTACTTGATGCTCAACCTGCGAGAGCGGCGTGATCCGGACTGGCTGAAGGAGCGGGTCGCGGGCCAATGGTCCGCGCGGCACACCGGTGAAACCGGGGCGCAGCGACGGTTGAACGAGCACTTTGAGCGACTGCTTGAACAACCCTTTGTGCAGACACTCAACGATGAGTTGGTGGCTCAGGCACGTCAGGTGCTGCGGGGGGAGTCATTGGCCAGCGTGGTGTACCGTGTACTGCGTGAGCAGGCGCGTCACCTTGAACCTTATCGTTTCAGCCAGCACCTGGATCCACAGGGCCGGGTGTTCGCCGGGATTGATCACCCTGTCCCCGGGTTTTACACACAGCGTTATGTGCGTTATTTCGCAGGGCAAGGAGCCCGGCTGGTGAACACGCTCGTGCAAGAGAACTGGGTGCTGGGGGAGGGTACCGACCTGAGCCCGATGGACTTGCGTCGGCTGATGGTGGAGTTGGAGCAACGTTACTTCAGCGAATACGCCGAGGCCTGGAGCGAGGCACTTGGCCGGGTTCGTCTGCAAGACACCGACACGGCCAGAAAAGGCGCCGAGCAATTGGCCAGCCTGACCTCGGCACAGTCGCCATTGTTACAGCTGTTGCAACAGGTAAGGGAGCACACGCGTTTTCCGTCGGCTGCGGAGCGTCTCGATGAGCTGGCTGCCAACAAATCGGGGCAGGTGACGCCCCTGGGACAAGTTGCCCAGGTCGCATTGGGCAATGCTCTGGCCGTAACTCCCAATGAGTCGTCCGATACCGCTCGCCGGGCGCTGCAACGTCGTTTCGAGTCCCTGCATCAATTGCTGGATGATCAGCACAATCCTGGAATCGAACTGACCCAGGCATTACAGGCGCTTAACCAGTTGCACTTGCAACTGGCGACTCTGAGCCGAGAGGGGCAGCCGGAGCAGGCAGCATTCAATATGGTCAGGCAGCGGATGCAGGGACAACAGGATGCCCTGAGCGACCTGCGCAATGTCGCCATGCGTTTGCCGTTGCCGCTTGCCTCCTGGATCGATGGCTTGGCTGACAGCTATTGGCGCCGGGTACTCGATGATGCCTACCGCCATGTGAATCAGCGCTATCAAAGTGATGTGTACGGTTTTTACGCCAAGGCAATCAAGCAACGCTATCCATTCAATGCCCACGCCAGCAGTGATGTCGCCCTTGATGACTTCCATGAGTTCTTCAGGCCTCAGGGCGTGCTGGCGCGATTCTTTGACGGCTACTTGAGACCTTTTGTCAGTGGTGATGCGGGCCGTTATCGATTGCGCAGCCTGGATGGCCGCAGTTTACCCATGTCTCGAGCGTTGCTTGATCAGTGGGGAAAGGCACAGGTTATTCGCCGCGGTTTTTTTGCTGATGATCAGGGCCCGCCTCATGTGCGTTTTACGCTTGCGCCGTATAGCCTCGACTCTACGGTGAGCCGTGCGATCTTTCGATTCGGTGGCCAGCAAATGGAATACCGCCATGGTCCGATTGTACCCATGGCATTCCAATGGCCGACCGAGACTGAGGATGGTCGTAGCAGCCTGGTGTTGGAGCGGGGTGTGGAGCGACCATTGGGCATTGAGAAAAACACCGGGCTCTGGTCCCTGTTCCGGCTGTTCGATCTGATGCAAAGCGAGCCTTTAAGCGGTCGAGATGTGCGGGTGCTCAAGGCCGACCTCGGTGGCTTGCGCGCCAACTACTTGCTGACCAGCCAGAGCACGTCCAGCCCGTTTGATCTGGCAATGTGGCGTACTTTCCGCATCCCGGAGCAGTTGTGATCCGCCGGGACGGTCGCTGGCGCAGCGCTGGACGAACCGACCGCGGCAAGGTCAGAGGCCGCAATGAGGATGCATTTCTCGATTGTCCGCAACAAGGCTGCTGGGCGGTGGCGGATGGGATGGGAGGCCATGAAGCGGGTGACGTTGCCAGTCAACTGGTGGTCAATAGCCTGGCCGAGTTGCCGGGGCAAGGCAATTTCGATGAGCGTCTCCAGGAGGTTCGAAGCTGTCTGCAATGGCTTGATCGGCAGTTGGCACAGGTACTGCCCGTAACGGATCACGGTGCTGATTGCATCATGGGGAGCACGGTGGTAGCGCTGCTGCTTGAGGGGGATCGCGCGGCCTGTATCTGGGCCGGTGACAGTCGCTGTTATCTCTGGCGGGAACAGGCGCTGTACCAGCTGTCCAGGGATCATTCCTTGATGGAGCAGCTGATCGATGAGCAGCAGATGAGCCTGGAGCAAGCGCGAGGTCATCCACAGGCCAGGGCCTTGACCCGGGCAGTGGGTGCGCGGGCGCCATTGACATTGGAGGTGCTGGAGCTCAGGACTGTTCCTGGGGATGTGTTTCTATTATGCAGCGATGGTTTGTATCAGGGGCTCAGTCCTGGAGAGTTGGGAGGTGCCCTGAGCCTGAGGGCACCACATCGGGTCCTGGACAGGCTGTTCGAAGCGGTGTTGTGTGGTGCTGCCCGGGATAATTTGACCGCGGTGGTGGTGCAGCCATGAGCGATCTACAGGCCTGCTCCGGTGCAAGCCCGACCCCGACAGCCGCCACCATACCTTCCTTGCTGGCTGGGCGTTATCGTATTGAAAGAGTGCTGGGTGCAGGCGGCATGGGCGTGGTGTACCGAGCCCGGGATCTGCTGCATGAGCAATTTGGTGAGCCTGAGTCCAGTGTGGCGTTGAAGGTACTGGGGGGCGTGTTTTCCCAGGCAACGGACGCCCATGTGCTGTTGTACAGCGAATTTGCCCTGACACGTCGCCTGCGGCATGAGCGGGTGATCCGGGCTTACGCGTTCGAAGTGGATACACCTTGCCAGATGGCGTTCTACACCATGGAACTGATGACTGGCGTGACCCTGGACCGTTTGCTGCTTGAGTGCCCAGGCGGATTGCCCTGGCATGAGTTGCAGCCCATTGCCGTCGGTTTGCTCGAAGCATTGAGTTATACCCATCAACAAGGTGTGCTGCACGGGGATGTGAAACCGGGCAATGTCATGGTGGGGGATCAAGGGCTGCGACTGTTTGACTTCGGCCTTGGCCAAACCGTGAAACAGGTGTCGGCGGGGCTGCCTGGTTTGAGTCGCAGTCGATTCAATGCCTGGACCCCGTCCTATGCCGCACCGGAACTGTTTGATGGCGCACCACTGTCTGCCAGTGCCGACCTCTATGCCGTGGCGTGTGTACTCTATGAACTGGCGCAAGGGCGGCGCGCTTCTGACGGTCACTTGAAGAATCGGTCTGCATCACGATGGGACTCACCCGGAGAGTTACCCCGACACTGTTGGTCAGCGCTACGTATGGCCATGGATTTCGACCCCCACTGTCGCACTGTGACAATCGGTGAGTTACGAGAAGTGATGGGGCGCGCCAGAAGCGGCATCCGGCGCTGGTTCAAGCCCCGAAGTTGTACTCAGCCAACCAAATCATGAAGCTGACAATATTCGGCCCAGCTCAATCCGGCCATCTGAGCGACTTCTTTATGGACTTCAAGGCGCCGCGCTTCGAATTCTTCGGGTGAGGGGGCTGTCAGTTGCAGCGTCAGTTCCCAGGCGAACAGCCCTTGGCGTTCCGCTTCGGCCTCAAAGGCTTCGTGCAGGCGTTCGGCACGGTATTGTTCAAGCGTTTCTCCCTTGGCTTGTGCGGCCAAGGGGTTCAACGTGTTCAGCTCGGCAGCCAGGTCAGGGTGTTGGTTCAAGAACCTGTCCAGGGCGAGTTGGTGGTTTTCACCGGGTTGAGACAAAGGCTTACTCCAAAATGGACAGGTGGTCGATTCGTGTCACGAAGCTCGGTGTAGACGGCTGGTACGTCTGGCGCGCTTGCGCAAACGGTGGTTTACCCAGGTTTGCAACGGGTCAAGCAAGAAGAACAGCAGATAGGCTGTCAGCACCAGAGCCAAGTCGATCCAGGTTTGCGCTATCGGTCCTTCAAACCACTCGATGCCGGCTTTGATCAGAAACAGAAGTGCGACACCACACAGCCATAACATCAGGGTGAAAAGCAGTGGGCGTGCACGACTTGAACGCTTGTGTTGCATGTTGAATACCCTTTCCTTGAATACGCAGATGGGCTTCGGCCACACCTGCTGAGCCGCTCTTTCCGCTTGATTCGAAGCGCGTCTTTCCTAACGGCTCCCTATTTCTCATGACTGGCCCGGACGGGTTTTGGTGCCCGTATCGACAAAGCATCCTTGGCCAGGCACATGACCGTTCGGCCAAATTAAGATGCAGATAGTAACAATTTATCCCGTTTATGTGGGCATAAGTCTGTACCAGAAAGCGCTTGATTCGCGCTCAAACCGGCGGGCTTGCCAGCACCGTTGTGCCATTGCCTCGAAGGCGGGCAAGGTCACACTCTCGTTGGCGGCATCGCCGGCACTGGATGAGAAGCGTAGCGGACAATCACTATTTCGGCCTTGAGGTCGAGTCCGTTCGAGAGGCGCGTCGTTTTTTGAGGCAACAGGTTTGGCAAAGGATGGGCCAAACCCGGGCAGTCGACAGGCGGCGTGGGTCAAGGCAGATGCTGAATAATTGTGCGCCCTTGGGCGAATTGCTTTCGTTTGCGGTCTCAGGACGTGTAGCGTTATAGCCTCGTTGAACGCAACGGCTTAAGCGTTGCTCCCGGTACCGCAAAGGCCGGGGGGCGATGGGGCAGAGGGATATGTCATGGCACAAACGCTGTTCAAACTCTTCTTCACCCAACGCCTGGCAGCCTTGGCCAGCACCGAGTCGTTACGGGCCATACGCGAAGGGTTGTTGTGGATCCTGCCGTGCCTGCTGGTCTCGGCGGGTTTCCTGGTGTTGTCCGAATGCGCCCAGGTGCTGGGGTTCGACCCGCAACTGGTGAGCTTTCTTTCCGGGTTGCACGCCAAAATCAGCTCGGTGATTCCGTTGCTGGTGGCGGCTTCCATCGGTTACATGCTGGCGATCCAGCACCGCTTGCCGCAGTTGCCAGTGGCTTTTCTGTGCCTGTCCCATGTGGTGATCGCGACATTTGTCCTGCGGGATCACCCCCGGGCAGCAGCGACTTTTGTGTTGTTTATCGCGATTGCTTCGCCGCTGCTCAACGTGCCGATCATTGCCTGGTTGCACCGACAGCGCTGGACCCGCTTGGTCAACGTGGATCTGGTGGGGCATAACCTCAAAGGCACCATCAATATGGTACTGCCGGGGGCGATCACGGCGGTGATCCTGGTGTGTGTTCTGTCGCTGTTGCTGCAAATTCCTCATATCGCGCAGATCGAGGGGCCGATGGCGTTCGATGCATTGGAATCGCCCTACACCAGCGGGGCGTTTGTAGCGGCGGTCAATTCACTGCTGTGGTTTTTTGGCATTCATGGGGTCTATGCCATTCAGCCGTTGTTCGACGTCATGGATCAGGCTGTTGCCCTCAATGGTGCAGCCCTGGCCGCAGGTGAGCCGATCAAATACGTGTTGAACGGCGGCCTGTTGGGGTGTTTTGCGTTCATCGGCGGGTCGGGTGGTTCATTGTGCCTGCTGCTGGCGATCCTGCTGTTTTCCAAGAGGCAGTCCATGCGCTTGCTGGCGGTGGCCAGCCTGCCGTTGTCGCTGTTCAATGTCAGTGAAGTGCTGCTGTTCGGGTTGCCCATTATTCTCAACCCGCGGTTGTTCATTCCCTTCCTGTTGGTTCCCGTGCTCAACGCGCTGCTGGCCATGACGGTGGTGCAGATGGGCTGGGTGTCGCCGTCGGTGGTCAGCGTGCCGTTTACCGCGCCAGTGTTGCTCAACGCTTATTTGAGCACCCACGGTGACTGGGGGGCGGTGTTGCTGCAGGTCGTGCTGGTAGCAGTGGGTACATTGATTTATATGCCCTATGTGCGAGCGATCCAACGGGCAGCAGAGGGCGGGACGGTGTACCTGAAATCCTTCGATACAACCTTTAGAGGATTGGAGGAGAAGGGGCGCCTGCTGGAACTGGACCCGGTATTGGCGTCCCATAAAACCCTGGCCCGCCAGGCCAGTGAGTTGAGCCATATCCAGCAGATCAGCGACTACGAGTTTTACCTGGAATTCCAGCCGCAGGTGTCGACCACCACCGGTTTGTGTACCGGCTGTGAAGCACTAATGCGCGCGCGCGATGCCAAAGGTGTGGTGCATTCGCCCTGGGAGTTCCTGCAATGGTTGGCGCAGGCAAGGCTGATGCCGGATGTCGATGTCTGGGTGGCGACCCAGGCGGTACGGCAATACCAGAAGTGGCAGAAGGTGGGTTTCACGCTGCCCATGACCATCAATATTTCCAGTGCAACCTTGATGTCCCGGGCCTATGGCGACCGCCTGGTGGCGATTCTTGCCCAGGCCCAGGGCCAAGTGTCGGTGGAGATTACCGAGGATGCGTTGGTGGGGGATATTCAGGTGACGCGTCAGATGATCGAGAAACTGCAGGGTATCGGTGCCAAGGTCTATATCGATGACTTTGGCACCGGCTTTTCCGCCCTGAGTTATTTGCATCAATTCCCGGTGGACTTCATCAAGATCGACCGCAGTTTCGTGGTGGCCCAGCACGACCCCAAAGGCGCCCAAGTGCTGACGGGCTTGTTGCGTTTTTGTGAGGCGTTGAACCTGGGTGTGGTGGTGGAGGGGGTGGAAACCGCCGAGCAGTTGGCCTTCCTGCAATCCGGATCAGAGCTGATTATCCAGGGCTGGTATTTCAGCAAGGCGCTGCCCGGTGATCAATTGCAGGGTTTTGTTCGTGAGCGGGCGATCAAGGCCGCGGGCTAGCGTACTCATCATGTGACCGTTGGACTTCTTCAACCAACCGATCGATTCCGTCCAGCCGAGCCCGATTGTCATGATCCCAAGGATGAAACCCCGGCTTGAAGTAATGCAGCCACGGCAGCGCCATCCGTGGAAACACGCCCTTGGGCCCGTATAAAAACTTGAGCATCCGCCAGAGCCCCTTCAGGTGCCCCCCAGCGCGGCGATCAGCAATCAGCAGATGCAGGTGAAAATCAAACACCACTAACCAGAAGAGCACCGTGGTGAACAGCATGGTCCCGGTGCGTAACAGGTAGCGCTTGGGCCCTGGTTTGATCACTGTATTCCAGACGTCAAACGCCACTGCTTTGTGCTCGGTTTCTTCCAGTGCATGCCAGTACCACATCTGTTGATAGCTCTTGATCGACCTGCCAAAGCGCGAAGGGTCGCTGAGGAGAATTTCGGCCAGCATCGCGGTGTAATGTTCCAGGGCTATGGTCACCGCCAGGTTGAATGAGGCGGGCAGGTGTTTTTTCTGCAGGTCCAGCACCACTTTCAGTCGACGGTCCAGGGTGTGTGCCGGCAGGCCGGCGGCTTGCAGCAGGTCGTTGTAGGCCAGGTGTTCGCGGCTGTGCATGGCTTCCTGGCCAATGAAACCCTGGACCTCTTTCTTCAACTGCGGGTCTTCAATGCGATTGCGGTAGTGGCGCACGCTGTCCATGAAGAACAACTCACCCTGAGGAAACAGCAACGACAAGGCGTTTAAGAAGTGGCTGATGAAGGGACCTTGTTCGTGCCAGTTCTTGATGTGCTCGGCAGGCAGGGTAAAACGCAGATCGCGACGAATAGGCAGCATGTTGGGTGCTCCGTGGCGTGATAAAGGGTTAAAGACGGTGTTCGTCCTGGGTTTCAAAGACTGGCGCCTTGGCCTTTTTCGGCACCATGCGTTTGCTGGCGAACACCACCAGCGCCTGATAGGCCGCCGGCAGGCAACGAGCCAGCAGGTCCAGGGCGTAGGCGTCGCGGCCGATCAGCACGCGGCGCTTGTTTTTGCGCACACCGCGCAGGATCACTTTGGCGGCTTGGTCGGCGTCGGTGATGAACAACTTTTCAAAGTCGGCCCGGGCCTGTTGTTCGCTGTGGATCAAGAATCCGGTCATGTTGGGATCGATCCGGCTGCTGCGGCAGATGTCGGTGCGGATCCCGCCGGGGTGCACGCAGGTGGCCGAAACACCGCCACGCTGCAGGTCCAGCTCCTGGCGCAGGGATTCGGTAAAACCACGTACGGCGAACTTGGTGGCGTTGTAGGCACTCATTCCGGGTTGGGCGAACAGGCCGAATACGCTTGAGGTATTGATCACATGCCCGTCGCCAGAGGCCTTGAGGTACGGCAGAAAGGCCTTGGTGCCGTGGACCACGCCCCAGAAGTTGATGCCGACGATCCATTCCAGATCGGCGTAATCCACACCTTCGACGGTGCTCGACAAGGCGACGCCGGCATTGTTGAAAATCAGATTGACCTGGCCATGCTCGGCAAAGCAGCGGGCAGCCCAGTCGAGCATTGCCTGGCGGTCGGAAACATCCAGTACTTGAGAGGTGACGAGCACGGGCGACAGGGTCGAGGTCTTCACCAACTCCACCGTCTGTGCCAGGCCTTGGCTGTTTTTATCGGCCAGGGCCAGGTGGCAGCCCTCCCGAGCCAACGCCAGGGCCAGCGCGCGGCCCATGCCTGATGCAGCGCCGGTGATGGCTGCTACGCGGCCGGTAAATGATTTCATGACAGGCTGCCCTCCGCCGTGGTGTTGGGGTGCAAAAGTGGACGCGAATCAGCCGTAACAGGTGCTGTGCTGACCACGTAATCCTTGAGGGAAAAATGCCGGGTGATCTGTTTGAAACGCCAGGTTGAGCCGGGCCACAAGGTGGTGTTCTTGCCGGTGCGCGGGTCGAGGTACCAGCTTTGGCAGCCACCGGTGGACCAGATGGTGCGTTTGAGCTTTTCTTGCAGGGTGAGGTTGTAGGCGCTTTCCACGGCGGGCTTGACGTCTACCGTGTCGAAGCGTTGTCGCTGCATCTGCTGCAAGGCATCGAGGATGTAGGTGACCTGGGCTTCGATCATCAGAATCATCGAGTTATGCCCCAGCCCGGTGTTGGGGCCGACGATCAGGAACAGGTTGGGATAACCCGGCACGGTGGTACCCAGATAGGCATGAGCGCCGTCGCGCCAGGTGTCCATGATGTCGATTCCGTCGCGGCCGATGATGCAGCCATGGGGCAGGGGATCGGTGGCCTGGAAGCCGGTGCCGAAAATCAGGCAATCCGCCGGGTGTTTGATGCCATCGGCGGTGATCACGCCATCGGCGTCGATACGCGACACGCTGTCGGTGACGACCTGCACATTGCTGCGTGAGAGCGCCGGGTAGTAGTCGTTGGAGATGAGTACGCGCTTGCAGCCGATGGTGTAGTCGGGAGTCAGGGTTTTGCGCAGGGAAGGGCGAGCCACTTGTTTATGCAAGTGACGCACGGCGATCTTTTGCACCAGCTTCATCAGTTTAGGATGCAGGGCAAAGCCCGCCACGCGACTTTCCAGGGCCAGGTAGAGCGCGCCGCGAACCAGACGCTGGGTGAAGGGCAGGTGTTTGAAAACCCAGCGTTCAGCGCGTGAAATCGGCCGGTCCCGCTTGGGCATGATCCATGGTGGGGTGCGCTGGAACAGGTCCAGGTGCGCCACGTGCGGCGCAATCTGCGGCACGAACTGAATGGCACTGGCACCGGTGCCGATCACCGCCACGCGTTTGCCTTTCAATGAATAGTCGTGGTCCCACAGTTGGGAGTGGAAGCGTTTGCCCTTGAAGCTGTCCAGGCCAGGAATGTCCGGCAGCGCGGGGCGCGACAGGCCGCCCATCCCCGATACCAGCACTCGGGCGCTGACCTGGCGGCCATTGCTGAAACTCAGGTTCCAGCGTTGCTGTTCATCATCGAATACGGCTTGGTCCAGGCCCATGCCGAAGCGCAAGTAAGACGCCAGTTCGTAACGGTGGGCGCACTGTTCCAGGTAGGCGCGAATCTCGGCTTGGGGCGCGAACTGGCGTGTCCAGTCCGGGTTGGGCGCGAAGGAAAACGAATAGACATGAGATTGCACATCGCAGGCGCAGCCGGGGTAGTGGTTGTCGCGCCAGGTGCCGCCGAGGGTGTCCGCCTGCTCGGCAATGAAAAAGTCGTGCAGGCCTGCTTCCTTGAGTTTGATCGCCATGCACAGCCCGGCGAAGCCTGAGCCAATGATGGCGATGTCAACGCGATCCCCTGTGGTGTCCTGCTGGGAATAAGCATTCATAAGGTGTCCCTCGTGGGCGCTGTGCGCCTTGCGGGTTGAGGCATCGGATGGGCTCCTGTTTTTGTTATGGCTTGGGCTAACTGATTCGCCACAAATAGATAGAACACCATTGCAAAGAAAAATTGAATTAATTATTTTAAAAAACATTTTAAATAATGTGCCTGAAAAATATCGCCTACGCTACGAACCAGTTCCTCAAGTGCGAGCTGTCCGACGGATGAGCGCTTTACGCATGCAACAGGGTCCAGGGTGTGGACGATTGGCTGGGGGCTCGATCAATTCCGGTCGGCCTCCAAGCACAGGGAAGCAGAGGGCCGAGCTATGGCTGTTGAATGGGTTGTTGCTGCGGGTGTGTTTGTGGGGGCCAGTGCGGTGTTATGGGGCATCAGTGCCTGGATAACACGGCGTATCGAAGCGGCTGTTCCGATCAGCGGGCGCTTCCTGGAGGTCGATGGCGAGCGCTTTCATTATGTAGAAGAGGGCAAGGGCCCGCCGTTGGTGATGATCCACGGTTTGATGGGCAGCAGCCGTAACCTGACCTATGCCTTGTCAGCGCAGTTGCGTGAGCAGTTCCGGGTGATCACCCTTGATCGACCGGGTTCGGGGTATTCCACTCGTCATACAGGCACGGCTGCCGACCTTCCGGCACAGGCCCGGCAAATTGCGACTTTTATCAAGGCGCTGAACCTGGGCCAACCGCTGGTGCTGGGGCATTCCCTCGGCGGTGCGATTTCCCTGGCACTGGCCCTCGATCATCCCCACGCGGTGTCAGGCGTGATCCTGGTGGCGCCATTGACCCATCCTCAACCCATCTTGCCGATGGTGTTCTGGTCACTGGCGGTGCGCCCGGCGTGGCTGCGGCGTTGGGTATCGCACACCCTGGCGGCGCCCCTGGGCATGTTGACCAAAGGCTCGGTGGTCAAGGGTGTGTTTGCGCCCGAGGTCGCACCGGGTGACTTCTCCATCCGTGGCGGGGGCCTGCTGGGCATGCGGCCCGGTAACTTCTATGCGGCCTCCAGCGAGATTGCCCTGGTCAACGACTACCTGCCGGAGATGGTCAAGCGTTACCCGCAGCTCAGCCTGCCGATTGGCTTGATCTATGGCTCGCGGGACAAGGTGCTGGACTTTCGCAAACACGGCCAGGCTCTGGCGGACAAGGTACCGGGGCTGAAACTGCAATTGGTCAATGGTGCCGGGCATATGTTGCCGATCACCGTGCCGGAGCGCATTGCGGCCCTGGTCGAACAGGTGGCCAAGCGTGCCCGGCCAGCGCAAAACGCCATGATCTTGCATCCGCCCTTTGCCCTGGCGAGCAAATAATTGTGGCAATCACGGCGTGTTCAATAGTCCTCAAAGCGTGCTCTAGACGCCTGACCGCACAGATGAAAAACAGACTGTGCGGTCACGTTTCAAAGGGTCCGAGAAAGTAGTTGACGACCTAACGATTACGCGCTATTTATTTAAAAAAATATTTCAATGTTTGTTTTGAAATGATTTTTGAAATGCCTAAGAGCGAATAAAATAATGAAAAAAACGTCTTTTATCGCATGGTTGATTTCCCGGAGCAGTCATCGCTCCCTGAACCTGTTCACTGTTCATTTTGCTTCCCTGCCATGCCGCGTTGCGCCAAGCGCGCGGAGGTTGCCATGAATCAGACGTTGGCAGCCCCGCACGTCTGGACCGATGGCAAGCGTCACTTGTGGTGGCTCGGCATCATGCCTCTGGCAACTCCGTTGCTCTCCGGCGCCCTCGCCATTACCACCGGTGTACAGCAACTGTGGTGGGTCGGCGTACTGGTGATCTTCGGCCTGATCCCGCTGATCGATGGCCTGTTGGGCGAAGACGTCAGTAACCCGCCGGAATCCGCCGTCAGCGGCCTTGAATCCCAAAGCTACTATCGTTGGATCGTCTACACCGGCGTCCTGTTTGTCATCTCTTCGGTGATCATCACCGGTTGGCTGGCGGTCAGCGGCATCGACTGGATCATCAGCGGCGGCCTGCTGCATGCCACTGCGTCGATGGATCCGTCGAGCTGGATGGCGCAAACCGCCAGCTATATCACCGCCCGCACACAATTGCATGGCGAAGTCAGTGGGTTCACCTACCTGGGCATGGCTCTGTCCACCGGCGCGGCCACAGGGATTGCCATCAATACCGCCCATGAGCTGGGTCACAAGCCGCGCCTGTTGGAAGTCATCCTGGCGAAGATCACCCTGGCGCCCACCTTCTACGGACACTTTTACACCGAACATAACCGCGGCCATCACGTTCGTGTTGCGACACCGGAAGATCCGGCCAGCTCGCGGTTGGGGGAAAGTTTCTGGGCCTTCCTGCCACGCTCGGTAGGGTTCAGCGCGCGCTCGGCCTGGAACCTGGAGCGTGAGCGTCTGCGCAAACTGGGGCTGCCGGCCTGGCATTGGAAGAACGGCGTACTGAGTGCCTGGATGTACAGCGTGGTGTTGTGGGGCGCAATGATTGCCTGGCTGGGGATTGGCGTGATTCCGTTCCTGGTGATCCAGGGTGTCTACGGCTTCTCGTTGCTGGAAGTGGTGAACTACGTCGAGCACTACGGTTTGATGCGCCAGAAGTTGCCTAACGGTCGTTATGAACGGTGCTCGCCTCGGCACTCGTGGAACAGTAATCGGATTGTCACCAACATCTTTCTGTTCCAATTACAGCGTCATTCCGATCACCACGCCAACCCGACTCGCAGTTATCAGTCCTTGCGTCACTTTGATGAATCACCACAACTGCCTTATGGCTACGCAAGCATGATTGTCTGGGCGTATGTGCCGTACTTGTGGCGTCGCCGGATGGATCATCGGGTGCTCAAACATTATTCGGGTGATGTCACTTTAGCCAATATTCACCCGCCAAAACGTTTGAAGATGTTGGAGAAATACGGCAATACCAGCAGCTTTTGATATGAAGTAGACAGTTGCTTAAGTACTCGGGATCTGTGTATCGCGCAGGTTTTTATCGCCCCTGATTCATGGGTTTCGAGTACTGACTAGTTGCACGAAAGTTGTTTGACCCGAACAAAAATAAAACCAAGGGAAGGGCGTCAACCATGCAAACCACTGCCAAGTTCACCACCCATATTGTATTGGCTGCACTGGGTCTTATTGTCTATCAGCAGGCCCAGGCCGCTGCGCGTATCGAACCCGCCGGCAGTGCGTTTACCGCCCAGGGGCCTATCAGTTTCTCCAAGGGCGCCCTCATCAGTGCCGACTGCACCATCAAAGTGGTCGGCAAGGTGGCGGCGGATGGCGCGTCCGTCAGTGTCGAAAAAGTTGTGTTCGACGGCGGACTCAAGTGCAGTCGGGTCGAAGCGACCAACTTACCCTGGATATTGGTAGCCAAAGATACCAAGAGTGGTTCGATGTCAAAGATCAGCGTCGACGTGCACGCATTCGGCTTGGGTGGCAAGTGCGGCCCCTCTACGGCCGACGGGACCTGGGATAACGCCACCGGCAAGTTGGAAGCCGTGAACGTGCCCATCGGCGAAGACTGCACCATTAAAACGGTGTCGATCAAAATGCCGCCGACCTTCAAGGTCGTCGAGTAAACGTATTTGAATGTTGTAGTGGTAATTGAATTGAGATTTGGCTGGAAAGGGAAGTTCTGCAGTTTCACCGTGACCTCTCGATCATGGCCATTACCCCCGGCGAAATGATTCGCCATACATGTGAGGAAAAACAATGAAAAGCTTGAAAACCCTCGTTTGTGCAACTTCTTTCGCAATGTGCTTTGGCGCCGCTTCCATGGCGACTGCTGCTTCGGTCTCGCCGGAAGGTCCGTTCTCGACGAATGCGGGCACCATCGTAGTGAAGTCGCCTTCGTCCTTCGGTGCTGCCGTGACCTGCGGCATTACCTTTACCGGCAACGTTAGCGGTGGCGTGGCTTCGATCAACGGCGCTTCCCTGACCGGTGGCGGTCTGTGCAGCCTGCCGACGCTGACCAACATCCCATGGGTACTGACTGCCGCGTCCGCTACTACCGGGACTGTGACCAATGTCGGCTACAAGATCGCATCGGTTCCGGCCACCAACTGCGGGCCTACCACTATTAACGTCGCTTGGACACCAGGCACCAAAACCCTCTCGGCAGCCAATCAGTCGCTGAGCGGCAACTGCACCGTGGTATCGCTGAGCGTTGTGGCACCGACGCTATCGGTTAACTAACTACGGCAAGACTCCGAAAAGGATTGATCACCCGTTGAAAGACCGGTGCCTCGCAAGAGGCCCCGGTCGAGGGGACGCCACCGGCGGAGCCGGTTGTGAGCGGTATTTATTGTCTGGGGAACATGGCAATGCAAAGCCTCAAGAAAACAGCACTTTTGGGTTCGATGTTATTCAGCCTGGGAGTTGGCTCTTCCATGGCAGGCGCGGCGGGCTTCAGCCCACCGGGGCCGTTTAGCAGTACCGGCGGCAGTGTCGTATTGAAATGGCCGGCGACTTTCCAGGCGCCCATGACATGCAACCTCAGCGTGTCCGGGTCCATCGATGAGAACGGTGTGGCGACCATTACCGCTGCGTCGTTGTCGGGCAACAACGCGCTCTGCACCTTGCCCAAAGTGCAGGGGCTGCCCTGGAGCGTGAACCTGAGCAGCGCTTCACAAGGCACCATCACCAACATTGGATTCTCGATGCTCAATCTTGCGCGACCAGGCGAGTCCGTCTGTGGCCCTGGCAGTCTCGCCGTCACATGGGACAACGCCACGCATATGTTGGGGGCCGCCAATCAGGCAATGAACAGCAACTGCACGCTGGTGTCGTTGAGCGTCACGCTGGCCGGCTCGCTCACCACTCATCCTTGAAGTCCACGCACCAGTCACGCCGCTTCAGGCAGGCGCTCTTTGAAAGACGCCCAGTGGGTACACGATCAACCGGCAGGGGCCGGGAGCAAATAATAATAAGGAGTGCCGCATGAACAATAAGAAACAACACGCTCAAACGTTACTGGGACTGGCTTTGCTGGGAAGCCTGATAACGACTGGGCAAGTACAGGCGGGTGGTTTCTCCACACCGACCTATGGCGCTCCCGGTTGGGGCCGTGCCTTCGGTGGTGGTTCACTGTTCAAGAACGATCCGAGCGCCGCTTACAACAACCCCGCAGCCATGGCCTTCATCGATTCGACCATTGCACAACAAACGGTCGATTACGCCCGGGTAAAGATCAAATACAGCGGCAAGGCCTACGACTATGCCGGTAACCCGGTCACCAATACGCCCGTGCTGGACGACTTGGGTAACGTGGGTGATCCGACGCTCAATAACAACAACGGCGGCCAAGGGGGCTTCACGGCCTGGCTGCCGACAGGTTTTCTGGTTATTCCGATCGGCGACCGTTTTGCGTTTGGCCTGAGCCAGGTTGTGCCTCAGGGGATGCGTACTACCTGGGATGAGGGTTCCAAGTTTCGTGACTTTGCAGTCGATACAAAAATCGAAACCGTGGGACTTACTGGCTCGTTGTCGTTCAAGGTAAACGACGAGTTTTCGGTGGGCGGCGGTGCCATTGTTCAACGCAGTCAGGGCTTCGTCAGTCAGAACGTTGACTTGTACGCGGCGGCCGCCAACTCACCGGGACTGGGTGGGTCTCAGTTCCCATCGGGCATCGGCGAGTCGCTGATCAGGGTCAAGGTCGATAATATTTCGGTCGGTTGGTTTGGTGGTGTGGTCTGGAAGCCGACGGCACAAGACACGCTGGGTCTGAACTACCACGCCAAAATCAAAAACAAGATGACCGGCAAATATAACTTCAAGACTGATGCGGTCGGGCGTAATGCCATGACGACGCCTTTCGGGCCCAACGGCGAAACGCTGGTGGAGTTCGCGTACCCGGGCCTCAAGTTGTTCCCGGACGGTGCTCACGCCAGTGTTCAACTGGACATCCCGGCCACGGCGGCGATTGACTGGGTGCATCAGTTCAACGATCGCTGGACCTTGGGCATGAGTGCACAGTGGACCGAATGGTCGTCGTTCCAGGACCTGACGCTGAAATCTCAAGGTTCGACCATTGTGGCGATTCCGTATAACTACAAAAACTCGTGGATGACGTCCATTGGTGGCGATTACAAAGCCACCGACGAACTCACCCTGCGTGCCGGCGTAGCGTACGACCAGACACCTACCCGCAACTCCACCCGCGATCCGCGGATTCCCGACGGTGACCGCTATTTCCTGGCGTTTGGTGCCGGTTATGACATCAAGGCGGTACCGGGCCTTACCATTGATGGCGCGTACTCGCACCAGTTCGTACAAAAGGTCAACCTCAAGACCAAAAACGTCGATCGACTGGGCGGTGCCCAACTCGATGGCAAGGCCGAATCCTCGGGCGATGTGGTCAGCCTGTCGGCCACCTACAAGTTCTAAGGTCGTCCAAGACAGCCGGAGGAGAGGGCATCAAGCGCATCTTGATGCTCGCTCCATACGGTTACCCAAGTCCTCGTTGCCATCTCCTTTCCTGTTGAACACCAAGGCTGACTCGTTCAGTCACTCTTTTTTCGTCAAAGCATTAAATATAAATTTAAAAACAAAATTTGAAATTATCTTTCCAAGTTTGTAGTGTGGCTTTACGCCGCAGGTCTTATCGATCTGCCTCCGTATTGGCTACGCCCTGAATCAAGTGAGGTATCTCCATGGTTATCTGGTTATTGGCGGGACTCGCTGCGGCGATTGCCCTGGCGTATCGACAAGCGTCTGCCACCCTGTGGCTGGGTGCCGGGCTGGTCTGGTTGGCGGGTGGTTATCTGTTCAACGCAGTGGCGGGTTTGGGTGTCACGGTCACGGCGCTTCTGGTGGTGTTGCCAGCGCTGTTGCTTTCCATCAAACCCTTGCGCCGCAACCTGTTGACGAGCAGGGCTCTGGGCCTGTTTCGCACGATCATGCCGGCCATGTCCGACACCGAACGCGCCGCCATCGAGTCCGGCACCGTGTGGTGGGATGCCGAGCTGTTCAGTGGCAAACCCCGTTGGGAGCGCCTGCTGCAAGCCGCGCCGGCGAGCCTGACGGCCGAGGAACAAGCCTTCCTCGATAACGAAGTGGAAACCCTCTGCGACATTGCCAACGACTGGGAAACCACCCAGATCTGGCAAGACATGTCCCCCGAGGGCTGGCAGTACACCAAGGACGCCGGTTTCCTGGGGATGATCATTCCCAAGCAATACGGCGGCAAAGGCTTTTCCCACTACGCCCATTCTCAAGTGGTGATGAAGCTGTCGACCCGTTGCTCGGCGGCGGCAATTTCGGTGATGGTGCCCAACTCCCTCGGCCCGGCCGAACTGCTGCTGCACTACGGCACCGATGCCCAGCGCAATGACTACCTGCCGCGCCTGGCTCGGGGTGAAGACATCCCGTGCTTCGCCCTGACCAGCCCGTATGCCGGCTCCGATGCGGGTGCGATTCCTGACCTGGGCATCGTCTGCAAAGGGATGCATGAAGGCCAGGAAGTGCTGGGTTTCAGCGTTACCTGGGACAAGCGCTACATCACCCTTGGCCCCATCGCCACGGTGCTCGGTCTGGCGTTCCGCGCCGAAGACCCGGACGGCCTGCTGGGCCAGCCCGGTTCCCTGGGGATCACCTGTGCGCTGATCCCGACCTCTCATCCAGGCGTGAACAGTGGTCGTCGTCACTGGCCCCTCAACGCGGTATTCCAGAACGGTCCTACCACCGGCAAGGATGTCTTCATTCCCCTGGAATGGGTGATTGGTGGCCGCGAACAAGTAGGCAACGGCTGGCGCATGTTGATGGAGTGCCTGGCGGCCGGGCGGGCGATTTCCCTACCGTCGGCCAATGTCGGCCTAGGCAAAGTTGCAGTGCGCGGGACCACGGCCTATGCGGCGATGCGCAAGCAGTTCGGTCTGCCCATCGGCAAGTTTGAAGGCGTGCAGGCACCGTTGGCACGTATGGCCGGGCATCTGTATGCGTGTGATGCGGTGCGCAAGGTGTCGGTGGCGGCTCTGGATGCCGGTGAAAAACCGTCGGTGATTTCGGCGATTGCCAAATATCACGTCACCGAGCGTGCGCGAATCATTGTCAACGACGGCATGGACATCGTCGCCGGCAAAGGCATCTGCATGGGGCCGAACAATTTCCTGGCCCGTGCCTACCAACAAAGCCCTATTGCCATCACCGTTGAAGGCGCGAACATCATGACCCGCTGCCTGATCATCTACGGTCAGGGCCTGATTCGCTGCCACCCCTATGTGTTGCGCGAGATGGAAGCGGCGCGCAACACCGACCATCGTCAGGCGTTGGTGGATTTCGACAGCGCGATGTTTGGCCATCTGAGCTTTGTGCTGGCCAATACCGTACGCGCTGCGGTGCATTCGCTGACGGGCGGGCGGCTGATTTCCGTTCCGGATAAAACCGAGCCGGCCCTGGCGTCCTACTACCGTCAAGCCAATCGGCTGTCGGTGGTGCTGGCGCTGATTTCCGATATTTCCATGGGCGTGCTGGGCGGTGCCCTCAAGCGCAAGGAAAGCATCACCGGGCGCCTGGGGGATATTCTGTCGCAGTTGTACATCCTGTCCTGCGTACTCAAGCGTTTCGAGGATGATGGCCGGCCTCAGGCAGACTTGCCGCTGGTGCATTGGGCGGTGCAGGACGCGTTGTTGCGCGCCCATGAAGCCCTGGCTGAAGTACTCGACAACTACCCGTCAAAACCGGCGGCGATGGTGATTCGTGGCTTGAGTTTTCCGTTCGGTATCCCGCAGCGCAAACCCTCGGATCGCCTGCTGGCCCAAGTGGCGGAACTGGTGCAAATCCCGGGGGAAACCCGTGACCGCTTGCTGGCCAACTCCTACGTTCCACGGCCGGAAATCGACAAGCTGGCCTATGGCGAACTGGCCTTGCGCCTGCTGCCACAGGTGGACGTTATCGATGCGCGCCTCAAGACGGCGATCAAGCGGGGCCTGATCGAACCGATGCCTATTTCTGCTACTGCGTTTACCGCTTGGCGCATCAAGGCCCGAGCACTGGACCTGATCAGCGACGACGAAGACACGCTGCTGGGCCGCTATGTGGAATACGCCGATCACGGCATCCAGGTGGACGACTTCCCGCAGGACTTCGGGTTGCTGGAGGCTTTGCAGCGGCGTCAACAGGCGCTGGAGCAAGCAGCAAAACCCAGTGTAAAAAAGCGCGTGAGCCAAGGCGAGAACGCATCGGTTAACTAAATAATGCTGGAGGAATGCGGTCCGTGTGGGAGCGGGCTTGCTCGCGAAAGCGGTGTATCAGTCGATGCATCCGGTGGCTGGCCCACCGCCTCGCGAGCAAGTCGAATCGTCGCACCGCGGCTCCCACATGGATCGGGTTTCCATGGCAAGACAGTGTTGTGAGTGAATCTATATATGAGTGACAGCTATCTATCTTTCGTCAACTCCCCGTGGGGACGCTGGTTCGCCAAGACCGCCGGGTTGCCACAACCGCTGCCGTTGCAGCGCCATCGCAGCGGCCAACAAGGGTTGGCCAACCCGGTGATCGTGGCCGGGGCAGGGCGCCTGGCGGCTGAAGTGCAACGGATCTTCACGGCCACCGACACCGTGACCGCACAACCGGCGACGATCAAGGCGCCGTCCACGGTCAAGGTGCAGGGCGCGGTGTTTGATGCCAGCGAGATCGTCGAGCTCAAACAGCTGGATGAGCTTTACGAATTCTTCCACACCAATGCCCGGCGCCTGGCGCAACACGCACGGGTGGTGGTGCTCGGCACTGCGCCCGAGCAGTGCAAGCACTTGCCTCAAGCCATCGCCCAGCGTGCCCTGGAAGGCTTGGTGCGTTCATTGGCCAAGGAGTTGCGACGGGCGATTACCGTGCAGTTGATCTATGTGGCGCCGGGCGCCGAAAGCGCTCTGGAAAGTAGCCTGCGATTCTTCCTGTCGTGGCGTTCGGCCTATGTGTCGGGGCAAGTGGTGCGGTTGGAAAAACCGGTCGATCAACCCACCGATATCGATTGGGACAAACCCTTCAGTGGTCGCCGCGCCCTGGTCACCGGCGCCTCCCGAGGCATTGGCCTGGCGATTGCCCAAGTCCTGGCCCGTGACGGTGCGCAGGTGGTGTGTGTGGATGTGCCGCAAGCACAGGAGTCGCTGCAGCAGGCGGCCGATAGCGTTGGCGGCACGGCCTTGGCGCTGGATATCACCGCCGCCGATGCCGCACAAAAATTGCAGGCCCATGTCAGCGAACACGGTGCCTTTGATGTGGTGGTGCACAACGCCGGGATCACCCGCGACAAGACCATCGCCAAGATGACCGAAGCCGCGTGGCGTAGCGTGTTGGCGGTCAACCTGGACGCGCCGTTGCAGCTCAGTATGGCGTTGCTGGAAGGGCAAGGATTGAAACCGGGCGGGCGGATTGTCTGTGTTTCGTCGATTTCCGGGATCGCCGGCAACCTAGGGCAAAGCAACTACGCCACTTCCAAGGCCGGGGTGATTGGCCTGGTCCAGGGCCTGGCGCCCCGGGCGGCGAAGCAGCAGGTGACGGTCAATGCCGTGGCCCCTGGGTTTATCGAAACCCAGATGACCGCGAAGATCCCGCTGATGATCCGCGAAGCCGGGCGACGAATGAACTCTTTGTCCCAGGGTGGCCAGCCTATCGACGTGGCGCAAACCATCGCCTGGCTTGCGCATCCGGCGTCCGGTGGCGTCAACGGCCAGGTGGTACGGGTTTGCGGCCAAAGCCTGTTGGGAGCCTGACCATGGATTATGTGACGCAGATTATCGACCCGCCGCCGTCCCGCAACCAACTGTTGTGGAGTGGGGTGCGGGCCTTGCGCAAACCCAAGCTTGACGGCCCACCGACGTTGCCCAAGGAGCGGCTGGTGCGCTCGGCGGTGGAGTTGTCCACCGCCGGTATCGCCGCTTACGGCCGGGCCTGTGGTTTTCGCCGTGAGCAAGGAGTGCCGCTGTCCTATCCCCATATGCTGGCGTTCCCGCTGCACTTGATGTTGCTGACCCATCCGAGCTTTCCATACCCGGCCAGCGGCATGGTGCACCTGGCCAATCGCATTCGTCAGCATCAGCGGCTGGAGGAGGGCCAGGCCCTGCGTTTGGAGGTGTATTGCGAACGTTGGGTCGCCCATCCCAAGGGCCAGGCCCTGAGCATCGCCACCCGCGCCTACAGCGCAGGCGCATTGGTGTGGGAGAGCGACAGCCTGTATTTGCGCCGTGATATTGCCTCACCGGTGGGCGAGCCCTGGGGGGATGCCTTGCCGCTGGAGACGCAAGGCCTGGCCCGCACCCAGCGCTGGGTGTTGCCGGCTGATCTGGGGCGACGGTTTGCCAGGGTTTGCGGTGACTACAACCCGATTCACACCTCGGTGATCGGCGCCCGCTTGTTCGGCTTTCGCCGGGCCATCGCCCACGGCATGTGGACCCTCGGTCGCGCGCTGGCGGCCCAGCAACCGCCGGGTGGGCTGGACATCGCTCAGGCCCATTGCGATTTCAAACTGCCGATCTTCCTGCCCGGCCAGGTTGCACTGTGGAATGCCCCGGCGACCGGCCCGCGCCGCGAGTTTGAAGTACGTAATTTTGCGGGTGACAAACCCCATATGCGCGGCCTGTTTATCTGGACTGCCAGATGACAGTCACCCGCCCCGTAACCCCCGTAACCCCCGTAGCAGCTGCCGAGCGCCAGCGAGGCTGCGTACAGGAGCAACTCGGTTTCAGCGCCCGGCGCAATGGCAGCGGTGCGGCCATACGCAGCCTCGCTGGCGCTCGACAGCTGCTACGACGACATGACGATGACGACGTTGACGAGGGCTACGTATTGATTTCCAAAATGAGAGCCATCCATGAGTGACTACAGCTTCAATCCCGCGCCGACCCGTCGCGTTGCGATTATCGGCGGTAACCGCATTCCGTTTGCCCGCTCCAACACGGTGTACGCCCATGACAGCAACCAGGGCCTGCTGGTCGCCGCCTTGCAAGGTCTGGTGGACCGCTACAACCTCCACGGCCAGCGTCTCGGTGAGTTCGCCGCCGGAGCGGTGATTAAGCATTCCCGGGATTTCAACCTGGCCCGGGAAAGCCTGCTGTCTACCACGCTGTCCCCCGAAACCCCGGCCTACGACCTGCAGCAAGCCTGCGGTACCGGCCTGGAAGCGGCCTTGCTGGTGGCCAACAAAATCGCCCTTGGCCAGATCGAAGTGGGCATTGCCGGGGGCGCCGACACCACCTCCGATGCGCCGATCGGTATCAATGAATCCCTGCGCCGCACTTTGCTTTCGGCCAACCGTGCCAAGGGCACCGGCGCTAAATTGCGCAGCTTGTTGAGCGTGCGCCCGTCGATGTTTTTCAAGCCGCTATTGCCGCGCAATGGCGAACCGCGTACCGGCCTGTCCATGGGCGAGCACTGTGAAGAAATGGCCAAGCGCTGGCAGATCAAGCGTCTGGCCCAGGACGAATTGACCCTCACCAGCCACCAGCGACTGGATGCAGCCTATCAGCGTGGTTTCTTCGACGACCTGATCAGCCCTTACCGCGGCCTGGCTCGGGACAACAACCTGCGGGCCGACACCAGCCTGGAAAAGCTTGCCGGCCTGTCCCCGGCCTACGACCGTCAAAATGGCACGCTCACGGCGGGCAATTCCACACCATTGACCGACGGTGCCTCGGTAGTGCTGTTGGCCAGCGAGGCGTGGGCCGCCGAACGAGGCTTGCCAGTGCTGGCCTACCTGCGTACCGGCGAGACAGCCGCGGTCAATTTTGTCGACGGCAGCGAAGGCTTGCTGATGGCCCCGGCCTACGCGGTGTCAAGGATGCTCAAGCGCGAAGGCCTGAGTTTCGCCGACTTTGATTTCTTCGAGATCCACGAAGCCTTCGCCGCCCAGGTGTTGTGTACGCTCAAGGCCTGGGAAAACGCTGATTATTGCCGCGAACGCCTGGGCCTGGACGCGCCCTTGGGCGTGATTGATCGCGCCAGGATGAACGTCAACGGTGGGTCCCTGGGCTGCGGTCACCCATTCGCCGCCACCGGTGGCCGGCAACTGGCGGCGTTGGCCAAGATGATCCATCAGCGGGGCGGCGGTCGAGGCTTGATTTCGATTTGCGCCGCCGGTGGATTGGGCATCACGGCCATTGTCGAAAAGTAGCTCTACCAAAAACAACAACAAGGAGACTGCCATGAACGCTGTAAGCCTGGAACAAACAGAACGCATCTGGTTGGACGCCTATCTGCCCGGTGTGCCAGCGGATATCGAGGCCGGGATCGAGGACTATCCGTCCTTGCGCGAGGTGTTCCTGGAGCACCTGCAAAAATTTCGTGAGCGCGTGGCTTACGTCAGCATCGGCACCGAGATGACCTACGCCGACTGGCAGGTGCAGGGCATTGCGTTTGCGGCCTGGTTGCAGGCTCAGGGCGTGAAAAAGGGCGACCGGGTGGCGCTGATGATGCCCAACTGCTTGCAGTACCCGATCTGCCTGCTGGGCACGATCCTGGCCGGCGCGGTGGTGGTCAACGTCAACCCGCTGTACACCGCCCGCGAACTCCAGCATTTGCTCAAGGACAGCGGCGCCGAAACCCTGGTGATCTTCGAGAACTTCGCCCACACCCTGGAAAAGGTCGTGGCCACCAGTACGGTCAAGCGCGTGGTGGTGGCAGCCATTGGCGACTTGCTCGGCACCTTCAAGGGTGCGGCGATGAACTTCATTCTGCGCAGCGTGCAGAAACAAGTGCCGAGCTTCAACCTGCCGGGCGCGGTGCGCTTCAACACGGTGCTCAGACAGGGGCGGGGCTTGACCTACCTTCCGGTGGCGATGGATCGCGAAGACCTGGCCTTCCTGCAATACACCGGCGGCACCACCGGCGACGCCAAGGGCGTGATGCTCAGCCATCGCAATATCATCGCCAACCTGCTGCAGGCCAAGGCCTGGGTGGGTGATCAATTGGATCAGGACAAACAGGAAACCAACGTCACCCTGTTGCCGCTCTACCACATCTTTTCCCTGACGGTGAATTGCCTGATGTTCATGTACCTGGGCGGGCGCAACATTTTGATCGCCAACCCTCGGGACGTGAAACGGGTGCAGATGATCCTGCGCAAAGAGCGCTTCAACGGCATTGCCGGCGTCAATACGTTGTTCAACGGCCTGCTGGAAAACAAGGAATTCTGCGCGCGGGATTTCTCCGACCTGCGGATGGTGATTGCCGGCGGCATGGCCACCCACACAGCCGTGGCCAAGCGCTGGAAGGAGGTCACCGGGCTGCCGATTATCGAAGGCTACGGCCTGACGGAGTGCTCGCCGGTGGTGAGCATCAGCCCCATCGATATCTCACGGATGCGTGACATGGAGTTCACCGGCAGCATCGGCGTGCCGTTGCCGTCGACCTGGGTACGGTTTATCCGCGAAGACGGCGAACTGGCGGAGGTCGGCGAGCAAGGTGAATTGCAGGTGCGCGGCCCGCAGGTGATGCAGGGTTACTGGCAACGGCCTGCGGAAACCGCCGAGGTGCTGGATGCCGAGGGCTGGTTGTCCACCGGCGATATCGGGGTGATGAACGAGCAGGGTTACATCCGCCTGGTGGATCGCAAAAAGGACATGATCCTGGTCTCGGGCTTCAACGTGTACCCCAATGAGATTGAAGACGTGGTGGCGCTGCATCCGGGGGTTGGGGAAGTGGCGGCGATTGGCGTGGAAGATGGCGTCACGGGTGAACGGGTGAAAATCATCGTGGTGCGCAAGGACCCGAGCCTGACCCAAGAACAAATCCTCGCCCACTGCCGGGAATACCTGACGGGGTACAAGGTGCCGCGGTACGTGGAGTTCCGCACCCTCGAATTGCCCAAGACCACGGTGGGCAAGGTGCTGCGCAGGGCGTTGCGCTAACAGCATCGATCTATCAAACACCGAGTTCTCAATGTGGGCGGGCTTGTGTGGGAGCGAGCAAGCCCGCTCCCACACAAGCAACTCCCACATTGGATCATCGCTGGGCTTCAGACCTCATCAATCCTGACCCAACGCTCTTCCCGCGCCGCCACGCGAATCGCCGTTGCCAGCCGCTCAACCTGCCACGCTGCTTCAAAGTCGGTGCCGTCCGTACCCTGGCCGGCCAGCGCCATGATCAACTCTTGCACCTCCAGCGTCTTGAGCTCGTTGTACCCCAATTGATGCCCAGCAGCCGGGCTGAACGCCGCATAGCCGGGCAGGGCGGGGCCGGCCAGCAAGCGCTGGAAGCCATCCTGGCCTGCACGAAACAGCCGCAGCTCATTCAACCGCTCCTGATCAAATACGAGTGTTCCTTGGGTGCCGCTGATTTCAAAACTCAGGTGGTTCTTGTACCCATGCTTGAGCCAACTGCTGCTGACCGTGCCGCGCGCGCCGTTGGCAAAGCGCAACAAGGCATGCACCTGATCGTCCACGGCGATCTCCCGCAGTTCCGTGCCGCCAGGCGTGGCAGGGCGATGGCGGTGAACGGTCTGGGTATCGGCGCAGACACTCTGCACATCCCCCACCAGAAAGCGCGCCATGGACAACAGATGACTGCCCAAGTCCGCCAAGGCACCACCGGCATGTCCCACTTCGCAGCGCCATGACCAGGGCGACGTTGGATCGGCCATGAAATCTTCACTGAACTCACCCTGGAAGCTGATGATCTCGCCCAACTCGCCGTTGTCGATCATTTGCCGCGCCAGGCCGATCATCGGGTTGTGCTGGTAGTTGTAACCGACCCGCGTCACCACCCCGGCCGTACTGGCGGCACGGCGCATGGCATCGGCTTGCTCCAGGCTGATCGCCAGGGGTTTTTCGCAATACACCGCCTTACCCGCTGCCAGGGCCGCCATGGCCATGGGGTAGTGCAAGTGATTGGGGGTGGTGATGGCGACGAGGTCGACCTTGGGATCGTCGATCAACTGCTGCCAATCGCCATGAGCCTGGGCAAATCCCCAGGCGGTGGCGCAGCGCTGGGCACGCTCAGTGTCGGCATCGGCCAGGGCGGCCAGCTTGAGGTTCACCGGCAGTTCAAACACCGCCCGGGCATTGTTGAAGGCCAGGGCGTGGGCACGGCCCATAAAGCCCGTGCCGATCAGGCCGATTCCGAGTTCGCGCATAGCCATGGTCCTTTGGATTATTGTTTTCAGGAAGGCTATTTATGGAATAAAAATTCCCTTAATTCAATAGATGGAATAAAAATTCATTAGCGAGAGGGATCATCCCGGCGAATACCGCTACATTCAGCCCGCACGTGCACGGCCTTTAGTTAACAAAACATAACGTAGCGCTGATTGTCAGACGATTCCAAAGCCCGATAGGATGGCCCTGCTTCCCCAAGGGGCTCTAGATTGCAGGTTTCAGGACGCTGTCCTGGCCCATAGAAGCCTTGGGCAGCAAGACGACCTAACAATAATAAATGGGAGAAAGGTCTATGAGTGAGCCTGTCATGGGTGGGGTGGTTTGCCGCCCGCGAGCCGCGCGCAGGGTCGCGTTGCTGGCCACAGCGCTCTCGCTGCTGGGGGCTTTCGCGTTGTCGATACCGGCCCATGCCGCTGGCGATACCGCCGCACCGGCGGTATTTGCCATTGAATCGGTCAAGGCCGCCAAAAGCCTGATGATCGACGTGGTCCATGCTGGCAAGCGCCTGGTGGCCGTCGGTGATCGCGGGCACATCCTCTATTCCGATGACCAGGGCGCAACTTGGACCCAGGCCAAGGTCCCCACCCGCCAACTGCTCACCGCCGTGTTTTTTGTCGATGACAAACAAGGTTGGGCCGTGGGCCATGACGCGCAGATTCTCGCCAGTACCGATGGCGGTGCGACCTGGACCCAACAATTTCAAGACCTCAAGCGCGAAGCACCGCTGTTGGACGTGTGGTTCAAGGACGCCAGCAACGGTTTTGCCGTGGGCGCCTACGGTGCGCTGATCGAAACCACCGACGGCGGCAAGACCTGGGACGACGTCAGCGATCGCCTGGACAACGAAGACCAATACCACCTCAACGCCATCGCCTACGTGAAAGACGCCGGCCTGTTTATCGTCGGCGAGCAGGGCAGCATGTTCCGCTCCGGCGACGACGGGCAAACCTGGGAAAAACTCGAAGGTCCCTACGAGGGTTCGTTGTTCGGTGTGATCGGCACTGCGCAGCCCAAGACCCTGTTGGCCTACGGCCTGCGCGGCAACCTGTTTCGCTCCACGGATTTCGGCAGCACCTGGGCTCCGGTGGAGTTGAATGCCGCCCGTGGTGCCCTGGAGTTCGGTTTGTCAGGGGCGACCCTGCTCGATGATGGTTCCCTGGTGGTGGTCGGTAACGGCGGCAGCGTGGTAGTGAGCCACGACGATGGCCTGACCTTCAGCGTATTCAATCGTGCGGACCGTATTTCGTTATCGGCGGTCACGGCGGCGGGCAACGGCAACTTGATTCTGGTGGGGCAGGGTGGCGTTCGTGTCGCCACGCCAGCCGGTGCCGAGCTCTCAAAATAATAAGAAGGCGGGGATCAAATGAGTAGTCATCACAACGACAAGGCGACGTTTCTCGAGCGCCTGATTTTCAACAACCGCCCGGCAGTGATCGTCATCTGCCTGCTGGTCAGCGTGTTTCTGTTCTGGCAGGCGACGCTGATCCGGCCATCTACCAGCTTCGAAAAAATGATCCCCCTCAAACATCCCTTCATCGAGAAGATGATGGAGCACCGTAACGACCTGGCGAACCTGGGCAACACGGTGCGGATCTCGGTGGAGGCCAAGGATGGCGACATCTTCACGAAGGACTACATGGAGACCCTGCGCCAGATCAACGACGAGGTGTTCTACATCTCCGGCGTTGATCGCTCTGGCCTCAAGTCCTTGTGGAGCCCCAGCGTGCGCTGGACTGAGGTGACCGAAGAAGGTTTTGCCGGCGGCGAAGTGATCCCGCAAAGCTACAACGGCTCCCCGGAAAGCCTCGACCAGTTGCGCAACAACGTGCTCAAGTCCGGGCAGGTCGGGCGGTTGGTGTCCAACGACTTCAAGTCGAGCATTGTCGATATCCCGCTGCTGGAGTCCTACCCGGACCCGCAAGACCAGGGCAAGTTGCTGGCCCTGGACTACCAGAAATTTTCCCACGAGCTTGAAGACAAGATCCGCAGCAAGTTCCAGGCCCAGAACCCCAACGTGCAGATCCATATCGTCGGTTTCGCCAAGAAAGTCGGCGACCTGATCGATGGCCTGATCATGGTGGTGCTGTTCTTCGGCATCGCCTTTGTCATCACCTTGGTGCTGTTGTACTGGTTCACCTGGTGCATCCGCAGCACCATTGCGGTGTTGATTACCACGCTGGTGGCGGTGGTCTGGCAACTGGGGTTGATGCATGCCCTGGGTTTCGGGCTGGATCCTTACTCGATGCTGGTGCCGTTCCTGATCTTCGCCATCGGCATTTCCCACGGGGTGCAGAAGATCAACGGCATCGCCCTGCAATCCAGTGATGCCGATAACGCCCTGACCGCCGCCCGCCGTACTTTCCGCCAGCTGTTTTTGCCTGGGATGATCGCGATCCTTGCCGACGCGGTGGGCTTTATCACCTTGCTGATCATCGACATCGGTGTGATCCGCGAATTGGCCATCGGCGCCTCGGTGGGTGTGGCGGTCATCGTGTTTACCAACCTGATTCTGCTGCCGGTGGCGATTTCCTATGTCGGCATCAGCAAGCGCGCCATCGAGCGCAGCAAGAAGGACGCGACCCGCGAGCATGCTTTCTGGCGTCTGCTGTCGAAATTCGCCAGCCCCAAAGTCGCACCCGTCTCGATTTTCCTCGCGCTGATCGCCTTCGGCGGCGGCCTCTGGTACAGCCAGAACCTGAAAATCGGCGACCTTGACCAGGGCGCGCCGGAACTGCGTCCTGACTCGCGCTACAACAAGGACAACACCTTCATCATCAACAATTACTCCACCAGCTCCGACGTGCTGGTGGTGATGGTCAAGACCAAGTCCGAGGGCTGCTCGCGCTATGAAGCCATGGCGCCCATCGACCAGTTGATGTGGAAAATGCAGAACACCGAGGGCGTGCAGTCGGCCATCTCGTTGGTGACCGTGTCCAAGCAGATGATCAAGGGCATGAACGAGGGCAACCTGAAATGGGAAACCTTGTCGCGTAACCCCGATGTGCTGAATAACTCCATCGCCCGCGCCGACGGTCTGTACAACAACAATTGCTCCCTGGCGCCGGTGCTGGTGTTCCTCAACGACCACAAGGCCGAAACCCTCGACCGCGCCGTGCACGCGGTGCAAGAGTTCGCCAAGGAAAACAACAAGGACGGCCTGGAATTCATCCTCGCCGCCGGTAACGCCGGGATCGAAGCCGCCACCAACGAGGTGATCAAGGAGTCGGAGCTGACCATCCTGATCCTGGTCTACCTGTGTGTGGCGACCATGTGCATGATCACCTTCCGTTCGTGGGCGGCGACCTTGTGCATCGTGCTGCCGCTGGTGTTGACCTCGGTGCTGGGCAACGCGCTGATGGCATTCATGGGCATTGGCGTCAAGGTCGCGACCTTGCCGGTGGTGGCGCTGGGGGTGGGGATTGGTGTCGACTACGGCATCTACATCTACAGCCGTCTGGAGAGTTTCCTGCGGGCTGGTTTGCCGCTGCAAGAGGCTTATTACCAGACGCTCAAGTCCACCGGTAAAGCCGTGCTGTTCACCGGCTTGTGTCTGGCGATTGGCGTGGCGACCTGGATTTTCTCGGCCATCAAGTTCCAGGCCGACATGGGCCTGATGCTGACCTTCATGTTGTTGTGGAACATGTTTGGCGCACTGTGGCTGTTGCCGGCCCTGGCGCGGTTCCTGATCAAGCCCGAGAAGCTGGCGGGGCAGAAAGGCAACTCGCTGTTTGCCCACTAAACGGCAAACAACCTGTAGGAGCGAGCTCGCGAGGAACGTTAACGATAACGCGGGTATCCAGGGTGAACGCGGTGCCTGTGCGTTCTTCGCGAGCAAGCTCGCTCCTACAGTGGATGATGTTTCACAGGGTTTCGTATCACGGCGCCAAAGGCAGGAACCAGCGCATCCATCGATACGAACGTCTCGATATCACCCTGTGGGCTGCACAGCAGCACCGGGTCCTTGCCGTTGAGTGAGCGCATATCCAGGGCCAGGGGTGGGTAGTGTTCCTGGATGCGCTCGCGCAGCTGTTGTGCGACCACTTGGCGCAAGGTCGGGCGGTTGGCAAATTGATGGGCGATGGCCTGGGCCAGGGTGTCGCTGTGATGGGGCAAAAGCAGTGGGCCAGGCGACTGGGCTGATGAGATTTCCGGCATGACGGTTTCCGTTCTGTGGGAGTAAAGGGTTAAGTTCCCCCTCAGAATGGCAAGCCTGTGCTGGCCGGATGCGGTAGCCCGTTATCGCGACACGACGCACACGGCGGATTGGCCTATCATCAGCGTTTTCCTATTTGATGAATGATTCTGATGACTGCCGCCAGCCTGCCTACTGCACTTGAAACCAGCGATATGCTCGAAATTGATGGCCTGCATGCCTTTGATTTCACCTTCGACGACCAAAAACTGCTGATCATCTGCATGGACGGCCGGGCCGAGAAACGTTGGTCTTTCACGCCGGAGCAGGTGGCGGCGGCGATCTTTGACGAAACGCTGAAAAGCTGGACCCTCACCGGTGATTCAGGCGAACACCGCCTGGTGTGCATGAGCGCCTTCACCGGCAACAATAACGACGAGGAAGATGAGCATGATGATGCGTAAATTCTGGCCGCTGCTGATGGCTGGCAGTGTCGGCGCGATGTCGGTACAGGCAGCGCCGGTCGATACCTTTGAGCTGTTGGTGGGTACCTACACCGCCGGCGCCAGCGAAGGGATCTACCGCCTGCAGTTCGACAGCCGTACCGGTCAGTTCAGTGGCAAGCCGGTACTGGCCGCCAAGACGGAAAACCCGTCCTGGCTGACCTTGTCCAAAGACCAGAAACGCCTGTTCGTGGTCAATGAAAACGGTCCTGGCCAGAAGGACCCGGTGGGGCGTGTCAGCAGCTACAGCGTTGACCCCGCCAATCACCAACTGACGCTGATCAACCAGGTACAAAGCCTGGGTAATGAGCCTACCCACTCCAGCCTGGCCGCCGATGGACGTTACCTGTTTGTCGCCAACTATTCGGTATTGGAAGATCCGGGCGGTAGCCTGGCGATCCTGCCGGTGGACGCCGAGGGCAAGTTGTCACCGCCTGTGCAACTGAGCGGGCACCCGGCCAGCCGGGTCAACCCCGAGCGCCAGGCCTCCAACCATGTGCATTCGGTGGTGTCCTCGCCGGACGGCAAGTACGTGTTTGCCAACGATCTGGGGGCGGACAAGATCTTTGTCTACCACTACGACCCCAAGGCCAACCACGAACTGCCGCTGACCCCGGCTGATCCATCCTTCGTGCAGTTGCCCCCGGGCAGCGGCCCGCGCCACCTGCTGTTCAGCGCTGACGGCAAGCATGCCTGGCTGACCACCGAGATGAGCGCGCAGGTTGCGGTGTTCGATTATCAGGACGGCAAGCTGGTCCAGCGCCAACTGGTGGACTTTGCCGCCGGGCAACCGGTGTCCGACAAGGCCGGCGCGGCGTTGCATGCCTCAAACGACGGCAAGTTCCTCTACGTCAGCAACCGCGGCACCGCCAACCAGATGCTGGTCTTCGCCATCGACCCCGCCACCGCGCAATTGAAGGAGATCCAGCGGCGCTCAGTGGAAGGCGATCATCCCCGTGAGTTCGCCCTGGACCCGAGCGGCAAGTTCCTGCTGATTGCCAACCAGAAGAGTAACCAGATCGTGGTAGTCGAGCGCGACGCCAAGACCGGCCTGCTGGGCGAAACCGTGCAGACATTGCCGATTGATGCTCCCAGCGATCTCAAGTTTCTGCTGCGGCAATAAGCCACAGGCCCCGCAACGCGGGGCCTGACTCCTTCTATTAATGCCAGTGATAACAGCTACTGTTTCAATGAATTTCTACCGGTAAGCCCCCCGGGCGTAAGTTTGCTTCAAGGCCTTCACAGGCCAACCAGCCAACCGAACACAAGGGTTACCGACATGAACTTCAATCTCTTCTCGATCATCGCCGCTTCCGCTGTTTCTGCTTCTGTGGTCCTGCCTGCCAGCGCCAATGTGGAAATCAGCAGCAAAAAATCCAGCACCAGCGCCTACACCCAGAAGTACCTGCAACAAAGTGCCAACTTCTATGCCGCTCTGGACCACAAGGTTCAACACTGAGCGTTAATTGACACGGGGTTGATCATGCATCGACCCGGTGTCAACGTTTAAGGAGCCTCCCATGGCCAGAGCCCTCTTGACCTCCGCCAAACACGGCGCTTACATCGCCATCGGCGTCTACGCCGCGATGGTATTGCTGGTCACGCTCGCAACCTTCAGCCAACCCGCCGCCCAGCCGCCGATTCAAGTGGCGTATCCGGGGGTTCAGTTTGAGCATCAGGCACAGCGCACAGGTGAAGTGGTTCATAACGTCGTGACTGCGCTCTGATCTCTGTCGCCGCTGCCGAGGCACGAGGCTGCGATCGGCTGCGCAGCGGCCGTAAAATCATTCAGCAAGGTGTTTCATTTAGACCGAGTCGCCAAGTTTACGACTGCTACGCAGCCGATCGCAGCCTCGTACCTCGGCAGCGCCTACGGTTTTTCCATGACCCCTGTAAACAGCTCGGACTCCAGAAAACGCTGCAACCAGGCCTGCAAGCGCCGATACGGCGTACCCGCAAACCACTCCCGATCGACATGGGCAAACTGCCGCACAAACGGTGCCAAAGCCACGTCTGCCAGGCTCAAGTGATCGGCCAGCAAGTAATCCCGCTCAGCCAGCAGTTCATCCAGCCTGTGCAAAAACACCTCACCCTCGGCCCGATAATGCGCCATCGGCTGCTCCGGGTAGCGCTCGGCGTACTTGTAGCGATTCAAGTGCACCTTGAATGCCTGATCGTTCTGTTCAATCAACCCAGCCATCAGCGCCCGCGCCGCCGGGTCATGCTTGAGCAACCAATCCTCGGGATCATTCTGTGCCAGGGCCCAGTCCATGATCGCCAGACTCTCCTCGATCACCTGGCCATCCACGCTTAACACCGGCACCGTGCCCTTGGGCGACAGCGCCAGCATTTCGGCGGGCTTGGCCTTGAGACTGACCTCAATAATCTGCACCGTCGCCCCTGAATACCGCAGCGCCATGCGTGCCCGCATGGCGTAGGGGCAGCGGCGAAACGAATACAGCAGGGCCTGGCTCATTTAACCTCCAGTGTGCTCAAACCATTGCCCTGGCGCTTGACCTGGATCTGCACCGGGATCCGTTCGTGCATTTCCTGCACGTGGGAGATCACCGCGACCTTGCGACCTTGGGCCTGCAAGCCATCCAGGGCGTCCATCGCCAGTTGCAGCGACTCGGGGTCGAGGCTGCCAAACCCTTCGTCGATAAACAACGATTCGATCTTCAACGTGCTCGACGCCATCGACGCCAGGCCCAAGGCCAATGCCAGGGACACCAGGAATGTCTCGCCGCCGGACAACGAATGCACCGAGCGCAGTTCATCGCCCATTTCCGTGTCCATCACCAGCAGCCCGAGCATGCTGCCGCCGCGCTTGAGGCGGTAGCGACGCACCAGTTGGCGCAGTTGCACGTTGGCGTGGTGCACCAGCAGGTCAAGGTTGTAGGCCTGGGCAAATTTGCGGAACTTGTCGCCCGTGGCCGAACCGATCAGCGCGTCGAGCCGTGCCCAGCGCTGCCACTCGTCGTAGGCCTTGGCGATCTGATCGGCCAAGGCCTGGTTGGCGTTCTGCCGACGTTGGTCTTCGGCTTGTTGCGCGCGCAGTTCGGCACAGTGTTTTTCGCCGCTGGCCAGTTGGTTGTTGAGTTCGGCCAAGGCGCTGTCCAGTTGCTCGGCGTCGAGGTTGCCATTGTGCAGGGCCTGGTGATCCTTGAGCCGCTGTTCGCGTTCTTGCAGCAAGACCTTGGCCTGTTCGACGGCCTTTTCACTCAATTGCAGCTGCTGCCTGAGTTGCCCCAACTGCGGTTCGTCGATGGCCAGCAATCGTGCCAGGCCATCATCGTCCAGTTCCGGGTGCAAGGCGCGCCATTCGCTGATGCGGCTGTTCAATACCTGTTGTTCGGTTTCCAGGGCGTGTTGACGGTCCTGTTGGGCCTTGAGATCGGCGGCCAGTTGGATCAGTTCGTTGCGGGTGTCCTGCAACTGCTGGTTGGCCTGGGCCTCGCTCTGTCGAGCGTGCTCGACGGCCTGATCCAACTGCTGCTGCCAGTGTTCGGCGCTGGAGTAGTGGCTCAACAGCCCGGAGAGTTGTTCCTTGGCCGCCTGTTGCCGCGCGGTCAACTCGGCAAACTGCTGTAGCAGCAGCTCCAGTTGCTGCTGGCGATGTTGCTGGCGGTCCTGTTCTTTCTCGATAACTTGCTGGCGCTGTTGTTGCTCGGTGAGCTCCTCACGCTGGTGTGCCAGTTGCTCCAGGCGCTGACTGACGTGTTGGTCGAGCAGCATGAAGGTCGCCGCCGGTTCGCTGCGCAGACCTTCCAGCGTTTGGGCAGGCAAGAGACTGGCGAAGGCGTTGAGTTCTTCGTCCAGGCGTTCACGGTCGTTGGCCAGTTCTCGTTGCTGGTCGATCAGTTGCTGGCGGGCCTGCTGGCTGGCGTCTTGGGCTGCTTGCAGTTGTTGCTGCAGGCGCCCGGCGTTTTGTTGCAGGTTGAGCAGGGCGCCTTGGCGCTGTTCGTCCTGGGTGATGCTTTGATTGAGCTGGCTCAGTTGTTGGGTCAGCCAGGCATCGCGCTGGGTAGTGTCCTGGTTGAGCAGCGCAATGGACTGCGGGTGCGCCTCAAGGATCGGTGCCAATGCCTGTTGTTCGGTTGCCACTTCTTGTTGCTGGCGTAAAAGCTCTTTTTGCTGGGCGATCAGCTCACCCAGCTCCGTGCGCAGCGCATCTACTTTTTCCTTTAGCACCTCCACCGATTTGCGGGCGTTGGCCACTTCATCCTCGTCGTGACGTTCAAGGCTGTTCAGCAACACGTCAGAGGCATGATACGGATGGTCGACACTGCCACAGACTGGGCAGGGTTGATCGGATTCCAGTTGTTCGCGCAATGTTTGTACGTTGACGTCACGGGCCAGGCGTTGGCGCTCCAACAGTTGCTGGATGACCGTCAGGGTTTGCTCCGCGACGGCAAGCTCGGCCTTGGCTTGAATACCTGTTCGGTTGAACGCCTCGCGTTGCTCCTTGGCGGCCTGTTGTTTGGCACTCAAGTCGTTTGCCCGTTTCTCCAACCCCTGGTAACTGCTCCACAGCCGCGCCACCTCTTCAAAGGCGCGCTGTTGCTTGCGATTGTCTTGCAGCAAGCTGCCCAGCAACTGGATCTGCTCGGCCACCGCGTGGGGCTCGGCACCGGCTTCGTGATACAGCAGGTCCAGCGTATTGCGCTGCTCGGTCCATTGTTCGCTGAGGCGGGTGGTTCGTTGCTCCAATTGCGGCAGTTCGGCCTGGCCTTTATTGAGGCGGTTGCCGATCAACATCAGTTGTTGCAGACGTTCACGCTGGTAGGTCCAGGCATCGCTCAGGGGCGCGAGGGTGGCGCTGCGCTCAAGTTCTGCGGCGAGCCGTTGCAGGCGTTCGGCGACGTGCTTTTGCGTGTCCAGCAAGCCATTCAAGGCGGCTTGGCCTTCCACGCAGGTGCTTTCGTGGAGTTGTTTTTCCGCGCTGCGTTTCGCCAGATCTTCGGTCAAGTGGGTGAGGGTGCTTTGCGTCTCGAAGGCCTGGCGCAGCAACGGCACAGCATCGACTTGCTGCTTCAGGGCTTGGGCGAGGGCCGCTTGCACATCGGTCTGCTGCAGTTGCAGTTGATCCCGACGCACCAGCAGGCCGGCTTGTTGTTCAAGGTGCTGTTGAATCTGTGCGGCCAAGGGCTGCAACTGGCTGGTCAGCTCAGCCAGGCGTGAGAAGTGATGACGTTGCGGCGTCAATTGCTCCAGGCGGCTCAGGTCCAGTCGTTGCTGGGCCTGGCCGTCCCAGTCCTGCTGGGCCTGCTGCAGTTGCTCAGTCGCGTTTTGCTGGCGTTCCTGCCATTCGCGCAATTCCTTGAGCCAGGTGTGCTGCTGCTCAAGTTGCTTGAGTTGGGCCTGCTGCTGCTTGAGTTGCTGCTGGGCTTGGCTGAGATGCTGATCAAGTTCGGCGCGAGCCTCGGCAGGCAGCGGCGTGATGCCGGTGGCCTGGTCCTGCAGCAGCTTGTGGGTCTCCTTGGCGTCTTTGGCTTTGTCGAAGGCGCGGCGGCCCAGTTGGGTGTAGAGCGCAGTGTCGGTGAGCTTTTCCAGTAGCTCACTGCGCTCGTTGTCATTGGCCTTGAGGAACGCGCTGAACTCGCTTTGCGCCAACAACACCGCACGGGTGAACTGCTCGAAGTTCAGGCCCAGGGCCAGTTCCAGCTGGGTCTTGTATTCGGTTTTCTGGCTAGCCAGCAGTTGCTCGCTGTCCAGATCAATCAAACTCTGGCGGCTGTTTTGCAGCTTGCCGCTGGCCTTGTCCCGGGCACGGTTGGCTTCCCAGCGCGCGCGATAGCGACGGCCGCTGACGCCGACAAAATCCACCTCGGCATAACCACCGCCGGTGCCGCGACGAATCAGCGTGCGCGGGTCGCCAATGGAAATATCGCTGTCGGCATCGGGCAACTTCGCCTGGCCGGTGTCGCCCAGGCGCGGCACCGCGCCAAACAGCGCCAGGCACAGGGCATCCAGCAGGGTACTTTTACCGGCCCCGGTCGGCCCGGTAATCGCGAACAACCCGGCACTGGCCAGGGGCTCCGCGGTAAAGTCGATCTCGAACGGGCCCGCCAGGGAGGCGAGGTTTTTCAGGCGGATGGCGAGGATCTTCATGGCTGTTCACCCTCCTGTTGCACTTCCTGAAGCAGCACGGCGAAATCCTTCAAGGTCTGTTCATCCACTTCACTGCCGTAGCTGTCCTGCCAGGCACGGCTGAACAATTCCTGGGGCGTGAGCTGGTCGAGTTCGATCAGGCGTTCTTCGTCGCTGGCATCGCTGCCGCGTTTGCCGGCGTACTCGGCCGCGATGCGCACCAGGCGCACGGCCTTGCCTTGCAGGGCGTTTTCCACTTGTTGGCGCAGGTCAGGTTGCGGCTCGTCGAGGCGTACCCGAACTTCCAGCCAGGGTTGGCGCTGGGTGTCGGCGAGCAGGTCGATATCGGGCAAGTCCGCCAGGGCCTTGAGGATGTCGGCCAGGGGCGCGGCTTCCAGGCGTTGCAGGTTGACCGAGCGAGGAATCAGCAGCGGCTCGACGCTGACCAGTCGTTCGCCCTGGAACGTCACGTCGAGAATCTGGTGCTTATAGCCAATTTCGGAAAACGACAGCGGAATCGGCGATCCGCTGTAGCGAATGCGCTCTTCGCCATTGACCTTTTGCGGCTTGTGCAAATGGCCGAGGGCAACATAGCCGATACTTTTGTCGAACAGTTTGGCCGGCAGCGCCTCGGCATTGCCGATGATCAGGCTGCGCTCGGAGTCTTCCGACACTGAGCCACCGGCCATGTGCGCATGGCTGATGGCAATCAGCGCCTGGCCTTTCTTGCGTTTGGTGTTGGCCGCTGCGATCAGCCAGTCATGCACCTGGCCGATGCCGTGCAGGTAATCATCGCCCAGGTGTGCACCGGTGACTTCCGCCGGGCGCAGGAACGGCAGCGCCAGGCACCACGCGGCGACCTTGCCCTTGGCATTCGGCAGGGGGATCAGCAGGCGCTCGGCATCCAGTTGGCCGTCGTCGAGCCACAGCACGCGGCCCAGCGCATGGGTGCGCAAACGGCGCATCAGCGGCGCGGGCAGTTCGATGCGTGAGCCGGAGTCGTGGTTACCGGCGATCATCACAATGGTCAGCGCGGGGTTTTGTTCGTGGGCGCTGATGATGAAGTCATACAGGCGTTCCTGGGCCTTGAGCGGCGGGTTGACCGTGTCGAAGATGTCGCCGGCGATCAGCAGCACATCGGGGCAGTGCAGCTTGAGTTGGCCCAGTAGCCAGTCGAGGAAACAGGCGTGTTCGAAGTCGCGTTCCTGGCCGTGGAGGTTTTGGCCCAGGTGCCAGTCGGAGGTGTGGAACAGACGCAAGGCGAACTCCGTGAAGAAGATGAAAAGGAGGGAAGTTTACCTGTAAACCTGTGGGAGGGGGCTTGCTCCCGATAGCGGCGGGTCAGTTACAGATAAGCTGGCTGACACACCGCTATCGGGAGCAAGCCCCCTCCCACAGGGGTTACGCGGTGTTCAGGCAACCCAACGCTCGGTCGGCCAGGGTTTTGGCCATCTCGATCAGGTGTTCGGTGGAGGCTGCCATATGGCGATGATCGCCGGTCAGCCCTTCGGTTGTGCTGGCTGCGGTGGCGGCTGCGCAGTGCAGCAGGTCGCAGATCTGGGCGAGGGCGTCTTCGAAGCTGAGGTCATGGTGCACGGTGAAGGACGGCGGCGAGGCGGGGTGCAGGTAGTGGCGCAGGGTGCGGTCAAGGGTTTCGCGGTCGGGGGTGAAGCGGGGTGGGTCGGGGACGATTTTGTTCATAAATGAAGTACCTACTGGGTTTGGAGCCATTCTTTTGCCGATCTCACACGTCAAAAGGTGGCAGCTATGTGCGGGGTGAGATACCGGATTAGTAGGAGCACCCGGCCAGACCGAAGTCTGCCCGCACACAGCCGCCATAGAGCATGTTGCTCGTGGCGCCTACAAGTTCACGGGATCTCACACCCGATCGCTGATGTGCAGCGACGGAGCGAAGGCTAGCCAGTGGACTGAGCAGGCGCAAGGCCGTGGGATTGTCTAGGAAACGTCCTGCAAATTAAAGGGATATGGATTGCTGGCCTTTAACAATGCATGTCGATCAGGCGATGTAAATCAAGTGTGGTGTCAGGAATGTTTCGGTTACTTGGGATACAGCGGTGGCAAGCTGGTGTTGTCCGTGACCGGGTCTTGTGTGTTCTCAGCCATCGGAATCGCTTTCACCGCCCGCCATAACTCTTCACCCTGCCAGTACTGCCCCGTCTCGCTATAGAGCGCGCCATTCAACCCATCCAGTGCGTCCGACAGCGGCACAAACCGCGCCGCCATATCGGCCAGAGTTTCCGGTTGCTGCCGTGCCCAGGCGTCCAGCGCCTGGCGCGTCGCCTGGGGGTCATTCGCCTGACTCGTACGTTTGAGGTCATCCAGCAACGTACGCGGACTCGGTCCGGTCTGCGCCGCCCGCAAAATCGCCGGCTGCCAGCGCGCGCGCCACCACAGGCCGAAGCCCAGCAGGGTGGTGCAGGCCAGGATCAGGCTGGTGAGCTGCCAGATCCACAGGCTGTCGGAGTCCGGTGCGGTGATCACTGTCGGTGTGGCCGGGGTGTCGACCACCAGGCTTGGGTTGTTCGCCACCTGGAGGAGGCGGGCCGGCAAATGGGTGCGTTCCAGATGGTCTTCATGGGTGTTCCACCACACGACTTCCACCGCCGGCAGTTCCACGGTGCCGGCGCGGTTGGGCACCAGCGCTTCACGGTCTTCGCGGCTACCGATCACGCCGCGGTCGCTGTTCTGATTACTCAATACCGGTTGGTCCGGGTAGCGGCGCAGGCCCGCCACTTCGGTGTTCGGCAGCGGTGGCAATTGGGCGCTGGCGAGGCCTTCGGCCTTGAGGGTCAGGCTGCGGGTCACGGAGTCGCCCACTTGGACGTGATCCGGTTCCGGGTTCCAACTTTCACTCAGGCTCAGGCTGCGGGCCGGCAGCCAGGGTGCATCCGCCGGATACAGGGCCGGCTTGGCCTTGACCGTCAGGAGTAGTTCAGTGGAGCTGACATGTAGCAATTTTCCGGGTTTCGGGCCTTGAGGATTGGTGTCCTGAGCGGGGCGCGGTTCGACCAGGGTCGCGCTGAAAACCTGTGCCGGAATCGCCAGTGGGCCGCTGCGTTGCGGATAGATGCCGTAGCGCATTTCGATCACGCCATGGCGAATGCCGTTGATGACTTTCTCGTAGTTGCGCGATTCCCCCAACTGCTCGATGCGGGCGTCGGGAATCTGCAACGGCGTCAGGCTGCTGTCGTCGTACAGCGACACCGAATGGTAGACACGCACGGTCAGCAAGGCCTGGGCCTGGACATAGACCGTGTCTTGGTCGAGGTTGGCCTCGATGAATACCGGCGCCAGTTGGGTGTTGGTGTCCTGGCTGGCGGTTTCGATGACTTGCAGGGTGATCGGCTGGCTCTTGAGTGCCCCCAACTGCAGCGACGGAATCACCACTGTGCCGTTCTCCTTGGGCAGCAGGGTAATGATCCAGCGGGTGGTGGCGTGATTGTCGCCGCCCAGGGTGGTGAGTTGGTTGATCTGGCGTGTGCCGCGCACTTCGAACAGCGGGTCCAGGGGCGCAAGGTCCGGTTTGCCGAACTGCGTGACGTCATTGGATTCCACGGTCAGTTCCACCGTCTCCCCGGAGTTGACACGGCTGCGGTCGACGCTGGCAACCAGGTCCGCGGCCTGGGCCTGGCAGGCCCACAGTACGAGGGTGAGGAGAAGGGCGGTGCAGCGGCTCATCGAGTCTTGTCCTGATGTTGTTGCTGTTCGTACCAGAATTTACGTCGCAGCAGCTCGCCGGGATTGTCCGGGATCTGCCGCAGCCACTGTTCCAGGGCCTGACGGTGTTCGCCGTCGAGGCTGGCATCCGCCCCGCGCAAAGGTGGAGTGGTGGTCTGTTCGTCCCCCAGTTCGCTGCCGGGTACCTCATTGCCGCCGGCGGGTGGCGTGGCGCCGGTTTGTGTTTCGGCGGTGCCCGGCTGGCCTTGGCCCTGGGGCGTTTGTTCGCCACCGGGGGCGGTCTGGCCGCTGGTGCCCGGCTGTGCAGTCTGGCCGGGTTGGGTGGTTTCGTCATCCTCCTTCTTGGGCGGCTTGGCGGGTTCCGGTTCCGGCTCTTCCCGCAGCAGGCTTTCCACCAGGGCCTTGTTTTTCAGGGCTGGTTGCAAATCCGGCTGGGCTTCCAGGGCTTGTTCATAGGCGTCTATCGCCGCTTCCAGTTCACCGGCCCTGGCCAGGGCATTACCGCGATTGTAGTGGGAATACGCATCACTGCCTTCGGCAAAGCGCTTGGCGGCTTCGGCATAGTTGCCGGCTTCATACAGGGCGACACCTTGCCATTGCGGGTTTTCGAAGTGTTCGGCGGCTTCGCCGGGGCGTTTTTTCTTGAGCAGGTATTGGCCTTGCTGGTCTGGGCGCAGCCACAAGTCCTGAAAGTCGAAGGCGTAGCTGGGTTGTGGGGCGGCCAACAGCAACAACGGCAGGCAGAACAACCAGCCCCGACGACCGGCGCAGGCCGCGAGCAGCAGCAAGGGCAGCAGCAACCAGTAACCCTGGTCGGCCCAGGTGTCCAACTGCAGCCGCTGGCCGTCGTTGCGCAGGCTTTGCGGGCCGTCCAGCAGGCCAAGACTGCGCAGGTCCTTGTCATCCAGGCGGGCCTGGCGGTAACGACCGCCCATCTCGCTGGCGAAAGCCTTGAGGGTCGGGCTGTCCAGGCGCGGCACCAGGATTGCGCCCTGGTCATCCTTGAGGAACTCGCCGCTCTCCTGAGTCACCGGCGTACCTTCGCGACTGCCAATGCCAAGAATCGACAGGCTTGGCCCTTGGTCTCCCAGCAGCAGGCGGATGCCTTGGCGCTCTTGTTTGGACAACGATGAGCCGACCAACAGCAAGCGGCCCTGGCCGAGACCACCGTGCTTGAGCAGTGACAGGGCCTTTTCGACTGCCAGGTCGGCGCGGTGACCGGCCTGGGGCATGATCGAGGGCCGCAGGGCTTCCAGCAGGTTACGGCTGGTGGCCAGGTCATCCGACAGTGGCACCAAGGTGTGAGCGCTGCCGGCGTAGACCACGATGGCCGTCTGCGAATCGCTGCGGGCCTGGAGCAAGTCGTACAGTTTGCGCCGCGCCTGTTCCAGGCGGTTGGGCGGACTGTCGGTGGCGAGCATTTCCGGGGTCAGTTCCAGCAATACCACCAGCGGATCGGCAGGTTTCTGGCTGTTCTGCTCGACGCGTTGCCAGCTGGGACCCAGCAGCGCCAATACACCCAGCAGCCAGGCGAGACCAAGGATCACCCACGGCGATTTGCTTTCCCGCCCACTGCCGCCACTGAGCAGCGCCGCATGAAACGCCGGCGGCAGAATCATCTGCCAACGCCCTGCGCGTTTTTGTCGGTGCCACAGATGCCACAGCAGCCAGCCGAGCAGCGGCAGCAGCAACAGCCACCAGGGGCGAAACCAGTGCGGCCACAGGGCAATCATCGACGCCTCCGCAAGCGCAGGCGTTTGAGGCGTTGGCGCCATTCGGGGTGCTGTTGCAGAAAGTGGCCCTTGCTGGAGATTTTGTTAAAGAGGCGTTGCAGAGTGTTGTCCGGCCAGCGTTCCTGGATCACCAGTAGCATGCTCAGGATCAGCGCCAGGGCCAACGGCCCGCTATAAAGTGCCTGGGCCGGGCGCGCCTGGGTTGGTTGTTGGGCCACGGGTTCCAACTGGTCGAGGGTTTCCTTGACGGCTTGCAGCTCCTGGCCGTCTCGGGCACGGAAGTAACGCCCGCCCGTGGCCTGGGCGATAGCCTTGAGGGCCGGCTCGTCGAGGTCCAGACTCGGGTTGAGGCCGAGCATGCCCAGGGAGCCGGTTTGCTCGGGATCGGCGCCGATGCCGATGGGGTAGATCTTCACGCCTTCTTCGGCGCCCAGGCGAGCGGCGGTCAGCGGATCGATTTCACCTCCGTTGTTGGCGCCGTCGGTCACCAGGATCAGCACCCGGCTTTGCGCGGGACGCTGGCGCAGGCGCTTCAAGGCCAGGCCGATGGCATCGCCAATGGCGGTGTTTTTGCCGGCGATGCCAATCCGCGCTTCATCCAGCCAGGTACGCACGGTATGGCGGTCGAAGGTCAGCGGTGCTTGCAGATAGGCCTGGCTGCCGAAGAGGATCAGGCCGACTCGGTCACCTTCGCGGCCTTCGAGAAAATCCCCCAGCAGGTGCTTGACCAACGTCAGGCGGCTGACGTCTTCGTCCCGCCACTGCATGTCGGGGAAATCCATGGAGCCGGACACATCCACCGCCACCAGCAAGTCACGGCCGCTGGCGGCAATCGGCAGCGGTTCGCCCAGCCACTCCGGGCGGGCGGCGGCGGTCAACAGCAGCAACCACAACACCACGAACGGCGCTTGCTGACGCCAGCCCGGCAGGTTGGCCCGGGCCCGGCGGCGCGCCAGGCCTTCCAGGTCGCCGAGGAAGCTGACCTTCAAGGCGGGCTCGCCGCTGTCGGCGACGGGCAGGAGCATCCGCATCACCCACGGCAGGGGTAACAGGGCGAAGATCCATGGCCAGGCGAACTCAAACATGTTTGCGAATCCAGGTGTCGACCGCCTGAGTCAGGCCTGCGATGGCCTTGTCATCGAGCTTGCATTCGGGCTTGTAGGCGCCTTCCACCAGCACCATCCAGCGGGTCAGTCCGGCGGCCGGGCAACGGTTGTCGAGGAAGGCCAGCCATTTGCGACCGTTGAGGGTGTGGCTCTGGCTATACGGGTAGTCGTTGCGGCACAGGCGCTTGAGCAGGCCGTTGAGTTGCTGCAACCAGGCGCCGGCCGGCGCACCGTCGTAGGGTTTGGGCATCAGCGCCAGTTCCGCGAGGGCGGCGACCCGCAGCGGGTCCAGCGGTTGTTCGGCGCGGGCCACCGGACGTTGGGCCGGGAGGAAACGGCGCAGCGACCACAGGCCCCAGGCAAGCAGGGGTATGAGCAGCAGCAATAGCCACCAGCCCGGTGCTGGTGGCCAGAAACCGATGGCTGGAGGCGCGATCAGCGGTTGCAGTTGGTCGAGGCTGCTCATTGCTTTTTGGCCGGTCGTTGCGGGTTGAGGTATTCGCGCAGTTGCTCGACCATTTCACTTTGGGTGCTCAAGGGCATGAGCAATATCCGCAGCTTCTGCGCAAGCAACTCCCAGCGCGCGCTACGTTCGTCGGCCTGGGCTTTATAGGCCTGGCGCAGGTCGAAATTCAGGGTGTCGATTTCCAACTGCGCGCCGCGTTCGGCGAACCGCAGTAGCCCGGCGGCTGGCAGGGCGTGGTCCAGCGGATCGGATACCGGCAACAGCAGCAAGTCGCAATGGCGTGACAAAAGACTCAGTTGCTGTTCGGCACCTTCGGTCAGGGCACGCTCATCGCAAATCACGATCGCCAGGCTGCCGGGACGCAAGACTTCTCGCCCGCGGCGCAAAGCCATGCCGAGGGCATCGGGTTCCGGCTTGCTTTCGGTATTCAAGCTCTGGTTGACCCGCACCAACCGGTTGAGCAATTGCAGCAGGCTTTGCTTGCTGCGTCGCGGCTTGATTTCGTAGTGCTCGTTGTCACCGAACACCAGCCCGCCGACGCGGTCGTTATGCCCCAATGCGGCCCAGCCGATCAGGCTCGCCGCCTGGGCCGCCAGTACCGATTTGAACATCAGCCCCGAGCCGAAAAACAGCCGGCAGCTTTGCTCCACCATGATGAAAATCGGGCGCTCCCGTTCCTCGTGGAACAGCTTGGTGTGCGGCTCCTGGGTACGCGCGGTGACACGCCAGTCGATAGTGCGCACGTCGTCGCCGGCCTGGTAGACCCGCACCTGATCGAAGTCGACGCCGCGACCTCGCAGTTTCGAGTGGTGCAGGCCAATCAGCGGGCTGCGCTGGCTCGGTGTAGAAAACAGCTGTACTTCGCGCACGCGATGACGCATCTCGATCAATTCGCTCAGGCTGACGCGGACTCCATCGCTGGCGTTCATGGGGCTCAAGCGACGGCTACGACGTCGAGAATGCGTTGCACCACGCGGTCCTGGTCAATACCGGCCGCTTCGGCCTCGAACGACAGAATGATCCGGTGACGCAGCACGTCGAACAGTACCGCCTGGATATCTTCCGGGCTGACAAAATCGCGACCGGCCAGCCAGGCGTGGGCCCGGGCGCAGCGGTCGAGGGCAATCGAGCCCCGGGGGCTTGCGCCATAGGCAATCCACTCGGCCATTTCCGGATCAAACTTGGCCGGGGTGCGGGTGGCCATGACCAGTTGCACCAGGTATTCCTCCACCGCATCGGCCATGTACAGGCCGAGGATTTCCTTGCGTGCGGCGAAGATCGCCTGCTGGCTGACCCGGCGCTCGGGCTTGGTTTCGCCGTTGAGGGCTTCGCCACGGGCCTGTTGCAGGATGCGGCGTTCGACGGCGGCGTCGGGGAAGCCGATCTTGACGTGCATCAGGAACCGGTCGAGCTGGGCTTCGGGCAGGGGATAGGTACCTTCCTGCTCGATCGGGTTTTGCGTGGCCATCACCAGGAACAGCGGCGACAGTTCATAGGTGCTGCGCCCGACGCTGACCTGGCGCTCGGCCATGGCTTCGAGCAATGCCGACTGCACTTTGGCCGGGGCCCGGTTGATTTCGTCCGCCAGCACCAGGTTATGGAAGATCGGCCCTTGCTGGAACACGAAGCTGCCGGTTTCCGGGCGATAGATCTCGGTGCCGGTGATGTCGGCGGGCAGCAGGTCGGGGGTGAACTGGATACGATGGAACTGTGCTTCGATCCCTTCGGCAAGCTCCTTGATGGCCTTGGTCTTGGCCAGGCCGGGAGCGCCTTCAACCAACATATGGCCATCGGCAAGCAGGGCGATGAGCAGGCGCTCGATGAGTTTTTCCTGGCCGAGGATCTGCGTTGAAAGAAAGGTTCGCAGCGCAAGCAGCGCTTCACGATGTTCCATCGATGACGGTTCCTGGAAAGATGAGCCTGGGCATTGTGAAAAATGCCAGAGCCTGGGGGCCTTACTTTAATGCATAGGGGGGGCTGGCGACTAACGGCGCGCGGGGTATTTTTTGGAATTTGTGGGAATTGTCTGAAGATCTTGGCGGCTGGACCGACCCCCAGGGTGGGGGAGCTTGTTGTGGCGAGGGGGCTTGTCCCCCGTTGGGTTGCGTAGCAGCCCTAAATTACTGGGGCCGCTTCGCAGCCCAACGGGGGACAAGCCCCCTCGCCACGAAAGAGCGTGCATTCAGGTCCCGATGTAAGTCCCGGTACCCTTGAGAATGTTCTGCAACGTCTCTTCCACTTCGGCCAAATCCGCCTCGGCGGTGCCGTGGGTGATCTCCAGATGATCACTGCCACCCAACGCATCCGCGTCCGTCGCGGCAATCTCCACCAGCAGCTTCGTGGCGCTCAGGGTGATCTTCAGCCCGTCCAGGGTCGACGGCTCGTAATCCCAAGTGATTTCCACCTCGTCCTCATCGGGGTAACGAGTGACCATGAACATCTCGCCCTTGTCGCCGTGGCAGCAGAGCATGGCCATGTTGTCTTCTTCGTCATCGCAGGGGTTGACGATCAGGTGGGCGGTGGTCAATTGCATGGAAAATCCTGTCTGGGGGAGGGCGCGGCGCGGCAATTGTGCCATTGCAGCGAATTTTGTGCTTCATTCTGTGTCAGAAACTCGGTGTGACTTGGGAGAGTGTCTCGGTCATTTCCGGTACTCGAAAGGCGTAAATTCACCCGTAAACGGCAGGTTGCCCAAGTCGCAACCCGCCAGCAGCGTGCCGTTGACTGAATATGTCGCAGCGCCGCAAGCAGTTGCCTTCCTACACTCGTTAAGCTGCGCAACGGATGAGCGCTTGCCAGGAGTCTGACCTGCCCGTCGTACCGTCGCCCGGCCAGCGGCTCATCTTATGGAAGTTGTATGTGACCTCGTTGTCTTGTCCAGCTTCACCCACCTGTCGCTCCGATTCGTTATGGTACAACCTGCGAACAGAGCTGACGGTCTCCCCGCAAGGGGATAACACGCGACGCTTCCATCAATAACAAGCCCGAGCGGAGTACCACAGATGGCGTTCTTCACCGCAGCCAGCAAGGCCGACTTCCAGCATCAACTGCAAGCGGCACTGGCGCAGCACATCAGTGAACAGGCACTGCCACAAGTGGCGCTGTTCGCTGAACAATTCTTCGGCATTATTTCCCTGGATGAACTGACCCAGCGTCGCTTGTCCGACCTGGCCGGTTGCACCCTGTCTGCCTGGCGCCTGCTTGAGCGCTTTGATCACAACCAACCGCAAGTGCGGGTCTACAACCCCGATTACGAACGTCACGGTTGGCAGTCGACCCACACCGCGGTCGAAGTGCTGCACCACGACCTGCCGTTCCTGGTGGACTCGGTGCGCACCGAGCTGAACCGTCGTGGCTACAGCATCCACACCCTGCAAACCACCGTACTCAGTGTGCGCCGTGGCAAGAAGGGCGAGTTGCTGGAAATCCTGCCCAAGGGCACCCAGGGCGATGACATTCAGCAAGAGTCGCTGATGTACCTGGAAATCGACCGCTGCGCCAACGCCGCCGAGCTGAATGTCCTGAGCAAGGAACTTGAGCAGGTGTTGGGCGAAGTGCGCGTCGCTGTGGCTGATTTCGAGCCGATGAAAGCCAAGGTCCAGGACCTGCTGGCCGGTATCGACGCCAGCCAGTTCAGCATCGACGGCGAAGAAAAGGCCGAGATCAAGAGCTTCCTGGAATGGCTGGTGGGCAACCACTTCACCTTTCTCGGCTATGAAGAATTTGTGGTACGTGACGAGCAGGATGGCGGTCATATCGAATATGACGCCAACTCCTTCCTCGGTCTGACCAAGCTGCTGCGCGCCGGCCTCACCTCTGAGGACCTGCGCATCGAAGACTACGCCGTCAACTACCTGCGCGAACCGACCGTGCTGTCGTTCGCCAAGGCTGCGCACCCAAGCCGCGTTCACCGCCCGGCCTACCCGGACTACGTGTCGATCCGCCAGATCGACGCCGACGGCAAGGTCATCAAGGAATGCCGTTTCATGGGCCTCTACACCTCTTCGGTGTACGGCGAGAGCGTGCGGGTAATCCCGTACATCCGTCGCAAGGTCGCGGAAATCGAACGACGTTCGGGCTTCCAGGCCAAGGCTCACCTGGGCAAGGAACTGGCTCAGGTGGTCGAAGTGCTGCCGCGTGACGATCTGTTCCAGACCCCGGTGGACGAGCTGTTCAGCACCGTGATGTCGATTGTGCAGATCCAGGAACGCAACAAGATCCGCGTGTTCCTGCGCAAAGACCCGTACGGCCGCTTCTGCTACTGCCTGGCCTACGTGCCGCGCGACATCTATTCCACCGAAGTGCGCCAGAAGATCCAGCAAGTGCTGATGGATCGCCTGAAAGCCTCGGACTGCGAATTCTGGACCTTCTTCTCCGAGTCCGTTCTGGCCCGTGTGCAACTGATCCTGCGGGTTGACCCGAAGAACCGTCTGGACATCGACCCGCTGCTGCTGGAAAAAGAAGTGGTGCAGGCCTGCCGCAGTTGGCAGGACGATTACGCCAGCCTCGTCGTCGAAAGCTTCGGCGAAGCCCACGGCACCAACGTGCTGGCCGACTTCCCGAAAGGCTTCCCGGCCGGCTACCGCGAGCGCTTCGCTGCGCACTCGGCCGTGGTCGACATGCAACACCTGCTGAACTTGACCGAAGCCAAGCCGCTGGTGATGAGCTTCTATCAGCCGCTGGGTCACGTGACCGGCCAGCAAGAGTTGCACTGCAAGCTCTATCACGCCGATACGCCGCTGGCACTGTCCGACGTACTGCCGATCCTGGAAAACCTCGGCCTGCGGGTTCTGGGTGAGTTCCCGTATCGTCTGCGTCATGCCAATGGTCGCGAGTTCTGGATCCATGACTTCGCGTTCACCGCTGCCGAAGGCCTGAACCTCGACATTCAGCAGCTTAACGACACCCTGCAGGACGCGTTCGTGCACATCGTCAACGGCGATGCCGAGAACGATGCGTTCAACCGTCTGGTGCTGACTGCCGGCCTGCCATGGCGCGACGTCGCACTGCTGCGTGCCTACGCCCGCTACCTGAAGCAGATTCGCCTGGGCTTCGACCTGGGTTACATCGCCAGCACCCTGAACAACCACACCGACATCGCTCGCGAGTTGACCCGGTTGTTCAAGACCCGCTTCTACCTGGCGCGCAAACTGACTGCCGAAGATCTGGAAGACAAGCAGCAACGCCTGGAACAAGCGATTCTGACGGCTCTGGACGATGTCCAGGTGCTCAACGAAGACCGTATCCTGCGTCGCTACCTGGACCTGATCAAAGCCACCTTGCGCACCAACTTCTACCAGGCGGATGCCAACGGTCAGAACAAGTCGTACTTCAGCTTCAAGTTCAACCCGCACGCGATTCCTGAATTGCCAAAGCCGGTGCCGAAGTTTGAAATCTTCGTCTACTCGCCACGGGTTGAAGGCGTGCACCTGCGCTTCGGTAACGTCGCTCGCGGCGGCCTGCGCTGGTCCGACCGTGAAGAAGACTTCCGTACCGAAGTCCTGGGCCTGGTAAAAGCCCAGCAAGTGAAGAACTCGGTCATCGTGCCCGTCGGCGCCAAGGGTGGTTTCCTGCCCCGTCGCCTGCCATTGGGCGGCAGCCGGGACGAGATCGCGGCCGAGGGCATTGCCTGCTACCGCATCTTCATTTCCGGTCTGTTGGACATCACCGACAACCTGAAAGACGGCGCCCTGGTGCCACCGTTGAACGTGGTGCGCCACGACAACGATGACCCGTACCTGGTAGTGGCCGCCGACAAAGGCACCGCGACCTTCTCCGACATCGCCAACGGTATCGCTATCGACTACGGCTTCTGGCTGGGTGATGCGTTTGCTTCCGGTGGTTCGGCCGGTTACGACCACAAGAAAATGGGCATCACCGCCAAGGGCGCGTGGGTCGGTGTGCAGCGCCACTTCCGTGAGCGCGACATCAACGTCCAGGAAGACAGCATCACCGTGGTCGGTGTCGGCGACATGGCCGGCGACGTGTTCGGTAACGGCCTGTTGATGTCCGACAAGCTGCAACTGGTCGCAGCCTTCAACCACTTGCATATCTTCATTGATCCAAACCCGACGCCTGCCAACAGCTTCGTTGAACGCCAACGCCTGTTTGACCTGCCGCGTTCGGCCTGGACCGACTACGACACCAGCATCATGTCCGAAGGCGGCGGTATCTTCTCGCGTAGCGCGAAGAGCATTGCCATCTCGCCGCAGATGAAAGAACGCTTCGACATCCAGGCCGACAAGCTGACTCCGACCGAACTGCTGAACGCCTTGCTCAAGGCCCCGGTGGACCTGTTGTGGAACGGCGGTATCGGCACCTACGTCAAGGCCAGCACTGAAAGCCACGCCGATGTTGGCGACAAGGCCAACGACGCCCTGCGTGTCAACGGCAACGAGCTGCGCTGCAAGGTCGTGGGCGAGGGCGGTAACCTCGGCATGACCCAGCTGGGTCGTGTGGAATTCGGCCTCAATGGCGGCGGTTCCAACACCGACTTCATCGACAACGCCGGCGGCGTGGATTGCTCCGACCACGAAGTGAACATCAAGATCCTGCTCAACGAAGTGGTGCAGGCTGGCGACATGACCGACAAGCAACGTAATCAGTTGCTGGCGAGCATGACCGACGAAGTCGGCAGCCTGGTGTTGGGCAACAACTACAAGCAGACCCAGGCATTGTCCCTGGCCGCCCGCAAAGCCTACGAGCGAGCAGCCGAGTACAAGCGTCTGATGAGCGATCTGGAAGGCCGGGGCAAGCTGGACCGTGCCATCGAGTACCTGCCTTCGGAAGAGCAGCTCAATGAGCGTGCTGCCATTGGCAAGGGCTTGACCCGTCCGGAGCTGTCGGTGTTGATCTCCTACAGCAAGATCGACCTCAAGGAAGCACTGCTCAAATCCCTGGTGCCGGATGACGCCTACCTGACCCGTGACATGGAAACCGCGTTCCCGCCGACCCTGGTGGCCAAGTTTTCCGAGGCCATGCGTCGCCATCGTCTGAAGCGTGAGATCGTCAGCACCCAGATCGCTAACGACCTGGTCAACCACATGGGCATCACCTTCGTTCAACGGCTCAAAGAGTCTACCGGCATGAGCCCGGCGAACGTGGCAGGCGCTTACGTGATCGTGCGTGACATCTTCCACCTCCCGCACTGGTTCCGCCAGATCGAAGCCCTGGATCACCAGGTCTCCGCGCAAGTGCAACTGGAGCTGATGGATGAGCTGATGCGCCTGGGCCGCCGCGCCACGCGTTGGTTCCTGCGCAGCCGTCGTAATGAGCAGGATGCTGCTCGTGACGTCGCACACTTCGGGCCGCATCTGGCTGCGTTGGGCCTCAAGCTTGACGAGCTGCTGGAAGGCCCGACCCGCGAAGGCTGGCAGAACCGTTACCAGGCGTATGTCGAAGCCGGTGTGCCAGAGTTGTTGGCGCGCATGGTTGCAGGCACTACCCACCTGTACACCCTGCTGCCGATCATCGAAGCCGCTGACGTTACGGGCCAGAGTGCCGCTGATGTAGCGAAGGCTTACTTTGCCGTCGGCAGCGCCCTGGACTTGCCATGGTACCTGCAGCAGATCAGCGATCTGCCGGTGGGCAACAATTGGCAGGCCCAGGCCCGCGAAGCCTTCCGCGACGACGTGGACTGGCAGCAACGGGCGATCACCATCAAGGTCCTGCAAATGGTCGATGCGCCAGCAGACATGGAAGCCCGCGTGGCCCTGTGGCTGGAGCAGAACCTGGGCATGGTCGAGCGCTGGCGCGCAATGATGGTGGAAATTCGTGCTGCGGTCGGCACGGACTACGCCATGTACGCGGTGGCCAACCGTGAACTGCTGGACCTGGCGTTGAGCGGTCAGTCGGTGCTGTAACAGCCTGATCGAGCGTTAAAAAAAAGCCCCGTATCGCGAGATACGGGGCTTTTTGTTGGAACACGGTTTAATGTGGGAGCGGGCTTGCTCGCGAAGACGGTGGGTCAGCCAGTATCTTTATCAACTGATCCACCCCCTTCGCGAGCAAGCCCGCTCCCACATTTGATCCACATTGCTTATAAAATCTACGCCTGGCAGAGGGTTCAGTGGTGACTCAGCAACTTGGCCTCCAGATGATCCAGGTGCTGGGTCATCAACGTCACGGCGGTATCTGCATCCCCACGCTCCACCGCCTCCACAATCCCCATATGCTCCTGCCACGCACAATACGTGCAAGCCTGGGCCTCATACTGCGCAATGATCAACGACGTCAACGGCACCAGGCTGTTGAGAAACTGCGCCAGCGGCGCATTCCCTGCAATGGCTGCCAGTTGCAGGTGAAACTCCCCGGACAGGCGAATCGCCGGCCCGCGTTGATCACGCTCGATGCATTCGCGCTCTCGGGCAATCAGCTCCCTCAGTTGGTGTACCTGTGCAGGCTTTGCCTGGGCGCAGGCCAACTGCACTACAGTCACTTCCGTAAGGCGCCTCGCCTCAAGAATCTGCTGTGCCTGCTGCGCATCCGGCGCCGCGACCTGGGCCCGGTGATTGGGCCGCAGGATGATGACTTGCTGATGGGACAACCGCGCCAATACTCGACGAATCACGCTGCGACTGACGCCAAAACTTTGCCCCAGGCTCTCCTCGGTAAAGCGACTGGCCGGGGCAATCCGTTGTTCGAGAATGGCATCGAACAGCCGTGGATAAATGTCGTCCACCGAGGGCTTTTTACCAGCCACCAGGCGCATAGCGGGCAGGGCGGTGACGACGGCGTTGTGTTGCAGAGCGTGAGCGGTCATGGCCGGTCTCCAAAAAATCAGCTGCCCAGATGGTCGTCCGGGATGTTCAGGGCAATGCCCATGCGCAAGCCTTCCTGAAGGATATGCCGGCGCATTTCGGCACTGGCCAGGGCGCTGTTCTTGTTGCGAATGGCGCGCACCACGGCGTCGTTTTCCTGCAGGCGTTCTGCCAGGTGCTCGGGGGAGTTACGCAGCACCTGGGCACTTTGCTTGAGGGCGTTGCTGGTCTGTTGCACCACGTTCTGGAAGATCGGGTTGGAGGTGAGGGCGAACAGCTCTTCGTGGAAAGCGATGTAGGCATTCATCCCGGCTTCGCTGTCGTTGGCGTCGAGGGCTTCGCGCATGTCCATCAGGGTGAGGCGCAATTGGCCGACTTCCTTACTGCTGATGGACTGGGCCACCAGGCCGACAATGAATGGCTCCAGGGTGTAGCGCAGTTGCAGAATGTCTTCGAGGCTGGCGTCGGCTACGGTACTGTCCTGAGACTGGGGTTCACTCAGCGTGGCTTCGAGTACGACCACACCCTTGCCCGGCATGGAGCGCACCAGGCCCAGGGTTTCCAGCACAATGACTGCTTCGCGCAGGCTCGGACGGCTGATGCCCAGTTGCTCGGCCAGTTCGCGCTGGCCGGGCAGCATCTCGCCGCGTCGCCATTGTCCCTTTGCCAGGGCAGCGCGCAGTTTTTCTACCACTGAATTGACGACGGTTGAAGTGGTGATCACGTCGCAGGCTCCTTGTATGTTGGGTATCCCCCTGTAGCCGCTGCCGAGGCACGAGGCTGCGATGCGGGCCGCAGGACCGCCCTCAGGGGGCGCTTCGTCGGAATGCCGCACCAAACCCATCGCAGCGGCTACAGGGTTTAATTAGAACTCTTGGTGGGCCGGCAACACCGGCTTCTTCGCCTGGAACGCATACCCTTGTTGCCCATCCAGTACCTTGTTGGCGCGCTGGATATCAATGTCTTTTTCCCAGCGGGCGATAGCCACGGTGGCCACGCAATTGCCGATCAGGTTGGTCAGCGCCCGGCCAATCCCCATGAACCAATCCACCGCCAACACCAGCACCAGGCCCACCACCGGGATCGCCGGGATCGCGGTCAGCGTAGCCGCCAGAATCACCAGCGCCGAACCCGGAATCCCGTGGGCGCCCTTGGAGGTGATCAACGACACCAGCAAGATGGTCAGCAAGTCGGTCATCGACAGCGGCGTGCCAGTGGCGTTGGCGATAAATACGATGGCCAGGGTCAGGTAGATCGAAAAACCGTCGAGGTTGAACGAGTAACCTGTGGGAATCACCAGGCCGACGGTGGAACTGCCAATGCCCAGGTGCTCCAGTTTACGCATGATCTGTGGCAGCACTGCATCGGAGGAGGCGGTCCCCAGGACGATCAGCAGTTCCTCGCGCAGGTACTTGAGGAACGGCAGCATGCGCAGGCCCGACAAGCGCATTACCAGGCCGAGGATCAGTGCGACGAAGACGAAACAGGTCAGGTAGAACAGGCCTACCAGGCTGCCCAGGTGTTGCAGGGAGTCGAGACCATATTGGCTGGTGGTGAAGGCGATGGCGCCGAACACACCGATGGGGGCCAAACGCACGATCATGCCCATGATGCGGAAGATCACGTGGCTGAGTTCATTGATCAGTCGCGAGATCCCGGAAGCCGCTTCGCCTACCAGGTTCAAGGCGCTGCCGAACAGTACCGAGAACAACAGCACTTGCAGCACGTTGTTTTCAGCGAAGGCGCCGATCACTGAGTTGGGGATCAGCTCCATCAGGAACTGGCTGGTGCCCTTGATGTGCTGGCCACGGTCGGCCAGTTCATTGAGCCCGGCGGAAGAAAGCTGTTCCAGGTGGATATTGGCGCCGGTGCCAATGCCGGTGCTGAAGGCCATGATCAGGCCAATCACCAGAGCGATAGTGGTCAGCACTTCAAAGTAGATCACTGATTTGAGACCGATGCGCCCGACTTTCTTCAAGTCGCCGGCGCCGGAGATACCGCTGACCACCACGCAGAACACGATCAGGCCAATCAGCATTTTGATCAGCTTGATAAAGCCGTCACCCAGGGGTTTGAGTTGCGAGGAGAATTCGGGAAGGGCCAGGCCGCAAATAACCCCGAGGATCAGGCCAATCACGACTTGCAGGAAAATCGAACGCGAGCACCATCTGAGCATGGGAGGGATCTCTATTCGGTGCCCTGGTGGTTCCAGGGCTTAATTGTTGTGGTCTTACCGGTAAGTCCAGTGCGAGGCCAGTCTACGCTGGGTTTTTTTTAAGTCGCAAGTAAAGAATTGGCGGTTGGCAGGTTCCGGTCTGACCAGTTGCTCGGTAAGGGTGATGCTTGAGCGGTTGGCGGCGCACAAAGTTTTTTCGCTTATCATCCGGCGCTTGGCCAGAAAGGTGAATTATGGATATTCCAGGACTGACAACGCACGAAGGCACCACCCACTGCGCATGGCGCATGTCTGCGCCTGAATACCGCGATTACCACGATCATGAATGGGGTGTGCCGGTCGCCGGCGACATTCAATTGTTCGAGAAGATCTGCCTGGAAGGATTCCAGGCGGGCATGGCGTGGATCACCATCCTGCGCAAACGGGAGAATTTTCGGCGGGCGTTCGATGGCTTTGATTATCAACGGGTGGCGCAGTACACCGAGGAAGATATCCAGCGGTTGATGCTGGACCCCGGCATCGTGCGCAATCGGGCCAAGATTGTGTCGGTGATCAACAATGCGCGGCGGGCGTGCGAGCTGGTGGAGGAAACCGGGTCGCTGGCGGCCTGGATGTGGGCGTTCGAGCCCGACGCCGAGGAGCGCCCGGCGGTGGTCGACTTGGCCTATTTGACGGCCAATCCGACGTCGGCGGCGTCGATACGCTTATCCAAGGCCTTGAAGAAGCGCGGCTGGACCTTTGTCGGCCCGACCACGATGTATGCCTTGATGCAGGCGATGGGCATGGTCAATGACCATCTGGAAGGCTGCATCTGCCGACAGCAAATCGAAGTGCGGCGCCGGCAGTTCAAGCGTCCTTACGGCTAACACCGAACCTGCGACTGCTTTCTGTAGCCGCTGCCGAGGTACGAGGCTGCGATGCGGGCCGCAGGACCGCCGCCGGGGGTCGCTACGCGACCCATCACAGCCTCGTACCTCGGCAGCGGCTACAAGGGCTGGTCCTCAATGCGCCAGCGGCGTCAGCACTTCGGCCTTGTCATCCATCACCATGACCACCAGCAGCCTGGCCGGTTTGGTCTGGCTGGCATTGCTGGACTCAAAGTGTCGGGAGCCTGCTGGCTCATAGAATGACTGACCCACCTTGTAGGTAATCGCCTTTTCATCGTTGACCCGCGAGGTGATCTCGCCTTCCAGCACATAAGCCACGGCCGTGCCGGTGTGACTATGGGGTACAGTGGCCTGGCCGGGCGCGTAGTCCACGGTGAGCATGATGGTTTTCTTGCCGGGGACGTTGGTCAGGGCATGCTCTTGCAGCACGTTGATTTTTTCCTGGTTGTAGACCAGGTCGTGGGCCAGGGCGCTGAACGAGGCCAGCAGCAGGGCGGTGCCGAGCAGTACTTTCATGAGGATGCTTCCAAGTAGTTCCAGACCCTTTCACCCTAAGCCTCGGAAGGGGCCCGGCCAATAGCCAATCCGGGTAAAGGGCAGGAGACCAATGACTCAGTGATCGAAGTCCAGGCGGCTGGCCAGGCGTTGGCTGGTCAGGTCGATAAAGCCTTGCAGGGCCGGCAACTGGAAGTGCGCGTGGAGTTGATCAATGGACTGCCAGCGACCACTGACGGTCCACAGGTTTGGATCAACCGGGCTGCGTTGCACGTTGTAGTCCAGGCAGCCCGAGGCTGCGCGCACGGTGTCGGCAATCCGGCGCAGGCGCTCGCCCAGTTCGGGTGAGCGCCCGGGCGCTGCACGGATATGGACGGTGTTGAAGGCACAGGCTGGCATGGCGAAGGTCCCTGGGGTTCGGTGTCAGCAAGCAGGCTAGAATGGCGGCCTGCAAACGCCAATAGCCAATCCGCTGGAAAGTCCCTTAGCCAATCTGCTGCAAAATATCGCGCACCTTGTCCAGGGCCGGGTCGATGTCCAGGGTTTCAATGGCCCCGAAACCTAGTATCAAGCCCTCACGCACCGGTGCTTCGTGGAAGAACACATTCAGTGGATATAACCCCACCTCGACCTGGCGCGCCAATTCCATGAGCAACGGGATGTCCACCGGTACCTTGCACAGCGCGGCCATATGGAAGCCGGCGACGGTGGGCACGGCTTCGAACCAGGGCGAAAGATCTCCCGCCAGGCGCTGGAGAATGCGCTCCCGGCGCCCGGCGTACACCGTGTGGCAGCGGCGAATGTGCTTGAGCAAATAGCCTTCGTTGATGAACTTGGCCAGTGCCCATTGGGGCAAGGTCGAGGTGTGCTGGTCGGTCAATTGCTTGGCCTTGAGGACGGCGCCAAACAGCGCAGGCGGCAGCACCGCATAGCCGAGGCGTAACTCGGGCAGGAGGGTTTTCGAGAAGGTACCGACGTAGGTCACCACGCCGCGCGTGTCCATGCTTTGCAGGGAGTCAGTGGGCCGGCCTTCATAGCGGAACTCGCTGTCGTAATCGTCCTCGATCACAATCGCCCCCAGCTCGAAGGCCCGTGCCAGCAGCGCTTCGCGGCGCGGCTGGCTCATGGGCATGCCGAGGGGGAACTGGTGGGATGGCGTCACGTAGATCAGTCGTGTGCCGTCGGGAATCAAGTCGACCTGGATGCCGTGTTCGTCCACCGGTACGCCCACTACCTTCGCGCCGACGGCATCGAACATCAGCCGCGCCGGGGTATAGCCGGGATCTTCCATGGCGACAATGGTGCCCGGTTCCAGTACCACACGGGCGATCAGGTCCAGGGCTTGTTGGGCGCCATTGGTGACCACGATGTCCTCGTCCCGGCATTTGACCCCTCGGGAAAACGCGATGTGCCCGGCAATGGCGCTGCGCAGGGCAGGCAAGCCTTCGGGCTGGCTGTAGAAGCCACTGTTCTGGGCGATTCGGCGCAGGGCGTCCTGGGTGCAGCTGCGCCATTCGTCCTGGGGGAACTGGCTGCGGGTGGTGGCGCCGCCGATGAATTCGCAACGCAGGGTGCTGTCGCGCGTGGGGTGGCGCATGGGCGACGGCAGCGCTTGCCATTTTGCCAGGTTGGCGGCGCAGGCCAGGCCCGCTGCATTTTGCAGGCGCTCGGTGCGCGCCGGCTGGGCATTGACGAAGGTGCCCCGGCCGATCTTGCCGACCAACAGGCCCTCGTAGGTCAGTAAGGCGTAGGTGTCGGAGACGGTCTTGCGTGACACGCCCAACTGCTCGGCCAGCAGGCGGCTCGGCGGCAGTTGGGCACCCGCCGCCAGGCGCCCGGACTCCATGGCTTCGCGCAGTTGCCGGTAAAGCTGGTCGGCCAGATCCTTGCGGCCGTTGATGACGACGTGCAGTTCCATTTTTTATCCTGAGGCGATCGATCACCGGCAAGATTACCCGCAACCGGCCGGTGACGGTATCGGGCAAATGGTCTGCCCATAAAGCTGAATTTTGGCTATAGGACGAGCGCGGCAGGCCCGTTAGGCTGGGCAGTCATTGCATTTGCCCACAGAGGCCGCCTCGATGGAACCCCGCCTGGATTACTACACGGCTTCGCCACAAGCGATCAAAGGCATGCTGATGCTGGAAGCGGCGACGTTTGGCTTGTCGATCGAAACGCCGTTGCTGGAGCTGATCAAAATTAGGGTTTCGCAGCTGAACCACTGCGGTTTTTGCACGGATATGCATTCGATGGCCGCCCGACAGCGAGGGGAGAGCGAACGACGCTTGTTCGCCTTGTGCGTGTGGCGCGACTCACCGTTTTTTACCGCGAGAGAAAAGGCCGCGCTGGCCTGGAGTGAGTCGATGGCCACGCTGCCGACGTCCACTGTGCCGGATGAGCTGTACGCCGCCGTCCGGGTGGAGTTCAGCGAGCAGGAACTGGTGGACCTGACCATGGCGGTGTCCAGCATCAGTGCCTGGAACCGCCTGGCCGTAGGGTTTCGCAAACAGCCGCCGAATATTTGATCAGGACAGGAAACCACCGTCCACATTCAGCGACACCCCGGTGGTGTAGCTCGACGCATCACTGGCCAGGTACAGCACCGCGCCGGCCATTTCATCCGGTGCCGCCACGCGCTTGAGCGGAATCTGTTGTAGGGCCACTTTCAGGATCGAGTCGTTCTTCACCAGCGCCGAGGCGAACTTGGTGTCGGTCAGGCCGGGCAGCAGCGCGTTGCAGCGAATCCCGAACTGCGCGCATTCCTTGGCGAACACCTTGGTCATGTTGATCACCGCGGCCTTGGTCACCGAGTAGATGCCCTGGAAGTGTCCCGGTGAAATGCCGTTGATCGACGCCACGTTGATGATGCTGCCACCGCCGTTTTCGCGCATCAGCTTGCCGGCTTCCACCGACATGAAGAAGTAGCCACGGATGTTCACGTCGACGGTCTTCTGGAACGCGCCGAGGTCGGTGTCCAGCACATTGCAGAACTGCGGGTTGGTGGCGGCGTTGTTGACCAGGATATCCAGGCGCCCAAACTGTTCGCGAATGCCGGCAAACACCTGGGTGATCTGCTCCATCTCGCCGATATGGCAAGCAATCGCGGTGGCTTTGCCGCCGTCGGCGATGATCGCGTCGGCGACGTGCTGGCAGCCATCGATCTTGCGGCTGGAAACAATCACGTGGGCGCCTTGCTGGGCCAGCAGCTTGGCAATGGCCTCGCCGATACCGCGACTGGCGCCGGAAACGAAAGCGATCTTGCCGTCGAGGTCGAACAATTGAGTCTTGGACATGATGGTTCCTTGTGAGCTCATAGCTGGGGCTATCAGAGTGCGGATTTGCCGATGACGTTCAGGCTCATTTGCTCCAGCAGCTTGTTCATGTGGATGAACTGCGCGAAGCGTTTGTCCTGGGTCTGGCCATGGAAGAAGCGGTAGTAGATCTGCTGCACGATACCGGCCAGGCGGAACAGGCCGTAGGTGTAGTAAAAATCGAAATTGTCGATCTGGATCCCTGAGCGTTCGGCGTAGTAGTCGACGAACTGGCGGCGGGTGAGCATGCCTGGGGCGTTGCTTGGCTGGCGGCGCATCAATTGTACGGGGCCGGAGTCGCCGGCTTCGATCCAGTAGGCGAGGGTGTTGCCCAGGTCCATCAGCGGGTCGCCCAGGGTGGTCAGCTCCCAGTCCAGCACGCCGATGATCTGCATCGGGTTGTGCGGGTCGAGGATCACGTTGTCGAAGCGATAGTCGTTGTGCACGATGCTGGACTTGGGATGGTCAGCGGGCATCTTGTCGTTGAGCCACGCGCGCACGGCCTCCCAGCTGGGCGCATCGGGAGTCAGGGCTTTTTCGTAGCGGTCGCTCCAGCCACGAATCTGGCGCTCGACGTAACCTTCAGGCTTACCCAGGTCGGCCAGGCCGCAGGCGGTGTAGTCAACCCGGTGCAGTTCGACGAACTTGTCGATAAAGCTTTTGCACAGGGCTTCGGTTTTCACGGCATCCAGACCCAGTTCCGGCGGCAGGTCCGAGCGCAGGATGATGCCGTTGACCCGCTCCATCACATAGAACTCGGCACCGATCACCGACTCGTCGGTGCAGTGCACGTAGGCCTTGGGGCAGTACGGGAAGCCGTCCTTGAGTTGATTGAGAATCCGGTATTCGCGGCCCATGTCATGGGCGGACTTGGCCTTGTGGCCGAAGGGCGGGCGACGCAGGACGAACTCCTGATCTGGGTATTCCAGCAGGTAGGTCAGGTTGGACGCACCACCCGGGAACTGGCTGATGTTGGGTGTGCCGCTGAGGCCCGGGATATGGGCCTTGAGGTAGGGATCGATGAGGCTGACATCAAGTTCTTCGCCTGGGCGAATCTGGGTCGATTGGTCGTTAAGCGCCATGCTTATCCCTTCTGCTTATTCTAAAGGCCTTGGACTATTGGCTAATCTAATGCGCACAGCCGCCCAGCCACAAGGTCGCGGCGGCTTAATAGGTTAGCGTGTTGGCCGATGATCAGTGTTCCTGATGTGCCTGGGGCTCAGATCACCAGGACCGCACGACCACCGGGGTAGCAGGTCAGGTTGGCACCGATTTCGACTTTTGCCAGGTCGATGCCCAGGCCGGCGAGGAGGTTGTTGACGATGGGGTCGAGCAGGGGGGCGAGAACACCGGAGACAAGACCGCTCAATAGGTTCAGCACACCGCTCAGCAGGCCGGTGACAACTCCCAGCAGCAGGCTCAGGAGGCTATCGACGATCGGTACATGACTGATGAACTTGATACCTGCGAGCGTGTTGCTGAGGCTGCCAACCACGTTGGCGGCGGTGAAACTGTAGAAGCTTGGAGGTTGTTTGACCTCTGGCGGCATGTCGAACACATGGGGTTTGCTGGTTTGAGCGATGGGGCTGTCGATTTTCAACCCCAGGCCGCCTCCGGCAAAGGCTTGGCGGGTACAGGGCTTGCCGTCAGGGCAGGTGATCATGGCGAGATCCACTACCGGAAACTCATCGACGCTCAAGTCCTTACTGGAAGAGAACAGGTTGGTGGGGTCGATCTGGCCAATCATCAGTCGAACGGCCGACGTGGTGCCCACCACGGCCAATGATTTTTTCTTCGGGTCTTTGCAGCTGTAGTCGGTGACATAGCTGCTGCCGCTGGCGGCTTCCAGGGCCACATTGAGATGTTCGCCGATATGCAGACTGATCCTTGAGTCCGAGTTACCTAACAACGCATTCAAGAGGCCAATGACACCGTCAAGAAGATCGTTCACTACGCCTACGATGGGCAAATCCACCGTGACCAGCGTCCTGATCTGCGCGGTGCGCACATAAATCTGATTCGGCCCGAGCGGGTCCTTACGGGCCAGTTCCGGGTTGCCAATCGCCGAGACTTGAGGCGGTGAGATCACCTTGGTCTGAACCTTCACGCCGAGCAGCCCCAGCACATTCACCGGCAATTCCGCAGCCACTGCGCTTTCCTTGTTCGACAGCTGTACAAAGCCTTGGATCAGGTTGAACAGTTGCAGGTTCACATCAAGGGCCGCCTTGTCGAGGCCGGCCTGGATGTTCAGCAAGTCCTTGAGGTGCAGGATCTCGGTGCCGGCGGCGATCAGCTTGATTGCCTCCAGACTATTGATGATCACCTTGATTCCGTCGCCACCGCGTTGCAGCACATCAATGGCGGCCTGGATCAGTTGGCCCACAGTGGCGCCGGTATTGAGCAGCTTGTCGTAATCACCGGCACTGACGTGCAGTTCAATGGCCAGGGCGTCGAGGTAACTGAGCAGGTTGATGTCGGTGTTGATCAGGCCTTGCCAGCCGACGGCATCGAGCTTCAATTTGCCGCCGAGCAGGCCGCCGATCAACCCATTCAAGATTTCGGACTTGCTGCTGTCCACTGTCAGCAAGGTACTGCGCACAGTCAGTGTCGCCATCGGCGGCAACGGCACCGCGGCCACCGCAACCGCAGTCAGTTGCGTCGTGAGATCAGCGAGGCCCGTGGAGAACAAGGTACGGATGCCGCCAGCAATACTGGTAGTGACGCGGTGCCTGACAATCACCTGAATAGCATCGGCCTTGAGCGGGTCAGCATTAAAGGTACGCAGGAAGTTGGCCCCCGTGATCAGCGTGCCGCAGGCAGTGGCCAAGGTACGGTTGTCGTCGAGGGTGAAGCTATTGCGCGCAGCACTTTCACGGGCAAATACCGCCGCGTTATTGGCCGGTAGCGCGCAGGTGCCGCCACGGCTCACGGCTTCCAGGGCCGCCGTATCGGCAACCCGCTGCAACTTGCGTTTTTCCAGGTACAGGCGACCGCTATCGACCACCAGCAACAGCAGCAACAGCGCGAGTCCGAGGGTCAGCGCGCCCATCAGCCCGATCATGCCGCGTTGGCGGGCCGGGCCGGATCCATGGCGAAACATACTGCGTTCCTTCGCCAGTCCTGCACCGGCGTTCTGAGGTTTCCCGGAAGCAGTGTAGTCAGGATCTGGAAAATTACTGGCTATGAGCCATAGTTTATCGCGACGAAAGTTTTCCGGCTGTTCAGTTCGGGGAGGGCAGTACCACCGGGGTCAACACAGGCCGGCCCGCGAAGTATTCCATCAGGTTATCCGCTACCCGCTGCACCGTGTCATGGGCTGCCTCCGGCGACAGGCCGGCGACGTGAGGCGTCAGCACGGTATTGCTCAGGTGCTTGAGGGCATCCGGCACGTGGGGCTCATCGTCGAACACATCCAGTGCCGCGCCGCCAATGCGCCGTTGTTCCAGGGCGCTGATCAAGTCGGCGGTAACAATCACACTGCCCCGGCCGATGTTCACCAGAAAGCCGTGGGGGCCCAGCGCGTCCAGGGCCTGGCGGTCGATCAAATGCCGTGTCGTGGCGCCGCCGGGGGTGGCCAGGATCAGGAAGTCCGAGGCTCGCGCCAGCTCCAGCGGTGTCGAGCAGTAGGTGTAGTCCACGTCATCCCGGGGTTGGCGGCTGTGGTAGTTGATTTCCATGCCAAAGCCCAGCGCTGCACGCTTGGCAATCTCCATGCCCACTGCACCCAGTCCGAGGATGCCCAGCTGTTTTCCCGACAGAGAAGGGCGCATGACCTTGGGCCATTCGCTACGCCGTACCGCCGCGTCTGCCCGGGGAATGTCCCGCACCAGCGACAACAACAACGCCATGGCGTGATCGGCCACCGATGGCGCATTCACTCCGGCGCCATTGGTGACCACAATCCCCCGATTACTGGCTGCCTGCAGGTCCACATGCTCGTAGCCGGCACCAATCACACAGATGATTTCCAGCAACGGCAGGGCAGCGATTTCCTCGGCATACAGCCCCAGCGGTCCCCGGGTCAGTACCGCCTGGATTTGTCCGCCATGGGCCTTGATCGCCTGGGCGCGTTCGGCTGGTGTGGGCGCCAGGATCACATGAAAGCCATTGCCTTCGATGAGCGGCAGGTAGTCGTTGATGGTTTCAACCAGGACCAGAACTGTGATGGGCATGCGAAGGCTCTTCCTGAAGGCTTTGATGGCACCAGTATGCGACATTTCTTTGGCCTGAATCCCGCGTCTGAAGAAGAAAAATATGGCGCGCGCAGGGTAAATTTCTCCCTGCACGTGCCCATGGTGGATCTCAGGCCCAGACCTCTGCCGCCTTGACGCGTTTCACAAATGCCCCGGACAGGGTTGCATTGTGATGCTCGATAATTGCCTGGGCCGATAGTGCCGGAGTGTCCATGCACGTGTGGCCGTCTTCCGGCAGTACTACGGAAAAGCCCAGTTCCACCGCCACTCGGCAAGTCGTGTCGATGCAGTACTGGGTCTTCATCCCGACAATCACCAGCTCATTGACCTGAGCTGCCGCCAGTTGCTGGGCCAAATGAGTGCCCAGAAAGCAGCTGGGGCGGGACTTGTTGAAGACCGTGTCCTGAGCTTCATCTGCGTCCAGTGCCGACCATAGCTGCCAGAGCGGACTGCCAGCTTCGATGGGAGAGCCGGCGGGGCCGGTATGGCGGGCAGCGTAGATCGGAGCACCCGCTTGCCGGGCGCGGTGGATCAACTGGTTGATGGTGTCGAGTACCCGCTCGCGCTCGAACGGCTTTTCCGGCCCATCGTACAGGCCGGTTTGCATATCGATGATCAGCAGGGCGGGGCGTTTGGCGTCATGCATGAGGTTGCTCCATTGTGTTGCCAGGTGGACAGAGCAAAAAAAGGCCCCGTCCATTGCTGGCGGGGCCTTGGGTGTTGCGGGTGACTTGTTTAGCTCAAGCGCCACACACAACCACCACACGACCCGCCAGAAGCGGTCGTGGTGGTGGTACGGGTGAGGGCAAGCTGAAGAATGTTCATGGGCCGATCATGCTTGGTCTGGCTCGGTACTGTCAACGTGCCAGCCACTTTTGAGTACCTGCACCGCACAACCATTCCTCAGCTAAGTCTTTGCTTATTCAAGCGAATCCCGGACAATCGCGCCCCTGTTACGGTGAGGGCGCTGTCTATCGGACTTTTCCGACCCGCCCCCACTGTGTGGCAATGAACCGGAATGCGGAGATCCGACCGGATGAATGATCAGGCCAATAGCGTCGACGAACGCTACGCAACGACACCTGCAACGCTCACAAGCTGGAGCCGCCAGGACACCACCTGGATGCTTGGCCTGTTTGGCACGGCCATCGGCGCCGGTACCTTGTTTCTGCCCATCAATGCCGGCCTGGGCGGCTTCTGGCCGCTATTGGTACTGGCGGTCCTGGCCTTCCCGATGACGTTCTATGCGCACCGTGGCCTGACCCGCTTCGTACTCTCGGGCCGTGAAGGTTCGGACATCACCGAAGTGGTCGAAGAGCATTTCGGGATCAAGGCCGGTGCGTTGATCACCTTGCTGTACTTCTTTGCGATCTTCCCGATCCTGCTGATCTACAGTGTCGCCCTGACCAACACCGTCGGCAGCTTCCTCGAACACCAACTGCACATCACACCACCGCCACGGGCGGTTCTGTCGTTTGTGCTGATCCTCGGCCTGTTGGCCGTGGTGCGCTGCGGCGAGCAGGTGATCGTCAAGGCTATGAGCCTGATGGTGTATCCGTTTATCGTCGCCTTGCTGTTCCTGGCAGTGTTCCTGGTTCCTCACTGGAACGGCGGCATCCTCAGCACCGCCAGCACACTGCCGGAACCGTCGGCGTTGCTGCACACCCTGTGGCTGGCGATCCCGGTGATGGTGTTCTCGTTCAACCACTCGCCGATCATCTCGGCCTTTGCGGTTGACCAGAAGCGTCGGTATGGCGATCACGCCGAGGAGCGCAGCTCGCAGATCCTGTCCCGCGCCCACCTGCTGATGGTGGCGATGGTGCTGTTCTTCGTCTTCAGTTGCGTGCTGACCCTGTCGCCGGCGCAATTGGCAGAAGCCAAGGCGCAGAACCTGTCGATCCTGTCGTACCTGGCCAACCACTTCAGCAACCCGACCATCGCTTTTGCTGCGCCGTTGATCGCGTTTGTGGCCATTGCCAAGTCGTTCCTGGGCCACTACATCGGTGCCAGCGAAGGCCTCAAGGGCTTGATCGTCAAGAGCGGTCGCCGTCCTGGGCCCAAGGCTCTGGACCGTATGACGGCGGCCTTCATGCTGGTGGTGTGCTGGATCGTTGCCACACTCAACCCGAGCATCCTGGGGATGATCGAGACCCTGGGCGGGCCGATCATTGCGTCGATCCTGTTTCTGATGCCGATGTACGCCATTCGCAAGGTGCCGGCCATGGCCAAGTACCGTGGGCAGGCGTCCAATGTGTTTGTCACGGCGGTGGGGTTGGTGGCGATTACGGCGTTGGTGTATTCGTTTGTAGCGTGATGCTTGCCGGGTCGATGAAATGATGAAGGCCAATCCGCATGGTGGGTTGGCCTTTTTTTATGTCTGTGAGATTAGTGTCGCGGGGCTTGGCTGCGTTGGGGTATATATCCGTGACCGCAGCAACGGATATGCCCCCCAATCCCAAACATTAAAAAGACCCAGAGATCCCTATGCCACAACAGGCCCCGAAGCACGCAACAACCTTCTCCCAGGCATAAAAAAACGCCGCGTACCTTGCGATACGCGGCGCCTTCTACATCAACAGAACCTTAGGCTTGAACCACCGGAATGTTGGCGTTTGCAGCAGCTTCACGGAACTCGGCGATCTGGTCAAAACTCAGGTAGCGATACACATCGCTGGCCATGGTGTTGATTTCCTTCGCGTAGGCCATGTACTCCTCGACGGTCGGCAGGCGACCCAGGATCGACGCAACCGACGCCAGCTCAGCCGAAGCCAGGTAGACGTTCGCGCCGTCACCCAGACGGTTCGGGAAGTTACGCGTCGACGTCGACACCACGGTGGAGTTCGGTTCAACGCGTGCCTGGTTACCCATGCACAGCGAGCAGCCCGGCATTTCCATGCGCGCGCCAGCCTTGCCGTAGATGCCGTAGTAGCCTTCTTCGGTCAACTGGTGAGCGTCCATCTTGGTCGGCGGCGACAGCCACAGACGGGTTGGCAGTTGACCCTTGACCTGCTCCAGCAGCTTACCGGCAGCGCGGAAGTGACCGATGTTGGTCATGCACGAACCGATGAACACTTCGTCGATCTTCTCGCCTTGTACCGAAGACAGCAGACGGGCGTCGTCCGGATCGTTTGGCGCGCAGAGCACAGGCTCCTTGATGTCGGCCAGGTCGATCTCGATGATTTCGGCGTACTCGGCGTCGGCATCGGCCACCATCAGCTCCGGGTTGGCTACCCAGGCTTCCATCGCTTGGGCGCGACGTTCCAGGGTACGCGCATCGCCGTAGCCTTCGCCGATCATCCAGCGCAGCAGGGTGATGTTGGAGTTCAGGTACTCGGTGATCGACTCTTTCGACAGCTTGATGGTGCAACCGGCAGCCGAACGTTCGGCCGAGGCGTCGGACAGTTCGAAAGCCTGTTCGATGCTCAGGTTGTCCAGGCCTTCGATTTCCAGGATGCGGCCGGAGAAGGCGTTTTTCTTGCCTTTCTTCTCTACGGTCAACAGGCCAGCCTGGATCGCGTAGTAAGGAATGGCATGAACCAGGTCACGCAGGGTGATGCCGGGTTGCATTTCGCCTTTGAAGCGCACCAGGATCGATTCCGGCATGTCCAGCGGCATAACACCCGTGGCGGCGGCAAACGCTACCAGGCCGGAACCGGCCGGGAACGAGATGCCCATCGGGAAACGGGTGTGGGAGTCACCACCGGTACCGACGGTGTCCGGCAGCAGCATGCGGTTCAGCCAGCTGTGGATGATGCCGTCGCCCGGGCGCAGCGATACGCCGCCACGGGTCATGATGAAGTCAGGCAGGGTGTGGTGGGTCGTCACGTCGATCGGCTTTGGATAGGCCGCGGTGTGGCAGAACGACTGCATTACCAGATCGGTGGAGAAGCCCAGGCACGCCAGGTCTTTGAGTTCATCACGGGTCATAGGACCGGTGGTGTCCTGGGAGCCGACGGTGGTCATCTTCGGTTCGCAGTAGGTGCCTGGACGAACGCCAGCCACGCCGCATGCCTTGCCGACCATTTTCTGCGCCAGGGTGTAACCCTTGTCGCTTTCAGCCGGAGGCTCAGGCAGCTTGAACAGGGTCGAAGGTGGCAGACCCAGCTCAACGCGAGCCTTTTCTGTCAGGCCACGGCCGATGATCAGCGGGATACGGCCGCCAGCACGGACTTCGTCCAACAGCACCGGAGTCTTCATTTCGAAGGTGGTCAGGACTTCATCGCTGTTGTGCTTGGTGACTTTGCCAGCATGCGGGTACAGGTCGATCACGTCGCCCATGTTCATGTTGGTGACGTCGAATTCGATTGGCAGTGCGCCGGCATCTTCCATGGTGTTGTAGAAGATGGGAGCGATCTTGCTGCCGAAGCAGAAGCCGCCAGCGCGCTTGTTCGGCACGTAAGGCACGTCGTCGCCGAAGAACCACAGCACCGAGTTGGTGGCCGATTTACGCGACGAACCGGTACCGACCACGTCACCGACGTAGGCGATCGGGAAGCCTTGGCCGCGCATTTCTTCGATCTGCTTCATCGGGCCGGTGACGCCTTGGACGTCAGGCACGATGCCTTCACGGGCCATTTTCAGCATGGCCAGGGCGTGCAGCGGGATGTCAGGACGGGACCAGGCATCCGGGGCAGGGGACAGGTCGTCGGTGTTGGTTTCGCCGGTGACCTTGAACACGCGCAGGCTGATCTTGTCGGCCAGGGTCGGGCGGTTCTTGAACCACTCGCCGTCAGCCCAGGACTGGATCACGTCTTTGGCGTGCTGGTTGCCGTTCTTGGCTTTTTCCGCGACGTCGTGGAACGCATCGAACATCAGCAGGGTGTGCTTGAGCTGCGCCGCGGCAACCGGTGCCAGGGTCGCGTCGTCGAGCAGGTCGACCAGGGTCACGATGTTGTAGCCGCCTTGCATGGTGCCAAGCAGTTCAACCGCGCGCTTTTTGTCGATCAGGGGGGAAGTGGCTTCGCCCTTGGCCAGGGCAGACAGGAAACCGGCCTTGACGTAGGCAGCCTCGTCAACGCCTGGTGGAATGCGGTTGGTGATCAGGTCAACGAGGAAAGTTTCTTCGCCAGCCGGGGGATTTTTCAGCAGCTCGACCAGGCCTGCAGTTTGTTCGGCGTTAAGCGGCTGGGGAACGATACCCAGGGCTGCACGCTCTTCGATATGTTTGCGGTAGGCTTCAAGCACAGTTATTACCCTCATCAGTGGTCCCACGGGACGCTCATCCAGACATGCACGGCACGCATGCGCTCGGGGGCTTTTTGGGCCGTAGAGCCAGCGCTGCCGGCATTTCTCACAGAAGCTGCTTTCAAAGTTTTACGCCTGCAGAACGGAGCTGATGAGGGTTGGCGCTGGCTATTTATGGGGTAAATAACCGTCGCCAACACCGCTCTGAAGGAACGACTGTGCTCGTGACGCTTTGAAAACAGCTTCCAATGGATTATTGGCGCCTTACAAGGCCGGGTGATTCTACGGCAAAAAATTTCTAAACGTAAGTTACCGCGCCAAGTTTGCGGGGTGATGAACCTTAGACAAAGGGCTAATATGTGCAACTGTTTCTGATTGGCGCGTTGTTGCCCATGTCCAACCAAACCATCAAGACCCCCTGCGTCGGCCTGTGTTCCACGGTCTACGGCGACCTCGTGTGCCGGGGTTGCAAGCGCTTTCACCATGAAGTGATCCAGTGGAACGGTTACAACGAGGAAGAAAAGCGCGCGGTGTGGCTCAGGCTCGAGCAACTGCTGGTGCAAGTGATGGCCGGCAAATTGGAAGTGTTCGACCCGAAAAGGCTGCGCTGGCAACTGGAACAGCGAAAAGTCCGCTTCGTGCCTCATCAGTCCGAATACTGCTGGGCCTACCAGTTGATTGCCCGTGGGGCACGGGTCATCACTAACCTGGAGGCCTACGGCATGGTGCTGATGCCGGAGTTTCGCGACTGGAGCCTGCCGGAACTGCGCGATGCCATTGATCGGGAGTTCTTCATCCTCTCCGAAGCCCACTACCAGCGCTATATCGCGCCAGGCTTTCTTAAAGATGCGCTGGGGTACTGACTGGCGCAGATCAAAATGTGGGAGCTGGCGCTTGCGAAGGCAGTTGTAGCCGCGGCCGAGGCACGAGGCTGCGACGGGCTGCGTAGCGGCCCCAAGGGCGGTCCTGCGGACATGCATCGCAGCCTCGTGCCTCGGCAGCGGCTACAAGCGTGGATCTTCAGCGGTTGGTCGATCAGGGTTTGGTGACCAGTTCCTCGAGGTGATCCATCAGTTCCTGGGGTTTAAGTACCAGCACATCACTTTCCAACGCATCTAGCACCACTTCCGCGGTATTGCCGATCAATGCCCCCGAGAGCCCGGTGCGCGCCACGGTACCGATGATCGTTACCGCCGCTTGCCATTTATGCGCAGCATGGGGGATCAGCACATCCGCCGGGCCTTCTTCGATATGCAGGTGGGGGTCATCGATATCGAACTCGGCCTGGAACGCCTTGCACTGCTCGCGGTAGCCGGCTTCGATGGTTTCCTTGAGTTGGAGCACCGGGTCGGCGGCCGAGAGCATCGGCGACGGATGGGCGCTGATCACATGTAGCGAGGCCTTGGCCAGCCTGGCGATATCGAAGCCGTGGTCGACGATGGTGTTGTGCAGCGCTTGGTGTTCGCTGTCGGTGTTGCCCACGTCGATGGCCGCCAGGATGACGCCGCCGGCCCAGGGTGTGGCGGTCTTGACCAGCAACACCGGAGTCGGGCAGTAACGCATCAGCTTCCAGTCGGCCGGCGTCAGCAAGGCCTTTTTCAGCGGGCTGTCGGGGAGGTGCTGTTTGATCACCAGGCCACAGCCTTCGGCCTGCTGCACGTCGATGATGGTTTCATGCAAGCTGTCATTCCAGGCCTGCTCGGTGGTGACGCTGTAGCCGCCGGCGGTTAACTCGTCCTTGAGGTCCCTCAACATTTGCGAATGCTCATGCTTTTTATCGCAGACCAGCAAGTGCAGGTGCGCGCCGGTCACGCCAGCGATCAGCTTGGCGCGCTTGAGGGCCAGGCTCTCCGAATGCTCGGGCTCGATAATCACCAGGATGCTGCGGATGGCTTGCATGGTCGGGATCTCCGGAAAAGGGGTCTGGAACAACTATAGTTGCTGCTCGCCAGACGTCATGCTGACGTGCATCAAGGCCTGTGGGTGGTGGTCTGTGGCGCGGTCGGTATAATCGGCGCCCTTCGCTGTGAACCTTTATCCGTGAGCCTCATGTTCTTGACCTTTGCCGTTGTGCCGGAAGTGACCCGATGAACCTGCCCCAAATTCATGAATTCCTCGGCTGCCGCACGCCAGACGGCTGGGTCCAGGCCGCATTGGCCGATCAGGAAACCCTGCTGATCGACCACAAGAACTGTGAATTCAAGGCCGCCAGCACGGCCTTGAGCCTGATCGCCAAATATCACTCCCACGTTGACTTGATCAATCTGATGTCGCGTCTGGCCCGGGAAGAGTTGGTGCATCACGAGCAAGTCATGCGCCTGATGAAAAAGCGCAAGATCGAGTTGCGCCAGCTATCGGCCAGTCGGTATGCCTCCGGTTTGCGCAAAGTGGTGCGTAGCCATGAACCGGTCAAACTGGTGGATACCCTGGTGGTCGGCGCGATTATCGAAGCCCGCAGTTGCGAGCGTTTCGAAGCACTGGTGCCGCATTTGGACGAAGAACTCGGCAAGTTCTACTTTGGTCTGTTGAAAAGCGAGGCACGGCATTTCCAGGGTTATTTGAAACTGGCGTATCTGTATGGCGACGCCAAGGACATTGCCCAGGTGATCGACCGGGTACGCGCGGCCGAGCAGGAACTGATCGAATCACCTGACATCGAGTTCCGTTTTCACAGCGGCGTGCCAGCCTGACGCCACACCAACGCCGATCAGTGCGGTGATCCCGGTCAACAACAGGATCACCGTCTGCGCTCCCAGCGGCGCCGCCAGTAGCGCAATCAATAAGCCCGCCAAGGGTTGGGACAGATTGTTGAGCAAGGTCAGCACCCCGACGGTTTTGCCAAAATCCCGGGCCGGGATCACCCGCTGACGGACGCTGCGTATATACACGTTGAACATCTTGTCGAAACCGGTCACCAGCAAGAAGCCGACGGTGTAAGCCCACAGGTTCGGGCTGATGGCGGTGATCAGTGCGCCCACTGCAATCATTGAATAAGACACGCCGCCCAGCACCCTCAAGGGCAGGGTAGAGCGTGCCAGGAAAAACAGAATGGCGATCGTCACCACCGCGCCGGCCGCTTGCAGCCCGGCATAAGCATCCTTGCTCGCGGCGTATTGGCCAATGACCATGGCGGCCGAAGTGGCCAGGGTCACGCCGATGATCAGGTTGACACCGACGGCCAGCACGATGACTTTCTTCAACTCTGGCAGGTTACGGATATGCCCGAAGGCGATGCGCAACGGTTGCAGCCAGATCCCCGGATGTTGTTCGAAGGTTTCCAGGTTGACGCGGGTGTTGCGTTGCCAGATACGCATCGCAAAATCTGCCAGCAGGAACAGCCCGGAAACCCCCAGCAGCACCCAATGCCAGGCCCAGCCCTCCAGCATCAGTGCCGCCACCAGTGGCCCCAGCACCAGGCCGGTCTGGTCGGCGATTTGCGAGTAGGACAGGGTCTTGGCATAGCTGTACTGCTGGAAAATATGCGGCAGCAGCACTTCCCGGGCCATGATGCCCTGGGTGGTCAGTACGCCACAGAGCGCCGAGAGGATGACAACCCAGTAAATGCCGTCAAACAAGCCGTACAGCGCCACGGCCACGACACAGGCCAACGCTCGGTACACCTGGCTGATATGCAAGATGCGCACCGGTGGGAACTTGTCGCACAGTGCCCCGCAGACCGGGAACGACAGATAGCGTGGCAGCGACTCGACAAAAAATGCCAGGCCCGCCCAGGACACGCTATTGGTGGTCTGAAACACGACCAACGGCACGATGAACAGCAGAATCTGATCCGCCAGCCGGGACAGGAACAGCGACACGAAGAACGCCAGATAGTCCTTGCGCATAAAACTCCCTGTAAATTGCGGACGATGTCTCGTTAAAGATTGCAGGCTATTTGTTAAAAACTCTTAAAAGCATGAAGCTTCGTCGAAACCCGGCGCTCAATGATGGCTATAGGCTCTTAACTACCCGCGCAGCCACCTATAATACGCACACTTCAATCCGCGTTCGCACACTGGGAATTTATGGAAAACTTGGGTCTTGGCAAGGTCTTGCTCGTTGAGGACGATCAGAAGCTGGCAGGGCTGATCGCACATTTCCTTTCCCAGCATGGTTTCGACGTGTTGGCGGTGCACCGTGGCGATCTGGCGCTGGCCGCCTTTCTGGAGTTCAAGCCCAAGATCGTCGTGCTCGACCTGATGCTGCCCGGCCAGAGTGGTCTGCATGTGTGCCGTGAGATTCGTAATGTCTCCGATACGCCCATCGTGATCCTGACTGCCAAGGAAGATGACCTGGACCATATCCTGGGCCTGGAGTCCGGTGCCGATGACTATGTGATCAAGCCAATCAAGCCTCCCGTGTTGCTGGCACGCCTGCGCGCCTTGCAGCGGCGTCAGATGCCTGAACCGACGGTGCGCGGTTCCCTGGAGTTTGGCCGGTTGTCCATCGACCGCAGTTGCCGGGTAGTGAGCCTGGGGGACGAGAAGATCGATTTGACCACCATGGAGTTCGAGCTGTTGTGGTTGCTGGCCGGCAGCGCCGGGAAAATCCTCTCCCGCGATGACATCCTCAACCGCATGCGCGGGATTGCCTTTGACGGACTCAACCGCAGCGTCGACGTGTATATCAGTAAGCTGCGCGGCAAACTCAATGACAACCCTCGGGAGCCGGTGTGCATCAAGACTATCTGGGGCAAGGGCTATCTGTTTAATCCATTCGCCTGGGAGGTTTAGATGCTACGGCTGTTTCTACGCCTGTATGTGATTCTGGCCCTGGGGCTGGCGGGGGCGATCTGGGCGGTAAACTTCACCTTCGACGAGATGCTGCCTGAGGCTAACGAGACCTATAACCGTGAGGCCATGCGTGGGCCGATGTATGGCGTGGTGGAGCAACTGCGGGCGGTGCCTGACGCCGCGCGTGCCGACCGCCTGGCCGAGTTGCAAACCCATTACGGGCTGCTCCTGGCGTTGATGCCGCGCAGTGCGGCGGGGTTGACCGAGCGCGAGCAGCAACTGCTGGCGGCCGGGCAGGTGGTGGTGCGTGGGGACTTCATGGAGTTCATTGCCGATATCGACGGCGGCCCACAACTGCTTAATGTCAAACTACCGGAAGAACCCAAATGGCTGTACCTGTGGGCCTATGGTTTCCTGGGTGTGAGCCTGGCGCTGGTCCTGTATTTCTGGGTTCGTCCCCATTGGCGCGACCTGGAGCACATCCGTCTGGCGGCCCAGCGCTTTGGCGATAATGATCTGGGCTCGCGCATCCTTTTGCCGCGCCGCTCAACCGTGCGTGAATTGGCCGGGCACTTCAACCAGATGGCTGAACGCATCGAAAGCCTGATCGCCAACCAGCGTGAATTGACCAACGCGGTGTCCCACGAACTGCGCACGCCCATTGCGCGTTTGTCGTTCGAGCTGGATCAGTTGAAACAACAAGCCGACCCACGGCAGAGCCGAGCGCTGATCGCCGATATGTACGCTGACCTGGGCGAGCTGGAAGAAATGGTCTCGGAGCTGTTGACCTACGCCAGCCTCGAGCGTGGCGCCACGCAGGTCACCCGGGAAAATATCGAGGCCCACAGCTGGCTCGACAGCGTGATTGGCAGCGTTGCCCTGGAAGCAGAAGCGGCGGGGGTGCAGTTGCTGTTGCGCACCTGTGAAGTCGATTACATCCGCATTGAGCCGCGCTTTATGGCGCGGGCGGTGATTAACCTGCTGCGCAATGCCATTCGTTATGCCGACCATCGCGTCGAGGTATCGTTGGTGAAGTTTGGCGCGGGCTATGAAGTGCGGGTTAACGATGATGGTCCTGGAGTGCCGCTGGATGGCCGAGCGAAGATCTTCGAACCCTTTCTGCGCCTGGATGCCAGCCGCGACCGCCGCACGGGTGGCTTTGGCCTTGGATTGGCGCTGGTGAAGCGGGTTTGCCAGTGGCATGGGGGGCAGGTTGAAGTGCTGGATTCGGAGTGGGGTGGAGCGTCGTTTCGGATGACATGGGCGTATGTCGAATAAGGTGTAGCCGATGCCTCGGAAGTGTGCCGTGACGATCACCTGTAGCCGCTGGCGCAGCCTGCGATCGGCTGCGTAGCAGTCGCCGGGTCTTGAAACCGCTGAAGGTCCTTCGGCCCTTATCGCAGCCTCGTGCCTCGGCAGCGGCTACAGGGACTGTATCGATCACCTGTAGCCGCTGGCGCAGCCTGCGATCGGCTGCGTAGCAGTCGCCGGGTCTTGAAACCGCCGAAGGTCCTTCGGCCCTTATCGCAGCCTCGTGCCTCGGCAGCGGCTACAGGGGCGGTGTCGATCCTGTAGCCGCTGGCGCAGCCTGCGATCGGCTGCGCAGCAGTCGTAAGGGTCTTGAAACCACTCAGAACGTGTAGTCAATCACCCCCATCACCGACGTCTGCAAGCGTCGCTCGACAATCGGGCTGTTGCCCGCCTCATTGGCCAGGTACTGCACATCCAGCAGGGTCGAGAACCGGGTGTGTTCGTTGATCGGCAAACTCCACACCAGGGTCATCCCGTTACTGATCATGCCCCCCTTGGCATCATAAGCACGGAAGCGACTTTGGGCCGCCTGGCCGGTGGTCACGCCATACCAGGTCTGCATGTAGTTGCCATCGCCGAACCGGCTGTTGAGGCTGGCGTCCAGCGAGCCGTATCGGCCCTCATACAGGTTGGTGCCGACGGTCAACTCCAGGGAAGTGAAGGTCTTGCCGCTGTCTTTGTGGTCGTCCTCTTTCAGAGCGTGCTCCAGGGTTGCGCCGAGGATCACCGAGCCCAGGGTGTAGCTGCCGCTGATGCCGACCTGGGCGCGGGTCTTGATCTCACCCATGCCTTTGAGTTTGTCGGAGCCTGCGTGAGTACTGCTCTTTTTGTCCTTGCGCCCGGCACTGGTGCCGACATAGGCACTGAAGCTGGCGTTGTCTCCTTCATAGCCCCAGCCCAGACCTTTGTCGGTGTTGAGGAAAATTCCCCATGGGCTGATGATCTCGCCACCCAGCAACGGGGCGGTCACTCGCTCGTCGCTGCCGCTGTAGCGCGGCAGGTTGGCCACGCCGGCCTTCAGGCTGTATTGCCAGTCTTCGGCCAATACGCTGTTGGCGCTGGTGAGCAGGCACAGCGAGGTGAGCGACAGACAGAGGTTTGTTGAACGCATGTTGGTTTTCATCCGTGGTTTAGAAATTCAAGTTGACGTGAGGTGAATCGGTACGCTTGAAGTGGTAACCCGAGGCACTGAGACCGTTGACCTGGCGGCCCACGGTGTCGCCCAGGCCATAGCCGTTGCCGGCCAGCACCGCGTGGGCGTTGTCCACGGGCAACAGGATGTAATCGGTCAACGGTTCGTCATGCAGCTGCCCGCGAATCACCAGGAAACCCTCTTCCAGGCGTACGCTGATGCCGCTCAGCGGGGCATCGGGCTCATGGGTGTTGAGCACTTGATAAGTGCCGACGGTGTTGGCCCAGGCGCCGGTCAGTGGTGTCGGTTCGATCCGCTCACCCACCGGTACCCGTTGACCATGGCTCTTGGCGATCAGTACTTGGCGTCCTTGAACGGTCACCACATCCAGCTGTACCCGGCTCAATTCACCGAGGTCCTTGAGCCACAAACCGAGGACTTTTTTCTGGGCCCGCAGCCAGTCATGGTCGTCGCGCAGCAGTTCGAAGCGGGTGTCGGACAGCTCACCGTACAGCTGGCCGTTGTCATCCTTGATGCGGAAGACGCCCCAGGCGGTGGCATAAAAACCGGCCAGGCGCTTGCGGTCGACAGCGCCAGGGATACGGCGATGATCCTGGCCACCGGTCGGCTTCTGGCAATCGTCGGTACAGGCGACTTCACCGCTCTGCGCCTGGAGCATCATGCGCAGGGCGTGGGTGGCCAGGGACGCGACCATGTCTTCGGCGTTGCTGTCGTTGGCCATGATGATCACGGCCAACTGCTGGTCAGGCAGCATCGTCAGTTGGGCGGCGAAGTCGTCACCGGCACCACTGTGCTGATACGTCCGCACGCCAGGAGCGACAGGTTCATCGCCACAGGGCGCAAGAAACCAGCCCAGGCCGATCTTGCAGTCGAAGTCCAGTACGTTACCGACGTTTTGCTGGGTGAACATTTCGTTGATGGACGCACCGTCCAACACGCGTTTGCCTTTGTAGTTGCCCTGGGCGAACAGCATCTGCACGTAATGACTGAGGTCCTTGGGGCTGGCCCACAAACCGCTGGCGGCCAGGTCGCGGACTTGAGCGTCGGTGCTGGCGGTGCCGTCCTGATAACCCTGGGAACGGTTACCGACGTCAGCATGGGTACCCACAAAACTGGATTGATCCATCTCCAGAGGTTTCAACAGGCTGCGCTGCAACTGGCGCTCGAAGTCTTGACCGGCACTGCGTTCGATGGCTGCACCCACCAGCGCATAACCCAGGTTGGAATAGGCCACTTGTGTGCCTGGCGGCGTGCTCAGCCAAATGCCTGAGACCCGCATCGGCATCTGGCTCATGGCGAACCCGCTGCGCAGGTCCCGCAAGTGTTCGCTGGGCAATCCGGATTGGTGGCTGAGCAAGCGACGCAGGGTCACGTCGCGGTCGGCGGTGCTTGGGTCGGCATGAAAGCGCGAGCGCACGTAGAACTCCTTGAGGGTGTCCCGGATCGGCGCATCGAGGGCCAGGCGGTTTTGCTCTACCAACTGTAAGGCGGCACTGGCCGTGATCAGCTTGGAAATCGCTCCGGCGCGGAACGCTGTATTGGGTGAAACCGGCACGCCTCGGGCCTTGTCGGCATAGCCGAACCCACGGGCCCAGATCAGCTCCTGGCCGTTGACCAGGGCAATGGACAACCCCGGTACGTTAGAGCGTGCCATCTCCAGGGGAATGCGGTTTTGCAGGTAGCGAATTATTGCGCCGTAGTCGCCCTTCGTGACGGACGGGGCTGCAGGTGGCTGGGCATGGCAGCCGATGCTGCCGAGCAGACAGCCCAGCAGCGGAATACTGCGCAATGTGCGAAACATGACGAACACCCAGCAGGTAATTTGGATGCTCGAATGCTAGGGGAGGGTTGTCCAACAATCTTTGAGAGCTTTGTCAGGAAACTGTCAAAGACTGTTAAGTGGATGAATGTGTGGTGTTTCAGTTACATGCGGCGGTCCTGAAAACCATCCCTTGGGGCCATGCCCTTTCAAGGTCTTTGAAAAACAGTTTTTTGGATAATACCGGTCACTTGGAGCGAACACTGACCTTGTGGCGAGGGGGCTTGTCCCCCGTTGGGCTGCGAAGCGGCCCCAAAAGGATCGCTGAGTTTTTTCAGATAGATCGAGATGGCAGGTTTTAGGGCCGCTTCGCAGCCCAACGGGGGACAAGCCCCCTCGCCACAGAGGAAGTGTTCGCTCTCCAAGTACGGCTGACTCTTCTAAGACCTTGACAGGCATACCCCTCAGGGCGACACCAACCCCAACCGCTCATGCCACTGCGCAATCGACTCCTCGGGGTACTCATCAAACTGCTGGTCCCCTGGGCGTACCGTAACTTCCACCCACGGCGCCCTGGAGCCCAGCATCAAATGCGTATGTTCCGGCGGTACCGGCAGCGGTGTGTCGATGGTCGACGCAAATGGATGAATCAACTCCGGCCATTCAGGGCTGAACAACCACAACGCAGTACCGCACTGTGAGCAGAAATGCCGTTCGGCGCTGCTGGCATGAAAGCGGCTGTCTCCCGGCGATTTCATCCGCGCGTGATAGATCGAGATCTGCTTGCGCCCACGAACTTTCAGGCTGCTGGCGTCACCGCCGAGGTTGATCGCATAACCGCCACCGCCCTGGGTCTTGCGGCAGATCGAGCAGTAACAGCGCTGGTAAGGGTAGGGGTGAACACTGGTCAAGCTGAACGTGACTGCGCCGCAATGGCAGGAACCTTCGAGCAACATGGGGCGATCTCCTCTATGCAAGGTGGGCGTCCTTTACAGGGTAGTCGCCCGCTTCGCCTTGGCAACGCGTTCACATCCGGCGTGTCAGACTGCGGACGTCGGCATCAACGTGGCGATCAACGCGCGAATGGTGCCGGGCAAGGCTTCCAACTCCCGCACCAGGATGCTGCGTTCGCGCATCGCCCAGCTTTCGTCGAGCTTGATGGTCACCAACTGCATGGTCCGGCTGTGCCGCACGGCGGCGGATTCCGGGATGATGCCAATGCCCACGCCGGCCTCGACCATCCGGCAGATCGCCTCGAAGCTCGACACCTGAATCCGCAACGACAAGTGCTTGCCCAAACGCTCGACATGCTCGCGCAGAAAGCTCAGCAAGGTGCTGCCTTCGTGCAGGCCGATGTGTTGATAGGCCAGGGTTTGTTCCAGCGTCACGGACGGCTGGTCCGCCAGGGGGTGACCCACGGGTACCATCAGCACCAGGTGATCGGTGCTGAAATGCAGTACTTGCAAGCCTGCGGCTTCCACCGGGCCGGCGATGATGCCCATGTCGCTGGTGCCGTCGAGCACGCCGCGGACGATGTCCCGGGACAAGCGCTCTTGCAGGTCCACGGTGACGCCGGGGCGTTTGGAGAGGAAGCCGGCAAGCACCTCCGGAAGAAATTCGGTCACCGCGGTGGTGTTGGCGAAGATACGGATATGCCCGGCCGAGTCGGCGCCGTATTGGGTGAACTCGCTCTTCAGGTAGTCCACCTGGCGCATGATCAACCGGGCGTGGTGCAGCAGCCGCTCGCCGGCCGGGGTGACCTCCACGCCACGGCTGTCGCGGTACAGCAGGCGAGTTTCCAGTTGACCTTCCAGGGCTTTGATTCGCGCGCTGGCGGCGGCCGGTGAGAGAAACGCACGTTTGGCGCCCTGAGTCAGGCTCGGGGACTCGGCGATATGGATAAACAGGCGCAAGTCGGCCAGATCGAAGTGCATAGGAGTCTCCCGAATAAGTCAGCGGCGTTCAGCATAGCCGAACGCTGCTTTATTGAAATGCAAATTCTCAGAACGGCGAAGGGCTTGCATGATCCGGACAGATTCCCTGCCCGAGGACATGACCCCGATGAGCGCCACAGACTGGATCGGCCGTAGCGAAACAGCCCACGACCACTTGAGCCACAACCTGCTCAAACGCATCGCTGCGACCTTGGGCGAGACCGTGCCGGCAGATGGCGAAGCCGTCCCGCCGCTGTGGCAATGGTGTTTTTTCCAGGACCCGCTGCCGGAATCTGCCCTTGGCAGCGACGGTCATCCGGCCCGTGGCGGCTTCTTGCCGCCGGCCGATAATCGCAACCGCATGTGGGCCGGCGGGCGTATCGAGTTTTTCCATGCCTTGCGCGCCGGTGAGTCCGCCAGCCGTGTCTCCACCATCACCCAGGTGGAAGAAAAAACCGGTCGCACCGGTTCGCTGTTGTTTGTCACCGTGCGCCACGATTATTCCCAGGATGGCCGCCTGGCGATCCGCGAAGAACAGGACATTGTCTACCGCGAGCCCACGCCACCCAAGCAGGGCAGTGGCGACGCATTGCCCCAGGGCGATTGGCGCGAAGCCGTCGATCCGACTCCGACCTTGCTGTTCCGCTACAGCGCCGTGACCTTCAACGGCCACCGCATTCATTACGACTACCCCTACGTCACCGGCACCGAAGGCTATTGCGGCCTGGTGGTGCACGGCCCACTGATCGCGACCTTGAGTCTGCGGGCGTTTTGCCGCGCCCATCCTGAGGCGACTTTGCGCCGCTTTGCCTATCGCGGCGTGCGGCCACTGATCGCCCCGCAGCCCTTTGAAGTCGGCGGGCGCATCACCGCGCCCGGTGTCGCTGAACTCTGGGCCGGCAACGCTGATGGCCTGGCCCAGCGCGCCGACATTTCTTTCGAATAGACCCATAACAACAGGCGGAGAGCCGTTAATGAATCCCAACGACAACGACGAACTGAACGCCATTCGCGAAGGCGTGCGCGCCTTGTGTGCCGAGTTCGATGCTGCTTACTGGCGCAAGGTTGATGAAGAAAAGGGCTTCCCCGAAGCCTTCGTCAAGGCCCTGACCGACGCGGGCTGGCTGGCGGCGATGATTCCGGTGGAATACGGCGGATCGGGCCTGGGCCTGGCCGAAGCTTCGGTGATCCTCGAAGAAGTGAACCGCTGCGGCGGCAATTCCGGCACCGTCCACGGCCAGATGTACAACATGTTCACCTTGCTGCGCCACGGCAGCGAGGCGCAGAAGCGTTTCTACCTGCCGAAATTGGCCAGCGGTGAATTGCGCCTGCAGTCCATGGGCGTCACCGAGCCCACCACCGGTACCGATACCACCAAGATCAAGACCACCGCCATCAAACGCGGCGACAAGTACGTGATCAACGGCCAGAAGGTGTGGATCTCGCGGGTTCAGCACTCTGATCTGATGATCCTGCTGGCACGCACCACACCGCTGGCCGAGGTCAAGAAGAAGTCTGAAGGCATGTCGATTTTCCTGGTGGACCTGCGTGACGCCATTGGCAACGGCCTGACCGTGCAGCCCATCGCCAACATGGTCAACCACGAAACCAACGAGCTGTTCTTCGACAATCTTGAGTTGCCGCAAGACAGCCTGATTGGCGAGGAGGGCAAGGGCTTTCGCTACATCCTCGACGGCCTGAATGCCGAGCGCACGCTGATCGCTGCCGAATGCATCGGCGACGGCCGTTGGTTTATCGAGAAGGCCAGCGCTTATGCTCGCGACCGCGTGGTATTTGGCCGGCCCATCGGACAGAACCAGGGGGTGCAGTTCCCGATTGCCGAAGCCCATATCGAAATCGAAGCGGCGGACCTGATGCGCTGGCGTGCCTGCGAGGAATACGACAGCGGCGTCAATGCCGGGGCCAGCGCCAATATGGCCAAGTACCTGGCGGCCAAGGCCTCCTGGGAAGCGGCCAACGCCTGCCTGCAAACTCATGGCGGCTTTGGCTTTGCCTGCGAATACGACGTGGAACGCAAGTTCCGCGAGACCCGCCTGTACCAGGTGGCGCCGATCTCTACCAACCTGATCCTGTCGTACGTGGCCGAGCACCTGCTCGAGCTGCCGCGCAGCTTCTGAGGGCCTGACCATGAGCCATACCCAGGCCCTGTGCCGATTCCTCGCTGCGCTGGATTACGAGCAACTGCCCGACAGCGTGCTGGCCCGCACCGAGGACCTGTTTCTCGATTGGCTCGCTTCGGCGCTGGCCAGCCAAGGTGCCCATCCGATCCCATTGTTCGAGCGTTATGCCAAGACAATGGGCCCGGCCACCGGACCTGCGCAGATCATCGTCAACGGCGCCAGCAGCAGTGCGTATTTTGCCGCGTTGGTGAACGCCGCTTCGTCGCACCTGGTGGAGCAGGACGACTTGCACAACAGTTCGGTCTTGCACGCGGCGACCGTGGTATTTCCTGCGGTATTTGCGGCGGCGCAGGACCTCGGCAAGTCAGGCCGTGAACTGCTGCTGGCCTCGGTGGCCGGCTACGAGGCGGGGATTCGCATCGGCGAATTCATGGGCCGTTCCCATTATCGAATTTTCCACACCACGGCCACCGTCGGCACCCTGGCCGCCGCCGTCGCGGTAGGCAAATTGCTGGACTTCAACGAAGAGCAGTTCATCAACCTGTTGGGCAGTGCCGGCACCCAGGCCGCTGGGCTCTGGGAGTTCCTGCGGGACGCCGCCGACTCCAAGCAGTTGCACACCGCCAAGGCGGCTGCCGATGGCTTGCTGGCAGCGTATTTGACGGCAGACGGCCTGACCGGTGCGCGCAATATTCTGGAAGGCGATCAGGGCTTGGCGGCGGGCATGTCCACCGACGCTGATCCGAGCAAATTGTCCGATCGCCTGGGCAGTCGCTGGGCGTTGCTGGAAACCTCGTTCAAGTTCCACGCGTCTTGCCGTCACACCCACCCGGCCGCCGATGCGCTGCTGGGTTTGATGCAGCGTGAAGGCCTCAGCCATGAGCAGATCGCCCGCGTGGAAACCCGCGTTCACCAAGGCGCCATCGACGTATTGGGCCGCGTGGTCGTGCCGCAGACCGTACACCAGGCCAAGTTTTCCATGGGCACGGTGTTGGGGCTGATCGCCGTACACGGCAAGGCTGGGCTGACTGAATTCCATGAGTTTGCGCTTAACGATTCGGCCGTGTCGGCGTTTCGCGACAAGGTCGGCATGACCCTGGATCGCGAAGTCGATGACGCTTATCCGCAGCGTTGGCTGGGCCGGGTGGTGGTCACCACGGTTGACGGATGCGTGCTGCAGGGCGCCATCGACGAACCCAAGGGCGATCCGGGCAACACGCTGAGCCGGAAGGAGCTGGCTGACAAGTTTCAGCGCCTGACCCAGTTCAGTGGTGCCCGCACACCTGCGCAGAGCGATGAACTGATCCAGAAGGTCTGGGACTTGCGCAACGCCGTATCCCTGGCTCATTGGCTTTAAGGAACCGTCATGACTGCTAATCAACGACCGTTGGACGGCATCACTGTCGTCAGCCTGGAACACGCGATTGCCGCGCCGTTCTGCACCCGCCAGTTGGCCGATCTGGGCGCCCGTGTCATCAAGATCGAGCGCCCTGGTGCCGGTGACTTCGCCCGGGGTTACGACGAGCGCGTGCGTGGCCTGGCCTCGCATTTCGTCTGGACCAACCGCTCCAAGGAAAGCCTGACCCTGGACCTCAAGCAGGATGAGGCGGGCTATATTCTGGAACTCCTGCTGGCCGACGCCGACGTGCTGGTGCAAAACCTTGCCCCAGGCGCAGCGGCGCGCATGGGGTTGTCATTTGAAGCACTGCACGAGCGCTTTCCACGGCTGATCGTCTGCGACATCTCTGGCTATGGCGAGGGCGGCCCTTATGAGAAGAAAAAGGCCTACGACCTGCTGATTCAGAGCGAAGGCGGCTTTCTATCGGTCACCGGCGGCCCGGGCGATGACCAAATGGCCAAGGCCGGTTGCTCCATCGCTGATATCTCCGCCGGAATGTACGCCTACAGCGGCATTCTTTCGGCACTGCTGCTGCGGGGCAAAACCGGGAAGGGCAGTCGCATCGACGTCAGCATGCTCGAAAGCCTGGTGGAGTGGATGGGCTACCCGATGTACTACGCCTTCGACGGCGCTCCCCAGCCACCGCGTGCTGGAGCTGCCCATTCGACGATCTATCCCTACGGGCCGTTTCCCACCGGTGACGGCGGTACGGTGATGCTTGGTTTGCAGAACGAGCGCGAGTGGGCGGCGTTTTGCGACAAGGTCCTGCTGACACCAGAACTGACGGCTGACGAGCGATTCTCGGCGAACTTCAAGCGTTCGGCCAACCGCGAAGTGCTGCGCCAGATCATCGTCGACAGCTTCGCTCAATTGACGGCCGAAGCGGTGATCCAGCGTCTGGAAGACGCGCAGATTGCCAGTGCGCGGGTCAACGACATGCAGGGCGTATGGGACCACCCGCAACTCAAGGCCCGCGACAGTTGGCGTGAAGTCGACAGCCCGGCGGGCAAGTTGCCGTCCCTGCTGCCGCCGGCGCGCAATACGGCATTCACCCCAAGAATGGACGGCGTGCCGGGGCTTGGGCAGCACACCGAGGCGATTCTCAAAGGCCTGGGTTATTCGACCGAAACCCTGGAGCAATTAAGAGCATGGCGAGTCGTGTAGCCGCTGCGATGCCTGTAGCCGCTGTCGAGGTACGAGGCTGCGATGGGTTTGGTGCGGCATTCCGACGTAGCGGCCCCCGAGGGCGGTCCTGCGGACACGCATCGCAGCCTCGTGCCTCGGCAGCGGCTACAGCGTTCGAGATGATTAGAAGAAGGAATGTAGGTATGTCCCATCCAATTGTGCGCTCCGCGCTGTTTGTACCCGGCAGTCGCCCCGAGCGTTTTGCCAAGGCGTTGGCCAGCGGCGCCGACGCGGTGATTGTCGATTTTGAGGATGCGGTGGAAGAACCGCTCAAGCGCCAGGCACGAGACAACCTAGGGCTGTTTTTGCAGGCAACGCCGGTGGCACGTGTCTGGGTGCGGATCAATGCACCCGAGCATCCTGAGCATTTTGCCGACGTTGCGTTCTGCCAGGCGCATACCGGGGTGGCAGGCGTGTTACTGCCCAAAGTGGAAAGCGCCGCGCAGGTGGCGGTTGTGGCTGCGACGGGCAAAGCTATCTGGCCGATTATCGAAAGTGCGCGAGGCTTGCTGGCGGTGGCAGAAATCGCCCATGCGTCGCAGGTCGAGCGTCTTTCGTTTGGTGGTCTGGATTTGGCGCTAGACTTGAACCTGAGCAGCAACTCCCCGGCGGCGCAGTTTGCCCTGGACCAGGCTCGCCTGGCGCTGATCGTGCATTCCCGGGCGGCGGGGCTGGTGGCGCCGCTGGATGGCGTACACCCTGCCATCGACGACCCTGAAGGCCTGCGTCGCTCGATTCGGCATGCCTATGAAATGGGCTTCGCCGGAGCGCTGTGTATCCATCCCAAACAAGTGGCGGTGATCCACCAGGCCCTGGCCCCCAGTGCCGAGGACCTGGCCTGGGCGAAGCGGGTAGTGGAGGCCGGCGCCCATGGGGCCGGGGCTTATCAGCTGGACGGGCAGATGGTGGACGCGCCGGTGTTGCTGCGAGCCCAAAGGCTACTGGCAGCACAGATCTAAAAATGTGGGAGCGGGCTTGCTCGCGAATGCGGTGGATCAGTCAGTACAGGCAGTGACTGGTATATCGCATTCGCGAGCAAGCCCGCTCCCACATTAGATCTTCAGCGGTTGCCAGATTGGTGTTCGTCCACGCCGAACGCAGGTATCTAAAATTCGAAATTCTCTATACGCGTGACATCAGGCACCTTGCCCTATAACACAACAATAAGAAGGTGAATTCCATGCTCAAGCTTTCTCGGGCGCTGTTCTGCGCCGCCACCTTGTTTGCCGCGGGCCTGACCCAGGCGGCGGACCCGATTGTGATCAAATTCGCCCATGTGGTCGCCGAAAATACCCCCAAAGGCCAGGGCGCGCTGTTGTTCAAGAAGCTCGCTGAAGAGCGTCTGCCGGGCAGGGTCAAGGTAGAGGTCTACCCGAACTCGTCGCTGTTCGGCGATGGCAAGGAGATGGAAGCCTTGTTGTTGGGAGACGTGCAGATGCTCGCACCGTCCCTGGCCAAATTCGAGCACTACACCCAGCAGGTGCAGATCTATGACTTGCCATTCCTGTTCAACGACCTGGCCGCCGTCGACCGTTTCCAGGCTGCCCAGGGCAAGGCGCTGCTGACCTCGATGCAGGACAAGAACATCCTCGGCCTGGCCTATTGGCACAACGGCCTCAAGCAACTGTCGGCCAACAAGGCCTTGCGTGAACCCAAGGATGCTCGTGGCCTGAAGTTCCGCGTACAGGCTTCCAGCGTGCTGGAAGAGCAGTTCAAGGCGATCCGCGCCAACCCGCGCAAGATGAGTTTTGCCGAGGTCTACCAGGGCTTGCAGACCGGCACCGTCAACGGCACCGAGAACACTTGGTCGAACTATGAAAGCCAGAAGGTCAACGAGGTGCAGAAGTACTTCACCGAGTCCAACCATGGACTGATCGACTACATGGTGATCACCAACGCCAAATTCTGGAATGGTCTGCCACCGGACATCCGCACCTCGCTTGACCAGATCATGGTCGAGGTCTCGAAAGAGGTGAACAGACAGGCCGAAGCGCTGAACCAGTCGGCCAAGCAGAAGATCATCGACGCCAAGACCAGCGAAATCATCGAACTGACTCCGGAGCAACGCCAGCTCTGGCGCGAAGCCATGCGCCCGGTATGGAAGAAGTTTGAAGGTGAGATCGGTGCCGACCTGATTCAGGCGGCGGATCAGTCGAACCAGTGATGTGGGGGGAGCGCCGAGATTAAATGTGGGAGCGGCGGTGCGACGATTCGACTTGCTCGCGAAGGCGGTGTATCAGTCACCGGATACATCAACTGAAAGATCGTCTTCGCGAGCAAGTCGAATCGTCGCACCGCCGCTCCCACATTTGACCCGGTTACCCCCCCCCAAGCCTTGCACCTACCTATCTCTGCTTCGCGAGGTTTTGCCATGCAAACGCTAAGGCGCGTCTGGGAGCACCTGGAGGAAGGTTTTATCGCCTTCCTGCTGGCCGCCATGACCCTGGTGACTTTTGTCTACGTCATGCTCAACAACATCTACACCCTGTTCTTTTCCCTGGCCGACAAGTGGGCTTTCAGCAGCAACTTCTTCAACGCCTTGGGCGACGGCACCATGGTCTGGGCCCAGGACATGACCTGGAGCGTGGCCCTGACCAAGGCCATGTTCGGCTGGTTGATTTTCTTCGGGATCTCCTACGGTGTACGCACCGCCGGCCACCTGGGTGTCGACGCGCTGGTCAAGCTGACCGCGCGCCCGGTGCAGCGTGTACTGGGGATGCTGGCCTGCCTGTGCTGCCTGGCGTATGCGGGCCTGTTTATGGTCGCCAGTTACAAGTGGGTCAGTGCGGTGATGACTGCGCACATCGGCGCCGAAGACCTCGACAAGTTCGGGGTGGAGATCGGCGACATCGTGGTGATTGTGCCGATTGGCTTCGCCTTGGTGTTCATCCGCTACCTGGAAATCTTCTACCGCATCTTCACCCACCGACAAACCGGGCTGGGGCTGGCGGACGAAGCCGCTGAAGCCAGCAAGCTGGCGGGCAGCCATGAGGAGCGTCACTGATGGCCGTTCTATGTTTGTTTCTGTTGTTGTTTGTGTTCATGTTTCTCGGGGTGCCGATCGCGATTGCCCTGGGTTTGTCGGGGGCGGCGTCGATCCTGATGTTCAGCCCGGACTCGGTGAGTTCACTGGCAATCAAACTGTTTGAAACCTCGGACGCCTACACTTTCCTGGCGATTCCGTTCTTCCTGCTGTCCGGTGCTTTCATGACCACCGGTGGCGTGGCGCAACGGCTGATCGACTTTGCCAACGCCTGCGTCGGTCATATCCGTGGCGGCCTGGCGATTGCCGCAGTGCTGGCGTGCATGTTGTTTGCCGCGCTGTCGGGCTCATCGCCGGCCACGGTGGCGGCGGTGGGTTCGATCGCCGTCGCGGGAATGGTGCGCTCGGGGTATCCGAAGGAATTCGGCGCCGGGATCATCTGCAACGCCGGAACCCTGGGCATCCTGATTCCGCCGTCGATTGTGATGGTGGTGTACTCGGCGGCGACCGAAACCTCGGTGGGCAAGTTGTTCATGGCCGGGGTGATCCCGGGGCTGTTGCTGGGCCTGATGTTGATGATTGCGATCTACATTGTCGCGCGCATCAAGAAGCTGCCGGCACAGCCACGGGCCACGTTTCGTGAGTGGCTAACCTGCGCCCGTCGTGCGTTCTGGGGCTTGCTGTTGCTGGTGATCATCCTCGGTGGCATCTACAGCGGCATGTTCACCCCGACCGAAGCCGCGGCGGTGGCAGCGGTGTATTCGGCGTTTGTCGCGCTGTTTGTCTACAAGGACATGACGTTCAGGGACTGCCCGAAAGTGCTGCTGGAGTCCGGCCGGCTGGCGATCATGTTGATGTTTATCATCGCCAACGCCATGTTGTTCGCCCATGTACTGACCACCGAACAGATCCCCCAGCAAATCACTGCATGGGTGCTCTCCGAAGGCCTGACGCCCATTGGGTTTCTGATCATGGTCAACGTGGTGTTGCTGGTGGCGGGCAGCTTTATGGAGCCGTCAGCCATCGTATTGATCCTGGCGCCGATCTTCTTCCCGATTGCCATGAAGCTGGGCATCGACCCGATTCACCTGGGGATCGTGATGGTGGTGAACATGGAGATTGGCCTGGTGCACCCGCCGGTGGGGTTGAACCTGTTTGTGACGTCGGCGGTGACCGGCTTGACCCTCGGTCAGACCATCCGGGCGGCGTTGCCGTGGTTGATGATCCTGCTGGCGTTCCTGATTCTCGTCACGTATGTGCCGTTTATCTCGCTGGCGTTGCCGGAGTGGTTGGGGATGTAGCTTTCCATCGCACATATTCGGCCGGCATGCACACCGCACACGGCCGATAACCCGCGGCCATGGCCGTCGCTTCATCCAGGAAAAACACTCGATTCGCCACATAGCCGCCCTGTGCTAAAGCGCGCAGGGCGGCCGGGCAATCCAGCCGGCCGTAGAGCCGGCTTTTTTTATGCCCGCCGACAGTGCCGGGGCGTTCGCTGGAAAACGGCTGCCCCTGGCTATCGAGCAGTGTCCACTGACGGTCGGGCATTGATGAAAGGTCCTATTGATCCATGGCGCTCAAGATAGCGTGGGCGGCTTTCACTCGCTCGGCATTCGGGTAGTTCTTGTTCGCCAGAATCACGATGCCGATGCCTCTGCTGGGCACGTAGGCCACATAGGCGCCGAAGCCATTGGTGGCGCCGGTCTTGTTGGCCAGCGTATCGGCATGGGGTGGTTGCGGCGGGGTCAGCCAGGTGACCTTATGGGGCTCAAAGGCCATGGAGTTCGAGTTACCGGCAACCAAGGCATCCAGCTTGATCGGGTAAGGGTACATTTCCCAACCCAGGCCCTGGGTGGTGCCTTCGACCGTGTAGTAGCCGGTGTGGGTGGCTGCGATGGCTTGTTGCAGGGGTTTTTCCAGGTGGGCCGGGTTCATGTTCAGTTCAACATAGTGAATCAGGTCCGAGGTGCTGGTTTTGATCCCATAGGCTTCGCTGTCCAGGGCTCCCGGGCCTACGCGCGAGGGTTTGCCGTCCTTGTCATAGCCTTGGGCGTACAGGTTCATTTGCGACTTGGGCACGTTGATGTAGGTGTGCTTGAGGCCAAGTTTGGGCAGCAAGGTTTTTTCCATCAACTGGTCGAACGGTTGCCCCAGGCTTTGCGCCGCCAGGTAACCAAACAGGCCCAGGCTCGGGTTGGAATACAGGCGCTGAGTACCGGGAGCGAAATCGGGTTTCCAGTGTTGGTAGTAGCCGATCATCTTGTCGGTACTGTCAGCTTCCCGGGGGAATTGCAGGGGCAGGCCGCCCGCGGTGTAAGTGCCGAGGTTAAGCACGCTGATGTGATCAAACTTGCTGCCCCGCAGCGCAGGCAAGTACTGGCTGGCGGGGGCTTGCAGCTTCAATTTACCGGTGGCCTGGGCGTAACCCGCGAGGGTGGCGGCGAAGGTTTTGCTCACCGAGCCGATTTCAAACAGGGTGTTTTCGGTGACCGACTGCTGATCCTCTTTTGAGGCGACGCCGTAGTTAAAGTATTGCGCCTGACCGTTCTGCACAATCGCTACCGACAGGCCGGCGATGCCCTGTTGTTGCATCAGAGGTTTAACCGTTGCGTCTACAACCTGGCGAATGTCGTTGGCCGCCATACAGTTGCCTGCGCCGAGTAATAAGGCGAATATCGTGGCGCTGCGCACCCGAGACAAAGATTTTTCGTACATGATGATGTCGCTTCCATGAAGTGGATTCGTTGAATACCTGCACCGGCGCGGGCGTTGCAAATCTAGGCAGTTTGTCGCCATTGGGCAAACGACCATATCTCGGAACAGCCATTAGAAAAATTTGGATCAAACCATGCTCCGTTCACATCTGCCCCTCAATGCCTTGCGGGCCTTCGAGGCCTCGGCGCGCCATCTGAGCTTTACGCGGGCGGCCATCGAGCTGTGCGTGACTCAGGCTGCGGTTAGCCACCAGGTGAAAAGCCTGGAGGCACAGCTCAATGTCACCTTGTTCAAACGCCTGCCCCGGGGACTGATGCTCACCAGTGAAGGCGAAACGCTGCTGCCGGTACTGCGCGAATCCTTTGACCGTATCGCCCAGACCCTGGGCCGGTTTGAGGGCGGGCATTATCGCGAAGTCCTGACCGTCGGCGCGGTGGGGACGTTTGTTGTCGGTTGGCTGCTTCCACGTCTGCCGGACTTTCAGGCGCGTTATCCCTTTATCGACTTGCGCCTGTCCACCCACAATAACCGCGTCGACGTTGCCGCCGAGGGCCTGGACTATGCCATTCGCTTCGGGGCTGGTGCCTGGCACGGCACTGAGGCGTGCCAGTTGCTGGAGGCGCCGCTTACCGTGCTGTGCGTGCCGCAGATCGCCCGGCAATTGCAGACCCCCGCCGACCTGTTGAAGCACACCTTGCTGCGCTCCTACCGCGCCGATGAATGGACCCAATGGTTTCAGGCCGCCGGCTTGCCAGCCGATACGCTGGTGCCACGCAGCATCATCTTCGATTCGTCCCTGGCGATGATGGAAGCTGCGCAGCAAGGTGTGGGTGTGGCCCTGGCTCCGGCGATGATGTTTTCCCGGCAACTGGCGACCGACGTGATCCGGCAGCCGTTCGAGGTGGGTATCACCACGGGCAGTTACTGGCTGACGCGTTTGCAGTCGCGGGCTGAGACCTCGGCGATGCTGGCGTTCAAGGCGTGGTTGCAGGAGGTGAGTGGGTAGGGCGCTAAGCCAAGTATTTACGAAACCACCCCAACGTCCGCTCCCACGCCAGGTTCGCTGCCGCTTCGTCGTACCTCGGCGTCGAATCATTATGAAAACCGTGATTGGCGCCCTTGTAGATAAACGCTTCATAGGTGGTGCCAGCCGCCTTCAAGGCCTTTTCATACGCTGGCCAACCCTCATTGATCCGCGTGTCCAGTTCACCGTAATGCAACAGGATCGGTGCCTTGATCCGTGGCACATCCTTGGCGTCCGGCTGGCGTCCATAAAACGACACCGCCGCGCCCAATTCGGGATAGGCCACCGCCGCCGCATTGGTCACGCCACCGCCATAGCAGAAGCCCGTGATGCCGACCTTGCCGGTGCTGGCGTCGTGGTGCATCAGCCATTCGATAGCGGCGAAAAAGTCGTTCATCAGCTTTTCAGGATCGACTTTCTGCTGCAGTTCCACGCCTTTTTCATCATTGCCTGGGTAGCCACCCACCGAAGTCAGGCCATCGGGAGCCAGGGCGAGAAAGCCGGCCTTGGCCAGGCGCCGGGCGACGTCTTCGATATACGGGTTGAGGCCACGGTTTTCGTGCACGACCACCACGGCGGGGATTTTCCCGCTGGTTTTGGCTGGACGCACCAGGTAGCCGCGCACGGTGCCGTTGCCCTTGGGCGAGGGGTAGGTGATGTAGTCGGCGACGATGTCCGGGTCGGTGAATTTCACCTGCTCGGCCAGGGCGTAGTTCGGGCTCAAGGCTGCGAGCAGCGCCGAGGCTGTCAGCCCACCAAAGGTGAACAGTGCAGCTCGGTCCAGGAACTCGCGGCGGTTGAGCTTGCCGTGGGCGTAGCCGTCGTAGAGTTCCAGCAGCTCAGGGGCGAAGTCTTTGGCGGTCAGACGAGTCATCGGTGTGCTCCTTGTAGCCGCCGCCGAGGTACGAGGCTGCGCTGGAGTGCGAAGCGACCCTCGGGGGCGGTCCTGCGGACACGCATCGCAGCCTCGTACCTCGACAGCGGCTACGGGTTTTTTGCGAGTTTAAAGTTTGTGGGCGGCGGCTGCCAACTGTCCGGTATCGACCCGCACAAAAATCGAATCGCCAATCGCCGTGAGCACGTCACCGGCGTACACCTCGCAGACCACGCGGCTCTTGCGCCCGACTTCACCCTCAACCTTTGCCCGCAAGGTCAGCAGCACGCCCATGGGCGTCGGCTTGATGAACTTGATGCCCAGGTTGCCGGTGACGCAGTCGATGCGCGGCAGGCTGCCCGGCTCGCGGTTTTCAGCCCGGTAGTGGTAGGCCATAGCGGTCCAGTTGGAGTGGCAGTCAACCAGCATCGCGATCAGTCCACCATAGACCAGGTCGGGCCAGCCGGAGTATTTGCCGTCGGGTAGATGTTCGGCGATGACGTGGATACCGTCTGCATCCCAGCGGCTTTGGATATGCAATCCATGCGGGTTGCTGCCACCGCAGCCGTAGCAAATGCCTTCAGGGGCGGCGGTGTCCTGCAATGAAAGGGTATGCATCGGGGATCCTTATTGTTCTGGGGCAGCTAACCTGCGTTAGAGGTCACGAGCCTAATGCCAGATGCCGGAATAAATCCAGTGCTCACCCTTTGCCCTTGCGGAGAACTTCATGAGTCGCCGATTTTTACCTTCTGCCGCATTGGTTACTCTCTTTGCCCTGTGCAATGCACAGGCCGTGGAATACACCTACGTCAATCCGGCCGCCAGTACCATCAGCTTCACCTATGACCAGATGGGACGGCAGGTGTACGGCACCTTCGGCCAGTATGAGGCGGCCCTGGATTTTGATACGCAAAATCCTGCTGCTTCCCGCGCTGTACTGAAGATCCAACTGTCGAGCATTGATGCCGGCAGCAGCGATGCGAACACCGAACTGACCAAGCCCGGCTGGTTCGACATGGCGACGTTTCCGGTGGGTACCTTTGAATCGACGCGCGTCACCGACTTGGGAGGCAACCTTTACCTGTTCAGCGGCAACCTGACCCTCAAGGGGCAGACCCGGCCGGTCGATGTGCAGGTAGCCCTCAAGGAGCAGGGCGGTATCGGCGTGTTTGATGGCGAGCTTGTGCTCAAGCGTGCCGAGTTCAATATCGGTGCGGGGGAATGGGCAGACAGCGCGGTGTCCAATGCAATCACCATCAAGTTCAAGATCGTCGCGCCGCAGCGTTGAATAAGGTGCTACCGAGCGAACCTCTTCGCCCCGGCCACGCACAGAATCACCGCCACAGTGACCGCCAGCATGCCCGGGCTGACGCGTTCATGGAGCAGAGTCGCCGCCAGCGCCAGGCCGAAGAACGGTTGCAACAACTGCAACTGGCCGACAGCAGCAATGCCACCCTGGGCCAATCCGCGATACCAGAACACAAAGCCGATCAGCATGCTGAACAGCGACACATAGGCAAGGCTCAACCAGGCCGGCAGGCTGATGCCCGAGAATGAAGCGGGCATCAGCAGCAAGGTCAGCGGTGCCACCACCGGTAATGACACCACCAGTGCCCAGCAGATCACTTGCCACCCGCCGAGGGTCCGGGACAGCTTTGCCCCTTCGGCATAACCCAGGCCGCACGCCAGTATCGCCAGCAACATCAGCAGGTCGCCGGCGGGGGCCGCGCTCAACCCTTGGGAAACCGCATAGCCCATCACCAGCAGGCTGCCCAGTATCGAGAACAGCCAGAACACCGGCCGGGGGCGCTCGCCACCGCGCAGCACGCCGAACACAGCAGTGGCCAAGGGCAGCAGGCCGACAAACACGATGGAATGAGCGGAGGTCACGTATTGCAACGCCAGTGCCGTCAGCAGTGGAAAGCCGATCACTACTCCCAGCGCAACGATGATCAGCGGTACCCGTTGATGGCGGGCAGGGCGTTTTTCCTTGAACAGCCACAGCAGGCACAGCGCCAACAGCGCGGCGATGGTCGCTCGAGCCACGGTCAGGAAAATTGGATTGAATTCCAGCACCGCCAAGCGGGTCGCCGGCAGTGAGCCGCTGAAAATCACCACGCCGATAAAACCATTGATCCAGCCGCGGGTGTTGTTGTGTTCCAGGGCATTCAGGGGGGCGGTACGTTCCATGAGAGGCAGGCTCGATAAGGATGGGTTGCATCTTGGGCATCCTATGATCGAAGATTAAGACAATCAAAAAATTGTCATGGATACGCCGCCTATGCCTCGCGCCCGCTACAAGTCGCTGGTCGATACCTTCGCCAGGGACATTCGCTCCGGAAGCCTGGCGCCCGGTACGCGCTTGCCGACGCACCGGCAGTTGGCGAGCACTTACGGCTTGGCATTGGTCACGGCCAGCCGGGTGTATACCGAGCTTGCGGCCATGGGGTTGGTCAGCGGCGAAACCGGTCGCGGGACCTTTGTGCGGGAGATAACGCTGTCGCCGGGGCAGGGGATCTTGCAGGTCGCCGTGGCGGCCGGCATGATCGATCTCAACTTCAACTACCCATCGTTACCCGGTCAGGCCGACCTGCTGCGCACCGCGTTGCGGCAGTTGGCGTTGTCTGGCGATCTGGAGTCGCTGTTGCGCTATCAACCCCATGGCGGGCGGGCGCATGAACGGGCTGCAGTGGCGCGTCACCTGCGCAGCCGGGGGCTGACGGTCCTGGGCGAGCAAGTGCTGATGGTCAGCGGCGCCCAGCATGGCCTGGCGGTGGCGATGATGGCGTTGCTCAAGCCCGGTGATGTGGTGGCGGTGGATGGGCTGACCTACTCGGGCTTCAAGGTGCTGGCCGAGGCGCTGCACCTTGAAATCGTCGCCCTCCCGGTCACGGCGGCAGGCCCTGACCTTGGCTTTCTGGAAGACCTTTGCCGCCGGCGCAAGGTGCGCGCGGTATACAGCATCCCGACCCTGCATAATCCCCTGGGCTGGGTGTTGGGCATCGAGCAGCGTCAGCAGTTGGTGACGATCGCCCGCCAGCACGACCTGATCCTTATCGAAGATGCGGCCTATGCCTTCCTGGCAGAGGACGCGCCGCCACCGCTGGCGGAGTTGGCACCGGAACGCACGGTGTACATTTCAGGGCTGTCCAAGAGCGTCGCCACCGGTTTGCGTGTTGGCTTCGTGGCTGCGCCCCTTCAATGGGTGCACGCGTTGGAGCGCACCATCATGGCGACTGTCTGGAACGCGCCCGGGGTGATGACGGCCATCGCCGTTGCCTGGATCGAAGACGGCACCGTCCTGCAACTGGAAGCGCAAAAGCGCAAGGATGCTCAGGCGCGTCAGGCGCTGGCGGATGAAGTGCTGGCCGGGCTGGATTACATTCGCCATCCATCTTCGTATTTTCTGTGGCTGCCGTTGCCGGAAGATGCCCGCGCGGATCAGTTCGCCATGGCGCTGACCCGGGAGAATATTTCAGTGTCCACCGCCGAGCCGTTTGCGACGACGGTGCATGTGCCCCATGCGCTTCGCCTGGCGCTGGGCTCGGTGGAGATGGCAGTGCTGCGCGAGGCGTTGATCAAGGTGCGACGGTTGGTGGCGTGGTGAGCGAGTTTGCCCCGTGGGCACGGACTTGGTTTGTAGCCGCTGCCGAGGCACGAGGCTGCGATGCGGGCCGCAGGACCGCCCTCAGGGCCACCCCTTTCAAGGTCTTTGAGAATGCAGCCAAATAGGGTTGAAACATCCAGCTCAGGCCAGTGAAGATCAACTGTGGGAGTTGTCGAGCTTTAGCGAGGCTGCGATAGCGGCGGGTCAGGCACCTTCAATGTTGGCTGTGCCGACGTCATCGCAGCCTCGCTAAGGCTCGACAACTCCCACAAGGGTTTACGGCGCCGGTTAGATCTTCATTCCTGGCCTGATGCGACTGACTTTTCAAAGACCTTGAAAGGGCTGGCCCTCAGGGCCCGCTTGAACCCATCGCAGAGCGGCTACAGAAACAGTGTGCTCAGAACTTGAACGCCTGCCGCCCAATCAGCAGCCATTGGCCTTTTTGCTTCTGCCAGACCTGAAAGTTCTCGATCTCGGTCGGTACTTCTACGCCGCTGTTAACCGCCTGCGCCGAGAAGTGATTGCGCACCAGGGCAGTGTCGCCGTTCAGAGTAATGGTTTGTTTCTGCATTTCCAGGGTCTTGAAGCCGCTGCGGCCGGTTTCGATATCGGCGATGAATGCCTGCTTGTTCTGGATCTTGCCGCTGGAGTGGCCGTAGGTGAGGTTGTCCGCAGTGAGGGCCTGAAGCTGGGGGATGTTTTTGTGCAGCATGGCTTGAGTCAGGTGGTCGACGGCCTGGGCGACATCCTTGTCGGCAGCGGCCGGGCTGGCGACCACATAGCCGCTGAACAGGCACAGAAAACCGATCATCACTTTGACATTTTGCATGGGAATTTCCTTTTTGTTATGGGGGACGCACGGACAAGGCGGACTTTGCGAGTGTCAGCTTTCATGTCATCGTACAACATTGCAATAACTGCCTATAAAAAGGAAAGTGAAATTTACCATTCCTGCTAAAATCCCAGATATTTGTGAGTAAATCATCTTGTACGATGTCTCATCACAAGTTAAAAATGGCGCCCCCGTCTAACAATAAATAACGGAGACCCATCATGAATTTTGCCCCTTCGTCCCACTCGACGGATAACAGCCGCCGGCTGTTTCTCAAGCGAACCCTGGCGGTATCGGCAACGGTCGCAGTACTCGGCAACCTGCCTCGGCTGGCCCAGGCCGAGCCGCTGAGCCAACGCTACCCGGACCCGTTGATCAAGATTCTCGACGACAGCTTCCTCGACCTCAGGTTGTTCAATGCCAGCGTGGAGCGGCTTGCTACTGGTTTACGCTGGGCGGAGGGCCCGGTGTGGGTAGGCGACGGGCGTTACCTGTTGGTCAGTGATATTCCCAATAACCGCATCATGCGTTGGGATGAAGTCACCGACAGTCTGTCGGTGTATCGGGCACACTCGAATTTTTCCAACGGCATGTGCCGCGATCGTCAGGGTCGACTATTGGTCTGCGAAGGTTCGACCACGTCGGGGGAAGGTCGCCGTATTACCCGCACCGAACACAACGGCAGCATTACCGTGCTGGCCGACAGTTTTGACGGCAAGCCTTTCAACTCGCCCAATGACATCGTGTGCAAGCGCGATGGTTCGGTATGGTTCAGCGACCCGCCGTTCCAGACCGGCAACAACTACGAGGGGCACAAGGTCACGCCCACCCAGCCTCACGGCGTGTATCGCATTGACGGTGACAGCGGCAAGGTCAGCCGGGTGATCGACGACCTCAACGGACCCAACGGTCTGTGTTTTTCTCCGGATGAAAAGATCCTCTATGTGGTAGAGGGACGAGCCAAACCCAACCGACTGATCTGGGCGATCAACGTCAATGACGATGGCAGCCTCGGTGCACGCCGCAAGCACATCGAAGGCCTGGATTACGCTGCCATCGACGGCATGAAGTGTGACGAAAGTGGCAACCTCTGGTGCGGCTGGGGCGGCAATGGCGACCCCAAGGCCGACCTGGAAAAACTCGATGGCGTGCGGGTGTTCAACCCTGAGGGCAAGGCTATCGGCCACATCTCATTGCCGGAGCGTTGCCCCAATTTATGTTTCGGGGGGAGGGAAGGCAACCGGCTGTTCATGGCCGGCAGCCATTCGGTGTATGGGTTGTTTGTGAACACCCGGGGCGCCACCTTTGCCGATTGAGTGAGCCCGTTGTTCAGATTTGCGCGAGGGCCTGTGCCAGATCCTTGCGCAGGTCTTCCACGTCTTCCACGCCCACTGACAAACGCACCAGGCCATCGCCAATACCCAGCTGCGCACGCGTTTCGGCGGGGATGCTGGCGTGGGTCATGATCGCCGGGTGTTCGATCAGGCTTTCAACGCCGCCGAGGCTTTCAGCCAGGGCGAAGATCTGTACGTTTTCGAGGAAACGCTTGGCCCCGGCCAGGTCGCTTTTCAGGTCCACGGAAATCATCCCGCCGAACCCGCGCATTTGCCGGCGTGCCAGTTCGTGCTGAGGGTGTGACGCAAGGCCCGGGTAGTAGACCCGCGCTACTTGCGGCTGTTGCTCCAGCCAGGTCGCCAGCTCCAGGGCATTACTGCAATGACGCTCCATGCGTAGAGCCAAGGTCTTCACGCCGCGCAGGGTGAGGAACGCGTCAAAGGGCCCGGCGATGGCACCCACGGAGTTTTGCAGGAAGCCCAGGCGCTCGGCCAACTCCGGGTTCTGCCCGACGACCGCGATACCGCCGATGACATCCGAATGGCCGTTCAGGTACTTGGTGGTCGAGTGCACCACGATATCGAAACCCAGCTCCAGCGGGCGCTGGATCCACGGGCTGGCAAAGGTGTTGTCAGCCACGCAGATGATGCCCCGGGCACGACAGATGCGGGAGATGGCCGCGAGATCTGTAAGGCTCAGCAAAGGATTGCTCGGCGTCTCGACCCAGACCATCCGCGTGTCGTCCTGCAATGCCGCTTCAAAGGCCGCCACATCGCTCAGGTCGACGAAGCTGAAGCGATGCCCGGCGCTGCGTTGGCGCACCTTGTCGAACAGGCGGAACGTGCCGCCGTACAGGTCATTGCCCGAGACCACGTGGGCGCCGGCATCCAGCAGTTCCAGCACGGTGGAAATCGCCGCCAGGCCGGAGGCAAACGCGAAGGCCTGGGTGCCGCCTTCGAGGTCTGCCACGCAGCGCTCCAGGGCAAAGCGCGTGGGGTTGTGGGAGCGCCCGTAGTCGAGGCCCTTGTGTACGCCGGGGCTCTGTTGCAGGTAAGTGGAGTTGGCATAGATCGGCGGCATCAGCGCCCCGGTCGTCGGGTCCGGCGACTGCCCCGCATGGATGACACGGGTGGCAAAGGCGGTTTTATCGTGCTGACTCATGCAAGGGATCTCCGTAAGTGATTGAGCAGATCGACGCGGGTAATCAGGCCATGGAAGCCTGAGTCGTCGGCGATGATTGCCACCAGCCCGCGATCCAGTTCCGCCTGCAGTTCAGCCAGGCTGGCGCTGGGCGCGAGGGTTTGCAGGGTGTTGGTCATGGCGCTGGCCACGGTCATGTGAAAGTGCGAGGCATCCTGGTGCATGCCCAGCAAGATATCCGATTCGTCAATCACGCCTACCAGGCGCTGGCCGTCCACCAGCACCGGCAGTTGCGAGACATCTGCCAGGCGCATGCGCTGGAAGGCGGTGAGCAGCGTATCGTCCGGGCCGACGCTGATCACTCGGCCATCCTCGAAGCGTCGGGCAATCAAATCGCGCAGGTCGCCGTAGTGCTTGTACTGGAGCAGGCCCTGGTCGTTCATCCATTGGTCGTTGTAGACCTTGGACAGGTAGCGGGTGCCGGTGTCGCAGACAAAGGTCACGACGCGTTTTGGCTCAGTCTGCTCGCGGCAGTAACGCAGGGCCGCCGCCAGTAGGGTACCGGTGGAAGACCCCCCGAGAATACCTTCGGCCCGCAGCAGTTGCCGGGCATGGTCGAAGCTTTCTTCATCGCTGATGGAGTAGGCCTGGCGCACGCTGGACAGGTCGGCAATCGAGGGGATGAAGTCTTCACCGATGCCTTCTACCGCCCAGGAACCCGGCGTGCCGAGCGTGCCGCTGCGGCTGTATTCGGCCATCACTGAGCCGACCGGATCGGCCAGCACCATGGCCAGGTCCGGTTGCACGCGCTTGAAGAATCGGGTCAGCCCGGTCAGGGTGCCGGCCGAACCGACGCCGACCACGATGGCATCCAGGTCATGCTGGGTCTGCGCCCAGATTTCCGGAGCTGTACTGGTTTCGTGGGCCAGCGGGTTGGCCGGGTTGTTGAATTGATCGGCGAAGAATGAATCCGGAATTTCCTGCGCCAGCCGCGCCGCGACGTCCTGGTAATACTCTGGATGGCCCTTGCCGACATCGGAACGGGTGATGTGCACCTCGGCGCCCATGGCCTTGAGGTGCAGGACTTTTTCGGTGGACATCTTGTCCGGAACCACCAGCACCACCCGATACCCCTTGGCCCGGCCCACCAGGGCCAGGCCCAGGCCGGTATTACCGGCGGTGGCTTCAATGATGGTACCGCCAGGACGCAGGCGGCCATCGCGCTCGGCGGCGTCGATCATCGCCAGACCGATGCGGTCCTTGATCGAACCGCCAGGGTTCTGTGATTCAAGCTTGAGGAACAGCGTGCAGGGGCCGGTATCGAAGCGGCTGACGCGTACCAGCGGCGTATTGCCGATCAGTTCGAGCACGGCGGGGCGGGAGTTTTGAGGCATGTCGTCACCTTGCTACGGGGCAGTCGTATTTGGATGGACAGCGGGATGCGAGTGCAGGTTGCAACTGCATTGTCTGGAACATAGGCCGGTATTGCGCCAGCTGCAACCGATTGCAGGCAATCGGTAGTGCTGGCGCCAGACCACTAGGCGTGTGCCGGTTCTTTGCTGTGGACCAACTCGCTCAAGACGCTCCGCAAGCGCTGCTCTACGGCCTCACTGGCACGTTGCATCGGTGCTCGTAATTCGCTGGCGATCAGACCTTCAAGGGCCAGCGCGGTTTTTACCGGGGCTGGATTGGGTTCGATAAACAGGCTCTGGATCAATGGCAGCAGTTGGAAAAACGTCGCTCGCCCAGCCGCCAGTTGGTTGTCGCGAATCTGCTGGTATAGCGCCACGAACCGCTCGGGGTGAATGTGTGCCGACGCCGCAATCGCCCCCGTCGCACCGAGGCACAGGGCATTGAAGATCTGATGGTCTTCGCCGCACAACACGTCGACATGGCCACTGGTCAGCAGCGCCAGGGTGTTGGCGGGGTTGCCGCCACAATCCTTGATCGCGACGATTCGCTCGTGGGTGACGATGTTCAGCAGAGTGGTCTGCTCGAAGGCGATGCCGGTGCGATACGGGATGTCATACAGGATGATCGGCACGCTGGACGCATCGGCGACGGTCTTGAAAAATGCTTCAAGCCCCGCCTGAGATGGTCGGATGTAGCTCGGTGGCGGCACCAACAGCCCGGCCAGTGGGCGCTTTAGAATCTCGCTCTGAAATTGCATCAGCTCCGTCAGGTTGTTGCCAGACAGGCCCATCACCACCCGGTGTGCCGGCACCAATTTCAGCACGGCATCCAGTACCGCCAGTTGCTCGTGTTTACCCAGCGACGCGCCTTCGCCTGTGGTCGTGCAGACCATGATCCCGGCCACGCCGTGTTCCAGCAAATGGCTGACCAGACGGCGCAACCCGACGAAGTCGATCGCACCGTGATGAAACGGCGTGACGACGGGAATCCAGATACCTTGAAACGATGACATGCGTGTTCTCCTGAAGGTTGACCGATTTCGTCACCGTCAGAAGGGCAGAGGGGATAAGCAGAAGGAGGGTGTCCGTCGCGCTCAATGTCCTGTCAGCTCATCTGACGGGACAGCGCGCCCCGGTCACATGAGCGACTGTTTCTTCGATTTGAGGGCGTGCGCAACGCAACCTTGCGCCTTGGCAATCAAGCCAATGACGGAAAAGTTGGAGGCAGACGTTGCAGACATGTTTAGACACACCCGGGACAATGTGGCCATATTCGTGGGGCGATGGTGGCTGTGTCAAGTATCAGCATGGCATGCTGCGCTTGCCCATCCTTAGACGCTCGTAGGGAAACATATATGGATTTTGACTGGCACAGCGACGTGATCACCCGCAGCACTGAAGTTTCCCGGCACTATAAAAATACGCAGAACGTACGCCGATTCATGCTTGAGCACTGCGGTGCCGCGTTCAAGTTCGACCGGGCCTTCATGGCCTGGATCCGCAACGGTATGCCCAAGACCATGGGCGATATCGTTGACGAGTGGAAGCAACGTCAGGAGCGTTGAGGCCCAGCCTCCAGATTCCGGCGTGTGTCTTCGTCCATCAGTTTGCGCATGGCGGTAAACAGCGGAGGCAGGCTGGTATAGCGCCGCCCATAATCCAGGTTGAATTCAAAATCAAAGTTGGACGGGTTGTTGCCTTGATTGTGCTGAAACATGGTTTCCAACTTGTCGAAGGTTTTGACCGCCAGGGCTTCCGGGGACGAAGCTTGCTCGTATTCATCCCACAGCGACAGGATGCCTTCGCGTACTGATGCGTCCAGTGTTCTCGGTTATTTAACCGGCAGATTGGCAAAGTAATCGACATCCAGCAGGTAGGTTTTACCCAGCAACTTTCCTGCACCATACCAAGGTGTTCGGTTAAAACTCAGGTTCAGCCCGTCGTATCCGAACTCAAAAAGATAGCCGTTGTTGCTGGTGAACTTGAAGTCGCTGTCGGAGTACTCAACTAGCGTGTACTGGACATTCTGCCCCTGCGCATAGAGTTCCTTGACCCGCTGTAGGTACAAAGGGGCTATGTCGGTGAACTGTGTTTTGGCCTGCTGATTGTATTGCTCCAGCGTCAGGCCCGGGGTCTTCTCCAGTCGGGTGGCAATCAGCGCGAAGAAATCAGCGTCCGCCTTGGCGACAGCCAATTGTATGCCGAGGAAATAGTTAAGTTTTTGCGGGTCGACGTTGAGTTTTTTCTTGCCCGAAGCAGGCGCGGTGGTTGCCTCGACCATGAACTCAGCGGTTTTTGGCACACTCATCACTGAGGTGGCGATGTAGGCCGCACACGCAGTGATGCGTCGTGACATATCCGGGTCGACCAGTAATGACAGCGGGTGGCCTTGTTGAGGTACCCGGCTCAGGTCAATGCCTTGCTGCAAAAGGTTCTGAGCCACTTGCTGCTGAGTGCTTTCGCCCCGAGCCAGCGCACAGACCTGGTTCATCATCAATTCATTGCGCTGGCCATCGGGCATCGGCACCAGCGCCATGACGGCACCCTGAATAATCGGGAGTGCCGGCAGTGCTACGCCTTGCGAGGTTTTCGTGGTGGCGGTGTGAGCGCTGTTATCGCAGCCGACAAGCAATACCAGAGGGAGGATCCAGCCAGACATTTTGAACAACGCCATAGGGTAGTAGCCTTGTGCTGATGTGGAAAAGACAGGCTGCACGGGTGCAGCCTGTTCGTCAGGTACTAAGCAATGCGCTCACTTACCACTGGTAGCCGACGCCAATGCCAATCCCAGCGTCGCCTTGAGTGTTGGTGGTGGCCTGGAGTTTGCTGACCCAGCGGCCGTTATCGGAGATTCTCGACACGCCAAATGACAGCGCTGATTGCCCGCGATAGTTGGCTGCAGCGATCGACGTCATACTCGCTCCGGGTGAGTAGGGTTGTGGCAGACTCGCCATTGCCATAGCGCCAGCGATCCCCGCGCTCAAGGTGTCGTCCTGTTTCTTCAGGTCGCGCTTGAGTTCGGAGTAACGCTGGTCAGTGTAGGCGTTAGCGTTGTTAGTGATGTTCGACACGCTTTTATTGAGCTGATCGAAGTTCACGGCGTCAGTGCCTTGGGTGGCGGCGGCCACATTGGTGATCTGCCGTTCGCTGCCCACTGAGCCGACCGAGACGGCGTTGTCACGGCTCGCCACCGAGTTGGCACCCAGTGCCGTGCTGTTGCTCCCCGTGGCGCTGGCGCCGTTACCCATGGCCACCGAATTCGCTCCGGAAGCCTTGGCATTGGTGCCGACTGCTGCGCTGTTGTTGCCGGAAGCCACCGAGCCGGCACCACCGGCCACCGCATTGGTACCGGTGGCGGAAGGTTTGGCGGCGGTACTGGTGTTGTTCACCTGGAACATGCCGTCGGTGCCGTTCTGTACCTTGGAGACATTGCCTTCGACCTGAGTGACACGGTTATCCACGGCCGTGATGTTGCCCGCGATGTTATTGACGTTGGTGTTGATGGTGTTCAGCGAGTTGTCGGTGTACTGCTTGGACTCGGCCACCGCGCCATCAAGTTGCCGTACGTTGACCGCATCCGTGGCTTGCTGGCCATCGGCAACGTTGCTGACGGTGCGGGTCTGGCCGGTGGCGGCATTGCCCACCGAAACAGTACCCGCACTGGCGTTACTGGCGTTGGAGTATTTGCCGGTGTAGTTCTCTGCACCGCGGCCGTTGTCGCTTGAGCCTTGACCGACGGCTACGCTGCCATCGGCACTGGCCGTGGCGCCATTGCCCGCCGCCACCGCCCCGACGCCGCTTGCCTGCGCCCCATTGCCTGAGGCCACCGACGCAGTTCCCGAAGCTTGCGCACCGTTGCCTGAGGCCACCGCGCCATTACCCGAGGCATTGGCATTGCCGCCGATCGCCACCGAGTCGGCACCGCCGGCCACCGAGTCAGGCTGGGTGGAGTTGGCGTGGAAGTACTTCACGCCGCCGCCGTTGGTAATGTTGTTGATGTTGCCCTCAATGGTCGTGACTCGCCCACCGAGGCTGGTGATGTTGGTGGTGTTTTGCGCCACTTGGTCACCCACCGCCGTCAGTTGTTCCACGTTCACCGCATCGTTCGGCGCCGAGCCGGCCGCCACGCCGGTGATCTTGCGATTACCCAGCGCCGTGCCGATGCCCAATTCGCCGACCGAAGTCTGCGGCGCGCTGAGACCGTAAGCGCTGTAGCCGCTCTGGGCACCCACCGTAGTGACCGAATTGGAACCCAGCGCGATGCTGGTGGCTTGACTGGCCACGGCACCGGCGCCGAGTGCCAGCGACTGTGCGCCTTGAGCTTGGGCATCGACGCCGATAGCAACACCGGAAGTCGCCAACACTTTGCTATTGCGACCTACCGCAATACCATCCGGCGCGGCCTGGTCAACGCTGGCCTGGTTACCGATACCGATACCGTTGTCACCACTGACCACGGTACCGCCGCCCACGGCCACGGCTTCCAGACCTACCGCCTGGGAGTCGGCGCTGGTCGAATTGGCGTGGAAGTACTTGATGCCCGCACCGTTGGCAATGTTGGTGATGTCGCCCTCAATGGTGGTGACCCGCCCGCCGAGGTTGGTGATGCTGGTGGTGTTTTGTGTCACCCGGTCGCCGACGGTTGTCAGTTGTGCCACATTCACTGCATCGTTCGGCGCTGAGCCGCCCGCCACGCCGGTGATCTTGCGATCACCCAGCGCGGTACCAATCCCCAATTCGCCGACCGAAGTCTGTGGGGCGCTGAGGCCGTAAGCGGTGTAGCCGTTCTGGGCACCGACCGTGGTGACCGAGCTTGAACCCAGCGCGATGCTCGTGGCTTGACTGGCCACCGCACCCGCGCCGAGTGCCAGCGACTGTTCACCCTGGGCCTCGGCTTGGGAGCCGATGGCAATGCCGGAGGCCAGCAGGACCTGGGTATTGCGACCAATCGCGATGCCGCCAGCGGCGGCCTGCCCGACGGTGGCCTGGTTGCCGATACCGATACCGTTATCGCCATTGACCACGGTGGCCGGGCCTACGGCAATCGACTCTTGCCCCACGGACAGGGAGTCTTGCGGATTGGTCGAGTTGGCGTGGAAGTACATCGTGCCGGTGGCGCTGATCGAACCGATCGCACCGGTCAGTTGGCGTAACGTCACGGCATCCTGGGAACTGGTACCGTCCGCCACGTTGGTGAGTTGCCGGTACTCGCCGGTTTTACCCAGCGACACCGCGCCCAATAAGGTCGCGTCGGAGGTGTCGTAGCGAATGGCACCATTGCCCACTGGGATCAAACCCGTGGCGGGCGCGATGGCACGGTCCGAGACCGAGCCTTGGCCCAGCGCCACACCGCCCAGCACTTGCACGCTGGTCTGGTTACCCAGGGCCACGCCGCCGGCGGTAGTCGCGGAAGCTCCTGCGCCGGCGGCGAAGGATTGCGCGCCACCCGCTACCGATTGTGGACCAATGGCCACGCTGTCGATGCCCGTTGCGGCGCTATCAGCCAAGGTCGAATTGGCATGGAAATACTTGATCCCCGTCCCATTGTTGACGATGTTGTTCACCGAAGTGCCAAGGCCATCGACGGCTGTATTTGTCGCAAACAGTTGGCTGCCGTTGACCGCATCGGTGCTGGTGCCTGTGACTTGGCCTGCCGCGACATTGGTGATCTGGCGTTCATTGCCCGCACTGCCCACACTCAAGACGCCTGTCGGTGCGCCTCCCGCATAGGTGTAGGCCGTGCCATTGATCGTGCCGCCGGTGGTGGCATTAGCCGCGGCAGTGGTTGCGCCGCTGCCCAGGGCTATCGAGTTGGCGGTGCCTGCCGTGGCCCCGTTGCCCAAGGCCATGGCATTGGTTGCCGTGGCGCTCGCGCTAGGGCCGACAGCCACGCTGTCGGTGCCGGTGGCGGTGCTGTCGGCCAGGGTCGAGTTAGTGTGGAAGTACTTGATGCCTGCGCCGTTGACGATGTTGTTCACCGAAGTACCCAGCCCATCGACGGCCGTATTGGTGGCGAACAATTGGCTGCCGTTGACGGCATCGGTGCTGGTGCCGGTGATCTGGCCCGCCGCCACATGGGTAATTTGCCGTTCATTGCCCGCACTGCCCACACTCAAGACACCGGTCGGTGCGCCTCCCGCATAGGTGTAGGCCGTGCCGTTGACCGTGCCGCCGGTGGTGGCATTAGCCGCGGCAGTGGTTGCACCGCTTCCCAGCGCTACCGAGTTGGCGGTGCCTGCCGTGGCACCGTTGCCCAAGGCCATGGCATTGGTTGCCGTTGCGCTCGCGCTAGGGCCGACAGCCACGCTGTCGGTGCCGGTGGCGGTGCTGTCGGCCAGGGTCGAGTTAGTGTGGAAGTACTTGATGCCTGCGCCGTTGACGATGTTGTTCACCGAAGTGCCAATGCCATCGACGGCGGTATTTGTCGCAAACAGTTGGCTACCGTTAACCGCATCGGTGCTGCTGCCCGTGACTCGGCCTGCCGCCACGTTGGTGATCTGGCGTTCATTGCCCGCCGATCCCAGGCTGAGCACACCAATCGGTGCGCCGCCGGCATAGGTGAAGGCCGTGCCGTTGATCGTACCGCCAGCGGTGGCGTTAGCCGCGGCGGTGGTGGCGCCGCTGCCCAGGGCTACCGAGTTGGCGGTGCTCGCCGTGGCTCCGTTGCCCAGGGCCATGGCGTTGCTTGCTGTAGCACTGGCGGTCGGGCCGACAGCCACACTGTTGATCCCGCTGGCGGTGCTGTCGGCCAAGGTCGAGTTAGTGTGGAAGTACTTGACGCCCACACCGTTGTTGACGATGTTGTTGAGTGTTGTGCCGACGCCATTGACCGCCGTGTTGGTAGCGAACAGCTGGCTGCCGTTGACCGCGTCGGTGCTGGTGCCTGTGACTCGGCCTGCCGCCACATTGGTGATCTGGCGTTCATTGCCCGCTGTTCCCAGGCTGAGGACACCAATCGGCGCACCGCCGGCATAGGTGTAGGCCGTGCCGTTGATCGTACCGCCAGCGGTGGCGTTGGCCGCTGCCGTGGTCGCGCCACTGCCCAGGGCCACCGAGTTGGCAGTGCCCGCCGTGGCAGCGTTACCCAGGGCCATGGCGTTAGTCGCTGTAGCACTGGCAGTCGGGCCGACGGCCACGCTGTTGGTGCCGGTGGCGGTGCTGTCGGCCAGGGTCGAATTAGCGTGGAAGTACTTGATACCTGCGCCGTTGTTGACGATGTTGTTCACCGAAGTACCCAGACCGTCGACGGCGGTATTCGTGGCAAACAGTTGGCTACCGTTAACCGCATCGGTGCTGGTACCCGTGACTCGACCTGCCGCCACGTTAGTGATCTGGCGTTCATTGCCCGCCGATCCCAGGCTGAGCACACCAATCGGTGCACCGCCGGCATAGGTGAAGGCCGTGCCGTTGATCGTACCGCCAGTGGTGGCGTTGGCCGCTGCCGTGGTCGCGCCACTGCCCAGGGCCACCGAGTTGGCAGTGCCCGCCGTGGCGCCGTTACCCAGTGCCATGGCGTTAGTCGCTGTAGCATTGGCGGTCGGGCCGACGGCCACGCTGTTGGTACCGGTGGCGGTGCTGTCCGCCAGGGTCGAGTTAGCGTGGAAGTATTTGATGCCGGCACCATTGGTCACGATGTTGTTGAGTGTCGTGCCCACGCCATTGACCGCTGTATTGGTGGCGAACAATTGGCTGCCGTTGACCGCATCGGTGCTGGTGCCCGTGACTTGGCCGGCCGCCACGTTAGTAATTTGCCGTTCATTGCCCGCCGTCCCCAGGCTGAGCACACCAATCGGTGCGCCGCCGGCATAGGTGTAGGCCGTGCCGTTGATCGTACCGCTGGTGGTGGCGTTAGCCGCAGCGGTGATTGCGCCACTGCCCAGGGCTACTGAGTTGGCAGTTCCCGCTGTGGCACCGCTGCCCAGGGCCGTGGAATTGGTTGCCGTGGCTTTCGCGTTTGGACCGAACGCTGACGAATTGTCGGCATCCGCTGACGCGCTGGTGCCAAAGGACGCGGCATTGAGACCCAGCGCTTCGGCGTTGTAACCCATTGAAGTGGAGTTATCGCCATTAGCCCACGAATCGCGGCCAATCGAAACCGCCCGCTGTCCAAGGGCCTGTGTATTGCTGGCACCAATGGCGATGGCATCCGCGCCGGTTGCGGTGGGTTTGAAGCTGCTGTTCGTTGCCCCCGTGCCCCCGATCGCGATACTGCCGTCGCCTGCCGCTGATGTATTGCCCACCGAGATCGATCGTATGCCGGTCGCCGAAGAGTTGGCACCCAGGGCCGAGCTTTGGGCGGCAGCGGCGGAGGCGTTGCTGCCGACAGCGGTCGAGGTGGCGCCATTGGAGACGGCCGACGGGCCCACCGCCACACTGTCGACGCCGACAGCGCTTGAGTCAGCGGCGGTCGAATTGGCATGGAAATACTTGATGCCCGCACCGTTGCTCACGATGTTGTTGAGCGTGGTACCGACGCCATTGACCGCCGTGTTGGTGGCGAACAACTGGCTGCCGTTGACCACATCGGTGCTGGTGCCCGTGACACGGCCCGCCGCTACGTTAGTGATTTGCCGTTCGTTACCCGCCGTGCCCAGGCTGAGGACGCCAATCGGTGCGCCGCCGGCATAGGTGTAGGCCGTGCCGTTGATCGTACTGCCAACGGTGGCGTTAGCCGCAGCCGTAGTCGCGCCGCTGCCCAGGGCCACCGAGTTGGCAGTGCCCGCCGTGGCGCCGTTGCCCAGAGCCATGGCATTAGTCGCTGTAGCATTGGCAGTCGGGCCGACAGCCACGCTGTTGGTGCCGGTGGCGGTGCTGTCGGCCAGGGTCGAATTAGCGTGGAAGTACTTGATGCCTGCGCCGTTGTTCACAATGTTGTTGAGCGTGGTGCCGACGCCATTGACTGCCGTGTTGGTGGCGAACAGTTGGCTGCCGTTGACGGCATCGGTGCTGGTGCCCGTGACGCGACCTGCCGCCACGTTGGTGACCTGGCGCTCGCTACCCGCAGCACCGACACTGAGTACCCCGCCGGCCACGGGCGCCGCGCCTGCAAAGTTATAAGTCGTGCCATTGATCATGGCACTCGCGGTAGGCGTTGAGGCGGCGATGGTGGAGTTGTTCCCCAGCACAACAGAGCCATCAAGCCCAGTGGGTATTGTAATGTTGTTGCCCAGTGCAAAGGCATTGTTAGACACGATCGTGTTGTTGTTGCCCAAGGAGTACGAGTTAGCACCTGACACCGTGCTGGGGTCACCAATGGCGCCGGAATTATTGCCGCTGACAGTATTCCCAAGTCCAATGCTGATGCTCGCAGTCCCCGTCGCCTTGGCACCTCGACCGACTGCTATTGCGTTGGCGGCAGCGCTCGCACCGTCTCCTGCCGCCAGCCCATAAGTTCCCGTGGCAGCGCTGCCGCGTCCAATCGCGATGCCGGAGGTGGCTGACGCCTTAGACTCGCCACCTATTGCGATTGCATCGGTCGCATTCGTTTGAGCACCGCGTGTCGCGTTACTACCAATGGCAATCGATCCCACGCCCGTGGCAATCGTGGAGTTTGCCGCCGTTAACGGTGTTGTACCGTTACCGCCCGCACCACCAATCGCGACAGAGCTGGTACTGAGTGCCTGGGCCCCGAAACCCAACGCTGTACTGCCGATACCGGTCGCCGTACTTGATAGCCCGAGCGCCGATGCCCACGTGCCCGCTAGCGAGTAAAAGCCATACGCAGCGGCGCCCTGGCCAGTTCCCTGGGCGAAAGTGCCGAAAACGGAAACAGATGACTGTCCGTTGCCACTGGCGTTGCATCCCAAGACATTTGAAAACGTTCCAGAGCCATCCACAGGGGTCGCGGTACTCCCCCCCGTTGTGACCTGACCTACCGTAGTATTTCCTGCTCCTGAAACGCAGGTCGTAGCAGGAGGGTAGATGGATGCTTCAGCCGCTTGAAAACAGCCGGTCGCCAGGAAAATCAACGCTGACGCGGTGATGATGCATTCTTTTCGTGGCATTGTTTCTTTCGCTCTCTTACCCCTTTCTTCTGGTCTAAGTGGGTCAAGCGAACGATCAGAATTAACAATAAAAGGTTTTATTTCTCTCATCTTAATATCGCCCCTATATCATCGGTCAGCAAAAGCAGGCATGTCCCGCAGGTCTATCCATTGTTGTGAGCTAGGCGCAATCATTTATTGATGTCATGTCGTCGAGTCGCGCGCGCAAGTCTAATAAGGCGTCATAAAGCCTTATGCATGCCTAGCGCTTGTATTGCACTTCGAACCACAGATCAATTTGATTGGGCGTCTGGCTCCTGCAGCCAAGAACTTTGAGGTGAGTAGCAGGCTTGCGTTTTCTCGCGCAAAGGCATTTAAGTGGTATCAACCCCGCAGCAGAAGGCCCGGCCCAAGGTCGCTTGAACGAGTGAAAGGCCGTCACGAACATGATTTGCTTGCAGTCGAAGTAGGGCAATTGCAGCAATCATGGCAATTCCTTGGCGCCAAAAAACAAAGTCATTTGAGAGCAGCAGGTTTATGGGCTGTTGCTAGCCGTAGCAAGAGTCTGGCGTGTGCTCGTATCGTTCTACTATAAGAAAACTAATTAGGTGATATTAGCAGAGCTTGTATTACCGATTTTTCTTTTGAACGGGATTTTCAGAAAAATTGGTATTAATTATAAAGGTGTGTCTTTACTGTGCTGTAACAAGCGTGAGGCCGGTTTTTTCTCAGTGCGTAGTTGTATTTAGTTAAAGCTTTCGTTCGGCTAGATAAACTTTTTAGCAGGCGTTTCGATAAGTTCGACTTTGTCAAAAAGGCTCCACCATCAGATGGCCTTATTTGGGGGGCAGCATCCACCTGGGTTGCTTTTTAAGGTGAATCTGTACATTGAATTTTCTTGCGGTTAACCAATAATCGGGCGCTCCAAACCCCCGGGTAATGGCGCTATCTGGAAGAAATTCAGCGTGTTTTCGACGGTCCCGGGCGTCGAGGCGATCATCACAGGAAGACCTTCATGAGCATCCATACCCGCACTAAACGATTGACGGTTCCACAACTGGTCGCGATGAAGGGCCAACACAAAATCGTATCCCTGACGGCGTACTCCAGCTCAATTGCCAAGCTGATCGACCCTGTGGTCGATTTCATTCTGGTGGGTGACTCCACCGCAATGGTCGGCTATGGCCGGGCCTCGACACTGAGCATGCAGCTTGAAGAAATCATCGGCCACACTCGGGCTGTGGTCGACAGCACGCGCCTGTCCTGTGTCATCGCCGACATGCCTTTCGGCAGCTATCAGGAGTCCAACGAACAGGCCTTTCGCAATTGCGCCCAGGTGTTGGCGCGTACCGGTTGCGATGCCGTCAAGCTGGAAGCCAACAAGACCCTGGCGAGTACCGTCGAATTCCTGGTGGCACGGGGTATTCCGGTCATGGCTCACGTCGGGCTGATGCCGCAGTTCGTCAATGTCATGGGGGGCTTCAAGGCCCAGGGCCTGACCGCCGAAACAGCGGCGGTGATTGCCGAAGATGCGCGGGCCAACCTCGACGCGGGCGCCTTCAGCTTGCTACTTGAAGGGGTGGCCGAAGGCGTGGCCCGGCAAATCACCCTGGATTCGAAGATGCCCACCATCGGCATCGGCGCCTCACCGGCCTGCGACGGCCAGGTGCTGGTAACCGAAGACGTGCTGGGCTTGAGCAGTGGGCAGATGCCGCGCTTCGTCAAACAGTACGCGGATGTCGGCGCGGTGATTCGCGATGCGTGCGAGCGTTTTGCCGAAGACGTGCGCCATGGCCGTTTCCCTGAAGCGCAGCATTGCTATGGGCTTTAAGTTTCAGCCCTTTCAAGGTCTTTGAAAAACAGCCTTATGGCTAACACCGAACCCCTAAGCAGTTGAAAAATCCAGCTCAGGGCAGTGAAGATCAACTGTGGGAGATGTCGAGCTTTAGCGAGGCTGCGATGACATCGGCACAGCCAATATTGAGGGTGCCTGGCCCACCGCTATCGCAGTCTCGCTAAAGCTCGACAGCTCCCACAAGGGTTTTACGTCGCCGGTTAGATCTTCATCCCTGGCCTGATGCGACTGACTTTTCAAAGACCTTGAAAGGCATGGCTTTAAGTCTGGCTAGTGCTCTTCGTCGATAGCCTGGGCCAATTTCTTCAGGGCCAGGGGAATATCCTTGCTCCAGTCGAGGGTGTAGCTCAGGCGCAAGTGATGCTTCCAGGCGCCCTGTTGGCTGAAGACTTCTCCGGGGGCGATGACGATGCGCTGGGCCAGCAAGCGCTCGAACACCCGCCGCATGTCTACCGGACGTGTGGCCTCGAGCCAGAAGGTCGCGCCGCCTTGCGCAGCGACCACCTGCAACTGGCCGGCGGCGTGCTCTTCCAGTAAGGCCTTCATGCACTGCATACGGTCCAGCAACAGGCCCCGCAACACGTTCAGATGCTGGTCGAGGCGCTTGGAGTTGAAGAGCTTGGCGATCGCTTTCTGACGGATCGGCGAGAGGCGAAACCCCCGTTCCAGGAATAGCCGCTGCAACTGCGGCCCATGCCGGCGACACAGTACATAACCATAGGGGGCTTCCGAGCCGATGACCTTGTCGAAGGTCGAGAACACCAGCAGTTTCTCCGGATCGGCAAAGTCGCGATAGCGGGCGGGCTTTGGGGAGAAACAGAACTCGCCGTAGGTGTCGTTTTCGAACAGCCAGATATCCCGTTCCGCCAGCCAGTGACAGATCTGCTGTTTATCCTGCGCCGGCATCAGGCTGCCTTGAGGAATATTCACCGTCGACGACAGCACTGCCACCCGGATGGGCTCACGCCTGAGCAGCTCACTGAGGGCGGGCAGGTTGAAACGTCCGTCTTGGCCGAGGGGCACTTCGATCACACGGATCTTCGCGGCCTGTAGCTGGCGCAGGATCGCCCACGAGCACGGCGACTCCACCAGCGCCACGGTGCCCCCCAGATTCAGGGCACTGAGCGACAACTCCAGCACGCTGTGCAGGTCCGAACCGATATACACATGCTCGGCCTGCCAGTAACAGTGAGCGGAGCCGGTGTAGCGTTCGGCCAACGCTGCGCGCAACTCGGGCTCGCCGAGTGGCTGATAGAGCGGCGCAGGGGAGCGGGGGTATTGACGGGCCAGTTCGCGCTCCATCATCAACAGCGGGTTTTCCAGCGACAACAGCATCGCCGGAGCATCGCTGCTCAGGGCCAACATCCCCGGTTGGCGTGCGTTGGAGAACACATTGTCCAGCAAGTTGGACGAACCCTCACTCACTGCAGGTGCAGGCATCGCCTTGGTGAAATAACCGAACTTGGGTTTGGCATAGACCCGCCCTTCGTCCTCAAGCAGCGAATAGGCGTACTTGGTCGTCGACACCGACACGTTCAGACGCCGGGCCAGTTGCCGCAAGGACGGCAGTTTCTGCTCACCTTCCGAATGGGCGGTCTCGATCAGCCCGACGAGATAGCGGTACACCGCCTGATAGGCGAAGCAAGCATCTTTGACATTCAATGCAGCGCCTCCTCGTCCAGATAGTTGCTCAGACACTCGATAAATGCCTGGTGCTTGCGGGTGTGACGCCGGTGTTCAGGGTAGATGACATGGATTTTTGCTCCGAATTGGCCCGGGTCGGCCTCTATATCGGGGAGTAGTTGCACCAGCTCACCGCGTTTTAGATAGGGGACTGCACTCCACTGTGGACACAACTGCAAGCCCATGCCGGACAAGAGGGCGGCGAACAGGAAGTCATAATTGTCGCTCGCCAGGCGAGGCGCTGGCTGTGATATGCGCCGGCGTTCACCTTCGTGGGTATACCACCAGTAATGAGGGTTCAGCGCCGGGTGTCGAAAAACCAGCCAGTCGTGCTGATCGAATGTGTGAGGCAACACCTCAAGCGGCTTGCGTTGCAGGTAGCTGGGGCTGGCGCAAAGCAGGATGCGGTTAGCGGTCAGTGGCCGCGCGATCAGGGCGGGCAATTCGACGGGCCCGTCGCGTACCGCAAGGTCGTAGCTGCCCTCGACAAGGTCCACGAGTTCATCGGTGAGGTCGACTTCGAGACGCATCAGCGGATATTGCTCGAGAAAGCGGCAACACGCTGCATTGAGAAACGCCGGAGCGAAGGAGGGCGGAGCCACCACGCGCAAAGTGCCGCACATCTCCTGCTGCAGCTGATCAATATCTTCTCGCGCCTGTTGAAGCTGAGTCAGCACCTGGCGAGCGTTTGCCAGGTAGATATGCCCGGCTTCGGTCAGGGCAATCCGGCGTGTGGAGCGCTCGAACAGGCGTGTTCCCAGTTCCTCTTCAAGGTGGGTCACGGCCCTGGTCAAGGCGGAAGTCGTTTTGCCCAAGTAGGCAGCCGCACGGGTGAAACTGCCGTGGTGTGCGGTGGCCACGAACATGGTGATGGCGCCAAGCTGGTCCATGGGCTTTTTCCTTTTGGGAAAGTATGTGTTTCAGGCATCAAGTATTCTTAACATCATCTGACTTGGCTAGTCTCTCGAACACTCTAATAAAAAGGTGTTGGGGCTATGAAGAATGCTCTCAGGGCGACGCTGGCAATGGCAGTTGCTTTTTCATCAATGGCAAGCATGGCGGCGGCCGATCTGCTCTTGTACAACGGCAAGGTATTCACCGCCGAACCGGGGCAGGCGCTGCAACAAGCTGTTGCGGTGGTCGATGGCCGGATCGTCAAGGTAGGTAGCGACGCCGAGGTTCTAGCGCTGAAAGAAACCGGTACGCAGGTGATTGATTTGCAGGGCAAGGTGTTGATGCCCGGCTTCATCGACAGCCATAGCCATGCGATTTTTGGCGGAGTGAAACTCAAGTCGGCCGATCTTGAATCGCAGATGCTGCCCTTTGACGAACTGGAGCAACGGCTACGCGCGTGGCGAGATAACGGCAAGGCCCGCCACGGGGACATGCTCAGTGTGGGTGGCTTCCCTTCGACCTACTGGAGCCAATTGGCCCAACTTGATAAGCGCTTCAACCACGGTGAATGGGCTGACACGCCGATTGCTTTCATCGGCTGGGACTACCATACCGGCTGGGCCAACACGGCGATGCTCAAGCGCGCAGGCATTGACGCCGAACGGGTCAAGTCGCTCAAAGGTGAAGCCGTGGCGACCATCGGCCATCATGCGGACGGCACCCCGAACGGCTTCGTGGCAGACGCCGGATTGTCTGCGGTGGAGTCTCAGCTTCCCGCTCCCACCTTTGACGAGTTGCTGGATGCAGGCCGGGCGGCGCGTGATCTGAATCACCGCTTGGGCATTACCGCACTCATGGACCCGGCGGCCAATGCGATGCCAGGCGATGCGGTATTCGATTTCAAACCTACCGCGCAGACTGTGGGGGTCTTGCCCGTCTACAAAACCCTGTCGGACAAGGGCGAGCTGCAATTGCGGGTGGCCGCGTTAATGGTTGCCAACCCCAAGAGCAAGCCCGCTGACCTGGAGGTGTTGGATCAGGTCAGAAAACAGTTCTCCGGCGTCGACAACCTCAGCCTGCCGGGCATCAAGATCTTTGCCGATGGCGTCGCCGAGGTTCCCGCGCAAACCGCGTCCTTGCTCGAACCCTACAAAAACTCAAAAAAAGCCGGAGAGCTGTTGATCGACCCCGCGCATTTCGGTGAGCTGGTCAGCGCCGCCGATGCGCGTGGTTGGTTGGTGCATGTGCATGCGATTGGCGACCGTGCGGTACGCGAGTCCCTCAATGGCATCGAGCAGGCGCGCCGTGACAGGCAAAGTGGCGTCACCCATTCGATCACCCATCTGCAATTGGTCAACCCCAAGGAATTCGCCCGCTTCAAACCGCTGAACGTCATTGCCTCCATGCAGCTGTATTGGGCGAGTGCGGACGAGACAAGCATTGACCTGCTCAAGCCCTACATCAATGCGATGCAATTCCAGTACATGTATCCGGCGCGCTCGCTGCTGAAAAACGGCGCGACCATTGCGGGTGCCAGCGATTGGCCGGTCAGCACCCCGGAGCCGTGGAAAGCCATATCCCAGGCAATCAGTCGCAAGGGCCCCAAGGGTGTGCTCAACAAAGGCGAGGGGATCGACCGGGAAACGATGTTCTATGCCTATACCCGCAACGCCGCCCGAGCCATTGGGCTTGAGAAAGAGATTGGCTCGCTCAGCCCGGGTAAGCAGGCTGACCTGATTGTCCTGGACCGCGATGTATTCAGCGTGGCTGACGAGCAACTGGCCGACACCCAGGTACTCAAGACCTACTTTGCCGGGCGTGAGGTCTATAGTCGCCCGTAGGACTTTGTATGTGTAACCGGCGATCAAGACGCTTTCAGTGCCATGCCTTTCAAGGTCTTTGAAAAACAGCCCAATACGGCTGAAACATCCAGCTCAGGGCGGTGAAGATCAACTGTGGGAGATGTCGAGCTTTAGCGAGGCTGCGATGACGTCGGCACAGCCAACATTGAGGGTGCCTGACCCACCGCTATCGCAGCCTCGCTAAAGCTCGACAGCTCCTACAAGGGTTTTGCGTCGCCGGTTAGATCTTCATTCCTGGCCTGATGCCACTGACATTTCAAAGACCTTGAAAGGCATGGCTTCCAGTGCGCTTAACGACTGTGCATAGGCCACAGTCATGACCTGCCAGGTATGCGCATCAGCCGGAATCAGATGCTCGATCCGCAACGACGTCACGGTGATGTCCAGCGGCATGCCGAAGGTCGTGAAGGTCGACAGGAAATTCAACTCGCCTTGCCGGGAATTGATGCGAGTCAGCACCAAGGGCGGCAGATCATTGGCCATGGAAGCGAAGCTGTCCGCAGGCGGCAGGCTTTCCACGAGGCTGGCCAGAGCGGGATTGCTCAGGGCTTCTCGCGATGCCCGTTGCCAAGCAATGTTTCTGATTTCTTCGGCATTGATCAAGTGATCACCAAGGCCTCCAGGCTGCAGCAGCGTGACCAGTAGATTCAACCCATCGGCCGCGTCTGGCGCCAGCCCCACCAGATCGAACAACACGGCGGTACTGGCATTGGCGGCCAGGACTTCCCACTGACTACCCAGCACGATCGCCGGTGCGGGATTGTTGGCGTGAAGCACATGGCTGATGGCGTCTCGAATCGCATCCATCGACGGTGAGGAGAGCGGGGTGGCTTCGTAGCGCGGGGCATAGCCCGACGCCAGGAACACGTTGTTGCATTGCTCCAGCGGCACCTCCAGCGCCATCAGCAGGTTGTGCAGCGTGCCAGGGCTCGGTTTGGCGCGACCGGTCTCGATGCAACTCAGGTGGCGCTGGGAAATTCCGCTGATCAGCGCAAGATCCAGTTGGCTCAACCGGGCCTGCCGCCGCAACTGGCGCAGCTGTGTGCCGGCGGTGGTTGGAGGTGTCGTTCGGGGAAAGGTTTGGGGGCTCATGGTTTGACTCTGGCAGTGCGGGTCAATGACGTCCATGACCTGAGAGGTCATTGAGGGCCAGGCGACGTTATCACTAACGTGCTCACGTTGATCAGCCACTTTTGTCTCCAAGGAGGAGAAAATGCAACGACCGTATCTCGCTCTCGTTACCCTGCTGGGGTTTTCCCTGTATACGGCGTACACGCTGTTGCAGGCCGATCAGTCCCTTATGGCGTTCGGCCTCGAACTCATGTCACGCCCGGACACCGCACAGGTGGTGATCGACCTCTATGTGCTTGCGGTCATGGCTTGCGTCTGGATGTACCGGGATGCGCGCTCGAAAGGACGCTCGCTTGTCTCCATCCTCCCTTACGTGCTGATAACGGCGATTTTCGTTTCAATCGGCCCGCTGTTGTATCTGGTGATCAACGGCTTTGCCCGCGACTCAAGACACCCGCTCAAGTAGAAGTTGAAATGGAAAGCACAATGCCGCTACCCGGCGGCATTGTATCGAGCGGGCGTTCCCTTCAACGGTTCAGAAAGTCTTGATAGTTATCCTTGGTGATCAGTTGATAAGGAATGGACAGCTCGGCTGTATAGGGTTCTTTCCTGATCATCTTCAACGCCAGATCAATAGAGCCGATAGCTTGGCCCTTGTTGTCCTGGAAGACAGTCACTGCCAGTTGATCCTTCTTGATTGCATCCAGCCCCGCAGGGCCGCCGTCGCTGCCGCCTACCAGAATGTCCTTGCCCGGACGCATCCCGGCCTGGCGGATGGCCATAGCCGCGCCAATTGCCATTTCATCGGCGTTGGCCGCCACCGCATCGATTTTCTTGCCCGACAGAATCCAGTTGTTCATCAGATCCATGGCCTTGCTGCGCTGCCACTCGGCGCTCTGTTCTTCCACGATATGGATGTCGGGGTAGCTCTTGAGCACGTCTTTTACACCTTTCGTGCGGTTGTGGGTGGCGTTGTTGGAGAGCAGGCCGAGCATGATCGCCAGGTTGCCTTTGCCACCCATTTTTTCCGCCAGGTAGCGCATCTGGAACTCGCCGGCCTTGATCTCGTCCGAGCCCACATAGCCAACGCCCGGCGGCAGTTCGGTCAAGTCGGGATGACGATTGACGTAGACCAGAGGCACGCCGGCCTTCTGTGCTTCAACCGTCATCTTTTGCGTGGCGGCGGTGTCCACTGCGTTGACGATGATCCCGTCCATTCCCTGGGAGGTGAAGTTCTGCACCTGGTTGAGCTGGCGCACCACGTCGCCCTGGGCGTCTTCGAATTGTAGGGTGACGCCAGGCAGGGACTTGGCGTGGGCGGCCATGTAGTCGCGCATCTGGGCCAAGAACACATCGTCCACTTGGGCGATGCTGACGCCGATGCGGATGTCGGCTATAGCCAGCGGTGCAAAGACCGTGGCAAAGAGGAACGTCAGGAGTGCTTTTTTCATGGTTTCAGTCCGGTTTTGTTGTTGTTTTGGAAGACGTTGAAAACACAGTTCAGGCTTGGCGCTTGATACGCATCTGCTCGACACGCTCTGCAAAGGTTGCGTAGGGCCAGCGTTCTGTCAGCGCCAGGTGCATCAACTGCTGCCCGGTTTGTGGCGCCAAGCCTTGCAGCGGTGGGTCGGTGTCCAGGTTGGTAGGGAAGGAGTATCCGTCGGCGGTGCAGGCGATTACCGCTTCAAGGCCTTGAGCATCCAGCACCTTGTCCGCCAAGCGTTCCAGCAGGCAAGGGTAGAGCGCCAGCATCATGCGTTCGCGATCCAGGGTTTCCATGGGCTTGCCGAACGCAGAGGAGATTTGCAGCAGGTTGGCCATGCGCTGGCAATCGGTGGTGCGGTTGGTGCCGGCAGCGTGGAACAGTGCGGGGTTGAAGAACAGCAGGTCGCCTTTGCTCAGTGGCAGTTGCACCGCGTGGTGCTGAAAGTACTCGATGAATTCCGGGCGAGGCCAAGCCAGGTAACCCAGCGGGTATTGCTGGGAAAACGGCAGCAGTTGGGTGGGGCCGGTTTCCAATGGCATATCCGAATGGGCCACGGCACCCTGTAGCGTCAGGTACTGGGACAGCATGTGCAGGGGCAGGGGAAAGCGCTCGACCACTTCGCTGGTCTGGAAACCCAAATGATAGTCACGGTGCGGCTGTTGGGCCTGGCCACCGGGGTGCACCACGTTGACCTGAGCTGTGACTTGAAAACCTGGGCCCAGCCAGGCTTCGGCGATCAACCCCAGCAGCGGATTGGCGTAGTACTCGACAAAGGATGACGGGGAGTGCAGGGCGGCCTTCTGCAATGAGTTCCAGATGCGCCCGTTGCTACCGGCTTTGGCGAAGTGATCGGCCGCTACGCCTTGGGCTGCTTGCTCGGCGAAGATCGCCTTGAACACCTGGCTGTGGCGGTCGATCACGCTCAGGTCGGCGTATCCTTGGCGCACCACCATGACGCCGGGGCCGTCACGAAACAGTCGGTGCAACTCGTTCATCAGCGTGTCGCGGTCGGCGTCGCGCAGGGTCTGCGCTTGGTAGATCGGCACGTTGTTCTGCACTTCGGTGCAGTGGGGGTAGTCTTGCGGGTGGGCTTGTTGTTCGCAGAGTTGGGCGAAGTCGGGTAACTGCACCGCGTCGGCATGGCCAAAGAACGGCTGGTTCATCGCGTGCCCTCCAGCAGGCTCAGGGCGTGGTCCGGACGAGGCGTGGTGCCGTCGCCGCAGCCAATCACGCCTTGCTCCAGGTCGATCACCGTGCCGGTCATCATCCCCGACTCGCGGGACAGCAGGAATGCCACGCTCTGGGCCACTTCCTCGGGTTTGAGCAGGCGACCAAAAGGCTGCGCGCGCTCGGCGGCGGCCAGCCAACCGTCCTCAGCACCATGGTAGCGACGCTGGATTTCGTCCTCGTGAGGCGTATCCATCCAGCCGATGTTCAGGCCGTTGACCCGTATACGGTTGCGCAAGGCACTGAAGGCAACGTTTTTGGTGAGGATTGCCAAGGCCCCCTTGGACGCTGCATAAGGTGTCAGGAACGATTGTCCACCGTGGCCGGTGACGCTCTGGATGTTGACGATAGCGCCTTCCACCGCTTGGCTGATCATCAGCTTCAGCGCTTCCTGCATCAGGAAGAACGGTGCCCGCACGTTGACGGCGAAAAGCCGGTCGAACAGTTCGGGAGAGGTGTCGAGGATCGTGCCGCGATCCGACATGCCGGCGCAGTTGACCAGGCCGTGGAGGGTGCCGAAGTGGGTGCGGGCAGCGTCGATCACTGCACGGCAATCGTCGACTTGTTCCAGGTCTGCCTGGACGAAATGCGCCTGGCAGTCGAGTTCTTCCAATTGGCGCAATTGGGCCTGGCCCTGGTCCAGGCGACGCCCGCAAATGATCAAACCGGCAGCGCCTCGGCGCGCCAGGGTGTGGGCCACCGCCGCACCAAGGCCCTGGGTGCTGCCGGTGATGACAAAGTACTGACCGTTGAACGAGGTGGCGAGGTCGGTGTGGGGCATGAGGTTCTCCAGAGTTCTTGTTGTTGTGAGCGCCTGGGCTCGACGCCAGGCAAAACTGAGACTAGCATTGCAATGACCTCAGTAATGCCCAAAAAAACCTCAAAATAACCTCAGGCCCAGAACCATGCTCGAACGCGCCAAACATTTTTCCATCAAGCAACTGGCTACTCAGGCGGGCGTCAGCAAGGCCACGATTGATCGGGTCCTGCATCAACGCGGCAGCGTGCATCACCAGACTCACCGACGAATCGAACAGGCGTTGGACGAATTGGAGGCCCAGGAAAAGAACGGCCTGGCGGTGGGGCATACGATTCACGTCGACGTGATCATGCACACGCCCAAGCGTTTCAGCACGGCGGTACGGGCAGCAATTACCGCGCAACTGGGCAGCTTGGCGCCGTTTCGCATTACCCCGCGGTTTCACCTGTTCGAGGAAATCGAACCCCAGGCGATGCATGACCAACTGTTGCGCTGCCTCGATACCGGCAGCCAGGGCGTGGTGCTCAAGGCCGCCGATGAGCCGGCGGTGAACCTGGCGGTCAAGCAATTGGTCGCCGCGGGTATTCCGGTGGTGACCCTCGTCACCGACCTGCCCAACAGCGAGCGTATTGGCTATGTAGGCATGGATAACCGCACCGCCGGGCAGACCGCCGCCTACCTTTTGTCGCGCTGGCTGGCACCGCAGCCACAAGAGGTTGCAGTGGTCATCGGAAGTGAGCTGTTTCGCGGTGAAGAAGAGCGCGAAATGGGTTTTCGCATGTGGCTTCGAGGGCGCGCCGCACACTTGCGGGTGTTGGACATCAGCGGCGGTTATGGCGTGTACGACCGCACCTTCGAACGGGTGACCGAGGCGCTGAAACACAATCCCCAACTCAAGGCGGCGTACAGCGTCGGTGGTGGCAACCGGGCGATTGTCGACGCGTTCGCGGCGCTGGACCGGCCATTGGACGTGTTCATCGGCCATGACCTGGATGAAGAAAACCGGCAGTTGCTGGCCGAAGAAAAAATCGCCGCGATCATCGACCACAACTTGCAGATCGATGCCCGCAATGTGTTCCTGCACATCCTGCAATTTCATCGGCTGTGGAAGGCCGGGCCGATTGCACCATCACAGGTGCAGGTCGTTACGCCGTTCAACTTGCCTGACTGAATCACCGCGTTAAACCCCTAGTCAAATAACAATTCCAGGAGTTCGACCATGCTACGAATCGCTGTCCTCGGTGCCGGCCGTATCGCGAAAATCCACGCGGCCAACGTCGCCGCTCACCCTGACGCCCATCTGGTACTGGTGGCTGACCCCTGGCGCGAAGGGGTGGATGCACTAGCCGCGCAACTGGGCTGTGAGGCTGCCTATGACTGCGCCGCCGTGCTGAGCCGAGACGATATCGACGCGGTGGTAATCGGCACGCCGACTGACACTCATATCGATCTGCTTCTGGTGGCGGTAACCCAAGGCAAGGCGGTGTTGTGTGAGAAACCCATCGACCTGGACATCGCCAAAGCGCGCGTTGCGGTGACGGCGGTCGAGCACCAGGGTGGCAGGGTCATGCTGGGCTTCAACCGGCGCTTTGACCCCGACATCCTGAGCCTGCGCAAGGCCATTGACGCCGGGCAGATCGGCGCTGTACGTCAGGTGATCATCACCAGTCGCGATCCAGGTTTGGCGCCTCGGGACTACCTGAGCCACTCCGGCGGTATCCTGCGGGACATGACCATCCACGACTTCGACATGGCTCGCCACCTGCTAGGCGAAGAACCCTGTGAAATCAGCGCCATCGCCAGCCGACTGGTGGACCCGACGCTTGCACAAATCGACGATTACGACAGCGTGATGGTGTTACTGCGTACCGCCTCCGGCAAACAATGCCACATCAACTGCTGCCGCGAAGCGGTCTATGGCTACGACCAGCGCGTGGAGGTGTCGGGTGCAACCGGCGTGTTGTTGACCGATAACCATCGCCCCAGCACCTTGCGTCACTGGAACCGTGAGCACACCGAAGCACGGGAGCCGCTGCAGCACTTTTTCCTGGAGCGGTACGCGGATGCCTATCGCAATGAACTGGGGCAATTCATCAACGCGCTGCACACTGGAGCAGCGCTACCGACTCATATGCGCGATGGTTTGTATGCGTTGCACCTGGCTGATTGCGCGCTGGAGTCGATCAGGACAGGGCGGACAGTGGCGATTGACTACCGACTCCTTGGATGACGCAGTCAACGGCAGCGGTAGCGTCACAATTCAGCGCCTAGCTGTGGGACCTGATTGATCATATTCGGACATTTCACTGACCCTGAGCTTTCACAAACAAGGAGAAGCTGCTCTTGTATATGACACGTTGTGTCATATACGATCTTTGCATCAGCCACCGAGGAGTCCCAATGAAAGTTCATTTCGTCGTTCACGAAGCCTTCGAGAGCCCCGGCGCCTATGAGGCGTGGGTCAAAGAGCGTGGATATGAAGCCAGCTACTCCCGCGTTTATGAGCGCACGGCTTTGCCTGGCGATGTCGACAACATCGATCTTCTGGTCGTCCTTGGTGGCCCACAATCTCCTGCGACCACCTTGCAGGAATGTCCCCACTTCGACGCCGCTGCCGAATGCGCCTTGATTGTCAAAGCGGTCAAGGCGCAAAAGGCCGTGGTGGGTGTCTGCCTCGGTGCCCAACTGGTGGGTGAGGCTTTGGGGGCCAGGTTCGGTCACAGCCCTGAGAAAGAGATCGGCAAGTACCCGATTACGCTAACGGCGGCGGGTAAAGCCAACGACAAGGTAGCGGACTTTGGCGACATCCTGGACGTCGGTCATTGGCATAACGACATGCCCGGCCTGACTGACACCGCGAAGGTCCTGGCCTACAGCGAAGGCTGCCCAAGGCAGATCGTTGAGTACAGCCCGCTCGTGTATGGTTTTCAGTGCCATATGGAGTTCACTCGCGACGTCGTGGAGTCGCTTATCGCCGCCTCCGAGAGCGAGCTGGCCGCTGCGACGGGCCGCCGTTTCGTTCAACAATCGGCGGCGCTGCGTGCCAATGACTATGACGAAATGAACCAGAAACTCTTTGGGTTCCTGGACAAGCTGGTGGTGCACTACAACCTGCGGTAATCACCCCGCTCAAGCACGCCGCGCCATCAACAACACCGTCGCTGCCGCCGACAACAACCCGGCGCAGCAGCGATTGAATATCCGCTTGCCCCGAGGCTGCGCAAACCAGCGGCGCATATGCAGGCCCATATAGGCATAGGCGCTGATGGCGATCCATTCCAGGGCCAGGAACATCGCGCCGAGCAGGGCGAATTGCGGGGTGATGGGCTGTGCCGGATCGACGAACTGCGGCAGGAAGGCGGTGAAGATCAGGATTGCTTTTGGATTGCCCGCCGCCACCAGAAACTCCTGCCGCGCCAACGCCCACAATCCAACCTTGGCCGTCGTCGATTCGGCCTCTGCCTGCGGATTGGCGCGCCACAATTGGTACGCCAGATAAAACAGATACGCCGCCCCAAGAATCTTGATTCCGTAGAACAGCAACTCCGACGTTTGTAACACCACCGCCAGCCCGGCGGAGGCGAGGGCGATCATGCCGGCGAAGGCCAGCAAGCGACCGACGCCGGCCAGGCATGAAGTGCGGTAGCCATAGCGGGTAGCGTTGCTGACGGACAACAGGTTGTTGGGACCGGGAGCCATATTCAGGGCGAAACAGGCGGGGAGGAACAGGGTGAGGGTGGCGAGGTCCATGAACGGCTCCGGAAGGGCGGACGGGGAGCGTCGAGGATAAGGGGTGTGAGGGGCGTTGGACAATCCGCGCGTTGAGGCCGCAATGACCCCAGCGCGCGTGGTGCGGTCATCACTGATGAAACCGGCGCCCCAGAGCATCCAGGCGCACCACAATCGGCGGCAACTGCTCACTGCTCCTGGCCAGCATCTCCACATCCTGCGCTGTACTCTGTGCAATGCTCTGCACCGACTGCAGCCGTCCCACAATCTCCACATTCGCCGTGGATTGCTCGCGGGTGGTCGACACAATCCTTCCATTCAACTGATCAATTTGCGAAATGTCATTGCCCACCGCCTGCAGCATCTGCACCGCCAGTTGGCTGTCTTCCACGCACCGCTCCACCCCTTGACGGCTAGCGTGCATGGCTTCAACCGCCAGCCGGCTGCCGTGTTGCAGCCCTTCAATAATGGCCTTGATTTCCTGGGTAGACACCGCCGTGCGCTGCGCCAGGCTGCGTACCTCATCGGCGACTACGGCAAACCCGCGTCCTTGCTCACCCGCGCGGGCGGCTTCGATGGCAGCGTTGAGGGCCAGTAGGTTGGTCTGGTTAGCGATGCTGCTGATGACTTCCAGCACTGAGCCGATTTGTTCGGCTTGCACGGCCAGCCCTTGGACCGTCTTGTTGGTGTCGTGGAGGCGGGTGGCGAGTTGGGTGATTTCCTGCTGGGCGCGGCCGACGCTTTCCTGGCCGCGGATGATTTGCTGGCTGGCTTGACCCGCGTGTTCGACGGCATGCTCGACGTGTACGGCGATATGGCCCATGGCGTCTTCCATGCGTTGCATGGAGCCGGTCATTTGAGCGATTTCCGCCAGTTGGTGGCGTGCGCCTTTTTCCAGCGTTCCGCTGGCGTGGGCAAGTTCCTGGCCGAGTTGGCCGAGACCGTGGGAATCGCGGGCGACGCCGTCGATCAGGCCAGTGATCTGAGTGAGAAAGTTGTCGAAGCGGGTGGCGAGGGAGACGTGGATTTTTCCCGGGTCGTCCTTGGCGGCCTCACTGCTGAACTGGGTGGTGACGGCGAGCATTTTTTCGAGCATTTCCTGGCTTTCTACTGCTTCGGTCTGGCTGTGCACGGCGAGGTAGAGTAGGGCGACGGTCTCCATGACCACGTAGAAGGCGTGGACGAAAATCATATTCCAGCCTCCGTGATGCTCCATCACAAAAACAGGGAAGCCCTGATGCTGCAAGGCATGGAACACCACGTGGTGCACTGCGATGGTGACGGCGGCCACCAGGATTGGCAGCCAGTCGCGGTAGAAGGTCAGCACCGCCAGCAGCGCGAAGATGCCGAAGTGCGATTCGATGACGCCTTGGGTCTGGTTGATGTGCAATGCAGCCATGACCATCAGGCCAACGCCAAGTGCGCAACGCATCAGGCGGGTGCCGCCGATGACACGATAGGACAGGGTGAGCACCACGCAGGTGCCGCCTCCCACGAAGAGCGCTTGAAGCAGGGTGTCGTGCCAGAAAGCCAGGCCCAGAGAGAACAGGCCCATCAGCCAGAGCAGGGCGAGCATAATTCGGTCGGCTTTGCGGTAGTGCTCGATGAATCGGGCTTGCGCAGGCATTCACTCGTACTCCATGTGGTCCGGCAAGGATTAAGCAAACATGCGAGGTGCCACACGCGCATGCGAGGAGCGAATCAGACGTAAGGGAACGTTGATCGATTGATGCATGAAGGTTATCGGCATCTTCGGGACGGGCTTTAGGCCGGTAACGGCTAAGCGCAGACACTTGGCTTCGGCCGCTTTTGACTCAAAGCTAACGGTCGGATTGGCTCAGATTCAGGTTGAGTAAGCCGGTCGCTCGCCCAGTCGCTCTACCAACCTTATGAGATAACCGTCGTCATCCTGGACGATGAATTCGCGCTGGCCAACTTCTACGTCTTCAGCCCGATACCAGGTGTCTTTGCATTCTCGATAGAGGGGAAATCCAGCCTGATCAAGTTTTTGGATGATGGGTGCGACAGCCTCAACATCAATCTGTAGGTTGATGCCTCTTCCAAAGGGCTTAGTCAACGGCGCAGTCAGCCATTGATCCTCGTCCGAATCAACCTGCTCAAGCATTACTTGAGCACCATTTAAATCAAGGTATGCAAACCCATCTTCAGGGCGTTGATAAGCTACTTTGAACCCCAGGCAAGAAACCCAGAAAGCTAAGCTGCTATCCAGGTGGGTTACCATTAACTCCGGAACCAGTTTATTGCGTTCGAACATGAGATGACTTCCATTTCACAAGGCTCATTTTTGCAGGCAGGGTTCTGTACTTATGACTTCGATGCCACGATGGGGTCGTGGCGAGCATAATGATGCACGGTCAGGAGGGAATTATCGAGTCTGGTTGAGTGGCTGCTTCTGGCCGAAAGCAGTCCGTCAGAAAAACTCATATTGCCCATCATCAGGCTTACCCGCTGCTACCAGAAATTCCTGCCGTGCCAACGCCCACAATCCAACCTTGGCCGCCGTCGATTCGGCCTCTGCCTGCCGGCGGGCATGTGGCCGGTAGGTGGGTCAGTCATCAGCCACCTTTTAACAGGGTGTGACTAGCAGCAAGGGCTCAAAGCCTATGTATCCAACGGCACAATGGCCCGTTTCGCGGGTCTTTGGCTTATAAGAGAACCGGAAAATCTGATGGAGACCCCTGTGAGCATCCAAGACAACCCCGAGGACTATCAAGACCTGAAGCGGGCCGTTGGTCTGCTGGAGTCACCCTCCCTGACGGCGAGGCTGTCGGGCATGATCGGCTCACCTATCGAAAGCGCGGTAAAGGCATTGCCGGGTTTGGTTTCAAAGAGGATCAATGGCGCAGTGGCGGCGGCGCTGCATTCGTCCGCTGACGCGGCGCTGTGGAGCCTGGAGAACAACCCGAAAAAGCCTGCCTCGCCCCGGTTGCACAAGGCCTATGCTGCGACCTCGGGGGCTATCGGTGGGGCTTTCGGTATTGCGGCACTGTTTGTCGAGTTGCCGATCTCCACCACCATCATGATGCGCTCGGTCGCCGACGTGGCGCGCAGCGAAGGTTTTGACCTGGGCGACTTTTCTACCAAGCAGGCGTGCATCGAGGTGTTTGCCATGGGCGGCAACAGCCAGGCCGACGATGCGACGGAGACGGGCTACTACATGACCCGCAGTTTCACCACTCAGGCCATGCAACAACTGTCCAAGGAGCTGGCGGGGATAGCCGCCAAGCAGGGTTCCAAGGCCATCAGCACCCTTTCCCCAGGGCAGGCCGGGAAATGGCTGGCGATACTGATCGATAAGGTCGCGACACGTTTTGGCTTTACCATTTCCAGCAAGTTCGCGGCGCAGGCTGTTCCCGTGATGGGAGCCTTTACTGGGGCGACGATCAATGCCCTGTTTACCCATTTCTATCAGGACATGGCGCGAGGGCACTTCATCGTCAAAAGGCTTGAGGGAAAATATGGCTTTGAGCCGATCAAGCGTGAGTACACGGCCATCAAGGCCGTGCCTCGGGCGAGCTAGACGCGGGTGAATCGATTAGGCAGTAGTTCCGTCAGCCCCGGCAAACTACTTCGCAAACGCATATTCCCCACCCTGTTCCAGCGCCTTGCGGTACGCAGGTCTGCCCTGGAACCGTTGCACCCACGCCGCCACGTTGGGGTACGGTTTCAACTTTCCCTGGGCCCTGGCGAGTTCGCCAATGAAGCTCATCTGGATATCCGCGCCACTCAAGGCTTCACCCACCAGATAAGGCGTCTGCCCCAGCACGTCGTTCAGATAACCCAGATAATTGGCCAGCTCCGACTCGATACGTGGATGCAACGGCGCGCCAGCCTCACCCAGGCGTCCGACATACAGGTTGAGCATCAGCGGCAGCATGGCCGAACCTTCGGCGAAGTGCAGCCATTGCACGTATTCATCGTAGGTGGCAGTGGCGGGGTCCGGCTGCAGGCGGCCGTCGCCATGGCGGCGAATCAGGTAATCGATGATAGCGCTGGACTCGATCAACACCTGGGGACCGTCTTCAATCACCGGTGATTTGCCCTGCGGATGGATGGCCTTGAGCTCAGGGGGGGGCGAGGTTGGTTTTCGGGTCGCGCTGGTATCGCTTGATCTCATAGGGCAGGGCGAGTTCTTCAAGCAGCCATAGAATGCGTTGCGAGCGTGAGTTGTTGAGGTGGTGGACAGTGATCATGGGAAGCTCCGCTGTGCGAGAGTGAGGAGTCTAGAACAAAGACTGCACCGCCGTCTTAGCGTCATGCGCCTTTGAACAGTCAGTCGCATCAGGCCAGGGGTGAAGAGCTAACCGGCGACGTAAAACCCTTGTGGGAGGTCCCACTACCTCTTCGACGTAGCGCTGTCGCGCAGCAAACTGGGACCTCTGTGGCGAGCGGGCTTGTCCCGCGTTGGGGTGCGAAGCGCCCCTGATGAAGACGAATGCGGTGTATCAGGCACTCCTCTGCGCCTGGTTTTGGGGCTGCTGCGCAGCCCAACGCGGGACAAGCCCGCTCGCCACAAGAATGCGGTCGCCTGAAATTGTTTATGCAGGACTCAAGACTTTAGGGTGAAATTTTAACCCTTTAAAATCAGTAAGTTATTTTAAGTTTGATAAGAGCTGCCGAGCTTTAGCGAGGCTGCGATGGCGTCGGTACTGCAAACATTGATCTTCGCTGCCCTGAGCGGGGGTGTTTCAACTGTATTTGGCTGCGTTCTCAAAGACCTTGAAAGGGCTGCGCCTGGTTGCGAAGTGATTGCGCCAGAAACTCGCTGATCAGCGATGTAATCTGTTGCTGGATCAACTCACGTGACCGAGCGCCGTCGCCATCGGAGCAAATGATGCCATCGCCTGGCACCTCTTCTTCGAGCCTCGCCATCGCGTCAGGTTTGCACACCGACATAAAACTGAAGTGGCTGGCGTCGCTGATCTCGACGTAGCGCGTTGAGGCGTGGGGCAGCCGTTTGGCCAGATCAGCGGACTCCAGTTGAGCAGGAAGCTCTTTAGACGGCACGCCCGCCGCGATCACCAGCGTCGGCACCGACAGCGCCGCAAGGCTCTTATCGGTCAGCCCGCGCGACAGGCCCAGGTCCAATGAAACAATGGCGGTGACACGTTTATCGCCTAAATCGGCGGCCAGACGGGCCTTGGCTGCAGGGGTGCTGGCGGGGTTGATCTGTTGGTAAACGGTGCAACTGGCCAACTGTGGGTGGACATTACAGTCCTCGGCAAAACGCTCGGGGTCGAAGCGTGCTCCGGCGATTTCCAGGGCGGTCCAGCCGCCGAGTGAGTGGCCGACTACCGCAATTCGACGCTTTGCAATCTTGCCAAATTGTTCCGGTTGAGCCATGACCGCATCGATGGCCCGGCTGATGTCGGCGGGACGCAGCCATAACTGTGCCGCGGCTTGAGGGCTGCGGTCCTGGCTGGTGGTACCGGGGTGGTTGACCGCCGCCACGATGTACCCCTGATGAGCCAGCGCACTGGCCAGCCATGCCTGTTTGCCCCAATTACCTTGAAAGCCGTGAGAGAGCACCACCAATGGATGCTCACCGACAGCCGCTGGCGCGTTTTCGACGGCAAGCACCCCGACAAACACCGGATTGTCGGCGATCAATTGTGGTGGGGCGGTGGAAGTGCTGGGGTACCAGACGACCATCTCCAGCGGGCGCTCATTGTGCGCATCTGGCAGCGTAGAGGCTTGGAAGCCGATAGGGGTATCGTCGGCGAGTGCGTGGGTGGCCAGGCAGATCAGAAGCAGGGTGGCGAGAGCTGTTTTCAATGTCTTTATCTTCCTTGATTAGATCAACTTATCAGAATCGGAAATCCGTTGTGGGGCGCGTGTCCATCACGCCGAAAGGGGCCTGTCACGGAGTCGCCCCAAAGCGGTCATTGGGACGGTGGCCATTCATACCATGTTGCCTTGAACTCCACCTTTGTATGTATCTGTTTGTCGGCAGTGAACGTGGAGTCCAGAGTGCCCATCGCTATCGAAACCCACTGGGCAAACTCCCCTTGGCTTCTTGACCAGAACAACGACGAACCGCACTCGACGCAGAACTGGCGAAGTACCGATTCAGAGGACGGGTACGACTTGATGCTCTCGGCGCCTTGGACAAGATTCAGGTCGCTACGCAACACACTGCCATAGCTGGCAAACGCTGCGCCATGGCTTTTGCGGCATTGGTTGCAATGGCAGTGAGTAAGGGCTTTTGGTCGTGACAGAATTTCGTATCTGACGGCGCCGCAAAGGCAACTGCCTTGAAAGAGGTCGGTCATAGCGGACACCTTTAGACGCCTTTGCGCAGCGCATTGGAAACAAGCGAAAATGCCGGAGAGGGTTGCCGCCGGCTGGGGTAATACAAATAGTATCCAGCGAACGGGGGGCACCAGTCATCGAGTACTCGCATCAGCCTGCCTTCTTGAAGATGTGGCTCAAATTCTTCCTCGGGAAGGTAGGCAATTCCTAGTCCCGACAATGCGGCATCCACTATGTGGACAGACGTATTGAAAGTGAGCTGCCCGGTTACACGTACGTTCAACTGCTTACCGCGCCGTTCAAAGTCCCACACGTAAAGGCCGCCTGATGTCTGCATGCGCTGGTTGATACAACTATGGTTCATCAAGTCGCGCGGATTTTTTGGAACAGCACGAGTGGCAAAGTAAGAGGGCGTGGCAACGACCGCCATCCGTAACGGTGGTCCTATGGGCACCGCAATCATGTCTTTGTCGATGGTGTCGCCCAAACGCACACCCGCATCAAAACGATCAGCCACGATGTCTCTAAAACCGTAATTGACGTCGAACTCGACCTGGATATCCGGATATTCGTGGAGCAAAGGAGTGAGTGTGGGCAACAGTGTATTGCGCAGGACGTGATCGCCGCATGTGATTCGTACCGTCCCGGCCGGCTTGTCGCGCAGTTCCGTCAGCATATCCAGTTCCGCTTCGATTTCATCGAAGCGGTGGCCGATGGCCCGCAACAACCGCTCGCCAGCTACCGTCGGTGAGACGCTGCGAGTGGTACGTGTCAGTAATCTGATCTGGAGGCGGGCTTCCAGGCCGCTGATGGCCTGGCTAAGCGCAGATTGGGTGACACCCAGGATCGAGGCTGCGCGTGTGAAGCTGCCCTCGCGCGCCACTGTGACGAATGACAGCAGATCGTTGAGGTTCCTTCTGACCATATTGCAACCGCCCTTGCTGCCTATTGATTAGCTGTACTTATAGCCTTGTTAAGTATTCATTAGCTAGTTGTCGGAAAGTCGTTGCCTCACTATTCCATTCATGAATTTGAATGAAGGTGAGGCCCTGATGGCTGCTATTTTCCCAATAGCCGAGGCAAATGAGCAACCTGCTTACTGGAGCGGGGTCTTTGCAATGACGCTTTGCGTGTTCGCGCTGATCGCCTCGGAGTTCATGCCCGTCAGCCTGCTGACACCGATAGGCGTTGATCTTCATGTCACCGAAGGGCTCGTAGGGCAAGGCATCGCGATCTCCGGGGCATTCGCGGTACTGACGAGCTTGTCAATCTCGGGGCTCGTCGGCTCCCTCGACCGCAAGACGCTGTTGCTGGCACTGACCGGTTTGATGGCTCTATCCGGTGTCGTAGTCGGGATGGCGCCAAACTATCTGACGTACATGGTCGGTCGCGCGCTTATCGGCGTGGTCATTGGTGGTTTTTGGTCCATGTCCGCTGCAACGGCCATGCGCCTGGTGCCTGCTAACCAAGTGCCCAAGGCCTTGGCGATCTTCAACGGCGGTAACGCATTGGCAACTGTGATTGCCGCACCACTGGGCAGCTATTTGGGGGCGGTCATGGGGTGGCGCGGCGCCTTTTTCTGCCTGGTGCCGGTGGCGGCGATTGCCCTCATATGGCTATGGACCAGCCTGCCGACCATGAAGGCGGATAAGCGTGCCCCTGGCTCCGCAAATATCTTCAAACTGTTAAAGCATCGATCCGTGGCGCTGGGCATGGCCGGGTGCGCCGCGTTCTTTATGGGGCAGTTTGCTCTGTTCACCTATTTGCGGCCGTTTCTCGAAACAGTGACGCAGGTTGACGTAACCATGCTGTCGCTGATTTTGCTCGTGATTGGCGTATCAGGCTTCATCGGCACTCTGATAGTCGGCGTGTTTGTGAGGCGTGCCCTGTTCCGGACACTCATCACCATTCCCTTACTGATGGCTGTGATTGCTTTGACATTGATCCCCTTGGGAACTTCGGTCTTGGCCGTTGCTGTGCTGCTCGGTCTTTGGGGGCTGGTGGCTACCGCGGCGCCCGTCGGCTGGTGGAGTTGGATTGCGCAAGCTCTACCCGCAAATGCCGAGGCCGGCGGCGGGTTGATGGTGGCGGTGATTCAGTTGTCCATCGCTTTGGGTTCTACCGTTGGAGGCCTGCTGTTCGATAGTCGTGGTTATCAGAGCACGTTCGTGGCGAGCGCCGCCGTGCTCCTGCTTGCGGCTTTCTTGACTGTTTTGACATCACACTCAAAAACGCACCGGGCCATTTGAACCACGCGAAGGGCAAGGAGATGCGTCGGACCATGATCCGCTTAAGTGCCAGAAATTGTGAGCGGCGCACCTTCCTTTCGGCAATCGGACACCGTCGATTCTGGGGGCTGAGGCACCTGCATTGGTTGGGGTTACTGTATGGAATGCTGTTACTCGGCGGTTATGAAGCTCGCCAACATCTTGCCTTTGGCTCACATCAAACAGCTGCGAAAGATGCCGCATCAGCGTCGTTGATATGGGAGAAATTACACATGTGGATGGACGTCGGCGAGCATCGTTTCGCCATTACTTTGGCCGACTCTGATACCGCTCGCGCGTTTGCCGAGTTGCTGCCGCTGACGTTGGAGATGAGCGATCTCAACAGTAATGAGAAATTTGCCAGTCTTCCAGAGGCGCTGCCTACCCATGCCAGTGCTCCAGGAGCGTTGCGCAATGGCGATCTCATGTTGTATGGCACGGACACGCTGGTTGTCTTCTATTTGACCTTCAACTCGTCGTACTCGTACACGCGCCTCGGTCGTGTGGACAACCCTGTTGGCTTGTCTCAAGCGCTAGGTCGACGTGATGTACGAGTTGTGTTTTCCCACGACTAGTTCTTCTGCATGAATAGGGCTTCCGATGAAAAAACTCATTCTTCTACTCACACTTTTTGTCAATTCACTTTCGGCAATAGGAGCGGATATGTCTAACGGCGCCGATAATTTTTATACGAGCGAAAAAGTGACAGTGCAAAAAGTCACGTTCAAAAACCAATACCAAATGAACGTGGCCGGGAATCTTTTCACGCCCAAAAATCTGGATCGCAACGCGAAGAGTCCCGCTATCGTTGTCGGCCATCCGATGGGCGCGGTCAAGGAGCAGAGCGCGAACCTCTATGCCACGAAAATGGCGGAGCAGGGCTTCGTGACGTTGTCCCTGGACCTTTCGTTTTGGGGCGAAAGCGAGGGACAACCTCGCAACGCTGTCTCGCCGGATATCTATGCCGAGGACTTTAGTGCGGCAGTGGATTTTCTGGGCACCCAGGCTTTCGTTGACAGGGAGCAGATTGGAGCTATCGGGATATGTGGCAGTGGGAGCTTCGTCATCAGTGCAGCCAAGATCGATCCACGCATGAAAGCCATAGCAACGGTGAGCATGTACGACATGGGCGCAGCCAATCGTGATGGATTGAAGCATTCCCAGACACTGGACCAACGCAAAAGCATCATCGCGCAAGCCGCGCAACAACGTTATGTGGAGTTCACTGGCGGTGAAACCCTCTACACCAGCGGTACGGTGCATAAACTGGATGAGAATACGCATCCCATTCAGCGGGAGTTCTACGACTTCTATCGCACGTCGCGCGGCGAGTACACGTCACCCAACTCGAAGAAAGAACTGACGACGCACCCGACGCTGGTCAGCAACATCAAGTTCATGAACTTCTACCCGTTCAATGACATTGAGACGATTTCACCTCGCCCAATGATGTTCATTGCAGGCGCAGATGCGCACTCAAGAGAGTTCAGCGAAGAGGCCTATAAACTAGCCGGTCAACCCAAGGAGCTTGTCATCATTCCGGGCGCTGGCCATGTCGACCTCTATGACCGTGTCAATCTCATTCCCTTCGACAAACTGACGACTTTTTTTCAAAGCAACCTGAAGTAAGCGATTGATCAGATCTGCCTCGCAATTGAGCCTCACCTCGGTGAGGCTTTTCGGAAATCAGACATTCTCAAGCGGGCTGAGGGTTGGTAAATCTATTCATGACAGGTTACCGGCGTTGCGGACAAGCTCTCGAGAAATTCAGTAGAACCAGGGTCAGGTCCAGATCGGAAACCCCCGGGATCGCGTCGCCTCTAGCCACGCAGCCATAAAGATAAATCCCGTCCAGCAGCGGTTCCTACTGAGCGAGCGTAATGCAAACATCCTCCAGTAAAACCTGAAACTGTGGCTGCATCTCGACGTTGGACACGGTGAGGATATAACCATCTGTACCAGCGCCAAGAAGGTGAGATCGCGCCATGAAACCGTCCATGATGGTTGATCAAAAAGATCCGTGAACAGCCCTGACAGTGGCCGCTTCAGGCTAACGCCCCCGGAAGGATCAGATGACGCCATCGCTTACATCCGGTGATGTTCTATCAAGAAGTCCACGAATAACCGCACCCGCGCCGGCATTGCCGAGCCACCTACGAACACCGCATGAATCGGTTCTCGGTCACCGGGGTTCCAGGCTTCCAGCAGCGGTATCAGGTCGCCGCGCCGCAGGTCCTCGCTCACGCTGAACTCGCCGATACGCGCAATGCCGGCACCTACTCGCGCGAGTTGGGCCAGTGCTTCACCACTGCTGCATTCGATGTTGCCACTGACCTTCAGGGAAAACTCTCTTGCGCCGCGGATGAACGGCCAGTTGGGTTCGGCACGCCGGAAGTTGAAGAGCAGGCAGTTGTGCCGTAGCAAGTCTTCCGGTTCTTGGGGGCTGCCGTGGAGCTGTAGATACTCGGGCGATGCCACCACTACCTGGCCGGTGTCGCCGATCCTGCGCGCGGTCAGCGGGCTGTCAGGCAGATGACCAAAGCGTACCGCCACGTCGGCCTGGCCGCCGAGAATGTCGACTACTTCGTCGCCGAGCGTGAGGTCGACGATGATGTTCGGGTAGAGGGCGCTGAATGCTGCCACCAAGGGAACGATGGCCAGCCGGCCGTGGCCAAGGGCGGCGCTGACCCGCAGTCGCCCCCTTGGTACGCCCTGGTCGGCAATGGCCTCTTCGACCTCGGCCATGTCAGCCAGGATACGCCGGGCGCCGCGAAGGAAAGCCTCGCCCTCGGCGGTGAAGGTGATCGCTCGGGTGGTACGCAACAGCAGCCGGGTGCCCAGACGTTGTTCGGTGCGCGCGATGATCCGACTGACCGCCGAGGGTGTCAGCCCCAGTGCACGCGCGGCGGCCGACAGGCTTCCTTCCTGCGCCACGGTGGCGAACACGCCCATTTCACCTGACCTTCCGCTGAAATCCATCTGTGCCTCTTACGCAAAGGTGATTGCCAGAAATGCTATCTACCGCTTGAAAAGGTTGGATCGTAGCATTAGCGGCATAGATAAGGAGCCTTCCATGCGCATCAACCCACCACTTGTCGCACTCGCCATTGGTGCCTTTGGCATCGGCGTTACCGAGTTCGCTCCCATGGGCATGTTGCCGAGCATCGCTGCGGATCTCGGCGTTTCCATTCCAGCCGCAGGTCTGTTGGTCAGTGCTTACGCCCTGGGCGTATTACTCGGCGCGCCACTGATGACCCTGACCACCGGTAGGATTCCCCGGCGCTATCTGCTGATCGGACTTATGGCGATTTTCACCCTGGGTAATCTGATGTCAGCACTGGCTACCGATTACTACAGCCTCATGGTCGCCAGGGTAGTGACCTCACTGAACCACGGTGCGTTCTTTGGCGTTGGCTCCATCGTCGCCGCCAGCGTGGTCGCTCCGCAGAAACGTGCTGGGGCGGTTGCGGCAATGTTCATGGGCCTGACCCTGGCGACCATCGGAGGTGTGCCGCTGGCCGCCTGGTTTGGCGAACTGTTCGGCTGGCGCACCGCATTCTGGGGTATTACTGGCCTCGGCGTGGTGACCATGGCCGCATTATGGTTCGCCCTGCCTAACCTAAAGGTGCCGCAAAGCGTCGGTGTACTGGCCGAAATTCGGGTACTGGGTCGTGGTCCGGTGCTGGGGGCGTTGGCCCTGACCGTAGTCGGCTCGGGTGCAATGTTTACCGTCTTCACCTACATCGCGCCGATCCTCGGCAGCGAGACCCACGCGTCCACCGCCTACATCACCGCCATGCTGGTGCTGTTCGGTGTGGGGTTGACGCTGGGCAACATGTGGGGCGGCAAGGCCGCCGACCGATCGATTGATCGCACTCTGATCGTCTCGCTGAGCGTGTTGATTCTCGTCTTGCTGGCGTTCACCGTACTGATGCGTTGGCCGCTGCCGGCCGCCGTTGCCATCCTGATATGGGGTATCGCCAGCTTCGCCCTGGTACCGCCGCTACAGATGCGCGTCATGGAAGCCGCCAAGGACGCACCCAATCTGGCCTCAGCGATGAACATCGGTGCCTTCAACTTTGGTAACGCGATTGGTGCGGCGCTGGGCGGAGCGGTGATCAATGCCGGGCTGGGTTATCCGGCGATTTCCCTGGCCGGAGCGGCAATGGCGGGTCTGGGGCTGCTGATGGTGTTGGCTTTTGCCTGGCGTTCCAGAACGATTGCAACTGCGGTGGTGTGATCTTGATGTGAGGAGGCTGTTAGTCGCTATTTATGAGTGAGGGCTAACGGCCAAAAGCGGACTTCCGGGTGATCCTACGAAATAATGGTTGTTTCACTGTTATTATTTATGAAAACTTCAGTGTTCTCAGCATTCGCCTCTTGCTCAAGCTCAATCTGTGCTCTTTTGAGATAGCGACGGATTCGGGTGTCTCGCGTTTGAGCCGTTCGAAAGCCATCAAGTCCTAAGGACACCACAACGGCCAAAGATCCAATTGCTAGAATGTACAATAGAGCTTGCGTGGGCCAAGCTGGAGTTTTTTGAAGGTATGCGGTAAAAAGACTTACTAATGCTGATATGAGTATTACTGTAATAAAGTGTTGGTTGATCAGGAAAGGCTTAGACGGCGGGCTTAGGGTTTCGGAGTATTCGGCGATAGCTTTAAGCTTCATTGGCGTGTATTTAACCTGCTTGATTCTTTGTAGAAAAAAAGCATAAGCCAAGATGTCGGTACGCTCTGACAATCGTTGCTGAGCAATGTCGTACTGCTCGTACTCAATAGGGTAGAGCTTTGCTAGCAGCGTCTCTACTGACTTAAAAAACACCATCATAGAAACGGCCATTCCCGTCATGCATATAAACGGCCATAGAGGATTTTTGAACCAGTAAAGAGTGGATGATATTGTAATCATTACCAGCATTGTCACCAACGCCGGTAGGAGGTATCGCTTACGTCCACAGACTTTTAATCGTTCATAGCCAAATATACGATTACTTTCAACGTAGATTTTTTTTATTTGCGACCAGTTTTTATGCATTTCGTCATTCCTTTCGACAGAGACTGCACTCTATTTTCCTGAGTTTTTTCAGTTTGCACAAAATGTTTTAGGCCGTGAGCAGTCAATCTGCGACAGACAACAACTGGCCTGAAAGCTGTCAGTTATGAATGATCCAGCAGAAGTCCCTCGAGCCTCTTTTGACCTTTAGGGGGATCGCCTTTACAGACGCATTCCCATCTCGAAAGCACGAGTCTCAAACCCGAACTCTGTGTACATGCGAGCAGCACGTGCATTGAACGGCCAGACGGACAACCTCAAGTCCTGGGCGTCATTTTCGATAGCCCAGTTTTTAACGAGCTGAATAAGCATACGTCCAATACCTTTCCCCCAAAATTGCTCGGCAACACATACCGATCCAATGCGAACAACATTCAGCGGTTGCATCAGCGGCCCAGAGCTTGCTGACAGGCTGGCAGTAATGAAGGCTGCGGCCTGGTGACCGACATTCGCGATGAATACAACCTGACCCGGTTTCTCGAAAAGACCTGACCAGTGAGGAAGATCGCGCGAAAAGTCTTGGGTGGCAGCCGCGTAAATATCGGGGCGGGCAGCGTGGTGCACCGCGTTAAGCAATTGTCCTAACTCACAGATGCTCAATGCGTCTTGTACCGTTGCTGCTCGGTAAGTAATGGCTTCGTCCATGATGTGCAACTCTCCTTGATTGTGTGGGTGGTTCGCAGGGCTCCCGGTCTTTGTCTCATGGCTGGGATGATATTCCAATGGCTGCTTTTGGGCTGTGGATTCAACCGGTCGATGCAACAGATTGGTTAAATCCGCAGGCCGAAAGTAGCCATTCCGGACACTCCTGCACGCAAGAGTGATCGCCATGCGTTGAAGGACTATCCATCAGTCATTTGATATGTCGGTAGACCTTTGTTGTACGGACCGAAAATCCGGCCCCCTCATATAAACGATGGGCAGATTCACGATCTGGATTGGAGGTTAAATCCAGAGTTCTCGCGCCGAGGTCACGGCTTTTTTCTATTGCTGCTTGTATGAGTGCTTTGCCGACCCCTTGACCTCGAGCACTGGCATCTACTACGACGTCTTCGATCCAGGCACGAATACCTGTCGGAATGCGAAAATGAATCAGGGTTAGCGCCCCCAAAATGCTTCCTCCACTTGCTGCTCTCACTACCAATAAATCGGAGCACTCTGAATCCACAATCTGCTCCAAATCTTCCATTGTCATCGCTTGAGCGTTTCTGGAAAGCTGTGGGAGAAGGTCATTCAAAGATCTGAGCAGCACAGGATCGATTTCTTGAACCACCTCGACAATAGCGGATTGATTTGTCATTAGAGATCCTCAAGTGAAGGGTGGTGAAGCTTCAATGGTTCAATTCGACACACTACCCCAAAGGGTCTGCGAGTGACCGCTCTGGGCCGAAAGCCGCCATCCACGATGGGCCGCTTCCGACCCGAAGCGATCCGTCCTGTGTCTATGAAACGAGGGGGGACTCAGAAAGCTGGAAGAAATGGCCTCAAGGCCCAGCGGGCGAGCCAGGCTGTTTTCGTCAGGCTGGGTTGGCAAGCCCGAATGGCTATTCGTGGCAGGTCGCTGGCGTTGCAGACAAACTCTCGAGAAACTCAGCAATCTGCCCGCTACACCGCAAGTGCACCGTAGGAGTCTGCGGGCCTATGGCCAGGCGTACAGCCTCTATGCCCGGACGGTAGCCACGGTCGAAAGTCCACACGTACTTCAAGAAGGTCAAGAACTCCCGATCGAGCTTCTCTGTACAGCCTGCTGCAAGGTCAGGGCGAGGATGGTTCATGACGCTGCGCTTGATTACCCGGGTGAAGCAGGTGAGCCGCGGTGTATCGAGCCAGATGATCAGGTCGGCGCGGGGCAGTCGGAGGTCGAACGTACGCCGGGCATAGTTACCCTCACAAACCCAGGCATCCGGTGCGACCGCTTTGCGCACGCGTGTGCGGAACTGCTCCGCGTCAGGTTCGACCCAGCCGGGCTCCCAGAACAGTGTGTCCAGGTGCACGACAGGCAGGGCCAGGCGCTCGCCAAGGGCTCGGGCGAGGGTAGATTTGCCGCTGCCGGCATTGCCGAGAATTACAATCCGTTGCATGGGGACTTCCTGTCGTGAAAAACGCCGGCAATTGTGCAGGCTTGACGGCGGAAAGCAACCTGCCGAGGTATTTAAGATTGACCCTCATAAGGCTTGGCGCTGTGCCCCAAAAACTCCTGACGTACCAGCGCCGGCGCTTATGAGCATAAGAGATGGGTTTGTATTGTCAGTCGCTTTTAGCGCAAGCCAAATAGTACGCAACCAACGCGTTGGCGTGGCCATGGCCCATGCCATGTTCAGTTTTAAGCAAGGCCACCATTTCCATATGCTTCTTGCCGTTGAGTGTTTTGAGCAGATCCAGCCAGTGGGTGATTGGCTGCCCATACTTTTTTTCTATTGAGGGGAAGTACGACGCTGGCCCTTTTGCTTTTGTATCGTCGGTCATGCTGCAAACTCCCTTTTTGCTCAGGTGATAGTGCCCAGAGAGAAACACGATAAGGATGGCTAGTCGATACGCGGGTGTTGCTGCGCCAGGTTCTCGCGCTTGGCTTCCAACTCGGCGATTTGGGTGTCGATGTCTTCGATCTTCTGCTCGATGTTGTCGTGATGCTCCTGCAACAGTTCCCGCGCTTCCTCAATGTCGGAAGCTGCCGGGGCCGCACCGCGCAGGGGTTTGTTGGCGGTTTCTTTCATCGTGATGCCTGTGAGCAGGCCCACCACGGCGAATACCATCAGGTAGTAGGCCGGCATGTACAGGTTGTTGGTGCTTTCCACCAGCCAGGCCACTGCAGTCGGGGTCAGGCCTGCGATCAGCACTGAAATGTTGAAGGCTGCGGCCAGGGCGCTGTAGCGGATGTGTGTGGGAAACATGGCCGGCAAGGTGGAGGCCATCACGCCGATAAAGAAGTTGAGCACCACGGCCAGTATCAGTAACCCACTGAAGATCAGGCCGATCTTGCCGCTGTTGATCAGCATGAAGGCTGGAATGGCGAGGATGAACAGGCCGACGCTGCCGCAAATGATGAAAGGGCGGCGTCCCACCTTGTCGCTGAAAAAGCCGATCAGGGGCTGGACGAATAACATGCCGACCATGATTGCGATGATGATCAACACGCCGCGATTTTCGCTGTAGTGCAAGTTGTGTGACAGGTAGCTCGGCATGTAGGTCAGCAGCATGTAGTAGGTGACGTTGGTGGCAGCCACCACGCCGACGCAGGTGATCAGGCTACGCCAATGCTGGGTGGCGACTTCCTTGAAGGATACCTTGGGGCCGGCCGCCAAGCCTTCGCGATCGCCTTGTTCGAGCTTCTCCACATGCTGCTGGAAGGCCGGGGTCTCTTCGAGGGCGTGCCGCAAATAGAGTCCAATCATGCCCAAGGGCAGGGCGAGGAAGAACGGCAAGCGCCAGCCCCATTCGAGGAATTGCTCTTCGCCTACGAGGGTAGAAATCAGCACCACCACACCTGCGCCGAGGACGAAGCCGGCGATCGAGCCAAAATCCAGCCAACTGCCGAGAAAGCCGCGCTTGCGGTCCGGGGCATACTCGGCGACGAAGATCGAGGCGCCGGTGTATTCGCCGCCGACCGAGAAGCCTTGTGCCATTTTGGCCAATAACAGCAGGATGGGCGCCCAGATGCCGATCGAGGCATAGGACGGAATCAACCCGATGGCGAAGGTGCTCAGGGACATGATCACGATGGTTGCCGCCAGGACTTTCTGTCGCCCGTACTTATCGCCCAACCTCCCGAAGAACAGGCCGCCCAGAGGACGGATCAGGAAGGGGACCGAGAAGGTGGCCAACGCGGCGATCATCTGCACGCTGGGGTTGGCACCGGGGAAGAACACCTTGCCGAGCACGTAGGCGACAAAGCCATACACACCAAAGTCGAACCATTCCATTGCGTTGCCCAGTGCAGCGGCGGTGATCGCCTTGCGCATCTTGGCGTCGTCGACAATGGTGATGTCTTTCAACCCAATGGGGCTGGCGCTTTTCTTATGTGATCTCATCCTGGTTACTCTGTAGCTGATCCGTCCTGTACAAGCCGCTCCCCCCGCATGGCGGTGGAGCAGGCGAGCTGTGCGCTGTTTCGATGCCATTGTTGTGATGGCATGCGCTCTGTAAGGTCAGATACAAAGAAATACTAAATAATTCACTTCTTGTTGGTTTTTGTTAGCCGCAACCCTGATTCAGCGCCGCTCAGAGGCTGTTGGTTAGGCTAATAAAGGCGTTCCCGAGCAGAAATACCAGTGTGATGGAGACACCGTCCTGCCTCCAGTCATAGGTCACTTCCCCTTGGAGCTGGCCTTTTACCGTGGCTTTTGCCAACAGCGTTCCGAACCCCATGCTGGTGGGCGCTTGCTTGATGGCAGGGCCGTTGGTTTCGTTCCACACCAGGGTGAACGTGTCCCCAGCTACGCGAGAAGTAATATCCAGCCGGCCTTCGCTTGAAGAGAGGGCGCCATATTTTGCAGCGTTGGTTGCAAACTCATGCAATAACAACGCGAAGCTGGTGACAGCGCTGCCGGCAATGGTGATATTCGGGCCCGTCACGAAAGCGCGTGATGGGTTGTCGTCGTTCTCATTGTCGTAAGGGGCGATGATGGTTTGAATCAGCGTATGAAGCGTGGTGGGTTGGTCACGGTCGCCATCGGTGGACAGGGTCAAGGCGTGTGCTTTTGCCAACGCGTTCATCCGTGCGGTTACCACAGCGGCGAGTTCGGCGGAGGTCGTTGTCGAGCGAACGCTGAGTGAGATCACCCCATTGGCCAGCGCGAACAGATTTTTCACCCGATGATCCATCTCCCGAAGCAGCAGGTTTTTTTGTGCTTCGGCCTTGCGTTGTTCGGTGATATCGCGAGCGATTTTGGCAGCCCCGATAATCCGGCCTTCTCTGTTTCTTATCGGTGAAACGGAGAGCGAGATCTCGACAAGACTGCCGTCCTTGCGACGCCTGACCGTTTCATAATGCTCGATGCGTTCGCCTTTGCGTATGCGCCGCAGAATATCAGGCTCTTCGTTTGTTCGATCCAGTGGAATCAGCATGACTACCGGTTTGCCGATGGCTTCCTCGGCGGTGTAGCCAAAGAGTCGCTGCGCCCCCTGGTTCCAATTGATGATGGTGCCGTTCAGGTCTTTGGCAATGATTGCGTCGTCGGATGATTCGACAATTGCGTTATGCCGTAACGCGGATTCATCCGAGATGATCTGGTCGCTGAGATCGACCAGCATATTAACGGCGCCGATCAACTCCCCAGTGGCCGCGAAAATGGGCGAGGGGTAGGCCCGCAATCGAATGCGTTCGCCATCCGGGCGTTCTGCGACGATTTCCAGCCCTCTTAAAGGACGTTGCTCCTTTAACGTCATCGCCATTGGGCATTCGTGATGGGGCAACGGGCGACCGTCTGGCCAAAAGAGCTTCCAGGAGCCGCAAAACTCGCTTTTTCCCAGGTGAGGGCTGACACCCCACAAGGAGGCCGCCGCGCTGTTGAAAAAGGTGATCAGTCCCTTGGCGTCAGTGGTGTAGATGGCCTCGGGCAGAGCTTCAAGGACGTCATTCAAGCCCATGTCGGGAGAAATGCTGGTTTCATCTTCATGATTCGACCTGACGCTCATTCAACACTCCAATGCTAATAACCTGTTGGGTTGCGACCTTGGGTGAGCCCACGGGGTTGTTACCGAGTCCTGTTTGAGGGCAAGGCCCAGCGGGTGAATTAAGGGGGGCGCAACGTTTTTCAGTATTGCACATGAGGAGGGTTGAGGCGGACTAACTGATAGGGTGTATACGTCAGGTCTGGCACGTAAGGCTTCAGTCCGGGAAGACCGGTTTACAGGCACAGGTGGCCAAGGCCAAGGGGATCAGCAACGCAAAAAACACCCACTGGCTTTTCTCTCGGCCACCTCGGCCTCGCGCTTTCAATCAAAGACGATCAGCGTCTATTACCGCCTTGGCAAACGCTTGCGGCGCTTCCTGCGGCAGGTTATGACCAATACCGCCGTTGATCAGCCGGAACTCGTACTTGCCGGTGAAGCGCTTGGCGTAATCCTCAGGGGCCGGGTGCGGTGCGCCATTGGCGTCGCCTTCAAGGGTGATGGTCGGCACGTTGATGGACGGTGCCTTGGCCAGTTTCTGTTCCAGCGGATCGTATTGGCTTTCGCCCTGGACCAGGCCCAACCGCCAGCGGTAGTTGAAGACGGTGATGGCGACCTGATCGGGGTTCTCCAGGCCTTTGGCGCTGCGGTCGAAGGTGGCGTCGTCGAACGCCCATTTGGGTGACGCCAATTGCCAGATCAATTTGGCAAAATCGTGGGTGTTCTTTTCGTAACCGGCGCGGCCGCGTTCGGTGGCGAAGTAGAACTGGTACCACCACTGCAATTCCGCTTTGGGCGGTAATGGGTTTTTGCCAGCCTCCTGGTTGCCGATCAGGTAACCACTGACCGAGACCAGCGCTTTGACCCGCTCGGGCCACAGCGCCGAGACGATATCCGCCGAGCGTGCGCCCCAATCGTAGCCGCCGAGCACGGCCTGCTTGATCTTGAGAGCGTCCATGAAGTCGATCACATCACTGGCCAGCGCGGCGGGTTGGCCGTTGCGTGGGGTTTTGTCGGAGAGGAAACGGGTGTCGCCGTAGCCTCGGGCGTAGGGGATAAGCACTCGATAACCTTTGGCCGCCAGCAGCGGCGCTACCTCGGCGTAGCTATCAATATCGTAGGGCCAGCCATGCAGCAGAATGACTACCGGGCCATCGGCCGGGCCGACTTCGGCATAGGCTACGTTCAGCAGGCCGGCGTTGATGTGTTTGAGTGGGCCGAACGAGGTGTGGGTGCTGGCACTGGCGGTTGCTGCCGGAACTTGATGGGTTTGTGCGTTGGCGATGCCTGAGGCACCCAATTGCAGCAGCGTAAAGGCCAGGAGTGAGGTGCCAAGCAGATGGCGGCACTTGAGGCCGGGTTTGCGGTTCAACTGAGCGTTCATGTGAGTCTCCTCGGGCGGGTTGTTTGCCTGACTCACAGTTGAACGCGGTGCTGTATCTGGCCTGTTTCAGAAAGGTCGTCGAGTTAAAGCCTGTGTATCGCAATGGTCTTTGGACACACTGCGATACATTGGTTTTTACTCGGCGCGTGCGGCCCGATAAACCAGGCTCGGTGCCTGCCCGGGGACGTCGTCCAGTTCGTCGATGCGCTGCATGCCGATTTTTTCCAGGACATTGATCGAGGCTTGATGGCCCGGCCTCACCACCGCATACACATGAGGCTGGTCCAGGTCGGCAAATCCATAGGCCAACGCAGCCCTGGCCAATTCGGTTGCATAACCCTTGCCCCAGGCGCTGACGGCAAAGCGATAGCCCAGGTTGATGCGTTGGACCTCGTTGTATCCGTGCAGGGTGATGCCACCGAATCCGATCACACAGTCCGGCGAGTCCTGGGAGGTAATGACCCACTGGCCGAATTCATGCTCGTCCCAATGCTGGAGCCAACGCTCAAGCATTGATTTCGCCTGGTGCCGGTCGGCCAAGGGACCTGCCGGGTTGTAGCGGTTGGTCGCGGGGTCGCCGTAAATGGCGAAGACACTGGCCACGTCGTCCTCGGTGGGTTGGCGCAAGATCAATCTTGAGGTGTTTTCAAGTGTCATCGAATCACCTTCCGGTCACTGCTGGGCACCCAACATTCCCGTCCAATAAATCCCTGCATCACTCTTCGGGTCCATTGCGTAGGCCGCGCCCATGTCGTGAAATTGCGGGTTCATCAAGTTGGCGCAATGCCCGGGGGTGGCGAGCCAGCCGTCGACCACCTTGCGCGGCGTGTCCAGGCCGGCCGCAATATTTTCGCCGATCTGCTGGGCGATATAGCCTGCCAGCTCGGCCCGGTCGCCGGGAGTGCGGCCGTCGTGATCAAGGTGATCGAAGAAGTTGCCGTTGGCCATTTTCTGCGAGTGGCCGGCGGCAGCGGTGGCGAGTGTGTCGTTCCAGACCAGGGGCGTGGTGGCGGCAAAAGTCTGGTTGCCACACTGGCGCGCTTGTCCGCGGGCAGCGTTGATCATGGCCAGGACCTGCTTGCCTTCGGTTTGCGATTCACCCAGGCCGCTGGTGAGCAACGGGCGGGCGAGGACGATGCGCCAGTCCTGGCCATTGCTGCTGACGCCGATATCGACGAACTGCGGGTCCAGCACCACGCGGCAAAAGCTTTCTTTCACCGCTTTCATGGCGGCCTCGGCATTTTTGGGGCCGGAGAGGCTGATGGCCTGGACGTTCACCATCGGATAGGCGGCCCGCGCCAATGCCTGTTGCAGGTCGCCAACGCTGTTGACCGGCAGCACCAGCCGCGCGTCGGTGGCCAGGGGCGGCAACTCCTGGGAACCCTGGTTACCACAGCGCTGCACCTGGTTGCGGTATTGGTTGATTGAGTCCACCAATTGGCTTTCTTCGCTCGCCGACGCGGTGACGCAAAACACCATACTGGCGGCCAGCGTCGTAAGACCCATCATCAATGACAGAACGCGCATGGACGTTTCCCTTGAGCTTGAAAGTGCCCATGATGCGCGATGAAGGGGCATCCATGCACCCGTTGACCGAATTTTTTCGGTCAGTTCTTGAATGCCGAGTGTTTGCGGCCCTGGTCGCACAGGGCGAAAACCACCACCAGCAATGCCGCAATGGCCAGGATGATCACCACCCCACCCGTGGCGTGGGTCGGCGAGGCGGCGACCAGCGACAGGGCGCCTAATGGCGCCAAGCCACCAGCGATGGCGGTGCCGATTTCGCGCCCGGTACCAAAGCCTGAGGAGCGCGTCTGGGTCGGGAACTGGCGGCTCAGGAACGAGCCCTGGGGCGCGAACATCATTGGTGCGAGGAGGCCGGTGCCCACGCCAATCGCGAGGTAGATCATCAGGCTTTCGCCGGTGTCGAGCAGGGCCAGGAACGGGTAGGCGAACAACAGCGAACACACGCCACCGAGCACCAGCACTTTTTTACTGCTCCATTTGTCGCACAGCCAACCGAAGCACGGTACGGCAACAATCGCGATCAGGCTGGCAATCGTCACCGACAGTGAGGTGACGTGCACATCGACGCCTTTGAACTGGGTCAGGTAGGCCAGGGAAAAGGTTTTGAAGATATAACTCAGGGCGTTGTAGCCAATGGCCACAAAGAACACCACGGTCAGGCCTTTCAGGTCGTTCTTGAACAGAGCCTTGAGCGGGGAGGCCTTGGCCTTGGCGGTTTCCTGGCTCAACTCCTTGAACTCGGGTGTTTCCGGAATGCTGTTGCGCACCCACAGGCCGACGCCCACCAGGACGATGCTGCAGATGAACGGGATACGCCAGCCGCCCGCCAGCATGAACGCGTTGCCATTGATGGTCAGCAGGTACACGGTCAGGGAAGACAACAGCAGTCCCAGGTTCAGCCCCAGCGCCGGCCAGGCACCCTGGCTGCCGCGTTTACCTTCCGAGGCATGCTCATAGGAGGTGACTGCCGCACCGGACAACTCAGCCCCGGCACCCAACCCCTGGATGATCCTGATAAACACCAGAATGATCGGTGCCCAGATGCCGATGGAGGCGTAGCTGGGGATCAAACCGATCAGGGTGGTGCACACGCCCATCATGCAGAAGGTCAGCACCAGCACGTGCTTGCGACCGAACTTGTCCCCCAGGTAACCGAACAGAATCCCGCCGAAGGGGCGCGCGATAAAGCCGATGGCAAAGGTGGAAAAGGCCATCAGCGTCGCGGTTTTCGGGTCGCTGTTATCAAAGAAAATCTTCGAGAACACAATGGCCGCCATGGTGGCGTACAGGTAAAAGTCGTACCACTCCAGCATCGAGCCAAAAATGGTGGCGGCGGCGACTTTGCGCAGGCGCTTTTTGGTTTGGGCAGGGGTTTCCGGGACAGAGGTATGGGGTGTTGCTGTCATTCTGTACTTCCTTCTGAGTCATTATATTTATTGTCGAAGTGACGCTTGTTACGTGGCCCGGGCAGGGCCATGGAGTGGGTGTCAGTGGGGCTTGAACATGCGGTCGGCGATCATCGCGCCGATGGGGATCGCCGAGGTGGCGGCGGGTGAGGGTGCATTGCAGACGTGGAGCATCCTCGGCGTCTGGGCGAACAGAAAGTCGTGCACCAGCGTGCCGTCGCGCATCACCGCCTGGGCGCGGATGCCGGCTTCATAAGGCAGCAAATCTTCGATATTCAGCGAAGGGCAATACTTGCGGCACTGCTCCAGATAACCGGACTTGAACAGCGAGTTCTTCATCTCGACGCTGCCGGACCCGAGGTTCTGCCAGAGGGTTTTCCAGAATCCGGGGAAGCTTGTGTACTGCGCCACGTCGCGCCAGTTGACGGAAAACTTGCGGTAGTTCTCCCGTCCAAGGCCCAGCACGGCATTGGGGCCGACAGTCACGCTGCCATCGATCATCCGCGTCAGGTGCACGCCGAGGAACGGCAGCTCTGGATCCGGGATCGGGTAAATCAGATGGTTGACGATGTTGTTTTTCGACGCCGGCAGGCGGAAGTATTCGCCGCGGAACGGGATGATCTGGTGGTCGATCTTGACCCCGGCCATTTTCGCCAGCCGATCCGACTGCAGGCCAGCGCACACCACCAGGTGCCTGGCCTGCCAGGATTCGCCACGGGTGCTGACGGTGACTGTGTCGGTGTCTTCCTGGATCGCGGTGACCGTGCGTTCCACGCAGATTTCACCGCCACGGTGGCGAATGACCCGGGCCATGGTTTCGCAGACTTCGCGGTAGTCGACGATGCCGGTGGCGTCGAGAAACAAACCGCCGAGGCCGACGATATTGGGTTCGCGCTGGTGCAGTTGCTCGGCGTCCAGGCGTTCAACCTTCAGGTCATTCAACTGCGAGCGGGCGTACAGCGCTTCCATCCGCTGCATTTCCAGCGGCGTGGAGGCCACCAGCAGCTTGCCGCATACCTCGAACTTGATCCCGTGTTCGCTGCAGAACTGTTTGGTGGCCTCGGCGCCGCGCTTGCACAGGTCGGCCTTGAGGCTACCGGGAGCGTAATAGATGCCCGCGTGGATCACACCGCTGTTGTGGCCAGTTTGATGCTTGGCCAGCGTCGCTTCTTTTTCCAGGATCACCAGTGACGCATTGGGTTGGCGCTTGAGCAGCTCCATCGCGGTGGCCAGGCCGACGATGCCGCCGCCGATGATGCAAAAGTCATAAATCATGGTTGAAGGTACCTAGGGTTTGCACATTTCAGTCTGCTTATCAGGTTGTCAGACTAATGTTTTTGTTAAAAAAATGGCGTGCCTGAGGCACGCGTCAAAAAGGTTGGAGCGTTCAGTTCGTGGCCGGCAGCTCAAGTTGCAGGCGCTTGGCGGCGGCGCGCAGGTGGGCTTCGGCACGCGCCGCTGCACCTTGGGCATCGCCGTCGGCGATGGCCTGGTAGAGCGCCTGGTGTTCCTGGGTGGCGTCGGCCGAACCATTGGCAAAACGTGATGCCGAATTTTCCCAGGCGGTTTTGCGGGCAGTGGCCAATTGGCTTCTGAGGAAGTCATGGAAGGCCACGAAGTAGTCATTCTTGCTGGCTTCGGCGATGGCGCGGTGAAACTCGACATCGGCCAGCGCGGCGGCATCGAAGTCGACGCGCTTGTCGTGCATTTCCTGTAGTGCCTGCTGCATGCGCTGCAGGTCGCCTGCGTCGCGGCGTTGGGCGGCAATCGAGGCGGCCTGGGTTTCGATCCACAGGCGCACTTCAAACATTTGCGCCAGGTCCGGGCGGTGACCGTCCTTCTCCGGGAAACGGAACACCGTGCCGGCAGGGGTCTTGGAAATGAAGGAACCGAGGCCACGCTTGGCCGTCAGCACGCCGTCAGCCTTGAGCTGGGCGATGGCTTCGCGCACCACCGAACGGCTGACGTTCAACTGTTCGGCCAACTGTTGTTCGGTGGGCAAGCGGGCTTCGGGCGCCAGTTGGCCGGAATCGATTTCTGCGCGAATGGCGCTGACAACACGCACGACGAGCGAATCAGGGCGCTGGAGCTCAAGCATGGTAAAACCTTGGTAGTCAGGTTGTCGGACAATAGAGGTTACAGTTTTACCTTGTCAAGAACTGTGTGGAAGCCGAACGGCGGCAGGGCGGCTTCTCCAGGCGAAGAGCAGTGCTGCCGCGATCAACCCCAGGGCCACACCAAAGGTGACGTGCAGGCCGTTGCTGATCGCTTCGGGCGGGGCCACCGCGAGGTCGCCGGAGACAAGTGCAAACACCGCGCCCAATGCCGATGCACCGGTGATCAGCCCCAGGTTGCGCGACAAATTCAGCAAGCCTGCGATCACTCCCCGTCGATCCGTTGCTACGTCACTCATCACTGAGGTGTTATTGGCGGCCTGAAACTGGGCATAGCCGAGGGTGAGCACGATGAGAGGGGCGATATACCCGACAACCCCCAAGTACGCTGGCATCAACGACAGCAACAGACAGCCGGTGACCATGGCGAGCAACCCGATGACTGTCATGGTATGGCCGCCGAAACGGTCTGTCAGGCGGCCCGCGGGTACCCCCGTCAGCGCAGAAACGCAGGGGCCCACTGCCATCGCGAGGCCCATCCAGGTTGGGTCAAGCCCTACGCCCCGGGAGAGGTAAAACGGCCCGACCACCAGCGTCGCCATCATCACCGCAGAGACCAGTGCGGTCATGGCCAGCCCGGCTCTGAGGGGCGGATTGCGTAACGTCACCAGCCAGTTGAAGCCTGTGTGCGTCGACGTTTGCTGATGGCTCTCAAGGGGCAGATAGCGACGGGCGAGGGCGAAGGTCAAAGTACCGAGGGGCACGGTGATGAAGAACAGCGCCTGCCAGCCAAACCCGACAATCAAGACTCCGCCCACACTCGGGCCCAATGCGGTGCCGATGGCCGACATGGTGCCCAGCAATCCCATGGCGCGTCCGGCTCGATCCCTGGACACTGTTTCGCCGACCAGGGCCATGGTCATCGCCATCATGATCGCCGCCCCCAGCCCTTGCAGGACGCGAGCGGCGACCAGCAGCCCGAGTGACGGTGCTACCGCGCAAAGCGTAGACGCCAGGGTGAACAGCAACAACCCAGCCTGCAACAGACGGCTGCGGCCCACGATGTCTCCCAGGCGCCCGACACTGACGATCACAGCGGTGATCGCCAGCAAGTAGGCCAGGACGATCCACTGCACCGCTTGAAACGACGCGTCAAACGCCTGGGCCAGGCTCGGCAGGCCGACGTTGGCGATGCTGGTGCCCAGGGAGGCCAGCAACATGGACAGTGACAGGCTGGCGAGGGCACCACGAGGGGTTGGTGATTTCATCGGTGGTTCCTTGTTCTACGGGTGTCAGAAATCTACGCCGTCGCCTAACATGGCGGAAGGCGCAGCATTTGCACTTTATACGTGCACCTGACGCTCTATATTGCTCAAGCAGAAACACCGACCCCCTGTGCGGAGGGGGCTGTTGTGGCGAGGGGGCAAGCCCCCTCGCCACAAGGTCTTCGCCTGATTAAAAGGGAAAAACCATGTCGACACCGGACTTCAACTTGTTGGTCACCCTGGATGTGTTGCTCGCCGAAGGCAGCGTCGCCCGGGCGGCCCAGCGTTTGCGCCTGAGCCCATCGGCGATGAGCCGCGCTTTGGCACGGCTGCGGGAAACCACCGGTGACCCGCTGCTGGTGCGTGCCGGTCGTGGGCTGGTACCGACGCCGCGTGCCCTCGAGTTACGCGAGCAGGTCAGCCAGTTGGTGCAGGCTGCCGAGGCGGTATTACGTCCTGCGCAATCCCTTGATCTCATGCAGTTGGTTCGCACTTTCACCTTGCGCACCAGTGACGGCTTTGTCGAAAGCTTCGGCCCGGCGCTGCTCGCTCTTGTCGCCGAACAAGCGCCGGGGGTGCGCCTGCGCTTTATGCACAAACCCGACAAGTTCAGCACGCCGTTGCGTGACGGCAGCGTCGACTTGGAAACCGGTGTCGTCGACAGCAACGCCAGTCCCGAGGTACTGACCCAGGCGCTGTTTCGTGACCGCTTTATTGGTGTGGTGCGCCGGGGCCATCCATTGAGTGAGGGCGAGGTCACGCCGCAGCGCTTTGCGGCGGGCAAACACATTTACGTGTCCCGACGCGGGTATGACCGAGGGCAGATTCATGACGCGCTGGCAGCGCTCAACCTGACGCGTGAAGTGGTGACCATCGTGGCCGGTTTTTCCACCGCGCTGTCCCTCGCCCGCAGCACCGACCTGATCGCCAGCGTACCGCAGCGGCACACCGCCAACCTGCACGGCGACTTGCACTGTTTCGCGCTGCCATTTGCGTTGCCGGAATTCACCGTCTCGATGCTCTGGCATCCACGGCTGGACGCCGACCTGGGCCATCGCTGGTTGCGGGGGTGTTTGCGTGATGTGCGCGCGCAATGAGCAAACGGATCTACCTCAGTGGTGCCTCGGGGGCTGGCGTCACCACCTTGGGGCGGTCGTTGGCCTCGGTGCTTCAACTGCCCCATGTGGATGTGGACGATTACTACTGGTATCCGACCGAGCCGCCTTATGCACAATCACGGCCGCCGGCAGAACGTGTCATCTTGCTCAAGCAGGTGCTGGCTCAAGGCGCCTGGGTGCTTTGCGGCTCACTGGATGGTTGGGGCGATGAATTGATCGATGATGCTGACCTGGTGGTGTTTGTCGACACACCGACGGCCCTTCGTCTGGAGCGTGTGAAAGCTCGCGAGGCCCAACGCTATGGAGCACGCATTTTACCCGGAGGCGACATGCATGCCGCGCATCAGGCTTTTCTGGCATGGGCCGCCGGTTATGAAACTGCGGCGTTTGCAGGGCGCAGCCGGCCACGGCATGAAGCGTGGCTCAAGCAGTTGAAACAGCCGCTCCTCAGGGTAGATGGCAGCCTTTGCGTCCAGGCGCTGCTGCAACAGGTACAATCCGCGCAGCCTTGACGCGAAATGCCAGGAATTCGAATGTTCAGCCTTACCCACTACGAAACCCCATGCCCCGAGCCGATCAACAGCCAGATCTTGCAGATGGTGGTCGACGACCTGACCGACATCAGCATGGTTGCGATCCCGCCGAGCAACCTGCTGTACAACGTCTATCAATATGCGATCGGCTATGAGGTGCACCTGTACCTGGAAGCAGTCGGTGGGTCGAAGGGGATTGCCGTCGAGTTGATCGTCGCGATGGATGAGCAGGATCCGGCCAGGGTCTTAGGCTTTCTGTTGTACCTGCCGGTCAAGGATGATCCTGAGGCGTGTGGTGTGGCTTATTTGGCGGTGCAGGCCAGTCATCGGCGTCAGGGTGTGGCGCGGGCGATGATGCAGGACATGCTTGCTCGTTATCCCCACGCCGAGCTGACGTGTGCGGTGGAGAAAGTGCCGGCGTTCGAGTCCTTGGGCTTTCAGGTGCGCGGTGCGCGCGGTACTCAGGTGCTGATGAACACGCGTGACTACAGCACCGACGGCTTGATGGGGGTGCTGGACGTTGCATCGATCTACAGCTCTCTGGAAGTGCGGCAGATTCACACCTACCTGCTGCAAAAGCATGGCAAGCGGGCGATGATCGATGCGGAGAAGCAGCGTGACCGCCACTTCGACCAGATGACCCGCAAGGCCCAGGCGTTCGTCCGTGGGCGTTTGATATAGATATTGAAATGCACACCGCGCAGGAGCTTTCTTAAACGGCCGAAGGTCCTGCGGCCCTTATCGCAGCCTCGTGCCTCGACAGCGGCTACAGGGAATGTATCGATCACCTGTAGCCGCTGGCGCAGCCTGCGATCGGCTGCGCAGCAGTCGCCAGCTCTTGAAACGGCCGAAGGTCCTGCGGCTCTTATCGTAGCCTCGTGCCTCGTGCCTCGACAGCGGCTACAGGGCTTTAAGGGGATTCAAGAAATGTGTAGATACCTACCCATTGCAGCCTCGCACCTGACCGTTACGGTTGACCATCGCGTTGATGGTTACGAACAGTTCTTCCTGAGCCTCTGCGGGGCTGATCTCGCCGCTGGCCGCCGCATGGGACAGCGCCTCGGCGGCCCCCAGCATCGCTCGCAGACTCGCCAGCGTGATGGTGCCTGAAGGCGCAAACGGTGCGAGCACATCACGGCACTTGACCAGGAAAATCATCTCGTATTCGCGCTTGAGGGTTTCCAGTTCCGGCGCGCCCGTCAGAGCGGCGATCACGCCGGGTATCTCGCGACCCTGAAGCAGTACGCAGTCGACATAGGAGGAGGCAATCACCCGCGCCCGGCCTTCAGGGCTCGCCTCGCTGGCCTCCAGTGCGGCATCCATCAACGCGTTCTGGCGTTCGTCAAAATCCTTATACAGCGCCGCCAGCAAGCCGGCCCGGGTGATGAAGTGGTCATACACCACAGGTTTGGTGACACCCGCCATTTCGGCCAATCGGCCCAGGGTCAGCGCTTCAGTGCCTTCTTCACGAACCAATTGCCAGGCCACGTCCAGCAACTGGCGCAGGCGATCTTCTCGGGACAGGCGACGGCGGGGCGCAGATGTTTCGGTGCTTGACATGCTTATATACCAAAAGTAACTTACTAATCGTAACTTAACTTCAGCTTAGCACCGGAGCATTTGCCATGCATGCAATTATCGTTGTTGCTCACCACGATCCTCGTTCCTTGACCCACGGCCTGGCTGGGCAAGTCGCAGCGGGTCTGGCCACCAAGGGCCATACCTTTGAAATCGCCGACCTGGCCGCCGAAGGCTTCGATCCACGCTACACCGCCGCCGACCACGCTGTGTATCGCGGCCAGGCGACGCCGCCTGCCGACGTGCGGGCCGAACAGGCCCGCATCGACCGCGCCGATGCGCTGGTAGTGGTGTATCCGGTCTACTGGTGGTCGATGCCGGGCCTGCTCAAGGGCTGGATCGACCGAGTATTCAGCAATGGCTGGGCAATCGAATACGACATACAAACCACCAGGCTGGTTAAAAAACTCGGCGGCCTGCAGGTGCACCTGTTGGGGGTGGGCGGGACGGATGAAGGCACTTTCGAGCGCCATGGCTATGACAAGGCCATGAACACGCAGATTGACCACGGCATCTTTGATTACTGCGGGGCGAAGGTGGTGAGTTCGCAGTTGCTGTTGGAATCGGAAATTCGCGAGCCGAAGGTGCATCTGGAGGCGGCGTGGCGCACGGGGCAGGGGATGTTTGCGGAGCAGAACCAGCAGGTTGCGTTGTCGATCTAGTTGCGGTTCAACCTTCCCGAAACAAGTCATGGGCATCCAGCAACCGATAGGCAATCTCCGGCCGTTTCTCCAGCCCGCGGCGAATCGCCGTCGGAATCGCCTGCCGGGTCTTGCGACACAGCCCCGGCAATTCGTCGATGACAATCTGGAGGCCGCGCATGCTTTTGACTTCGGTATGGCCGGGGGCGATGTGCACGCGGATGCCCAATTGCTGGTACATCAACTGCTGCATATGCTCCAGGTCCGGCAGACTTTTCAGGTCTTCGAGGCGATCCAGCAGGCGTTTTTCTTCCAGGCGGGTCAGGTGCAGGATGCGCAAGTCTGCACCGGGGGCTTCCAGCAGTTGTTCGCGCTCGCACACGCAGGCACCGGGTGGGCAGGGTTGGCGAATCGTCATGAGCAGTCCCTCCCCATACCGGCGCTGACGGCTCAGTAGCTCAGCTTGACGCCCAGGCTACCCAGCATCTTCCAGTACTCAGGATAGGTCTTGGCGACGCAGTCTGGATCCTGAATCTTGATCCCTGACACTTTCAGCCCCGCCAGTGCAAAACACATGGCGATGCGGTGGTCGGCGTGGGTGTCGATCAGTGCGTTGCACGACGTGCCTGCCAGAGCCGGATCGCTGGCCACCAGCAGGTCATCGCCTTCAATGGTCGCCAGGCCCGGACGGATTTCGTTCAGGCCGTCATGCAGCGCCTGGACCCGATCACACTCCTTGACCCGCAGGTTGGCCAGTTCGGTGAAGCGCACTGGCGTGTTATTGAAGGCCGCGAGCACGGCGAGGGTAGGGATGGCGTCCTGCATCTGCGAACCCACCACCGTGGCCGGCATGTGCGGGAACTCGGCAATCACCGCCTGGGCCTTGGCATCAGGCTGGGTGAAGTCCTGCGGCGCGACGCCCAGGTCGATGTTGCCACCGGTCAGTACTTCCGCCGCCCACAAATAGGTGGCGGCGGAAGCGTCCGGTTCGATCAGATAATCATTGGCGGTGTAGCCGGTCGGCGCCACGCGCCAGGTGCTGTCGTCGACCACTTCAATCTGCGCCCCGAAGGCACGCATGCAATCCAGGGTCAGGTCGACGTAGCCACGGGCACCAATGTCCTTGCCGGTCAGTGCGACTTCGATGGGCGCTTCACCGCAGGCCGCCAGCATCAACAGCGCCGAGACGTACTGGCTCGACAGGCCACCGTCGATTTCGAAGCGCTTGGCCTGAACCCGGCCGACGCCATGAACGGTCACGGGCGGGCAGCCGGTAGGGCTTTCGACCTGGATGCCGTTCTGATTCAAGGTCGCGAGCAGTGGGCCGATCGGGCGCTTTTGCATGTAGTCGTCGCCATCGAGGATCACCGTGCCTTGCACCGTAGCCACCGCGGCGGTCAGGAAGCGCATCGCCGTCCCGGCATTGCCAAGAAACAGCGACTGCGGCGGCAACTGCAATTGGCCCTGGCCCGTGACGACGAAGGTCACGTCGTCGGGCTCATCGATGATGACACCCATCTGCCGCAAGGCCACCGACATGTGCCGGGTGTCATCGCTTTTCAGTGCACCGCTCAGGCGGCTGGTGCCCTTGGCCAGGGCCGCCAGCAGCAGGGCGCGGTTGGTAATGGATTTGGAGCCGGGGGGCGCTACCTTGCCGTTCAGTGGAAAGTTGGGCGGTGTAACGGTCACGGTTTTCTGCGAACTCAAGGTACAAGGCTCCTGATTCAAGGCGAGGTGGCGGGGAGTGGCCGACTGGCGGACACGAATAATCGGCCAAAGACGATGCCCTTGTCGAGCGGGGATCACCACTGGTCGGTATTTTCCAGACGGCTGTCGATCCGACCGCTGATGAATCGACTACAGACAGAACGGCCCATTTCAACCCTGGTCGTTCATTCCTTCCAATCAGGAGAATGACTATGTCTTACGTCGACGGTTGTGTCATCGCAGTACCCACCGCCAAGCGCGAACAGTTCATCCAGCACGCCAAGGCCGCAGCCGTGGTGTTCAAGGAGCATGGTGCCCTGAAGATCGTCGAGTGCTGGGGTGATGATGTGCCCCAGGGCCAAGTCACTTCGCTGCCCATGGCGGTCAAGCTCAAGGATGACGAAACCGTGGTGTTTTCCTGGATCCTGTGGCCGTCCCGGCAAGTGCGCGATGCGGGAATGCGCAAGGTGATGGAAGACCCGCGGATGAAACCGGAGGTCAACCCGATGCCTTTTGATGGGCAGCGCATGATTTATGGCGGCTTCGAGATGATCCTTGAGAGCTGAAGAGGCCGGTAGATAATCCGTTGTCTTAGGTACGCGTAGCTCTATAGCGCGCGGGCTGGTAGGACCAGAGCCTGGAAGGCTGTAGGAAAATAGCCTGTAGCCAGCAATGTCGGGGGAAGTGGGTCGTGGAGGCAAAAAGTACTGGCTGGATATCCAGTATTTTGTGGGGTAAGTTCGAGTCACTTCCCAAGACGGGGAGTTCTTAAATCTCAAGGAGTGAAATGCAATGAACAAACCTCAAACTGAACTCAGACACGGTCGTGTCATAACCCCCGCCAGCCGTGGTTCGGTCGCTGTCGAACGTGGCCTGCTGGAAAGCTGGCAAGTCAACGAGATGGAAGGTGGCAAGAACTTTCCATCCCTCACTGCCGGGCCTTTCCCAGCACCCTACGACACGGACGATCAAAGTGTCACCCCGCCAGCCGACGGACATATCCTCAGCGGTGGCAAGACCGATGCCCGTGACTGCATCAACTTTACCGATGAGGAAATGAGCAAGAAGCTCAACACGCCGTTTAGCTGGCCGCTGTTGAATGTCGATGCCGGCCAAGTGTTCAAGGTGCAGTGGGCGTACACCGCAGCGCATACAACCCGTGGTTATCGCTGGTTGATCACCAAGGACGGCTGGGACCCCAAGCAACGCATCAGCCGTGCGCAACTGGAAGCCAAACCGTTCTTCGAGGATTTTTACACCCAGGCGCCGTATTACCAGCATGCAGCGGAGCTGAAGGCCAAGGTCGAACACCAGGTGACCCTGCCCAAGGGCAAGAAGGGCCGTCATGTGCTGGTGTTGATGTGGATCGTGGCCAATACCGGCAACGCGTTCTATCAAGCGTTTGATGTGGACTTCAAGTAACCGTTGAGTACGGGTTACCAGCCATGAAAAATGTGGGAGTACGCTCCCACATTTTTTGCTTAACGCTTGGCCAACCAATAATCATGCAACGCCCGCGCTGCCGGTTCGATAGCGCTGGCCCGTTGCTGATGCAAGCCTACATCCAGGTCCGCCGGCAGTTCGAAATTATCCTGCTCGGCACACCAGGAAATCTTTTCCAGTTGCGCGGCCTGTTCGGCCGGCAGCTCAGGCCAGTTGCCGACGGTAACGCCACGGATATAACCAAAGCACCATTCTTCCGCCAGGGTCAGCGGCTGGTCCTGATGCTCGGTTTCTTCAAAACGGGCCTTGAAGCCTTGGGCGTTGGTCGCCAGTTGGGTGGCGATGGCATTCATATGGCGCACGCTCAGGTCGAGGAAACGCTTGGCTTCCTCGGGGCTTTCCCAGGTTGGGTTCTGCCCACCCCAGATGGCCGGGAACCATTCGGCGACATCCACCTGCGCCGGGCTGGATACCAGCGCGGTGAAGTAGCCGTCCAGTTCGGCCAGGTTCAGCACCGAATGGTCGACGCCGTACTTCAGCAGAGTTTCTTCGATGAACTCGAAATCGGCGGGGGCGAGGGGTTGGTTGAGCATGGGCTTGTCCTTTGTTCGTCGTACGCCGCTGATCAGGGCGGCTTAAAGCGCGGAGGATGGCGCTTGTAACGGTTTTAATCCAGCCTCTTTTCGGCTTTTTCCCACCGTTGGCACAGCTTGTTGACACACTCGAAGGCTTGGCTTTCTGCCTCGGCTGCTCAGATAAACGCTGCTCTCTGTAGCCGCTGGCGCAGCCTGCGATCGGCTGCGCAGCAGTCGCCAGGATTTTGAAACGGCCGAAGGTCCTGCGGCCCTTATCGCAGCCTCGTGCCTCGGCAGCGGCTACAGGGCCTTCAGGGGATTCAAGAAATGTGTAGATATCGATGCTGTAAAGGGGCCGCCGATTCGATAGCAGGTGCCCACAGATGCAGGCCCTGTTTGTATGGGGCTTTTGCAAAAGGTCCGCCTGTAACATTTCATTACCTTACACTGTGCCTGCTGCCAACCTAGAGGAGAGATTGACGATGTCCGGTGTTCACAAGTCTGCTCAACAGGGTTTCTCTGCCCAGGCGTCCACCTACGCCCAGGGCCGCCCGGATTACCCGCGGCAATTGACGGGCTGGTTGACGCAGGCACTGGCGATCAGTGCCCGATCCACGGTCATCGACCTCGGTGCGGGAACTGGCAAGTTCACTCGTTTGCTCAACACCGTCGTGCCCACCTTGATTGCGGTCGAGCCCGTGGAAGCCATGGGGGCACAATTGCACAAGCTGCTGCCGGACGTACGCCTGTTGTCTGGCACCGCCGAAGCCATCCCGCTTGAATCCGCAACCGCCGACGCTCTGGTCTGCGCCCAGGCGTTCCACTGGTTTGCCACTGAGGCGGCGCTGCGGGAAATTCACCGCGTGCTGAAGCCCGAAGGGCGTCTGGGGTTGATCTGGAATGTGCGGGATGAGTCGGTGGACTGGGTCGCCGCCATCACCGAAATCATCACCCCCTACGAAGGCGACACTCCGCGCTTTCATACCGGCGAGTGGCGCAAGGCGTTCACCGGTCAATATTTTTCCGCCCTTGAAATGACCTGCTTTCCGTATAGCCACGTCGGCAGCCCCCAAGAAGTAATCATGGATCGCTTCCTGTCCGTCAGTTTCATCGCGGCCCTGCCTGCAGCCGAGAAGGCGCGGGTGACCGAACAACTGCAAACCCTGATCAACACTCACCCGGCATTGCAGGGACGCGACACCGTGGCCTTTCCCTATCAGACCCAGGCCTATCGGTGTCAACGACTGACATAAAAGGAATAAAGTCAGATCGTATTGATATAAGTCGTTATAAGAAAAATCGCTATGCTGCCGCCAGAAATTTATAAGGCCGCAGGTAGTTGTAATGGATGTGGGTAATTTTGGTTTCGTGGTGGCTGGCCTGGTGGTGGGTTTTATCGTCGGCATGACCGGTGTGGGCGGGGGCTCCTTGATGACCCCGATCCTGCTGTGGTTCGGTATCAACCCGGCGACCGCCGTGGGCACCGACCTGTTGTATGCAGCCATCACCAAGTCCGGTGGCGTACTGGTGCACGGGAAGAACAAGAACATTGACTGGAAAATCACCGGCTGGCTGACCCTGGGCAGTGTTCCGGCTGTGTTGCTGACCCTGTGGTTTCTCAAGAACCTGCACACCGACCCCAGCGCCATGAACGCGGTGATCAAGCAGGCATTGGGCGTGGTGCTGTTGCTGACGGCCCTGGCGATTCTGTTCAAGAAAAAGTTGTTGGCCTTCGCCCAGCGCCATGCGGGCGATGACTACCATATGAACCCGCGCAACCTGAACGGCCTGACGGTCGTCACCGGTGCAATCCTCGGCACCATGGTGGCCCTGACCTCCATCGGTGCAGGTGCCTTGGGCACCGTGGCGCTGTTCATTCTGTATCCATTCCTGGCCACCCGGCGCCTGGTGGGCACGGAAATCGCCCACGCCGTACCGCTGACCCTGGTGGCAGGCCTTGGGCACGCGAGCATGGGCAATATGGACTGGCACTTGCTGGGCTTTTTGCTGATGGGTTCGCTGCCGGGGATCTATGTGGGCAGCCATATGACCGGGCGAGTGCCGGATGGGATCCTGCGCCCGTGCCTGGCGGTGATGCTGGCGATGATCGGGTACAAGTTGGCGTTCTAAGATCTGATTGTGGCGAGGAGCTTCTGTGGCGAGGGGGCTTGCCCCCGTTGGGCTGCGAAGCAGCCCCAATAAGACCACTACACTTCTTCAGATAAAACTCAGTGTCTGTTTTTAGGGCTGCT
>NZ_JAGGOG010000005.1:111714-236325 GCF_018614655.1 Pseudomonas fluorescens | reverse complement strand
GATGTCCCCGGTTTGTACCGGGACAAGCCCCCTCGCCACAGGCTGGGTGTTCATCGTGCCGTTATGCCGATCAAAGTACCCCACCCAACCCAAACCGCTTCATCAAGCCCTTCTCCAACAACCCCTTGGGCAATAGCGCCGCCATCCACGGCAATGCGTGACAACCATTGCCCGAACGCAACAGGCGTGGCGGCGTGCGCTGTTGTACCGCCTTGAGCACATCCGCTGCAAAGGTACTGGCGGGTGTTGGCCTGTCCTGGGACGCCTTGGCCCGCGCACGAATGCTGTCGCGCAGCGGCCACCAAGGCGATTGTTCATTGATCAGCAACTCAGCCTGGGCCCCGGCATTTTTCGCAAAACTCGTATCGATGGCACCGGGCTGGACTTCCATGACCCGCACGCCGAACGGTGCCAGTTCCATGCGCAGCGCATCACTCAAGGCGTGCACCGCTGCTTTCGACGCGCAGTAAGCACCGGCAAATGGCGTCACCAGCACACCGGAAACGCTGCCGATGTTCACCACCAGCCCTTTGCTGCGACGTAGCGTCGGAAAAAACGCCTGGGTTACGCCCACCACGGCAAATACATTGGTCTCGAATTGGTGCTGCATCGCCTCGGTGCCGCCATCGAGCAACGGCCCCATGGCGCCGTAGCCAGCATTGTTGATCAGTACATCCAACTCGCCCACTTGCTCGGCCAATGCCTTGAGCGCAGCGCCACCGTTGACGTCCAGTTGCACGGCGGTAAAGCCGGCCGTGGCCAGCGCCGTGACGTCTTCGGTGCGGCGGGCCGTGGCCCACACTTCATAACCGGCCGTTTTGAAAGCATCGGCCAGGGCACGGCCAATGCCGCTGGAGCAACCGGTGATGAGCACGTTGGGCATGGATCAATCCTTTGTCGTTATTAGTCGGAGAAGCTGCCTTGCAGGTGCTCGGCACGGAACTCCAGGGTTTGCGGGCGATAGCCAGGGCGCAGTGGTGGGACTGGCAGGCAGTCGTCCCAGGTGGCGCCGGCCTGCAACTCGCCTGGACCGCGATAGCGTGGTGCGGCGTAGACGTTGTCGGCCAGGTTAACCGTGTCTCCCGGCGCATAGGCGGCGACGCGCCAGCGCAGTTCGGTCAGCGGCACGTTGTTGCCGTTGTTCAGGGTTAGTTTCAGCGGGCGATCCGCCGGGCAGGCTTTCGGTTCATAGCTGATACGCAGCTCCAGCCGCGCCAGTTGCTGGGCTTCGCGGTTATCCAGCCAGACCACCCACACCGCCACCAACCCCAGGCCGACCGCTGCCGCCAGAGATACAGGCAACGCCTTGGCCGGGTAGCGCAGCAGCAGGATCAGCCAGGTGATGACCAGTAAAACGCCGAAGAACATGATGGCAGCCTCGTGAACGGATAAACCATCCTACTGTGGGGGAGCTGGATTGACTATCCGAGGTTCTGTGGTTTGTTTTCGGGCGCCATCGCAGGCAAGCCAGCTCTTATCAAACTTAAAACAACGTACTGATTTTAAAGGGTTAGAATTTCACCCTAAAGTCTTGAGCCCTGCATAAACAATTTCAGGCGACCGCATTCTTGTGGCGAGCGGGCTTGCCCCGCGTTGGGCTGCGCAGCAGCCCCAAAACCAGGCGCAGAGGAGTGCCTGATACACCGCATTCGTCTTCATCAGGGGTGCTTCGCACCCCAACGCGGGACAAGCCCGCTCGCCACAGAGGTCCCAGTTTGCTGCGCGACAGCGCTACGTCGAAGAGGTAGTGGGACCTCCCACATGTTGACCGCATTCCAACGGGTGTACTCGGTCAAAATGTGGGAGCGGCGGTGCGACGATTCGACTTGCTCGCGAAGGCAGCCTTTAAGGCACCGCCGCCCCAAGAAAAAAGCCCCCGCCCAACCGGCTGCGGATAGGGGACGCAGTCGGCTGGACGAGGGCTTCTTTTTTTACCTGTTACTGCGCGATGGTTTTCACCGAAATCCCGCGTTCAATCGGTGTGGAGCGACCGTAGATATCTTCAAACCGCTCGATATCGTCTTCACCCAGATAACTGCCCGACTGCACTTCAATGATCTCCAACGCAATCTTGCCGGGGTTGCGCAGGCGGTGTACCGAGGCAATCGGGATGTAGGTGGACTGGTTCTCGGTGAGCAGGAACACGTTCTCGTCACAGGTCACTTCGGCGGTGCCGCTGACCACGATCCAGTGTTCGGCGCGGTGGTGGTGCATCTGCAACGACAGGCACGCCCCCGGCTTGACCGAAATGTGCTTGACCTGGAACCGGCCGCCCATATCCACCGAGTCGTAGGAGCCCCACGGACGGTAGACTTCGCAGTGGTTCTGGGTTTCGCTGCGGCCCTGGTCGTTGAGGGTCGAGACCATTTGCTTGACGCCCTGGACCTTGTCCTTGTGGGCAATCATCATCGCGTCCTTGGTTTCCACCACCACGATATTGTCCAGGCCGATCACCGACACCAGCTTGCCGTTGCCGTGGATCATGCAGTTGCGGCTGTCCTGAATCACTACGTCACCCTTGCTGACGTTGCCATTGGCGTCTTTTTCATTGACGCTCCACAGCGATGCCCAGCAACCCACATCACTCCAACCGGCACTCAGCGGCACCACGCAGGCGCGTTGGGTTTTTTCCATCACGGCGTAGTCGATGGAGTTGTCCGGGCAGCAAGCAAACGTGGCTTCGTCGAGGATCACGGTGTCGGCGGTTTGCTCGCTGCGCTCCAGGGTCAGCAGGCAGGTGTCGTAGATGTCCGGGTCGTGTTTTTTCAGCTCTTCGAGGAAGCGGCTGGCACGGAACAGGAACATGCCACTGTTCCAGAAGTAGCCACCGCTTTTAACGAACTCGGTGGCGCGTTTTTCATCGGGTTTTTCGACGAACTGCGACACGCGGCTGACGCCTTCGGGCAGCAGTGAGTCATTGGTGGACTTGATGTAGCCGTAGCCGGTTTCCGGGCGGGTGGCCGGTACGCCGAACAACACCATCTCGCCGCGCTCGGCTGCCACGGTGGCCAGGGCCAGTGCGCGTTGCAGGGCTTTCTGGTCGTCCAGTACGTGGTCAGCCGGCAGTACCAGCATCAACTCATCGCGACCTTCATTGACCAGCATCATTGCGGTCAGAGCCACGGCTGGCGCGGTGTTGCGGCCAAAGGGTTCCATGAGGATGCGCTGGGTTTCCAGTTTGCGCGCGCTCAGTTGCTCGTTGACGATGAAGCGGTGGTCCTTGTTACAGACCACGATCGGCGCATCCATGCCTTCGAACACCAGGCGTTCCAGGGTTTGTTGGAACAGCGTGTGTTCGCCGGTCAGTGCCAGGAATTGCTTGGGAAACTGTTTACGGGAAAGCGGCCAAAGACGTGAGCCGCTACCACCGGAAAGGATAACTGGAATCATGGTGTTTCTCCTTGAATCTGTATGGGTTAGAGCCTGTGTGAGGGGGCTTGCTCCCTCAGGGGGAGCGTCAATTTCAGAATCTGATCAGCGGGTCGACACGGGGCGTTTTACCCACACTGGCGACAGGCTCGAACCCGAGCCGGTGACGTACAGCACCGCCGCTTCACCACGTTCCAACGCAACCGGCTTCACATCGCCGACTTTCTTGTCTCCGTCATACAGCGCGAGGGTGACCTTCACCGGGTTGATCTCGCGTTCGCCACGGCTTTTCGCGGCCACGGTGTCGACGACTTTGGTCTTGCCGTCAGCGGTTTTCAGGGTCAGGGCCTTGTCGCTGAGGTTCTGCACCCGCACCAGGGATTTCTGTTTGTTCTTGAACGGCGGCTCTTCGATCAGTTGCGGTTGGCCGCTGCCACTGTTGACCAGGGTGTAGTAGTGATCAGCGGCCAGTTTGACCGGCAAGGTCTGGCTGCCGACCTTGGCGCTGTAGTCGCCGCCGGGCATGAAGCTGAAGTCACTGCTGGCCAGCGGTGCGACGTCGCTTAAGTTGGTGCTGCCGACAGTGGCGCTGACTTCCTGATTGCTGGCGTTGTAGACCCGCACAAAGCTGGAGCCTTTCGGGGCGACAGGACCGTAGAGGGCAGCGTCGCCACCGGCGAAGGCGGACATTGATACAACGCTCATGCCGGCAACCAGTGCAAAGGTCTTGGCGAGATGGCGCGCATTAGTAGTGAAAGTCATGTGAGTTACCTCTCTTTCAGTTTTGCGCCCGGTTGGGCGTCTCGGATTTTTGGGTATTGGCTTGAGTGTTGAGTGCCATGTTCTGTTGGCGCGTACCGGCTTGTTTAAGCTGCGCGACCCACTGCGGGTCGGCATCGCCGATTTCGTTGTTTATGGGCAGATAACGTTCAGGGAACTCCCAGATCAGCACCTGGGGAGGGCTGTTCTTGAAGTCGTCGCTTTTCAGGTAGCTGAGCATTGGCAGGATCGGACCGTGGCCGTCTTCGGCGTAGCTGATGACGTCGCTGCCCAGGGCTTGCTTGAGGGCTCCCACGAAATTCCAGTTGGGGTTGGCGCTGTAGCTGGTACCAACCAACGCGACGGGTACTTCGCTGTTGGCGAACAAGGCGTCATCTCCCTTGTTTTCCACAGCATGGGTCACGCGTTTTTGCAGAGGCTCCTTGGGCGGCATCAGGTCTTCGAACAGCGGGTCCAGGGGCAGGAACAGGCGCAGGTCGCCGCTGTGTGGCGCGGCGGTCTCGGCCTCGGTAACAAAGCGCAGGGGCTCACCATTGAGCGGGGTCTTGTCAGCAATGAACCGGGCCAACTGCTTGGCGGCCACTTCGGCGCCGTCGGGGGTCCAGTGGGTATCGGTGCGCAGGAACACTTGCTGGCCGTGAAGCTTGGCCTGTTGCAGCGGGCCTATGAGGTCCGGGGCGAGGATCTTGTCAGCGGCCATGCGCGCATGAAAGTCCTGGTAGAGACCGGCATGGATGCTCGCCGGTTGCACTTCACCCAGGTGTTCCGGGTACAGGCGCACCTTGGCTGGCACAATCGCCATGACCAACTGAATGCCTTGGGCCTGAAGCTTCTGGCGTACGCCTTCCACCAGGGCGTAGTTGCCTTGCAGGTTCTGGTCTTCGTTGACGGCGGGGTTGAACTCCTCGTCGCTGTACAACCAATGATCGCGGCCCAGCACCACGCCGGGACGGCCTTCGTTGAACAGCTTGTAGTCCAGGGCCGCCCAAAGGTTGGTGCCCAGGCGCTTGATCGGGAACTGGTCGTCGTAATGGGTCTCGACGGCCTTGGTCCAGCGACCATTGAGCACCGTGGCATCGGCGTTGGTGCTGAAGCCGAAAAAACTGCGCATCGACCAGGCACCCAGCGCGAGCAGCACGGCCAGGAACAAGGCGATATAGAGGACGCGTAATGAACGGGTCATGGTCGGCTCCCTCAGAACTGGAAGTAAAGGAACGGCGAGAAGCTCTGCGCCGAAAGTTTCAGAATCGAGGCCACGAACAGCAGCAGCACCACGGCGCGCATGGCATAGCGTGGCCAGTCAGCGGTCCAGTAGGCCGGTTGCACGGTGGCGTCAGTGCCAACGGTGAAGCCTGGTTCGTGGATGCTGCCGGGGTTATCGCCCGGTACGGCCTTGATCAGGCTCGGGTCCGCAGGCTTGGCTTTGTCCGCCGGGCGGTTGCTGTAGAAGTCCCGCAGGCCGAAGAACGCCAACGTCGCGTACGCCACCACCAGGGTTGCCACTTGCAGGCCGGTGAGGTTGGCGCGGTTGAGCTCCGACAGCGACCATTCGCCAAAGCTGAACATCGCGCCGTACATACGGCCGGCGACGTGCAGGTTTTCGGCGCGGAAGATCACCCAGCCCATCACCACCAACAGGAACGTCAGGGCCCAGCGAATCGGGTTGAAGCTGCGTGGCGAGGTGTTGAGGCCGATGGCTTTTTCAATCGCCAGCCACATGCCGTGCCAGGCGCCCCAGACGATGTAGGTGATATTCGCGCCATGCCACAGACCGCCCAGTAGCATGGTCAGGAACAGGTTGCGATAGGTGATCAGCGTGCCTTTGCGGTTACCGCCCAAGGTGATGTAGAGGTAATCGCGCAGCCAGGTGGACAGGCTGATATGCCAGCGCCGCCAGAACTCGGTGATCGACTGGCTGATGTAGGGCTGTTTGAAGTTTTCCATGAAACGGAAACCCATCATCAGGCCCAAACCGATGGCCATATCGCTGTAGCCGGAGAAGTCGAAGTACAGCTGTGCGGTGTAGGCCAGCGCACCGAGCCAGGCATCGCCGGTGGTGGGGTTTTGCAGGGCGAAGCAATGGTCGGCGACCACCGCCAGAGTGTCGGCGATGAAGACTTTCTTGATGAAACCTTGCATGAACCGCGTGCAGCCCTCGGAGAATTTGTCGAGGGTATGGGTGCGGTTGTTGAACTGGTCCGCCAGGTCACGAAAGCGCAGTACCGGGCCTGCGATCAAGTGCGGGAAGATCGCCACGAACGCCGCAAAGTCGATGAGATTGCGGGTGGCCGGGGTGTCACCGCGATAGACGTCGATGATGTAGCTGATGGACTCGAAGATGTAGAACGAGATCCCGATCGGCAACAGCACATGGGTGAGAATGAACGGCTCCAGGCCCGCGGACTTCATCATCACATTGATGCTGTCGACCCCGAAGTTGGCGTACTTGAAGTAGCCGAGGATGCACAGGTCGACCGCCACACCGAGCAGCAGCCAGCGCTGGGCCGGCTTGGTGCGCACACCTGCCGCACCGACCTTGAGGCCGATCCAGTAGTTCCACAGGGTGACGGCGGCGAACAGCGCCAGGAAGTCCACTCGCCACCAGGCGTAGAACACGTAGCTGGCAATCAGCAGCAGCAGATTGCGATAGCGTTGCCCGCTCAAGTAGTACAAGCCGAGAAAGATCGGCAAGAACAAAAACAGGAACACATTGGACGAGAAAACCATCCCGATCTCTCCATGTTTAACCAATAGTCAAGGGCCAACGGCCCCCCCAAACCCCCCACGGAAATACGCGGGGGGCGGTATTACATTTCCACTGTCGAAACTGGGTCAAAATGTGGGAGCGGGCTTGCTCGCGAAGACGGAGTGTCAGTCGACACATCCGTTGCTGAACGACCGCTTTCGCGAGCAAGCCCGCTCCCACATTTTTTGACTGCGCTCCGTCAGCTGCCTTTGTTACCTTTCTCATGCGCCGGGTCATAGACCTTGGTCAGGTCCCCCCCAAGCCGGAACGTCTTGAACGGCTGCATCTGATGCTTGCGTTCGATCACATCCGGCGCGCAGGTGTAGAGGCTGCAGAAGGGTTCGAGCCAGGCGAATTTCATGTCTTCCTTCAGGTCTTTCATGTCCTGCTCTTTGCCGTTCTTCTGCTCGAAGATGTCTGGGTCTTTAACCCCGGCCAGCACCTTGTCGCCCAGGCGTTTGAGCGCGCTGTTATTTTCCTGGCGCAGGTCCACACCGTTGACCAGGGCGAAACTGGCAATCATCGACAGCGGTGGCAGGGCGTAGTTGTGGTACGACAAGGCCCGTTGCTGGCGCTTCAATTCGTTAGGCAAAAAGCCCTGGTCGTCGACCTGGTTGGCGCCAACCTTGTATTCCTTCACGGCCCAATCGAACAGGTCGCGGCGGTTGGTGGCGATGGACGTGGCCATTACCGACCAGGCGGCCCAGTAGGAGTGGTTGTTGGTTTTTTCCAGCGGCAGGTTGTCCCAGTCGCTGACGACCTGATCGGCCAGTTTGTTGAACCAGGCTTCGATCACCTGCGACTCCTGCTGATGGTTGGCCAGCGGGTGGGAGTCGGAGAACTTCAAGCGGATATAGGCCGAAGCCATGCTGCCCAGCGCCCATTTGCGCATGGACTTGCCGGTGTGGTTGAAGTCCTTGGACATCAAGGCGTCGGCCTTGGCCCAGCCGGTGAGCCAGTTCAGGGTGCATTCCAACTGTTCAGGGCGACCGTCGCGCATAAATTGCATCACCCGTTTGCTGGTGTCTTTTTCCAGGGTGGTGATGTCGGCAGTGGTGTCGCGAAAGGCTTTTTCAGACTGCACGTTCAGGGTCGATCGAGCCTTGTCCGAGCCTTCGTATTTGCTGCGAAATTGCAGTGGGCCGGTGTAAGGCGTTGGCATCGAATCGCAGCCGTCCTTGGCGTCACCGGTCTTGAATTTTTCCACCGGCGCGAAGTAACCCTGGGGCGGGCGCAGTGGGGCGGCGGCGTTGACCGAGCCGGCGAAAATCGCCAGCCCGAGCAAGGTGGGTGTGAGCAATTTGCGAATAGGCATAAGTAACCTCATTGCCCAAGCTGGGCGGTCTGTTGACCACCGCGAGGGAATACGTTGCGTGTGCAAATTTTCGCTTCGACTTTTTGCGCGGCAGCACCCGCCTCGGGGTCCTGCACTTCCACGGCCAGCAGGTTTTGCGAGGCCCAGTCTTCATCGGTGCGCAGTTCAAAGGCGAAACGCCCGTCTGTATCGGATGTTTCGGGTTTGTCGATCTTGATGTCCTCGTGGCGACCGTTCATGTACCAGAGGGTGGCTTGCAAGGTTTTCACCGACGGATCGGCAAAGCGGATGTCGACCTGATGGCTGCTGTTGCGCAGGTCCATGTTCTTGCTGTTGACCATCAACTCATTCTTGCCGGGTTTCAACGTAGTGCTGGCGCTCATCTGTGCAGGCTTGCCTTCACAGCCGTTGTCCAGTAACGACATCATCTGGCGGTAGATGGTTTCCTGGTCCAGGCGATACAACGGCGAGAATTCCCAGATCAGGATCTTCGGTGGGGTCTTCTGGAATTCGTCGCTGCCCAGGTACTGCAGCATCGAACCTTCCAGGCCACCGCCGGGGAAGGCGACGTTGAGGATATCGGCACCGATTTCCTGTTCGAGGAAGCCGGCAAAGTTGTAGTTCTTGCCGCTGTGACTGGTGCCCACTAGGGTGATCTGCGGGTTGCCGGAATCACCAAACAGGTCGCCGTCGGCCGCCTCACCCTTGGGCTCAGTGGTGAACTGGTCCATGTACTGGATCGCGTAGCTGGTGCCGCACAGTTGCCCGGCCATGTTATGCAGGGTGCCGGTCTTGCCCATGCGTCCGGAGCGTTTGGTCTCGAATTCACGCTTGGGAATGTCGGCAAATTCCGGCATCTGCTTGACCTTGGCGGCGACGATTTTCGCCGTGCGTTGGGCGCCATACGGCGTCCAGTGCTGGTCGCCACGGAAGTAGAAATCGTGGGCCGGCAGTTCGTCCGGCAATTGCTCATTGGTCAACGGCGACAGGTCCGGCACCACATAGCCCATCTTGGCGAAGCGGCCGAGCATGGTCTTGTAGTTGCCCAGCGCCTTGTCGAAATCGAACTTGGCTTTCTCCTCGGGGTTGAGCTTGTTGCGGTTCACCAGGCCACGGGTAGGCTGGTAGACCACCACCAGTTCCACGCCCTTGCTCTTGAACGCATCGTGCAGTTGTTGCATGCGTTTGTAGCCGGCGGGGGAGGTGTCGAATTCAGTGCGTAAGTCTTCCTGGGTGCGGAACAGCCAGTCGCCCTGGGCTTGTACCAGGGTGGTGAAGTTCTGCTGGTAGCGCGTGGTGTAGTTCTTCGCGTCATGCGCCTCGGGGCACAGGTTGCAGCATGGGTCGGCGGTGAACTTCGGGGCCTGCGCTTCATCGGCGCGCACGCCGCTGCTGGCGGCCAGAATGCCGAGGGTCAAACCCGAGAGGCTGAGCAGTTTGATCATGTGTGGGTGCATAAAGGTCATCCTCAGTCCTGCAGTTGGGTCTGGCGTTCGACAGGGTCGATCAGCACGGCTTTTTGCTGGCGCACCAGCAAGTCGAGAATTTCATCCTGGCGTTCGCCGAGAATCCCCGAGAAGCTGATGCCGCTGGATTTGGTCGGGGCGAGCATCGACACGCGATACAACTCGATGCTCAACGGCGAGTCGATGGACAGCGGTCCGCTGCCGTTGGCCGCCAATTCACCGCCGACCACGATCAGCGACACTTGGGCGTCGAACGGGTCGAGGGCGATGTCACGGTCGGTGTCGGTCAGGTCCTTGATGTGGCCGTAAACCCCGGTCAAGCCGTTGGCCATGGCGACGTTCTCGTACAGGCGAATATTCACGCTGTTACGGATGCGGATACCGTGGCGACGGTTACTGATCACTTTGTTGCCCCACAGCAAGTTGTCGCCGCTCTCATAGAGGGTGATGCCGTCGGTGTGGTTGCGGTAGATCTCGTTATCGGCGATCAGGTTATTGACGCTGTTACGGTCGATCACCAGGCCTGAGAGCTTGTTGTCGTAGCTACGGTTGTTGAAGATGAAGCTGTCGTTCACTTCCCGGGAAATGATGATGCCGTGCTTCTTCTTCGTCCCGTAGACCGTGTTGTCGGTGATGATCAACCCGTGGGAACGGTCGTGGGGGTCAATACCGTAGACGATGTTGTCTTTGTAGGTGTTGCCCTTGATCACGAAGCCCGTGGTCTCGTAGCAGTAGAACCCGTACCACATGTCCGAGAACTCGGAACCGATGATCCAGCCGGTGGGTTCCGGGCGCTTGAGGACCTTGGCCATGTTCGGCGTGTACTGGGAAATACTCACGCCATAGGACTTACTGTTGGCGTAGCCGAAGCTGGCCATCTGGCTGTTGACGATGTAAGTCTCGGTGCCGCCCCAGGCCAGCAGGAACGGACGGAATTCCTTGGGCGACTGGAAGGTCGCAGGGCCGTTGGTCTTCTCGCGCCATCCGGTGATTTTGGTATCGCGCACAAACAACTGGCCGTCGTTGATCAGGAATGAACCGGCTTCCTGGGACAGACGCAACTCTTGAGTCTGTTTGTCGATTTCCAGGATGCCCTTACGTCCGACCACGATCGGCAACTTGGCCAGGAACACACCTGGCGAGGTTTCGCTCAGGTACTGCCTGGGCACTTTTTTCAGCAGGTCCTTGAGGTTCATGTAGCCGTCATCGACAAAGATCGCCTGGGGAATCCCGTGCTGGCGCACCACCCATTCGGCCATCTTGTTGTCACCGCCGATAAAGTCCTTGAGGGCGTCTTCCTGCATCATCCGGCGGATGCTGACCTTGCCCGCCCTGGTTCGGACAATCTTCTTCGCCACAGCCTCCGCGGTGTAGCCCGAGACGTCCGGCAGCGCAGGCTTGGCCAGTTCCAGCGACGCGGTGGACGGGCTGCTGATGGTGTAGGTTTTGGCCTGTTGCAGTTCCTTGGCGATGGTGGGCGCCTTGACCGCCGCCGCGCCATCGGCCATGGCCGCAGTGCTGGCCAGCAGCATGGCTGCGACCAGCAGGCTGACCGAGCCTTTGAGGGCTTGAGGATTCATTGCGCAGGCTCCCATCAGAATCGCCAGATCACGTCGACAAAGGCGCGGTGCATGTACGAGTCGACTTGTTTGCCATAGGCATCACCCGGTTTGAACACACCGCCGCGAAAGCGCACCAGGGCCGACGGTTCGTCGATGGACTGGCTGAGCGCGGCCGGCAACAGGCCTTTCTTGAAGTACTTGGTGACCACCAGGTCCATCTCCTGGCCGAGGTCTTTCTTGCCGTCCGCCAGGGGCAGGGAGGTGCTGGAAAGCACGGCGCCGGTGACGTCGTCGGTATTGTTCTGCACGGCATCGATACCGTTGCTGCCCACCGGCTTGTTGCCGTCGACGCGCCAGAACTTGTGGTACACCAGGCTTGCGTCGTAGTCCTCGCGTAACTGCCAGGAGCCGAACAGGCTGATGGACTGCATGTTGTTCATCTCGCCGCGAAACGCTTCGCCGAAACGATGGACCCGCGATTGGGTACCGGTCCAGTTCGAGCGGTTGCTTTGCAGGCCGTTCTGCTCGTAGTCGGCACTGGCGCGGGCATAAGCCGCGCCCACTTGCCACTGCGGGTCGAGGCGCAGGCGCACACCCAGGTCGGTGGCCCAGCCGTCGACGTCGTCGCTACGCTTGGCGTTGGCTGGGCGGGTGCCGTCGGCGTTCAAGGCGTTGACGGTGTCACGGTCGCCCTTCATGCCAGTGATGCTCGCCCAGTAGTTGACGGTGTTGGTGTTGCGCCAGTTATAGGCGTCGCTGTTGGCTTCGATGCCGAGCCAGGTCAGGTCGCCGTTTTCACGCTTGTCCAGGGAGTCGGCTGCTACGCCCGGTTCCGGGTAGTCGAGCTTGCCGTCGTCGTGGGTGTGATGGCCGCGCAGGCCGATCCACTGTCCCGGCGTCCACTGGTAGGCCACGTCGCCGTAGAAGTGCTGGCGGTCCTTGTCTTTGGGCGCCAGTTCCTTGAGGTCGGTGCGGTATTCACTGAAGCGTTCGGCGGCGCCGACATTGGCCCGAAGCAGGGTGGTGTCGAAGGTCCAGTTCAGCGCTTCGATATTGGTGTCGCGCCACTGGCCGTCGTCGTTGCGCAGGCGTTGGCGACCGAATTTCAGTTGCTCGCCAGGGTAGGGCGTGAAGCCGCTGTAGCCGATCCAGAACTCGCGCAAGGCCAGGTAGTTTTTCTTGGTCTTGCGATCGTCGTTGCTTGACTGCTGGGTGGCGTCAGCATCGGATGATTGCAGGGTGTCGGTCTCGATGATGTCCGTGGACGCCACTGCCTGACCCATGGCGTAGGCGCTCCAATTGCCGCTTTCACCGTAGATCCACGGGCGCAGGTCGAGGCCGATGCCGTTGACGTCGCCACCTTTTTGCGTGCCCAGGTCGCGATCGTCTTCGGACTGGCCGGTGACTTTGACGTCGAGGCCGAAGTTCTTTTCTTCGGTCAGGGCCGCGAGGGTCGGGCACGACCACAACAGTGCGAAGGTCAGGCCAATACCGGCCTTGACGAATGGATTGAGTTTCATAGGGATTCCTCGCCGTCTTCTTCTTGCAGGGCGTGCAGTTGCAACGTGCTTTGACTCAAGGCGCCACGGGTGGCCAGTTCTTGTTGCACCAGGCGTTGGCCTTCGGCGCGCTGCTCGGGTGGCAACTGTGCTTCCAGTTGCGTGGCCAGTTCGGTGGCCTGCGGGGTGTTCTGAGCCTTGGCCAATTGGCTGAAGACATAGGCGTTCAGTGGGTTGGGCTTGGTGCCCTTGCCTTGAGAAAACAGTTGGGCGATGGCGAAATCGGCGCTGTTCTGGCCGTTGCGCGCAGCGGTCAGCAAATGGTCCAGGGCCTTTTGCGAATAGACCTGGCCCAGGTAACCACGGCGGTAGATCTGGCCGAGGTAGTAATCGGCGGCCACTTCTCGGCCCTGGGCCTTCTGGAAGTGCGCTTCGGCAGCCTTGGCATCGGCCGGCACCCACTTGCCTTCGTAGTAGAGCTTGCCCAGCAGCAACTCGGCGCGGGGCTGGTCGGCGGCGCGACCGTTGTCCAGGTGCTTCATCATCTGGTCGACATCGCCCAACTCGGGGAAGTCGTAGAGCAATTGCGCCAGGCTGACCCAGGAAGCCGGATAGCCGGGGGCGATTTTTTCCAGCAACGCCTGGGCGGTTTTTTCGTCAGGTTTGCCCAGGCTCGCATCGCCCAGCACGCGGGCCACACTGTCCACCCGTTGAGCGGTGACGGTGCCAAGGCTGTAGCCTGCTTCCAGTTGCTTGAGTAGTTCGGCTTGTTGCTCTGGTTGACCGCGTTTCTGGTACACGGTGGCCAGCTCGACGTAGCAGATGTCGGTGGTGTTCAGCGCAGCCTTGCAGATGCTTTCGACTTCATCCAGGTGCTGGTCGTAAGTATCCTGGGTGCGGTACAGCAGCACCTGGGCCAGGCCGGCTTCAGGGTAACCGGCGGTGCGCCATTGGCTGATCTGCTGCTGGGCGTTGATGTTCGGGAAATCATGCGGGTATTGCAGGTACAGCATCGCCAGCGGGATCAGGGTGTTGCCTTCGCCATTGGCAAAGGCTTTTTTCAACAGGCCTTCGGCTTCGCGGTGCTCGGCTTCGGTCGCGCCGGGCTTGGCCACCAGTAGGCGGCCCAGGCGAGCCTGGGCGCGCGGCGAGGTGTCAGCGGCCGCGCGGTAAGTCGCTTCGGCTTGCTTGATTTGTTCAGGGTCGCGGGTGCCGACCTGGATGTCCGCCAGGCCTACTTGGGCCTCGCTGTAACCCAGGTCCGCCAGTTGCTGATAGTTCTGCGCAGCCGTCACCGTGTCGCCGCGCTTGAGGGCTTCGTTGGCCAGACGCTGGTCCGGCAGGCCGGCGCAACCGGCCAGACTGATGGCTAGGGTTAATGTGCACAGAGATCCAATGTGGCAGCGGGCTTGCTCGCGAAGCAGGCGACGCGGTACATCAGATACACCGCGCTGATCCTTTCGCGAGCAAGCCCGCTCCCACAAGGATTGCAGGGTATTCGGAATAGGTGGAGTCGTCACAGGCATGTCCTCCGCTTAAAGACCTGCAGCCATGGCTTTGTCGATCAGCCAGTTCAGGGAGGGGCCACGGTCGCTGCTCACTTCCACCGGGCGGCCAGAATAGGCGCTGTCCAGTGGTGCATCGGGCTTGATCTGCACACGGATGTCGGAAGACAGGTCAGTGCTGTTGAGGCTGGTGCTGCTGACGATGGTGCCGGTGCGGACTTGTTCTTCATCAGCGACCTGGAAGTTCACGGGCGTGCCCGGACGCACATCGGCGAACTGGCGATAGGAGAAGCGCGCCTCAACATTGGCCTGGCTGCCGCGCGGTACCAGTTGGAAGATCACATCACCTTTGCTGGCGTACTGACCGTCGGCGACCATTTGCTGGGCGACCACGCAGTCGCACGGCGAGGTCAAGGTGCCGGTCATTTGCTTGCCGAACAGCTCTTCGACCTTGGCCGGTTGCAACTGGTCTTCGTCCAGATGGCCCTTGAGTACATCGAGCATGCTGGTGCTGAAAGTCGCCAGTGGCGCGCCCTTGGCAGCGACGGCATTGTCTTTGATCAGGCTCTGTACGGTACCGTCACGGGGCATGGTCACGTTCATCCCCGGTACGCTGACCACACCCGCTTGGGCATGGCTGACGAAGTACATGCCATACACCGATTTGAAGATGAAACCGAAAGCGGCGAGGCCCACGAGGAAGATCGCCAGGCTGAAGGTCACCGCTTTCAGGCGACCGAACGCGCTCATGCCGCTGCCGCCGTCCTTGACCTTGCGCGCCTTGGTGAAGTTGTCCCGTTGCAGGGTCGCCAGCACGTCGCCCATGGTCACGATATCGCCGGACAGGTGTGAGGTGATCAGGTGGCGCAGGGTGGAGATGTCCTGGGCGTCGAGGTTCTGGAACTGGCAACCGGTGCGGCCGGTCTGGCGGTCGTAGGAACGGACCAACAATTCAACGTCCATCGCCAGGCCGAGGTTGTCGATGACGAACTGCAGGCGGCCTTTGTGCACATCGCCCACTTTCAGTGGCTGTTGGGGCGCGTTGAACGCCAAGCCCCCGGCCGACAGGTCAATGACCCGTACTTCCATGGGCGTACGGTCGGCGCCGAAGAAGCGCAGCTTGGCCGGGATCTTGACCCGGGCGTGTTGGCGCTGGGCTTCGGATTCATGGACGACATTGGCGTTTACGGGGGGAGTCATTGGGCTGTTCATCGGTGTAATTCCTTAGTTAATTCAGGCTTGGCAGGGTCAGACCATCATCAGCAACACGGCAACGAAAATGCTGCCGGCGGAGAAGGTCATGGTCCGAGACGACCAGGTGTTGAACCAACGATGAAAGCTGGCCAAATCGCGGGTCAGTTTGGTGTCCTGGCGGGTCCAGGACTGTTGATCGAGGCGGAAGAACACGTAGATTTTCACCAGCGCGCCGACGATCTGGTTGTAATACAGAATCACTGGATAGGCCGGGCCGATCTTGTGCCCGGAGCACGACAACAGCAGGGTCAAAATCAAGCGGGTAATGCCGATCCACAACAGGTAGGCAAGGATGAACGCGCCGCCGTATTTGAAGCTGGCGATGATCGCCACGGTCAGGCCCAGCAACGATGTCCACATGGATACGCGCTGGTCGAACAGCACCACGCTGGTGAATGCACCCAGGCGTTTTACCCCCAGGCCCAGGGCCCGGGAGTTCTGCCGCAGGTTGTTGCCGTACCAGCGGAACATCAGTTTGCGGCTGGCCTTGATAAAGCTCTTTTCCGGTGGATGCTCGACGGTGTTGATCGCCGCATCCGGTACGTAGAAGGTGTCGTAGCCCAGGCGCATCAGGCTGAACCAGCTGGACTTGTCGTCACCGGTCAGAAACTTGAAACGGCCCAGGCGCCAGTGTTGCAACGAGTCGCTTTCCACGTCGGCGATAAAGCCCGGGTCAGTCACCACGCTGGCGCGGAACACCGACATGCGCCCGGTCATGGTCAGTACGCGCTTGGACAGGGCCATGGAACACATATTGATGTGGCGTTGGGCGAAGCGCAGTTTGTGCCACTCGCTCATGATGTAGCCGCCGCGCACTTCGCAGAATTCGTTGGTGGTCAGGCCGCCGACATTGCCGAACAGTTGGAACCACGGCACGGTCTTGCGTACGACGCCCTCGGCGAGCACGGTGTCGCCATCGATCACCGCCACTACGGCACGGTCGTCCGGCAGGTGACGGGAGATAGCGCGAAAACCGAAGGCCAGACCGTCACGTTTGCCGGTTCCGGCGATGCGCACGAAGTCCAGTTTGACGTGGGCGGGCGGGTTCATCTTGGTCCACAGGCTCTTGACCAGCAGCTCATCGGACATTTCCACCAGGGAGCAGACCACGGTGGTGGGGAAGCCACATTCGATGGCCTCACGAATCACCGAGCTGTAGACCTGGGCTGTGGTCAGCGCGTCGATACGGAAGCTGGTGACCATCAGGAACACGTGGGACGGATCTGCGGCCTTGCCCAGCTTGCGCACTTTGCGCCGCAGGTGCGGGTAGACCACATAGAGAAACAGCATGCCGCGAATAAAGTGCGTGGCACCCATTGAGTAACGCCAGATGCCCACGGCGCCAATCAGGAATATGAAATCCTTGGACTGGGAGTCGAAGATGGTCGCCGGCAACGCCAGGGCGAGGCACATCAACACGCTTAAAAACAACAGCCAACCGGCGGCCTGGAGTAGGCCGTGTTTGAGCCTGTGCATAATCTGCATCCGTAAGTGAAGAAAACTTGTAGCCGCTGCCGAGGTACGAGGCTGCGATGCGTGTCCGCAGGACCGCCCTCGGGGGGCGCTTCGTCGGAATGCCGCACCAAAACCATCGCAGCCTCGTGCCTCGGCAGCGGCTACACGGGCAGGGTTACCAGCAAATACCTTCGGTACGGCCACTCACGCTGGTGGCTTTGGACATGAAGCCCACCAGGTCCACCACTTGTTTGCCGTGAGGGGCAAGCTGGGCCAGTGCGCGGAACTTCTCGTCGCGGTTACCGAGGATGATCACGTCGGAGTTGTTGATCACCGCGTCGAAGTCCGAGTTGAGCAGGGACGACACGTGCGGGATCTTCGACTCGATGTAATCCTTGTTGGCACCGTGGACGCGGGCGTATTCGACGTTGCTGTCGTAGATGCTCAGGTCGAAGCCCTTGCCGATCAGCATTTCCGCCAGCTCCACCAACGGGCTTTCGCGCAGGTCATCGGTGCCGGCCTTGAAGCTCAGGCCCAGCAGGGCGACTTTGCGTTTGTCGTGGCCGGAGATGATGTCGAAGGCGTTCTGCACCTGGGACTCGTTGCTGCGCATCAGCGAGTTGAGCAGCGGGGCTTCCACGTCCAGGGAGCTGGCGCGGTAGGTCAGGGCACGCACATCCTTGGGCAGGCAGGAGCCGCCGAAGGCGAAGCCCGGGCGCATGTAGTACTGGGACAGGTTGAGGGTCTTGTCCTGGCAGACCACTTCCATCACTTCACGGCCATCGACACCCACCGCCTTGGCGATGTTGCCAATCTCGTTGGCGAAGGTCACTTTGGTCGCATGCCAGACGTTGCAGGTGTACTTGATCATCTCGGCGACGGCGATGTCCTTGCGGATGATCGGCGCGTCGAGCTCTTCGTACAGCGACTGCAAGACATCACCGGAGGCGGTGTCGAATTCACCGATGACGGTCATCGGTGGCAGGTCGTAGTCGGCGATGGCGGTACTTTCCCGCAGGAACTCCGGGTTCACCGCGACACCGAAGTCGACGCCGGCTTTCTTGCCCGAGCAGTCTTCGAGAATCGGGATTACCACGTTGGCCACGGTGCCGGGCAACACCGTACTGCGTACCACGATGGTGTGGCGGGTGGTCTTGTCACGCAGGACAAAACCGATCTCGCGGCACACCGACTCGATGTAGTTCAGTTCCAGGTCACCGTTTTTCTTGCTCGGCGTACCGACGCAAATCATCGACAGGTCGGTGTCGCGGATGGCTTCGGCGAAATTAGTGGTGCCGCGCAGTCGGCCGGTTTGAATGCCCTGGCTCAACAGCTCGCCCAGACCTGGTTCAACGATGGGTGATTTACCTGCGTTGATCAGGTCGATCTTTTCCTTGGAGATGTCTACGCCGACCACTTCGTGGCCCCGTGCAGACAGGCAACCGGCACAGACTGCGCCAACGTAACCCAAACCAAATATGCTGATGCGCATCGCATTTACCTCTGTGTTTAATCATGCCATTAGATGGCTGGAGTTCATGTTTTAGGCGTCACTCATGCACTAGCAAGTGCGGCGAATAGGCGCCGATCTGCCATGTACAGGCATACTAAAAATCGAGTGACTAACTAATGCACTCAAGTTGTGCGCAACTTGGCCTTGTTATTCGGGCCTGCCCTGAAATGCAGCCAGCCTTCCTGGGGGGAAGCCTCTGGCGCCAGTGCCGCAAGGGCTTGGTACTCACTATAATTCTATGAATATCAAGTGCTTGGGTTTTCTCACTGGCCATATAGGGAAGCTCAGCCTTGGCCTTATAGGAGATAGCAATGCAGCGTTATCGCCTACCCTCAACTAGATAGCTGATTATTCGACCGTTGAGTCAAAGTTAATATGACAACTTTGTTTCTGCTCTTGGGTCACGGTGTAAGTCATCTCGTACAAGAACAGAGATAATCGTTACCGGTGGTATGAGCGGCACTTTGGGGCATAGTTCCTAGCCGCTCATCCTGTTTCTCGAAATTTTTTGAAATATAAGCAAAGATGGCACTAGTACTATATTGATGGCACTTGTTATTTTGGCGCGTAGTTATGGGGTGCTGAGTGAGGGGTATAGTTTTATGCCACTACTGTTTGAAAAAAATGGTGCCACTACGAAAAAAACTGACGAGTGTCGAGTGAAAGAATCGTTAGGAATTTTGAGGCATGGTTTTTGGCGCCAAATAAGTGACGATTTGAGGGCGGAGTACGGAAAAATGTGGGAGCGGCGGTGCGACGATTCGACGTGCTCCCACATTTGGTCCTGGGTGTTCTTGCGGCCTTATTCCGGTGCGTGATCGCGCAAAAACACCAGGTTGTCCGGCTTGGACTGCTCCGCATTGAAGCGGTAACCCTGCACGTCAAACTGCTTGAGTTGGGCTGGATCGTTGATGCGTTCTTCAATCACAAAGCGGCTCATCATGCCCCGGGCTTTTTTCGCGTAGAAGCTGATGATCTTGTACTGGCCGTTTTTCAGGTCCTTGAACTCGGTATTGATGATCCGCGCGTTCAAGGCTGGGCGTTTGACCGCTGAGAAGTACTCGTTGGAGGCCAGGTTGAGCAGTACGTCATCGCCTTGTTCGGCCAGGGCTTCATTGAGCCACTCGCTGATACGGGTGCCCCAGAAGGCGTACAGGTCCTTGCCACGGGCGTTGGCCAACTTGGTACCCATCTCCAGACGGTACGGCATCATCAGGTCCAGCGGGCGCAGCAGGCCATAAAGGCCGGAGAGCATGCGCAGGTGTTTCTGGGCGTAGGTGAAGTCGGCGTCCTTGAAGGTCTGGGCATTTAGCCCGGTGTAGACGTCGCCCTTGAAGGCCAGCAGTGCTTGCTTGGCGTTTGCCTGGGTGAAGGCGGGGGTCCAGCTGCCGAAGCGTGCTGCGTTGAGGCCGCCGATCTTGTCGGAAACATGCATCAACTCGCTGATCTGCGCCGGGCTCAGCTCGCGCAGTTGCTCGATCAATTCCTGGGAATGGTCGAGGTATTGCGGTTGGGTAAAGTGCTGGGTCACCGGCGGGGTGTCGAAATCGAGGGTTTTGGCTGGGGAAATCACCATCAGCATGAAGTCGTCTCCTGTAATCGTGGGGGGATTCTAGGGGGTAGGGCGGTTTGACTCCACCTATGATGGTGATAGATGGGTGTGTACATATCCGTTACTGCGGTTACGGCTGCTGTTGGTTCCGCCCTTACGGCGGGTCACTTTTGGAAAAGAGCCCGGAATGCCGGCCCAGCCAAAAGTAACCAAAAGGGCTCTTGCCCCACCACTCGGCACCTCGCCTAGGCTCGGTGTGCCCGCACTCCGGCATTGCTCCGTGGGCCCGCCGCGATCGGCCATCCAGAGTGGTAGAAGCAAAGGCAAGGGCCAGAGCGAAAGCAGATCTGCTTTTCTGTGGGAGCTGGCTTGCCTGCGATGGCATCACCTCGGTGTTCCTGAAAGACCGAGTTGCCTGCATCGCAGGCAAGCCAGCTCCCACAGTAGACCGTGCCCACTTTTGATTTTGCCTTCGCTTCACACCACTCAAGCCGGCCGGTAGGCCGCTGTGTTCTTGATCTGCTTTTGACTTTGATCTTAGGCGCCCCGTTAAACCACGATGGCTGAACGTAGGCATTGGTCCGTGGGTAAACCGGCAGGACGCCGGTTTAGCCGCACTGGGCCAGGGATGGCCCATTGCGGCGACCCACGGAGCAATGCCGGAGAGAAGGCACACCGAGCCCTGGCGAGGTGCCGAGTGGTGGGGCAAGAGCGTTTTGCTTATTTTGCCGCTTTTGCAAAGTGAGTCGCTGTAAAAGCGAAACCAACAGCAGCCGTTACCGCAGCAACGGATATGCACACCAACCCAACCCAACCGCCTGATCAGCTATAGTGCCCGACGACTCAGAATAGAGAGACCCTTCGTGCGAATCGCACTCGTATTGTCAGCCTGGCTACTCTGCCTGACGGCCCAGGCGGCCCCGGTAGATGTGGCCAGCCTGGACCGCAACACCTGGCCCGAAAAGCTCAGCAGCCCAGCCCTGTTCGACGTCGCGTCCCGCGCAGAAATCCTGATGTTCGCCCATGTCCTGCTGGCCAGCGAAGCCCTGGATGAACCCGCGCTCAAACAGCACCTGGGCCTGAAAAATATCAACCTGGCATCTATTGATGACCTGCGCCGTCAGCTGTGGCAGCGATTGCTGGATAACTACACATTCGCCCAGCAAAGCTGCGAGCAGGACGCCTCGTTCTGCTACCTGGTAGAAGACATGGACGACCTGCGCGAGCAGGCCGGCAAGTTCGCGGTCAGCGACAACTCCTTCTATATAGGCTGGGCCGCACCCAGCCGGGCGTTCCATGAACGCTACCTGGAGGAACAGTTGCGCAAGGCCGCGCTGTTCCCGCAGATCAGCAGCGAGATTGCCCGCTTCGGCGACCATGAACGTAATGGCGATGAACTCAACGACCGGTTGTTTTTGCTGACTTTCGATGGCGGCCCTGCACCGCTCAGCGGCAACACCGACTGGCTGGCCGATTACCTGCGCAAACAGAAAATGCACGCCACGTTCTATGTCCTCGGCAACAGCCTGCAGACGCGTCTGGAAAAGACATCGCCCGCGGATGTGCAGCGGCTTTATCAGGGGCAGTGTGTCGGCCTTCAGGGTTGGCAGTACCGCTCTCATAGTCATTGGGTGGATTGGCAAAGTTCTATCACCCGCAGCGCCAGTCTGGTGCAGAACCTGTTGCCGGAGAACTATGTGCCGTTGTTCCGTCCGCCTTACGGCCAGCGCCGCGCCGACAGTCAGGGATTCTTCCAGTCCCAGGGGCTGCAAGTGGCGCTGTGGGACATCGATTCGGAGGACGAAGCGGGGAAGCTCAAGGCTGATGAATCCGCCCAGCGGGTGCTGACGTTGATGCTGCTGTGGCGTCGAGGGGTGATTGTTTTTCATGACGCCCAGGACAAGGCGCGGGTGGCATTACCCTGGCTGTTGCAGGCGACGGCTGAAAGTGGACTTGGTTGGCAGGATTGCCGGGAAGCGTTTCGCTGAAAATGACAAAACGCCCGGCCCTGTTGGGGCTGAGGTTTTTTGAGGTGAAAATTGGGAGATATTTCGATACAGGCGGACTTCCGACTTTAACGGTGCTTGGGGCGCTCGCCTAGTGCTATTCGTCATCCTGAAAAATAAACTTCAAAAAAACGTCAAAGTGCTTTTTCCTGTCATGGGTTTTGCGGTATTACGAAGACAGACCGCCGAAACCTGCAACACAGGTGGCGTCTTCCAAGACACCTCTTGTGTGCACCGCACTTGACGCCCCTCAGGTGCGTTTGATGGTCAAATCGAGGCGCAGCACTGTCGTGGTATTGCGTCGACTGGCTCCCACAAAGGTGACCGAGTATGGATGATCATGGACGTAACCCTTCTTCCAACCAGCCAATCCTTTATGTGCTTGATACCAACGTATTGATCCACGATCCAAACGCGTTACTTAATTTCGAAGAACACCACGTCGCCATTCCGATGATCGTGCTCGAGGAGCTCGACAAACTCAAAAGCGGGCACCACAGCGTTGCCGCCGAATGCCGCCAGGCCATCCGCCTGATCGACAAGACCCTGGGCGAAGCCTCTCCGGAGGACGTTGAACAGGGCGTGCCGATCCAGCGTGGCAAAAGCGGACCCAAGGGGTTGCTGTCGATCCTGATGAACAAGAGCCGCGAGCCCAACAGCCTGCTGCCGGAAAACCTCAACGACAACAAAATCATCAACCAGTTGATCGACCTGCATACGCGCGACAAGGACCTGCGCCTGGTGCTGGTGACCAAAGACATCAATATGCGCCTCAAGGCACGAGCGTGTGGGATCGCTGCCGAGGACTACAGTACCGACCAACTGGTTGACGACGTATCGATGCTGTCCCGTGGTTATCACACCATGACCGGCTCGTTCTGGGACCGCGTCAGCAAGGTGGAAACCCGTCAGGACCATGGCCGCACCTGGCACCAGGTACAGCTGACCGACAACCTGCCGGCCGTGCACATCAACGAGTTCATCATTGACGAACAGGGCTTCGTCGGCTGGATCAAAGAGATCCAGGTCGACAAGTTGCTGATCCTCGACCTGCATCAGGAGCCCCTGTTGCACCAGGAAGCCTGGGGCCTGAAACCGCGTGATATTTACCAGAGCCTGGCGCTGTATGCGCTGCTGGATCCGGATATCCATCTGGTCAACCTGACCGGTGCCGCCGGTTCCGGGAAAACCATCCTGGCCCTGGCTGCCGCCATCGAGCAGACCATGGTCACCAAGCGTTATCGCCGCATCATCGCTACCCGCAGTGTGCAGGGCCTGGACCAGGAAATCGGCTTCTTGCCCGGCACCGAAGCGGAAAAAATGGAGCCGTGGCTGGGGGCGATCACTGACAACCTCGAAGCCTTGCACATGGATGACGAAAACACCCATGGCAGCGTCGATTACATCCTCAGCAAAGTGCCGTTGCAGTTCAAATCCCTCAACTACATTCGAGGTCGCAGCTTCCAGCAAAGCCTGATTCTGATCGATGAATGCCAGAACCTCACACCGCACCAGATGAAAACCATCATCACCCGTGCCGGCGCCGGTTCCAAAGTGGTGTGCCTGGGCAACCTGGCACAGATCGACACCCCTTACCTGTCCGCGACCAGCTCCGGGCTGACCTACCTGACAGAGCGCTTCAAGGACTTCCCCAACGGCGTGCACATCGCCCTGCAAGGAGTCCCACGTTCGATTCTGGCCGAATACGCCGAGTCGCATCTGTAACCCTCCTCGCTGCAGTTAGCGGTTAAAAGCCGCAAAAAACCCGGATTTCTCACGAAGTCCGGGTTTTTGTTTTGTGCAAGGTTTGTCGGTGTTTTACGGGCCAAGGGTGCTTGTGGTCTGTGTATTTATTTTGTTACATTTTTTGTCGCCGCAAACAGGCGGCACCCAAAATAAAAACACTGCGTGACCCCGTCGGAAAACTACCTCATTGATTCGACGACGTTTTGAAGCCCCATCGTTGGTCTTCAACGTGATCCTGCCTATTACAAAAAGCCCGATACATCGCTCATTGACGACGCACATATCCAAAGGGAAAGGAAAATGGACGTAGCAGGTAATGGCTCCACTCTGTCTCAACGCAAACACGCCGCACGCCTCAAATCGATACCCCTGACCCCCATCGCGCTCGGGCTGGCCTTATGGCTGGGCCAGGGGCCAATGGCCTGGGCAGACGACAGCAACCCTTACACCTCTCAGGTGCTGGAGTCAGCCTTCAGGAACGCCGTTTCATCGTTTGGCCCCGACACCGATGTCTACAAGAATCTGCGGTTTGCCTATCCGGATATCGTGGATCTGGCCGCCAAGGACTTCGCCGCCCAGTCCGGCCAGTTCGATTCGGCCCTCAAGCAAAACTACGAGTTGCAGCCAGAAAACCTGACCATCGGCGCCATGCTCGGCGACACCAAGCGGCCGTTGGACTATGCATCGCGCCTGGATTACTACCGCAGCCGGCTATTCAGTAACAGCGGTCGCTACACCACCAATATTCTCGATTTTTCCAAAGCGATCATCGCCAATCTGCCGGCCGCCAAGCCCTACACTTATGTCGAACCGGGTGTCAGCAGCAACCTGAACGGGCAATTGAACGCTGGCGTCTCCTGGGCCGCCGCCACCCGTGACTGGAGCGCCAATGCGCAAACCTGGAAGACCCCGGAAGCTCAGGTCAACTCCGGTCTGGACCGCACCAACGCATATTACGCCTATGCCTTGGGCATGACCGGCAAGGGTGTGAACGTCGGCGTGCTGGATTCAGGCATCCTCACCGAACACTTCGAGTTCCAGGGCAAGAATGCCCAGGGTCAGGACCGTGTGCAGGCGGTGACCTCCACCGGCGAGTACTACGCCACCCACCCTCGTTACCTCCACGACACTCCCGATGGCGAGTTTCAGAAGGGCGAGCGCTTCAGTATTTCCGGTGAATACGACCCGGTCATCAACGATGGGCACGGCACGGAAATGTCCGGCGTGTTGGGCGCCAGCCGCAACGGCACCGGCATGCACGGCATTGCCTTCGACGCCAACGTGTTCGTTGCCAATACCGGCGGCACCGATGACAACCGCTTCCAGGGCTCCAACGACCTCGACTACAACGCGTTCATGGCCAGCTACAACGCCCTGGCTGCGAAGAACGTCTCGATCGTCAACCAGAGCTGGGGGCAGAATTCGCGCAACGACGTGGAGAACCACTTCGGCAACGTCGGCGACAGCGCGGCGGATAATTTGCGGGACATGACGGCCGCTTATCGCCCGTTCTGGGACAAGGCGCACGCCGGGCAAAAGACCTGGATGGACGCCATGGCCGACGCCGGGCGGCAGAACACCTTTATCCAGATCATCTCGGCGGGGAACGACAGTCACGGCGCCAACCCGGATACCAATGCCAACCTGCCGTTCTTCAAGCCTGATATCGAATCCAAATGGCTGTCGATCACCGGCTATGACGAGACCAGCGCCCAGGTGTACAACCGCTGCGGCACGTCCAAGTGGTGGTGCGTGATGGGGGTTTCGGGTATCCCGTCCACCGGGCCCGAGGGTGAGATTATCCCCAACGCCAACGGTACGTCAGCCGCTGCGCCAAGCGTTTCCGGGGCGCTGGCCCTGGTGATCCAGCGCCTCCCCTACATGACCGCCACCCAAGCCCGTGATGTGTTGCTGACCACCTCCAGCCTGCAGACGCCGGATGGCCCGGACACCCCCGTTGGCAACCTGACCGGTGGCCGAACCTACGACAACCTGCAACCGGTACACGATGCTGCGCCTGGCACGCCGCAAGTGCCGGGCGTGGTCAGCGGCTGGGGCTTGCCCAACCTGCAAAAAGCCATGCAGGTCCCGGGGCAATTCCTTGGCTCGGTGGCCGTGGCATTGCCCACCGGCACTCGGGATATCTGGGCCAACCCGATTTCCGACGAGGCCATCCGCGCCCGTCGTGCAGAAGACACCACTGAGCAGGCGACCTGGGCCGCTACCAAGCAGCAAAAAGGCTGGCTCAATGGCTTGCCGGCCAATGCCTCGGCAGATGACCAGTTCCAGTACGAAATCGGCAGCGCGCGGGAACAGGCAACCCTGGCGCGCGGCAAAGACCTGCTCACCGGCAACACCTACGTCGGCAGCCTGGCCAAGTCGGGTGACGGCGAGCTGGTCCTCGACGGCCAGAACACCTATTCGGGCAGCACCTGGATACGCGGCGGCAAGCTGTCGGTGGACGGCTCTCTGACATCTGCCGTGACGGTGGATGGCAGCGCCGTGGGCACGCGTAACGCGGATAACGGCGTGGTCACCACTCAGGGCGGCACACTGGCCGGCAACGGCAAGGTGGGCACCCTGACCGTCAACAGCGGCGGCAGTGTCGCGCCGGGTCATTCAATCGGCACACTGAACACCGGCGATGTCACGTTCAACCCGGGCTCAGTCTATGCCGTCGAAGTCGGTCCCAACGGGCAAAGCGACAAGATCCAGAGCAGCGGCGTAGCCACTCTTAACGGCGGTGTAGTGACGGTGTCCCTGGAGAACAGCCCCAACCTGCTGTCCGCCACCGAGGCTCGCAGCCTGCTGGGGCAGCAGTTCAACATCCTCAGTGCCAACCAGGGCATCAATGGCCAGTTTGCGGCCATCTCGCCCAACTACCTGTTCATTGGCACCCAACTGAACTACCAGCCGAACCTGCTGACCCTGGCGGTGGCGCGCAACCAGACGACGTTCGCCAGCGTCGCGCAAACCCGCAACGAACGCGCCGTGGCGGCAGTGGCTGACACATTGGGCGCCGGCAACCCGGTTTACGAAAGCCTGCTGGCGTCGGACTCGGCTGCTCAGGCGCGGGACGCGTTCAAGCAGTTGTCGGGGCAACTGCACTCGGACGTGGCAGCGGCGCAAATGGCCGACAGTCGCTACATTCGTGAAGCGGTCAATGGTCGGCTGCAACAAGCCCAGGCGCTGGATTCCACCGCGCAGATCGAGACCCACGACAACGGTGGCTGGGTGCAACTGCTGGGTGGTCGCAGTAACGTCAGTGGCGACAACAATGCCAGTGGCTACACCTCGTCCACCAGCGGTGTGCTGCTGGGCCTGGACACGGATGTAGGCGATGGCTGGCGCGTGGGCGCCGCCACCGGTTACACCCAGAGCCACCTCAATGGCGAGTCGTCGGCGTCGGCGGACAGCGACAACTATCACCTGTCGGTCTACGGCGGCAAACGCTTCGATGCGATTGCCTTGCGCTTGGGCGGCGCCACCACCTGGCACCGTCTGGACACTTCGCGGCGCGTGGTTTACGCCAACCAGTCGGACCATGAACGCGCCGATTACAGTGCACGCACCGATCAAGTGTTTGCTGAGATCGGTTACACCCAGTGGACTGCGTTCGAACCCTTTGCCAACCTGACTTACCTGAACTACCAGAGCGACTCGTTCAAGGAGAAAGGCGGCGCCGCGGCCTTGCATGCCAGCAAGCAAAGCCAGGATGCGACGCTCTCCACCCTGGGCCTGAGGGCGCATACTCAACTGCCGGTCAGCAGCACGTCGGCGGTGACCTTGCGTGGCGAGCTGGGCTGGGCACATCAGTTCGGCGATACCGATCGTGAGGCTTCGCTGAAATTCACCGGCAGCGACAACGCCTTTGCGGTCAATAGCGTGCCAGTGGCCCGCGATGGCGCGATCATCAAGGCCAGCGCGGAAATGGCCTTGACCAAGGACACCCTGGTGTCCTTGAACTACAGCGGTTTGCTGTCCAACCGTGGCAACGACAACGGGATCAACGCCGGATTCACCTTCCGCTTCTAACCCAGGCTGAACCCTGTAGCCGCTGCCGAGGCACGCGGCTACAGGTCAGTGCGTCCCTTCCTTCATTTGATAAACAGCCCTGCGCAAATTTGACTCACGGGTTTACAATTGCGGCTCCTGATCAGGAGTATCCCTGTGCTGACTCATCTCGATTCCCAAGGTCGCGCCCACATGGTCGACGTCACTGAAAAAGCCGTGACGTTCCGTGAGGCGGTGGCCGAAGCGCGGGTGCGTATGCTGCCCGACACCCTGAAAATGATTGTCAACGGCGCTCATCCCAAGGGCGACGTATTTGCCGTGGCCCGAATCGCCGGGATCCAGGCGGCGAAAAAAACCAGCGACCTGATTCCTCTGTGCCACCCGCTGATGCTGACGGGCGTCAAGGTTGAGCTCAGTGCGGACGGTGTGGATGCCGTGCATATCGTTGCCCGCTGCAAGCTCTCCGGCCAGACCGGTGTAGAGATGGAAGCGTTGACGGCGGCCAGTGTTGCCGCGCTGACGATCTATGACATGTGCAAGGCTGTGGACCGTGGCATGACCATCGAAAACATTCGCCTGTTGGAAAAACTGGGCGGCAAGAGCGGGCATTTCAAGGCGAATGAACAATGAGTATCACGGTGCTGTTTTTTGCCCGTTACCGTGAAGCCGTGGACCTGGACTCGCTGGAGGTCGAAGGCGACTTCGCCACGGTCGAGGCTGTGCGCCAGACATTGGCGGCGGATCCTGGCTTTGAAGTCCTCAACGAAACGGGCTTGATGTGCGCCCGCAATGAAGAACTTTGCACCCTTGACGAGCCGCTCACGGACGGTGACGAAGTGGCCTTTTTCCCCCCTGTGACAGGAGGCTGAACATGGCTATTCGTGTACAGGTCCAGGCCTTTGACCCCGGTGCCGAAGTCAACGCTATGCATGCGGCCAATGTGGGCGTGGGCGCGGTGGTGAGCTTTGTCGGTTACGTGCGTGACTTCAATGAGGGGCTCGATGTGGCGGGGATGTTTCTCGAGCATTACCCAGGCATGACTGAAAAGGCCCTGGCCAAGATCGCCGTCGAAGCCGAGCAACGCTGGCCGTTGCTCAAGCTCGAAGTGCTGCACCGCATCGGTGCCTTGGAGCCCGGCGAGCCCATCGTGTTCGTTGCGGCAGCCAGTGCCCATCGTCAGGCGGCGTTTGATGCCTGTGCGTTTGTGATGGATTATTTGAAAACCCGGGCGCCGTTCTGGAAGAAGGAAAACACTACCGACGGGCCACGCTGGGTGGAAGGGCGGGACAGTGATCATGCGGCGGCTGATCGCTGGAAATAATCCCTCCAGCACACAACATCGAAAGCCGTTGTAGCCGCTGCCGAAGAATGAGGCTGCGATGGGCTTGGTGCGGCATTCCGACGCAGCGGCCCCAAAGGTGGTCCTGCGGACACGCATCGCAGCCTCATTTTTCGGCAGCGGCTACACGTTCGCGAGCAAGCTCCATGCAGGGGTTAGAGAAGGCGTTTGGGCGACAACATCGCCTCGGTCAGTCCAAACGCCGCCAATGCCTCTGGCAACTTCTCCCCCCGCACCAACGCCGCACTGGCCTGGCCCATGGCTGGCGATGTCTGAATCCCGTAGCCGCCCTGGGCGGCAATCCAGAAAAAGCCGTCCACCTGCGGATCAAATCCGCACACCAGATCCCCATCGCTGACAAAACTGCGCAGCCCCGCCCAGGTCCGAGTGGGGCGGCGGATGGTCAGGGTGGTGGCTTGTTCGATCTGATAGATGCCCATGGCGATATCCAGCTCTTCGGGCTGCACATCATGGGGTTCTACCGGGTCGGCATTGGCCGGTGAGCCGAGGAACATGCCGGCGTCGGGCTTCATGTAGAACGAGCCGTCGAGGGCCGCCAGTTCCGGCCAGGTATGGATGTTCACCTCCGCGGGCGGGGCGAAGATGAAGGCGCTGCGGCGTTTGGGCTGCAGACCTATTTTGCGGGCTCCGGCCAACTCACCGATAGCATCCGCCCAGGCGCCGGCCGCGTTGATGATCACCGGAGCACTGAAGCGTTGTTGTGAGGTGCGCACTTGCCACTGGCCTTCGCTGTCGCGGGTCAGTTTTTGCACTTCGTTGTCGGTGTGGATTTCACCGCCGTTGCGCCGAATGCCGCGCAAGTAACCTTGGTACAGCGCGTCGGTGTCGATATCGCAGACCGTCGGATCATAGATCCCGCCATGGACCTTTTCCCGACGCAGGATCGGCATCATGGCCATCGCTTCATCGACGTCGAGCAAGCGGGTTTCAGGTACCAGGGCCTTGGCGCTCAAGTATTGGCGCTGCAATTCCTCGGGGTCGCCGATCAGGTCCACCAGCAGTTCGGCCCGGGGCGTGAGCAATGGGTGTTCGGCGAAGCCTGTGGGCGGATGATCGAAGAAGGCGCGGCTGCCCAGGGTCAGGGCACGGACTTGCGGGGTGCCGTAGGCGGCGATGTAGAGGGCGGCGGAGCGGCCAGTGGAGTGATAACCCGGCAGCGACTCGCGCTCCAGCACGATCACCCGGGCGTGTCGGGACAGCCAGTAGCCGGCAGATGCCCCGGCGATTCCGCCGCCGATGATGAGGTAGTCGGCCTGGTTCATACTTTCCTCCTGGAATGCAGACTTGAGAGCACTGAAACCAAATGTGGGAGCGGGCTTGTGTGGGAGCGAGCAAGTCGAATCGTCGCACCGCCGCTCCCACACAAGCCCGCTCCCACAGTTTATTGCATTCCAGCTTAAGGGCGTTTGCGCTCTACCGGGCGCAACAAATGCGTCGGCGGGGTTTCACAACTGATCTTGCGACCCAGCAAGGTCTCGATCGACGGCAACTGGTACGAATCATCTTCGCCGGCAAAGCTGATGGAGACACCCGCAGCGCCTGCACGACCGGTACGGCCAATGCGGTGTACGTAGTCGTCCGGCACTTCCGGCAGGGTGAAGTTGATCACGTGGCTGATGCCGTCGATATGAATCCCACGGCCCGCCACGTCGGTGGCCACCAGCACGCGAATCTTGCCTTCGCGGAAACCTTCCAGGGTCTTGATCCGTTTGTGCTGCGGCACGTCACCGGACAATTGCGCGGCGTTGACGCCATCACGCACCAGGCGCTCTTCGATGCGGCGCACTTCGTCCTTGCGGTTGGCGAACACCATCACCCGCTCCCAACCGTTGTCGTTGACCAGGTTGTAGAGCAGTTTGTACTTGTCGGCACCGGCCACGGCGTAGATGTGCTGTTCGACGTTTTCGCTGGCCACGTTCAGTGCTTCGATCTCGACGATGGACGGCTCGGTCGTCCACTGCTTGGCGAGGTTCATCACGTCTTCGGTGAAGGTCGCGGAGAACAGCAGGGTCTGACGTTCGTTTTTCGGCGGAGTCTGGCGAATGATCTGACGCACTTGCGGGATGAAGCCCATGTCTAGCATGCGGTCGGCTTCGTCCAGCACCATCACTTCGACCATGTCCAGGTGCACGTCGCCGCGCTGGTTGAAGTCCAGCAAACGGCCCGGTGTGGCGACCAGGATGTCGCAGTGGCGCGCTTCCAGGTGCTTGAGCTGTTTGTCGAAGTCCATGCCGCCGACGAACGTCATCACGTTGAGGCCGGTGTACTTGGTCAGGTCGGCGGCGTCTTTGGCGATCTGCACTACCAGCTCGCGGGTCGGGGCGATGATCAGCGCACGCGGCTCGCCCATGTAGCGCTCTTTGGGCGGCGGAGTTTGCAGCAGTTGGGTGATGATCGAGATCAGGAACGCGGCCGTCTTGCCGGTGCCGGTCTGAGCGCGACCGATAGCGTCTTTGCCCGCCAGGGTGAAACCCAGGACTTGTGCCTGGATCGGTGTGCAATACGGGAAACCCAGGTCCTGGATGGCGTGCATCAGTTCCGGGGCGAGTTTGAAGTCGTGAAAGCGGGTCTTGCCTTCCTGGGGTTCGACAGCGAAGTCTTCCAGTTTCCAGGGAATGACCACCGGTTTCGGTGCGCGCTCGCGGCGAGGTTTTTCCTGGCGCGGGGGTTCTACAGGCTGTTCTTCAGCGGCTTCTACCGATACAGGTTGGGTCACCGGCGGTTTCTTTGGCGAGGCAACAGGTGCGGTCCGGCCAGGCTGTTTACCGTCATTGCGGCTGCCGGGGGCATGGACAGGAGCGCTGGGAACTGGGGCGAGCGGCTCAGCCTCGCTTTTACCGAACATCTTCTTGAGTGCTTTGAGCACGGTCATCTCATCAATTGATTAAGGAATGTACGCCGGCCAGTGTAATGCAAGAATCGGGCGCGGCGTAGTGCGTTGGTCATACGGCTACACAATGTGTGGTTTTCAGCCCAGGCGCTTGCTCAACCAGTCGCCAATATCGCGTATCTCCTCGGGTAACACTTCGTGGCCCATTGGGTATTCCTGCCATGTGACGGTGATACCGCGAGTCTTTAAATGCTCAAAGGCGCTTCGACCCATGGCGTTCTGCACCACGTCGTCATATTGGCCATGCAGGCACAGCACCGGAATCCGTTGCTGGCTGGCAGACAATTCAAGCTCATCGCCGAAAGTAGGTGCGTAGGTGGAGAGGGCAATTACGCCACCCAAGGCGCCCTGCCATTTCAGGAAGGCGGTGTGAAATACCACGGCGCCACCCTGGGAAAAGCCGGCCAGGAAAATCCGCGAAGGGTCTATCCCGCCGCTTTTTTGCTCCTCGATCAGGTCAGTGACCATTTTGGCCGACGCCTCGAGTTCCTCAAGGCTGATGGAGCGGGCCGGACTCATGGCCTTGATGTCGTACCAGCTGGGCATCTCGTAGCCGCCATTAATGGTCACCGCACGGGTCGGCGCCTGGGGCAAAACGAAGCGGGTGGACAGCAGTTTTTCCTGTAGGGCTTCGGCTACCGGCAGGAAGTCGTAGCGATCGGCGCCCAGGCCATGCAACCAGATAACGCAGGCGTCTGCGGGCTTGGCGGGCTGAAGAATCAAGGGGTCGGTCATATCTGCTCCATTAATGTGCGTGCGCGCTGATTGGGTGCGTCGGCACGGTGCGCGACGGGATGATCTGTTAAGAAGATGTCGCAAGGTTGAATCTTTTTTGGTTGACCTGCGGCTGAAACGGCTCGCCCGGCAGTCTGGTACGGGGCTTGCTATGAGAACCCCGATGTCAACGCTTACCTCAGGCGGTAACACTATCAGTGACTGCCGCTTGAGGGATAGCAACTGGACTTACAGCGACAGTCTCATGCCGTTTGACCTCAAAAAAAGCCAACACAGGTCAATCTCGCCTCATAAGGGTGCGGCAGGGCTCAAGCTCCGACACAACAAGAGCAACTGGAGGTTTGAATGAAGGTATTGAAATCCACCCTGGCTATCGTTTGCGCGGCCGCCGTATTGGGTGTCAGTGGTTTCGCCCAAGCCGGCGCCACCCTGGATGCCGTGCAGAAGAAAGGCTTCGTGCAGTGTGGCGTGAGCGACGGTTTGCCGGGCTTCTCGGTGCCGGATGCCAGCGGCAAGATCCTCGGGATTGATGCTGACGTGTGTCGTGCCGTAGCGGCCGCCGTTTTCGGCGATGCCACCAAGGTCAAATTCAGCCAGTTGAATGCCAAGGAGCGTTTCACCGCGCTTCAGTCCGGCGAAGTCGACGTGCTCTCGCGTAACTCCACCTGGACCAGCTCTCGCGATGCGGGCATGGGCCTGGTGTTCACCGGCGTGACCTACTACGACGGCGTTGGCTTTCTGGTCAACAACAAGCTGGGTGTAAAAAGTGCCAAGGAACTGGACGGTGCAACCATCTGCATCCAGGCCGGTACCACCACCGAATTGAACGTCTCTGACTTCTTTCGCGCCAACAACCTCAAGTACACCCCGATCACCTTCGATACTTCCGACGAAAGCGCCAAGTCGCTGGAATCCGGTCGTTGCGACGTGCTGACCTCTGACAAATCCCAGCTCTACGCACAGCGCAGCAAGCTGGCCTCGCCGAAAGACTACGTCGTACTGCCGGAAACCATTTCCAAGGAGCCCCTGGGCCCAGTGGTTCGCCGTGGCGACGAAGAGTGGTTCAGCATCGTCAAGTGGACCTTGTTCGCCATGCTTAACGCTGAAGAGGCAGGCGTAACCTCGAAGAACGTCGAAGCTGAAGCCAAGTCCACCAAGAACCCGGACGTCGCTCGTCTGCTGGGCGCTGACGGTGAATACGGCAAGGACCTGAAAGTACGCAAAGACTGGGTCGTACAGATCGTCAAGCAAGTCGGTAACTACGGTGAAGTGTTCGAGAAAAATCTCGGCAAAAGCACTCCGCTGGAAATCGACCGTGGCCTGAACGCCCTGTGGAACAACGGTGGCATTCAATACGCACCCCCTGTGCGCTGATCGCTGATGGTTCTATCACCCGGTGGGCCAACCGCCGGGTGATGTTCTGTACCATTCTTTCTGGGGCACTCCATGCAAACTCAAATCGGCGCACCAAAGCAGAAGCTCAGCTTCAGCGATCCAAAAGTGCGTGCGTGGCTATTCCAGATCATCACCATTGTGGCGGTGGTCTCGTTGGGCTGGTATCTGTTCAACAACACGCAAACCAACCTTCAACACCGGGGCATTACCTCGGGTTTCGACTTCCTTGAGCGCAGTGCCGGTTTTGGCATCGCTCAGCATCTGATCGACTACACCGAATCGGACAGCTATGCCCGGGTCTTTGTGATCGGCCTGCTCAACACCTTGCTGGTGACCGTGATCGGTGTGGTCCTGGCGACCATCCTCGGGTTCATCGTCGGCGTGGCACGGCTGTCGCCGAATTGGATTATCAGCAAGCTGGCGACGGTCTACGTGGAAGTGTTTCGCAACATTCCACCGCTGCTGCAAATCCTGTTCTGGTACTTCGCGGTGTTCCTGACTATGCCGGGGCCGCGTGCCAGCCATAACTTCGGCGATATGTTCTTTGTCAGCAGCCGTGGCCTGAACATGCCGGCGGCGATTGCCGCTGACGGGTTCTGGCCGTTCTGGATCAGCGTTGTGATCGCGTTCGGCGCCATCGTGCTGATGACCCGCTGGGCCAACAAGCGTTTTGAGGCTACAGGCGTTCCGTTCCACAAGTTCTGGGCGGGCCTGGCGTTGCTGTTGGTGATTCCTGCGTTGTGCATGTTGGTATTCGGCACTCCCGTGCATTGGGAAATGCCGAAGCTTGCTGGCTTCAACTTCGTCGGCGGTTGGGTACTGATCCCCGAACTGCTGGCGTTGACCCTGGCCTTGACCGTGTACACCGCGGCGTTTATCGCCGAAATCGTGCGTTCCGGGATCAAATCCGTCAGCCACGGCCAGACGGAAGCCGCGCGCTCCCTGGGCCTGCGTCCTGGGCCGACCCTGCGCAAGGTGATCATCCCGCAGGCCCTGCGGGTCATCATTCCGCCGCTGACCAGCCAATACCTGAACCTGGCGAAAAACTCGTCCCTGGCGGCCGGTATCGGTTACCCGGAAATGGTTTCGCTGTTTGCCGGCACGGTGCTCAACCAGACCGGCCAGGCCATCGAAGTCATTGCCATCACCATGAGCGTGTACCTGGCGATCAGCATCAGCATTTCGCTGCTGATGAACTGGTACAACAAGCGCATTGCGCTGATCGAGCGGTGAGGAAACAAGCATGACTACGCATACTTTCAAACCTGACATGCCGCCACCGGGCAAAGTCTTCGGGCCGGTGGCATGGATGCGCGCCAACATGTTTTCCAGTTGGCTCAATACCCTGCTGACGTTCCTGGCGTTCTACCTGATCTACCTGATCGTGCCGCCGATCCTGCACTGGGCAATCCTTGACGCCAACTGGGTCGGCACCACCAAGGCCGATTGCACGAAAGAGGGCGCCTGCTGGGTGTTTATCCAACAGCGCTTCGGGCAGTTCATGTATGGCTACTACCCCGGCGACCAGCGCTGGCGCGTAGACATGACCGTGTGGCTGGCCATCGTCGGTGTAGCGCCGTTGTTCATCTCGCGTTTTCAACGCAAGGCGGTCTATGGACTGAGCTTTTTGGTGCTGTACCCGATCATTGCCTACTTCCTGCTGCACGGTGGGATCTTCGGCCTGACCAACGTGGCGACCAGTCAGTGGGGCGGCCTGATGCTGACCCTGGTGATTGCCACCGTCGGTATCGCCGGCGCCTTGCCGCTGGGGATCGTGCTGGCCTTGGGACGTCGTTCGAACATGCCGGCAATTCGAGTGGTCTGCGTGACCTTTATCGAGTTCTGGCGCGGCGTGCCGTTGATCACCGTGCTGTTCATGTCTTCGGTGATGCTGCCGCTGTTCCTGCCCGAAGGCATGAACTTCGACAAGCTGCTGCGGGCCTTGATCGGCGTGATCCTGTTCCAGTCGGCCTACGTGGCCGAAGTGGTACGCGGTGGTTTGCAGGCGATTCCCAAGGGGCAGTACGAAGCGGCCGCAGCGATGGGCCTGGGTTATTGGCGCAGCATGGGCCTGGTGGTGTTGCCTCAGGCGCTGAAGATGGTGATTCCGGGCATCGTCAACACGTTTATTGCGCTGTTCAAGGACACCAGCCTGGTGATCATCATTGGCCTGTTCGACCTGCTCAACAGCGTCAAACAAGCCGCCGCCGACCCGAAATGGCTGGGTATGGCCACCGAAGGCTACGTGTTCGCCGCCCTGGTGTTCTGGATTTTCTGTTTTGGTATGTCGCGCTATTCCATGCATCTGGAACGCAAGCTCGACACAGGTCACAAGCGCTAAGTCCGTACCCAATTTAGGAAGTTTTTTGATGAGCGAAGCAATCAAACAGCCTGTGAGCCCTGAAGGCATTATTCAGATGCAGGGCGTCAACAAGTGGTACGGCCAGTTCCACGTGTTGAAAGACATCAACCTCAACGTCAAGCAGGGCGAGCGAATCGTGCTGTGCGGCCCGTCGGGTTCCGGCAAGTCCACTACTATCCGCTGCCTCAACCGTCTGGAAGAGCACCAGCAGGGTCGCATTGTGGTTGATGGCGTGGAACTGACCAATGACCTCAAGCAGATCGAAAGCGTGCGCCGTGAAGTCGGTATGGTGTTCCAGCACTTTAACCTGTTCCCGCACCTGACCATCCTGCAAAACTGCACGCTGGCACCGATGTGGGTACGCAAGATGCCCAAGCGCAAGGCCGAAGAAATCGCCATGCACTACCTGGAGCGCGTGCGCATTCCGGAGCAGGCCCACAAGTTTCCGGGGCAACTCTCCGGCGGCCAGCAACAGCGTGTGGCGATTGCCCGGGCGCTGTGCATGAAACCGAAAATCATGCTGTTCGATGAGCCGACTTCGGCCCTCGATCCGGAAATGGTGAAAGAGGTACTGGACACCATGATTGGCCTGGCTGAAGACGGCATGACCATGCTCTGCGTGACCCACGAAATGGGCTTTGCCCGGACCGTGGCCAATCGTGTGATCTTTATGGACAAGGGCGAGATTGTGGAGCAGGCGGCGCCGAATGACTTCTTCGACAATCCGCAGAATGATCGGACCAAGTTGTTCTTGAGTCAGATTTTGCATTGATTTGTGGTTGAAGCTTAAAAATAAACCCGGCACAAGGCCGGGTTTATTTTTTGTGGCCTAGGAAACCGTAAGGGTTTCAGATTGCTTGTGCTTTGTGTATTTGAACGCTCCCCTCAGATCGGCACCTTCACCCAAGACTTTTACATCGGCGAGCAAGTGCGGGTATCGATCCAGCAGGCGCATTAGCAGCATCAACGCTTTGGGTGGAAGTAGTTCACCGCGCTCGTACCGTGAAAACGCGTTGTGCCCGCCGCCTGACAGCAGTTGCACTGTTTCTTTTTGCGTAAGATGCAGTTTGCGGCGGATGCGCTTCATCTCGGTACCGATCATTTGCCGGGCGGCGACGACCAGTTCATCGCTTGCAGTTCCGTAACGCTCTGCGCTATCGGGGTCCCACTCGATTTCTCCGCACTTCTGGCATTCCCAGCCAGAAAGTTCGTCTACTCGACGCTCCATACCTTTGACACTGATAGTTTCTCCCCGCCCCTGAAAATGCATCATTCCCTCACGTGCGCCGCAACTGAAACATTGCTGGGTTTTCATGAGCTTTTCTCCTTGAAGGAGATTACCGGTGGGCCGCCAGCAGGGCGGTATGTCACCTTGATGTAAATCTCCAGACCGTGTGAATTGATGTGGTACACGTCTTGCCAGACTCGATAATCGTCATAGGTGGTCATTGATTTGTACAACATCTTGTTTTGCAGTTCGAAAACGATCTCTTGCATATCGTTGATTTTAAATCCGAGATCCGAGCCGGTTTCTTCTGCGGTCTTGGTAAATGCTCTCTTCCCAAGCCGCCTGACATCCGCCTTTATCACCGCCAAATCGTAATGAGGTGTGTACTTTTCCATAAGACACCTAGGGCCGAAATTACCCTCTAAGGGTAATTTTAACAATCGAAAATCCCGCTCCTTTTGTTGCTTAAAAACCCTAGTGCGTTGCTCTTGTAGGCAAGTCTGACTAACATGTAGGAAAATTCATCCTATGATTGGACGAAAGTGCGAATCACATGACAGTCATCGCCCCACTGATCAAACGCTCCCTCGTCGACCAGGCGCTGGAGCAATTGCGTCATCGCATCACCGAGGGTAAGTGGGCTATCGGCGAACGCCTGCCCACCGAACCCGAGCTGTCTGCCGAGCTGGGTATCAGCCGCAATACCGTGCGTGAGGCCATGCGGGTGTTGGCGTTTTCCGGATTGATCGAAATCCGTCAGGGCGACGGTAGTTACCTGCGCTCGATGACCGACCCGCTGGGGGCGATGCGGGCCTTGTCTCACTGCACCCTGGCCCAGGCCCAGGAGACGCGGCAGATTCTTGAAACCGAGGCCATTGGCTTGGCCGCGTTGCGCCGTACCGATGAAGATTTGCAGGCGTTGCGCGAGGCGTTAAAGACCAGCGGCGAGCACTATCACGGCGATCTGGAGCACTACATCAGCTGTGACCTGATGTTCCACAAACGCTTGGTGGACGCGGCCCACAATCCGGCCTTGAGTGAGCTGTACCAGTATTTCTCCAGCATTGTCGGCGCGCAGTTGCGCCAGACGCTGAACATCAAGCCTCGCCGTCAGGCCGTTTTCGACCTGCACGCTGAACTGCTCGATGCTGTGGAACAACAGGACCCTGAGCGCGCCAAATCCCTTTCCCGGCAGTTGATCAATGAACCTTGAACCCGAGAACACCATGCTCCGTAAAGAACAGCCCCGTTCAGAGAGTGCCCTTGAAGAACTGCTGATCGACGCCGAAGCCGATGACGACGAAGTCCAGCACAGCCAGCCGGTGGTGAATCGCCCGTGGCTGTTGCTGCTGGGTCTGATTCTGGTAGCCCTGAATTTGCGCCCGGCGCTGTCGAGCATGGCGCCGCTGCTCAGCGAAGTATCCAGCAGTCTCGGCCTCTCGGCGGCCAAAGCCGGCTTGCTGACCACCTTGCCGGTGCTGTGCCTGGGTCTGTTTGCGCCGATGGCACCGATCCTGGCCCGGCGCTTCGGTGCCGAGCGGGTAGTGCTGGGGATTTTACTGACGTTGGCTGCCGGCATCATTCTGCGCAGCTCGTTCGGGGAAACCGGACTGTTCGCCGGTAGCCTGCTGGCCGGCGCCAGCATCGGCATCATCGGTGTGTTATTGCCGGGTATCGTCAAGCGCGACTTCGCCAAGCAGGCCGGCACCATGACCGGCGTCTACACCATGGCCCTATGCCTGGGGGCGGCGCTGGCGGCCGGCTCGACGGTACCGTTGAGTCACTACTTTGACGACAGCTGGAATATCGGCCTGGGCTTCTGGGTTCTGCCTGCGCTGGTGGCAGCGTTGTTCTGGTTGCCTCAAGTCGGCCAGAAACACGGCGCTCATCAGGTGGCCTATCGTGTACGCGGTTTGCTGCGTGATCCGCTGGCCTGGCAGGTGACCTTGTACATGGGCCTGCAATCGTCCCTGGCTTACATCGTGTTTGGTTGGTTGCCGTCGATCCTGATCGGCCGTGGCCTGACGGCCACCCAGGCAGGGCTGGTGCTTTCCGGATCGGTGATCGTGCAACTGGTCAGTTCTCTGGCAGCGCCATGGTTGGCCACGCGCGGCAAGGATCAGCGCCTGGCCATCGTGGTAGTGATGTTGCTGACCCTCGGCGGGTTGTTCGGTTGCCTCTACGCACCGCTGGAAGGGTTGTGGGGCTGGGCGATTCTGCTGGGCTTGGGGCAGGGCGGTACGTTCAGCCTGGCGCTGACCTTGATCGTGTTGCGCTCGCGTGATTCCCATGTCGCCGCCAACCTGTCGAGCATGGCTCAGGGCATTGGCTACACGCTGGCCTCCCTCGGCCCGTTCATGGTCGGCCTGGTGCATGACTGGACCGGCGGGTGGACGGCCATCGGCTGGATTTTCGCGGTAATCGGCCTAGGCGCGATCGTCGCCGGGCTGGGCGCGGGCCGTGCTCTTTATGTGCAGGTCACCAGCGAGAAACTCTAGAGGTAAACCACTTCCATCGTCGCCGAGCCATCGAGCAGGGTGTCGGTGCTCAGGTCGAGGTTCTGTTTGGCGTTGATCACGGTTTCGACCTTGACCGTACTGATCAGCTCCCGGATCGCAGACGGCCCGGCAGTGCTGCCTTCGGCGTCGGTAAAGCCCAGGTAACTGTTGGCACCGATGTCGATGGGGTTGAGGTTGGCGGTACGCCAGGCCAGGCCGCCGGTGGTGGATTCGGTGCCGTAGATCAACGCGGTGCTGTCGACCACGGTTTGCCTGGGATCAAACGTCATGGAGTAAAGGCCGATGCGGTTGCCGCTGTTGTCGAGCCCCAGCCCGTAGTAGATCTCGCTGTTAACCATGGCCGAGCCGTCGCGATTGTCGCGCATGCGCAGGGCGAAGCGGCTGGGAGCATTGCAAGCAACGCTGACTTGCAGGTGTTTGACCGGCAATCGCGTGCCCTTGTCCTGGTTCAGGTCCTGTTGGGAAATCTTGCCGTAATCGATCAGCCCACCGCTGGACAGCAGGGGCGTGCAGGCGGTGGGTGTGATCAGGCCCTTGACGCTCAGGTCGACGGTGGACGCGGCGTGGGCATGTTGGGCGCCGGCCAGTAACAGAATGCTCAGGATGATGCACGGAGTGTTCATGGTGTGGAGTCCTACAGGTAAATGATTTCGATGGTGCCAGCGCCGTTGATTTCCACGACGCTGCGCAGGTCCAGGGACTGGGTGGGGGCGAGGTAGGCCTTGATGCGCACGGTGCCGCTCAGGTTCTGGATCGCCATCGGCCCGTGGGTGTTGCCGGCACTCTCGGTAAAGCCCATGAGGCTGTTGTTGGCGATGGGGATTTGCCGGGCGCTGGAGCTGCTCCAGGCCACGCCGTGACTGGTGGAGTCGGTGCGAAAAAGCGTGCCGAAGCTGTCGGCGGTGAAGTCCGCCGGGTCGATGTTCAGGTAGTAACGGCCGATCTTGTTCCGGCCGTTGTCCAGGTCCAGACCGTAGGCGGTTTCATCGGTACCGCCGGTGGCCGAGCCGTTGCGGTTGTCGTGCATGAGCAAGGCGAAGCGCGTGGGGCCATCGCAACTGACGGAGAACTGCAGGGTTCGGGTGGGTAGCGGGGTTTCGTCGACGGCACTCAGGTCCTTGGCTGACAAGGTGCCGTAATCCACCAAGCCGCCGTTAGACAGTTGCGGTGTACAGGCTGCAGGTACGAAGTGGGCGCGCAGGGTCAGTTCCCGGTAACGACCGCTTTGGCGCCCATAGAGTGTCCCGGACACTTCCCAGGTAGTTGCATCCTGAACCTGGGTGGCGGCTATATCGGCCCAGGCGCTGAGGGTCAGTTGCAGTGAAAGGCTTTTACCCATAAGCACTGAGCCGCCCTGCACCGGCGCGATGCCATGGCCGGCGCGCCAGTTCAGCACGGCGCCGCTGGTGGACGGCGGTTGGCCGAGCGCTGGCACCAATCCCAATTCCACGGCCTGACCATCGAGCACACCGTCGCTGACCTGGATTGCGTAGCTGCCGTGCTCGGTGAATTTCAGCCGCTGTGGGCTCGCTGCCAAGGCCTGGTAGAACAGGCTCATGTCGGCCGTCTGCGGGCAAATGAAGTTCAGGCTCAGGCGCCGCTCACCCAGTAGTCGCTCGGGTGCGCTGTCGCTCTGTGCAATACGGCTCATTTGTCCTAAGTCCAGCAGCGATTCGCTCAGGCTCAGTTGGCACTCGTCCTCTGCGTAGCTGTTGCCAACGAACCCGATTGTCAGCAACACCACAGTCAGGCGTTGCAGAGCAGGCATCAATAACATGGCAGTCTTCCTCATGATGGGGTGCACTGGACGGGGGCGGTTTCGAAGTACACCTCTGGGTCGCCCTTTGCCGGCAACTCGTAGTGCAGGGTGCAACGCTCCATTCCGGGCCCGCTGACCCACAATTTCGGTTGTTCCAGAACGTTGGGCAAAAACACTTGGCCGCCGTCCTGGACCAGCGTCACGAACTCGCCGCTGTCGGTGCTGATGGAGGCGCCACGGGGCAGTGGCATGCCGTCTTCAGTGCGTACCGTGAGCAAAACTCGACGGGTCAATGTCAGGCCGAAATCGACACGCTCCACCGCGCCGCGCCCGACCGAAATCATTGCCAGGCCATTGTTGATATCGGCATTGCGTGGCAGCGAGCGGGTCTGGACTTCCACCGGGCTGCGGCCATAGGCGGATACCTGGGGCACCACCGCCTGGCCTTGCCAGTCGGTCCAGACAGGGCCGCTGGGGGTGCTGAGCTTGATGCCGCTCATGTCGCTGACCGAAACCAGCGCGAACGTATCGCGCACCGGATACGGTGACAGCGTGACACCGCCACCGTGCACCACCACGCCACCCCGGGCGCCACCTTGATAGCTCGAGCGTTCGGCGTCGGAGCGGCTGTAGCTGAAGTCGAGCTGGCTGTAGAGCGGCAGTGTCGAGAGGCCCAAGGTGGTTTCCACCTGGTGGTCGCGGCTGTCGTGTTCGGCGCTGACCTGATAACTGAACTGATCGTTGATTTGCTCATTCAGCCCCACGCCAGTGCGGTTGTCTCCACCGGAGTTGCGCAGCCAACTGCGGGCTCGGCGACTTTCACCCAGGGGCACGCTGACATTCAGGTAGACCGCGTTGTCCTGCTCCTGGCGCCCACCCATTTGCCACTCGGCACTGGCAGACAGTGACACGCCGCGAATACTCGTGCCCCACGACGCCAGGGCGTGGCTATTGCTGTTGCCATCAAAGGTGCCGGAGCGGGAGACCCCGGCGCTGAACGCCCCGAGCCATGAGTGAGACCAACCCAGGGTAACGCTTTGCTGATCGCGGTAGCGGGAGCTGCGTTGCTGGGTGCTTTCGGGTTCGTAGGTCGCCTCTTCCAGCTCGCGATAGCCGGGGGTGCGCCATGAGTTGGCGGCGCTGAACGACCACTGGTCATTCAGGCGTTGGGACCATGAAATGTCGGTCTGCAACCCTCGGACCTTATTGGGTGCGCTTGCATCGGACATCTGGCTGGACAGTTGAATCTGGCCGTCCAGCCACGGCAGCCAGCCCAGGCTCAAGCCTGCGGAGCGGTACTCGTCGGAGGCCAGCACGCCGCTGCCCACCGTCAGTTGCGGATGCACGGCACCGGTCCAGCCGGCACTGACGACCCAAGGATCTTCACCCTTGGCATCACCGATGTTGCGCACCCGGCCTGCCGCCACCGAATACCCCGGCGCTGGCAAGCCGAGGCCGAGCATCGCCGCTGGCACGGTGAAGCGCCGTTCACCACCGACGCTTTCCTTGATCGTGACCTCGACATCCGAACGGGTATTCAGACGGCGGACATCCGTCAGGGAAAACGGCCCGGTGGGCACTACGGTGGAATGAATCAACGCTCCGTTTTGGCGAACCTCGACCTGCGCCGGGCTGTTGGCGATCCCGTCGATGGTCGCGCCCTGGCCCTGCTCTTGAAGGGCCTGTTCGGTGAGCACCTGGACGCCGTTGATCTGCGCGCCGGACAACACTGGGTTGTAGAGGTTGATCTGGCCGGCCTGCAGCACCGCCTGATGTTGGGCGAAGGTGCGCTGGGCATACGCTTCCAGGTGAGTGCTGCGCGACAGGCCGTCTTGCCAGGTCTGCACCTGACGGCTACGCACAATCCAGTCGCCGGCGTTGAACCCCACCTCGGTGTTGGCCGAGCCAAAGCGGCTGGTGTCATCGCCAAAACGGTTATGCACGCCTGTCAGGTCGTAATTGAGCAGCCCGGCGAAGCCGCCGGTCTGGTACCCGGAAATATCCTGCGGTATCGGTCGCAGGGCTTCGGTGGGCACCACCAACGATACCGTGAGGGTGGCCGGGTCTGGCTGCACTTGGCTTCGCGGGTATTGCGCGAGAAAATCATGGCAGGCTGCGTTGTCACCAGGATCCAGTAGATTGGCGGCGTCCAGCAGCGCCTGGTCGAAGCACAGGGTGCCTTGCTGATCGAAACTGACCTCAAGGCGCCCGCGCCGTTGGCCATTGACCACTAGGCTGATCGCATGACGGCCAGCGGCAAAACGTGGCGCCGACAGCAGCAGGCTGGCCAGTTGCGGGTCGATACCGCGTTGGGACAGGGTCCGCGCGTCAAAGCTGGCAGGTGATGATGCATCGCCTCGGGTCTCGACAGGCAGCAGGACGCTGGTCAGCAACCACACGGGCCAGGCGCGACGAAGAGGATTGGCGGGCACGGCTTCGCCGTCACGGTAACTCAGTACTGTTTTCACGAAAGGCACTCGAATGATGGCGCCCGTCGCCGAGTCACTTCGGCGGTACGGGGCGACCTGGTGACGGTCATTGAGCCGTCACTTCGTTATTCAGGCGCCGTCCTGTCCTGTGGCGCCTGTGGGTCGTCAGCGGGTGATCGGTGCTTCATAGGCCGCCACGGCAAAGCCGTACACGGTGGCCGGCTGTATCCGCACCGTCTCGGCTGCGCCACCGGTGGCGGGCACGCTCAAGGTTTCTCCCGGCAGCACATAGGTGCGCGGCAACATAGCCCGGCCATCACCTGGCAACAGAAGCAGCTCCTGGGCCAGGCGCACCACATATGGCGTGTCATTGCGCACCCGTAACGTGCCGTTTTCCTGCGACCAGGTCAGGCCGGTCCAGGGCGTGGGGTTACGCGCCAGTCCCTTGGGATGAATGATCAGCGGCAGGTTCTGGCGAACCGTCACGCCCACCCGGGCATGCCCGGCTTCGGTGGCGGGCCGGTTTTGCGGCATACCTTCGAAGATCACCCGTTTGAGCCGTTGGGTCATGAGGGGCTGACTGGTTTGCAGGATGAAGCGCACCAGTTGCGACTTCGACGCTTCCACCCGTGACAGCGGTGGCGTGACCACCAGCAATGCTTCGTTGTCCTCGGGAATGTTTTCCAGGGTGACGTGCAGCAGCGCCAGTTGGCTGTCGGTGTTGGTCACTGAAATCGCGGCTTCACCCTCGGCTTCGTGAACGATCACCACGGAGGTGTCCGGCACCATGCCGTCCGCATGTGCCTGGGTGCCGAGCAACAGGGCCAGGGCACCAAAGCAGGCGGTGATTTTCAACAATATCCTCGTCATGACGGGGGGTTCCATTGGGCAAGATGAAAGGGTCAGAGGTAGCGCAAATCCAGGACGATGGAGCCATCGAGCGGTACCTCCTGGTCGAGGGTCAGGTACCGGGAGAAATTGATCGAGGTGTCGATCCGTAGCCGGGTGGTCAACTGGCGTATGAAGTCGGGCTGACGGTCACCGGGCGAGGCGAAGCCGATATAGGATTTGGGGTACGCATTGGGCTCTGGCGTCCAGGTTTCACCGTTGTTGCTGGAGGCCAGAACCAGCATGGGCTGGGCGTCGCCCACTGGGTCGCGATAGGACAGCGCCACTGAGCCCAGGCGCTCGTCGTGGGCATGAATGTTTCTGCCCAAACCGTAGAAAAACCCTGGGGCCAGTGACGACTCCGAGCGATTGTCGATACCCACCAGTGCAAACAGCATGGGGCGGGTGCATTGCACAGTCAGTTCCAACATTCGGCTGGGCAGCACGGTGAACTCGTTGGGGCTGAGGGTGTGAGCGGGGATTTTTCCGTGGTCGACGGTGCCCTCGTCAGACAGCGAGACATGGCAGGCATCCGGCGTCAGTCGGCCGGTCACCGTGACATCGACAAACGACGTAGCGAAAACCGGCTGGGTGGACGCCAGCAAGAGCAGTACCGCCAAAAAGCGAGGGAGCGTGTTCATCGTTGAGGTCACTGGCAAAGGGGACTACGGCCGTTACGCAACAAGGCCCATGCTGGAAAACAGCTGTCTGGCATGGGCTTGCGGGGTGTCACAGGTACTTCACTTCCAGGGTGGCCGAGCCGTCGAGGGTGACCTCGTTGCTCAGGTCCAGGCTGTCGGTGGCGGAGATAAACGTGTCCACCACCAGCTCCGCTGCCAGTTCCTTCATTGGCACCGGCTGAGTGTCGTCACTCATGCTGGCCATCGACATGAACAGGCCCGAATCCCAGGTGCTTTCGCCATACCAGGTATTGCCACCGTCCTGGGAGGCGATTGGTTGGACCTGCGCGGTGTCGGCGACTGCGTTGCGCAACATGAGGGTGAACCAGCCCAGTTTCTGGTCGCTGTTGATCAGGCCCAGGCCATAACCGGTGGGTAAGAGGGATGAGCCGGAGCGGTTATCGATGGAGTGCAGCGCAACCGAAATGGCGCTGTCGCAGACCATCACCAGGGTCATGACGTGGGTGCCAATCAGCGTTGGTTTGTCGGTTTGCAGGTCCTTGGCGGAGATCTTGCCGTGATCAATCACTCCGCCGCGACTCAGCTCCGGGGTACAGGCGCTCGGTACGATAAGGCCCTTGACGGTCAGATCGACGGTGGAGGCGGCGAAGGTGCTGGCAGAGCCAACGAGCAGCAAGCCGGCAGAGAGGGCGGTGAGCGTGGTTTTCATAAGGGCGAGTTCCTTTCGGTTGAGTCTGTTGGCATCCGTTACAGGTATTTGACCTGCACGGTGGCGTGGCCATCGACGGGGACTTCGTCGGTCAGAGTCAGGCCGCTGGCCGGGGCGATGTGGGTGCGCAGCCTAATCTCGGCATCGAAAGAGCTAACCGCAATGGGAACCAGCCCATCAGTCATCGCCACGGCGGTCAGCATCGAGTGACTGAGCATGCTGTCGACCTTCCAGGTCGCACCGCCGTCGGTGGAGGTAATGGTGTGTACGGGAACCCCGTCTGCCATTGGCGTGTAAAGATGGAACGCGCTGCCGCCAAGTTTTTCACCCTCGGACGTCATCCCCAGGCCATGCCAGTTAGCGTGATTGGCGGAGGTGCCGGAGCGATTGTCGATGGTGTTCAGGGTAAAAAACGTCGGGCCTTCACACCTCACGCTCAACTGTATGGTTTGCCCAGGCAGCGTGGTCGGTTGATCGGCACTCAGCTCTTTGGCCGACATTTTCCCAAAGTCGACAATCCCTCCGCTTGAGATCAGCGGCTCGCAGGCGTTGGGAATAATCAAGCCCTTGACGGCCAAGTCGGTGGAGCTGGCTGCAAAGGCCGAGGGTGCGAACAGCAGTGTCAGCATCAGTCGGGAGGCAAAAGCGTTCATAGGTAAAAGGCCCTTTGTCTGGAGAATTCAACAGAACGTCGATTGGGTTTACAGGTACTTAAGTTCCAGGGTTGTCGAGCCGTCTATTGCCACTTCATCGGTCAGGGTCAAGGTATTGGCCGCAGAGATGGCGGCATACACGGTGATGTCCAGCGAGGCGTTTTGGAGGGGATGCGGTAAGTAGCCGACATCCGTCTGGAACTCACCGAGGGCGACCAATGAGTTCGGTATTACGGCTTCATCGTCGTCAATCCACATCCATCTTCCCTCTCGAAAATTCAACATTTTCGAGGGGATATCGGCGACCGGGCTGTGGAACGTCAGGTCGTAACTGCCCAGCCTCTCCGAGCCGTTGATCAGACCCAGGCCGTAGCTGTAGTAGCCGCCTGACTCGGGTCGGTTGTCGACGGGGTTAATCGCAAACAGGGTCTGGGCTTCACAGCTGATGGTCAGTGAAATCGTTTTCAGCTCGAGTGGGGTTCGTTTGTCCAGATTCAGGTCTTTGGCCGAGATTTTTCCGTAGTCGACAACGCCAGGTAGGTCGAGGGTACAGGCGCTGGGCGTGATCAAACCCTTGACGGTCAGGTCGACGGAGCTGGCGGCAAAGGCGGGTGAGGTGAACAGCAGGGTCGCGAGCAGGCGCAAGGTAAACGTGTTCATATGCAAAAAACTCTTAATCAGGAAGGGGCATCGAAGCACTAGGGGTTACAGGTACTTGAGTTCCAGGGTTGCCGAACCGTCCAATGCCACTTCATTGGTCAGAGTCAGGGTATTGGCCGGGGCGATGGCGGTATTGAGCACGATTTCCACGGCCGCACTTTGAAGGGGGTGGGGCAAGTAACCGACATCGTTCTGGAAGCTTCCGAAGGCAATTAACTGGTTAGGTATTGCGGCATCGTCGTCGCCGAGCCAGCTCCATTTTCCGGCGCTAAACGTCAACATTTCTGATGGAATATCGGTGACTGGGTTGCGGAACATCAAGAAATAACGACCCAGTTTTTCCGTGCTGTTGATCAGCCCCAGGCCATAGGTGGAATTAATGGTGGACGCCGAGCCGGCTCGGTTATCGATGGGGTTGATTGCAAATAGAGTACTGGCCTCGCAGCTTATGGTCAGTTGGACCGTTTTTTCTTCAAGCGTTGTGTGTTTGTCCAGGTTCAGGTCTTTGGCCGAGATTTTTCCAAAATCGACAACACCGGGCAGGGTTGGGGTGCAGGCGCTGGGAGTAATCAGGCCCTTGACGGTCAGGTCGACGGAGCTGGCGGCGAAAGCAGGTGAAGCGGTAGCGAGCAACAGGGCGGTGCTCAACAAGGCTAGGGACTTGTTCATTTCTAGTTGTTCCAGTGTGAAGTCGGCTGATAAGACACGCCGCGGCAACCCCGACAAGTGCAAGGAATGGGTTGCCGCGTAGCGAGTCATTTTTTCTTCTGGGATGCCGCACGCGGCGAGTCCGGACCCTCTAGCGGGGTGTGTGCAATTTAGCGGGCAGTTGGGACAGGGGAAATACAACTAATACGACAATGACGGGATAACGCGAAGTCAATATATGGGGTGTCGGAATAAGTTGTTGGGTGACGCAGGAAAGCTAGTTTTTTCGTAGTTTTTGTATCGTCAAATGGGTATTCAAAGGGTATTTTTTTATCGGCGATAGCGGTCATATAAATGTCATGGTTTTGCTGCACCGTGCATCTTTTGGCTGCTGCGTCAGTCCCACCGGTTTATCGTGAACCCTGGGTGCTGCAGGTCTGCCAGCAATCACGAGGTGATCATGGGGGGCCGCTTACTTTCCAGCCCAGGGCCTTCCCGGGAGCTGAAAGCCTCCACCGACCCGCCATCGCATTGGCAGCACCTGAACGTACTGGTGGCGGAAGATCATCCAACGTATCGCGCCCTGATGGGCTGGCTCCTGCAAAAGCTCGGGCTGCGCCACGAACTGTTCAGTGATGGCCGCCGTGCCTTGGCGGCTATCTGCGCCCAGCCATTCGACCTGATCATCACCGATTGTCAGATGCCACGCATGGACGGTTACCGTATGACGCGGGCGATACGCCTGCTTGAGCAGATCAAGCAGCGCCAGCGTGTTCCAATCATTGCCTTGACCGCCAACCTGGTGCATGACGACCCTCAGCGGTGCCACGATGCCGGTATGGACGCCTGGCTGCTCAAGCCCCTGACGTTGGAGCAACTGTGTGAGGTCTTGATGCATTGGCTGCCTGGACCTCCTGTTGTTGTGCCGCCGGCGTCAAAACAACCATTGGTAGTGAGCGCCTGGCCCACTCGTGACAGCTTGATCGAGACATTCGGCAGCACCCAGGTAGTGAGCCAGATGCTTGGCAGCCTGCTCACCGAAGCGTGGGAAGACAATGCGCTTCTGGATCACGCCCGTAATACCCTCGATACGTCGCTGATGGCTGAACGGCTTCATCGGCTGGTGGGAAGCCTGGCGTTTCTTGGCGCGACGGAGCTGGAGTCCAGAGGTTCACAACTGATCGAACAACTTCATTCCCATGGTGTGCTGCTGAATCGGTCGCAGCTGGACGCGTTTCAAAGTGACCTTCACCGTTACCTTGTTTACTTGAATAGCCTGTGACTTGTCGGCGGTTTTCTGGTTGCTTGTAGGGCGTTACGCTGAAGTGTTGAAGGCGTTAGATGTAAGTGTTTTCTTTTTATTTTGTAGGGCTGTTATTGATGGCTACAAAACATTGGTTGAGGACGCAAAACCAGCGTTTGCCGGCGGTTGTTGGGGGTCGCGTGCGGGGTTATTTTGCGCGGATTCAAGTTGCCATCATCCGTGAGTTCCTATGCTTCGAGTAATTATTGCCGACGATCACCCCATTGTCCGCATCGGGCAAAGAGTCGTGATTGAGGCGAACGGCAAGTGCAAAGTGGTCGGTGAGGCCGATGGGCCCGATCAATTGCTCAAGTTGTTGAGTACGACGCCCTGCGATTTGCTGGTTAGCGATTTCGCCATGCCGGGTGACCAGCAGGCTGATGGTTATGGGCTGCTGAGCCTGTTGCGCCGTCAGTATCCGAGGTTGCCAGTGATTCTGGTGACGATGTTTGCCAACGTTGCCACCCTGCGTGCGTCGTTTGCTCATGGCGCCAAGGCCATCGTTGCCAAAAGTGCATCGGCCAAGGAGCTGCCCTCGGCGATCAAGGCTGTCAGCGAAGGCCGGACATTTGCCAGCGAGTGCCTGCGGGTGCAACTGGCGCAGGCCGGTACCGGTGACCAGTCCCAACAGCCGCAATTGTCCGGCAAGGAGCGGGAAGTGGTGCGGATGCTGGCCAGTGGCATGACCGTCAGCCAGATCGCCGCGCGGGTCAATCGCAGCATTTCCACCATCAGTAAACAGAAAAGTACGGCCATGCATCGACTCTGTATTTCCACCGATGTGGATTTGTTCGCCTATGCTCGCAGTTGCGGCATGGTGCCTTAAAGGGCGTAGCCGTGGCATTCCTGTCATAAATACCGATAGTGTTCCAGGCGCTTGCGCACTATCGTAAGCGGCTCCTGACCCTTTTTCGGATGCTGCCCATGAGCGACGCCCATAACGCCTTGATCATCGAGTTCTACAGCGCGTTCCAGCGCTTGGACGCTGAGGCGATGAGCGCCTGCTACACCGATGACGTGGTGTTCAGTGACCCGGCGTTCGGCGAGTTGCGTGGGCGTGATGCCGGCGACATGTGGCGCATGCTGACCACTCGGGCCAAGGATTTTTCTCTGACCTTCGACCAAGTGAACAGTGACGAGATCACTGGCAGTGCCCATTGGGTGGCAACCTACCTGTTCAGCCAGACCGGCAACACGGTGGTCAACGATATTCAGGCGCGCTTCGTGTTTCGCGACGGCAAGATCTGCGAGCACCATGATGACTTCGACCTGTGGCGCTGGTCGCGCCAGGCGCTCGGTACGAAAGGCCTGTTGCTGGGCTGGACGCCGTTGGTACGCAATGCGGTGCGTACCCAGGCGTTGAAAGGGTTGAAGGCGTTCCAGGCCAGTCGTTGATAAGATTAGGGCTCTTTATCGTTGGCCAGATCAATCTGTGAATAGTCCGTCGAGCTGTGCTGAAGCCGCAGAGCCCAAACCTTGGTTTGTCTATCTTGTCCGTGCGGCCAATGGGTCGTTGTATTGCGGGATCAGCAATGACCCTGTGCGTCGTTTTGCCTCCCACCAGAGCGGCAAGGGCGCGCGTTTTTTCCTCTCAAGCCCGGCCGTGGCGCTGGTCTACACCGAAGCCTGTTCAAGCAAAAGCGAAGCCCTGCGCCAGGAGCGGCTGATCAAGAAGCTGAAAAAGAGCGCCAAGGAGTGCCTGGCCGCCAGTCAAGCCGGGGGCTTATCAGCCTGACTGATAAGTTCCTATCAGGCCGATGGGTAGGCCGGGTGGTTTTTGCGCGCTAAGCTGGGTCTTCACTCGTTTAGCGGATTCCAGCATGTCAGAGTTGATCCTCCACCATTACCCGGCGTCCCCATTCGCAGAAAAAACTCGGCTTTTGCTCGGCTTCAAAGGCCTGTCCTGGTACTCGGTGCATATCTCGCCGGTGATGCCCAAGCCCGGCCTCACGGCCCTGACTGGCGGCTACCGCAAGACGCCGGTGTTGCAGGTCGGTGCTGATGTCTACTGTGACACCGCATTGATTGCCCGGCGCCTGGAGCAGGAGAAATCCTCGCCCGCGTTGTTTCCCGAGGGGCAAGAACTGATCACCCAGGCATTTGCCGCCTGGGCCGATTCGGTAGTGTTCGCACATGCCGTCAGCCTCGTGTTCCAGCCCGAGTCAGTAGCGGTACGCTTTGCCAAACTACCGCCTGAAGCGCTCAAGGCGTTTATCGCCGACCGTGCCGCCTTGTTCACCGGCGGCTCGGCTACGCGTATACCGGCCGAGCAGGCGCGCCATCAGTGGCCAGCTATCATGGGGTGTCTGGAGCAACAGTTGCAGCGCGAGCAGGGAGACTTCCTGTTTGGCGAGCCGTCGATCGCCGACTTTGCCATGGCTCACCCGTTGTGGTTTCTCAAGGCGACGCCGGTGACTGCGCCGCTGGTCGATCTTTATCCCGCTGTTTCAGCCTGGCATGCGCGCGTCATGGGTTTTGGTCATGGTTCAGCGACTGAAATGAGCGCCGAGCAAGCCTTGGAGGTGGCGCGAAATTCCACGCCAGTCGCCTTGCCGAATGAGCTGTTTGACGAACCGAATGGCTTCAAGGCTGGCCAGCAGGTGAGCATCTCGGCGACGGATTATGGCGTCGATCCGGTGGCGGGTGAGTTGCTGTTTGCCGGTCGGGAAGAACTGATCCTGCGTCGTACCGATGAACAGGGCGGCACGGTGCATGTGCACTTTCCGCGGTTGGGGTTTCGCATTCAGTTGCAGTAGGTTGGGTTAGTCAGGCGTGCGCTTTTGTGGCGAGGGGGCTTGCCCCCGTTGGGCTGCGAAGCCGCCCCTATAAACGCCTCCGCGTACTTTCAGAAAAAACGCCATGGCCTGTTTTGGGGCTGCTGCGCAGCCCAACGGGGGCAAGCCCCCTCGCCACAGGTGATTGCCTCTGTTACTTGAGCGCCGCCATGATCGCATCCGGGTTGTAGTCGCGAATCAGCGTACCGTTCACCTCCACAAATGGAATCCCACCGCCGCCCAGGGCTTCATAAGCCTTACGCCCCTCGGCATCCTTCTCGATGTCGACCGTCTTGTAGGGAATGCCTTTCTGATCAAGAAAACGCTGGGTCTGCTGGCAGTAACCACACCAGTCAGTGCTGTACAGCGTCACTCGGGCATTGGCCCGTATCTGTTCGGGCGCCACTTGTGACGGGTTGAACACCCGCTCGATCTTGCCCCAGTTCTGGAAAACCACCACCACCAGCAACACCAGCAGGACCTTCTTCAGAACCCCGCCCAGCATCAGTTGCGGCGCTTGAGCTGGTCAGTCAACTGAGTCGGTAGCCCCTTGATGATCAGCGTGCCGGCAGCTTCGTCGTACTCGATCTTGTCGCCCAGCAGGTGCGCTTCGAAGCTGATGGACAGGCCTTCAGCGCGCCCGGTGAAGCGGCGGAACTGGTTGAGGGTGCGTTTGTCCGCCGGAATCTCCGGCGACAGGCCGTAATCCTTATTGCGGATGTGATCGTAGAAGGCTTTTGGCCGCTCTTCGTCGATCAGCCCCGAGAGCTCTTCCAGGCCCATCGGCTCGCCGAGCTTGGCCTGGCTGCTGGCGTAATCCACCAGGGTCTTGGTTTTCTCGCGGGCGGACTCGTCCGGCAAGTCTTCGCTTTCAACGAAATCACTGAAGGCCTTGAGCAGGGTGCGGGTTTCGCCCGGACCGTCGACGCCTTCCTGGCAGCCGATAAAGTCGCGGAAGTATTCCGAGACCTTCTTGCCATTCTTGCCCTTGATAAAGGAGATGTACTGCTTGGATTGTTTGTTGTTCTGCCACTCGGAGACGTTGATGCGCGCCGCCAGGTGCAACTGGCCAAGGTCCAGGTGGCGTGAAGGCGTTACATCCAACTGGTCGGTCACCGCCACGCCTTCGCTGTGGTGCAGCAGGGCGATGGCCAGGTAGTCGGTCATGCCTTGTTGATAGTGGGCAAACAGCACGTGGCCGCCCGTGGAGAGGTTGGACTCCTCCATCAGCTTTTGCAGATGCTCCACCGCTACCCGGCTGAACGCGGTGAAATCCATGCTGCCTTCAAAATACTCCTTCAACCAGCCGCTGAACGGATGCGCCCCGGACTCGGCATGGAAAAACCCCCAGGCCTTGCCTTGTTTGGCGTTATAGCTCTCGTTGAGGTCGGCAAGCATGTTCTCGATGGCCGCTGACTCGGCAAGTTCGGAGTCGCGGGCGTGGAGAACTGCGGGTGTGCCGTCGGGTTTTTTGTCGATCAGGTGGACGATGCAATGACGGATCGGCATGGGCTTCTCGGCTGGCTGAATGGGAGGAGGGCGGCCTCCCGGAAAAAGTCGCCAGTGTACCGCACCCGCTGGTCGCAGGGGGTGTGAAGGGTGTTTTGCGCGTGGTCCGACGGTCCATATGCCTTTTTTTCACGGTTTAGAGCGATAAAGCTGACCAAATAGGCATGTTGAGGCGGATATTTCCCCGTCTCTGTGCTAGTTTTGCCCCGTCTTACGCGAAGTCTCAGCGTTAAGCGTGCATTCAGCATCTGTCAGGTCGAACCAAACCCCGTTTCAGGTATCTATAACCCCGATCTGTCGTGGTTTAGAGCCGTGGGTGCCAGGCCTTGATGGTCGGGCTCGATGGCTGACACTGCACTCTGCAATCCAAATGAATTTGATAGGGAAGGAACACCACAATGGCTATTACTAAAGACCAACTGATCGCTGATCTGGCTGAAGCTGTAGACGCACCGAAAACCACCGTGCGTGCTCTGCTGGACCAACTGGGCCAGATCGTTGCTGATCAGCTGGAAAATGGCGGCGAAATCACTCTGCCAGGCGTTGGCAAACTGAAAGTGACCGAGCGTCCTGCCCGTACTGGCCGTAACCCTTCGACTGGCGCTGCCATCGAAATCGCTGCCAAGAAAGTTATCAAGCTGGTTGTGGCCAAAGGCCTGACCGACGCGGTTAACAAGTAAGACGCAGCAAAAAAAACCGTGCTCCGGAGCGATCCGGGCACGGTTTTTTGTTGCCTGCCGTTTGTGTTTTTAATGTAGCGGCGATCAGTCCTTACGGACCCAGCGTTGGCGCCAGGTTTGCTGTTCGCTCTTGGTCTGGAAGGTCCAGGCGACGAAACGGCTCTGTTTCTGGCCCTGAGACATCTCCACTACCTGGCTTTCCAGTGCGCCGGCCTTTTTCAGGGCGGTCTGGATGGCTGGCAGGTTCGATGCTTTTGACACCAGGGTGCTGAACCACAGCACTTTGTGCTGGAAGTGCGCACTCTCGGCAATAAGCTGCGTCACAAATCGCGCTTCACCACCTTCGCACCACAATTCAGCCGACTGGCCGCCGAAGTTCAGCACCGGCAGCTTGCGTTTCGGGTCGGCCCGGCCCAGTGCACGCCACTTGCGCTCACTGCCTTTGGTCGCTTCATCCATGGAGGCGTGGAAGGGCGGGTTGCACATGGTCAGGTCAAAACGCTCCCCCGGCTCCAGCAGACCCAGCAGGATATGCTTGGGATTGCTTTGCTGGCGCAGTTGAATGGCCTTGTTCAGCCCGTTGGACTGCACGATGGCCTTGGCGGCGGCCACGGCCGTCGGATCGACTTCCGAACCGAGGAAGTGCCAGCGGTATTCGCTGTAGCCGATCAACGGGTAGACGCAGTTGGCGCCCATGCCGATGTCCAGCACCTTGACCGGTGCGCCACGGGGAATCACGCCCTCGTTGACGCTGGCCAGCAGGTCCGCGAGGAAGTGCACATAGTCGGCACGCCCTGGAACGGGAGGGCACAGGTAATCAGCCGGGATATCCCAGTGCTGGATGCCGTAGAAGGTTTTGAGCAACGCCCGGTTGAACACCCGCACCGCATCAGGGCTGGCGAAGTCGATGCTTTCCTTGCCGTAAGGGTTAAGGATCACGAATTTTGCCAGTTCCGGCGTGGTTTTGATCAGCGCCGGGAAGTCGTAACGACCCTGATGGCGGTTACGCGGGTGCAGAGTGGCCTCTTTGCGCGCAACGACGGGTTTGGCCGGCGTTGCAGGTTTAGGCTTCTTGCGCGGTGGTTTGGGTGTGCTGGGAGCGGTCATGGGCTGCGTCGATTCTGGGGTTGTTTCAAAAGTGGCGGGTATTGTCACACATTCCTGAGTCGGTCTCGGTCAAATGTGGGAACGGGCTTGCTCGCGAATACGTAGTGTCAGTCACCAAATGTTTGGCTGACCCACCGCTTTCGCGAGCAAGCCCGCTCCCACATTGATCGGGTTTAAAGCCAAAAAAAGAGGCCCGAAGGCCTCTTTCTTACACAGCGGCCACCTTACAGGCTGGAAATCCGTGCATGTTGCTCCGCCAGTTTACCCAAGGCCTGTTCAGCCTCGGCCAGTTTGGCGCGTTCCTTGTCGATGACTTCAGCCGGGGCCTTGTCGACGAACGCCGCGTTGGACAGCTTGCCGCCCACCCGTTGCACTTCGCCTTGTAGACGCAGGATTTCCTTGTCCAGGCGCGCCAGTTCGGCGCCTTTGTCGATCAGGCCGGCCATTGGCACCAGCACTTCCATCTCGCCAACCAGTGCAGTGGCGGACAGTGGTGCTTCTGCGTCAGTGGCCAACACGGTGATCGATTCCAGCTTCGCCAGTTTCTTGAGTAGCGCATCGTTCTCGGTGAGACGACGCTGATCTTCGGCGCTGGCGTTCTTCACAAACACAGCCAGTGGCTTGCCCGGGCCGATGTTCATTTCGGCGCGGATGTTACGCGTGCCAAGCATCAGGGTCTTGAGCCACTCGATATCGCTTTCGGCTGCCTCGTCGATGCGTGCTTCGTTGGCCACTGGCCAAGGTTGCAGCATGATGGTCTTGCCTTCGATACCGGCCAACGGCGCCAGGCGCTGCCAGATTTCTTCGGTGATGAACGGCATGAACGGATGCGCCAGGCGCAAGGCCACTTCCAGTACGCGCACCAGGGTGCGGCGGGTGCCGCGCTGGCGTTCGATGGGTGCGTTTTCGTCCCACAGCACCGGCTTGGACAGTTCCAGGTACCAGTCGCAATACTGGTTCCAGATGAACTCGTACAGTGCTTGTGCGGCCAGGTCGAAACGGAACTGGTCCAGCTGGCGGGTCACTTCGGCTTCGGTGCGTTGCAACTGGGAGATGATCCAGCGATCGGCCAGGGACAGCTCATAGGCTTCGCCGTTCTGACCGCAGTCTTCGCCTTTATCCAGTACGTAGCGCGCCGCGTTCCAGATCTTGTTGCAGAAGTTGCGATAGCCTTCGACGCGGCCCATGTCGAACTTGATGTCGCGACCGGTGGACGCCAGCGAGCAGAAAGTGAAGCGCAGGGCGTCGGTGCCATAGCTGGCGATGCCGTCGGCAAATTCGTCGCGGGTCTGCTTTTCGATCTTTTTCGCCAGTTTTGGCTGCATCAGGCCCGAGGTGCGTTTCTGCACCAGGGTTTCCAGGTCGATGCCGTCGATGATGTCCAGCGGATCAAGGACGTTGCCCTTGGACTTGGACATCTTCTGGCCTTGGCCATCACGCACCAGGCCGTGTACGTACACGGTCTTGAACGGTACTTGTGGCGTGCCGTCTTCGTTCTTCACCAAGTGCATGGTGAGCATGATCATCCGGGCAACCCAGAAGAAAATGATGTCAAAACCGGTGACCAGCACGTCGGTGGAGTGGAATTTCTTCAGGAACTCGGTCTGTTGCGGCCAACCCAGGGTGGAGAAGGTCCACAGGCCCGAGCTGAACCAGGTGTCCAGTACGTCGTTGTCCTGTTGCAGCGCAACGTCCGGGCCGAGGTTGTGCTTGGCACGCACTTCGGCTTCGTCGCGGCCTACATAGACCTTGCCCGACTCGTCGTACCAGGCCGGAATCCGGTGGCCCCACCACAGCTGACGGCTGATGCACCAATCCTGGATGTCACGCATCCACGAGAAGTACATGTTTTCGTACTGCTTGGGCACGAACTGAATACGGCCATCTTCCACGGCAGCAATCGCAGGCTCTGCCAACGGCTTGGTAGACACGTACCACTGGTCGGTCAGCCACGGCTCGATGATGGTGCCGGAACGGTCGCCTTTCGGCACTTTCAGACCGTGGTCGTCAACGCTCACCAGCAGGCCGGCGGCGTCGAAGGCGGCAACGATCTGCTTGCGCGCGTCAAAACGGTCGAGGCCGGCGTATTCGGCCGGGATCTTGCCGTCGATGCTTTCGTTCAGCGTGCCGTCGAGGTTGAACACCTGGCAGGCCGGCAGAACAGCGGCGTTCTTGTCGAAGATGTTCAGCAGCGGCAGGTTGTGGCGCTTGCCGACTTCATAGTCGTTGAAATCGTGGGCCGGGGTGATTTTCACGCAGCCGGTGCCGAATTCAGGGTCGCAGTAATCATCGGCGATGATCGGGATGCGACGGCCAACCAACGGTAACTCGACGAACTTGCCGATCAGGGCCTGATAGCGTTCGTCGTTCGGGTTAACCGCTACGGCGGCGTCGCCGAGCATGGTTTCCGGGCGGGTGGTGGCGACGATCAGGTAATCGTTGCCTTCGGCGGTCTTGGCGCCGTCAGCCAGCGGGTACTTGAGGTTCCACAGGAAGCCTTTCTCGTCGTGGTTTTCCACTTCAAGGTCGGAAATCGCCGTGTGCAGCTTGGTGTCCCAGTTGACCAGGCGCTTGCCGCGGTAGATCAGGCCGTCTTCGTGCAGGCGCACGAAGGCTTCTTTCACGGATTCGGACAGGCCGTCGTCCATGGTGAAGCGCTCGCGGCTCCAGTCTACGGACGAACCCAGGCGACGAATCTGACGGCTGATGTTGCCGCCGGACTGATCCTTCCATTCCCAGATCTTCTCCAGGAATTTCTCGCGACCCAGATCGTGACGGTTCTGGCCGGTGGCTTCCAACTGGCGCTCCACCAGCATCTGCGTGGCGATACCCGCGTGGTCGGTGCCTGGCTGCCACAGGGTGTTGCGACCCTGCATGCGGCGGAAACGAATCAGGGCATCCATGATCGCATTGTTGAAGCCATGGCCCATGTGCAGGCTGCCAGTGACGTTCGGTGGCGGAATCATGATGGTGTAGGAATCGCCCGCGCCTTGCGGAGCGAAATAATTCTCGGACTCCCAGGTCTGGTACCAGGAAGTTTCAATAGCGTGCGGCTGGTAGGTCTTATCCATGCGCGGCGGGACCCTAGTTGGCATTAATTCAGGAAAGCCGACAAGTATAACGGGGGATAGGGGAGAGGGCGAGTTGAAGACGGGCTTAAGGTTGGCGCAGAGTACCTGTGGGAGCGGGCTTGCTCGCGAAAACGGTGTGTCAGTCAATATATGTGCTGACGGGTACACCGTTTTCGCGAGCAAGCCCGCTCCCACAGGGGATATAGGTCAGCCTCAGTTCTGGTACTGACTGAGCAGCCGCTCCATGCGCGCATCCAGCCGACGCTTGATCTCGGTTTCGATGTGCGGGGCAAAATCGTCGATCACGTCTTGCATGATCAATTGCGCAGCGGCGCGCAGTTCGTTGTCCAGGTGCAGCAGCAGGGCGTCCGGGGCTTTTGCGGTCTCGGGTTCGGCGGTCGGGGTTTGTGCTGGAGCGGCGGCCGGGATCGGATCTGCTGCTACAACGGGCGATTCGACCAGGGCAGGCGCAGGTTTTCCGCCGACCATGTCGAACAGCAGGGGAATTTGTACATCACTGGCCGGTTCGGTCAGCGACGGTGGTTGCAGGTTGTCATCATCACCCAACAACTGGCGGATCGACTCAAGGTCGTCCAGCAGATGGTCAGACGGTTTTAGCGGGTTTGGAGTGTCCATCGTGTGCTCAGAGTCGCTGTAATCGGTGATCTTGCAGAGAATAGCCCTGTTCGCGGTAGAAACGGAAACTCTCCCGCGCGGCCTGACGAATAGCCGGATCTTCCACCACCACTTCCGCCACACGGGCGAACCCCTTGGCGAAGGCCGGTACTTTCAGGTCCAGGTTCACCAGCAGGTCATGGTGATCGCCGCAGCTGTCGCCCAAACCCAGTACAACCAGGCCATCGGGCTCTGCTTCTGCGGGGCCATGAGGCACGAAACTTTCGCCCTTGAAGCGCCACAGGCGGGCATCAAGCTCGTCGCGTTGGGTGGCATCGCTGCAATGCAGGTAGATGCGGTGGCCCATGCGCCAGGCTTTTTCGGTGAGTTTGCAGGCAAAGTCCAGGCGTGCCGAAGGATCGGCGCTGGGCAATATATAGAAGTCGACTTGGGTCATTGTGGTTCCTGATAGCCGCGTCGCAATTGTAAATACCGTCTAATCGCCCATCACGAAAACCCCGTAGCAGCTGTCGAGCGCAAGCGAGGCTGCGTTGCGGTGTGTCAGGTACTCCGCCGACGCAGCCTCGCTTGCGCTCGACAGCTGCTACGACCGGGGCGGCGTAATGGCCGCCTCGGCGTTTTCAGTTTCAGGCCTTGGCGCGATCCAGAAGGTACTGGGTCAGCAGTGGAACCGGGCGCCCAGTGGCGCCTTTGTCCTTGCCGCCGCTGGTCCAGGCCGTGCCGGCGATGTCCAGGTGGGCCCAGTTGAAGTTCTTGGCGAAGCGCGACAGGAAGCAGGCCGCGGTGATGGTGCCGGCTTTCGGGCCACCGATGTTGGCAATGTCGGCGAACGGGCTGTCCAGTTGCTCTTGGTACTCGTCGAACAACGGCAGTTGCCAGGCGCGGTCGTCGGCTTGCTTGCCGGCGCTGAGCAGTTGCTCAATCAACTCCTCGTTGTTACCCAAGAGGCCGGAGGTGTGAGCGCCCAGGGCGACCACGCAGGCACCGGTCAGGGTGGCGATGTCGATCACGGCTTGCGGCTTGAAGCGCTCGGCGTAGGTCAGGGCGTCGCACAGCACCAGGCGGCCTTCGGCGTCGGTGTTGAGGATTTCCACGGTTTGGCCGCTCATCGTGGTGACGATGTCGCCCGGCCGGGAAGCGCCGCCGCTCGGCATGTTCTCGGCGCAGGCCAGGATGCACACCAGGTTGATCGGCAGCTTGAGTTCCAGCACGGCGCGCAGGGTACCGAAGACGCTGGCGGCGCCGCCCATGTCGTACTTCATCTCATCCATGCCCAGGCCAGGCTTGAGGCTGATGCCGCCGGTGTCGAAGGTGATGCCTTTACCCACGAGGGCGAATGGCTTCTCGGACTTCTTGCCGCCGTTGTATTGCATGACGATCAGGCGTGGCGGCTGGTCGCTGCCCTGGCCCACGGCATAGAACGAGCCCATGCCCAGCTCCTTGATTTTCTTTTCATCAAGTACTTCGACTTTCAGGCCCTTGAATTCCTTGCCCAGCGCCTTGGCTCGCTCGCCCAGGTAGGTTGGGTGGCAGATGTTCGGTGGCAGGTTGCCCAAGTCGCGAGTGAAGGCCATGCCGCCGGCAATCGCCTGGGCGTGGGTCACGGCGCGCTCGACTTCAGCCTGGGCAGCCTTGATGGTCAGCAGGGTGACTTTCTTCAGGGCGCGGGGTTCGGCTTTCTGGCTCTTGAACTGGTCGAAGGTGTATTCGCCATCGGCCAGGGTTTCCGCCAGCAGACGGGTCTTGCCGTAGCTGTCGCGGCCCTTGACCACGATTTCGTCCAGGGCCAGAGCTGCATCGCTGCCGCCCAGGCCCTTGAGGGTATTGAGCACGCCGCTGATGATCTTGCGGAACGGTCGGTCGCCCAGTTCGGCTTCCTTGCCCACGCCTACCAGCAATACGCGCTCGGCTTTCAGGTTGGGCAGGCTTTGCAGCAGCAGGCTCTGACCGACTTTGCCGGCCAGGTCACCGCGCTTGAGCACGGCACTGATGGCACCACCGCTCAGTTCGTCCAGCTGTTTAGCGGCTACGCCAAGCTTGCGGCCTTCGCCGACAGCGACCACGAGGGTGGCGGTTTTCAACGTTTCCGGGCTAACGCTTTTTACAACCAGTTCCATTTTCGGGTCCCTTGATGAGGTCTGAGAGCCAGGCGTTTGTACACCCGGCTTTATAAGCTTGGCCACCTGTAGGCGGCCTGCGACAAAGGCCGCAGTTTGAACCTCGCGACGTTCGGCTGACAACCCTTGCAGGCAGCTTTGTGCGCCTGCTTGAGCGTGCGCAGTGACAGGCGCGGTCAATCACAGGATAATGCGCCATCTTTTTAGCCGACCTGTGCCAATGGGTCGACTCGATATGCTTGCTTGTTTGGCCGCTTAGCCTGACAACCCTGGAGTGTCTGGTTTGATTGTCTTCCGTTATCTGTCCCGCGAAGTCCTGGTGACCCTGAGTGCCGTAAGTGCGGTATTGCTGGTCATTATCATGAGTGGTCGCTTCGTCAAGTTCCTGGCTCAAGCCGCCTCCGGCGCCCTTGATCCGGGCTCCCTGTTTTTGATCATGGGCTTTCGGATGCCCGGCATGCTGCAGCTGATCCTGCCGCTGGGGCTGTTTCTGGGTATTTTGCTCGCCTACGGGCGGCTCTACCTCGAAAGTGAAATGACCGTGCTGTCGGCCACCGGCATGAGCCAGCAGCGTTTGCTGGCCATGACCCTGGTACCGGCGACCGGCGTGGCCCTGGTGGTTGCCTGGTTGAGCCTGAGCCTGGCGCCTCAAGGCTCCATGCAATTTCAGCTGCTACTTAATAAGCAAGACGCGATGACCGAGTTCGATACCTTGGTTCCTGGGCGTTTCCAGGCGTTGAATGACGGCTCGCGGGTGACCTATACCGAGCGGATGACCGAAGACCGCGCCAGCCTGGGCGGGGTATTCATTTCCGAGAAGCGCTTGGGCCAGGACAAGAAGGACCGTGGCATTTCGGTACTGGTGGCCGACAGTGGTCGCCAGGAAATCCGTCCGGACGGCAATCGCTACCTGATCCTGGAAAACGGCTATCGCTATGACGGCAACCCCGGCCAGGCGGATTACCGGGCTATCAAGTACGACACCTACGGCGTGTTGTTGGCCAAGCCTGAAATCAGCAACGAGGTGACCGACCGCGACGCCATACCCACCAGTAGCCTGTGGGGTAACCCGGAGCCACGTGCCGTGGCCGAGTTGCAATGGCGCCTGTCGTTGCCGCTGCTGGTGTTTATCGTGACCTTGATGGCAGTGCCACTGGCACGCGTCAACCCGCGCCAGGGCCGGTTCCTCAAGTTGCTGCCGGCGATCCTGCTTTATATGGCGTACCTGACCATCCTGATTTCCGCCCGCGGCTCCCTGGAGAAGGGCAAGATCCCGATGGCTCTCGGCTTGTGGTGGGTACACGGGATCTTCCTGGCCATCGGCCTGGGGTTGCTGTACTGGGAACCGTTGCGTTTGAAACTGGCGAGTCGTCGCAGCGTGAAGGAGTTGGCTCGTGGTTAAGCTCGATCGCTACATTGGTAGCAGCGTCCTGGTGGCGATCCTCGCCGTACTGGGCATCATCCTGGGCTTGGCCCTGTTGTTCGCCTTCATCGACGAGGTGGGCAGCGTCAGCGACAGCTACACCGTGACCGACGTTCTGAGTTTCGTGATGCTCACCGCGCCCCGTCGTCTCTACGAGATGCTACCGATGGCCGCGCTGATCGGCTGTCTGATCGGTCTGGGTAGCCTGGCCAGCAACAGCGAGCTGACGATCATGCGCGCCGCCGGTGTGTCCATCGGCCGTATTGTCTGGGCGGTCATGAAACCCATGCTGGTGCTGATGGTGGTCGGTGTGTTGATTGGCGAGTACGTGGTGCCGCCGACTGAAAGCCAGGCCCAGGCCAACCGGGCCCTGGCCCAAGGGTCAGGCGACGCGCAAAGCGCCAAGCACGGCCTGTGGCACCGTCAGGGTGATGAGTTCATCCACATCAACGCCGTGCAACCGGGCGGCTTGCTGCTGGGGGTGACCCGCTATCACTTCGACAAGGAGCGGCACATTCTGTCGGCAAGTTTTGCCAAGCGTGCGCAGTATGGTGACGAGAAGTGGCAGTTGAGTGATGTGACCACTACCTTCTTCCGTGGTATCGGCACCGGTCCGGCATCGACTACCGAGGTGGTCAACACCCCGCAGGAAACCTGGGATATCGCCTTGAGCCCGGATTTGCTCAATACCGTGGTGATGGTTCCGGAAACCCTGTCTATTGCCGGTTTGTGGAGTTATATCCACTACTTGAGCGATCAGGGCCTGAACAATGGCCGTTACTGGCTGGCGTTCTGGGTCAAGGTATTGCAACCGGTGGTGACCGCTGCGCTGGTGCTGATGGCTATTTCCTTCATCTTCGGCCCGCTGCGCTCCGTGACCCTGGGCCAGCGGGTGTTCACCGGTGTGCTGGTGGGCTTTACCTTCCGAATCGCCCAGGACCTGCTGGGGCCGTCCAGCCTGGTATTCGGCTTCTCGCCGCTGTTTGCGGTGCTGGTGCCGACGCTCATTTGTGCCGTGGCCGGGTTCTGGTTGTTGCGCCGAGCCGGTTGATTGCCTGCTTATAAACAAAAAAATGCCCCGTTCGACAGATCGGGGCATTTTTGTTCTTGGTCGCCAAAGATGACGTCTGGCCTGAGCATCAGGTACAATTCCCGGCTATTTTTCAGCGGGCAGTCTGCCTGCAGCCTTTTTGAGTGTTGATCCGTGAGTGATTTGAGTCATATCCGCAATTTCTCCATCATCGCCCACATTGACCATGGCAAGTCGACGCTGGCCGATCGATTCATCCAGATGTGCGGCGGCCTTGCCGAGCGTGAAATGGAAGCCCAGGTGCTGGACTCCATGGACCTCGAGCGCGAGCGCGGGATCACCATCAAGGCCCACAGCGTTACTCTGTATTACACCGCCCGCGATGGCATCAAGTACCAATTGAACTTCATTGATACCCCCGGCCACGTTGACTTCACCTACGAAGTCAGCCGGTCGCTGGCGGCCTGTGAAGGTGCGTTGCTGGTAGTGGATGCGGGGCAGGGTGTTGAAGCCCAGTCCGTGGCCAACTGCTACACCGCCATCGAGCAAGGCCTGGAAGTCATGCCGGTCCTGAACAAGATCGACCTGCCACAGGCCGATCCGGACCGCGTGAAAGAAGAAATCGAAAAAATCATCGGTATTGACGCCACCGACGCCGTCGAGTGCAGCGCCAAGACCGGCCTGGGCGTCGACGAAGTGCTCGAACGCCTGGTTAAAACCATTCCAGCCCCTACCGGTAACTACGAAGATCCGCTGCAAGCGTTGATCATCGACTCCTGGTTCGACAACTACCTGGGCGTTGTTTCCCTGGTACGCGTGCGCCACGGCCGTGTAAAGAAGGGCGACAAGATCCTGGTCAAGTCCACCGGCAAGATCCACCTGGTGGATAGCGTCGGTGTATTCAACCCCAAGCACACTGCGACCGTTGATCTGAAAGCCGGCGAAGTAGGCTTCATCATCGCCGGTATCAAGGACATCCACGGTGCCCCCGTCGGTGACACCCTGACCTTGAGCTCCACCCCTGACGTCGACGTGCTGCCGGGCTTCAAACGCATCCAGCCGCAGGTCTACGCCGGTCTGTTCCCGGTCAGTTCCGACGACTTCGAAGATTTCCGCGAAGCCCTGCAAAAGCTGACGCTCAACGACTCGTCGTTGCAGTACACCCCGGAAAGCTCCGACGCTCTGGGCTTCGGCTTCCGTTGCGGCTTCCTCGGCATGCTGCACATGGAGATCATCCAGGAGCGCCTCGAGCGCGAATACGACCTGGACCTGATCACCACCGCACCAACGGTTATCTTTGAGCTGTTGCTGAAAACCGGTGAAACGATTTACGTCGACAACCCGTCCAAGCTTCCGGATCTGTCTTCCATCGAAGACATGCGCGAGCCGATCGTGCGGGCCAATATTCTTGTGCCGCAAGAGCACCTGGGCAACGTCATTACCCTGTGTATCGAAAAGCGTGGCGTGCAGCACGACATGCTGTTCCTCGGTACCCAGGTACAAGTGACCTACGATTTGCCGATGAACGAAGTGGTTCTGGACTTCTTCGACCGTCTCAAATCCACCAGTCGCGGCTATGCTTCGCTGGATTACCATTTTGATCGTTATCAGTCAGCTAATCTGGTGAAGCTGGATGTGCTGATTAATGGTGACAAGGTCGACGCCTTGGCGCTGATCGTGCACAAGGATAACGCGCACTACAAAGGTCGCCAGTTGACCGAAAAGATGAAGGAACTGATTCCGCGCCAGATGTTCGACGTCGCGATCCAGGCCGCCATTGGCGGGCAGATCATTGCGCGGACCTCCGTCAAGGCACTCAGAAAGAACGTACTGGCCAAATGCTATGGCGGCGATGTCAGCCGTAAGCGCAAGCTGCTTGAGAAGCAAAAGGCCGGTAAAAAACGCATGAAGCAAGTGGGCAACGTGGAAATTCCACAAGAAGCCTTCCTTGCGGTGCTCAGGTTGGATAGTTAGGTCCTATGTCACTAAATTTCCCGCTGTTGCTGGTCATCGCCGTTGCCGTTTGTGGTTTCCTGGCGTTGCTTGATCTGGTGTTCTTCGCCCCGCGTCGGCGCACGGCCATTGCCTCCTATCAGGGCAGCGTCAGCCAGCCTGATGTGGCCGTGGTCGAGAAACTGAACAAGGAACCGCTGCTGGTTGAATACGGCAAGTCGTTCTTCCCGGTTCTGTTTATCGTGTTGGTGCTGCGTTCGTTCCTGGTGGAGCCGTTTCAGATTCCTTCGGGATCGATGAAACCCACCCTGGACGTGGGCGACTTCATCCTGGTGAACAAGTTTTCCTACGGGATCCGCTTGCCGGTGATCGATAAGAAAGTCATCGAGATCGGTGATCCGCAGCGTGGCGATGTGATGGTGTTCCGCTACCCAAGCGACCCGAACGTCAACTACATCAAGCGTGTGGTAGGCCTGCCGGGTGACGTGATTCGCTACACCAGCGACAAGCGTCTGTTCGTCAACGGCGAATCGGTGGCGGAAAAGCTGATCGGTTCTGAGCCGAACACTCTGGGCAGCGCCGAGCTATACCAGGAGAAGCTCGGCGCGGTAGAGCACGAAATCCGCAAGGAAATGAGCCGTTACCGTTCACCGCCCGATAACCAGTGGACAGTGCCTGCCGGGCATTACTTCATGATGGGCGACAACCGTGACAACTCCAATGACAGCCGGTACTGGGATGACCCCAACATTCCCAAGAACCTGCTGGGCATGGTCCCCGACCAGAATATCGTCGGCAAGGCCTTCGCGGTCTGGATGAGCTGGCCGGAACCCAAGCTCAGCCACCTGCCGAACTTCTCGCGGGTCGGGCTGATCAAGTAATCCATGCGGCGCTGTGAACACAGCGCCGAATGCTTTTCTGGGGCTTGGACAATTGTCCTGCCTCATGCAGCAACCACCAGGATTTGAATTTGAACACAGCGTTAATCGTCGTAGGCCTTTGGCGCCACGAACTGAATGTGGGTAAACCGTGAGCGTTTCTCTAAGCCGTCTCGAGCGTCAGCTCGGTTACACCTTCAAGGATCAGGAATTGATGATCCTTGCCCTTACACACCGCAGTTTTGCCGGGCGTAACAACGAGCGCCTGGAATTCCTCGGTGATGCCATCCTCAACTTTGTCGCCGGTGAAGCGCTGTTCGATCGCTTCCCCCTGGCCCGTGAAGGCCAGTTGTCGCGCTTGCGTGCCCGCCTGGTGAAGGGCGAGACCCTGGCCATACTGGCCCGTGGTTTCGACCTTGGCGAGTACCTGCGCCTGGGTTCCGGCGAGTTGAAAAGCGGTGGTTTCCGTCGTGAGTCGATTCTGGCCGATGCCCTCGAAGCCCTGATCGGTGCGATCTACCTCGATGCGGGCATGGAAGCCGCCAAGGAACGGGTAGTGGCCTGGCTGGCGTCGGAGATTGAAAGCCTGACGCTGGTGGACACCAACAAAGATCCCAAGACCCGCCTGCAAGAGTTTCTGCAGTCTCGCGGGTGTGAACTGCCACGTTACGAAGTGGTGGATATCCAGGGTGAGCCCCACTGCCGAGTGTTCTTCGTCGAATGTGAAATCACCTTACTGAATGAAAAAAGCCGAGGTCAGGGTGTGAGTCGTCGTATTGCCGAACAGGTAGCGGCCGCCGCAGCACTGATTGCCCTGGGCGTGGAGAATGGCCATGACTGATTCAACCGCAACACGCTGTGGCTATGTTGCCATCGTCGGCCGTCCCAACGTGGGCAAGTCCACGTTGCTGAACCACATCCTGGGACAAAAGCTGGCGATCACTTCGCGCAAGCCGCAGACCACGCGCCACAACATGCTGGGCATCAAGACCGAAGGCAACATCCAGGCGGTCTACGTTGATACTCCAGGTATGCACAAAGGCGGCGAGAAAGCCCTCAACCGCTACATGAACAAGACCGCCTCGGCCGCGTTGAAAGACGTCGACGTGGTGATCTTCGTCGTTGACCGCACCAAGTGGACCGACGAAGACCAGATGGTCCTTGAACGCGTGCAATACGTGACGGGTCCGTTGATCGTCGCGTTGAACAAGACCGACCGCATCGAAGACAAGGCTGAGCTGATGCCGCACCTGAGCTGGCTGCAGGAGCAACTGCCGAACGCCCAGATCATCCCGATCTCGGCCCAGCACGGTCATAACCTGGAAGCGTTGGAGCGGGTCATCGCCCAGCACCTGCCGGAGAACGAGCACTTCTTCCCGGAAGACCAGATCACCGACCGCAGCAGCCGTTTCCTGGCCGCTGAACTGGTGCGCGAGAAAATCATGCGCCAGATGGGCGCAGAGCTGCCGTACCAGATCACCGTCGAAATCGAAGAGTTCAAGCAGCAGGGCAAGACCCTGCATATCCATGCGCTGATCCTCGTCGAACGTGACGGCCAGAAGAAAATCATCATTGGCGACAAGGGCGAGCGTATCAAGCGTATCGGCACCGAAGCGCGCAAGGACATGGAGTTGCTGTTCGACTCCAAGATCATGCTCAACCTGTGGGTCAAGGTGAAGGGTGGCTGGTCTGATGATGAGCGTGCGTTGCGTTCGCTGGGTTACGGCGACCTGTAATAGGTTTTCGGCAACACTGCAAAACAAAATGTGGGAGCGGGCTTGCTCGCGAATGCGCAGTATCAGTCAATACATCGGGTGACTGATCCACCGCATTCGCGAGCAAGCCCGCTCCCACATTGGATTGTCGCTGTCCTTAAGTTCTGCGAAGAGACCTCCATGTCCCAATCCCCACCCCCCAGCCAACCCGCTTACGTCCTGCACAGCCGCGCCTACCGCGAGACCAGCGCTTTGGTGGACTTCCTCACGCCCCAAGGCCGCCTGCGGGCCGTCTTGCGCAGCGCACGAGGCAAAGCGGGGACCTTGGCACGGCCATTCGTGGCCCTGGAAGTGGAGTTTCGTGGGCGTGGCGAGCTGAAGAACGTCGGCCGCATGGAAGCCGCCGGTGCCTCCAACTGGCTTAACGGTGAGGCGCTGTTCAGTGGCCTCTACCTCAACGAATTGCTGATCCGTCTTCTACCCGCCGAAGATCCACACCAAGGCGTCTTCGATCACTATGCCGCCACCTTGCTCGCCCTGGCCGAAGGCCGCCCTTTGGAACCTCTGCTGCGTGCCTTCGAATGGCGCCTGCTGGACGACTTGGGTTACGGCTTTGAACTGAGCCAGGACCTGCACGGCGATCCCATCGCCGCCGATGGCATGTACCGCCTGCAAGTGGACGCGGGCCTGGAGCGGGTCTATCTACTGCAACCCGGCCTGTTCCAGGGCACAGAGCTGTTGGCCATGAGCGAGGCCGACTGGAGCGCTCCAGGCGCCTTGTCCGCCGCCAAACGCTTGATGCGCCAGGCCCTGGCCGTGCACCTGGGCGGTCGGCCGCTGGTCAGTCGCGAGTTGTTTCGAAAGCCCTGACATCCCCGTGTATGCTGTGCAGCGATTCCTTCCCTCTTCAGGAGCGCTTTTCGTGACCACCAGCAATCGCATTCTTCTCGGCGTGAACATCGACCACGTAGCCACCCTGCGCCAGGCTCGGGGCACCCGTTACCCTGATCCGGTCAAGGCCGCGCTGGACGCCGAGGAAGCGGGCGCCGACGGCATCACCGTGCACCTGCGCGAAGACCGCCGGCATATCCAGGAGCGCGACGTGCTGTTGCTCAAAGACGTGCTGCAAACTCGCATGAATTTCGAAATGGGCGTCACCGAAGAAATGATGGCGTTCGCCGAACGTATCCGCCCGGCGCACATCTGCCTGGTGCCGGAAACCCGTCAGGAACTGACCACGGAAGGTGGCCTTGATGTGGCTGGCCAGGAAGCACGGATCAAGGCCGCAGTAGAGCGCCTGTCGAAGATCGGCAGTGAAGTCTCGTTGTTTATCGACGCCGATGAGCGGCAGATCGAAGCATCGAAACGCGTAGGTGCTCCCGCCATCGAACTGCACACCGGCCGTTACGCCGACGCCACCACGCCGACCGAAGTCGCCGACGAATTGCAGCGCATCATCGACGGCGTCAAGTGCGGCCTGGGCGAAGGCCTGATCGTCAACGCTGGCCACGGCCTGCACTACCACAACGTCGAAGCTGTGGCGGCGATCAAAGGCATCAACGAACTGAATATCGGCCATGCCTTGGTCGCTCATGCACTGTTCGTCGGTTTCAAAGGCGCCGTGGCCGAGATGAAAGCCTTGATCCTGGCCGCCGCCAAGGCCTGAAAACCACATCGCGGCAACGCGAACCCTTACTGTTTCGCATTTGCGGGTGTATCGTATTTGCCCTTTGCGGGGCTTGGACCCGCGGTAGATACGTGAGGTTGTTGTGTCCCAATCCTTTTCCCGTCGACAAATCCTCGGTGGTCTGGCCGGTCTTGCAGTGGTGGGCGTTGGCGCCGGTGGTGCCTATCGCTACTGGCTGGGGAAAGTCGCCGACGCCAGCGCGGGGCGCGATTACGAGCTGATCGCCGCGCCGCTGGACGTGGAACTGGTGCCGGGGCACAAGACCGAGGCCTGGGCGTTCGGGCCGTCGGCGCCGGGCACCGAGTTACGGGTACGCCAGGGCGAGTGGCTGCGGGTGCGGTTTATCAATCACCTGCCGGTCGCCACCACCATTCACTGGCACGGCATCCGCCTGCCGCTGGAAATGGACGGCGTGCCCTATGTGTCGCAACTGCCGGTGTTGCCGGGTGAGTACTTCGATTACCAGTTCCGTGTGCCCGATGCCGGCAGCTACTGGTATCACCCCCATGTGAACAGCAGCGAAGAGCTCGGCCGTGGTCTGGTCGGGCCGCTGATCATTGAAGAGCGCGAGCCAACCGGTTTCAAGTACGAGCGCACACTGAGCCTGAAAAGCTGGCATGTGGACGAAGAGGGTGCCTTTGTCGCCTTCAGCATTCCCCGTGAAGCCGCGCGTGGTGGTACGGCCGGACGCCTGTCGACGATCAATGGGATGTCCCAGGCGGTCGTCGATTTACCCGCCGGGCAGATCACCCGCGTGCGCCTGCTCAACCTCGATAACACCCTGACCTATCGCATCAATATCCCCAACGTCGAGGCGCAGATCTATGCTTTGGACGGCAACCCCATTGAGCCAAGGCCATTGGGCAAGGAGTACTGGCTGGGCCCGGGCATGCGCATTTGCCTGGCAATCAAGGCCCCGCCTGCCGGAGAAGAGTTATCGATCCGCAACGGTCCGGTGCGCTTGGGCACCTTCCGCTCTGTGACCCATGCCGACGCGCCCACCGAATGGCCGCCCGCGTTGCCGGCCAACCCGGTTGCCGAGCCGGACCTGGCCAATGCCGAGAAACTCAACTTCAATTTTGAATGGGTAGGTTCGGTCTCGGTGAACGTGGACAATAAGCCGCCCAGCCTGTGGCAGATCAACGGCCAGGCCTGGGACATTACCGACAAGACCTGTGCCGACCGGCCGATTGCCAAGCTTGAAAAGGGCAAGAGCTACATTTTCGAATTGAAGAACATGACCCAGTACCAACACCCGATTCACCTGCACGGAATGAGCTTCAAGGTGATTGCCTCGAACCGGCACAAGGTGATCCCGTACTTCACCGACACCTACTTGCTGGGCAAGAACGAGCGCGCCCGCGTTGCCCTGGTGGCGGATAACCCAGGCGTGTGGATGTTCCACTGCCATGTCATTGATCACATGGAAACCGGCCTGATGGCCGCCATCGAGGTAGCGTGATGCGCCAGTTTCGCCCAACGGCGATTATCGATCGCAGCCGCGACCAGGACTTCATGCATGAAGCCCTGGCCCTGGCAGCCCAAGGCGCAGCGTTGGGTGAAGTGCCCGTGGGTGCGGTGCTGGTGCAGGACGGTGAAATCATTGGTCGGGGCTTCAACTGTCCTATCAGCGGTAACGACCCCAGCGCTCACGCGGAAATGGTCGCCATCCGCGCCGCCGCCCAGGCGGTCAGCAACTACCGCCTGCCGGGCAGCACCCTCTACGTGACGCTGGAACCGTGCAGCATGTGCGCCGGGTTGATCGTCCACTCGCGGATTGCCCGTGTGGTGTATGGCGCGCTGGAGCCCAAGGCGGGGATTGTGCAAAGCCAGGGACAATTTTTTACCCAGGGCTTTCTCAATCATCGGGTGTTGTATGAAGGCGGGGTGTTGGCTGAAGAGTGCGGGACGGTGTTGAGTGAGTTCTTTAAGGCACGCAGAGCCAAACCTGCTCTTTAAGCAACCCCCAAAAACCTCAATGTGATAACCCAATCAATGTGGGAGCTGGCTTGCCTACGATGCAGACACCTCGGTGTATCAGGCAAACCGAGGTGATGCTATCGCAGGCAAGCCAGCTCCCACATTTGATCTCCATTTTTCAGGAGGAGACGGGTTTTATTTCTTGGCGACAATCACCGCCCGCATCGGCGCCGGTAGCCCTTCGATGGTCTTGCTGTGATCCTCAGGATCGAGGAAGTCGCTGAGGGACTGATACTTCATCCACTCCGTTCCACGCTGTTCCTCGACCGTGGTCACGCTCACATCCACACAGTGCACCTCACTGAAGCCTGCACGCCGCAGCCAGAGCATCAACGCCGGTACTGATGGCAGGAACCATACGTTGCGCATCTGCGCATAACGGTCCTCCGGTACCAATACTTGTTGCTGATCGCCCTCAACCACCAATGTTTCCAGCACCAGCTCGCCGCCCTTTACCAGGCAATCCTTGAGTGCAATCAAATGCTCGATGGGTGAACGACGGTGGTAGAACACGCCCATGGAAAACACCGTATCGAAGCCTTCCATATTCGGTGGAAGGTCCTCAAACGGGAACGGCAAATGCCAGGCGTTCGGCGCCGACATATAGCGCTGCACCGCCTGGAACTGGCAGAAGAACAACCAGTTCGGGTCGACGCCAATCACGCTGTCCGCACCCGCACCCAGCATGCGCCACATGTAATAACCGTTGCCGCAGCCGACATCGAGGATGCGTTTGCCCTTGAGGTCCAGATGCGGAGCCACTCGCGACCACTTCCAATCCGAGCGCCATTCGGTATCCACATGCACACCGAACAGGTCAAACGGCCCCTTGCGCCAGGGGCACAACCCCATCAGCGCGGTACGCATCTGCGCGCGGGTTTCGTCGTCGCAATCAGTGTCCAGAATCAGGCCATTCAGTAGGTCGACTTCATTGGGCATGATTTTCGGGAGTGCATCCAGCGCACTCTGCCAGCGTTCCAGGTCGCCATGACCCTTTTCCATCTTGCTATCGAGTTGCGCTTGCAGGCCCTGAGCCCAAACCGCTAAAGGAGTGCCGACCAGATGGCGGGCGAGGGGAGACAGATCAATCATGGCAAGGCAATCAACGAGGCAAAGTTAAGACACTGGAACCACGGCACGACTTTCGAGAACCCCGCCGCCAGCAGGCGTTCGCGGTGTTCTTCGAGGCTGTCGGGCTTCATGACGTTTTCGATGGCGCTGCGCTTCTGGGCGATTTCCAGTTCGCTGTAGCCGTTGGCGCGTTTGAAGGCAATGTGCAGGTCGGTCAGCAGCGCGTGTTCTTGCGGGTCGTTGAAACGCAGCTTTTCCGAGAGGATCAGTGCGCCGCCTGGCAGCAGCGACTGACGAATCCGCCCAAGTAACGCCAGGCGTTCTTCGGGAGCAATAAATTGCAGGGTAAAGTTCAGCGCCACCACCGAGGCCGGCTGGAATTGCAGTGCGAGGATATCGCCCTCGACCACTTCCACCGGCAGCAACTCCTGGAACATCGAGTCCTGGCCATTAAGGTATTCGCGGCAACGCTCGACCATCGCGGCAGAGTTATCCACAGCGATCACCCGGCAACCGTCGGTGCGCACGTGACGGCGCAGGGCCTGGGTCACCGCACCGAGGGACGAGCCAAGGTCATAGAGCACGCTATTGGGCTGGGCGAACTGCGCCGCGAGGACGCCAAGGTTCTCGACAATGGTCGGGTAGCCGGGTACCGAGCGCTTGATCATGTCCGGGAACACCCGGACCACGTCTTCGTTGAAGGCGAAGTCCGGCACCTGGGGCAAGGGCTGGGCGAATAGGCGATCGGGTTCTTTGCTCACGGCTGTTCCGGCAACGAAGGGGGAAAAACCGGCATTTTAGCCAAGTTGGTCGTGGGATGCGCGGGTTGTCTGATGGAACACCTGTGGCGAGGGGGCTTGTCCCCCGTTGGGTGGCGAAGCCGCCCTTAAAACTGTCGTCTCGGTCTATCTGAAAACCCGGCGATCTTATGGGGCGGCTTCGCCACCCAACGGGGGACAAGCCCCCTCGCCACAGGTCAGCGGTCTTTCTGGTTGAACGCCGAGGCGGTGATGCCCCACTGACCGAGCCAATAGGTGGTGATCAACAGATACGGTGCCGCATCGAACGCCAGTACGAACCGATTGATCCCGATCAGTGCGTCGGAAAATACAAAGGCTACCGCACCCGCTGCCGCCAGCATCGCTGAACGCTTGGGCGCATCGCTGCCCAGCCGCGCCAACGCTCGCCAGAGCATGGCGCTGATCACCAGGGCATAGACCACCACGGGTACGAGCAATGGGCCAAGGCCGTGGGCAATCAAGATACTCAGCAAGATCGCACCCACCACCAGTGCCAGCACCAGCGGCAACAGCGCGAGACGGCGGCAATCGCTCAAGTAGGCTTTGAGGTACGCCAAATGAGCACACAAAAACGCGCCGAGGCCGAAGATAAACAGGTCGCCGGGCCATGCCAGCAATACATCGCCCACCAGGGAGAAAATCAGCCCCAGGCTGATCCAGCGTCGATAGTCGGTGGGTGGCGCGTCATGCAGCCAACCCAGCAGCGCCAATACCGGCAAAGGCTTGACCAGCAAGCACAGCAATGTGGCGTGGGTGGTCAGGCCGTAGATAAAAGTGCCGGCGCCCATCAGTGCAAGAATCAGCCATGGCATATCAATTCACCGTAATGGCGCAATCGAAGGTTTCGGCCGGTTCTGCTTCCGGCTCCCAGGGTTGCTGGGAGGTCAGGCGCAAGCGGCCTTGCCCCTGGGCAAAGGCCTGGAAGCGCCAGGTGGACTTGCCGCCGGCACCGACGAGGCCGGTGTCTTCCGGGTTGGTATAGACCTCAGGGCTGAGGCTGCGCAATACACCACCGGCTGAATCCTGGATCGCCCAGCGGTAACCGGTGGTGGGGTTGCTGGGCAAGGTCAGGATCAGGTTTTGCCCGGTTTTCAGTTGCAGCGGGCAGGTGCTCTGTTTTTCCACGGTGACATTTTGCTTCGGTGCACTGGCGCACGCGGCGAGCAGGACGAGGCTCAAGGGGAGAAGCAGGCGGGCAGCGGTCATGGGGGCTCCGTTGTTTGGCGACGAAGGGCGAGCATAACCGAAGATGAGACAGGGTGTGACAAGATGGGACTGTGTGTTGGCTGTACCGGCCTCTTCGCGAGCAAGCCCGCTCCCACATTTGACCGAGTCCATCCTTTGGAATGCGGTCGAATGTGGGAGCGGGCTTGCTCGCGAAGAGGCCAGATCAGGCACTACATAACTATCAGAACAACACTTTCGCCACATCCGCAAAGCGCTTGGCAAAGTGCACCGTCATGCCTTCTTTCAGGTACTCCGGCAACTCCTCGAAACTCCCGCGGTTGGGCTCCGGCAAGATCAGCTCATGAATCTTCTGCCGCCGCGCCGCAATCACCTTTTCTCGCACTCCGCCAATCGGCAGTACATGCCCGGTCAGGGTCAGTTCACCGGTCATGGCCACGCCTTTTTTCGGCGCCTGGTTACGCGCCAGGGACAGCAGTGCACTGGCCATGGTCACCCCGGCGCTCGGGCCGTCTTTCGGCGTCGCACCTTCCGGTACATGCAGGTGGACGAAGGCCTCGTCGAAGAACTTCGGATCGCCGCCAAACGACTTCAGGTTGGAGCTGATGTAGCTATAGGCAATCTCGGCCGACTCCTTCATCACGTCCCCCAGTTGCCCGGTGAGTTTGAAGCCGCGATTGAGGGTATGGATGCGCGTCGCCTCGATTGGCAAGGTCGCGCCGCCCATGCTGGTCCAGGCAAGGCCGGTGATCACACCGGTGCCCGACAGGACCTGTTCGTTGCGGAACACGGGCATGCCCAAGGAGCTTTCCAGGTCCTTGTTGCCGATCTTGATCACCGAGTCCGGCTCATCCAGCAGCTTGACCACCGCCTTGCGCACCAGTTTGCCCAGTTGTTTCTCCAGCTGGCGTACCCCAGCTTCCCGGGCATATCCGTCGATCAACGCGCGCAGGGCGCCGTCGGTGATGCTCAGGCTGGCTTTCGATACACCGGCCTTGTCCAGTTGCTTGGGCCACAGATGACGTTTGGCAATGGCGACTTTTTCTTCGGTGATATAACCCGACAGGCGAATCACTTCCATGCGGTCCAGCAGCGGGCCAGGGATCGAGTCCAGGGTGTTGGCGGTGCACACGAACAGGACTTTCGACAGGTCCAGGCGCAGGTCCAGGTAATGGTCGAGGAATTCGACGTTCTGCTCCGGATCGAGGGTTTCCAGCAGGGCCGAAGCCGGATCGCCCTGGAAGCTCTGGCCCATCTTGTCGATTTCGTCGAGCATGATCACCGGGTTCATCACTTCCACATCTTTAAGCGCTTGCACCAGTTTGCCTGGCATGGCGCCGATGTAGGTGCGGCGATGGCCCTTGATCTCGGCCTCATCGCGCATGCCGCCAACGCTGAAGCGATAGAACGGTCGGCCCAGGGATTCGGCGATGGATTTGCCGACGCTGGTCTTGCCCACGCCCGGAGGGCCCACCAGCAGCACGATGGAGCCGGCGACTTCGCCTTTGTAGGCGCCGACGGCAAGGAATTCGAGGATGCGGCTTTTGATGTCGTCCAGACCGGCGTGGTGCTTGTCCAGCACCTTGCGGGCGTGCTTGAGGTCGAGCTTGTCTTCGCCATACACGCCCCACGGCACCGAGGTGGCCCAATCCAGGTAGTTGCGCGTGACTGCGTACTCCGGCGAACCGGTTTCCAGGATCGACAGCTTGTTCATTTCTTCGCTGATGCGTTTTTGCGCCTGGGACGTCAGCACCTTGCCCACCAGGCGTTGTTCGAACTGTTCGACATCGGCACTGCGATCATCTTTGGTCAGCCCCAGCTCTTGCTGGATGACCTTGAGTTGTTCCTTGAGGAAGAACTCGCGCTGGTGCTCGCCGATCTTGCGGTTAACTTCCGCGGAGATTTCTTTTTGCAGACGCGCGACTTCGACTTCCTTGCGCAGCATCGGCAGGACTTTTTCCATGCGCTTGAGCATGGGCACGCAGTCCAGCACTTCCTGCAACTCGTTACCTGTGGCCGAAGTCAACGCGGCGGCGAAGTCGGTCAGTGGCGACGGGTCGTTGGGGCTGAAGCGGTTGAGGTAGTTCTTCAATTCTTCGCTGTACAGCGGGTTCAGCGGCAGCAACTCTTTGATCGCATTGATCAGCGCCATGCCGTACGCCTTGACCTCATCGGTCGGCTCGGTGGGCTGGTGCGGGTATTCGACTTCCACCAGGTACGGTGGGCGGTGGTGCTTGAGCCAGGTTTTGATCCGTACGCGGGTCAGGCCCTGGGCGACGAATTGCAGCTTGCCGTTTTCGCGGCTGGCGTGATGGACCTTCACCAGGGTGCCGTACAGCGGCAGGCTGGAGGTGTCGAAATGCCGTGGATCTTCCGGCGGCGTGTCCATGAAAAACAGGGCAAGGGAATGATGGTCGGACTTGCTCACCAGTTCCAGCGTTTCAGCCCACGGTTCTTCATTGACGATCACCGGCAGCACTTGTGCCGGGAAGAAAGGCCGGTTGTGGATCGGGATGATGTAGACCTTGTCCGGCAGGTTTTGCCCAGGCAGGGCCAGGCCTTTGTTGGAGGACGTTTCGTGTTCAGCGTTTTCGGGGTCGGCGTATTCGGCGAAGTCTTCAGGAAATTCTTGCTGGTCGCTCATGGGGCACCTGCATAAGGAAGTATGGAGGTTAGATGGGGCGGGGCAGCGGTGGTTTCAATGGCCGGGATCAGTTAGCAACAAATTGCATGATATTCGCCACGCCACAATTCCCTTGTGGGAGCGGGCTTGCTCGCGAAGGCGGAATGTCAGTCAAATGTGTATCAACTGACACTCCGCCTTCGCGAGCAAGCCCGCTCCCACATTTTGGAGTGTGTGTACTCAGCTGATTTTGCTGAGGTAGCCCGGCAATGGTTGTTCTGGCAACACCGACAGCACCTTCAATCGCTGCAACATCCGTTGCCGTGCCCGTTGCAGGTGTTCGCGCAGGTTCATCGCCGCCGCATCGATGGCGCCATGCAGCAGCAACTCCAGGATCAAGCGGTGCTCGGCCAGCATCGCCGGATCTGCGCCGATACCCAGCAGGCGGTAGAAAATCCGGCTGATGATCATCGGGCTCTGCCCTTGGCGGATCAGCGCGGCGATCTTGCGGTTTTGCATGCCGGCCAGGCAGTGCTGGTGCAGGTCGTCTTCAATCTGTTCGATTTCTTCCAGGCTGCAATGGGCACTGTTTTGCGCGTCGAGTACCCGCTGCAACATGGCTTCCAGCACTTCACGCGCCAGGTTCGGTGCGCTCTGGCGCAAGGCTTCCGGCTCCAGGCAGGCGCGTAGTTCGTAGTCTTCGGTGATTTCGCGGGCGGTCAGTGGCCCGGCCAGCCATTGGGAATACGGCTCTTTTTCCACCAGGCCGCGATCCCGCAGGCGCATCAGCGCTTCACGTACCACCGCGCGGCTGACACCGTAGTGTTCGGCGGCGGCTTGCTCGTCCAGACGGTAGTGGCCGAAGGCGATGCAGGTAGAGAGCGCCGCGCCAATTTCCTCGACGATTCGCTCGCCCAATGGCCGAGTGTCCACCAGTTCATCACCACCGTTGAGGCCCAGGTGCGCATGGCTCAAGGGGAGGCGCAATGGCTCCAGCGCCAGGCCGTTCGGGCTGATCAGATAACCCCGGCCCTCAAAACGGCAGATAAGCCCTTCCTTGTGCAGCAGGTCCAGGGCTTTGCGCACCGGCACCCGGCTGGTACCGAACAACTCGGCCAAGGGGGCTTCCAGCAGCACCAGGCCATGGCGGGCGGTGCCGTTGACGATGGCGTCACGCAAGACCTGGCGGATCATCGCGTAACGGGAAGCCGAGGCTGACACTGCTTTCATCGGGTTCTCTAGAGCAGGGGGACGATGGCCGGGGATTCTCTCATAGATATCCCTGTCACTCTGCGCCACGTGAGTGGCACTTTTTTGGGGCCATCAAGAGGTGAATGTTACTTTTTTGCACCAAGATGGATTTATTAACAAAAGATACATTATTTCATTCTAGGACAGCGTCGACGCATCGGTGGATTTTTCTTCCAGCGATGTAAACCCATCTAGCCCGTGTATCTACGCCAGAGTTGGGGCTCCAAGTGTGAGCAGTGCGCCGTCCTGACGATGAGGCTGGCACGAATGCTGCCTTTATAAAACGTACATTTTATTAATATGTACGTTTTTAGGGGGCCTTTCATGTCAGACGCCACTTCATTGGCCGAGGATTTCGCCTGCGGTCGCAGTGATCCGGTACAAGTGTTGGAGCAGGCACTGGCCCAGGCCGCCCACGTTGCGGGGGTATTTACCTCGCTGACCGCCGAACGCGCCCTGCGCGAAGCCGAAGCTGCCGCCGCCCGCTGGCGTGCAGGCCAACCGTTGAGTGTATTCGATGGTGTACCGCTGGCTTGGAAAGATCTGTTTGATGTTGCCGGCAGTGTGACGACGGCGGGCGCCGCCTATCGTCGCCAGGCGCCGGCTGCCTTGCTGGACGCCCCAATCGTTAGCCAGTTATGCCGCGCCGGCATGGTCAGCATGGGCAAGACCAACCTCAGCGAGCTGGCGTATTCGGGCCTGGGCCTGAACCCGCATTTCGGCACGCCCCACAACCCGTATGGCACTGACCAACCGCGTATTCCCGGCGGCTCGTCCTCAGGTTCGGCGGTCGCTGTGGCGGCCGGTATCGTGCCGATTGCCATGGGCACCGACACCGCAGGTTCGATCCGCATTCCCGCCGCTTTCAACGGCCTGGTTGGCTACCGCAGCAGTTGCCGACGCTACAGTCGCGACGGCGTGTTTCCCCTGGCCCACACCCTCGACAGCCTCGGCCCGCTGACCCGCAGTGTGCGTGACGCGCTGGCCATTGATGACTTGCTCAATGGCCGTGACCAGCGCCAGCCACGTCCGGCCCGCAGCCTGAAGGGCCAGCGGTTTCAGGTTGAACAAAGCGTGCTGGAAGACGCCCGGGTCGAACAGAGCGTGCGCGATAACCTGCACCGTTCTATCGATCGGTTGAAGGCCGCCGGTGCGCTGATCGATGTCCGTCCCTCGAAGACCTTTCAAGCCACTCTGGACCTGATCCGGCATCAAGGCTGGCTGGGTTCTTTCGAAGCCTTTGCCTTACACGAAGCGTTGCTCGACAGCCCCGACGCGGAGCAACTGGACCCTCGCGTACGCCGCCGCCTTGAAGCCGCGCGCACGTTACCTGCCAGCCAACTGCTGGGCCTGTATGACGCTCGCCGCCGCCTGCAACAGCAACTGATCGACGAACTCGACGGCGCCATCCTCATCACCCCAACCGTAGCCCACGTCGCCCCGGCCCTGGCACCGCTGGAAGCCGACGATCAACTGTTCGTCAGCACCAACCTCGCCACCCTGCGCCTGACCATGCCCGGCAGTCTGCTGGACATGCCCGGCGTGACCCTGCCCAGCGGCCGCGATGCCCTGGGCCTGCCCACCGGTCTGCTGCTCAGCGCCCCCAGCGGCGAAGACGCACGGCTGTTAAGAGCCGCGCTCTCGGTTGAAACCGTACCTATCCAATAAGGAGACACATCATGGCTAAAGATATCCTCTGTGCATTTGGCGTCGACGTCGACGCAGTCGCCGGCTGGCTCGGTTCCTACGGCGGCGAAGATTCCCCGGACGATATTTCCCGTGGCCTGTTCGCCGGTGAAATCGGCGCGCCACGTCTGCTGAAACTGTTCGAACGCTACGGCCTGCGCACCACCTGGTTTATCCCCGGCCACTCGATGGAAACCTTCCCCGAGCAAATGAAGGCCGTGGCCGACGCCGGCCATGAAATCGGCGTGCACGGCTACAGCCACGAAAACCCCATCGCCATGACGGCCGAGCAGGAAGAAATCGTCCTCGACAAGTCTATCGAGCTGATCACCCAGGTCACCGGCAAACGGCCCACCGGTTACGTGGCGCCATGGTGGGAGTTCAGCAAAGTCACCAACGAGCTGCTGCTGAAAAAAGGCATCAAGTACGACCACAGCCTGATGCACAACGACTTCCATCCCTACTACGTGCGCAAGGGCGACAGCTGGACCAAGATCGACTACAGCCAGCACCCCGACACCTGGATGAAACCCCTGGTGCGCGGCGAAGAAACCGACCTGGTGGAGATCCCGGCCAACTGGTACCTCGATGACCTGCCACCGATGATGTTCATCAAAAAGGCTCCCAACAGCCACGGCTTCGTCAACCCGCGCCACCTCGAAGAAATGTGGCGCGACCAGTTCGACTGGGTCTACCGCGAACACGAACACGCGGTGTTCACCATGACCATCCACCCCGACGTGTCCGGTCGCCCGCAAGTGCTGCTGATGCTTGAACGGCTGATCGAGCACATCCAGAGCCATGCCGGCGTGCGCTTCGTCACCTTCGACGAAATCGCCGACGACTTCATCCGCCGCCAGCCCCGTACCTGACCCAACCCCTCCCTGTAGGAGCGAGCTTGCTCGCGAAAATCGTTAACGATGACGCGGGCATCCCGGATGAACGCGGTGATCTTGAGTTTTTCGCGAGCAAGCTCGCTCCTACAGGGGACGACCGTACCTGACCCTTTGCTCCCTCGAGGCGCGACTCATGTCTATCTACAACACGCTTGACCTGACTGGCTGGAAACCCCGGCAACTGACGCCCAAGGAAGTGCGTTTCGCCACCTGGATCGCATTTTTCGCCTGGGTGTTTGCGGTGTATGACTTCATCCTCTTCGGCACTTTGCTGCCGGAAATCGGCCGGCATTTCGGCTGGGGTGAAGTGGAGCAAGCTGAGATCGCCACCTGGGTGGCCGTCGGTACGGCCGTGGTGGCGTTGGCCATCGGGCCATTGGTAGACAAGCTCGGTCGGCGCAAAGGGATTATTTTCACGGTTGCGGGCTCGGCCATCTGTTCGGCACTGACCGCCATCGGCGGTGCGTGGGGCAAGTCGCCGCTGATCTTTATCCGGTCGTTGGGCGGCCTGGGGTATGCCGAGGAAACGGTCAACGCCACGTACCTGAGCGAACTGTACGCCGCCTCCGATGACCCGAAACTGGCCAAACGGCGTGGCTTTATCTACAGCCTGGTGCAGGGCGGCTGGCCGGTGGGCGCGTTGATCGCGGCGGGGTTGACCGCGCTGTTGCTGCCGATCATTGGCTGGCAGGGTTGCTTCGTGTTTGCGGCGATCCCGGCGATTGTGATCGCGATCATGGCCCGCAAGCTCAAGGAGAGCCCGCAATTCCAGATCCACCAGCGCATCGGCGAACTGCGTAAAAGCGGTGCGGTGGCACAGGCGCAAAGCGTCGCCGTGACCTACGGCGTGGACTATGACGAACACAGCAAGGCTGGCCTCAAAGCCGCATTTCGTGGCCCGGCACGGCGCGCGACGTTGGTGATCGGCGCGGCGATTCTGCTCAACTGGGCGGCGATTCAGGTGTTCAGTGTGCTGGGCACGTCGGTGATCGTCAGCGTGCACCACATCTCGTTCGAGAACTCGCTGATCATCTTGGTGCTGTCGAACCTGGTGGGTTACTGCGGTTACCTGTGCCACGGCTGGATGGGCGACAAGATCGGCCGACGCAATGTGATTGGCCTGGGGTGGATGCTCGGTGGTCTGTCGTTTGCCGGGATGCTTTATGGCCCGAGCAACATGCCGATGGTGGTCGGGCTCTACAGCCTGGGTTTGTTCTTCCTGATCGGGCCGTACTCGGCGGCGCTGTTTTTCATCAGTGAAAGTTTCCCCACCAGTATCCGCGCCACCGGCGGCGCGATCATTCATGCCATGGGGCCGATTGGGGCCGTGGTTGCAGGTTTCGGTGCCACGTCGGTGTTGTCTGCCGGCGGCGATTGGCAGACCTCTGCCCTGTATTTCGGCGCACTGCCGTGCTTTCTCTCCGGTGCGCTGATGTTTGCCGCGCGCCATGTGCGCCCTGAAACCGTCAAGTAAGGAGTCCCGTTGATGAGTCGTAAAGTTGCCTTGATTACCGGTGCTGCCAGCGGCATCGGCCAGGCCCTCGCGGTGGCCTATGCCCGTAGCGGTGTGGCGGTGGTGGGCGGTTATTACCCGGCCGATCCTCATGACCCGCATCAGACCGTTGCGCGGGTGGAGCAGGCCGGCGGCGAATGCTTGATGCTGCCGTTGGACGTGGGCGATACCGCGTCTGTGGATAACCTGGCTGCCCAGGCGATCCAGCACTTTGGTCGTCTCGATTACGCAGTGGCCAACGCCGGCCTGCTGCGCCGAGCACCGCTGCTGGAGATGACCGATGAGTTATGGAACGAGATGCTCAATGTCGACCTGACGGGGGTGATGCGCACCTTCCGCGCGGCGACCCGGCATATGCGTGAAGGTGGAGCGCTGGTGGCGATCTCGTCGATTGCCGGTGGGGTGTATGGCTGGCAGGAGCACTCACACTATGCGGCGGCCAAGGCCGGAGTGCCGGGGTTGTGCCGGTCGCTGGCGGTAGAGTTGGCGCCGCTGGGGATTCGTTGCAACGCGGTGATTCCGGGGTTGATTGAAACGCCGCAGTCGCTGGATGCGAAGAACTCCCTGGGGCCTGAGGGTTTGGCGAAAGCGGCGCGGGCGATTCCGCTGGGCCGAGTTGGGCGAGCGGATGAAGTGGCGTCTTTGGTGCGGTTTTTGACCAGTGAAGAGTCGAGTTACCTGACGGGGCAGAGCATTGTGATTGATGGCGGGCTGACCGTGCGCTGGCCGGATTGATCCCAGCTTTAAGCCGGACTCGGTCCCAATGTGGGAGCGGGCTTGCTCGCGAAAGCGGTGGGTCAGTTGATACATATTTGACTGACACTCCGTATTCGCGAGCAAGCCCGCTCCCACATTTGACCGCGTTCGTCGTTTGATTATTTGAGGAGTTCACCATGCCCCAACTCACCACCCGCCGTGCCGTCATCACCGGCGCCGCCAGCGGCATCGGAGCCGCCATCGCCCGCGCTTATGCCGTCGAAGGCGCACGCCTGATATTGGCCGACCGCGACGCCACCCGCCTGGCCGAAACCACCCAAGCCTGCCGCGCGTTGGGCGCCGAAGTCTTCGAATGCGTGGCCGATGTCGGCACCGTCGAAGGCGCCCGGGCCAGCGTTGATGCGTGCGTCGCGCATTACGGTGGCATCGACATCCTGGTCAACAACGCCGGCATGTTGACCCAGGCCCGTTGTGTCGACCTGAGCATCGAAATGTGGAACGACATGCTGCGCGTCGACCTCACCAGTGTCTTCGTCGCCAGCCAGCGGGCCCTGCCGCATATGCTCGCGCAGCGCTGGGGCCGCATTATCAACGTCGCCTCGCAACTGGGCATCAAGGGCGGCGCCGAATTGACCCATTACGCAGCCGCCAAGGCCGGCGTGATTGGCTTCACCAAATCATTGGCCCTTGAAGTGGCCAAGGACAACGTATTGGTCAACGCCATCGCCCCCGGCCCGATTGAAACGCCCTTGGTCGGCGGCATCAGCGACACCTGGAAGCGCGCCAAATCTGCCGAGTTGCCCCTGGGCCGTTTTGGCCTGGCGGACGAAGTTGCCCCCACCGCCGTGCTGCTCGCCAGTGAACCTGGCGGCAACCTGTTCGTCGGCCAGACCCTTGGCCCGAACTCCGGCGACGTCATGCCATGAGTGAGCAATAAATTATGTGTGGACTCTGCGGACTGTTGGGCGAAGACCTGCACTGGAGCGACCCTCTGGGCGATGAATTGCCCCGTCGCCGCGAGCGCCTGCGCCGGATCGCAGCGATCAATCAGGTGCTGGCGGTGTTCCGGCTCAAGGTCGAGGACTTCCAGGGCGCGTCCTATCTGCTGTTGGGGGCCACCGGCAAGCAGGAACTGGCCAGCGGCCTGGATCAGCTGTGGCGAGCAGCGGAAACCATGCTCGGCCGACCGTTGGATCCGCTGGACCCGACACTGCTCGATCATCTGGAACAATCCTTGTAGCCGCTGCCGGGGCCGTGTCGATCACCTGGCGACTGCTGAAGGTCCTTCGGCCCTTATCGCAGCCTCGTGCCTCGGCAACGGCTACAACGGGCCAAATGTATGACCTGACAGGACTCTTGCCTGGTGACGCGCAAGACGGTATCTACAAGGTCGATAGGGAGTTAAGAATATGAGCATTGCCCTCAACGTCATCACCGGCTTCCTCGGCAGCGGCAAGACCACCCTGCTCAAGCGCCTGCTGCAAGGCGAAAGCCTGGGCGATACCGCGCTGTTGATCAACGAGTTCGGCGACGTCGGCATTGATCATTTGCTGGTGGAGGAAGTTGCTCCAGATACGGTGCTGCTGCCCAGCGGTTGTGTCTGCTGCTCCATTCGCGGTGAGTTGAAAGACGCCTTGCTCGGTCTGCTGCAACGTCGCGACCGGGGCGAGATTCCCGCCTTCAAACGGGTGATCCTGGAAACTACCGGGCTGGCCGATCCGGCCCCGATCCTCGCCACCTTGAACAACGACGTGCAACTGCGCGGGCGCTTTCATATCGGCTTGGTGATCACGCTGGTGGACGCCAGCCACGCAGCACTGCAAGAGCGCCTGCACCCGGAGTGGCTGGCGCAAGTGGCAGCGGCTGATCGCCTGTTGTTGAGCAAGACCGATCGGGTGGAGGACTGCGAACCGCTGCGCGAACGTTTGCAGGCGCTGAACGCCGGCACGCCGATCCTCAATACCCATGAGATCGACAGCGGCGATCAATTGCTGCTAGGCGAAGGCCTGCGCAGTGCCGAACCCGCGGCCGAAGTGAGCCGCTGGAAACTCCATCAAACCACCACCGCCACCCATGGCGCGGCGCAAGTCTGCTGCCTGACCTTCGACCAGCCGCTGGACTGGGTGGGGTTCGGGGTCTGGCTCTCGATGCTGTTAAGATGCCATGGCGAACGCATTCTTCGCGTCAAAGGACTGCTCAACGTGAACGCCAGCCAAGCTCCCATCGTCATTCATGGCGTGCAGCACTGCCTGCATGCGCCGGTCCACTTGCCTGCCTGGCCGGGTACCGATCGGCAGTCGCGCCTGGTGTTTATCTTGCGGGGCCTTGACCCGGCGTTGCTGCGCCGCTCCTTTGATGTGTTCTCCCGCAGGTTCAACTCATGATTACGTTGCGGGTGCTGGGGACGTCGGTGACGTTGCTTGAGTGTTTGCGCGTACGCGCCGAACAGGAACTGGGGATTCGCCTGGTCTATCAAGTGCACGACGTCGAAAAGGCCCAGCGCATTGCGGTGATGCAGCCCGAAAGCTACGACCTGTACGACCAGTGGTTTCACAACGTTGACTTCGTGTGGCCGGCACGGGCGATCCAGCCTATCGACACCCAGCGCATCGCCCTGTGGCATGAAATCAATAACCTGCCCAAGTGTGGCCGCTTGTCCGCCAACGACCGCCTGGGCGGCGGCAGCGTGCCCAGCGAACGCTTGTTCGTGCAACACGACGGCAGCCTCGGCAGCACCGTCACCCACCGCATCAGCATGCTGCCCTTGACCCACAACGCCGACAGCTTTGCCTACCGCCCCGAGCGCCTTCCCGACGGTTTCAGCCCGGCCAACGAAAGCTGGGGCTGGTTGCTGGATCCTGCCTGGAGTGCCCGCACTGCGCTACAAAGCGACGCGGCCATCGGTGCCCTCGACGCGGCGCTGGCGGTTCAGGGCGCAGGACTGGCCACCTTCAAGGACATCGGCAACATGAGCATCGAGGAGATCGATGTGCTGGCCGACATCCTGGTACGCAAGCAGAAGGAAGGGCACTTTGCAGCGTTCTGGTCCGATGACGAAGAAGCGGCGCAATTGATGCTCAGCCCCCATGTCGATATCCAGAGCCTGTGGTCGCCGACCTTGATGCGCCTGCACCGCGCCGGGGTCAAATACCGTTTGGCGGTGCCTCGGGAAGGTTATCGCGCCTGGTTCGGCGGCTTGTCCCTGTCGCGCCATGCCCAGGGCCGGGTGCTGGATGCCGCCTACGCCTACCTCAACTGGTGGCTGTCCGGTTGGCCGGGCGCGGTGATGGCCCGCCAGGGTTACTACATTGGCAACCCGGCCCGCACTCGCGACCACCTGAGCAGCGCCGAATGGGATTACTGGTACGCCGGCAAGCCGGCCCGCGAAGAACTGCTGGGCAGCGACGGCCTGCCGTTGATCGATATTGGCGAAGTGCGCGACGGCGGCTCCTACGAGCAGCGCATGGGCCATATTGCCGTGTGGAACTCGGTGATGGATGAGCACAACTACCTGGTGCGGCGTTGGGGTGATGTCATGCGGGCAAGAAGTTAGGCACCACAAAAAAATACCGCCATTTTAATGACAGTCGACGTCCAGTTTTTATTGCGTGTGCTTCTGCTCAACCAAGGCTAATCTGAAAAATCCAAGTGTCCTTCCTGGAAGGGCATTTTTTTGACGCCGGGTTCAGTTGTTGCGAGGGACGCAGATGACCAAGGGGATTTTCGGCTCATTGAAAAGGGCGTGGGCATGAAATGGCGCCATACCTTCCAGGCGCGGATTGCCGGCGTGCTGGCGCTGTTGTTGGTGGTGGTAGTGGGCGCGGTGTACTTCGCGATGAAGACCGCCACCTACCATGCCATGGAAAAGCAGGCGCAGGTGCAACTGGAAACCGGTAGCCGGGTGTTCGAGCGGTTGCTGGAGCTGCGGGGCCGACGCCTGCAATATGGCCTTGACTGGCTGACAGTGGACGCGCAGTTTCGCCGCGCTGTCGCGGGTGGCCAATCGGCGCCGATTCTCGCCGCGCTGCGTCGGCACGGCACGGGCATTCGCGCCAGTGAGGTGTTTGTGCTGGGCCTTGGTGGCCAGGTCATCGCCAGTACCTTGCCTGCCGTCCTTGGGGGCCGAGCCTTTCCCTACACCGATGCGTTGCGCGAGGCTCGGCGCAGCGCCTTGCACACATTGATTGTGACCCTCGACGGCCATCCCTTCCTGCTGGTGCAGGATGAAGTCCTCGACCCGCAGCCCATCGCCCGGGTGGTGATGGGGTTTCGCATGGACGATATCTTCGCCAGCGAACTGCGCACCATGAGCAACCTCGAAGTGTCGTTCATGAGCCAGCAGGACCGGCAGCCGGGCGAACTGTTCAGCACCCAGCCCCCTGCGTACTGGGAGGCGATCATCAGCGCCATGCAGAATTCGCTGCATGACTCGGCGCAAAACCCGAGCGCACACATGAGCGTTCTGGGCGGTCAGCGTTTTCTCAACCAGGCCCTGCAACTGGCCAACACCGATGACAGTGACCGCAACCCGGTGCAGGTGCTGCTGCAAAGCCCCCTGGACCATTCACTGCAATCCTTCGCGCCCCTTGATGGGCAGTTTCTCGGCATTGCCTTGGCGGCGTTGGCGGTGTCGTTGGTGGGCGTGTTGTTCATGGCGCGGCGGGTCTCGCGCCCGCTCAATACGTTGGTGCGGGCCGCCGAGCGTATTGGTGCCGGTGATTACCACACGCCGGTGGTGGTGCGCCGTCGGGATGAGTTCGGCCTGCTGGCCCATGCGTTCAATGCCATGCAAAGCGGCATTGCCGTGCGCGAGCAACAGCTGGCCCACAACGCCTTGCATGATCCGTTGACGGGCCTGCCCAACCGCGCGCTGGCCATGGAGCGTCTGGGCAGTGCGATCAGCGCCGGCCGGCCGGTGGTGTTGCTGTACCTGGGGATTGAAAACTACCGGCTGATCAACGAAGGCTTTGGTCCCCAAGGGGTGGAAGCGATGCTGCGCGAGGCCAGCCGTTGTTTGTTGTGCAGCCTGTCGGCCAGCGATACCGCGGCGCGGATCACCGGCACGGAGTTTTTGCTGCTGCTGGAAAACACCCAGATCGACCGCGCCGTGGCTCGGGCCGACCGTTTGTATGGGCTGCTGACGGAGCCCCTGCACATTGGCGGTGATGAGCTCAGGCATGAAGTGAGCATCGGTATCGCCGCTTATCCTGCTGATGGACAACACGTCGAAGAACTGATCAGCCGTGCGTCCATTGCTCGCCACGATGCTGCGGCGTTGCCCGGTTATTTGCAGATTTATCAGCAGGACCGTGACCTGGCCCACCAACGCCAGATCACCCTGATCCGGGATCTGCGCCGGGCAGCGGTGGAGAACGAATTGTTCCTGTGTTACCAACCCAAGCTCGACCTGCACCACGGCCACGTGCGCCAGGCCGAGGCATTGTTGCGTTGGCAGCACCCGACCCTGGGGCTGGTCTCACCGTCCGAATTCATTCCCTTGGCTGAACGCACCGGCAGTATTGGTAGCTTGACCCAATGGGTGATTGAGGAAGCTATTCGCCAATTGGCTGAGTGGGATGTACGGGGGTGGCAAGTGCAACTGTCGGTGAACATCTCGGTGGATGACTTGAGTGATGACAGCCTGGCCACCCGTGTCACTGAACGGCTGGCACACTACGGTGTATCTGCGCAGCAATTGGTGTTTGAAATCACCGAGAGCGCAATCATGCATAACCCCCAGCAGGCCCTGCGTGTGCTGGAGCAACTGCGCGGTTGTGGCATCAGCCTGTCGGTGGACGACTTTGGCACCGGATACTCATCCCTCGCACAACTTCAGCGCCTGCCGGTGCAGGAACTGAAGATCGACAAGTCCTTCGTGCGCAACCTCGACAGCGCCAGCGGCGATGGGGTGATCGTGCGTTCCACGATTGAAATGAGCCACAACCTGGGGCTCAAGGTGGTGGCTGAGGGCGTGGAGTTCGAGCCCAGCCTGAAACTGCTGAAGCTGTGGAAGTGCGACACCGCCCAAGGCTATCTGATCAGTCGGCCATTGAATGCCATGGCATTCGAGATGTGGATGCGTCGAGAGCGGGCGCTGGTGTGAAACACCGCTCCCTGTAGCCGCTGGCGCAGCCTGCGATCGGCTGCGCAGCAGTCGCCAGTCTCTCAACCGTTGAAGGTCCTGCGGCCCTTATCGCAGCCTCGTGCCTCGGCAGCGGCTACAACGGGCCGAATGCATGAGCCGAGATTGGCGCTTGCCCGATGACGGGCACCATCCTCTGTAGCCGCTGGCGTAGCCTGCGATCGGCTGCGCAGCAGTCGCCAGTCTCTCAACCGTTGAAGGTCCTGCGGCCCTTATCGCAGCCTCGTGCCTCGGCAGCGGCTACAACGGGCCGAATGCATGAGCCGAGATTGGCGCTTGCCTGATGACGGTATCGACAGAAATCGGCCCCCTGCGCAATTGTATAAATACCTATGTCAGGACGGAGACAAGGGCCGTGGGCAAAAAAAAGCGGCTACCTTCCGGTAGCCGCTTCTTCTGACTGCTGGCGGTGAGTTAATCCGGCAGTTTGAACGCCATCACGTAGTCACCCTGTTTGGTACCCAGGGAACCGTGACCGCCGGCCATGACCAGCACGTATTGCTTGCCGTCCTTGCCGGTGTAGGTCATCGGTGTGGTTTGAGCGCCTGCTGGCAGGCGACCTTCCCACAACTGCTTGCCGTTTTTCACGTCATAGGCGCGCAGGTACTGATCGAGGGTACCGCTGAGGAAGGACACGCCACCGGCGGTGGTGAAAGTCCCGCCCAGGCTTGGGACGCCCATGGTCAGGGGGATTGGAACCGGCGAGCTGTCACGTACGGTGCCGTTTTTGTGCATCCAGATGGTTTTGTGGTTGGTCAGGTCGACCGCTGCCACGTAACCCCAGGCCGGTGCCTGGCACGGCAGGCCCAGTGGCGAGAGCATCGCTTCCAGGACCACGCCATACGGAGTGCCTTTGTTTGGCTGCACACCTTCGGTTTCGCTAACCCGCGGGCCTTGCTCGGCGATTTTTTCCGCCGGGATCAACTTGGACTTGAACGCCATGTAGCTCGGGTTGACGAAGGCGATCTGGCGTACCGGGTCAACCGAAATGCCGCCCCAGTCGAACACACCAAAGTTGCCTGGATAGACGATCGAGCCTTGCAGCGATGGTGGGGTGAACGGGCCGTCGTAGCGCAGGGACTTGAAGTCGATCCGGCAGAGCATCTGGTCGAACGGGGTCACGCCCCACATGTCACGCTCCTTGAGGGGCGGTGGCATCAGGTTGAGGTCGGACTTGGGCTGGGTCGGCGAGGTACGATCGCCAGCCACTGCGCCTTGCGGCACCGGTATTTCATGGATCGGAATCACCGGCTCGCCGGTTGCACGGTCCAGCACATAGATGCTGCCTTGCTTGGTCGAGGTCATCACGGCTTGTTTCACGCCGTCAGCGGTCTTGATGTCGATCAGACTTGGCTGGCCGCCCACGTCCATGTCCCACAGGTCATGGTGCGTGAACTGGTAGTGCCAGCGCACTTTACCGGTGTCGATGTCCAACGCGGTCAGGCCGGCGGCGTGCAGTTCCGAAGCGTCGGTGCGGTAGCCGCCGAACTGATCCGGGGTCTGGTTGCCCATCGGCAGGTAGAGAATGCCGAGCTTTTCATCCACGGCGAACATCGACCACATGTTGGGCGAGTTGCGGGTGTAGGTCTTGCCTTCGGCAATCGGCGTAGTGTCGTCCGGGTTGCCGCTGTCCCAGTTCCACACCAGCTTGCCGGTGTGTACGTCGAACGCACGGATCACGCCGCTTGGTTCGTCGGTGGAGACGTTATCGGTCACGTGACCGCCAATGACCACCAGGTTCTTGGTGACGGCGGGTGGCGAGGTGGAGTAGTAGCCACCTGGTGCGAAGGTGCCGATGTTGGCGCCCAGGTCGACCTGGCCTTTGTCGCCGAAGTCTTCGCACATCTTGCCGGTGTCGGCGTTCAGGGCGATCAGGCGGGTGTCGGCGGTCGGCAGGAAGATCCGGCGTGGGCAGGCGTTGGCGGCCGGAGCAGCGGCGTCGGTGGCCGGGCTCTGCTCGGTGGCGGCGTAGGCGGCGTCATCGTGGTACGACACGCCACGGCAGGTCATGTGCGCCCAACCCTTGAAGTTCTCGGCTTTTTGCGTCGAGAGCTTCGGATCGAAACGCCAGATTTCCTTGCCGGTGTCCGGGTCAAGGGCAATCACCTGGCTGTGCGGCGTGCACACGTAGAGCATGCCGTTGACTTTCAGCGGGGTGTTTTCCGCGGTGGTTTCACCGGGATCACCTGGGCCAGGCAAGTCGCCGGTGCGGTAGGTCCACGCCGGTACCAGCGTGTGGGCGTTTTGCGGGGTGATCTGCGCCAGTGGCGAGTAACGGTCACCGAATGCCGAACGACCGTAGGAGTTCCAGTCGCCATCGGGTTGGGCCGGAGCGGCGTTGGTCATGCCCGGAACCGCATCGCGGTCGAGCTGGCCTTTGATTTCACCCGGAGTGGTGAACTGGCTGGCAACGGCAGCAGCACCAGCCAGGACCACGGCCACGCTCAGTGCGCCAGTGCCCAGAGGGGCAGATTGACCACGCAGCAACGGACGGCGGAACCATGGGAGCAGCATGACGATGCCAAGGGCGAACAACAGTGCCAGGCGTGGCACCAACTGCCACCAGTCCAGGCCGACTTCCCACAAGGCCCAGACGGTGCTGGCAAACAGCACCACTGCATACAGGCCCAGCGCCGCACGGCGCGTAGCCAGCAGCAGGACACCGGTCAAGGTGATGCCGAGACCGGCCAGCAGGTAGTACAGCGACCCGCCGAGCATACTCAGCTTGATCCCCCCGGCCAGCAAGGCCAGGCCCATTATCAGCAGCAAGATCCCCAGCAGCCTGGGCAGCAGGCGGCTTGGGCTTGAAGCACCATCAGTGCTCATAGTGTTGTTCTCCGTGACGTTTAATGTAGTCCCGCGCTTGTTCACTGTAGATGACGATCCGGCGCGGGCTTGGTTCAGCTGCAAAAGTGTTGTTTTTTTTCGGCCATGCGACCTGTGTGTAGAGACGTCGTTTATCCAGGTGCGCCACTGTTGCAAAGACAGCGCTGTCTATAGGGCTGCGAATAGTCTTCAGGGGATGACATCGACAGGGATAAACCGCGTTCTAAGGAAGTGGGACAACAGCTCCCCGGTGTGATCGGGCCAAGGGCGAGAACACAGCAAGTCGGGGACGGATTGGGAGTGAAACGTTTCAGGTCATTGCTGACAAGGATAAAGCCACTCGTCGAGGAGAGAAAGGGGCATTCGCAAGATGGATCGTTTCGTATTTGGTAACAGTGGGGCTGGGACACCCGAGCTTGAGGCTGCGGTTTCTTGTGGCGAGCGGGCTTGCCCGCGTTGGGCTGCGAAGCAGCCCCAATAAGATCGCTGAGTTTTTTCAGATAGACCGACGTAGCAGGTTTTAGGGCTGCTTCGCAGCCCAACGGGGGCAAGCCCCCTCGCCACAACAAGCCTGCCCACCACAATGGATTTTTGTTGCCCGCAAGGTCTGCGTCAGAAGGTAGTACGCAACCCGAACTCCACACTGCGTCCCGGCGCCGGCGCGATGTCCCGCAGGATCGAGCTGGCATAACGCACGGTCTGGTTGGTCAGGTTTTCGCCGTTGACGAAGGCCAGCCATTGGCTGCCCCCGACGTTGAAACGATAGCCGGCACTGGCGCCCAGGGTGGTGTAGCCGTTGGTGCCGCTTTCGTTATCGGGCACGCGGCCTTGGCCTGCCGCGTGCTCGACGTCGATCCGCGCCTGCCAGCGGTCCAGTTCCCACAGCAGGCCGCAGTTCAAGCGCAGCGGAGCAATGCGTGGCAAGGCTTCGCCGGTGTCCAGGTTAGTGGCACGGGTGTAGTCGCCTGACAGTTCCAGGGCGAACTTGCCGTAGGCGCCTTCGCCCAGCTTCCAGTGATCCTGGGCTTCAAAGCCGGCGAAACGGGCGCGCACTCCGGAGTATGTGTATTCAGGGATGCCGCTGGCGTCCTCTTCGCCCTCGTCATTCAAGGTTCGACCACTGCCCAGCAGGCCGATGTAGTTGGAGAAGTGGCTGTAGAACACACCAACACTGCCCTTATGGGTGCCATTGTCAAAGCGCAGGGCCAGGTCGCTGGACACGGCTTTTTCCTTCGACAGCTTGGCGTCGCCCAGTTCATAGGTGCCGGTGGCGACGTGAGCGCCGTTGGCGTACAGCTCGTAGAAGGTCGGGGCGCGTTCGGTGTAGCCCAGGGTTGCGGCCAGGGACCAGATCGGTGTCAGGGTATAGACCGCCCCGGACGACAAGCTGCCGGCGGTGAAGTTGTTGGACTTGTCGGCATTGGCGAAGCGCTCGTTGCCCTTGGCGTCCGGGTCGACGGTGGTGTGTTCCAGGCGTGCGCCCAGGCTCAGTTTCAGGCGCTCGGTGGCCTGCATTTCTTCGAGGATAAACAGCGCGCCGGCATTGGTGTCGGTCTTCGGCACGAAGGCCTCTTCACCCAGGGCCGAAAACTCGTTGCGGGTTACTTGGGCGCCCACTACGCCGTCGAACGGCCCCAATGGCTGATGCCGCGCCTCAATACGGGCTTCATAACCCTTGTTCTTGAATGTGGTGCCGGTCTCGCCACCTTCGATTTCCCGGTGCTCGTAGTCGGTGTAGCCAGCGTCGAGTTTCACCGAGGTGAAGGGGCCTTGCAGGTTACGGATCTCGGACGCGAAGGCGTAGTGATCCTGCTTCATGCGAATCCGCACGTCCTCCTCAGCGGGTGAGCCGTAGTTGCTGTCGTAGTTGCTGTAGGACAGACCGGCGTAACCGTCATCCCAAGTGTAGGAACCACCGACTGCGCCACCGTCCTGCCGGCCGTCGCTGTTTCCCAGACGACCGCGCTTGCCGTCGCCGTTTTCGCTTTCAGCTGCGTGACGGCTGCGGGCGAAGCCGGGGATTTTCAGGTCGTTGAATTCCCGGGCATTGGCGTCCAGGTGCAGGGCGAACGTGCCGTTGCCGGCTTCCAGTTTGCCGGCGCTGCTGCGGGTGGTTGCGGCGCCGCCGTAGCGCAGTTCACCGGCGCCGTGGATGCCTTCGATCGCCTCGGTGGGAATACGATTGTCGAAGGTATTGACCACCCCACCGATGGCGCTACCACCGTAGAGCAGGGCGGCCGGGCCGCGAACGATTTCGATGCGGTCGACATTGATCGGGTCCAGTGGCACGGCGTGGTCATAGGACAGCGACGAAGCATCCAGTGCGCCGACGCCATTGCGTAGAATCCGAATGCGGTCGCCGTCCTGGCCCCGGATGATCGGGCGGCTGGCGCCAGGGCCGAAGTAGGACGACGACACGCCCGGCTGCTTGTTCAGGGTTTCGCCGAGGCTGCCTTTTTGTTGCAGGGTCAGGTCATCGCCTTCCAGTACGGTGGTCGGCGAGGCGAGTTGCTCGCTTCCCAGTGGGTTGCCGGTGATCACTTGAGGTTGCAGCTCCAGCGCTTGAGCCTGGGAGCTGATCAGCAGAGCGGCGGCCAGCGGAGTGAGGTGCCATAGCAGTGGGCGAGAAGGGAAGAGAGACATCGGTCATTCCTTGGAGGGCGCACAACAGGGCGCCTTGAGTCAAAAAGAGAAGGCTGAACGCGGTAACGAAAGCGATACCTTTGATAATTGTCGTTACAATATAACATCTCTTTTTTCTCTGGGAAGGGGAACTTTCCCCAGATCCCTGCCTCGGCAGCGGCTACAGGTTTGTGTGGCTATAGTGAAGGCACTGCTTCCACCCGCGTGGCCCCTCGGCTAAGGTGCGCGGCTTCTTCTTCAATTTTTGGCAAAAAAGGCCCGGCATGAGCGCAACAAACAACGACCCTTTGCACGGCGTCACCCTGGAACAAGTACTCACCGCGCTGGTGGCTCACTACCAATGGGAAGGGTTGGCCGAGCGCATCAACATCCGCTGTTTTTCCAGCGATCCGAGCATCAAGTCGAGCCTGTCGTTCTTGCGCAAGACGCCATGGGCGCGGGAAAAAGTCGAAGGGCTGTACGTCAAGCTGATGCCCACCAAACGTCCTCAGGATTGATGATATGGGCGGCAGGTTGCGTGGGTATGTGACGGTAACGGCACTGGCCGGCTGGGCGGGCCTGGCGATTCAGCAGTACCTGATTTTCTATTCGCGCTGGACCTTGGACGCCAGTTTACTGGGCGGCTTGGTGAGTTTTTTCAGCTTCTTCACGGTACTCACCAATACTCTGGCGGTGGTGGTGTTGAGCTATGCATTAGTGAGTCGTCCTTCAGCCGGGCGACGGTTTTTCCTGCAGCCGGCCGTCGGCAGCGGGGTTGCCGTGAGCATCGTCGTGGTGGGGCTGGCCTACAGCTTGCTGCTGCGGCATTTGTGGAGCCCTCAGGGGTTCCAGTTTATCGCCGACGAACTGCTCCACGACGTGATGCCGTTGCTGTTTCTTGGCTATTGGTGGTTCTGTGTACCCAAGGGCAGGTTGCGGTTCGCGCACATTGGCCTGTGGGTGATCTACCCATTGGTGTACTTCGCCTATGTGCTGCTGCGCGGGCATTTGCTGGGGCAGTATCAATATCCGTTTATTGACGTGGATACCTTGGGTTATCCACAGGTGTTCGTGAATGCCGGAGGGATATTGGTGGGATTTGTGGTGATTGCCTTGGCGATTGTCGGGTTGGACAAACTCGTCAAATCACCGCAGGGATAATGTGGGAGCGGGCTTGCTCGCGAAAGCGGTGGGTCAGTCGACTTATTCGGTGGCTGACACTACGCATTCGCGAGCAAGCCCGCTCCCACACAAGCCCGCTCTTATCAAACTTAAAATAACTTACTGATTTTAAAGGGTTAAAATTTCACCCTAAAGTCTTGAGTCCTGCATAAACAATTTCAGGCGACCGCATTCTTGTGGCGAGCGGGCTTGTCCCGCGTTGGGCTGCGCAGCAGCCCCAAAACCAGGCGCAGAGGAGTGCCTGATACACCGCATTCGTCTTCATCAGGAGCGCTTCGCACCCCAACGCGGGACAAGCCCGCTCGCCACAGAGGTCCCAGTTTGCTACGCGACAGCGCTACGTCGAAGAGGTAGTGGGACCTTCCACAGATCTATTCCTCGTCGCTGCCGTCCGCACGCCAGTAACCCACGGCCTTGACGAAGCTGTCATCGAGCTTATGGGTATCGAGCAGTACCCGGCGAACCTGGCGCGACAACTTGGTCTCGGTTGCCACCCACGCATAGAGTGAGCCGCCCGGAACCTGCAACTGCTGCACAGTCGTCAGCAAGTCATCCACCCCACGCAGCACCCAAATCACCTCGACATCCGCCGCACTCTCCAGCGTCTGTTTTTCTGCCGCGTTCGTCACTTCAATCACCGCCAGCACGTTACGCCCGGCCGGCAATTCTTCCAGGCGTCGGGCAATGGCGGGCAGGGCGGTTTCATCGCCGATCAGCAGGTAGCTGTCGAAGATATCCGGCACAACCATCGAGCCACGGGGCCCGCCGATGTACAGGTGTTGGCCCACGGCGGCCTGTTCAGCCCATGTGGATGCAGGGCCATCACCATGGAGTACGAAGTCGATGTCCAGCTCGCCGATGGCCAGGTCGAAACGTCGCGGCGTGTAGTCGCGCATCGCTGGCTGGGGGCCGTCACCCTTGATACTGAACGTCGGGCTTTCCAACGCGGCTTGTTCGGCGGCGCTCTGTGGGAACAGCAGCTTGATGTGATCGTCGCTGCCCAGGCTGATAAACCCGGCCAACTGCTCGCCGCCCAGGGTGATGCGGCGCATGCGCGGAGTGATGTCGACCACCCGCAGCACATCCAGGCGACGGCGCTTGATTTCATGCATGACGCGGTGGATTTCCAACTTGTTGGGCTCACTCATTGGGTTTGCTCCGATGAAGGTTGCACGGCCGGGCCGTCAACAATGGCTTTGGCGGTGTTATTAAGCAGCGCACTGACCCGACGGATTTCTTCCGCACTCCAGCGCCCGTGGTGCAACTGCAGGGCATGGCGCAGGTTGTGCACTGCCTCGTGAATTTCCGGAGGCCGATCGTGACCACGCAGAGAGCGTTTGCTGACGTCAATGCGCATGCGCACGCCGTCCAGGGCAACCGATTGCTCACTTAAGAAGAGACGTCCGGCGTCGGTGATTGTGTAGCGTTTTTTTCCGCCTTCGGCGTCTCCGCTGATCAATTCGCTTTCTTCCAGAAACGTCAGCGTGGGGTAGATCACCCCGGGGCTGGGGCTGTAGGCACCGTCGAACAGACCTTCGATCTGGCGGATCAGGTCGTAGCCGTGGCAGGGCTGTTCGGCGATCAGCGCCGGCAACAGCAGTTTCAAATCGCCAGGGGCAAAGACTCGCGGGCCACGGCCGCCGCGTTCGCGGCCTGGGCGTTTCTCGAAGCCGTCGCGGCCGTCACCGGGGTCACGGTGGGAATGATGGTCTCTCATTATCGTGCTCTTTGTGTGTGGTTTAGACATAACGTAAGATATATCTTATGACTTGAGCAAGGCCTCCTGACGAACGGCAAGGCCCGGGGCGGGAATCGGCGCGGGTGCATTCTTAATGTCATCGACCACCGAAATTAGTTGACAAAACTTATAATAAAACTTAATTGGGTTATGGAGTAACTGCTCTAATTTGTTCGGATAATTAATCAAGGGGTGGTATGTAATACTTCTCTTACAGATTGAGGTGTTAGTTGTGTCGGTTAATGTTTGGTTGTCGGTATGTTTTGGCTGACAGTAAATTAATTGGATATTGATTTTTCAAGGTTTTATCTGTCTGGGTTGGAGGGGGATAACTACGCTCCATACGGAATCCACTGGCATACTTTAAGTTGAATTCGGTTAATCATTTGCTGGCGTCTTAGGACATGTCTCGAACAACGAGGAAGTCAGTTTCAGGCGTGCAGAAAGCTTCGATCTTCATCGGGCTTTTAACTAACTTAATGCGATGACAGGTATTTAATGATGCTGAAAAAAACTGCTCTAGTACTGCCACTGGCCCTGCTGGCCGTTGCCTCCTCCAGCGTGTTTGCCGCAGGTGAAGCCACCAGCGTCATCAACATCAAGGCGACCATTCCTACTACTCAGTTCCATGCGCAGCCTCTGGATCCGAACTTCGGTCGTGACGAGACCATGACCTACAACACGGTCACCGGCCAACTGGCTCCGTTGCGTGCTACTTACGCGGTGAAAAACACTGATGGTTCGATCAAGGCCTACATTGAGGGCGGCCCGGCTTCCCTGACCAACGGCACCGATTCTATTGCCCTGACCACCACCTTCAACGGTGTCACCCTGACCGGTTCGCCATTGGAAGTGGTCGATGACGCCAGCTCCACGCCCGGCACCCAAGCCGACATGGTGATCGCTGCTGCCACACCGGCTACCGGTGTTTCCGGGCTGTTCACCACCAACTACGTGGTGGTGTTTGACCACGAACCGCGCGTCACTCCGTGAAAGCGTCGGGTTAATCAATAAGCGTCAGCTTATTGCTTGGTAACTACCGATCGACCGGCCACTGCTGTCGGTTGATCGGTATTCAAGTATTCCTCGTGTGTATTCAGAGTATCCGTTCATGTTCCCGATGACTCCCATCGCGGCAGCGCTTGCCCTGTTGTTTGCTACGGGTGCGTTTGCAGCAGACGCGGCAACTGGCACAACCCCGAGAAGTTTGCTGTCCCAGGCCAAGGGTCTGCCTGCGGACTTTGAAGAGCATTTTTTTGATGTGCCCCTGGCGGTACGGGTTGAACTGGACCAGGAGTTCGTGTCCGAGGCGATGATTGTTCTGACCCGCGATGATCGCCTGACCCTGCTGGACTTCACCGACCACGAGGGCAGCGTGATCAAGGATATCGAGCGCGATCGCTGGGGTGACTACCTCAAGCAAGGCGTGTCGCTGGGGACGTGCGAAAGCAACTGTCCGGAGCAACTGCTGGCGGTGCACTACAACCTTGAAAAGTCCATGGTCACGCTGCTGACCGAAAACGCCGAACGTGACGGGCTCGAGTCGAAGTATTACTCCCTGCCCAACGGCGGCAGCACCGGCTTGATCGTGCGTAATCAGCTCAATATCAGCGGTGGCCAGGGCCAGGACCTGGGCGGTCGCCTGGGGCTGGACGCCAGCGGCAGCCTGGGCAACTGGAGCCAGGTGGTGAACATGCAGTTCTCGCGCCTGGGCGGGCCGGACGACGACGCCCTCAACCATGCGGTGTATTCGCTTTACTCCCAACGTGAGCTGCACGGCAATTTTTTGCGTCTGGGCTACTTCACCCCCAACGCCGAAGGCCTGACCCGTCAATTACGTACGTTCGGCGCCAGCCCCGACACCGCCGTGGGCGTGATGTACGGCAGCTCCGACAGCCTGATGATCAGCAACCCCAAGCCGAGCATCTACCCCATTTACGTCACCGCCAACCGACAGGCTTCGGTGGAGATCTACCGCAACGGTCTGCTGATCAACACCCAGGCGGTCACCACCGGCCTGCAAAGCCTGGACACGCGGCCGTTGCCGGGCGGCATCTATGAAGTGGAAGTGCGTCTGGTGGAAGACGGCCAGGTCACCAGCACCACCCAGGAGTTGGTGTACAAGCCCAACAACTGGCGCAACCTCGACAACCATTGGCGCTACAACGTGTTTGCCGGCCAGGAAAGCAAGTTGCTCAGCAACTGGGATGATCAGTCCAGCGGCGACATGACCGCCGGAGCCTCCGTCAACTACTTGGCTCACCCGCGGGTGGTGCTGGGGTTGTCCGGGCGCCAGGTCAAGGAAAACATGCAGTACGGCACGTCTATCGACTGGACCCTGGCCAATAACGCCAGCCTCTACGCCAATGTCTACCAGACCGACAACTACGGCACCGGTGTCGACTTCAACAGCCTCTACAATTACGGCCTGGGCAGTGTGGTGTTCAACCACACCCGCAGTTGGCTCGACAACCGCAACACTTACGAAACCCTGCCCGACGGCACCCGCATTCGCCAGCGTGATGTCTTTATCGGCCAGACCAGCCTGTCCTCACTCTCGCTCAACCATCGCCTGAGTAACCTGCGTTCCATCAGTGCCCGAGTTTCCTACAGCGAAGGCAACACCGAAGGCGTTGGCCTGGACCTGGGCTGGAACGAGCGCACCCGTCTGTTTGACAGTGACGCCAACTGGCGGCTCTCGTTGTTCGACCGCCCGGCCAGCTCCAGCACCGGCGACAAACGCAACCGCGGGGTCGACCTGAGTGTCAGCCTGGCGCTGGGCAGCCCCGGCGAGCAATGGTCTGCCAGCATCGGCACGCGTACCTCCCGCGACGGTGGGCGCGATCACAACGGCTCGCTGACCTACCGCAAAGATCTGCAAGACCACGTCCTGCAAAGCGTCTCGGGCACCGTGCTGGGCGACACCTACGGCGTCGGCCTGTCCGGCATGGCCAGCTTCCAGACCGATGCGTTCAATGGCGACGGCTTCGTGCAGCGCTCCTCGTTCAACAACGACCTCACCGGTGGCCTGAACCTGGACAGCACGTTTGCCATCGGCGGCCAGCAGATGGTGCTCACCAGCCAGTACCACGGCGGCGGCTCGGGAATGATTGTGGATGTCGAAACCGACGTCGACGACATCCTCCTGCGTGCCGATGACTTGAGTGGCGGCAGCACCACCTTGCGGCCTGGGCGCAACTTCATCCCGATCACCGCCTACAAAGGCAGCTCGGTCAGTTTCGACTTCGAAGGCAACCACGCGCCGGCGGCCAGTATCCAGCCGCCACGCACCGCCTATCACCTGAACAAGGGCGGCGTGGACTACCGCAAGATCAGCGTAATGCGCACCGTCACCGTGCTTGGGCGCCTGGTCGACCCCCAAGGCAAACCGCTCAAGGGCCACCACATCATCAACCACGCCAGCCGTGGGGTGAGTGAGGTCGACGGGTTCTTCTCCCTGGAAATGAATGCCAGCTCGCCCACCCGCAAAATCTGCTTGCCTTGATGCGGGTGCAGGCCGTTCTCTTCAGGGACGATTGTCGGCGGCAGGCGCAGTGACCTTTGCTGGTAAGGCGTGAGGTTGGGGTGCCACAGGCGAGTGTCGCCCGCGGGTGTCTGTACGGGCTTGAGCCCGTCGACAAAGGGCGACAGCTTCAAACTGGCGACTTCTGTAATCTTCCCGCCGGCATGGAACAGGCTGAGTTGAATGAGGTTCTCTGCCACCGCCAGGGTTTGCTCCCACCCTTCAAGTTGGCGGCCTTCTGCCCAGTCGACGACACCTTCGAACACGTCGTTGAGTACCTGGTAGGCGGTATACGCCATCATCAGTTCACCGAGAAAGGGCACGAACGGGGTAACGACCAGCAGGGCGGCGTTGAAAATGTCCGTGAGCATGTTTTCCAGGTTATCCCACCAGCTCCAGCGAGCCATGCGGTCAACATAGGCCGTGGAGATGGCGATTTCCTGAGCATCATTGACGATCTTGTTCAGTTTGACCCGGTACAGGTAGTGCCAGAGGTCATCGTGATCCGGATCGTTGGCGCGGTTAGCGGTGTCGTCCCGTACCGCCTCGATATGGAACTGCAGGTTGGGTGCCTGCTCCGGTGTTTCGCGCCAGGTCGGACGGCTATCGCCACGCTCCCTGGGAAACCAGCGTAGGGGGGAGAGCAAGCTGTTGAGCTGGTAAAAAAAACGGCCGCGCTCTTTGTGAGCAATGAACTGGCTGAAGAATTGTTGATAGCTGGGACGTGATGATTCAGGCGCGGGGGTTTTGTCACGTAACTGGCTGGTCAGTTCTTTGACGAAGTCCAGTGATGAAGCGTATTCCTTGAGCGGATGCTCGGGGTCCTCGGGAATATAGGCCAGCATCCTCATGGTCTCGGGGCCAACCTGTGTAGGCGCGATAACCAGGACGCCGATCAGGCGTGTTTCCAGCAGGTCCAGTGTGTAGAAATCCATCGGTTGGCCGTTCAGTTCCAGTCGGGAGTCTCCACGCAGTAGGGCTTGAACGAGCCCATAGGCATCCTGGGTGATGTCTTTTTTCGCCAGCCCCAGATGGGCGGCGCTGTTCAACGCTGCCTTCAGGTTGCTGATGATGTCGAGGTGCAGCGGGGCGGCGATTGCCGCGTCATCGAACCCCAGTGTGGCGCGTATTTTTTGTTGATAGCGTGCGCCGATATCGAGCTTTCGGCACAGGGTCTTGAAATCCTCAGTGGTGAGGGTTTGGCCAGTTTCCTTGTGCTGGAATGTCAACAGTTGGCGTTGCCCGCGAGTGTCCGCATCGGACAGGAACGTAAACTCGGCAAAGTTTTCCTCTGTCGAGAAATTGTGCAGCGCCGCGTCGAGCAGGGTGGTGATCCTGCTGGTGACACCGTGCAGCACATTTTTTGCCCACCACGCCAATTTGGCAGGCGCGTAGACGCGGATCCAGGTGTGGAGTATGTCGATGTCGCCGTAGTCTTTCAGGGCATCTTTGAGCAGCGGTTCGGCAAATGCCTTGATGTCGCTTAGGGCCGCGAGCTTTTTGTCCAGCGCGTTCTGGGTTGTCCAATGGTTGCCCAGGGCTTGTTTGAGTGAATTGTGTTGCGCCGATGGCAAGGCGTTGGCGTGGATCAGGGCGATGTCAGGCGTGAGATTTTTCAGTGAGGTTATTCGTTGCGACCCTGTATCGGTCAGCCATCGAGGTAGTTGTTGCTGGATGAAATCGTAATGAACCGGTTTTTTTTCGGCGGCCGATATGGCTCGGTCCATGAGCGTGACTGACATGAGTTGGATGACCTTTTATTAAGACTTGGAGCATCCGATTATCTGCCAGGTACGCGGGTTTAAAAGGTTGAAATGTTGCTAGGAACAGCGCGCGTCCGATGCACTATTCAGGACTGAAAAACAGCTATATAACGCCCTTATTGGCGGGCGGTCGGTTGCAGGCACAAACTTTGGGCACCGGGTTGCAGGTAGGGGGTCAGAATCGCAGACATGCCCTTGAGGACTTGGACGGGCAAGGCCGAGGTGAACTTGAAACCTTGGGCCGAGGCGCCGGGTACAAAGGCGGTGAGGGTGCCGAAATGATGTTCGCCAATATAGAAAACAAAGGTGGCCGTGCGGTTGATTGACTTGGAGCTGAGAATTCGCCCACCGGCACCGATGGCTTCAATGCGGTTATCCCCGGTGCCGGTCTTGCCGCCCATGGCGAGTGGCGTACCATCTGCCAGTTTGAAACTGCCTGAGACCCGTTTGGCGGTGCCGGCGTCCACCACCTGCGAGAGCGCTGTGCGCAAGGCGCTGGCGACTTCGCTGGGCATCACGCGCTTGCCACGGTTCGGGTCGTTGATCAGACGGGTTTCGTAGGGAGTACCGGCGGCAAAGTACAGGCTGTCGATACGCAGGGTTGGCTGGCGTATGCCGTCATTGAGGATGGTGCCCACCAGTTCGGCAAGGGCGGCGGGCTTGTCGCCCGAACTGCCAATGGCGGTGGCCAGCGACGGCACCAGGTGGTCAAACGGGTAGCCGACCGCCTGCCAGCGTTGATGAATGTCGAGGAACGCTTCGATCTCCAGCATGGTACGAATCCGACTGTCTCGGGCACTTTTGTGCCGGCTCTTGAACAGCCAGCCATAGACTTCCTGGCGCTCATGCTCGCTGGCGGCGACGGCCTGGGTGAAGGTGGCCTCGGGGTTGTTCAGCAAGTAGCCGAGCAGCCACAAATCCAGCGGATGGACCTTGGCGATGTAGCCTTGGTCCGGCAGGTCGTAGGCGCCGGGACCGTAATTTTGATAGAGCTTTTCCAAGCGTTCGTCGGTGAGCTTTTCCGGCGCCTTGGTGCTGGTCAAATGGGCACGGACAAAACTGTTGAAGCTCGTTTGGCTGGCCTGGGGTAACAGGTAGCGGTGTACGGCGGCCAGGCGGATGGCGGTGGGGTGCATGCCGTCAAGGAAGGTGTCGAGCCGGGCCTGGGTGTCCTTGTTGCGGTATTTTTTCCAGAAACGCAGCAGGAAGGTCGTACCCTCGCGGTCGGCGAATTGGGCCAGGTATTCCTGGCGACGGGGGTTGCTGTCGTCCTTGAGCAGCTCGGCGCTATTGTTGGCGCCGTGATAGGTGCTGTAGCGCACCAGGTCACGCATCAGGCGAATGAACGGCAGGTTGATCGATTCGCGCAGGGCGTCACGCAACGTCGGGCTGCGGCCGTTATCTTCGTTGCGAAAGTTATGGAAGTGATGCAGGCCGCCGCCGGTGAAAAAGCTTTCGCCGGGGCTGGCGGAGTACTGCCGGTTGAGGGCCGCATCGAGCATTTTCGGCAGGCTTTGGTCGCTGTTTTGCGCCAGGTAATCCACAGCCCAGCGGGACAGGCGATCCTGGTCATCAATGTTGACTTTCTTCAGCGCGGCGGGTGTTTGGCCGGCGTAGCGGTCGTGGAGTTCGCTGATGATTTGCAGGTAGGTGGTCAGCACACGCAGCTTGGCAGTGGAGCCCAACTCCAGCTTGCTGCCTTCGTTGATGTCGAAGGGTTGATCGGTGTTGTCGGTCTGTACCCGTACCCGGGCGCCATCGGGTGTCATCTCGTAGAGGTTGAAGCTGTAACGTACCTGAGCGGTGCTGGCCGGGGTCAGCAGGCGTGGGCCGAGCAAGCCGAGTTGTCCTGCAAAGGCTGGGTCCGCCAGGTGTTTGAGGTACTCGGTAGCTTGGGTTTGCAGGTCACCTTGCAGGGTGCTGGTGGCGGACAGGTCCAGGCGGTCCAGGTCATACAGCGGACGATTGAGCAGGGCAGCCAGGCGGCTGCGCGCGACGCTGATACCTTTGTTGGTTTCGATGGGTTGGGTCGTGGGTTGTTGTTGCCAGTCACGGTAACTGACCTTGCTGGCCAGGGCGGCGGCGGACAGCGCGGGGTCGATCACGCCATTTTGCGCCAACAGACGGATGTGGCTGTCGGTGAGTTCTGCCAGCTCCTGACGGCCTTTGGACAGATAGTGCGAAGGCCGACGCTGGGCGATCATCAACGACAGGACTTCACGCAGGGCCAAGCCTTTTTGTGCGAGTTGCCTGGGATCGTTACTGGTCAGGAGGGCGTTGGTCTGCTTGAAGTCGGCGCCGTACCAGACTCGCAAGCCTTCAGACATGCCGTGTACTTCACCGTGGCCGGGTACCGCCGACAGAGGGACGCTGTTGAGGTAATCGCGCACGATGTTCTTGCGCGCCTCCAGGGTGTCGGGGCCGCCCTGGTAGGTGCGCACGCTGGCGGAAATCATCTGGCGAATCTTCTCGCCACCGGACAGCGTCAGCCCATCGGGTGAGTGACGGTATTTTTCCAATTGAGTCGCCAACGTACTGCCGCCTGCTGTCTGGCCTGGCAAGTGCAGCAATTTGGCGACCTGGGACCAGGCGGCCTTGGCAAAGCGCGGCCAGTCCACCGCCGGGTTGGCCCGGGGTTGAGCAGGGTCCAGCAGGTCGCGGTTTTCGATAAACAGCAGGCTGTTGACCATCACTGGCGGGATGGCCGCAAAGGTCGGGTAGAACTGCTGCGGGTAGTAGAATTGGTACATCGGTGTGGCGCGGCAATCGGTGATCGACAGGCCTGCCTGGATTTTCTCGGCGTAGGGCACAAACAGGCCGTGGCGGGTGTAGTCGAGCAAGGCGTCGGAGAACTGGGCCTGGCTTTGGATCAAGTAGTCGCGTTTGAGCAAACGCGGTAGGAAATCGCCCAAGGCACTGTAGCCCAGGCGCTTATCGAAGGGGCCGTCGCCGGGGTAGACAATGGCGTTACTGGGGCCGGGTTGGACCTTGTAGGTCAACGACTCGGCGAGCCGGCTGAACTCCCGGGCCTGCCACTTGGACGTACGCATTTCCCGCGAGGCGGCATAACCGAAGGCGATCAGGCTGATCACCAGCAACAGCCAGAACATCCGCCAGAAAAAGTGTCGTTTGCGGGGCTTTTGTGGCAATGGCTGCTCATCCGCACTGTCGGTTGGAACCACAGCCGTGGTCGAATCGGTTTGCCATAAAGCGCCCATAGTCGATTGATCCATTCACGCAGATTGATCGGACTTGTCTGAAGCTTAGACGGTGGCGAGCGTGTAGGAGAAATTTGTGTAGCAGGACAGCTTTTATGACAAGCGGGCTTCTGTGGCGAGCGGGCTTGCCCGCGTTGGGTGGCGCAGCCGCCCCAGTAGGACCACCGAGTTCTACCAGACAAATCACGGTAGTCAGGTTTGGGACTGCTGCGCAGTCCAACGCGGGCAAGCCCGCTCGCCACAATAAGCCCGCCGGTCAACAGGGGTAGATGTCTGGCTCAGAGCCAGGCGGCGTCCCAGAGAGGATAGTCGCCGATGCTTTTTACCAGCCCGGCGCGAAGTGGATTAGCAATGATGTAGCGGGCAATCTTGCGCAGGTCTTCCTCTGTACGAACAGCCCGGTCGTGATAGCCCTTTTGCCAGAACGCGCCTGAAGTGCCGCAAGCACGGTTGATGGACAGAGTGCTCCGGGACTTGGTTCGCCCCATTACTTGCGCCAGCTCCGTTTCCCGTAGTTCAAATAGCCAATGAAAGTGATCTGGCATTACGACCCAGGCGAGTGAGTTGACCAAGCCAAAGTCGTGGGCTCGCTTTAGTTCGGCCACCAATAATCGTCCCAGATGAACGTCACGAAACAGGGGGCGTCTGGCATGAACCACAGCAGTAATCAAATAAGCGCGACCCGACTCCGAATAGCGGCCACGGCGTAATAGGTGAGAGTTGGGTTGGCGAGGCAATCCTTTGCTCCTTAATGGATGTAGTGACTTATTGACGCTAGTACTGAGTGCTGGGAGGCGATCCTGAAATCAGTGTGCAGATGTCTCTGCGACCGTCTGATCCCTGTGGTGAGCGGGTTTGTTGTGGCCAGAGGGCTTGTTGTGACCAGAGGGTTTGTTGTGGCGAGCGGGCTTGCCCGCGTTGGGTGGCGCAGCCGCCCCAGTAGGACCCCCGAGTTCTAGCAGACAAACCACGGTCGCCAGGTTTGGGACTGCTGCGCAGTCCAACGCGAGCAAGCCCGCTCGCCACAACAAGCCCGCTCGCCAATATCCAGCCACTTGCCACAATAGGTGCGTTCTAGAGCCTCTTCCCCAGGTAAATCCACCAAAGGTAGGGGCATGACGATGCACCATCCTTGTGCAATACTCGCCGCCGTTTATTGAAGGCAATTCCTACATTGCCCAGGTGATGCTCCTCCGCAAAAGGCGCTTTTGCCGAGACTTCTCGCTGAATCTTGCTGTTTATAGAGTGAAAAGCCCTGCTCATGGCTTTTTATACTGCACCCCCGCTGAGCTGGCCCGGTTTGTACGGTCAGGCAGGTTTACCCAAAAGGCAGGCCTGGCAGGAGGGCGTCGTGGCGACCCGCTGTGACGTCGAACACTCGGTGGTTCATATCCAATAACAAAATGAGGTTGTACCCCTATGCCCGCTGGCAACCACCTGCCCCACGGCGAGACCCCTTCGGGCGGTCCGCTTAAACGCGAACTTGGCGAACGGCATATTCGCCTGATGGCGCTCGGCGCCTGTATCGGTGTCGGCCTGTTCCTGGGTTCGGCCAAGGCCATCGAAATGGCCGGCCCGGCAATCATGCTGTCCTACATCATTGGCGGCCTGGCGATCCTGGTGATCATGCGCGCCCTCGGCGAGATGGCGGTGCATAACCCAGTCGCTGGCTCGTTCAGCCGTTACGCTCAGGACTACCTCGGCCCATTGGCCGGCTTTCTCACCGGTTGGAACTATTGGTTCCTGTGGCTGGTAACCTGCGTTGCGGAAATCACCGCCGTCGCCGTGTACATGGGCGTCTGGTTCCCCGATGTGCCGCGCTGGATCTGGGCCCTGGCCGCTCTGATCAGCATGGGCACCATCAACCTGATCGCAGTGAAAGCTTTCGGTGAGTTTGAGTTCTGGTTCGCCTTGATCAAGATCGTCACCATCATTGCGATGGTCATTGGTGGCGTCGGCATCATTGCGTTTGGTTTCGGCAACGACGGCGTGGCGCTGGGGATTTCCAACCTGTGGGCCCATGGCGGCTTCCTGCCCAACGGTGTGCAGGGTGTGCTGATGTCCTTGCAAATGGTGATGTTCGCTTACCTGGGTGTGGAGATGATCGGCCTGACCGCCGGTGAAGCGAAGAACCCGCAGAAGACCATTCCCAATGCCATCGGCTCGGTGTTCTGGCGGATTCTGCTGTTCTACGTCGGTGCGTTGTTCGTGATCCTGTCGATCTACCCATGGAATGAAATCGGCACCCAGGGCAGCCCGTTTGTAATGACCTTTGAGCGTCTGGGCATCAAGACCGCTGCCGGCATCATTAACTTCGTGGTGATCACGGCGGCGCTGTCGTCCTGCAATGGCGGGATATTCAGCACCGGGCGCATGCTCTACAGCCTGGCGCAGAACGGCCAGGCCCCGGCGACCTTTGCCACCACTTCCAGCAATGGCGTGCCACGCCGTGCGTTGCTGCTGTCGATCTTCGCCTTGCTGCTGGGGGTGTTGCTCAACTATCTGGTACCGGACAAGGTCTTTGTCTGGGTGACGTCCATCGCCACCTTCGGCGCGATCTGGACCTGGGTCATGATCCTGCTGGCCCAGCTCAAGTTCCGTAAAAGCTTGAGCCCCGCCGAACAGAAAGCCCTGAAATACCGCATGTGGCTGTACCCGGTCAGCTCGTACCTGGCCCTGGCGTTTCTGGTGCTGGTGGTGGGCCTGATGGCGTACTTCCCGGATACCCGTGTTGCGTTGTATGTCGGGCCTGTGTTCCTGCTGTTCCTGACGGTGCTGTTCTACGTGTTCAAGTTGCAGCCGACCAATGCTTCCCCAGGCGCGGTACGTTCAACGTCCTGATACGTACACGGTCAACAAAAAAGCCCCGGTCAATTGATCGGGGCTTTTGTTTTTTGCGATGTCGAAGGTCAGGTCGTGGCTACCCGCGCCGGTTGGGTCAGGCGCTTGTTCAAGTCCAGCCACGCGCCGAGCAAGGCCATCAGTCCGGCGCCCACCAGTGCGGTGAAAATCTGCATGGCGAAGGCATCATTGGTCATGGCGTTGACCATGTCTGCCAACGGTGCCAACAACACCCCCAGGCAGAACACTTCAAGGGAATACCGGCCCATGCGGCAGGTTTGTTGTGCCAGCCAGTTTTGCGTCCAGCCACGGCCCGGCAAAAGCTTGGCAGTGACGTAGGCCAAGGCCAGGAAGTGCAGCAGGCGCACCGGCGACAGATCAGTCTTGCTGATGGGGTACAACAGGTCGCTCAGGGGCGCGGGCATCACTGCATCGTGGATCTCGCGCCAGCGCCAGGAAACAGTGATGATACCGGCAGCCACCACGTAGCTGGCGGCTGCGATGAACAGTGGCTGTCGCGAAAGCGCTCGGCTTTGTGCGGGCCGGGGCTGCTGGCTGTGCAGCGCCGCCGCGCCGCCCAGTACAAACAGCAACTGCCAGGTGACGGGATTGAAGTACCACACACCGTCGGCAATCGCCGACAGGTTCCAGCCCAGCTTCGGCGCCAGCAGGTACACCGCCAGTGAAACGGCTACGACCGCCCAGGTCTTGCGCACCAGCAGCGGCAGCACCAGCGGCAGGCCCGCCAGCAGCACGATGTACAGCGGCAACGGGTCCATCAGGTTCGGTTTGAAGCGCAACAGCAACTCATCCGTCAGCGCTTGCTGAGGGTTGCTGATGAAGTGCGTCAGGCCCATTTCCTGGACCAGGTCGCGGGTTTCCACATGGCTGTTGGCAAAGAACACAATGCCCATCAGCATCGCCAGCAGGAAGATATGCACTACGTACAGCACCCAGGCGCGACGCAGGATCTTCACACAGGTAATCCAATACCCTTCGCGCTGCAGGATCTTGCCGTAGGCCAGCACCGCCGCGAAGCCCGCGAGAAACACGAAGACTTCTGCCGCATCGCTGAAACCGATGTTGCGCAGGGTGATTTGGCCCAGAGGGTTGTGGGGCACGTGATCCCAGAAGATGAAGATCAGCGCCAGACCGCGAAAAAAATCGATGCGCGGGTCGCGTCCGTTAAACATGGCTGCGGGCTCTTGAACAGTTGGTTTAGTAATGACAAGTGGACGTCGGCATTGGTCGGGCCGTACGTCGGGCGGGCGCAGGTTGGCGGTATTTGTAAGCAATTGCAAAGCGTGGGTATTACTGAATGTCTCATCCTGCCTGGCTAGACATCGATGATCACCAATGTACCGTGGCTGCCGGCCAGGACACCGTGGGCGATACCGGCGTCTACCAAATACATCTGGCCGGCACTCACATTGACTTCCTCTTCGCCAATGGACAAACGCAGGTGGCCGTTAATGACCAGTAGCCCTTCGTTGTAGTCGTGGGTTTCTTCTTCGTAGGCCTGTTCGTTCATACGCAGGACCTTGATCCGCGCCGGACCGACCTGGCCGACGTGTGTTGATTTCCAGCTGTCGGGCAGTTGCTCGGCGAGCGAGGTGAAGTCGTGTAACGGCATGGTGAATCTCCTTGGTTCAAAAATGCCGTCGGTGGTCCGATTCAGCAAAGAGTGGTGTTCAGAATGCATCCATCAGCAATACCCGGCACGGCTTGGCCTGATGCGCGTTGATCTGTGGAACCAGCCGGGTGAAGTGCTCGGTTTGGCAATGCGTGTCCAGCGCGGCCTGATCGGGCCATTGCTCGATGAAGATAAAGTGCCCTGGGTCTTTCTGGTCGATGAACAAATCGTAGGCGATGCACAGCGGTTCCTGACGGGTTTTCTCCACCAGTTCGGCATACCACGGACGCACGGTGTCCAGGTGTTCGGGTTTGATGAAGTCTTCGGCGATCACTTTCAACATGAGTTCAATCCTTTGAGCGGCGCCGTGCCCGGCGCCGCAATGGGGGTTAAGCGGCTGCTTCTTCATGCGGCTCAAAACTGTCGGCCCGTGCCATCTGCCACATCCGCGAATAGAATTCGCCGTTCACTTCGCCGGTGAGCAATTCACCGGGTTTGAGGAACACATGCAACTGCGAGAACAGTTTGATCTCGGTGGCGGACATGCGTCGTACCAAGTGCTTGGCCGACAACTGTGATGGATGATCAAGACCTGCGGCCGCGAGCATTTCCGCCAGGGCCTTGAGCGTGTTGCGGTGGAAGTTGAACACCCGCTGGGCTTTGTCCGGTACCACCAGCGCGCGCTGACGCAATGGGTCCTGGGTGGCGACGCCGGTCGGGCATTTGTTGGTGTGGCAGCTTTGCGACTGGATGCAGCCGATGGCAAACATGAAGCCCCGGGCCGCGTTGGCCCAGTCGGCGCCGATGGCCAGCACGCTGGCGATGTCAAAGGCGCTAACGATCTTGCCGCTGGCGCCGAGCTTGATCTTGTCCCGCAGGTTCAGGCCCACCAGGGTGTTGTGGACGAACAGCAGGCCTTCACGCAGGGGCACGCCGATGTGGTCGGTGAACTCCACGGGGGCGGCGCCGGTGCCGCCTTCCTTGCCGTCGACCACGATAAAATCCGGCAGGATTCCGGTTTCCAGCATGGCCTTGGCGATGCCCATGAATTCCCATGGATGACCCAGGCAGAACTTGAAGCCGACGGGTTTGCCGCCGGACAGTTCACGTAACTGGGCGATGAACTGCATCAGTTCGATGGGCGTGGAAAATGCGCTGTGGCGCGATGGCGAGATACAGTCCTCGCCCATCATGATGCCTCGGGTCTCGGCGATTTCCTTGGTCACCTTGTGCTTGGGCAGGATCCCGCCGTGGCCGGGCTTGGCGCCCTGGCTCATCTTGATTTCAATCATTCGCACTTGCGGGTTCTGCGCTTGTACGGCGAAGCGTTCCGGGTCGAAACGGCCATCGCTGGTGCGGCAGCCGAAGTAGCCGCTGCCCAGTTCCCAGGTCAGGTCGCCGCCGTTTTCCCGGTGATAGGGGCTGATACTGCCTTCGCCGGTGTCATGGGCGAAGTTGCCGAGCTTGGCGCCTTGGTTCAGGGCGCGGATGGCGTTGGCACTCAAGGAGCCGAAACTCATGGCCGAGATGTTGAACACCGAGGCTGAATACGGTTGTGTGCACTGCGGGCCGCCGACCATCACGCGAAAGGCGCTGGGGTCGCTCAATGGCGCAGGGCGCATGGAGTGGCCGATAAATTCGAAACCGGATTGGTACACGTCGATCAGGGTGCCAAACGGTTTGTCGGCGCTTTCATTCTTGGCCCGGGAGTAGACCAGCGAGCGCTGGGCCCGGGAGAAGGGCAGGGCGTCGCTGTCGGATTCCAGCAAGTACTGGCGGATCTCCGGACGGATGCCTTCCACCAGGTAACGGATATTGCCCAGGATCGGATAGTTGCGGCGTACCGCGTGAGGGCTTTGCATCAGGTCGAAAATGCCGATCAGGCTGAGGATCCCCGTGACCACCGTGATGGGCCACAGCCATTCATGTTCAACAAAGGGGAGGCTGGCAAGGGTGAAAATAACGCACACGGCAAAGAAGGCGTAACGGCTTAGCAAGGACAGGCTCATACGGTTTCCTTGGGTTCGGACTCATCAGGTCGGTCACGCATTCTGCGCCAGTACTGAAACAGCGGACAAGGATTGAGCGCCCTGCGACGCACCGAAGCGGGTCGAGGAACTGTTCAGCTCAGCGATGCCACTTATGGCCAGGCCTTTGTGGGGCTGATACGCAAGGACGCAACGGTCAACAGGACGTCTCGATTAATACGTCAGTGAGTAAGTCGTGTATGGCGTTATCTATTGCTGTTTCTTCTACAGGGTCAGTGCCGCAAAGCCCGTCCGGGGTTATTGAGAGGCCTGCCGTACCATCAGAGCAAGTCGTGAGGGCCCTTCAATTGATGAAGGGTATTGATAAGCCGGAGCAGGATGTCAGGCTCAAGCCGGACTTCGCTACGGGGCGTCCACCTGGGGACAAACGCAGTGCCGAGCAGATCATTAATGACAATCCCATCCTCAAGAATCTTGGGCATCAAAAAGACATCAATCGTGAGCAGGCGTATAGCCGGTTAGGTGACTGGAGCGCGGAAAACAAAGACCCGGACGCCAGAGCTGACGCTGCGTTCAACGCTGCCAAGGTGCTCAATTACATTGATACCTCGTTATCGGCTTCAGGTGAGCACCGTGGCAAGGCGCATAACAACGGGGATCTTGAAGGGATTACCAGCAGTGGCGACGCCCGGCATGGCACCCCTGCCGGTATGTGGAAAGACTTCACGGAGCAAGGTTATACCGCCTTGAGGGACGACCACCGGCTGGACGGTACAGGGGACCCTTATGTAAGGCCCAACGGTACCAACAAGGGCAACCTGCAGGGGTTTGCCAGCCAGGCGGGTCAGTCGCTGTGGTTCGTCCCCGGATTGAGCAACATATTGCAAGGTGTTGGAAACGCAGAGGGCACTCTTGGAGGCGTTAAATCGGGCGTGGAGGCCGGGATTGAAAAGACCCGCGCGGACGGTTTTGACAAGGCCATGGCGGGCGCAGCCAGTGGTGACGTCAAGGCAATGGTCAAGGGGTATGCAGAAACGATGATCAAGAACGAAGCCACGCCGGAGTCTGTCAAGGATGCGTTGGCGCACGTGAGCGAATGGTTGAGTTAGCGTAACCAGTACCGATGGTTCTATTCTTATTGCAATCGGTTCTCGTTTGGGTGTGATGTTTATGTTACTCTATAACAAGTTTAAATCACCCAGACGCCCCGGAGGCATTATGAAATCTGGTATCCATCCCGACTACCGCACCGTGCTGTTCCACGACACCGCCGCCGATGTGTTCTTCCTGATCGGCTCCACCGTCGACAGTGACCGTACCCACAAACACAGTGATGGCAACACTTACCCTTACGTCGCCCTCGACGTGTCCAGCGCTTCGCACCCGGTGTACACCGGACAGCAACGCAAGACCCAGTCCGAAGGCCGGATTGCCGGGTTCAACAAGCGTTTTGCATCGTTTGGTTCGAGCCCGAAAAACGTCGAGGCGTGATCAGCAAACGCTTCACCTCAGGGCCGCTTCATTCAGTGAGGCGGCTTTTTATGCTCGGTTGACGGACTGGTATCACAAGGCCGTCATTTCGACAAAAACTGACTAACTACTGGGTAATTGCCAGGAGGCTGTTACCTTTAACCAGTGAGACCGACCTGACCCTGATCATCAAGGCGATCAACGAAGGGCAGATCTACCGTTACCTCAGCAAACCCTGGAAGGACGAAGAGTTGCTGCTGGCGCTGCGCCAATCCCTGGCCACCAACATTCAGAGCGTGAGCGTCTGCGACTGAAACAACTGATTCGCCAACAGAACGACGAGCTCAAGCATCTGAACGCCTCCCTGGAAAAGCACGTGGCGTCACGTACCAGTGAGTTGCAGCAAACCGCCGATATGCTCGATCTGGCCTACGAAGAACTCAAACACCGTTATGCGACGGGCCTTGAAGTGTTCTCGCTGCTGGCCAACCTGCGCCTGCCTCGCAGCAAGCAAACCAACCGGCAGACCATCGAACGGGTACGCACCTGGTGCAACACCCATGGTCTGGATGAAGCCAGCCCCCGCGAACTGGTCGAAGGCATGGTGTTGGCCCGCAACCTCAACGCCGACAACGGCATGTTGCTGCTCAACGCCGGCAAGGTGCTGGGTGGATAAGTTGATTGCCTTCGAGGCGATGGAAGGGGCCAAGTTCAGCGTGTTTATCAAAGAGCCCGATGAGGCGCCGCTTCTCGCTTAGCTGCCTGCAACGGTCGGGTCCCGGCGAGGCGGCGTTCGCTTTCCTGTGCCGTGCAGGGGCACCTGAAGATAAAGCCCCAACTTGTTACCTCCTATATTCCCCAGGCTATTTGCTTGTTACCGTGATAATCAATGATCCCCCTGAGTATGAAGATATCTTTCTCATCCTCTTTTCCGCTTTTCTCAAAAGCTACTCGCCATCGACCACGTCCAGTACCAACTTCTACTTGCGGTAAATCAACATAGGTGTATTTGCCTATTTTTTTTCGGGTAACACGACCTGCTTGAATATCCTGAATAATCTCCTCGATTTTGGCTCTGGCATTGTCGGGTAGGAGGGGGACTTGGGTTTCTGCCAGCTCATCCAGTTTCACGATGTTAATTGCTGGATCTCGCGTGGCTGGTGGTCTTTGGGGAACAGAAGTGCTGGGTGTAAGTGAAGGCTTATCAACTCTGTGGGTTTGAGCTCGTGGTTTGGGGAACTCTAAAGGTGTTGAGAATTGGGGGATGTTTTTTTCAAACTCAGCGACGGCTACGCTGTCGACCATTTTTACGCCAGGGTCGACGCTTGTTTGTTTGCCATGGGACAGTGCGATATAAGGCACACCGGATTTTTTCAGATCCCCCGAAAAGGAATCTACGCCGAGTTTTCGTAGCTTTTCTATGAATTTTTCTGTTTTAAACGTTTTTAATGCTTCTTGTATTATGGGCGACGATACAAGCTGTTCCAGTGCCTCTTGCGGTGTGATTTTTTTATCGGCTGCTATGTTGCTGAGGATTTGTCGTCGTCCCTTTTCGTCTAGAAAGTCATTAAGGCTGTCGGTCGCCCAAGTTGAAAGTTTGTATTTTTGATCAAATCGGTTCAGGTTGCTCAACTGCTTGGGCGTAATGGCGTAACCTACAAATTGCGCTCCTGTTTCAGGGTCTAGAACTTTAATTGATGATCTGATGTGTTTTGAAAAGTCATCATTTCTCCCAATTATTCTTTTTATTTTTCTATAAAGTTGTTATTTATTTGAGGGGGAGAGTGGTGGGGTCAGAGAACTGGTTGATCTGTTAATGTGGGTGAAAATATCCGTGTCAGATCGTAGCGTCAACAGTGCATCACGTAATTTGGTTTTCGCGCTTTGGCTTAAACCCCGTTGGCCGGCTACCATACGACGAAATGCAGTTTCATCTACATCGCCCCCCAGCCGTTGTCGTGCGTTATCAAGTAGTTGTTTTTTTTTGGGGTCACTGAATTCTTTGATTGTTTCTACGAAGTATGGCATTTCCGCTTCTGTTGAATAGATGCGAAGCGCTGCGATCAGATCATTATCTATTTGCTGTACATCCGTGAGAGGGCGCAGGGTACTCCAGATTAACCCTCCGCCTGTTACAGTTCTCTCGAAGCGGGGCTTCCAGCTTTTTGCGTCTCCCGGCACGACGATAAAGTCCACTTTGCTCCCCGCGGGGTCTTTTATATAACGTGCGCTGTCCTTCATATAGGACGAGTACAGGTAATAGCGTCCCCCTTCATCCCTCATCGCGACAAATTGGTTATTTCGGCTGTCGATAAAATAGGGGGCGCTTCCCGTACTGCGTGACCACTTGTAAGTATTCGTCTGTGCAAACGTCTCCACGTCAAAGAGCGAGTCAATCTGCTTGGGCAACCGATACTCCGCGACATTGACCCACGTCGGCTCCAACGGCCGGATCGACGCCTTTCCGATCTCGATGCTGGCTTGCCGGCCCCCGCTGACTTTATTGACAAGCCCAGGGATCCGGTGTCCCAGCTTTTGCGCTCTGTGTAGCGTTCTAATGATTCCCCGACGCAAAAACGACAGCGCTGTCTTGGCCGGCACCAGGTCCATCAGCAAATCGGTGACATCAGCGCCGAGCATAAAGGCATTCACTGCCGATTCCCGTGAAATTTCCTGGTTGCTCCGTGAGCGGTAATCCGCATGCGCGAGTTGAAAGCCAAGTTGCATTGAATACAGATACGCGTGGAAATTGCCGCTTATCGGCGTTAACGCATAACGATGCGTACCGCGTGTATCGCTGAAGATCCGCGCAAGCTCCTGTGCATCGTTAGTGGCCATCCGTTGGGTGAAGTAGGCCTGCCATTCAGGCTTTGCCTTCAGTGTGTCCAGTCCCGCCAGCCCTTCGACCAGTTCCCTGAATGGCATGCTATCTGGTGCGTCCGGGGTATACAGGACGCTGACCCCGCCAGCTCCGGTGCCTTTTCGCTGAATGACCGCGACGCCATTGATGGCCTGTCCACCCTGACCCCCTTCCCGCGAGCTGCCCATCACCAACTGATTGCCCTCGATATCGAATCCGCTGACCTGGGGGCGGCTTGCCGAATCGGGGTGCTCCGTTATGGCCTTTATCCAATCAAATCCGCTGCCGGGCGTCTTGAATATAAATAGACGGTAGGCTGCGGGATTCAGGCGGCTCTCAAGGGCATCCTTGTTCATTTTCGCTGCGTGGGCACGTTGCCAGGCGGTGGCAAAAATCCGCCCCTCGCCGCTCGGCGAGAAGGCTGACCTAAGATACGCGTCATATTTTTCGGCAATATTGGCCAACTGGGCGAGCGCACGTAAATCCGCATTACCGAGCCGGCCCCTCTTTTCTCCCGAGGTGTCGATAATGTCGGCGGTAGCGGTGATTGTTCTGTGTACCTCATGGGCGGACCAAGGGTCGACGTTACGCCGGGCGTAACTTCCCAGGGTCCGCAAATCCACGACGTCCTTGGTCTTCCAGGAGCCTCGTTTCAATGATGGGTTCTCCAGAAACTGCGGGATGTCGATCTTTGGGTCCTCGCAGATATAGACCGTTGCGGTTTCCTCGTCGCGATACCCCTTCACCTCGAATGTGTTGGTGTCGATCAGGCGCAGATGTACCAGGCTGTCATAGGGGGCAATATCCACATCGGCATACGCTGGTTTTTGTACTTTCAGTACCTTGTGGGTTTCGTTTTCTGAAAACGATTTCAGTGTCGAGATCTTCTCAAGCACAGGGATGAGCACCTCGTTGCTGTCAATCATCGCTTTTTCCAGTTGCCTGTATCGAGCCTGATCTACCGGGCTGGCAGCTATCAGCCAGTCGGGTTCGTGCGGCTCCACCAAGCGTAGGTTGCGAGCCGCCAGGGCCGCGCAGGCATCCAGTTGCGGCGTCAGATCAGCAGCCAGATCGAGTTCGCCTGTTACCGGCAATGTTTCCCCGCGCAGGGCCTCGCGGATACGGAAGTGTTGCCGGATCCGCAGTGAGCGGACGCTGTCTGCAATCACATCGGCTTCTATCTTGGGTGGCCGCGTTGCCAGCACGGGCAGGCGGGACAATTGAGTACGAGCCGCTGCAGGCAGGCTACCGGCCAGCAGCTTGCCTGCTGATCCGTTGTCACGTACGCGTGCCGCTACTGTTTCATTCAAGCGACTGAGGTTTTCATATTCCTCAAATCCCTCGCCCGGGCTGTACAGCATCACGTTGCCCGCTGGCGGCGTTCCATCTCTGGCACTCAGGATAAATGCGCCGGCGAATTCACTGCCGTCCTCCAATGTCAGCCGATATACCCCAGGCCTGTTGCCGGCGGCGAACGCCTTTTCCCGCGCGGTTGCGTCCGGATATTTCAGTAGGTTATCTGCCAGCGTCCGCCCGCCGGTCGACAGCGTGCCGTCGACCGTGCGCAATGCCAACTGATGGGCAAGGACCTGTCGGCGCAGAGCGAGCAACTGCTCTTCAGTGTTGGGTTGTTCGTCCTCGCGAGCCCCCCAGAATCCATTCAGGCTCATCGTGAAGGCTATTTCCAGCGCGCTGGCGATTGTCGCCGGCGAACCGATTGCAGAGACGCTTTTGTCCGCCTCCAGTGTGTTGCGTTCCCGGTAGAAGGCGCCGGTCTCTGTCAGGTATGCGCCCCCACCAGGAGCCCGCACCTTGTTCAATAGCGACCCCAGAAGTTCGCAAGACAGAAGTTGTCGTTGCCCCTCGCTGTCCTCGCGGTAACGACTGTAAAAGATGCTATTTGGGTTGATGGGTCGGGGTAAATCGGGAAATGTCGCGGCCAATTTCTGCTGGTATACAGCCTCCAGGCTCGGCTGTTCGTGCATCAGATCGTCGGTTTGGGCATTAAGATTGCCGAGCTCGCGAATAAGGTGCGCTTGCTGTTCGTCGATCGATAGCTGTGCAGGCGGTATCACAGGCAGCGTCACGGGCTGCAAGGGATGGGCTGCCACAGTGGCGACCTGGATCTGTTCAGGGGCGTCACCTTGTTGGTCTTGGGAGGGGAGCAATGAAATATGCATGTTGGAACCCGTATGAATGAGGCGCAACGCACTCAGGATGCGGCGCGCCCGATTGACTATGTGTTCTGAGTCTATGGCTGGCAGTAATGGGTGTTGCGGTGCATGTATGGCGGATAAAAAAAACGACGCTGGTCGCGTATCCACGCTGGCGCTTCGCACAGTTCAGGGCGATTCGGTTGCCTGCCGCTGACGCGCATGTGATCCTTGCCGCCTTTACTCAGAGGCGTTTACTTCATGTCCGGAACTATCCACATCGCCGCTGCCCTGTTGATCGGCAGCGATGGCCAAACCCTGCTGGTACGCAAGCGCGGCACCCAGGCCTTCATGCAGCCGGGCGGCAAGATCGACGCTGGCGAGCAGCCAGCCGAGGCCTTGGTCCGGGAGCTGCACGAAGAGTTGGGGCTGCACGTCGACCCGGCTGCAGCCATCTACCTCGGCAAGTTCTCGGCGCCTGCCGCCAACGAGCCGGGGTTTGTCGTGGAGGCCGAGTTGTTCCAGGTCAATATCGACGTGCCGGTGACGCCCGCTGCCGAGATTGAAGAGGTGTGCTGGATCGATCCTGCCGGTGACGGCGACTTGGTGCTGGCGCCGTTGACACGGGACCTGATTCTGCCGTTTTATCGCTCATCTCTGGCCACTGCCTGACCCCCACAGGCTCAAAGGATTGAACCGTGATTCCGACCCAAGACCTGCTGATTTTCGCTGCAGCTTCCCTGCTGTTGGTGCTCACACCCGGGCCGAACATGATCTACCTGATCTCCCGTTCGATCTGCCAGGGCCGCAAGGCCGGGGTTACTTCGCTGCTGGGCGTGGTGGCGGGATTCTTCGTCCACCTGTTCGCCGCCGCCGCAGGTTTGACGGCGGTGTTTCTTGCGGTGCCGATGGCTTATGAAGCATTGAAATGGGCCGGCGCCCTGTACCTGTTGTGGTTGGCCTGGCAAGCCGTCAAACCGGGGGCACGCTCGCCGTTCGAGGCCCAGCAACTGCCGCCGGACTCCTCGCGCAAGCTGGTGCTGATGGGCTTTCTCACCAGTGCCCTGAACCCGAAAATCGCCGTTTTCTACCTTTCGGTGTTCCCGCAGTTCATCACCCCGGAGCACGGTTCGGTGTTTACCCAGAGCCTGATGCTTGGCATGACCCAGATCAGCGTGAGCTTCATGGTGAACCTGCTGATCTCGCTCTTCGCCGCTACTATTGCCGGCTGGTTTATCAACAACCCAAGTTGGCTCTCGGTGCAGCGCTATTTCATGGGGTTTGTCCTGGCAGCCTTGGCCGTTCGGCTGATGCTTGAGCAGCGTCGCAGCGCATGAACCATTCGTGACACGAGGGTCTGCCAACACACGACCCCTGTAGCCGCTGGCGCAGCCTGCGATAAGGTCCGCAGGACCTTTTTCTTCAGAGCCGCCAGTCCTTCGGCCTGGATCGCAGGCTGCGCCAGCGGCTACAGGGTGGGCTTCAGCGAACGGCGCTGACCCCGTCCAATGTTGAAAACGACGTGTCCTTGGCCGTCAGCAAGAAGTCGCGCATGTACGGGGCGTCCAGCATATCGGCGCGAATCCCCGCATACAGCGTGGCAAATAGGCCTTTCTCCCCCAGCCGCTTGGCCTTCACATAACCCCGCGAGCTGTATTCATGCAGCGCCCAATGTGGCATGCCACACACGCCACGGCCGCTGGCCACCAACTGCATCATCATCACCGTCAGTTCCGAGGTGCGTACCTGGGCGGGCTCCACGTCGGCCGGCTCCAGGAAGCGGGTGAAGATGTCCAGGCGGTCGCGCTCCACGGGGTAGGTGATCAAGGTTTCGTTGAGCAAGTCGTCGGGCACGATATAGGGCTTGTTCGCCAGCGGGTGCTGGTTGGCCACTGCCAGCATCGCTTCGTAGGTGAACAGCGGTACATAGGTGATGCCCGCCAGCTCCAGTGGATCAGAGGTCACCACCAGGTCCAGGTCGCCACGGGCCAGGGCCGGTAGCGGAGCGAAGGCAAACCCGGAGGCCAGGTCCAGTTCGACTTCCGGCCAGGCATCGCGGAACTGATCGATGGTCGGCATCAGCCATTGGAAGCAACTGTGGCACTCAATGGCCATGTGCAAGCGCCCGGCGGTGCCACCGGCCAGGCGTGCGATGTCTCGTTCGGCGCCGCGCAGCAAGGGCAGGGTGGCATCTGCCAGTTGCAGCAGGCGCAGGCCGGCGCTGGTGAAGCGTAAGGGCTTGGTCTTGCGCACAAACAGCTGCATGCCCAAGCGCTCCTCAAGTTCCTTGAACTGGTGGGAGAGCGCAGACTGGGTGAGGTGCAGCCGTTCGGCGGCTTCCACCAGGCTGTCGGCTTCGCGCAGGGCGTGCAGGGTCTTGAGGTGACGAATTTCGAGCACGGGCACTCCATGAATACAATTTGTGATAAAGACGAATAGGGTGAGTTTGTCTCATGTTGTCGTCGCTGTCGACAGCCAAGCCCGGCATTAACCCCAATGACCGTTGGGCGCCCTTCATCAAACTGTCACGCAACTGTGGCAGCGCGCTTGAACAAACTTCATCAGACTCGCGCTCTACTGGGGTTCTGCGTTTCGGTGTTTTCCATGCGTGTAGTGTTATTTCTGGCCGCGCTGTTGTTCGGCCTGCCGTCCTTTGCGACTTCTCGATGCGATGCCAATGTCCCGACCCAACGGGTCGACCTGCCACAAGTCAGCCTGGCTTACCAAAGTATTGGTCGCGCCTCGGACCCGGCGTTGCTGCTGGTGATGGGCCTGGGCGGGCAACTGATTCACTGGCCCGACGAAGTTGTGGTCGCGCTGTGTCAGCAAGGCTTTCGGGTGATTCGTTATGACAACCGTGATGTGGGCTTGTCTACTTGGCGCCAGGCGCCGGCCAGCGCCAACCTGACGTTTGAAGTGCTGCGCTACAAGTTAGGTTTGCCGGTGGCGGCGCCCTACACCCTGACCGACATGGCCGACGATGCCTTGGGGCTGATGGATGCGCTGCAAATCCAGCAGTTTCACGTGTTGGGCGCGAGCATGGGCGGGATGATTGCCCAACATCTGGCGGCCATGGCGCCCCAGCGGGTGGAAAGCCTGACCCTGATCATGACCAGCTCCGGCGCCGAAGGCCTGCCGGCGCCGAGTGCGGCACTGGTGCAATTGTTGTCGCGACGCAGCGCGCCCAATCGCGAGGTGGCGTTGGAGCAACAGGCCGACCTGCTCGCGGCCCTGGGCAGCCCTGAGGTGAAGGACGATCGCCAGATGCTCTTGCATCAGGCGGCGCTGTCCTATGACCGTGCCTTCAACCCCGACGGCGTGAAGCGCCAGATCATGGCGATCCTTGCCGAGCCCAGTCGGGTACCGTTGCTCAATCAATTGCGAGTGCCAACCCTGGTGGTCCACGGCACCGCCGACCCGTTGCTGCCGGTGATGCACGGCGTGCACCTGGCGGCGCACATCCAGGGCAGCCAGTTACGGCTGATTCCGGGCCTGGCTCACCGATTCCAGGAAGCGTTCAAGGCGCCATTGCTGGCGGCGGTGTTGCCGTATCTGCAAGCCCATCGGCAAGACACGGCGCATTGGGCGCAGATCGACCCGCTGGCTCGCCCCAACGTTTTGTAAACACCCCGGGGGGTTCTTTTCTCAGAGATATGGGGTGTATGGTGCGAACTTTCTGGCCTGTTTAGCCTGCGAGGTTGCCTAAATGAGTACTTCCCTGAAAATCGATTTCGTCAGCGACGTGTCCTGCCCCTGGTGCATCATCGGCCTGCGCGGCCTGACCGAAGCCCTGGACCAGTTGGGCCCCGAGGTGCAGGCCGAGATCCACTTCCAGCCCTTTGAGCTGAACCCCGACATGCCTGCCGAAGGGCAGAACATCACCGAGCACATCACTGAAAAGTACGGCTCCACGGCCGAACAGTCCCAGGCCAACCGGGCGATGATTCGCGACCGGGGTGCCGAGGTCGGCTTCGCTTTTCGCACCGATGGCCAAAGCCGCATCTACAACACCTTCGACGCTCACCGCCTGCTGCATTGGGCCGGGCTTGAAGGCTTGCAGTACAACCTCAAGGAGGCGCTGTTCAAGGCGTACTTCACCGATCAGCAGAACCCTTCCGATCACGCCACCCTGGCGACGATTGCTGAAAGTGTCGGCCTTGATCGCAAGCAGGCAGAAGAAATTCTGGCTTCCAATGAATACGCCGCCGAAGTTCGCGAGCAAGAACAGTTGTGGGTCTCCCGTGGCGTAAGCTCGGTGCCGACCATTGTCTTCAACGACCAGTACGCGGTCAGCGGTGGTCAGCCGCCAGAAGCCTTTGTCGGTGCGATTCGGCAGATTATCAGCGAAGCCAAAGGCTGAAGACCCATGGAGATCAAAATGTGGGAGCG
>NZ_JAGGOG010000005.1:0-111681 GCF_018614655.1 Pseudomonas fluorescens | reverse complement strand
AAGCCCGCTCCCACATTTTTGATCTTCGGTGTTCTCCATAGCAGCGTTTGCTTCACCTCTGGCCCGTCCCTTGCATTCACCCCCTAAAGCCCATTCGGCCGGCGTTCATGAGTGATGAAGCCGGTGTCTGGAGGGCGCTGCCAGGGGGGAAATATTTCCTTGAACATTCTTGACCTCGACCACAGCCTCACGGCCCAGGCTCCGATTGCCCGGCGTCTTGCCAGCGGCTTTGCCACGCGCATGGACCTGCTGGACCTGGGCCCTAAACTGCGCCTGTGGTCCACCGAAAAAACCTACAAGCGTTTTGCCGAACGCCTGGCCCAGCGGCCGCGGCCCACAGGGGCGCGTCCGGAAATCTTCTTTGTCGGGTCCGGCGATTACCATCACCTGACTCCGGCTTTTCTCGCTGACCTCAAAGAACCCATCAGCCTGATCCACTTCGATAACCACCCCGACTGGGTCCGTTTTGCGCCGCGTCGACACTGCGGCTCGTGGGTCAACCGGGCGCTGAAAATGCCGGCCATCAAGCGCATCGTCACGCTCGGGCCGTGCAGCGATGATTTGCACAACCCACAACTGCGCGGCGGCAATCTCGGTGCCCTGAAACGCGGGGATTTGCAGCTGTTTCCCTGGCAGCACCCGCCGTCGAAAGTCTGGGGGCGGGTCGGCGATGGCGCAGGCCATGAGCAACAGGAAGACCATCTGCATTGGCGCAACCTGGCCGAGCTGGACTGGGCCGCGTTTCTGACGCAGATGATCGCCAGCCTGCCCACCGAGGCGATCTGGATCACCATCGACAAGGACGTGCTCGCCAGCGAAGACGCCGCCACCAACTGGGATCAGGGCGGCATGCGCTTGACTCACTTGCTGCAGGCCCTGCGGGCACTGGCGGCGAGCAAGCGGATCATCGGCATCGACGTGTGCGGCGAATTTGCCCAGCCGGCCTTCAGTAATGCGCTCAAACGCTGGGAAGCCAAGTCTGACCAACCCCCCGCCGAACGCTGGAGCGATGAAGACTTGCTGCGCAATTCGGCGACCAACGAAGCGTTGATCAATCTGTTTGAGGAGCTGTTCCCGTGACCCTGACTGTGGTGCTGTTGGTGGCCTTTTCCATCGTGCTCGATGTGATCGGTCAACTGTGTTTCAAATTGGGCCTGGATCGCCTGCCGGAACTGGAGGGCGGTTTTCGCCTGAATGCATTCTGGGGTCAGGTGTTCAATGCACCTTTGCTGTGGGCGGGTATCGCCGCCTACGCCATTGAGTTTTTCGTCTGGCTCGAAGCCTTGTCCCGCGCGCCCCTGAGCCTGCTGTTTCCGGCAGCGGCGCTGGCGTATTGCGGCGTGGTGTTTGCCGGCAAGGTGGTGCTCGGGGAAACCGTCAGCCGCCGTCGCTGGCTGGGTACTTTCGTGATCACGGCCGGCGTCATGCTGGTGGCTATTTCAGGGGCGCAAGCATGAACTCAGAGAATATTTCCATGAGCCCCGCTCGCCCCGAGGGCTGGTTGCACGGGCGCCTGGGCACCGTGGTGTTGTGGGCGTTGCTGATTGGCACCGAAAGTGCCGGGCAATTGTTCACCAAGGTGGCCGGCGATCAACTGGGGCAGATGGACTTCACCCTGCAATGGTTGTGGGATGTGGCGAGAAACCCGGGAATCCTGGCGGCCATCGGCAGCTATATCGGCGCGTTCTTTGTATGGATGCTGATTTTGCGCCGCAGCAGCCTGTCCCTGGCGTTTCCGCTGAGTTCATTGGTGTTTGTGGTGGTGTTGCTCGGTTCCTGGCTGGGCCTGGGTGAGCACATCAGCTTTCTGCACTGGGTGGGCGTGGCGGTGATTATTGGCGGGATTGCGTTGTTGGCTGAAGGCGAAGAGAACTGATCGGTAGCGGCTACACGGATGTGTCGATCACCTGTAGCCGCTGGCGCAGCCTGCGATCGGCTGCGCAGCAGTCGTTAGTGTCTTGAAACCGCTGAAGGTCCTTCGGCCCTTATCGCAGCCTCATTCTTCGGCAGCGGCTACAGGCCGTGTCGATCATCTGTAGCCGCTGGCGCAGCCTGCGATCGGCTGCGCAGCAGTCGTCAGTCTCTTGAAACCGCCGAAGGTCCTTCGGCCCTTATCGCAGCCTCATTCTTCGGCAGCGGCTACAGGCCGTGTCGATCATCTGTAGCCGCTGGCGCAGCCTGCGATCGGCTGCGTAGCAGTCGTTAGTGTCTTGAAACCGCTGAAGGTCCTTCGGCCCTTATCGCAGCCTCATTCTTCGGCAGCGGCTACAGGCCGTGTCGATCACCTGTAGCCGCTGGCGCAGCCTGCGATCGGCTGCGCAGCAGTCGTCAGGGTGTAAAAAAAACGGTGTACTTCAGTCGAATGTGTAGCTGATCGCCGTCTGCACCTGCCCTTGGTTCACATCCCCGGTCTGCTTGACGATGCTGCTGTCTGCCGCCGAGCCCACCAGGTGTACCCAACTGGCACTGGTCAGCAGCGACCAATTGGGGGCCAGTGGAAATTCGAAGCTCTGGGTCAACGTCAGGTTCTGGAAGCCGCCGCTGGCGTTGTAGGGGCGAAAGCCGGACGCCGCGGACTCGTTAGCGTCGACGCCAAAATAGGTCTGGGTCTGGCGTCCATCGGCAAAGTGCGCCATCAGGCCGCTGCTGCCGATGATCCCGCCGCCCAGTGGGTAACCCAGTTCGCCGCCGACCTTGCCCAGCACGCCACTTTGATCATGACCGCCGCCGACGGCCCGACCCACCTGGGCGTAGACCCGCCAGAAGTCGGCTGGTGCGTATTGGATAAAGCCGCCGATCTCGGCCATGTTCGACACGTTGCGCAAGCCTCGCAGCGAACCGTTGGCGGTGCGCCCCGGCAAGTAATTGATGTAGGGGCCGGCGGTGAAACCATTGGTGTTGAGGGCGCTCCAGGTCAAGCCGTCGTCGGTACCAAGACTGACATCTCCCCAATCCAGGTCGAAATACGGAACAGGCACCGTTTCATAACGGCTGCCGGTGGGATCGTGGGGCTGATAACTGATACCCAGGCCTGCTTCACCGGTAATCCCGTCCGCCATTGCGGTGACTGAAACGCCCCACAGGCCAAGCAGGCCGGCGAATACAGCAGAGGTAACCCTGAACATGGAACATTTCCTTATCTGAACATGCGCGCATGAACGCGCGAAGGGCGCTACCTGCGCAAGCACTCATCTTGTTTGTAGCAAGCTACAAAAATTGTAGCTGTTTACGACATATTCAAAAGTAAAAGCCCTGCGAGCCCCGTGTTATCGGGGGTTGGCGCACTTGGCACACTCCATGCTCTATCCCTCTGCAAGCGCAACAGCGCGTTCCTACCCAATAGGTAAATGCAGATGATCCACTGGCATATCGTGTGTGACTTCGACGGGACCATCACCCCTACCGATGTCATCGACAACGTCCTCCAACGCTTCGCCGGCCCCGAGTGGGAAACCATCGAACAGGAATGGCTGGACGGGCAAATCGGTTCCCGCGAATGCCTGAGCCGCCAATTGGCCCTGATCAAGGCGACTCCGGCCGAACTGCTGGCGTACTTCGACAGCGTTGAAATCGACCCCGACTTCCCGGACTTCGTCGATCACGTCATCGGCCTGGGAGCTTCCATCGAAGTGGTCAGCGATGGCATCGAGCAAGGTATTGCGCGGATTCTGTCGCGCAACTACGTGACTTTGCTGCCGATCCTCGCCAACCGCCTGCGTCAGGTTGACCAGAACAGCTGGCGCATCGATTTCCCGTATTCCAGCGATGCCTGCCGTGCCGCGTCCGGTAACTGCAAGTGCAAGTCCACCCCGCGCAACAAGCGCGTGTTGGTGATCGGCGATGGCAAGTCCGACATGTGCGTGGCTTCCACCGCCGACTTCGTCTTCGCCAAAGGCAGCCTGGCCGAGTACTGCGAAACCCACAACATCCCCTACGCGCGCTTCGACACTTTTGCCGAAGTGCCTGCGCTGCTGGCCCAACTGCCTCAAGGCATGGCCGCCAACGCCACCTCTTTCAATACTTCTTCTGATAATCAGGAACTCTTCCACCATGTCTGATATCCGCATCGCTACCGCAGAAGACCAGGTTCTTCTGGATAAAGAAGCCAAGTACTGCTCCTACGGCGACACCGTTCACTACATTGATCCTCCGCGCATTTTCAGCCGTTGCGAAGGCTCCTATGTCTGGGACACCGAAGACCAGGCTTACCTCGACCTGCAAATGTGGTACTCGGCCGTTAACTTCGGTTACGCCAACCCGCGCCTGAACAACGCGCTGAAACAGCAGATCGACACCCTGCCGCAAATCGCCAGCCAGTACCTGCACAAAGGCAAGATCGAGCTGTCGGAAATGATCGCAGTCGACGCCAAGAACAAGTTCGGTCTCGACGGTCGCGTGCACTTCAACGTCGGTGGTTCGCAGTCCATCGAAGACTCCCTGAAAGTGGTGCGTAACGCTTCCAACGGCAAGAGCCTGATGTTCGCCTTCGAAGGCGGCTACCACGGTCGTACCCTCGGCGCGTCGTCGATCACGTCCAGCTTCCGCTATCGCCGCCGCTACGGCCACTTTGGCGAACGCGCCAACTTCATCCCGTTCCCGTACCACTTCCGTGGCCCGAAAGGCATGAGCAAGGAAGAGTACGGCAGCCACTGCGTGCAGCAGTTCGCTCGTTTGTTCGAGACTGAATACAACGGCGTGTGGGACCCAAAAACCAATCAGTGTGAATACGCAGCCTTCTACGTCGAGCCGATCCAGGGCACCGGCGGTTACGTGATCCCGCCGATGAACTTCTACAGCGAGCTCAAGCACGTCCTTGACCAGCACGGCATCCTGATGGTTTGCGACGAAATCCAGATGGGCTTCTGGCGTACCGGCAAGCTGTGGTCGATCGAACACTTCGATGTCAAACCCGACGTGATCGTTTTCGGTAAGGCACTGACCAACGGCCTGAACCCGCTGGGCGGTATCTGGGCCCGTGAAGAGCTGATCAACCCGAAAATCTTCCCGCCTGGCTCCACTCACTCCACCTTCGCGTCCAACCCGTTGGGTACTGCGGTAGGCCTGGAAATGTTCAAGATGACCAGCGAAGTCGACTACGGCGCGATGGTCATGGCCAAGGGCAAATACTTCCTGGCCGGCCTGCAAGAGCTGCAAAAGCGCTTCCCGATCATCGGCGACGTCGACGGCCTGGGCCTGGCTCTGCGCTGCGAAATCTGCACCGCTGACGGCTTCACTCCGGACAAGGCGACCCTGGACTACATGGTCGAGGAAGGCATGAAGGGCGACATGGTAGTTGATGGCCAGAAACTCGGTCTGATCCTCGACGTGGGCGGCTACTACAAGAACGTGATCACCCTGGCACCGTCGCTGGAAATCAGCTACCCGGAAATCGACCTGGGCCTGAAGCTGCTCGAGCAACTGCTGGTGCGGGCGACCAAGCGGTGAACCAGCACGGGATCGACCTCGGTGAAGGTGATGCCGGCTTCGTTCTCGGCGAAGGGCCGGTGGGGATTCTGTTGATCCACGGCCTGACCGGCACCCCGACGGAACTCCGTCGGGTGGCCCAGGGCCTGGCCAAGGTGGGTAATTGCACGGTGTACGTGCCGACGCTGGCCGGGCACTGCGGGGACAACAGCGACCTGCAAGCCACCGGCTGGCTGGACTGGTACGAAGGTGTGCGCAAAACGTTCGTCGGCGTGCGCCAACGGCATGAGCAAGTGTTTGTCGGTGGTTTGTCCATGGGTGCGGTCATGTCGATGTACCTGGCTTCGGAGTTTCCCGGCCAGGTCACCGGCTTGCTGATGTACTCCACGACGTTGAAGTACGACGGCTGGAGCATCAACAAGCTGGCGTTCCTGACGCCATTGCTGATGAAGATTCCATTCGGCGTGCACATCTGCAGCTTCGAGGAAAAACCTCCCTATGGCATCAAGAACGAGCGCCTGCGGGCGATCGTCGAGCGGCAGATGAAGGAAGGGGAGAGCAGCCAGGCCGGTTTGTTGACCATGGAGGGCGTGACGGTGCGCGAGTTGCACCGCATGAACGCCGTGGTCAAGAAGCGCATGCCGTCGATCAAGACCCCGGCGTTGGTGCTGCATTCCATCGAGGACGACATCACCAGCCGCTGGAACGCCGATTACGTGGAACGTCATCTTGGCGGGCCGGTGACCAAGATCCTGTTGGACAACTGCTACCACATGATCACCGTCGACCTGCAATACCGTCGGGTGATCGAGTTGAGCGCCGACTTTGTCCAGCAACACGCAACGATCGTGAACGAAAACCTGTATTGCGTGGCCTGATATGGCTCTCTGTAGGAGCGAGCTTGCTCGCGAAAAACGTGAACGAAAACGCGGGTTGCCTGGCTTTTCTCAGTGCGTGCTTCGCGAGCAAGAGCTAGGCGTCCCCCTCGCTCCTACACGGAGTTGTACAGAATCAAAGGGAGATGTTGTGATTACCGCCCGAGCCTTTTCGACCATCGGTGCTATCGAACGCAGTGCCTGGAACGACTGCTTTCCGGCTGCCCTGGAGGATTGGGACTATTACCTGGCCGTGGAAAAAGCGGCCATTGATGATTTTCAGTGGCGTTACCTGGCGGTATTCGAGGGCGAAACGCTGGTGGCGGTTGCCCCGGCGTTTATCACCCATTACCGCCTCGACACCACCGTGTCGGGCATCGGCAAGCGCTTTACCGAGCGCCTGGAGCGACTGTGGCCGGGTGTTTTTCAATTGGGTCTGTACGCCATCGGCTCGCCGGTGGCCGAGCAGTGCGACGCGGGTACTGCCAGCCATATTCCCGAGTCCCGGCGCCAGGCGTTACTTGAACAATTGCTCCAGGCCGCACGCCGGGATGCCGATGACTTCGGCATTGGCCTGTTGGCGGTGAAAGACGCGCCGAGCAACGACGAACATTGGGCCAACAGTTGCCAGGCGGCGGGCTTTCAAAGTATGCCCAGCCTGCCATCGGCGCTGTTGCCCATCCCTTTTGGTTCAGTGGACGCCTACCTGGGTTCCCTGGGCAAATCCACCCGCAAGGATCTGCGCCGCAAGTTGCGCGCGCCAGGCCCGAGGGTGGAGTGGCGACGCACTATCGATGACGTGCTGCCAGAGATCATGCGGTTGTATGAAGCCACCCTGGAACGCGCCGACCTGCAATTCGAGCGTCTGCCGAGCGGGTATTTCACCGGTATCCTCGAACAGTTGGGAGAGCGTGCGGTCTGTGTTCTGTACTGGGTGGACGAGCAACTGGTGGCGTTCAACCTGATCCTGCTGAACCAGGATCGGTTGATCGACAAATTCTTCGCCCATGACCTGGCCCGCAGCCGCGAGTACAACCTGTACTTTCGCAGTTGGCTGACCAACGTCGACTACTGTATTCAGAACAATATTGCGCGGTATGAGTGTGGTCAGGCCGGGTATGCCAGTAAACTGCGTCTGGGCTGCCAGTTCGAGGGTAATAGTGTGTTTTTCCGCCATCGCAATTGGTTGCTCAACACGCTGCTTAAAGTCGTAAAAGTGTTTATTCGTCCGGATCGATCCGACCCCGCCATGGCTGCTGCGATAAGCGAAACCTGATGATCACCAAGACCCGCCAAAAAGCCCGCCCCTTTGCCATTTCGCGTTGGAGCGTCCAGCGCAAGTTGGTCCTGGCGTTCTGGCTGGTCAGCGTCATTCCGACCATGATTGCCGCTGAGCTGGCGGCCACGACTCTGTCGCAGATTTTCGACAGCAACGTGCGTATCTGGCTGCAAGAGTCGACCAAGATCGTCAAGGATGAGATCAGTGAAATCCTGCGGGATAACGCCCGCGCCGCGCAGTTGTTCCTGCGCTATACCCGGTCGCCGTCGTCCCCTAGCGCCGCCAGGCACGACAAGCTGACTGCCGACATTGCCGACGCCATCGGTATCGATGTGGTGGCGTTGATTCGCACCAGCGATCACAAGGTGGTGTTTACCACCGCGTCCGATGATGTGGTCGGGCAAATCAGCCTGGCACCCAACGCGGTGCTGCAAACCCTGAAAGTCGGTGGCGTGCCGACCGGCGCAGTGATTTCTGCCTTTGAGACTGAACAGGAAGGTGTCGACTACCAGTTGGTGATTGCCACCTACCTGGACAGCAGTTTCCTTACCAGCGTCGCCGACGTGCACTCCCTGGACTTGCGCCTGTATCTGGCCAACGCGGATGATTTCTCGGAAATCTTCTCCACCCAGCGTTTCGAGGACCACCCCAGCAAGGTCCCGGAGCACATCGAAACCCTGATGCGCTCCACCAAGCAGCCCAGCGAGCAATTCACCAACAACTACAGCGGCCTGTACTGGCCGATCTTCAATGATACGGGCGACCTGCAAGGGGTGATTTTCAGTGGTTTGCTGCGCCACACCAGCCTGGTGGGACTGGTCAATCAGAGCAATTTGTTTGTGCTGATATTTTTGCTCAGTTCGGCGTTGTCCCTCAGCGTCGGCTGGTGGGTGTCCAAGCGCCTGACTCACCCACTGCGCAATATGTCTGAAGGGGTGCGGGCGGTGATTTCCGGTAATTATCAACATCGGGTGCCGGTCAGTGGCGGTGATGAGCTGGCCGAGCTGGGCAGCACGTTCAACCACATGACCGAACGCCTGGGCGAACTGCATCACCTGGAGGCCCAGTTGCGCCGTCGCGACCGGCTGCACGCCCTGGGTGAAGTCGCGATGGGCCTGGCCCACGAAATTCGCAACCCGCTGGGCATCATCAAGACGGCCACCCAGTTGTTGCACCGCCGGGTCGATCTGCCGGAAACCGACAAGCGTCACCTGGAATACGTGATCAGCGAAGTCAGCCGGATCAACGACCTGATCACCGAGTTCCTCGACTTCGCCAAACCCAGTGCCCCCCTGCGTACTCGGCAACTGGCGCGGCCGCTGGTGGAGGATATTCTCGGTTTCTGTGGCCCGGAGCTGTCCACCCACAACATCAATGCGAAAATCGATGACCGCGCGCCCGGTGCGACGATCTACGCGGATGCCAAGCAATTCAAACAGGCGTGCCTCAATTTGATTCTCAACGCCATCGATGCGATGCCAGACGGCGGTTGCCTGACCCTGGGCATCGGCACGGAGGGAGAAAACACCGTGATCACCATCGCCGATACCGGCCAGGGTATTGCGGCGGACATGATCGAGCGCATCTTTACGCCATTCGTCACCACCAAGGCCTCGGGCACTGGCCTGGGCCTGGCCAAAGTCTTCTCGATCATGGAAAGTCATGACGGCAGTATCGAATGTGCCAGCGAGAAAGATGCCGGCGCCACCTTCAGCCTGTACATTCCGGCTAACGGTGAAGACGACGGTTTTGATGAGGATGGTGATGACACATAACGTATTGGTGGTCGACGACGAGCCCAAGCTGTGTTACCTGCTCTCCTCGGCCTTGAGCCAGAGCGGCATCCAGGTGTTCACGGCGGGCAACGGCTTGCACGCGCTCAAGGTGCTGGAACAGGAAGACATCGACCTGGTGATCAGCGACTGGCGTATGCCTGGCATGGATGGCCCGGCGCTGTTGGCGGAAATCAAAGTGCGTTACCCGCAGTTGCCGGTGATTGTCATGACGGCCTACAGCACCGTGAAAAACGCCGTGCAATCGATGCGTAACGGCGCCTATGACTACATCGCCAAGCCCTTCGATATCGATGAGCTGGACATCACCGTGGCCAAGGCATTGCAGTTTCGCGACATCATGCGCGACAACGCGCGGATGCGCGCCGAACTGGACGAGCATGCCCAGTTCGACAGCCTGGTGGGCGATAGTCCGGCCTTCCGGCGGGTGTTGCAGGCGGTGGATTCGGTGCGTGACAGCAACGCGACCATCCTGCTGACCGGCGAAAGCGGCACCGGCAAGGAAATGGTCGCCCGGGCTATCCACAAACATGGCAACCGCGCCGACCGGCCTTTTGTGGCGGTCAACTGCGCGGCCATTCCCGAGGGTTTGCTGGAAAGCGAGATGTTTGGCCATCGCAAGGGCGCCTTTACCGGCGCCGTGGCGGATCGGGTCGGGCGTTTCATGCAGGCCGACAAGGGCACGCTGTTCCTCGATGAAGTGGGCGATATGCCCCTGGCATTGCAGGCGAAAATCCTGCGCGCGCTGCAGGAGCGGGTGATCGAGCCGGTGGGCGATCCGCGCGAGCGCAAGGTGGATGTACGGGTGATCGCCGCCACCAACAAGAACTTGCTGGAGGCGGTGGCCAACAAGGAGTTCCGCGAGGACCTCTACTACCGCCTCAACGTCTTCCCGATCCCCCTGCCGGCCCTGCGCGAGCGCGTGGAAGATATCGCGCCCCTGGCCCGGCACTTTGCCCAGACCTTGAGCGCCACCACCGGCAAACGCATCACCGGCTTCAGTCCGGAGGCGTTACAGGCCATGGCGGCCTACGGCTGGCCGGGCAATATCCGCGAACTGCAGAACTGCGTGGAACGGGCGACCATCGTGGCCGCCAGTGCGGTGATCGAGGACATTGATCTGCCGGCATATCTGTTTGCTTCTCGTCCGACAGACAGCAGCGTGGGGGCGGTTCTCAGCGAAGGGCCGGGCGTGCCTCAAGACCTGGATGCGGCGTTGGCCGAGGTGGAAAAGGCCTACATTCTGGCGGCGTTGCAGGAGAGCAACGGCGTGCAGGCGGCGGCAGCCCAGAAGATCGGGATTTCCGAGCGCAGCTTCTGGTATCGGTTGAAGAAGTTGGGGATTCAGGTGGAAAAGATCATTCGCTGAATCTTGGCGACGATGATCTCCTGTGGGAGCTGTCGAGCTTTAGCGAGGCTGCGATGGGATCGCTGCGGTCTGACAGGTGCACCGAGGTGATCCCATCGCAGCCTCGCTAAAGCTCGACAGCTCCCACATTTTTGATTGGGGTGAGTCTGAACGTCAGGCGTGAATGCGCACCCACACGCTCACCAACACCGTAGCCGCCATTAACCACGCCACTGCCGCCACGGCCAGTGACGCCTCCAGCCGCAGCCGATCCACCATCACGTACAACGTCGCCAGGTACACAAAGTACGGAATGATCGACCACATCCCGAACACGATGGTGGTCTTCAAATCCTCCACCGAGCGACCCTTGCCGACGATGTAATGGGCGATCAACGCAAAGGTCGGAAACAGCGGCACCAAGCCTGCGATGTAATAGTTTCGGGTCTTGGCCAGCGCCGCCAGGATCAGCACCACCCCCGCACCCAGCGCAGCCTTAAGCAATAAATCCACAATGCGCTCCTAGTGACTCAAACCATACTTCTTGACCTTGTCGAACAGCGTGGTCTTGGCCATACCCAGTTCCTGGCTGGCCTGGGTCAGGTTGCCACCGCTGCGCTGCAAGGCGTCGTTGAGCAGGTTGCGTTCGAAGGCTTCCACCGCTTCGGTAAACGCCAAGTTGTTACTGCCGCTGCTGGCGCCGCTTTTCTTGAACGCCGGCAATCCCAGGGCAAAGCGCTCGGCGACGTTGCGCAACTCGCGCACGTTGCCCGGCCAGTCGTGGCTCATCAGGTTGGACAGGGTCTGGTTGTCCAGGTCCGGTGCAGTACGGTCAAAGCGCAGGGACGATTGCTGTAGAAAGTGTTCGAACAGTTGCAGGATATCTTCCCGGCGTTCGCGCAGGGGCGGCAGTTCCAGGGTCACCACGTTGAGGCGGTAATACAGGTCACTGCGAAACTGATTGGCCCGGCTCAGGTCATCGAGGTCGGACTTGGTGGCGGCGATCACCCGGCAATCCACCGCTACACTCTGGTTCGACCCGAGGCGTTCCAGGGTGCGTTCCTGCAAGACTCGCAACAGCTTGATCTGCAGGTTCATCGGCATGCTTTCCACTTCATCGAGGAACAGTGTGCCTTCGTGGGCGTGCTCGATCTTGCCGATCCGCCGTTTGCCCGCGCCGGTAAAGGCGTTGGCTTCGTGGCCGAAAATTTCGCTTTCGAACAGGTTCTCCGGCAGGCCGCCGCAGTTCAAGGCCACGAACTGGTGGGAATGACGGCGGCTGAAGTCGTGCAGGCAACGGGCGACCAATTCCTTGCCGGTACCGGTTTCGCCTTCGATCAGCACGTTGGCTGAGGTGTCGGCGACGTTGGCGATCAACTCCCTCAGGTTCTGCATGGCGGGTGAGCGGCCGATGATCCGGCCTTCCAGGGAGTCGCGCTCGGCCAGTTGCCGACGCAACGACCAGACTTCCCGAGCCAGGCCTCGCTGTTCCAGGGCGCGGCGGGCGACGTCCACCAGGCGCTCGGGGGAGAAGGGTTTTTCCATGAAGTCATACGCGCCGTTGCGCATGGCGCCGACGGCCATGGAGATGTCGCCGTGGCCGGTGATCAGTACAACCGGCAGGCTCTTGTCCAACGCTTTCAGACGGGTCAGCAGTTCCAGCCCATCGATGCCCGGCAGGCGAATATCGCTGATGACAATACCGGCAAAGTTTTCACCGACCCGGGTCAGGGCTTCTTCGGCGCTGCTTACGCCCACGCTGGGGATGTCTTCCAGGGCCAGGGCTTGCTGGCAGCCGAGCAGTACATGGGGATCATCTTCGACGATCAGGACGGTCAGGTCGGTGTTGTGTTCGGTATTCATGTCGACTCGCCGGGTTGAGGGCCTGCCAGGGGCAAGCTCAGGACAAAGGCTGTACCACCGTTGACCGGGGGCTCGACGGCCAGTGTGCCGCCGGTGGCCGCCGCGAGGCTGGCCGACAGGGTGAGGCCAAGGCCCAGTCCCTGTTCGCCGGGTTTGGTGGTGAAAAAGGGTTCGAACAAATGCTTGCGGGTTTGCGCGTCAATACCGTGCCCGTTGTCGCGTACCCGCAGGCGGTATTTACCGTCGACGGTGTCACCCTCCAGCCACAGCTCGGGAGCCGGTTGCGCCTGCATGGCGTCCAGGGCGTTACCGATCAGGTTGACCAGGATTTGCTCCAGTCGGGTCTGGTCGATTTGCAATTGTGCGGGCGTGAAGTTGCGGTGCAGGGTCAGCGGCATGCTGTCCAGGCGGCTGCCCAGGACCTGAAAGGTCGCGTCTACTGCCTTGCCCAGGCTCGCTTCGCCTTGGTCGTCGCCGCGCCTTGCAAAGGAACGCAGGCTGGCGGTGATGCGGCCCATACGGTCGATCAGTTCGTTGATGGTCTTGAGGTTGGCGCTGGCGGTGTCCAGGGCGCCGCGCTCCAGGAAGCGCACGGTGTTGCCCGACAGCGTACGCAGGGCGGCCAAGGGTTGGTTCAGTTCATGGGCGATGCTGGTGGACATCTGGCCGATGGCGGCCAGTTTACCGGCCTGGACCAGTTCATCCTGGGCCCGGCGCAAGGTTTCTTCGGCCTGGCGCCGTTCGCGGATCTGGCTCTTGAGCCGTTCGTTGCTGGCCCGCAGATCGGTGGTGCGTTCGGCGATCCTGCGCTCCAACTGGTTGTTGGCTTCCTGCAAGGCTTCCCGCGCCGCGAGGCGGGTGGCGATGACCTTGCGCCGCTCGTTCCAGGCGATTAGCAGGAACGCCACCAAGGCAAAGGCCACGGCCACCAGGATGCCCTGGTTGACCGCTGCCTGGCGCAGGTCATGCAGGGGGGTGAGCAGGGTGAAGTTCCACGGTGTGTCGTTCAGGGGCCGGGTCTGGGCCAGGTAGCTGACTTCGTTGTCGTCGGCCACCACTTCGCTGTTGGCCGGGAAGGTCAGTTTTTCCGTACCCTCGCTGAGCCGCTCGCGGGCCAGGGGTTCCAGCTCGTTGAGGGTCGCCCAGTAATATTGCAGGCTGCGGGCCAGGCGCTCCTTGGTGTCATCACTCAAGGGTCGCACGGCCTTGAGGCGGCGCGCCGGGTCGCTGGACAGAATGATGATGCCGTTCTCGTCACTGACGAAGGCTTCCAGGCGCGCCCGTTGCCAGCGTTCTTCCAACGCTTCCAGGCGCACTTTTACCACCGCGACGCCGATGATCTTGCCGTGTTCTTCCAGGCCATGGGCCAGGTAGTAACCCGGCTCGCCGTTGGTGCTGCCGATGCCATAGAACCGGCCGGGTTGGCCGCGCACCGCGTTCTGGAAATAGGCGCGAAAGGACAGGTCCTCCCCCAGGTAACTGTCGGCATCGCGCCAGTTGCTGGTAGCCAGCACGCGGCCGGTGGTGTCCATCACATAAATGGCCCGACTGCGGCTACGCCGGTTCAGGCCTTCGAGGTAATCGTTGACGGTCTTGCGGTGTTCCGCAGACGGGTCGGCCAGCAGCCTGGAGACGCTGGACTCCAGCTCCAGGAGACTGGGCAGGTAGGTGTATTTGCTGATCTCACTCTCGACGGTACGGGCGTGCAGCTCCAACTGACGCTCGCCATTCTCGCCCAGGGTGTGGATTCCGTAGTACTCGCTGATCCAGAAGCCGATATAACCCAGGCCGATCATCATCAGGATGATCAGTGGCGGCAGGAACAATTGGCGAATCAGACGAGGCTTCACGGCAAGTGATGGCGGTGCGGCGCGATAGAGGGTGGGGTCGCATTTCATCACAGATGCCTTGGGTCAACCAGAGCTTGCCAGCCTGCACGGTCCAATGTGGGAGCGAGCTTGCTCGCGAAAGCGTGTAGCCGCTGCCGAGGTACGAGGCTGCGATGCGTGTCCGCACGACCGCCGCCTTGGGGCTGCTATGTCGGAATGCCGCACCAAGCCCATCACAGCCTCATTCTTCGACAGCGGCTACAGCCGCTATCGCGAGCAAGCCCGCTCCCACATTTTTCCGGTTTCGGCAGTGAGAGCGGTGTGCTTTTAGTGCTGCAGGATTTTCTCAAGGAAGTGCTGCGCGCGCTCGGAGCGGGCGCTGATATCGCCGAAGAACTCCTCTTTCGGGCAGTCTTCGATGATCTTGCCGGCATCCATGAAGATCACCCGGTCCGCGACCTTACGGGCAAAGCCCATCTCGTGGGTCACACACATCATGGTCATGCCTTCGTGGGCCAGTTGCACCATCACGTCCAGCACTTCGTTGACCATTTCCGGGTCCAGGGCCGAGGTCGGTTCGTCGAACAGCATGACGATCGGGTCCATGGCCAGCGCACGGGCAATCGCCACACGCTGTTGCTGACCACCGGAAAGCTGGCCGGGATGCTTGTGGGCGTGAGCCGACAGGCCGACACGCTCCAGCAGTTGCAAGCCTTTCTTGGTGGCTTCCTCCTTACTGCGACCCAACACCTTGATCTGCGCGATGGTCAGGTTTTCGGTGATGGTCAGGTGCGGGAACAGCTCAAAGTGCTGGAACACCATGCCGACGCGCGAGCGCAGTTTTGGCAGGTTGGTCTTCGGGTCGGCGATGGACGTGCCATCCACCACCACGTCACCTTTCTGGAACGGCTCCAGGGCGTTGACGCATTTGATCAAGGTGGATTTGCCGGAGCCGGACGGCCCGCATACCACGATCACTTCGCCTTTTTTAACCTCGGTGCTGCAATCGGTCAGCACCTGGAAGTCGCCATACCACTTGTTGATGTTCTTGATAGAGATCATACGGCAAACCTTTTTTGCAGACGCTTGACCAGCAGCGAGGCGGCAAAGCTGATGATGAAGTAGACAACACCGGCGAAGATCAGGAACTCATTGGAGCGGCCAATGATGTCGCCGTTGGAGCGCGAGGCATTCAGGAAGTCCACCAGGCCCACGGTGTATACCAGCGAGGTGTCCTGGAACAGGATGATCGACTGTTGCAGCAGCAACGGGGTCATCTTGCGGAACGCCTGGGGCAGGATGATCAAGCGCATGGTCTGGCCGTAGCTCATGCCCATGGCCTGCGCGGCCGCCATCTGGCCCTTGGGGATCGACTGCACGCCGGCCCGCACGATTTCGCAGAAGTACGCCGCCTCGAACATCATGAACGCCACGACGCAGGAGGTGAACGCACCGATCGGCGTATCTTCGCCGGTGATCCAGCGCAGCACGAACGGCACTGCCAGGTAGAACCAGGTGATCACCAACAGCAGCGGGATCGAACGGAAATAGTTCACATAGGCGCCGGCCACACGAGACAGCAGTTTGCTGGAGGACAGGCGCATCAGAGCCAGGATGGTGCCGAGGATGATCCCGCCGACCACGCCCATGACCATCAGCTTCAAGGTCATGACCATGCCATTCCACAAGCCGGGAATAGCGGGGATGATGCCGCTGAAATCGAATTCCATTATTTGCCCCCCACGGAGATCAGGCCGGGCACCGCGACTTTCTTCTCGACCACACGCATCAGCAGCATCAGGCTCATGTTCAGGGTGAAGTAAATCAGCGTGGCCAGGGTGAAGGCCTCGAACAGGTTGGCCGAGAACTCGGCGGTCTGTTTGGTTTGCGCCAGCAGTTCCATCAAGCCGATCAGGGACGCCACGGAGGAGTTCTTGAAGACGTTGAGGAACTCGGAGGTAAGCGGCGGAATAATGATCCGGTAGGCCTGCGGCAGCAGTACGTTCCAGTAGATCTGCGGCAGCTTGAAGCCCATGGCGCGCGCAGCGGCTTCCTGGCCCCGTGGCAGCGCCTGGATGCCGGTGCGTACTTGTTCGCAAACCCGGGCGGCAGTGAACAGGCCCAGGCACACGACAACGCTCAGGTAGGCCGAGGTGGTCGGGTTGAGGTCTTGTTTGTACCAGTCCTGCAGGTTCTGCGGCAGCAGGTCGGGTATCAGGAAATACCAGATGAACAGCTGAACCAGTAGCGGTACGTTACGAAACAGCTCCACGTAGCAGGTCGCGATGCCCGATACGAGACGGTTTGGCACGGTGCGCATGACGCCCAGTATCGAGCCCAGCAGCAAGGCGATGATCCATGCCACGATGGCGATGGCGATGGTCCAGCCCAAACCGGCGATGTACCAGTCGAGATAAGTCTCGCTGCCGACGCCGGTGGACTTGAAGAACACGCCCCAGTCCCAGTTGTAATTCATTAGGGTCTCCCCTCGAGATCGATCGATGTACAAGCACCCGCTTGGGGAAGATCCGTTCCCGCCTGACGTTGAACGCCAGGCACACACGATCGGCTCGAAAACCGCCAGGTCGAGTGTTCCAAAATAAAGCCAGCAGGTAGTAACAGACGCCTGAGGGAGGGTGAGCTCCCTCAGGAGATAAGGTTAGTCAGGTTTTTAGATCTTTACTTCCGGAGCCGGCTTGTCGGTCGGATTCGCGATCAGCTCCTTGACCTTTTCGCTCATCGGGAAGTTCAGGTTCAGGCCTTTTGGTGGAATCGGGCTTTCGAACCATTTGGCGTAGATCTTGTTGATCTCGCCGGATTTGTACAGGCCGACGATGGCGTCATCCACCGCTTTCTTGAAGGCCGGGTCGCCTTTGCGAACCATGCAGGCGTAGGCTTCGAAGGACTGTGGAGTACCGGAGATAACCCAGTCATCGGGCTTCTTGGCCTTGGCTTCTTCACCGGCCAGCAGGGCGTCATCCATCATGAAGGCGACGGCGCGGCCGCTTTCGAGCATCTGGAAGGATTCGCCGTGGTCCTTGGCGGAGATGACATTCATGCCCATCTGCTTGTCAGCGTTCATCGCCTTGATGATGCGCTCGGACGTGGTGCCGGCGGTGGTCACGACGTTCTTGCCTTTAAGGTCGGCAAAGTCGGCGTAGGACGGCTTGCCTTCCTTGTCTTTCTTGACCAGCAGGCGGGTGCCGATTTCGAAGATGTTGGTCGAGAAATCAACTTGCTGGGCGCGTTCGGCGTTGTTGGTGGTGGAGCCGCACTCGAGGTCCGCGGTGCCGTTCTGGATCAGCGGAATACGCGTTTGCGAGGTCACCAGGTTGTACTTGACCTTCAGGTCGGGCTTGCTCAGGTCTTTTTTCAGGGCTTCAACGACAGCCAGTTGAATGTCGTGGGAGTAACCCACTGGTTTGCCCGAGCCATCCGCGATGTAGGAAAACGGAATGGAGCTGTCGCGGTGAGCGAGAGTGATGGTGCCGGAGTCGTTGATTTTCTTCAGTGTGCCGGTGAGTTCGGCGGCGAAAACTGGAGTGCTGATCAGAGCAGCAGCGATAGCTGCGCCCAAAATATGGGGAATGATGCGCATCAATACTTCCTCGACATTTGTTTTTTTTATGAAGCCGGTTAAGACGGCCCTTTTTGTACAGCGAATGCCTATGGCGGCTCCTGAGGCACCTCAGGCAATCGCCTACGAGTGTAGAGCATGAGTCGTGCCAGGCTTCAAACAAGTTGTTAACTACATGATTTATAACAGTATTAACTTTATGTGACTGAAGGTTTTCCAGGGTTTGATCCGGCAAACCGAATCAGCGATGGAATAGCGTTCGGAAAACCGACTATTTGAACAGTCATAAAAAAGCCCCTGAACCTTTCGGCGCAGGGGCTTTGTCATTGCGGGTGTGTCAGGCCGCTTCAATCTTGCTGCGGTTCTGTTCAACCTTGGCCAGGTAGTGCTGCACGTTTGCCTGTTCTTCCGGGGTGGTGAACAGCCCCAGCTTGCTGCGGCGCCACAGGATGTCTTCAGGGTGCATGGCCCACTCTTCGGCACACAGGTAGTCGACTTCCCGGGTGTAGAGGCCGCCACCGAGGTGATCGCCCATATCCGCCAGGGATTGCACGCCTTCCAGCAGGCGCCAGGTGCGGTTGCCGTAGGTGGTGGACCAGCGCCGGGCGATCTCGCTCGGAACCCAGTCGAATTTGTTGCGAATCGCCACGGCCAGCGCTTCTGGCGTGGTCATGTCTTCGCCGCCGGGCAATGGTGCCTTGGCGGTCCAGCTCGGCCTCATCTGTGTGAAGTACGGTGCCAGATGACCCATCGCCGACTCCGCCAGCTTGCGGTAGGTGGTCAGCTTGCCACCGAACACCGACAGCAGTGGTGCTTCGCCGGTGTTGCCGGACAGCGACAAGGTGTAGTCGCGGGTGATGGCCGATGGGTTGTCGGACTCGTCATTGCACAGCGGGCGCACGCCGGAATAGGTGCGGACGATGTCGTCGCGGCTCAGCTGTTTCTTGAAGTGGGCGTTGACCACATTCAGCATATAGTCGGTTTCACCTTCGGTAATCGTCACTTTTGCCGGGTCGCCGGTGTACTCACGGTCAGTGGTGCCGATGATGGTGAAGTGGTTCAGGTACGGAATGGTGAAGACGATGCGTTGGTCTTCGTTCTGCAGAATGTGCGCGTGGGCGCCTTCGTACAGTTTCGGCACGATCAGGTGGCTGCCCTGGATCAGGCGGATACCGTAGGGCGAATCCAGCTTCAGGTCGTCCTTGATAAACTTGGCAACCCAAGGGCCGGCTGCGTTCACCAGCGCCTTGGCGCGGATCGAGAACAGGCTGCCATCGGCCCGTTCCATGTTCATTTCCCACAGTCCTTTGCTGCGGTGAGCGCTGACGCAACGGGTCTGGGTGTGGATATGGGCACCCTTTTCCCGGGCGGCCATGGCGTTGAGTACCACCAGGCGGGCGTCGTCGACCCAGCAATCGGAATATTCGAAACCTTTGGTGATTTCGCTTTTCAGCGGGCTGTCCGGGCCGAACTTGAGGCTTTTCGAACCTTCGAGTTTTTCCCGCTTGCCCAGGTGGTCATACAGGAACAGGCCGGCACGAATCATCCACGCTGGGCGCAGGTGCGGGCGGTGCGGCAGCACAAAACGCATTTGCTTGACGATGTGCGGGGCCTTGGCCAGCAGTACTTCACGTTCAGCCAGGGCTTCGCGTACCAGGCGGAATTCGTAATGTTCAAGGTAGCGCAGGCCGCCGTGGATCAGCTTGCTGCTGGCCGAGGAGGTGTGGCTGGCCAGGTCGTCCTTTTCGCAAAGGAATACCGACAAACCGCGCCCGGCTGCGTCTGCTGCAATGCCGACGCCGTTGATCCCGCCGCCAATAACGGCGACGTCATAGACTTCGGCAAGCGGTGGAGCAGGCAAGGTAGAAGGGTTCATCGGCTGGCCTCGCAATCTTTTTCGTATTGGAATTCGAACATTAATGTTCATTTGCGAAAATGGTAGCCTATAAACGCGGGCACAGCCACCCGACTTCGATTGAAAATACTGATCGAAGGGCAGGAAAAGGAAAATTTGTGAACGTGAGTCGGGTGACCGACTCAAGAAATGTCTCGTGAGCTAATCCGCCTTCGCGAGCAAGCCCGCTCCCACACTTGGAATGCGATCCACTGTGGGAGCGGGCTTGCTCGCGAAGGCGGTGGTACAGGCGCGGACGCTGTCTGGGCTTAAACCACTTCCAGCCGAATCTTGTGCTGATTGAGCAACTGCACCAGCGCTGGAACCGGCTGCTGGTCGGTGACCAAGCAATCAATCAAGCTGATAGGTCCCAGGCGAATCATGGCATTGCGTCCGAATTTGCTGGAGTCCGCCGCCAGGATCACTTTGCGCGCATTGGCGATGATCGCCTGGGACACCCGCACTTCCTGGTAATCGAAATCCAGCAGGCTGCCGTCTTCATCGATACCGCTAATACCTACCAGGGCAAAGTCGACCTTGAACTGGTTGATGAAATCCACGCTGGCCTGGCCCACCACGCCGCCGTCACGGCGTACGTTGCCGCCGGTCAATAGCACATCAAAGTCATCCTTGGCACTGAGCATCGTGGCGACGTTGAGGTTGTTGGTGATGATTTTCAGGTGGTTGTGGTTCAGCAGCGCCCGGGCGATGGACTCGGTGGTGGTGCCGATGTTGATGAACAGCGAGGCGTGATCGGGGATCTGTGCGGCAATAGCTTCGCCGATTCGCTGTTTCTCGTCGCGCATCTGGTCGGCACGCATGGCGTACTCGGTGTTCTCGACGCTGGAGTCATAAGCCGCGCCACCGTGGTAGCGACGCAGCAGATTATCTTGGGCCAGTTGATTGATATCACGGCGGATGGTTTGCGGGGTGACAACGAACAACTGCGCCATTTCCTCGATACTCACATAGCCGCGTTCGCGGACCAGTTCGAGGATTTGCTGCTGGCGGGGAGGCAGATTCATGGGGCGTCCTTTGGGCTGCCGTACAAAAAAGTGGCCCATGATGACGCAGGAATCTGCTCCCTGCCAGTTACAACCCTATAGAGGTCCAGCCGTTGGCTTATTCAGCGCCTTCGTGGGGTTCCCAGTCGCGGGTGCGGCTGACGGCTTTCTTCCAGCCGGCATAGAGTTTTTCCTTGGCGGCTTCGTCCAACTGAGGTTCGAACTCGCGCTCGATGACGGCCTTGCCGCGCAATTCGTCCAGGCTGCCCCAGAAACCACAGGCCAGGCCTGCCAGGTAGGCAGCGCCCAGTGCAGTGGTTTCGCGCATTTGCGGACGTTCAACCTGAGTGCCGAGGATGTCGGCCTGGAACTGCATCAGGAAGTTGTTAGCCACTGCGCCGCCGTCTACCCGCAGGGATTTCAAGCGTTCGCCGGAGTCCTGCTGCATCGCGTCGAGTACGTCGCGAGTCTGGTAGGCAATCGACTCCAGGGCTGCACGAATGATGTGATCCACGCGTACGCCACGGGTCAGGCCGAACAGCGCGCCACGGGCGTAGGGGTCCCAGTACGGAGCGCCCAAGCCGGTGAAGGCCGGGACCAGGTACACACCGTTGCTGTCCTTGACCTTGCTGGCGAAGTATTCGGTGTCGTGGGCGTCATTGATGATCTTCAACTCGTCCCGCAGCCATTGTACGGTGGAGCCACCGTTGAACACGGCGCCTTCCAGGGCGTAGGCCACTTCGCCGCGTGGGCCGCACGCGATGGTGGTGAGCATGCCGTGCTTGGACTTCACGGCCTTGTCGCCGGTGTTCATCAACAGGAAGCAGCCGGTGCCGTAGGTGTTTTTCGCCTGGCCCGGTTCTACGCACATTTGGCCGAACAGCGCCGCTTGCTGGTCACCGGCGATACCGCCGATGGCGATACCGCTTTTGGTGCGGCCATAGATTTGCGAGGAGGACTTCACTTCCGGGAGCATTTCGCGGGGGATATCCAGGATCTCCAGCATCTTCGCGTCCCACTCCAGGGTGTGGATGTTGAAGAGCATGGTGCGCGAGGCGTTGGTGTAATCAGTGACGTGGGTCTTGCCGCCGGTAAATTTCCAGATCAGCCAGCTGTCGATGGTACCGAACAGCAGTTCGCCGTTGCGCGCACGCTCGCGGCTACCTTCGACGTTGTCGAGGATCCACTTGAGCTTGGTGCCGGAGAAGTACGGGTCGGTCACCAGGCCGGTGGTGTCGCTGATGTATTGCTCATGGCCGTCGCGCTTGAGCTGCTGGCAGATCTCGGTGCTGCGGCGGCACTGCCAGACAATGGCGTTGTAGATCGGGCGGCCGGTGACCTTGTCCCAGACCACGGTGGTTTCACGCTGGTTGGTGATACCGATGGCGGCGACCTGGTCATGGTGCAGGCCGGCTTGTGCCAGGGCCTCGACCATCACGGCGCTCTGTGTCGCGAAGATTTCCATCGGGTCATGTTCAACCCAGCCGGCTTGCGGGTAGTGCTGTACGAATTCACGCTGGGCGGTGCAGACCACGTTGGCGTCACGATCAAAGATGATCGCCCGGGAACTGGTCGTACCCTGATCGAGGGCAATGATGTAGTTCTTATTCTGAATGTCGGTCATGTCGATTGCCTTGGACGGAGAATAGGGGAGTCAAGTAAACAGCCTGGGCCGCAAAAGGGCAGTACGGCCCAGGCTATCGCATCAGGAAGTACGGGTTTTGCCGGTGGCAGCAGCTTCGGTTGCATCAGTTGTAGCAGGTGCGGCGCTTGGCAGGTGACGGGCAATCAGCCCGCGATACGCTGCTGCACCGAGGCAGGCACCGACAATCGGTGCAAAGATCGGAATCAGGAAGTAAGGAATGTCGTGCCCGCCAGTGAAGGCTATTTCGCCCCAACCGGCGAAAAAGGTCATCAACTTGGGGCCGAAGTCACGGGCCGGGTTCATCGCAAACCCGGTCAGCGGGCCCATGGCGCTGCCAATCACCGCGATCAGTAAACCAATCAGCAGCGGCGCCAGCGGGCCACGGGGCAAGCCGTTGTTGTCGTCGGTCAGGGCCATGATCACGCCCATGAGGATGGCGGTGATGACCATTTCCACCAGGAAAGCTTGGGCAGTACTCAGCAGTGGGTGTGGGTAGGTGGAGAACACCGACGCCAATTCCAGGCTGGCCTGAGAGCCGCGGACCATATGGTGGGTTTGTTCGTAATCGAAAAACAGGTTGCTATAAAGCGTGTAAACCAACGCGGCTGCGCAGAAGGCGCCTGCCACTTGAGCAATGATGTAGAACGGCAGTTTGCGCTTGTCGAAATCGGCAAAAATACACAGCGCGATACTCACGGCCGGATTGAGGTGAGCCCCGGAAGTGCCGGCGCTCAGATAGATCGCCATGCTGACGCCGATCCCCCAAATGATGCTGATTTCCCACAAGCTAAAGCTGGCACCCGCGACCTTGAGCGCAGCAACACATCCGGTACCAAAGAAAATCAGCAGCGCAGTCCCCAGGAATTCGGCCATGCATTGGCTTGAGAGTGGAGGCTGTTGAAGAGCAGTTGTCATTGAAAACCTCTGTTTTTGTTGTTGTCGGGCGTCTTGCCATAACGGGCAAGAGGCGATTTTCACCGTGGCGAGGATCCCCATCCTGTTCGCGGCGTGCTGCTGGGGTACCGAAGGACTGTTTCTATAGTATTCGTAAACGAAAAAATATAGACAAGAAACACGGCTGTCAAAGGTCGAAAGTGAACCATCGGTCATTTTATAACTATTGGTGTGGTGAATGATTGCGAAGGAAATTGATAAAAGGGCTGTCACTCCCTGTCCGGATACGTCGCAGAGTGGGTCGGACTAGAGCCTTTTGCGCGGGCTTGGCCTAGAATTAGTGATCCGTTTTTCCACCTTGATGCCAAGCCTGGAGCCTTCATGACGCCCGCATTGGACTTGTTGAAAAAAGTTCGCGCCGAACATCGTATCCACAGTTACGAACACGACCCCAAGGCGGCGTCCTATGGTCTGGAGGCCGCGGAAAAACTGGGACTTGATCCGGCGCAGGTGTTCAAGACCTTGTTGGCCAGCAGCGAAAAAGGCGAGTTGCTGGTGGCGGTGGTGCCGGTCGTCGGAAGTCTGGATTTAAAGGCTCTGGCTCATGCTGCGGGGGTGAAGAAGGTCGAGATGGCCGACCCCGCAGCCGCGCAACGATCGACTGGGTATTTGCTGGGGGGAATCAGCCCGCTGGGGCAGAAGAAGCGTTTGCGCACATTCATTGATGTGACGGCGCAGCCATTTGCGACAATTTTTGTGAGTGCGGGGAGGAGAGGGCTTGAGGTGGAGTTGGCAGCCACGGTGCTGGCGGAACATACCCAGGGCAAGTTTGCGCAGATTGGCCGGGTATGACGATCAAATGTGGGAGCGAGCAAGCCCGCTCCCACATTTGATTCGATTTCTTCAAGTGGCGGTGCTGTAGCGCCGAACGCCTGATTCGACCTGGGGAATCTGCGCCGCCGTGCTGCCCGAGGCCTGGAACAGCACCAGATGTTCAGCCGCCACGCGAATGCCAACCTCAGCACCCACCTGATGATCAGCATGGCTGGGGAAGATCGACTCCAGCTGGGCACCGGTTGGCAGTTGCAGGCGATACAAGGTTGACGCCCCCAGGAAGGTCTTGCCGACGATCCGTGCTTTCAGCGCGCTGTCCGGGTCGTAGACGATGTCATCCGGACGCAGCAATACATCTACCGCGCCGCCAGTCGGCCAGGTATAGGCACGATTGCCGCGCAACTCACCCAGCTCGGTACTGACGGATTCCGGCGTCGTCAGTTGCCCTCGAATGAAATAACCCTGTCCGATAAAGCTGGCAACAAACGGTGTCAGTGGTTCGTGATAGAGGTTGTAGGGCGTATCCCACTGTTCCAGGCGACCTTCCTTGAACACGCCAACATGGTCACTTACCGCGAAGGCTTCCTCCTGGTCATGGGTCACCAGAATCGCACTGGTGCCCCGAGCCTTGAGGATGTCGCGCACTTCATGGCTGAGCTTGCGCCGCAGCTCACCGTCGAGGTTGGAGAAGGGTTCGTCCAGTAACAATAGCTGTGGCTCCGGCGCCAACGCCCGAGCCAGGGCGACACGCTGTTGTTGACCACCGGACAACTCATGAGGGAAGCGCTTGCCCAGGCCCTTCAGGTTGACCAGTTCCAGCAGCTCGACCACCACTCGATCTTTTTGCGGATGCTTGCGGATGCCGAAGGCGATGTTGTCGGCCACGCTGAGGTGCGGAAACAGCGCGTAGTCCTGGAACACCATACCGATCCGACGTTTCTCCGGGGCGAGGGTAAAACCGGCGCTGGAGATGACTTCGCCCGCGAGGCTGATTTCTCCTTCATGCACCGGCTCAAACCCGGCAATCGCCCGCAGGGTGGTGGTCTTGCCGCAGCCAGAGGAGCCCAGCAGGCAACCGATGTCGCCCGCGTTGAGGTGCAGATTGAGGTTCTGCACCACTCGTTGATCCTGATAGCCGCATGCCAGATTGCGCAGATTCAGCAGTAATGGCTGGCTCATGCGTGGTGGTACGCCGGCTCGACGAGAAATTCGAGCAAGGCCTTTTGCGCGTGCAGACGGTTTTCCGCCTGGTCCCAGGCTACCGAACGCTGATCGTCCAGCAGGTCGAGGCTGATTTCTTCACCCCGGTGGGCCGGCAGGCAATGCATGAACAGTACGTCCGGCGCGGCCAGGTCGAGCAGGGCACGAGTCACCTGGAACGGTGCGAACAGCGCTAGGCGCTTGGCGGTTTCGTCTTCCTGGCCCATGGAGGTCCAGACGTCGGTGCTCACCAGATGGGCGCCGACGACCGCGTCCCGAGGGTCGCGCACGATTTGTACGCGGCCATCGGCCTTGGCGAGGAATTCTGCGGCGGGCTCGTAGCCTTCAGGGCAGGCAATGCGCAGGTGGAAGTCGAACTGGATCGCCGCTTCTATATAGCTGTTGCACATGTTGTTGCCGTCACCGATCCAGGCCACGGTCTTGCCCTGGATCGAGCCACGGTGTTCGAGGAACGTCTGCATATCGGCCAGCAACTGGCAGGGATGCAGGTCATCGGACAGGCCGTTGATCACCGGTACCCGGGAGTTGGCGGCAAATTCGGTCAGGGTGCTGTGGGCGAAGGTACGGATCATCACCGCGTCGAGCATGCGCGACATGACGATGGCGCAGTCGCTGATAGGTTCGCCACGGCCCAGTTGGGTGTCCCGTGGCGAGAGAAAGATGGCCTGGCCGCCGAGCTGGATCATCCCGGCTTCGAAGGACAGGCGGGTGCGGGTGGACGACTTCTCGAAAATCATCCCGAGCACGCGGTTTTTCAAAGGCTCGAACAGTACGCCGCGGTTACGCAGGTCTTTAAGCTCAATGCCTCGACGGATCACGCTGACCAGCTCTTCGGGCGTGCAATCCATCAGGGAGAGAAAGTGCCTTGCGCTCATCATTAACTACCTTTTTGCAACAGACCGCAGATACTCAAAGCCTTGTTTATTGTGACAACGGGCGAGACCTGCGGCGAAAGCCGCACGGGGCGACGAAATAGGGGAAGGCGCGATATTGACATTAAATGTCGCGTCTTACCAATAGGCTACGGTTTTTAGGGGGTGTTCAAGGACGCGGGGAAAGCGCTTTTGAAGCCTGTTTCCTGACAGCAGCGAGTCATTTGTACACTGGCGCCGCTCAACTTTGCAACGCGTCAAGGCGGGCGCAAGCCATATTGTGTCGGTTTGAGCGGGCTACAAGGGGGTGGCCAGGTGGGGCCGAAACATTTCCTAATGCTTCGCCATGGCCGAACCTGATGGCGGCGGATTCACACGACGAACGTTACTGGCGCCAGGATCGGTGGCGGGCCATAGTTTTGCGCAAAGCGCTCACCCCGACGACGCTGCCCATAACAAAAGAGACTGGCCATGACCAAGACTCTCCATCACCGTGCCTGCCATCTGTGCGAAGCCATCTGCGGCCTGACCCTGGAAACCACCCAGGCCGAAGACGGCAGCCTGACGATCACCTCGATCAAGGGCGACCCGCTGGACAGCTTCAGTCGCGGCCATATCTGCCCCAAGGCCGTGGCGCTGCAGGATATCCAGAATGATCCGGACCGCCTGCACCAGCCCATGTTACGGGTGGGTAGCGAGTGGCAGCCCATCCCCTGGGAGGAGGCCTTTGCCCTGGTGGCGGAGCGGCTGGCGGGGATCCAGGCGCGTCATGGGCAGAACGCGGTGGCGGTGTATCAGGGCAATCCCAGCGTGCACAACTATGGCTTGATGACCCACAGTAATTACTTTCTTGGCCTGCTCAAGACGCGCAATCGCTTTTCCGCCACGTCGGTGGACCAACTGCCTCATCACCTCACCAGTCACCTGATGTACGGCCACGGCCTGTTGCTGCCGATTCCGGACATCGACCATACCGATTTCATGTTGATCCTGGGGGGCAACCCGTTGGCCTCCAACGGCAGCATCATGACCGTGCCGGATGTGGAGAAGCGCCTGAAGGCCATCCAGGCCCGTGGCGGCAAAGTGGTGGTGGTCGATCCGCGACGCAGTGAAACAGCGGCGATCGCCGACCAGCATCTGTTCGTGCGCCCCGGTGGTGATGCGGCGCTGTTGTTCGGGCTGCTCAATACCCTGTTTGCCGAGAATCTGACCCGTGACAGCCACCTGCCTGTAGATGGCCTGGATGAGGTGCGCCGTGCCGTTGCCGGGTTTACCGCTGAGACCATGGGCCGTCAATGCGCCGTGCCTGCCGAACAGATTCGCCAATTGGCGCGGGATTTTGCGGCGGCCGACAAGGCGGTCTGTTATGGGCGGATGGGGGTCTCGACCCAGGCCTTCGGCACCTTGTGCCACTGGCTGGTGCAGTTGATTAACCTGGTCACCGGCAACCTGGATCGTGTGGGCGGCGCCTTATGCACCACGCCAGCGGTGGATCTGGTGGCGGCCACTTCCGGCGGTCATTTCAATCGTTGGCAGAGTCGGGTTTCCGGGCGCCCTGAATACAGTGGCGAGCTGCCGGTATCGGCGCTGGCTGAAGAAATGCTCACCGAAGGCGAAGGGCAAATCCGCGCGCTGGTGACGGTGGCGGGCAACCCGGTGCTTTCCACGCCCAATGGGCGGCAGGTGGAACAAGCCCTGGATGGTCTGGAGTTCATGGTCAGCATCGATCTGTATATCAATGAAACCACGCGCTATGCGGACCTGATCCTGCCGTCCACCTCGGCCCTGGAAAACGATCATTACGACACCACCTTCAATATGTTCGCGGTGCGTAATGTCACGCGGTTCAATCGCGCCATCCTGCCCAAGCCCGAAGGTGCGCTGCATGACTGGGAAATCTTTGTCGGGTTGGCCCAGGCATTTGCGGCGAAGACCGGTAACAGCCTCAAACCGACCATGCCGCCTGCGCAGATGATCGACTTCGGCATACGAGCCGGAGCGTATGGCGATGCGTCCAGTCACAAGCTTTCAGTGGCCGCGCTGGCTGATCATCCCCACGGCCTGGACCTGGGGCCGTTGCAAGCCAATCTGGCCGGGCGCTTGAAAACCGTCAATGGTCGCCTGCAGGCCGCGCCTGAAGTGATTCTGGCCGACCTGGTGAGATTCGTCGCGCAACCTCTGCCTGAGGCCGATGAGTTGTTATTGATCGGGCGCCGACACGTGCGCAGCAATAATTCCTGGATGCATAACTATCACCGCCTGGTGAAGGGTAAGCCTCGGCACCAGTTGCTGATGCATCCTGATGATCTCGCCCAGCGTCAATTGAGCGACGGCCAGCGGGTGCGTGTCAGCTCGCGGATCGGCATGATTGAAGTGGAAGTGGTGGCCAGCCTGGACATGATGCCCGGTGTGGTCAGCTTGCCTCACGGTTGGGGTCATGGCCGCCCCGGAGTGCAGATGACGATTGCCAGCGGGCAGCCCGGTGCGAGTGCCAATGACCTGACGGATGAGCGGCAAGTGGATGAGTTGTCGGGCAATGCGGCGTTGAATGGTGTGCCGGTGCAGGTGGCGGCGGCTTGAGGATTGTCTGTCGGGGAGTCCGAGCGTCATGCTGGGCTTTGCGTTACAATGCGCCACCGTGCCGACCCATGAGTCGGAAAGTTCCAGCCGAGGTGTTCCATGGATATCATCGAAACGATTAAAGAGCAGATTGCCAACAACACCATTCTGCTTTACATGAAGGGTGCGCCTAACGCCCCTCAGTGTGGCTTCTCCGCAAAGGCTTCCCAGGCAATCATGCAATGTGGCGAGAAGTTCGCCTACGTGGATATCCTGCAGAACCCGGAAATCCGCGCCAACCTGCCGAAGTACGCCAACTGGCCTACCTTCCCGCAGTTGTGGGTTGCGGGTGAGTTGGTCGGTGGTAGCGACATCATCACCGAGATGGCAGCTGATGGTTCGTTGCAGACGCTGATCAAAGACGCAGCGGCAAAAGCTGCTGCGAAGACCGAAGCCTGATTTGTTTTAGGCTGCGGTAATAAAAAGCCCCGCTTCTCCATAGGAGAGCGGGGCTTTTTAGTGGCCGAGAATTAAGGGTTATTCACCCATCTGCGATTGCAGATAGTTCTCGATAGTGACTTTATCGATCAGGCCCACTTGGGTTTCCAGCCAGTCGATATGTTCTTCCTGATCCTCAAGGATATCTTCCAGCAGTTCGCGGCTGCCGAAGTCGCCCTTGGTTTCGCAATGAGCGATGGCGGCCTTGAGGTCGGTGTGGCTTTTGCGTTCGAAGTTCAAGTCGCAGTTGATCATTTCCTGGGTGTGCTCGCCGATGTTCAGCTTGCCCAGATCCTGGACGTTCGGCAGGCCTTCAAGGAAAAGTATGCGCTTGATCAGCTTGTCCGCGTCTTTCATGGCGTGGATGGATTCTTTGTACTCATGCTTGCCCAGCTTTTCCAGGCCCCAATCTTCATACATGCGCGCATGCAGGAAGTACTGATTGATCGCGACCAGTTCATTGGCAAGGATTTTGTTGAGTTGCTGGATGACTGTGATGTCGCCTTTCATGATTGGGGTCCTGCCCTGTATTCGCTGTATATAGGGCGGAGTTTGAGCCGAGCAATGACTACTGTCAAACCTAAGTTATTGAATAATATATGAAAATTAATCGGAATAAGAATGTTTGTGTTCCGCGTCTTGACGCTAACTGATTGAAATCAAGGCATAAAAAAACCGGACATTAAGTCCGGTTCTTTAAAACACGCCAATTACGCGTGTGTAAATTCTGCTGAGTAGGGGATCGCAGCCTGGGCAGTTTGCAACTGCGTCAGGGTTTCCCGTACCACTTGCTTGGCCAGGCAGGCACATTTGCCGCATTGGCTGGCAACGCCGGTGGTCTCACGTACTTCTTTGTAGCTGCAGCAACCTTCGTAGATTGCTTCGCGGATTTGTCCGTCGGTGACGCCAGTGCAGAGGCAGACATACATAAGGGAGAACCATCGCGGGTTTGAGGCTTAAGTGCGATGGATCTTAATGTTAACGAGAATGATTGTCAAAGTAGTTTCTCCGACCTTTGTGGTTGCGCAGCCTCGCGCTGACGAACGGTTTTTTCGGTGTATGATGTTCGGTCTTCACGAAGCGTGATCGCGTCACAGGCCTGTCGTTTAGCCAAGGCACACTGAGGCCGGTCCTTTTACTTCAGCTACCACACCAGGAGATATCCAATGAGCGTACTCGTCGGCAAACAAGCCCCAGATTTCGACGTACCAGCCGTCCTCGGCAATGGCGAAATCGTAGACAGCTTCAAACTGTCTGAAGCCATCAAAGGCAAATACGGCCTGGTGTTCTTCTACCCGCTGGACTTCACCTTCGTCTGCCCATCGGAACTGATCGCTCTGGATCACCGCATGGACGACTTCAAGGCGCGTAACGTTGAAGTGGTTGCCGTTTCCATCGACTCCCATTTCACCCACAACGCCTGGCGCAACACCGCCATCAACGATGGCGGCATCGGTAAAGTCAAATACACCATGGCTGCCGACATGAAGCACGACATCGCCAAGGCCTACGACGTTGAGTCCGAAGGCGGCGTAGCTTTCCGTGGCGCGTTCCTGATCGACGACAAGGGCGTTGTCCGCTCGCAGATCATCAACGACCTGCCGTTGGGCCGTAACATGGAAGAGCTGATCCGTCTAGTTGACGCGCTGCAATTCCACGAAGAGCACGGCGAAGTTTGCCCTGCCAACTGGAAAAAAGGCGACAAGGGCATGAACGCTTCGCCAGAAGGCGTCGCGGCTTACCTGACCGAGAACGCTGGCAAGCTGTAAGCCAGGTTAGCGGCATAAAAAAACCGGCCTGTGAGGGCCGGTTTTTTTATGCGCGGGATTCAACCTCAGTCGTTGAAGTCTTCCCAGCCACCCATCTGTTTCCAGCGGTTGACGATGCCGCAGAACAGCTCGGCGGTTTTCTCGGTGTCGTAGCGGGCCGAGTGGGCCTCACGACCATCGAAGTCGATACCGGCTGCCTGGCAGGCTTTCGCCAGTACGGTCTGACCATAAGCCAAACCGGCGAGAGTCGCAGTGTCGAAACTGGAGAACGGATGAAACGGGTTGCGCTTCATGTCCAGGCGCGCTACGGCAGCGTTGAGGAAGCCCAGATCGAAACTGCTGTTATGCCCCACCAGGATCGCGCGTTTGCAGCCATTGGCTTTCAAGGCCTTGCGCACGCCACGAAAGATGTCGGTCATCGCGGCTTCTTCACTGACGGCCATGCGCAGCGGGTGATCGAGCTTGATTCCGGTGAATTCCAGGGCAGCCGCTTCGATGTTGGCGCCCTCGAACGGCTCGACGCGGAAAAAGTGGGTATGCTCCGGGAACACAAAACCCTGTTCATCCATGCCGATGGTCGTGGCGGCAATTTCCAGCAATGCATCGGTGGCGCAGTTGAAACCGCCGGTTTCTACGTCGATGACCACTGGCAGGTAGCCACGAAAGCGTTCAGCCATTGGGTGGCGTGAACCGCCACCGCCATGACCTTCGTGTTCGTCGTCGAAATGGTCTTCACTCACGGGTGTTCCTCCAGCAGGCGCCAGCGCAGTGTTTCACCGGCGCGCAGCGGGATGACGGTCAACTCGCCAAATGGCAGGCTGGCAGGGGCGGTCCAGTCTTCACGGACCAGGGTAATGCGGTCGGTATTCGCCGGCAGGCCGTAGAAACGCGGGCCATTGAGACTGGCGAAGCCTTCGAGTTTGTCCAGGGCATTGCGTTGTTCGAACGCTTCGGCGTACAGCTCGATCGCCGCATAGGCGGTGTAGCAGCCAGCACAGCCACACGCCGCTTCCTTGGCGTGCTGGGCGTGGGGGGCCGAGTCGGTGCCGAGGAAGAACTTTTCGCTGCCGCTGGTGGCGGCATCCAGCAGTGCTACCTGGTGGGTATTGCGCTTGAGGATCGGCAAGCAATAGAAATGCGGCCGAATCCCGCCCACCAGCATGTGGTTGCGGTTGTACAGCAGGTGATGCGCGGTGATGGTCGCCCCGACATTGGCCGAAGCCTCGGTGACGAACTGCACGGCATCAGCGGTGGTGATGTGTTCGAACACGACCTTGAGGGTCGGGAACAGCTCCACTACGCGGCGCATGTGTTCGTCGATGAAGACCTTCTCGCGATCAAACACGTCGACATCGCCACGGGTGACTTCGCCGTGGATCAGCAACGGCATGCCGACTTCTGCCATGGCTTCGATAGCCGGCAGGATCTTGTCGATGCTGGTCACGCCAGAGTCGGAGTTGGTGGTTGCACCCGCGGGATAGAGCTTGGCGGCATGGACGAAACCGCTCGCCTTGGCCTCACGAATCTCTTCGGGCTGGGTACGGTCGGTCAGGTAAAGCACCATCAACGGCTCGAAGCGGCTGCCGGCCGGACGCGCAGCAAGGATACGCTGGCGATAGGCATCGGCTTCCACGGCATTACGCACCGGAGGTACCAGGTTAGGCATGATGATGGCGCGGCCAAACGTGCGCGCTACATCGGCCACGGTTTGGGGTAACGCTGCACCATCGCGAAGATGAATATGCCAGTCGTCGGGACGCAGCAGGGTCAGGCGGTCGGACATTGGGGATTCCAGGCGGGTCAATCTGGTGGGAATGCTACCGGAAAAGACTCTTGCAGGCACTCGCTATCAAGTTTTGCAGGTGGCGACCGATATCCCTGGGTATGCCTTAACGATGTATGACGCCTTGATGTGTTGTAGAAACCTGTGGAGCCTCCCGTGCGCCAGCATTATCTAGCCCTGCTCAGTGTGTTCGCCAGCTTGCCCGCGATGGCCCTCACGTTCCAGACACGTCTGGAGAATATTGAGTGGAAGGTGGAGGGCGATAAATTCGAGTGCCGCTTGAGCCAACCCATCACCGATTTTGGTTCGGGCGAGTTTGTGCGCCGGGCCGGCGAGCAAGCGACATTTCGTCTGAAGGCCTACAACGGCTTACTGGGCGCCGGTTCTGCGACCTTGTTGGCCGCGGCCGCGCCGTGGCAGCCGGGGCGCGGTGACATCAATCTGGGGGCCGTACGCGTTGGCAGTGGCGATGTGTTGTTCAACAGCTCCCAAGCCCAGGCCGGACGCTTGTTCAATGGGCTGCTCGAGGGCCGCAGTCCAACGGTGCGCCACTATGGCCGTGACGGTGGTTACTCCGAAGTACGTCTGCTGCCGGTGAAATTCAACAAAGCCTACAGTGACTATCAACTGTGTACTGCCAAGCTGCTGCCGATGAATTTCGAGCAGGTTAAACAGGCGGAAGTGGGCTTCCCCGGCGGCGGAATCGAGTTGGACGCGGCTGCCAAGAAGAAGCTGTCAGTCATGCTGGAATTCATCAAGGCCGACCCGACAGTCAACCACATCGAGTTGGACGGTCACTCGGACAACAGCGGTAATCGCCTGACCAACCGCGACCTGTCCCGTCGGCGCGGCCTGGCAGTGATGGACTATCTGAAGGCCAACGGCATTGCGGAGTCCCAGATTACCCTGCGTTTTCACGGCGAACGCTACCCGTTGGTGCCCAATACCAATCCCGCCAACCGGGCCAGGAATCGGCGGGTCAATATTCACCTGGAACGGGTGGCAACCCCTGAGAAACCGGCGCCCCAGGCCACTGCGCCGAGCAACGCCGCAGCCACGTCGTAAGGTGCGGCAATTCGTCGCCCGTTCGACATAATCTGTCGCTTTATCTTCATTTGCTGTCGCGCCTCTGTAATTTCACGGTTTTGGTCGGTAGAATCGACGCCTTTCCGTACAACCCCGTGGAGTGATGGCATGGCCGACGTAAACAAGGTCGTTCTCGCGTATTCCGGCGGCCTGGACACTTCGGTGATCCTCAAGTGGCTGCAGGATACTTATAACTGTGAAGTGGTGACCTTCACCGCTGACCTGGGTCAGGGCGAAGAGGTCGAACCTGCACGCGCCAAGGCGCAAGCCATGGGCGTGAAAGAGATCTACATTGATGACCTGCGCGAAGAGTTCGTCCGCGATTTCGTTTTCCCGATGTTTCGCGCCAACACTGTCTACGAAGGCGAGTACCTGCTGGGTACCTCCATCGCACGTCCGCTGATCGCCAAGCGCTTGATCGAAATCGCCAACGAAACCGGCGCTGACGCCATTTCCCATGGTGCCACCGGCAAGGGTAACGACCAAGTCCGTTTCGAACTGGGCGCGTACGCCTTGAAGCCAGGCGTGAAAGTGATTGCTCCTTGGCGTGAATGGGACCTGCTGTCCCGTGAAAAGCTGATGGATTACGCTGAAAAGCACAACATCCCGATCGAGCGTCACGGCAAGAAGAAGTCCCCGTACTCGATGGACGCCAACCTGCTGCACATCTCCTATGAAGGCGGCGTGCTGGAAGATACCTGGACCGAGCACGAAGAAGACATGTGGAAGTGGACCGTCTCCCCGGAGAACGCTCCTGACAAGGCCCAGTACCTGGAACTGACCTACCGCAACGGCGACATCGTCGCGCTGGACGGCGTCGAAATGACCCCGGCCACCGTATTGGCGACCCTGAACCGTATCGGTGGCGAGCACGGTATCGGCCGTCTGGACATCGTCGAGAACCGTTACGTGGGCATGAAGTCCCGTGGCTGCTACGAAACCCCGGGTGGCACCATCATGCTGCGCGCTCACCGCGCTATCGAATCCATCACCCTGGACCGTGAAGTGGCTCACCTCAAAGACGAGTTGATGCCCAAGTACGCCAGCCTGATCTACACCGGCTACTGGTGGAGCCCTGAGCGTCTGATGCTGCAACAGATGATCGATGCGTCCCAGGCTCACGTGAACGGTGTGGTGCGCTTGAAGCTCTATAAAGGCAATGTGATCGTCACCGGGCGCAAGTCCGATGAGTCGCTGTTCGATGCCAATATCGCCACCTTTGAAGAAGATGGCGGCGCCTACAATCAGGCGGATGCTGCTGGTTTCATCAAGCTCAACGCATTGCGTATGCGTATTGCGGCCAACAAAGGTCGCAAGTTGTTCTGAGTGATTTAAGTTGCGATGAAAAATGGCCCCTTGCTTAAAGGGCCATTTTTTTGAGTTCTGTTTATGCTTTAAACATATGGCGACTTTGCGTCGTTAAATAAGTTTAACCTTCGTTTAATTCGTCGCGAAGCGATATGTCGATCCGCTCGAGGGATTGATTTTGGTCGTTACGACATCTCATGATGTAGTTTTCATTCAGAGTGTGGGGACTTGTATGGCAGAAATTTCACTCAATTATTAGCCGTTCAGGTAATGTTTGTTGAATGTTCTGTCAGAAAACTACTGTGTAATAAAATATGCTGGTTGGAACTTTTTAGTGTTTGAGTTTATTGGGTGGACGCCGGAATATTGCTGGTAAACAAGGGGCATTTCCTGAAGTCGGTGTGCGGGATGTTTACCTTTGGTCATTGCTCTGAGGACTTTTCACTCAAGATATGTTTGCCCTCGGAAACGTCTGAAAGTCCCAACAAAACTCGATACATCAGTTGTGGCGTCTTTTTGTAGGGTAAATCCTATCTCTTTGTGGGGTGGGTCTCTGCTTACTGTTGCTTGGGGGGGAGTGCTATGCCAAGGAGGAAACGACTAGGCTATTGTGCTTGCTCTAAATAATTCGAACAGCGAAATTGGACTTGCCCATGAATAAAGTGCTGATCGTGGATGATCATCCCGTCATTCGTCTTGCTGTACGTATGCTAATGGAACGTCATGGTTATGAGGTCGTTGCCGAGACTGATAACGGTGTCGATGCATTGCAACTTGCACGGGAGCATATGCCGGATATTGTCATACTGGATATTGGAATACCCAAACTCGACGGTCTGGAAGTTATATGTCGACTGTCGTCTACCAAACAGGCGCACCCCTTCAAGGTGCTGGTGCTGACGTCCCAGGCGCCCGGTCATTTTTCCATGCGGTGCATGCAGGCAGGGGCTGCTGGCTATGTGTGCAAGCAACAGGACCTGACGGAGCTGTTGAGCGCGATAAAGGCGGTGCTCTGCGGCTACAGCTACTTCCCCAACCAGGCGTTGAACTCGGTGCGCTCCACCTTGGGGAACGCCAGTGAGGCCGATATGGTCGAGCGTCTTTCAGGCCGAGAGATGATGGTGCTGCAACAGCTGGCCCGAGGAAAGACCAACAAGGAGATCGCCGATGGCATGTTCCTGAGCAATAAAACCGTGAGCACCTACAAGACGCGCCTGCTGCTCAAGCTCAATGCGCGTTCCCTGGTAGACCTGATCGAACTGGCTCAACGCAACGGCCTGGTGTAGGGAAGGTCGGCTCGCTCAGGGGGTATACACAGAAAAGCCTCCGTAGGGGAGGCTTCTGATCGCTACCGGTGTTGGTTCGATTAGAGATCGAAATCGTAATCGGCCAACTGTTTTTGCAAGCGTCGCTCTTCCAGAAGATTGTCGATGGTGCGGCGTTTGCTTAAATTGGTCTTGGCCACTTCTGCAGGTGCTTCCGCTGCATCGTCGTCGGATTCAGCGCCAACAAGCTCGTCTTCTACATCCAATTGTTCTTTGCCAGTGCTCATAAGGTTAACTCCAGGCTAAGACTGCCGTTGGCGCTCCTTATAACGATTATCCTGTTGCGGGTAAAAAAGATTTTTTCAATCGACTGATCCAAAAAAGCAATGGTTGCTCAATCGTCGGAGGTCTTGTCCTTGTATTCGCACAGGTCTTCGATGCGGCAACTGCCGCAGCGGGGCTTGCGGGCCTGGCAGACGTAGCGTCCGTGAAGGATCAGCCAATGATGTGAGTCAAGCAGATAGGGCTTGGGCACAAACTTCATTAGCTGTTTTTCAACCTCCACCACATTTTTCCCGCGGGCAATGCCGGTTCGGTTGCTGACGCGGAAAATGTGCGTATCCACGGCCATGGTCAACTGGCGGAAAGCGGTATTGAGCACGACGTTGGCGGTTTTTCGGCCGACACCGGGCAGCGCTTCGAGCTCCTCGCGTGTTTGCGGAACTTCGCCAGCATGACGCTCTACGAGCAACCGACAGGTCTCAATGACGTTTTTTGCCTTGCTGTTATACAAACCAATGGTCTTGATGTAATCGGATAACCCTTCAACCCCTAGGGCGTGAATGGCTGCAGGCGTGTTGGCCACCGGATACAGCTTGGCGGTGGCTTTGTTGACGCCGACGTCTGTTGACTGGGCCGAAAGAATCACGGCAATCAGCAACTCGAACGGCGAAGAGTAGGCCAGTTCGGTTTTCGGTTCCGGATTGTCTTCGTGAAGCCGACGGAAAATTTCCAGGCGTTTTGCGGCATTCATGGGGCGCGCGGTTCCTTGCAGACGGTCAGTGTGATTTTGAAAAGTGAACCCAGGCTTGTCGGCCTGCGAGCAATAACCCGAGCAGGATAAACCCGCCTGGTGCGAGTGTGGTGAGGGTGCCGCTGCCGATCAATCCACGCACTAACCCAAGTGTAATCAGCAGTAGGCCAAACAGGCCGAACAGTTGCAATCGCGTTTTGCCCTGGCCTGCGTCGAATCCGCCTGAATGCTCCAGCAGCACGCATTGGACGCTGATCAGCGCCAGGTAAACACCCAGTTGTTGATACAAGGTCAGTGCAAAGGCCTGCAAGATCAGTTGTGCGCAACTGACCAGCGTAGCGGCGAGCAGCAGGCTGGCGATCAGCCGCATACGCTCGCCGAGAAGGTTTCGCACGCCCCACATGCCCACGCCGTACAGCGTCACGATTAACACCGAGAGTGCCCAGAAACCCAGCGCCTTGGGCAGCGTGTCACTCACTCCAACCAGTGGCGCGAGCATCAATGAGCCGGCAAGGCCAGGTGATTTAGTCACGGGCAGGTTGCTCCAGCATCGATTGCCGCTGCTCATCAAAATAGCGCAAGGCATCATGCACCGCGTTGATTACCGCCCGAGAGGTGATGGTAGCGCCGGCCATTTGATCGAATTGCCCTTGGTCCTTCTTCAAAGCCCAGCCCGCATCCGCTGGATCGTGACGAGACCGTGCCTTGAAGGCGGCCAGCCAAGGATTGTTGCCCTCGGCGATATGTCCACCCAGGCCAGGGGTTTCCGACTGCTTCAGGGTTTTCACCCCCAGCAACTTTCCATTCTGGGAAATGGCGATCAGCAACTCGATGGGGCCGCCGTAGCCACTGACCTGCGAGTGCAGCAGCACCGCATTGGGCTGGCTCGACAGGGTGGCGAGATAACCGCCCAGCAGTTGACTGTTTGCCAATACCTGCGGGTTCATCGCCAGTGGATGTTCCAGTGGCTGGTTGTCGTAGCTACCACCGGGCAGGATGTCCAGAAAGGCGCGGCGTTGCTGGTCTTGTTGTTCCTGGGCGGCGCGGCTGGCGGTCAACTGGTGGACGAGCAGGGTCAGGGCAATCCCGGCGGCGGCGATCAGCAATACAATCAGCAGGCCCCGGGCGCGTTTCATGAGGTCACCGCTGGCTGTTTTGGTGTCGCCAGGCGTTCCAGTGCCGGCACTGCCAGGTTCATCAGCAATACTGCAAACGCTACACCGTCAGGGTACCCGCCCCACGTACGGATCAGGTAAATCAGCAAGCCTGCCCCGGCGCCAAACATCAGGCGCGCGCGTGGGCTTTTAGGGCCGGACACGGGTTCGGTAACAATAAAAAATGCCCCGAGCATGCTGGCGCCGGTGAGCAGATGAAACAGCGGCGAGCCATGGGAGTCCGACCCCGAGCCGTTCCAGCACAACAGGCTGATGATGAACAAGCTGCCGAGCATGCCCACCGGTGCATGCCAACTGAACACCCGTTGCTGCAACAGAAACAGTCCACCGGCGAGAAACGCCAGGTTGACCCATTCACTGCCCCGGCCTGCGACGTAACCGAAGGCTGTACTGCTGGCAAACAGTTCGTCGATGGTCAGGCTCTTGTTGATTCGCAGGACATCCAGGGCAGTGGCCTGGGCCCAGGCATCCGGAGCGTTGCCATGCAGGCCGAACACCTGTTGCAGGCCCGCCAGCAGGTCCATGCCGTGAGACGCGGGCCAGTGAGTCATGGGTTGTGGAAAGGCCACCAGCATCAGTGCATAACCGACCATGGCCGGGTTGAAGGGGTTCTGGTTGCCGCCATACAGGTGTTTGCCCAGCAGCAATGCGCTGGCTACTGCCGACACACATAGCCACCAGGGGCAATAAGGAGGCAATGCCAAGGCCAGCAGCGTAGCGCTGACCAAGCCGCTGAGATCGTTGACCGAGCGCCGGCGCAACCGTTGCACACTCGCTTCCAGCACCAGCGCACAAGTACCGGCCAACAACAGGTTGATCAACACGCCCCAACCGTACAGCCAGAACATGACCAACAAGCCTGGCACGGTCGCCAGCAGCACACGTTTCATCGCCTGCTGCTGGCGGTCGACCGTTTCACCCGCTGACATGGCTATTCACCAAGCGCAGGGCGTCGTCGAGACGGCGCTGCGCATCAGCCAGCTCGGCCTCGCTGGCACCAGGTTGGCGTTGAATTTTGCTCAAGTCGGCACGGGCATAGGCCAGGGTGGTTTTCAGTTGGCGTAGCTGACTATCGATCGGCCGCTTTTCCACCCGTTGCAAGTCGGGACGGGGCTGGTCGGACGTAGCTTCAGCGTCATGCAAGGCGTGTTCGGCTGCGGCCAGTGCTGCACTCAATACCGCCAGTTGTTGCGGGCCGGCGTTTTGGTTTTGGGCTTTTTGCAGTTCAGCACGACGCATCGCCAGCTGTATTTTCGCCCGTTTCAGCTCTGGGTCCTTGTTCGGAGCTGGCGGCGGTGTGCTGTTCACGTCAAGCGCCGCGAGTGCCTGTTCAGCAGCTTCGAATTGCCGCTGCAGGATGACTAACTGCGACTGCTGTTCAAAGGTAGGTGGATGGCCGAACGCTTGTAGGGATTTGTGTAGCTGGGCACGGCTCATGGCCAGGTTGATCTTGGCCTTTTTCACTGCAGCGTCCATGTCGGCGGCTTTTTGCGCGCGAACCCGCTCGATGGCTGCCTGGACCGGGTTGACCGTCACCGTCTCAACAACAGCAGGGCGTTTGGCGCGGGCCAGGCGTTCGGCGAGTTTCTGTTCCTCCTCCCGTTGCAGCCGTGCGTTGCGCTGTTCAAAGCGCCGCCGGGCACGGTCGCGCTTGATACTGCGTGCCTGGCGCTCCTGATCGTTGGACGCAAGGCCACCCACAATCGGCAGCACCCTGGCCATCGGATGCATTTCGATGCAGTCAACGGGGCAGGGCGCGACACACAGGTCGCAACCCGTACACTCGTCGATAATCACCGTGTGCATCAGCTTGGCCGCACCGACGATCGCGTCTACCGGGCAGGCCTGGATGCATTTGGTGCAGCCAATGCACTCCGCCTCGCGGATAAAGGCGATCTGCGCCGGTGCGTCTCCGCGGGAAGTGTCCAGGTCCAATACGGGGACGTTCAACAGCTGCGCCAGTCCGGCAATGGTTTCCCGTCCGCCCGGAGGGCATTTGTTGATGGCTTCGCCTTGGGCAATCCCTTCGGCGTAGGGCTTGCAGCCAGGATGCCCGCATTTGCCACATTGGGTCTGTGGCAGCAGCGCATCGATACGTTGAATCAGGCTCATGGTTTGATCATTGCGTTGAAACCCAGAAAAGCCACGGCTATTAGCCCGGCACTGATCAGCTCTACGGGCAAGCCTCGAAAGGGCAGCGGGATATCGTTACCGGCAATACGTTGGCGCAGATCGCTGAACAGGCTCAGCACCAGCCAAAAGCCTAGGCCAGCGCCAAGGCTCAAGGCTGTCATATGCGCCAGCCCTCTATCGTCCTGCGTACCCATTAACAGCACGGCCAACACCCCGGCGTTCCCCAGGACCAACGGCCACAGGCCATCGAACGACAGTTTGGGTAACTGGCGGGACAGCACGCTTAGCAGTGGTTGAATCAACACAATGGTCACCGGCAGAAATACGAACAACCGCAAAGATGTCAGCGCCAGTGGCTGCAGCACATAGTGGTCAAGCAGATAGCCGACGACACTGCTCAGCACCATCAGCAAGGTGGTGGCAATGCCCAGGGCATGCACTTGTCTGCGTGGATCAGTGGATGATGCCAGCACCGGGTCGACAGCCAGCGGCATCTGCAACACGAAGTTGCTGATCAGGGCCGTGCTGACAAGGGTGAAAAGCATATCGGTCATGGGCATGCCGGGTTAAGCAAACAGAATCCGATTATCCGGCAAGCGAGGAAGGGGCACTAGCCCTGTGGCGAGCGGGCTTGCCCGCGTTGGACTGCGTAGCAGTCCCTTTTTTTGGGCCGCTTCGCGACTCAACGCGGACAAACCTGCTCGCCACCGGAAGGTTTACTTGATGCGCTGGCCGGGCTTGGCGCCGCTGTCAGGGCTCAGCAAGTAGATCTCTTCGCCGCCAGGGCCGGCTGCCATCACCATGCCTTCGGAGATGCCGAAACGCATTTTCCGGGGCTTGAGGTTGGCGATCATCATGGTCAGGCGACCTTCCAGTTTGGCCGGGTCCGGGTAGGCACTCTTGATCCCGGAGAACACGTTGCGTTGCTCATCACCGATGTCCAGGGTCAGGCGCAGCAGCTTGTCGGCGCCTTCCACGGCTTCGGCCTTGAGGATCAGCGCCACGCGCAGGTCGACCGCGGCAAACGCGTCGAAGTCGATTTCCGCGGACAGCGGATCTTTAGCCAGTTCGCCATTACCGGCAGGTGCGGCTTCGCCAGTGTCAGTCTTGCTGGCTTCCAGATCTTCTTTGGATGCGTCGGTCATGGCCTGGACTTTCACCGGGTCGATGCGGGTCATCAGCGGCTTGAACTCATTGAGTTGGTGGTTGCTGAGCAAGGTCGCGTGATCGTTCCAGGTCAGTGGCGGTACATTGAGGAACGCCTCGGCGTCGGCCGCCAGCAACGGCAGCACCGGCTTGAGGAAGATCACCAACTGGCGGAACAGGTTGATGCCCGTGGCGCAGATGGCCTGGACTTCATCCTGCTTACCGTCCTGTTTGTTCAGCGACCACGGTGCCTTGTCGGCAATCCAGGCGTTGGCACGGTCGGCCAGGCCCATGATCTCGCGCATGGCGCGGGCAAAGTCTCGGGCTTCATAGGCGTCGGCAATGCTTGGCGCGGCGGCCAGGAACGCGTCGGTCAGCTCGGGCGCGGCATTTTCTGCCACCAGCACGCCGGCGTTGCCCTTGTGGATAAAGCCCGCGCAACGGCTGGCGATGTTGACCACCTTGCCCACCAGGTCCGAGTTGACCTTCTGTACGAAGTCTTCCAGGTTCAGGTCCAGGTCGTCGACGCCACGGCCCAGCTTGGCTGCGTAGTAGTAGCGCAGGTATTCCGGTGACAGATGATCCAGGTAGGTGCGCGCCTTGATAAAGGTGCCACGGGATTTGGACATCTTCTGGCCGTTGACCGTCAGGTAGCCGTGTACGGCGATGCCGGTCGGCTTGCGATAGCCCGAACCTTCGAGCATTGCTGGCCAGAACAGGGCGTGGAAGTTGACGATGTCCTTGCCGATGAAGTGATACAGCTCGGCGGTGGAGTCCTTGCCCCAGAACGCGTCGAAGTCCAGCTCCGGCGTACGGTCGCAAAGGTTCTTGAAGCTGGCCATGTAGCCGATCGGCGCGTCCAGCCACACGTAGAAGTACTTGCCTGGCTCGTCTGGGATTTCGAAGCCGAAGTACGGCGCATCGCGGGAGATGTCCCACTGTTGCAGGCCGGCATCCAGCCATTCGGCGATCTTGTTGGCCACGGCGTCCTGCAGGGTGCCGCTGCGGGTCCAGGTTTGCAGCATTTGCTGGAAATCCGGGAGCTTGAAGAAGAAGTGCTGGGAGTCCTTGAGCACCGGGGTGGCGCCGGAGATCGCCGACTTCGGATTCTTCAGGTCGGTGGGCGCGTAGGTAGCACCACATTTCTCGCAGTTATCGCCGTACTGGTCTTCGGTGCCACATTTCGGGCAGGTGCCCTTGATGAAGCGGTCGGCCAGGAACATTTTCTTTTCCGGGTCGAAATACTGCGTGATTGAACGCGTGGCGATGTGACCGGCGTCCCGCAGCCGCTTATAGATTTGGCTCGACAGCTCACGGTTCTCTTCAGAGTGCGTCGAATGGAAGTTGTCGAAGTCCACCAGGAATTCGGCAAAGTCGGCGCTGTGTTCAGCCTGGACGTTGGCGATCAGTTGTTCCGGGGTAATGCCTTCCTTTTCGGCGCGCAACATGATGGCCGAACCGTGGGCGTCGTCCGCGCAGACATAAATGCATTGATTGCCGCGATGCTTCTGGAAGCGCACCCACATATCGGTCTGGATGTACTCAAGCATATGGCCAAGGTGGATTGAACCATTGGCATAGGGCAGGGCGCTGGTGACGAGGATCTTGCGTGGCTCGGACATGGGGCTCGGCTACTTGATGAAACGGAGGTCGGCCACTATAAAGCGCCGGGAAATTTATTTCACCCCGTGGCGTTGTTTCAGCGTTTTCCATTACCGCGAAAGCATGCCGCAGGCCGTCAGGAACGGTTAGGATAGCCGCCTGTTTTAGTCAGTCTTTTTCGGGAGTAGCCCATGAGCGCCGTCAATCGCGCAGCGGTGGAAGCCGTTCTTCGCCAGTACACCGACCCTTACCTGAACCAGGACCCGGTCAGCGCCGGGTGCGTTCGTGCCATTGATGTGCAGGGTGACAAGGTCTCGGTCCAGCTTGAACTGGGTTATGCCGCAGGTCTGTTCAAGAGCGGTTGGGCGCAGATGCTGCAAATGGCCATTGAAGGTCTGGACGGCGTGAGCGCAGCCAAGGTCGATATTCAGTGCGTGATCGCACCGCACAAGGCCCAGGCGCAGATTCCAGGGTTGGCCAACGTCAAGAACGTGGTTGCCGTCGCTTCTGGCAAGGGTGGAGTGGGTAAATCCACCACCGCCGCCAACCTGGCCCTGGCCCTGGCCCGTGAAGGCGCACGCGTCGGGATTCTGGATGCGGACATTTATGGTCCGAGCCAGGGTGTGATGTTCGGCATCGCCGAAGGCACCCGGCCGAAGATCAAGGATCAGAAGTGGTTCGTGCCCATCGAGTCCCATGGTGTGGAAGTGATGTCCATGGCATTCCTGACCGATGACAACACGCCGATGGTCTGGCGCGGGCCGATGGTCTCCGGTGCCCTGCTGCAACTGGTCACCCAGACCGCCTGGGGCGACCTGGATTACCTGGTGATCGACATGCCGCCAGGCACCGGTGATATCCAGCTGACCCTGGCGCAAAAGGTACCGGTGGCCGGTTCGGTGATCGTCACCACGCCCCAGGATCTGGCGCTGCTGGACGCGAAGAAAGGCGTGGAGATGTTCCGCAAGGTCAATATCCCGGTGCTGGGCGTCGTGGAAAACATGGCGGTGCACATTTGCTCCAACTGTGGCCATGCCGAGCATTTGTTCGGTGAAGGCGGCGGTGAAAAACTGGCGACCCAGTACGGTGTCGAACTGCTGGCGTCGTTGCCGCTGTCGATGGTGATTCGTGAGCAGGCCGACGGTGGCAAGCCTACCGTGGTCGCCGAGCCTGATAGCCAGATTGCCATGGTGTACCAAGAGCTGGCCCGTCATGTTGGTGCACGGATTGTCCTGCAAGAGGCGGGCGCCCAGGCAATGCCGACTATCACGGTCAGCGACGACTGATTCATCTGTGGGTAGACAAGCCTCGACAGTGTCGGGGCTTTTTCTTGCCCGCAGAACATTTAATAGCGATCGTTTGGCGTTTACGTAATTGCTGGTGTAAGCATTTGCTTACTTTTTCGTAAGTGTTTGGGTTTTTTACCGGACGCAGGCAGCTCGAATGACTGCCTATATTTACTAAGCTGCTGAAATATAATAACTATTTATTGTGTTTTTAAATGAAAGACCCTGGATTCTATCCGTTGGATCACGTTGAATTTAATCGGGAACTCTCTAAGATCAGTCCTGTGTCCACGGATTGACACAGTCATCAAGGAACGATGACTCAGGGAACCTCGCAGGATGCGATTCATCAGGATGATGAAAAGGAACACAGGGACTAGGGAAAAAATGTGGGCGGGTCATACCGCCCCTTTTTTTTGCCTGTAGAAAAGTGAAACCCTGAGGGGAGAAACGCAAAAAGGCCCGCAAGGGGCCTTTTGGAGGGCGTCGACGCTATTAGCGCTCGAGGTCTGCAATCTTGCCTTTTTTGCCATCCCACTCGGCTGCATCGGGCATCGGGTCTTTGCGCTCAGTGATATTCGGCCAGATTTCGGCCAGATCAACGTTCAACTGAATAAATTCCTGCATTTCTGCCGGGACTTCGTCCTCGGAAAAAATGGCGACGGCCGGGCATTCTGGCTCGCACAGCGCGCAGTCAATGCACTCATCCGGGTGGATCACCAGGAAGTTCGGGCCTTCGTAAAAGCAGTCCACCGGACAGACTTCTACGCAGTCGGTGTACTTGCACTTGATGCAGTTGTCGGTGACGACGAAGGTCATTTCTAATTTTCTCCTCAGGCGGCGGCAGCGAAACCCCTTGTGGCGGGGCTCGCGAGGTTCGGGAGCGATAGTCTGCGGGCCAGGCTAAAAGCCCGCAGCATCCCAAACCGCGCGAGATTCTATCAGCTTGCAAGCGTCTGCGTTAGATCCGTGTCTTCAGTGCATAGAGCATTTCCAGCGCTTTTCGCGGCGTCAAGTCATCCAGGTCAAGCTTGGCCAGCTCATCCAGAACCGGATGGGGCAGGCTGGCGAACATGTCGCTTTGGTGAGGAGCACTGGATTTGCTGGCCGCTTTCGCGGGACTGGCCACGGGCAACTCGTGGGGCAGGGCGGTCTCTTCCAGGCGGCTCAGGTGCTCGCGAGCACGGGTGATCACCTCCGTGGGCACCCCGGCCAACTGGGCCACGGCCAAGCCATAACTCTGGCTGGCCGGTCCTGGCAGCACATGGTGCAGGAACACGATGCGCTCGTTGTGCTCGGTGGCATTGAGGTGCACGTTGGCGACCAGCGGCTCGTTTTCCGGCAGCACCGTCAACTCAAAATAGTGGGTGGCGAATAACGTATATGCCCGCAAGTGGGCCAACCGCTCGGCTGCCGCCCATGCCAGGGACAGGCCGTCGAAGGTGCTGGTGCCACGCCCCACTTCGTCCATCAACACCAGGCTGCGCTCGGTAGCGTTGTGCAGGATGTTGGCGGTTTCGCTCATTTCCACCATAAAGGTCGAACGGCCGCCGGCCAGGTCATCGCTGGAACCGATTCGGGTAAAGATGCGGTCCACAAGGGATAATTCGCAACTGGCCGCCGGCACGAAGCTGCCAATATGGGCCAGCAGCACAATCAGTGCGGTCTGACGCATGTAGGTGGATTTACCGCCCATGTTCGGACCAGTGATCACCAGCATGCGGGTATCGTCGTCCAGGGACAGGTCATTGGCCACGAACGGCGTGGTCAATACCTGCTCCACCACTGGGTGACGACCCTGGACGATGCGCATGCACGGCTCGCTGACAAAGCGCGGGCAGTTCAGGTCAAGGTTCAGTGCGCGCTCGGCCAGGTTGCTCAGTACGTCCAGTTCCGCCAGGGCGGCAGCGGTGTCCTGCAACGGCGCCAGTTGGCCGATCAAGTCTTCGAGCAGCGCTTCATAGAGCATCTTTTCGCGGGCCAGGGCGCGACTCTTGGCCGATAGCGCCTTGTCTTCGAACGCTTTCAGCTCAGGGGTGATAAAGCGCTCGGCACCCTTGAGGGTCTGGCGGCGTTGATAATCGATAGGCGCCTGCTCGGCTTGCTTGCTCGGCAACTCAATAAAGTAGCCGTGGACGCGGTTGTAGCCGACTTTCAGGTTGGCCAGGCCGGTACGGGCTTTCTCGCGGGCTTCCAGGTCGATCAGGAACTGCCCGGCGTTCTCGCTCAGGGATTGCAGTTCGTCCAGCTCGCTGTCGTAACCGGTCTTCAATACGCCACCGTCGCGGATGATCGCGGGCGGGTTGTCGATGATGGCTTTTTCCAGCAGCGCCGCCAGTTCCGGGTAGGTGCTGGTGACCACGGCCAACTGTTGCAGATGCGGTGCTTCCAGTTCAGTCATCGCCGCTTGCAACTGCGGCAGGGCGCCGAGGGCGTCCCGCAGGCGTGCGAGGTCACGAGGCCGCGCGTTGCGCAGGCCGATCCGCGCGAGAATGCGCTCGATATCGCCGATTTCCTTGAGCTGCGGTTGCAGCTTTTCAAAGCGATAGCGGTCCAGCAGGCACGTAATAGAGGTTTGACGGGATTGCAGCACCGTCAAATCCCGCAGCGGGCGGTTCAACCAACGGGTCAGCAGACGGCTGCCCATGGCGGTCTGGCAACGGTCGACCACCGATTGCAGGGTGTTGTCGCGACCGCCGGCCAGGTTGGTATCTAACTCCAGGTTGCGCCGGCTGGCGCCATCGAGCACCACTGTGTCGTCCAGGCGCTCATGACGCAGACTACGCAAATGAGGCAGGGCGGTACGCTGGGTTTCCTTGGCGTAGCTGAGCAAGCAACCGGCGGCGCCGATGGCCAGGGTCAGGGTTTCGCAACCAAAGCCCTTGAGGTCTTGCACGGAGAACTGTTGGCACAGGCTTTTCAGTGCCGAGTCACGTTCGAAATCCCACGGTGCGCGGCGCTTGGTCCCACGGCGGCGTTCCGCCGGCAGGTCCTTGGGCCAATCGTCCGGAATCATCAACTCCACCGGATTGACGCGCTCCAGCTCCGCCAGCAGGTTCTCCCAACCCTTGATCTCCAGCACCGTGAAGTTGCCGCTGGTGATATCCAGCACTGCCAGGCCGAACAGCCGTTCATCCCCCAGCACCGCCGCGATCAGGTTGTCGCGACGCTCATCCAGCAGCGCCTCATCACTCACCGTCCCCGGGGTAATAATGCGCACCACCTGACGTTCCACCGGGCCCTTGCTGGTGGCCGGGTCGCCGATCTGCTCACAGATCACCACCGACTCACCGAGCTTGACCAGCTTGACTAGGTAACCTTCCAACGAATGGTAAGGAATCCCGCACATCGGAATCGCCTGCCCGGCCGACTGCCCACGCGCTGTCAGGGTGATGTCCAGCAACTTGGCCGCTTTCTTCGCGTCTTCATAGAAGATCTCGTAGAAGTCGCCCATGCGATAGAACATCAACTGATCAGGGTGCTGGTTTTTCAGACGCCAGTACTGCTGCATCATTGGGGTGTGGGAGGACAGATCGGAAGTGTTTTTACTCATCAGATACTTAGCGGATTCGTTGAAAGTGATGGGGCAAAGGGGGCGCTTGGCCCAGCATTTTTTGCGATGGGCGCAAGGTTAACACGCAAGGTCGAGGCTTCGCAGTTCACAAAAGCACCATATAAAGGCATGGCAAATGCATAAATATGCAAAATAGCATTTGCCAACCGCGAAAACTGCCTTCAATATCCGCTTTATGCAAAAACGCAACGTTTCTATCGTCTTAAGAGAGCTGCTGGATCGCGACCGGATCTCCCCCACGGAGCTTCACCGGCGCACCGGCGTGCCTCAATCCACACTGTCCCGGATTCTCAGCGGCAAGATCGTTGATCCATCGGACAAGCACATCTCACGCATCGCCGATTACTTTCGCGTCAGCACCGATCAACTGCGCGGGCGCGTGGCTTTGGTGGTGTCGCGGGAAGACGAGCGCGACCCGATGCATTCGGAACTCAAGGATATAAGCCTGTGGGACGACGATACCCCCGTCAACGATGACGAGGTGTCGATCCCCTTTCTGCGCGAGGTTGAATTGGCTGCTGGATCAGGAAGATTCGTCATCGAGGAAAGCGAGAAGGCCAGCCTGCGTTTCGGCAAGCGCAGCCTGCGGCATAACGGCGTGCAGTTCGACCAGGCTAAATGCGTGACCGTACGCGGCAACAGTATGTTGCCGGTGCTGCGGGACGGTGCGACGGTGGGGGTCAATGCCGGCAAGTGCGGGATTGGCGACATCGTCGACGGTGATTTGTACGCCATCAATCACAACGGTCAGCTGCGGGTCAAACAGCTCTATCGCCTGCCTTCGGGGATTCGTTTGCGCAGCTTCAATCGTGATGAGCACCCGGACGAGGACTACAGCTTTCAGGAAATCCAGGAAGAGCAGATCAGCATCCTCGGTCACGTTTTCTGGTGGGGCATGTACGCCCGTTAACCGCCCTCTGTAAGACAAAGCCCGCCACCGAGCGGGCTTTTTTTCGCCTGTGCAAAACCGGAAAACCCTTTACCTGCAAGGCTTTAATGCGTCAGTGCATTTACAGTGCAAAAATAAATGCATTTGCGCATTGACTGTATATGCATACATGCATATTCTTCATCTCAAGCCAGCCAACAAAGTCTGGTGGAGGCGGCAAGGATGCTGCCAGGGAAGACAAGGAAGGCACGCAACATCGGCAAGGACGCCCCTCAAGGTGGCAGGGATGCCAGGCAACACCGGCAAGGATGCCGACGCTCTTTAGTTTCACCGTTTTACAAAAAACAGGCAGCGATGAACCGGCCTTAACGGTTCAGAGGGTTGGCAACTGACCCGGGTGTGCAGCGTAAAGCACCAGAAGCAGTTATCCGGCAGACAGGGATCGTGGTCGGAACTAACAGTTTAAATGGACCCGTACCGCGCCAGTAGCGCCGAAAGGTCAAGGACCGCATTACTGAAAAGCCCGGGCAACCGGGCTTTTTGGAATGCCTACCTGAAGAAGGCGACCTTTGAGACGCAATGGATTTGAAACTCATACGGATTAATCAACGCACCGGCGCCAGGCCGGTATCACTCATTCCAGGAGGCGTGACATGACAAACGAGCAGCAAGCGTTAGCGGAAATGCCTATCTGGCTGGTCATCGTATTAGCGGTGATCGGCGGGGTTTCCGGAGAAATGTGGCGCGCCGACAAGGAAGGCGCCCGAGGCTGGTCCCTGATTCGCCGCCTAGCCCTGCGCTCCGGGGCGTGCATGGTCTGCGGGGTCTCGGCATTGATGCTGTGTTACGCCGCCGGCATGTCGATCTGGACCGCTGGCGCCATTGGCTGCCTGACCGCCATGGCCGGTGCCGACGTGGCCATCGGCTTATATGAGCGCTGGGCAGCCAAGCGAATCGGGGTCAACGAAGGCCCGCCGCCCAACCAGCCGTGACTGTTGCAAGGAAGCTACTTAAATGATGCTTATCGAAAAACCTTCCCAGTTGCCGGTGGCCATCGGGGAAGCACTGCGCCGTGCCTTTCCTGAGTTGCGCATAGGCAGTTACCTGGACTTCCAGGGCGCTGAGGATAAGACCGGCGTATTGATCACGGTCGAAGGCAATGGTCCCGGAATCCGCTCCCTTGAGGGGCGCAAGGCCCATGTCATGGCGATCTCTCTCAAGGCCATGGTTGCCCAGGGATCATTGCCGTTTGATGCCTGTGACTTGGCCAGCCAACTGATGGATCTGGTGCTGGACAACCGTTGGGGCCTGCCGTCAGCGCAGTGCGATTTGCCGGCGAGTATCGTCGCCGTACCAACGCTGCTCGGCACACAACCCGACTACGACACCTGGACCGTTTCCTTCACTCAAACCCTTTATCTCGGCCAGCCGTTGCTCGACGACCCGCTGGGCAAGCCTGTGTTTGCCTGCACTTGGGAAGTCTCGAACATCGACGACCCCGATCAATATCAGGAACTGTCGGGGTAGCCCATGTTTGATGCGCTGTTACGTATGCAATTGGCGCCGATCGTCGAGCGCCTGGCAGAAATGGAAACTCAGTTCGAAGACCTCTACCGCCGCGCCGAAAGCTTCTGCCGGATCGGCGTGTGCCAGGAGGTCGATGCCGCCAGCAATACCTGCAAGGTCAGCCATGGCGAACTGCTCACCCCGGCCATCCGTTTCTTCAACCCCAGCGCTGGCGCGCAGACCGAGACCCGTATCCCCTCGGTGGGCGAGCAATGCCTGTTGCTCAACTATGGCGGGGGCGAGGGCGGCGCTCAGTCAGTGGCCTTGTTTGGCCTGCACAGCGATCGCTTTCCGCCGGTTTCAAACGTCGCCACGTTGACCCGCCGCCGTCATCAGGACGGCACGCAAAGCGACTACGACGATGCCAGCCATGTTTTCAACTGGGGCAACGGGCCGACCGTCGTCAAGGGCTCTCGCGACCGGGTCGATGTGAGCATCGGTGCAACCAGTCTGGCCATGACCGCTCAGAGCCTCGAGCTGAAAGTCGGTGCGGTCGGCATGTTGCTGGATGCCGGCGGTGTTCACTTCAGTGGTCCGGTGGTGGATCACTTGGGCCGGGTCATCAGCCCCAGATAAGGACTTCCCATGATCGGAATCGATAGAAATACCGGCGCTACGGTGGATGACTGGCTGCAATTCGTGCAGCGCGCCACCCGGGCGTTGACCACCCCGCTGGGCACCCGGCAAAAGCGTCCGCTGTACGGTTCGATGATCCCGCAGTTGCTGGGGCAGAACCTGGGGGATGACCTGTTGATTCTTGCCCAAAGCCACGCTGCCCAGGCGTTCTACAACCCGCAGAACGGCATCGCCGATTTTGAACCGCAGGTGATCGTCGCCAGCCGTCAGGGCGCCGGTCTGTTGCTGCGCTTCGCCGGCACCTGGAAAAACCGCAAACAATCCTTCGAGGTAGTGACATGAGCATGCTGATACCCGGCCAGAACCAGCTGGCCGAGCCGGCGATCATTGCCGTCGACGAGTTCGAACCGTTGCTGGCTGAATTCAAGGCATTCGTGGTCAGTTACGTCGCCGAGCGCTCGCCGCAAAGCGCGGCAAAACTGAAGGTCAGCCTGGAAAATGAAAGTGAATTGCTGACCCTGGCTCTGGAAGCTTTTTGCGTGCGTTTACAAACCCATGAACGCAAGTACAACGCCCGCATCAAGCAGATGCTCGCGTGGTGGGCCACCGGCAGCAACCTTGATGCACGGCTCGCTGACATGGGCCTGGAACGCCAGGTGCTGGACCCAGGCGACCCGGCGGCCTTCCCGCCGGTTCCGCCCACCCTGGAAAGCGATGACGACGCCCGGTTGCGCTACTACCTGGCACCTCATGCTCCGGCAGCGGGCTCGCGGATGCAGTACCGACGCGAGGTCTTCACCCTGGGTGAGCGACCTGCGGTGAAAGTACAAAGCGCAGCACCGGGCGTGGTGACCGTCACCTACACCTTCGACCCGGACGGGTATGCCGCCCAGGTCAAGGATGGCAATGGCCGTCGAACCGCCCCCGGCGAGGTGATGGTCACCGTCTTGTCCCGTGAAGGAGATGGCACGCCATCGGCCGACTTGCTCGACGGCGTTCGCCGGCACTTCACCCGGCCCGATGTGCGGCCGGAAACCGATCTGGTCACGGTGCAGGGCGCGCAGATCTTGCGTTACAAGATTCGAGTGGTGGCGAAGATCAATGCAGGCCCGGATTCAGGGCTGACGCAGGTAGCGGCGCAGCAACTGCTGCAAGCCTACGCCGAGTCTTGCCATCGTCTGGAAGGGCGAGTGGATCCGAGCTGGATCGATTACACCATCCATACGGCGGGTGCCGCCCAGTTGCAGATACTTGAACCGCTGGAGCCGATCGTTACCACGGCATTCCAGGCCCCGTATTGCACGGGCGTCGAGGTGGAGGTGCGCACACTATGAGTGAGCCCAAACCAAGTTTGCTGCCCGCCAACAGTTCGCCGCTGGAGAAAGCGCTGGACCAAGGTTTCGGCCAGTTGCTCGAGCGAGTTACACCACCGTTTCCTGCGTTGATGAACCCGCTTGAAACACCGGTGGAATTCTTGCCATACCTCGCTGCCGACCGTGGCGTCAGCGAATGGGATGCGGCCGCCAGCGAGTCGGAAAAGCGCCTGACGGTAGCCCTGTCCTGGCAGATCCAGCGCCAGGCCGGTACACCAAAGGCATTGACCTACGCCGTGGAGTCACTGGGTTTCACCCCCAATATCAGTGCCTGGTACCAACAACACCCCTTGGGTTTGCCTTACACCTTCGACGTGCAGGCGATCATCGGCCGCAGTTGGTCCAGCGGCGACCACAACCGTTTGATTCGCCGCATCAACGCGGCCAAGAGCGAACGGGATCAGGCAACCATCACCCTTGTTCACGAGACCCAAGGTGGCTTGCGCGTGGCGGCAGCGGCCGATCCCGGCCTGAGCATCAGTGACGACAGCCATGCGGGCGCTTTGCCTGAAGTGAAGCTGCACGGCGGATTTTCATTAAACAGTGCGGCCCATACCCCGCTGAGTGACGGCGAGCTGTTTCTGTGGGGCGCACTGCCCGAACTCGGGCTGGCTGCCCGGCTTAACAGTGTCGGGGTTGCCCGGCACTACACCATCAACGACTACGACCTCAGGGCGCAGCCATGACAGAAGACATTACGCGCCTGGTGCGCTTCACCTCCAAGGGATTGGATGAAGTGCTGCAGGCAAAGAACCAGGGCTTGAAAGGCGAGATCACCCACATCGGCGCCGGCACGGGCCGTTATGACCCGGACGGTACCGAAACCGCCTTGCGCGATGAACGCCAGCGGGTGGCAATTGTGGATTACGAGGACCTGGGCGACCGGCAACTCAGAATGGCCGCGCTGTTTGATGGCGAGGGCGAGTATGAGATTGGCGAGTTCGGGTTTTACCTCGCCAGTGGGACGCTATTGGCCGTGTATTCGGTGGCCGGGAAGTTGCTGACTTACAAGGCAGCGGCGGCGCGGGTGTTGCAGAAGTTTACGCTGGATGTATCGCCGTTGCCGGCGGATAGCGTGACGATTGTGGTGGGGAGTGAAAACCTTAATTTGTTGTTGGCTGAGGAGTTGGCGACAGTTGCCGCCGCAAACGTAAATAATATGGCTAGACACTTAGGTGTTTTGTTTCGGGTTATGGCGCTTGAGCGAAAAGCATAATTGTTCTTTTGAAGAATGTTTTCTTACGCAGGCTACAAGGTTTATGGTAGTAAATAAATTTATAACTTAGAGGTTTGGTATGGGTATTGAACAGAAAATTGGTGACCTTGTCACCGCAACAGATAGTCTGACAAAAGCTGTTGATGGGAAAATCTCACAAATTGACAACCGTATGGATATCGCACGTGCGGAGTTTGATGAGTTTCGCAATAAAAAAGATATGGTTGGTGTGGTGGGCGCTCAAGGCTCGTTTCTGATGAACGTCTTTCAAGGTGGTGTTTGGGGGACTGGCGGACCTCAAAATACGGGAGCGTCCGGTGGATTCTCGGTGGTTGACCTAGGGACGTCAGATGCCGTTTTCATGCACTTTAAATTGCCCGTTAACATCAATACTCACGATCAAATGTTCTGGTTTAATATTCGTGGCTATAGCTATGGTAGCGCCAGTATTGTAGATGAGACTATCGTTGGTTACTGCTACTCACCTCAGCGGGCGGTACTGAATAAAGCCGTTTTTGGGAATATGTCGCCGGGTATTTATACCGATACAAATGGCAATGTCATCATGCGTCTAAAATTTACAAGTATCTATGTGACGACTATTCGTATTGATACGATGCAGGTTGGTATCGGTGCTTTGTTTGAGGTGGGAAGTATTAAGTCGAAGCTATCGCTTACTGATAAGGTGGAATTTTAATTGAGCGAAAAATTGGAAGTGCAGGTTCAGTATAAAACTAACCCTGAGTCTATTGCCCTTGCCGAATGGGCATCCATTCGCACGCGTCGTCATCAGTTATTGGCTGCTACAGACGCAATGCAAGCTGCAGATAGTCCTCTTAGTGACACGCAGCGTAGTGAGCTCGCGCTATATCGGCAGACATTACGTGATGTCCCACAAGATTTAGGTGATCCCTATAAGGTTGTATGGCCAGAGGTCCCCGTTTTCCTGAGTTAACCCCCCCACCGCGAAAGCGGTTTTTTTTCGCCCGCCCAAAGCCCCTCCCACAGGGGCTTTGGCGTTTTGCACCCGGAGAATCTCAAACATGGCAAACCGCCAAACCTACACCGTCCTCGTCCCATTCCCCACCGGAGGTGGCCATTGGTCCACCGTCGGCCAGGAACTGGACCTGCTGGACGTCGAAGCATCCGCCCTGCGCACCGCCGGCCGCCTGGAATTGACCAGCGTCCTGGACACCACCAAGGCCAAGAAGGCCGCCACCAAGAAGGCTGAATAATCATGGCTGAGGTTTTGAACTTCGAGCATAACGGCATCACCGTCAATGCCACTGAATCCCCCGAGGCCATGGGTGGTCTGGGTGACAACGTGATCGGTCTGGTCGGCACCGCGCCCAATGCGCACCTGTCGATCCCGAAAAACGCCCCGTTCCGCATCAATAGTTTCACTGCCCAGGCGCTGCTGGACCCTACCGGCGCTGAAGCGGGCACGTTGTTTCATGCGGTGTACCAGATCCTCAAAGTGGTCAAGGTGCCGGTCTACGTGGTGATCGTCGAAGAGGGCGCAACCCCGGCCGACACCCTGAACAATGTCATCGGCGGTAATGAGCCTGTGACGGGTCGCAAACTGGGCCTCGCTGCCCTGAGCAGCGTCCCGGAAGACCTGACCATCATTGGCGCCCCAGGCTTCACCGGCACCAAGGCTGTGGCCGGTGAGTTCGCTTCCTTCGGCAAACGCATCAAGGCCCGTGTGGTGCTGGATGGCAAGGACGCGTCCGTCGCTGACCAAGTGACCTACAGCGGCGAGCTGGGCGGTGCTGATCTGGGCTTCGACCGTTGCCTGCTGGTGCACAACATGCCGTCGGTGTATTCCAAGGCTGCGAAGAAGAACGTGTTCCTCGCGCCATCGTCCCTGGCCATTGCCGCACTGGCCAAGGTCAAGCAGTGGGAAAGCCCGGGCAACCAGGTGACCTTCGCCGAAGACGTTTCCCGCGTGGTTGAGTACAACATCCTCGACACCTCCACCGAAGGCGATCTGCTCAACCGCTACGGCGTGAGCTATTACGCCCGCACCATCCTTGGCGGCTTCTCGCTGCTGGGCAACCGCTCCATCACCGGCAAGTTCATCAGCTACGTCGGCCTGGAAGACGCCATCAGCCGCAAGCTGGTCAAGGCCGGCCAGAAAGCCATGGCCAAGAACCTGACCAAGTCGTTTATGGACCAGGAGGTCAAGCGCATCAACGACTGGCTGCAAACCCTGGTGGCCGACGAAACCATCCCCGGCGGCAGCGTGTACCTGCACCCGGAATTGAACAGTGTCGAGAAGTACAAGAACGGCACCTGGTTCATCGTCATCGACTATGGCCGCTACGCGCCGAACGAACACATGATTTATCAACTCAACGCCCGCGATGAAATCATCGAGCAGTTCCTGGAGGACGTTCTCTAATGTTTACCAACCGAGTCAGACAGGCCATTGCGGCCACCCTCCAAGGCCTGCCGCTGTCCGCCACCGTGGAGGAGTTCACCCCGCCGAAGATTGAATTCGACATGGAGCCCATGACCGGCGGCCGTTTTATCGGCGAGGAAATGGCCAAGAGCGGCAAGGTGCTGGGCGCCACCCTGGTGCTGCAAGGCGCCGGTCCGGAAATCATGCTGGCCCTGGGCGTCAAGCTGGGTGAAGACATCCTGCTGAATGTTCGTGAGGCTGGCCAGGATCAGGACGGCCGGACCTTCTTCACCTACCACACCGTCGGCGGCAAGTTGAAATCCCTGACCGAGGCCAAGCTGAAAATGGGCGATAAGGCCACCACCACCCTGGAACTGTCCTGCCGTACCTACAACCGCATGGACAACGGTATTACCGTGATCGACATCGACGTACGCACGCAGAAATTCGTGCTCAACGGCGTGGACATTCTGGGTGACGCCCGCCGTGCGGTGCTGATGCCGTAAGGCTGTCGCTGCTCTGTAGCCGCTGCCGAGGCACGAGGCTGTGATGGGCTGCGCAAGCAGCCCCCGGAGGGCGCTCCTGCGGACCGCATCGCAGCCTCGTGCCTCGGCAGCGGCTACAACGGCAATCGCGGGTAAGCCCGCTGCCACAGATATTTAATCACCAAGGAAATGCCCATGGCCTGGATGCCCCCGCTGCACATCCTGCTGTGCCCGATCACCGCCGACACCGGCGCCACGATCGAGCAGATTCAGCTCAAACCGCTGTTCTACGCCCCACAAAAAGAGGCCCTGGCCCGCGCCGGTGATGACGAGGACGATCAGTTCTTCGAGTTGGCCAAACTGGCCACCGGCCTGTCGGTAAAAGAACTCGACCAACTCAAGCGCCCGGACTACGTCAGCATCGCCCAATACGTGCACGACATGTCGACCCGCCCGGCGTCGTACTTCCTGGAAGAACTCGGCGAAGCGGCTGACGAGTCTACCGAGTCGCCGACCACCGAACAGGTGCAACTGCTGTTGCCGCTGGACGCCGCCGGCCGCTCCCTGACCTCGGTCACCCTGGAAATGCCTGCTCTGCGCGCCACCAAAGTGATGAAAAAACTCACCACAGCCAAGGAACGCGCTGAGTTCATCACCTCTCACTGCACCGGCTTGATGATCCCCGACCTGGCTGGCCTAACGGTGCCCGACTGGACCGAACTGCAGGAGCGCATCGACGATTTTTTAAACAAACCGGCGGCCTTCTTTCGGAGCGCGACATCGAAGTAATCCTCGACGTTGTGCCGCTCATTTACTCGGTCAATGAAGCGGAAATCCTCGATTGGGAAGTCGGTAAAGCATTGCGCCGCTACGACATCGCGATCACTCGCCTTGGCGTCAAACAGGAGTAGAGCGGGATGCAAGATAACTATTCGCTCGCGTACGCCATGGCCACGGAAGGCTGGGGCAGTTACGGTGAGGCTGGCAGCAAGGGGAATGCCCATCTCGACGCTCTTGCACCGCCTGAGAGCTTCACCACGGGTTCGACACTGAATGCCCTGCAGGCGCCGTTGGCCGACGTAGGCTTGGCCTTGGCCAACGCCAGCCAACAGGTCAATAGCCTAAGCTTGTCCCAAGCGCTGCTGCGGGAAAGTATTGATACGCTCGACAGTACCTTGTCGCAGTTCAAGGCATCTGAGGTGCGGCCTGTTAACGCCGATGATCTGGTCGGCAGTACGCCGCAGAAAGCATCGGCATCGGTTGTGGCTGATCGTCACGACAGCCAACGGCTGACGCAAAGCACGCAGGTCCACAGCCGCGATGACAAGCAGAGCGAAACCAGCGAGAGCCAGACGCGCAGCGCCATGACCTTGGGCCAGGTGCAAATCCTCGACCTCGCGGCGGCGCTGGAACATTCGGGTGCCAATCTCTCTCTTGATAAGACCGAGACCTCTGACAGCTCGATCAAGGCAAAACGGGAAGCCTACAGCGAAAGTGAAACGCGCTTGAGCAGCACGCTCGATTCCGCCTCGGTATGGCTCGAGAGCCCGTGGCTGGATGCGAAGACCGCCGTCGTCAAGTTTGTAAACACGCACACGAAGGATTCGCCCGTCGCTGCCGATGCTCTTAAAACGGCAAATGCTGTGATTAGCCCGGTGGCTTCCGAAGCCATTTCTGCGATGTGGGACACGATCAAGTCCAGGGCTTCGGGCAATTTGCTCGATAAGGTCGCGCCGAAACTGCCTCCACTTTTTCGTGACTTACTCACGGACAAGGGGCAGGGCAAGGATAAACCATGCTGCCCCGGGACAACCCCGCTGGTCGGCGGCAGCGTGCTCGATACCGCAGCTGCAACGCTGCCCGAGAGTGTCGGCGAGACAGTCCGCAAGAAGGGTAAGGCTCGTTCCTCAGGGCGCATGAAGAGTCGACGTGTCCGGCTTCCCGCAGTTGACCAAAGGGTTTCGCCCGTTGCGCCCAACGTAGCAGGCAAGGCCAGAGAAGTTGGCAAGCGAAGGGCTCTCAATCCGCACCGTTTTGCTGAGCAGCCCAAGCTTGGGCCTCAACTCAACATCAAGGGCGAGCCACTTGGCACCTTCTCTGTCAAGGACGCCGCCAAAGCCGCGCCCGCGCTTCAGGGTAATTCGTTTGCGGCTTCCGCCGCGCCTTTGAAGAATAGGTCCGCAACCCGCGGCGGCTCCAAAGGCCTGACGGCGAGCCTATCGGGCACATTAGCCAAGCTGGAGTCCGTGGGCGCTCGCCGGCTTGCACCTCTGAGAATTGCCAGTGCGGCAATGGACGTGGTGCAGGGGGCACAAAACGGTGACCTGCGCGCCGTCGGCGCTGGTCTCGGTACCGCCGGCGGCGCCTGGGCTGGAGCCTCTGCGGGCGCAGCGCTTGGCACCTTGATCCTCCCGGGGATCGGCACCGCTGTCGGCGGCGCATTGGGCGGATTCTTCGGCAGCGATGCCGGTGCCTGGCTCGGCGACAAACTGGGAGGCATGGTCGACCGCCTGCGCTCCCCGGACGAGGTCGGCAAACAGCTCACCAATAATACGCCGGCGGACAACCGGCAAATCACCCTCAGCCCGGTGATCAATATCAGTGGCCTGGACCCCAATAGCGCCCAGCAGGTTGCCACGATGGTGATTCAAACCCTGCAGAACCAATGCATGCCGATGATGACCGATGCGCTGGCGGTTCGACGCAGCGCGACATTGACCGATGGAGTGGCGTGATGCGACAGCAAATGGTGCTGGGCAGCTTTATTTTCGGGCTGTCACGAGGCTTTGCCTACAAGACGTTGCAGCGCCAGTCGGATGGCGGCTGGGTCAACCTGGACATCATTGCCAGCAAGCCACAGTCGCGCCAGGGCGGGCAGAAACTGCAAAGCCTGACGTTTACCGGCAGTGCGATGCAGGCCTTGGGCATGCAGCGATTGGATGAGTTACGTGCCCTGCAGGATGGGCGCATGCCACTGCCGCTGGTGGATGGTATCGGGCGTAACTGGGGTTTGTGGCGTATCAACTCGGTGGTGGAAAACCAGACCGATGTGATCGATGACGGTACCGCCATGGTGATCAACTGGACGCTGGTGCTGGAGGAGTTCGTTAATGCGTAGGGTACGAAGTATTGCCGGTGATTCGGTCAACCTGCTGCTCTACCGCGAGCTTGGCCGTTGCGATGATGCCGCGGAAGAAATCCTCTGGCGCTTGAATCCCGGGCTTGCCGAATATGGCCCGGTGCTACCGGCCGGTGTCTGGGTGATCGGGCCCGAAGTCGAGACGCGGCCAGCTGCCGTGCGGGCTATTTCGGCCTGGGATTAAGGAGGCCACATGGCTATGGGATATACCCCGGCGATTGAGATTTACGGCGCCAACGCGGCGCTGCTCAATCAACGGTTGATGCAGTGGAAACACACCGACGCCGCCGGTATCGAGTCCGATCGGCTTGAACTGATGCTCAACATCGAAGGCCTCGACGGCTTGCCTAGCCTCGGCGGCAGAATCGGCCTGCGGGTCGGTTACCTGGAGTCGGGGCTGGTGGAAAAAGGTGAGTTCATCATCACCCAGCGTACCCCGCATCTGTTCCCCATGCGCCTGGCCATCGTGGCTTCGGCGGCGCCATTCAGTGTGGCTGATCAGAGCGGCTTCAGGCAGCGCCGATCCGCCAGCCACGGGCCGACGACCCTGGGCGCGCTGTTTCGCCAATTGACCACCCGCCATGGCTTTTCTCCCCGCGTGGCGCCGGACCTGGACGCCATACCCATTACCCATATCGACCAGTCCAACGAAACCGACATGGGCTTTATCACCCGCCTCGCCGCCCGCTACGACGCGGTGACCAAACCGGTCAACGAGCTGTATGTGCTGGCCAAGCGTGGGCAGGTCAAGTCGCTCTCCGGCCAGCAACTGCCGGATGTTCGACTGTCGGTAACCCACAACAATCGCCCCGGCGACGAAGCCTTTATCAGCGCCAAACTCGATGACACCGCTCGGGCCAAATACCAGGGCTGTCGTGTCAATTGGTGGGATGCCGCTGGCGGCAAGCAGCACAAGGTCGAGATCGGTAACGCGCCGTTCAAGATCCTGCGTCAGCGCTGTCAGAACGAAGACGAAGCCCGTGCGGTGGCGCAAGGTGAAATGCGTCGAGTCGGGCGAGAAGGGCTGAAGTTGACCATCGATTGTCCGGGCAACCCACAGCTATCCGCCGAAGGCTTGTTGCTGCTGGATGAAACCTGGCCACTGTACATGCAGGGCCGCTGGTCGATCACCACGGTGATTCACACCATTGACCCGACGCAAGGTTACCGCAGCTCGATCGTGGCGAGCGGGCTGGCGCCTTGAGCTGTGGAACACCCACGAGCGCATTTATTTCTGGAGAATGCCATGGACATCACCGAGCAGCAGTTGCTGCTCATCCTTCCGAACGCCGGCCGAATCGCCGGCGTTTTTGCTCCAGCCCTTAACGCGGCAATGGGCGAGTATCAGATTATTACCAGGCTGCGCAGTGCGGCGTTTATCGCTCAGATTGGTCATGAGTCGAGCCAACTGACTCGCCTGGTGGAAAATTTGAACTACAGCGCCAACGGTTTGGCCGATACCTGGCCAAACCGTTACGCCGAGATGAACGGTAAAGGCGGCGGTTACGTCAAAACGGTGGTGAACAATACGGTGCGTAACAAACCGAACGCCTTGGCCATGAGCCTTGCCGGAAAAGCCGAGTTGATTGCCAGCCACGTATATGCCGGTCGCATGGGCAATACTGCCCCTGGCGACGGCTGGAAGTATCGCGGTCGCGGGCTGATTCAGGTTACGGGAAAGCATAACTATCGCTTATGTGGAGACGCCTTGGGACTGGATCTGGTCAGTCATCCTGAGTGGCTGGGGCAGCCACGGCACGCCGTCATGTCGGCGGCTTGGTTCTGGTCGGTCAATCGGCTCAACATCTTGGCTGACGTGAGTGATATCCAGAATATTGGCAGCATTATCAATACCGGCGGCAAAGGCAGAACGCCGAACGGCGCGGCGGCTCGCCAGGTGCTGTATCAGCAGGCGTTGAAGGTGCTGACATGATGAAGGTGCAGGTCTGTCAGGCATATATACGTGCCCTCATTCGTTAACATCCTGTTCCCGTCCGCATCTTGCATGACCTATAAGCTCCTGTAGGGTAGGCAAACGCCCGCCCACCCCTGGAGACGACCGTGAAGGAAATTACCCAACTCGCCGCTGAACTTGGCCGCCGCTTACAGGTGCTCAATGCCCATGTCACCACCGCCGAGTCGTGCACCGGTGGCGGTATCGCTGAAGCAATCACGCGTATTCCCGGTAGTTCGGCCTGGTTCGAGGCGGGGTATGTCACGTATTCCAACCGGCAGAAGACCCGGCAGTTGAATGTGCCGGAAGCGCTGTTCCCCAAAGTCGGGGCCGTCAGCAAGGAGGTGGTCGAGGCCATGGTCAAAGGCGCCCAGGAGAAAAGCCTGGCGCGGTTCGCCGTGGCGGTCAGCGGTGTGGCCGGCCCTGACGGTGGCTCACCCGACAAACCGGTCGGCACGGTGTGGCTGGCCTGGGGTGTGGGGGATGAGGTTACGGCTGAACGCCACCACTTCCCCGGTAATCGCGACGAGGTCCGCCGACAAACGGTAAAGGCCGCATTAGAGGGGCTATTGCGACGAGCTGCACTCGAAATAGAAAAACAGGGGTAGTCGATCCCGGATCTTTGTGGAACAATACTGTCTACTTATACAGGTGTTGGCCGTCAGGCCTTATTGATTACGTGAGGACTTTAATGGACGACAACAAGAAGAAAGCCTTGGCTGCGGCCCTGGGTCAGATCGAACGTCAATTCGGCAAGGGTGCCGTAATGCGTATGGGCGATCACGACCGTCAGGCGATCCCGGCTATTTCCACGGGCTCTCTGGGTCTGGACATCGCGCTCGGCATTGGCGGCCTGCCAAAAGGCCGTATCGTTGAAATCTACGGTCCAGAATCTTCCGGTAAAACCACCCTGACCCTGTCGGTGATTGCCCAGGCACAAAAGATGGGCGCCACTTGTGCGTTCGTCGATGCCGAGCACGCCCTGGATCCCGAATACGCCGGCAAGCTGGGCGTCAACGTTGACGACCTGTTGGTATCGCAGCCGGACACCGGTGAGCAAGCGCTGGAAATCACCGACATGCTGGTGCGCTCCAATGCCATCGACGTGATTGTCATCGACTCCGTGGCAGCCCTGGTACCCAAGGCTGAAATCGAAGGCGAAATGGGTGACATGCACGTTGGCCTGCAAGCCCGTCTGATGTCCCAGGCCCTGCGTAAAATCACCGGTAACATCAAGAACGCCAACTGCTTGGTGATCTTCATCAACCAGATCCGGATGAAGATCGGCGTGATGTTCGGCAGCCCGGAAACCACCACCGGTGGTAACGCGCTGAAGTTCTACGCTTCGGTCCGTCTGGACATCCGTCGTACTGGCGCGGTGAAGGAAGGTGACGAGGTTGTGGGTAGCGAAACCCGCGTTAAAGTCGTGAAGAACAAGGTAGCTCCGCCGTTCCGTCAGGCTGAGTTCCAGATTCTCTACGGCAAGGGTATCTACCTGAACGGCGAGATGATTGACTTGGGCGTGCTGCACGGCTTCGTTGAAAAGTCCGGTGCCTGGTATGCCTACAACGGCAGCAAGATCGGCCAGGGCAAGGCCAACTCGGCCAAGTTCCTGCAGGACAACCCTGACGTGGCTGCGACCCTTGAGAAGCAGATTCGCGACAAGCTGCTGACTCCGACAGCAGACGTCAAATCGAATGCAACCCGAGAAACCGCTGACGACCTGGCCGACGCTGACATCTGAGCTAAACGATGACAGTTGTACTGGATACACTCGTCGCTGTACGGCGCACTGCAATGGACCTGCTCGCTCGACGCGAGCACGGTCGAGTCGAGCTGACGCGTAAATTGCGTCAGCGCGGCGCTCCTCCTGAAATGATCGAAACAGCCCTCGACCGTCTAACGGAAGAGGGGCTGCTTTCGGAAGCCCGTTACCTCGAAAGCTTTGTGTCCTACCGGGCTCGCTCTGGCTATGGCCCGGCGCGGATTCGCGAGGAGTTGAGCCAGCGCGGCCTGCAACGTGCTGATATCGAGCTCGCGTTACGTGAGAGCGGTATCAGTTGGCAGGCGCAGTTGGAAGACACTTGGCGTCGCAAGTTTGCCGGCCATCTGCCCATCGATGCTCGGGAGCGGGCGAAACAAGGTCGCTTCCTGAGTTATCGCGGATTCTCGATGGAAATGATCAGTCGCTTGTTAAGCGGTCGGGACATGGATGATTGAGTGTCCTATGGCTAACGACTTTGCCACGGTGAAGGGCTTCTGTGGCGAGGGGGCTTGCCCCCGTTGGGCTGCGCAGCGGCCCTAGCCCACACTCGTTCCACCTGAATACACCGACACCATACAAAAAGGCCCGCTATGAAAATAGCGGGCCTTTTTGCGTTTGGCTTATGCCGGTTCTGTCACCCGTTGCTGAGCTTTCCCCTGGGCGTGTGCCCAGTTCTCCGGCAAGTTGATGTAATCCACCAACTCCCGCAGCCGGCCCTGGTCACGACCATTAAAGTTGAACACCAGCCGCGTCAGATGGCTGAAGCGCGGTTCGTCGTATACCTCACCTTCATAAGCATGCTGATGAAAATCCTCACTGAGCCTCAGGTCGGCAAACGCTTCCTGGAGATGCGCCAGTGCACGATCACTCAGTGGGTGATTCATGCGGATCACAAATTGGCGCTTCAACCAGCGGGTGGAATGGAAGTTGGCGTAGAACTGGTTGATTTCTTCTACCGCGTCCTCGGCGCTGTGCACCAGGCGCACCAGCTTGAGATCGGTGGGCAAGATGTAACGGTTGGCTTCCAGTTGGCTACGAACAAAGTCCAGCGCTCCTTGCCAGAAACTACCACCGGGTACGTCCAGTAGCACCACTGGAACCAGCGGACTCTTGCCGGTCTGGATCAGGGTCAGGACTTCTAGTGCTTCATCCAGGGTGCCAAAACCACCTGGGCACAGCACCAGGGCATCGGCTTCCTTGACGAAGAACAGCTTGCGGGTAAAGAAGAAGTGGAAGGACAGCAGGTTCTCGGTGCCATCAATGGTCGGGTTGGCATGCTGTTCGAAGGGCAGGGTGATGTTGAACCCCAGGCTATGTTCCAGGCCCGCACCTTCATGGGCCGCCGCCATGATGCCGCCACCGCCACCGGTAATGACCATCAGGTCCGAGCGTGCCAGGACAGCACCGACTTCCCGGGCCAATGCATACAGCGGACTTTCCACGGGGGTACGTGCGGAGCCGAAGACAGTGACCTTGCGCCGGCCCTTGAATTGCTCCAGCACCCGGAAGGCGTGATCCAGCTCGCGGATCGCCTGCAGGGTGATCTTGGCGTTCCAGCGGCTACGGTCGTCTTGCGCCATGCGTAACACGGTGAAGATCATGTCGCGATAAAGGGGGATATTCGGGCTGTTGGGGGCAATCAGATTGAGTTGCGCGTCGACCTGCTGCGTGAGGTCGGTCCCGTTTTCTTGAAAATGATGGAGCAGGAGGTCATTCGGTTCGTAAGGCATTCAACTTCTCCTTCTTCACAGAACCCAGGGTGCCGACGAGAGATTCGTCGGGGGCCACGACACTGCATGTGTCGTTGTCGGCCTCGGCGCGTGCCGGGCTTTACACGGGGTTCGCCAGACCTCTGATGAGCGAGGTGGGCGAAACAGGCTCTGTATGTTCCTTGTGATTTAAAACCTTTGCACTGCAAGCCAGGCGAGGCAATCCTCTTTTGCCCTGAAAGTGTTACAGAACAACATAAAAGCCGCAGGCTGCTGGCTTTCGGGATGATTTGATCATGAGCCTATAAAGTCTTGGCTGGCAACAGCTTATTGATCACTCATCACGGCGTTTAGTCGCTGATATGAGCGCAGCGGAGGGTTTGCAGAAGGAGGAGTTGCACGCCGCTGATCAGCGGCGTGCGAAAGGGCATCGCTTACTTTTTCTTCTTCGCAGCAGCCGGTGCCGGGCAATCAGCTTCCTGGAACTTGACCGATGCTACGGGCCGATTGGTCTTGTTCTCGGTGATTTCATAGCGCATCACCGCACCCTTGACCATCAGCTCACGATAACCCTTGTTCAGGCAGACGCTCTGACCCAGTTGGAAATACACGGCCTTCGGGTTGGCGCGCATTTGTTCGGCGCGATCGGGCTGGACGCTGAGATGGTCAATCAGTTGTGAGCCTTCCACGGTGTAGGCCACTTCCAGGGTTTTTTCATCCAATTCCCTTGGCAGGTCTTTGTTGCTTTCCGCCGCAACGCTCTGCAGCTTCTTGTTCAGTTGAAGTTCCAGCAAGGAAGCCGCTTGGGCGCCCACGGGCAAAACCAGCGCGAGGGCGATGGAGGGGGCGGCATAACGCAGCATGAAACGCAGCATGGAAATCTCCTGATTCGGGTACTGGTCCTATGACCAGCCACTGCGCTGTGCGTTCAGTGGCGCGGGATTATAGGTGACCCTGGGTCAGTACGGCCAGCGTATTGCGGGAAGTGCAGGTGAGGGTGGCCGGCTCTGGTAAACTGCGGCGACTTTTGCCTTCCCCCGAGTTCTATTCGTGTTGATCTTCACTGCTTTGCGGCGGCGCATTCGATGAGCCACGCCGTCTCCCGTTTGCGCACCCAGCGTCTGGCCCGGGCCCTCAAGCCTTTTGTCGCCCGTGGTTCTCGCGCTGAGCGCTGCCCGGGCTGCCGGGTCATTCCCGAGTATTGCCTGTGTGCCTGGCGGCCTAAGGTCGAGGCCAAATCCGCCATGTGTCTGCTGATGCATGACGTGGAACCCATGAAACCCAGCAACACCGGCTGGCTGATTGCCGATGTGATCGGTGATACGACGGCGTTCCCTTGGTCGCGAACCGAGGTAGAGCCTGAGCTGCTGAAGCTGCTGGCGGACCCGCAGTGGCAGCCTTATATCGTGTTTCCCGGTGAGTTCGTGGCCCCTGAGCGAGTGGTCAACGAGGTCAAGCTGGCACCCGGCAAGCGCCCGCTGTTCATCCTGTTGGATGGAACCTGGAGCGAGGCACGCAAGATGTTTCGCAAGAGCCCGTACCTTGAGCACTTACCGGTGCTGAGCCTGGAACCTGAGCAGTTATCGCGCTACAAGCTGCGGCGCTCCAAGCGCGATGACCACTTCTGTACCGCAGAAGTCGCTGCCCTGTGCCTTGAGTTGGCGGGGGATCAGACGGCCAGCGAGGTGCTGGACGCTTATCTGGATGTCTTCAGTACTCACTACCTGGCTGCCAAGTTTCAGTGGGTGCTGGACCCGCAGGACGTTGTTCATACACGCCTGACACCTTATCTATAGGCATCATGGCCAGAGGACCTTGGCATGATGGCACGGCAACCGTTGTGCCCGGTAAAATACCCACGGGCGTAGCGCTTGACCACCCAGGCCGTGCTGGGCATGCTTGGCGCGCCGACCAGGGCGCCGCCGTAAATTTTCAAACGTCGTGAGCTGTGCTTTGGCGTTGAACGTGCCCTGTGGTGCCTGCCTTGCGGTCACCTTGTGTTGCCTTGGCGAGCACTGAACCCATCGGTGCTCCCATAAAAAACAGGATCATTTGAAAAATGGCCACATACGAAATCCTGATTGCCGATGACCACCCACTTTTTCGCAGCGCACTCCATCAGGCTGTCACCCTGGGTCTGGGGCCGGATGTACGCTTGGTCGAAGTCGCCAGCATTGCCGAGCTGGAAACCCGCCTCACCGAAAAGTCCGACTGGGACCTGGTGTTGCTGGACCTGAACATGCCCGGCGCCTATGGTTTTTCGGGGCTTGTGCTGCTGCGAGGGCAATACCCGCAAATTCCCGTGGTGATGGTTTCGGCCCAGGAAGAAGCATCCGTGGTGGTGCGCTCCAAGGAGTTCGGTGCCAGCGGCTTCATTCCCAAGTCCAGCTCCATGGAAGATATTCAAAAAGCCGTGCGCACGGTGCTGGAGGGCGATGTCTCCTGGCCGCCCCAGGCGTTCGAAGAGATCAACGTCTCCGATGAAGCCAAGGCCGCACGTGATGGCTTGGCCAGCCTGACGCCCCAGCAGTTCCGGGTGCTGACCATGGTCTGTGAAGGGTTGTTGAACAAGCAAATTGCTTACGAGCTGAGCGTGTCTGAAGCGACCATCAAGGCTCACGTGACGGCGATTTTCCGCAAGCTTGGGGTACGTACGCGAACCCAGGCTGCGCTGCTCTTGCAACAACTTGAGTCAATTTCGCAGCAGTAAGATGGTATACGTTCACGTTTTTTTGACTTTGCGTGCTCTAGTTTTCCCACTCCTTTTTTTGCAGTTGCCTACTCTATGTCGCCTTTCAAAGGTCAAACCGGTATCAAACGTATCTTTAACGCAGGCGGTTACTCCCTGGATGGCCTGCGTGCGGCTTTCACTGGCGAGGCAGCGTTTCGTCAGTTGGTGTTGCTCAACGTCATCCTGATTCCGCTGAGTTTTTTCCTGAATGTCAGCCGGGTCGAACGGGCGTTGTTGATCGCCGTCTGTTTGCTGGCGTTGATTGTCGAATTGCTCAATTCGGCAGTAGAAGCGGCCATTGACCGGATCTCCCTGGATCGCCATCCCTTGTCGAAGAACGCCAAGGACATGGGCAGCGCCGCGCAGTTCGTGGCGTTGACCATGATTACCCTGGTGTGGGCCGTGATCCTGATCTAAAGGCCTCAGGCAATGTTGGGCAGCACGATTTCGTCGCTGCGCTGCACCCCGGCGGTAAAGGACCGGCACAGTTCCAGAAACTCGCGCATGGCGGAGGTCTGGTACTTCTGCTTGTGCCAGATGAAGTAGAACTGCCGGGCCAGGTCTAGGTCCGGGGTTTCTACCGGTACCAGGCTGCCGCGCCGGAAAGCGTCCCGTAGCGCCAGCCGGGAAATACAGCCGATCCCCAGACCTGACTCCACAGCCCGCTTGATCGCTTCGGTGTGCTCCAGCTCCAGGCGGATATTCAACGCGCTGCGATGATGACGCATGGCCTGGTCAAAGGTCAGACGCGTGCCGGAGCCTTGCTCCCGCAGAATCCATGCCTCATGAGTCAGCTCTTCCATGGTTGCCTGGCCACGCTTGGCCAAGTGATGCTGGGGCGCGCAGAACACCACCAGTTCGTCCTCCACCCAGGTTTGCACCTCAATGTCCGGGTGGCTGCAGTCGCCTTCGATTAGACCCAGATCAATTTCGTAGTGCGCCACCTGGTTCACGATATGCGCAGTGTTTTGCACATGCAGTTTCACCTGGCTCTCCGGGTGTTGTTGCATGAAACTGCCGATCAGCAGCGTTGCTAGATAGTTGCCGATGGTCAGGGTGGCGCCCACCGCCAGGGAGCCGAAGCCCGACTTGCCGTTGAGCAGGTCCTCGATTTCCTTGGCCTGGTCCAGCAGTGCCACGGCCTGGGGCAGCAGTTGGCGGCCTAGGGCATTGAGGCTCAAGCGTTTACCGGCGCGGTCGAACAGTTGGCAGCTGGATTGACGCTCCAGCTCGGTAATTGAGGTGCTGGCGGCGGATTGAGATAAGGCCAGAAGGCCAGCAGCGCGGGAGACGCTTTCCTGCTGGGCGACGGCGACGAAGACTTGCAGTTGACGTAGAGTAAATCGCATATCGATATAACCGATAACCCTTATCTTAATAATCCAGTTAACAGATATTGTCGCCGCCATTAGAATGCTGTGCAATTGCGCATCTATCATTTGGCGCAGACCCATTTCCAGGAGTTCCCCGTACATGAGCAACATGAACCACGAGCGTGTCCTCAGTGTTCATCACTGGAACGACACTCTGTTCAGCTTCAAGTGTACCCGCGACCCGGGCTTGCGCTTCGAGAACGGTCAGTTCGTGATGATCGGCCTGCAACAGCCTAACGGCCGCCCTCTCATGCGTGCTTACTCCATCGCCAGCCCGAACTGGGAGGAGCATCTGGAGTTCTTCAGCATCAAGGTCCCGGATGGCCCGCTGACTTCCCAATTGCAGCACTTGAAGGAAGGCGACGAGATCATCATCAGCAAAAAACCGACCGGCACCCTGGTGCTGGACGATTTGAAGCCGGGCAAACACCTGTACCTGCTCAGCACCGGTACCGGTCTGGCGCCGTTCATGAGCGTCATCCAGGACCCGGAAACCTACGAGCGTTTCGAAAAAGTGATCCTGTGCCACGGCGTGCGCTACGTCAACGAAGTCGCTTACCGCGAATTCATCACCGAGCATCTGCCGCAGAACGAGTTCTTCGGTGAAGCCCTGCGTGACAAGTTGATCTACTACCCAACCGTGACCCGCGAGCCGTTCGAAAACGAAGGTCGTCTGACCGACCTGATGCGCAGCGGCAAGCTGTTCACTGACATTGGTCTGCCACCGATCAACCCCGAGGACGACCGTGCGATGCTGTGCGGCAGCCCGAGCATGTTGGATGAGACCAGCGAAGTGTTGAACAGCTTCGGCCTGAAGGTTTCGCCACGGATGCGTGAGCCGGGTGACTACTTGATCGAGCGTGCGTTCGTCGAGAAGTAAACGCGACGCAAAAAAATGTGGGAGCGGGCTTGCTCGCGAAGGCGGAGTGTCAGTTGAAGCATATTTGACTGATACACCGCCTTCGCGAGCAAGCCCGCTCCCACATTTTGTTTCCGGTTTATTCAGCTGCAACCACTTCCAGCACACAAATCATTCCGGCTTCTGGATAGTGCCACCGCACGTCCACATCCCAGAACCGCGCCCCATATTCCCGCTCGGGCCCCGGTGTCTGGTACGCCGGTCGTGGATCCTGTGCCAAACACTGCTCAATCAAGGCCACCAATGGCTCGTCAAGGCGCTGAGCGTGGCCTTGTGCCTGTTGCAGAGCGGACTTCAGCCACTGCACGGGAATCAGCTGCGGCGCGGCACTGGCGATGCTGTTGGTCGCCGTATCGATGATGTCGGCGTAGGGCACATACGGCTTGATGTCGAGAATCGGCGTGCCATCCAGTAAATCAATGCCGGATATCCACAGGCGATTGGCTTCCACTTTGTCCAGTTTCACCACCGATTGGCCGATGCCATTGGGGCGGTGAGTGGCGCGGGTGGCAAACACTCCCATGGATTTGTTGCCCCCCAAGCGCGGCGGGCGGACTTTCAGGCGGGGCGTTTCTTCCAAAGCCTGGTGAAACAGAAACAGTAACCACACGTGGCTGACCTGCTCCAGGCCCTGTACCGCCTCGCCCTGATCGAACGGCGCCACTAACTCCAGCACGCCTCGGGCGGCGGGCGCCAGTTGCGGCTGGCGCGGGATGGCGAACTTCTCCTTGAAGCAGGAGCGGACGAAGCCGATGGGCGAGACGCTATAGCTCATGGGTTTAGGCGCGAACGCGCAGCGTCAGGCCCTTGAGGAAGTTGCGCAGCAACTGATCGCCACACGTGCGGTAGTTGGTGTGGCCGAATTTGCGGAACAGCGCGCTCAGTTCCGGCTTGGACACCGGGAACTCGGCGGCCTTGAGGATGGCGTGCATATCGTCTTCCTTCAGTTCGAAGGCGACCCGCAGTTTCTTCAGGATGATGTTGTTGGTCACCGGCAACTCGATCGGCTGCGGTGGACGGCTCTCGTCCTTGCCTCGCTTGAAGATCACCAGGCCATCGAGGAAATGCGCCATGACGTCGTCCGGGCAAAACACAAAGCCTTCTTCTTCGTCTTTCTTGAGGTAGGTCAGCAGGTCGTCCTTGGTGACATCCATGCCGCCGAGCTTGATGATCTCGACCATCTTGTTGTCGCTGATGTCGAGCATGTAGCGCACGCTGCGCAGTACGTCGTTGTGAATCATGTTGGCAATCCTGGTCATTCAACTGTGAGCACCGCCCAGAGAGGCGGTGTCGAGAGGTTCGGTGGCGAAAGAGCGGTTAGAACTTCTCTTTGCCGGACAGATAGCGCCATTGGCCCACCGGCACTTTGCCGATGGAGACTCCGCCAATGCGGATGCGTCGAATGGCGACGACCTTCAAGCCAACGGCTTCGCAGAACAAGGCAATCACACCCGGTTGCGGATTTTTCAGCGCAAAGCGCAGGCGGTTCTCGTTCTGCCAGCTGGCTTTGACCGCTGGCAGCTCCTTGCCCTTGTACGTCAGGCCGTGGTTCAGGCGATTGAGGCCGTGCGCAACCATGTCCCCGGATACTTCAACCACATACTCCTGCTCGATCTTGGCGGCATCGGCCGTCAGTTTGCGCAGGATTTTCCAGTCCTGGGTAAACACCAGGAGGCCGCTGGCCTTGGCTTGCAGGTCGGCGCTGGCGGTCAGGCGCAAGAAGTGGCCCTTGAGCGGGCGCTTGCCGAAGCGGTGCTCATCCGACAGGGTCTCGGCGCTGATGGATTGCATCGCAGTTTCGGCGTCCACGCCAGCCGGCGCGTGCAGCAGGATGGTCACCGGCTCCGGGGCCGTGGCCTTGGCATCGGGGTCCAGTTCGACTTTCTGGGTGGCGACCTTGAACTGCGGTTCGTCGATCACTTCGCCGTCCACCGTGACCCAGCCGCCTTCGATGAACAGCTCAGCCTCCCGACGGGAGCAGCCGACCAGTTCGATGAGGCGTTTGGAGAGACGTATGGGGTCAGTCATGACAAGGGCCGTAACAAAAGGGGGCAGCTATTGTACCTGTGTGGCGCCGGTTAATCCCGGCCCCATTTCAGTGCTGCGGCTTTTAGCCACTGCGCGCCTGCTGCTGGTCCTGGCGCAAGCGCATATGCAGCAAAGGATAAGGCTGACCCATGCCGTCGTGGTCGGTGCGTCCGATCACTTCAAAACCCTGTTTGAAGTAGAAGCCCAGGGCTTGCGGGTTCTGTTCGTTGACGTCCAGCTTATCGGCATTCAGTTGCTCGATCGCATAGCACAGCAATTGCCGGCCCAGGCCTTGGCCACGGTGCGCAGGGTCGATAAACAGCATCTCGACCTTGCCCGCCGCCACGCCCGCAAAGCCGGTGATGCGCTGGCATGAGTCCTTGGTGCAGATCAGCATCACTGCATCCAGGTAACGCGTCAGCACCAGGTTTTTCAGTAACTCGATGTAGCTGTCCGGGAGGAAGTCATGGGTGGCGCGCACCGAATCCTCCCAGATGCGGGTCATTTCCGGATAGTCACTGGTTTTAGGTGTATGGATAATCGAATGCTGGCGCATGCCCGCTGCCCCTTGCCGATAATTAGCGCTGATGGACAAAACGATAGACCTAAAAAAGCCCCGCATCTTGCTAAAGAGCGGGGCTTTTTCAATTCTTTACACCTTATGCGCGCTTTTCAGCCCAGAGGTCGTACTCGTCGGCATCAGTCACTGTGCACCAGACCTTGTCACCTGGCTTCAGGCCGCTGGCATCGTCGATAAACACGTTACCGTCGATTTCCGGCGCGTCGAAGAAGCAGCGGCCAACCGCGCCTTGCTCGTCGACTTCGTCGATCAGCACTTCGATTTCCTTGCCGATACGCAGTTGCAGGCGTGCCGAGCTGATGGCCTGTTGGTGGGCCATGAAGCGCTCCCAACGGTCCTGCTTGACGTCGTCCGGAACAATAGCGAGGTCCAGCAGATTGGCCGGGGCGCCTTCGACGGGCGAGTACTGGAAGCAGCCGACGCGATCCAGTTGGGCTTCGGTCAGCCAGTCCAGCAAGTACTGGAAGTCTTCTTCGGTCTCGCCGGGGAAGCCGACGATGAAGGTGGAACGGATGATCAGTTCCGGGCAGATCTCGCGCCAGTTCTTGATCCGCGCCAGGGTCTTGTCTTCGAAGGCTGGGCGTTTCATGGCCTTGAGGACTTTCGGGCTGGCGTGCTGGAACGGGATGTCCAGGTACGGCAGGATTTTGCCGGCGGCCATCAGCGGGATCAATTCGTCAACGTGCGGGTACGGGTAGACGTAGTGCAGACGCACCCACACGCCGAGGCTGCTGAGGGCTTCGCACAGTTCGGTCATGCGGGTTTTCACCGGTGCGCCGTTCCAGAAGCCCGTGCGGTATTTGACGTCGACGCCGTAAGCGCTGGTGTCCTGGGAAATTACCAGCAACTCTTTGACGCCGGACTTGACCAGGCGCTGAGCCTCGTCCAGTACGTCGCCCACCGGGCGGCTCACCAGCTTGCCGCGCATCGACGGGATGATGCAGAAGCTGCAGCTGTGGTTGCAGCCTTCGGAAATCTTCAGGTACGCATAGTGGCGCGGGGTCAGCTTGATGCCTTGTGGCGGTACCAGGTCGATCAGTGGGTTGTGGTCCTGACGCGGTGGGACCACTTGGTGCACGGCATTGACCACCTGCTCGTACTGCTGCGGACCGGTCACGGCCAGCACGCTCGGGTGCACCTTGCGGATGTTGCCTTCTTCCACGCCCATGCAGCCGGTGACGATGACCTTGCCGTTTTCCTTGATGGCTTCGCCGATCACTTCCAGGGATTCCGCCTTGGCCGAGTCAATAAAGCCGCAGGTATTGACCACCACCACGTCCGCGTCCTGGTAGGTGGACACGACGTCATAACCTTCCATCCGCAGCTGGGTGAGGATGCGTTCGGAGTCGACCAGAGCCTTTGGGCACCCTAAGGATATCATACCTACACGCGGGGCTTTCTCTGTCATCATTATAGGTAGATCCTCATCAGGGCTTATTTTTTCTAATGGCTAAAAGCGGCGCGCGAGTATACAGCTATTTACGGTTCTCCGATCCTAGGCAGGCGACCGGCAGCAGTGCCGACCGTCAACTCCAGTACGCACAGCGCTGGGCGGCTGAAAAGGGGCTCGATCTGGATGAGTCGCTATCCCTGAGAGATGAAGGGTTATCCGCCTATCACCAGCGTCACGTCAAGCAGGGGGCGTTAGGCGTCTTTCTGCAGGCTGTCGAGGACGGCCGGATTGCTGACGGTTCTGTTCTGGTCGTTGAAGGGTTGGACCGGTTGAGCCGTGCCGAGCCGATTCAGGCCCAGGCCCAGTTGGCCCAGATCATCAACGCCGGCATCACCGTGGTTACAGCCAGTGACGGCCGGGAGTACAACCGGGCCGGCTTGAAAGCCCAGCCGATGGACTTGGTGTATTCGCTGCTGGTGATGATCCGTGCGCATGAAGAGTCAGATACCAAGTCAAAGCGTGTGAAAGCCGCAATCCGCCGCCAATGTGAAGGTTGGGTCGCCGGCAGTTACCGGGGCATCATTCGAAACGGCAAGGATCCACAATGGCTGCACTGGGATGGCCAGGCTTTCCAATTGGTGCCTGAGCGTGTCGAGGGTGTGCGCTTAGTGATTGAGCTGTTCCGGCAAGGCTATGGCTCGGTCCGTATCATTCGCGAGATGACAGAGCGCGGTCTGGCCGTCACGACCAAGGGCATCACTGCGCTGCAAGTGCACCGGCTTGTCCGGCTCCCAGCTTTGGTGGGAGCTAAGGTGCTGGACCTGGACGGTGAAACGTATCGGCTGGAGGGGTACTACCCGCCTATATTGACGGCAGACGAGTTCGCTGATCTATCTCTGCACGTCGAAAGTCGGGTCAGGCGCAAGGGCAAAGGGGAGATACCGGGCCTTGTTACCGGCCTGGGCATTACTTATTGCGGATACTGCGGTACGGCCGTCGTTGGACAGAATGTTATGCATAGGGCCAAGCCTGACGGTAGCTTGTCTGATGGCCACCGGCGTCTGATCTGTGTGGGTTATTCACATAACAGTGGTTGCCCCATCGGTGGCAGTTGCAGTGTAGTGCCAATCGAGAAAGCGCTGATGAGCTATTGCACCGACCGTATGAACCTGAGCAGCCTGCTGGAAGGAAATGATCAGTCGCAATTGCTGCAGGCGCGACTGGCGACTGCCAAGGCTGAGGCGGCGCTGATCGAGCAGCAGTTGGAGCGGGTGAGCGAGGCGCTGTTGGCGGCCGAAGGTGGAGCGGCGCCACTGATCTTCGTCCGTAAGGCTCGTGAACTTGAGGAGCAGCATGCTGCTAAGCAAAAGGACGTGGCTCAGGCCGAGCGCGAGTTAGTAGCTGTATCGAACCGCAACCAGCCTGGACTTGCTGAGGCATGGGAGCAACTGGCCTCCGGCGTAGAGATGCTGGACTTCGATGCTCGGATGAAGGTGCGGAACCTGGTAAGAGAGACGTTCGAGCGTATTGTGGTGTACCACCACGGTATGCAGGCGACCGGTCGAGAAGGGAAGGTGATCGACTTGTTGCTGGTCGGGAAGGGAGGCCAGTCCCGGCTTTTACGAATAGATCGCAAAACCGGGGAGTGGCAGTTGGGCTTCGGGGTTTAAGCGGCCTTGTCGACCTTGAGCGGGATCGGCTTACTCAGCACACGCATGTGTCCCTGGCCGATCCAGAAGTTGTGCTGCACTTGGATACAGACATTCCAGGCTTCCTGGGCAACATGGTGGCCGACGTCGGCAATGTTGCCCTCTTCGTCGACCAGGGCCATGCGCAGCTTTTTTCCGGCTCGGGTGATGCAGGTGAACCCTTCGTGGGCGACGCCGCTGATGGTTGCGGTGGGCAGCGTGTCTGTCTTGGCGTCGAATATCATTATGCTGCCTCCATTATCTTGATCGGCTCCCAGCTCGACTCACAGAGTCCGTAAGCACTGGAGCAGGCCGTGCTATCGCTGCTTTCTGTTAGAAGGTCGTACTGGATGCCGCCTCTGGCCGTTTTGGACCATTCGACGGCCTGCCGGATATTGGCAATCTCCATCACCTGCAGGGCGGTCATATCGGCTATTGAGCCTTTCGGGTGCTTGGCATTCGAGCCAGCAAAGAATGTGGCGGCTCTACGCTTGCTGGCCTGCTGAACAATTCGCTCCCAGCGATCAATCCGGTCAATCACTTCGGGGAACCTAAGTGCGATTTCGCGCAGTTCGTCCTTGCGGCAGTTGATGCAGGGCATGCAGCCAACCCGGCCCATCCCCTGGGAATACAGTGGGTTCGGCTTGACACCCATGTATCGGTGAGCCTCGAACACGGCCGGGATGTCCCACTTCAAGATCGGCCGGTAGTTGAATAGGCCGCCGCCCACCGCGTCACATTCAGGCAGGTAGCGCCTGTTCAATGACTCATCCGCCCGGACACCTTGCCAACTGATCAGCATGTCGCCTTTGTCCATCATCGGCATGATGACTTGTTCGAGCATGGGATCGCGCTTCAGCTCCATGGTGCAGAACTGGGCCTTGCGGCTGGGGAACCTTCCTTTCCAGATACACAGGTCGAGGAAGGGGTTGCCCGTAGGCTGCAGCACATCCAGCGCAGCCAGTACTGTTGCCTCTGCAACACCTTGCTCCCGCCACTTCGTTTCGATGAATCGGCGCTTACCTTCAATACGCTGAGTGAAGTCGGCCCGCACGCGGGTGATTGGTACGCCAGTGGTCTGTTGCAGGTAGTCCAGGTACTGGTAGGTCTGTTCGTGTTCGTTGCCGGTGTCCGCGAAGACGGCCTGCAGGTTGGGCACCTCTATGGCGATGGCGACGAGCAGAGTGGCGGTGCTATCTTTGCCGCCACTCACGCTAACAATGTTTTGAGTGGTCATGCCGTCTCTCCCAGCTCAAGGCCTGTTTGGTGCAATGCGTTCATGCAGGCGGGGTTTATCCAGAGGCATTCTTGGCGTGTTGCTCCGCCTCGACCTGCGGAAATTCGGGCATTGGTGTGGTTGCGTGCCCAGCCCTGCAGTTCGGCTTCGTACATTTCGTTTGGGTAGCCCGATAGGACTACCATTCCCGACAGATCTTTGAGGCTGGCCAGCAGCTCCAGGTGCTGGTTGTCATCCAGTTCGTGGCGGTAGTAACGCCCCTTCGCCGATCCCCGTACCCGGGTTGTGTGCATATAGGGTGGATCGACGTAGTGAAGTGTCGACGGCGCATCGTGAGCAGACATCACTTCGACCGCCGTCCGGTTCTCAATGAGAACGCCGGCGAGACGCTGGCCGATTGACGCCAGTTGGTCGGGGTAGCGTGTCCAGAGTTGCTGGGCGGTGCCGTACTGGCGTTTTGAGTCAATGCGAAAGCCTGTGATGCCCTTGGTGGCTCCGGCTGACCCGAATCCCATCTGGGCACGTATCACTGTGCGACAGGCGCGCTCGATCTGGTTGTCGGTTGGCAGCCAGGCCCGCTCAAAGTCGGCTCGCGAGTAGGGGGTTAACACCAATTGCTCGGTTAGACGTTGACGAAGTTCGTCGTCACGCAGGCATTCGAAAAGGTTGACGATGTCCTGATCGAGGTCGTTGTACACCTCGGCATAGCTGCGAGGCTTCTGCATTAGCACGCCGGCTGCGCCGCCGAAAGGCTCGACGTAGCAAGTATGTGGGGGGAAGTGCTCAAGTACCCATGCTGCAAGCCGAAACTTGCCGCCGTGGTAGCGGATCACGGGGTGGGTAATTGTCATGACGTCACCTGCTTTCTGTAACCGGCGTCGTATAGGCACTCGGCCAGGTGTTTACGTGTGTACGGCATGCGATTTATAGCCTCAGATATTTCATCTATCGCTTTTTCCCGCTCATCCTCCGTTGTTGGCGCGGGATGTTCGTTCAGCTTGTATTCAAGATGTCTGATCTTGCTTTGCAACAATCTGGATAGTTGGTTCGATGGCAGGCTTCTTGGAACGCCGTTTTCATCCATCCACGCGGGGAGGATCTCGGAGGTTATCGAATCGTCCCCCATCCAATCCGTCCAAAGATCAGCGTCAAAAATCTGCATCCATTCGGTTCGGTCGAAGGTGGAAAGGACCACCGGCTCGCCCTGGGCTGGGCGAGCTGGCTCAGCTTGCGATTTTGCGCAAGGTGCCGATTCAGCATCCAGCAGGGCACGCAGCTTCGTGGCCGCCGGGGTATTCCAGTCGGGCAGCTCTTCGAAAGCATTCGAAAGTACCTCATGCGGCACGCCGTCAATCGTTTTGTTGGTGGTCATTGCTTGGCTACCTCGATCATTGCCGCGTCGATGGTTTTGTCCAGCGCTTCCATGGTCAAGATGTTTTCATGCTCTGCATGCCCACAGATTATCGGTGGCATCAGGTAATCGCTGTCCGGCTCAAGGCTTTCCTGGTTATCCGGATCACGTAACCAGCGGTATCGAACGGCATCACGCTCCAGCAAATCCGCCCGATCATCCGCTGCGGTCAGGCGCTGTTGCAGGGCGGCTTCACGGGCGAGCGCTGCGTTGTGATCCCGCGATAGAACAAAGGTGTCGCCTTCGACTTCACGGATCACTTCAAAAGGGTGGGGTGAACAGGTGCGGGCCTGCGCCTCGCCGCCGTACACGCCGATGTACCAACGCTTAACCTCACTCATGATCAGCCTCCGGCCTTGTGGTGGATAGGGCGGCGAGCTTCTGCCGATATTCGATCTGGTCATCGAAGCTGACAATGCCGCGATTGATCATGGTCAGTGCGAGTTGCAGCAGCGCCTGTTGCTCGGTGACCTGCTGGCGATAGACCGAGCAGTTATCCTCAGCGTTCTCGACGCGCTCGGCCAGGATCATCTTGAGTTGTCGCTGTTTCTCAACCTCGCCCGCATCAGGGCGGGTGTAGAGCGGCACCGCTTGCTTGCCTTCCTCCTGCATGACCTTGATGCCGACAGCCTCACAGTCTCGCGACCAGATGCGGATATTTCCGTTGTCAGCGAATACCGCGTAAGCCACCGGCTGCGCATCAGCTTGCGGCGGTACAGGGGCGGCGGCGAGCATGGCCGCCCAGCACAGTTTTGCCCGGTGCGCCGCTTGCTGACAGCCGCTCATCTCTTGGTACTGCTCCCAGGCTTCCTCATCGGTAAAGAACTCGTCCGGCTCCGACTCGAAGCCGTTTATCACCATGGTTTCGGTCGGTTCAACTGGCACCAGCTTGTATTCAGTAGTCATATAGTCCCCTGCATGCCAGGTGTTGCGATGGTAGGGTGTCCATCAATCGACGCTAGGGCCTTCATTCGCTCCGAGTAGACCCGGCCCATTGGTTCGCTGATGTAGGTTCGCAGGCTCGTAAACAATGCGTCCTGTTCGGCCAGCAGGGAATGGAGACGCTTAAGCTCTCTGTCCTGATTGGAGTCTGTCTCGAAGTCGCCACCTATGATCTCCAAGGCCGTTGACCAAGGACAGTTCAGGTTTGAGTGCTCACCGATATCCACACGGAAGTGATCGCAAATTGCCTGGGCTAGTTGGTCGGCGAATGTTTCGGCGCGGTCGCGCTGATCAATGGTATTGGAGTGTGAGTTATCTTCGGCCTTCAACTTGGCACGCAGGGTGTCTAGCTCAAGCAACATCTCAAGTGCGACCTCATTATTTACATCGCAGTCGATGTTCAGTGCGGTAGCGTTTTCCAACAGGTTTGCATTGACCTGTTCCAATTCGGCAATGCGCTTTTGAGCTGCTTCCAGCAGTAGCCAGACCTCTGTCATGCCAGCGAACTCGGCTACATGCTTGGGAGATATGGCGGCCCACTCTTCGGGACGGATATTGGTCAGGTCGGCGGGCCAGTAAAGTCGGCCTGGTTTCGATTCTGGCGGGTAGTCCGCAGCATTCGAGGTGTGCGTATACCCCAAGGCAGGCTGCGCGGCCGGGCGTTCCGAAGCGGTTAGCGTTGCATCAACGAGCGCTGCCCGGCGCAGCTTTTCGTGGGGTATAAGTGCCTCGGCATTGGAGCTGGAAGGAGCAATAATGCCTGCTGCTGCGCAGCAGAGACTGTTTGTTACGGGCGTGTCGACACCATCGGCAGTGCGGAGCAAAGCGGACAGGGCTCCGGTGTTGTCCTGGTTGTTCTTCATGCCGCTTTCCTCCGGTGTTCTATAGCAAGTTGGTCCATCAGGCGCTGGTGGTAGGTGTTTCGGGCCTCTATGGCAGACCAGGGGCGGATGGTTTCAAGCATGGGTTCGATGCCGACCAAGCAATCCCAGATAGCCGGATCCGTTGGCATGAGGTCGCGGCGTTCTGTCGCCAGTGCTATCAGGTCGGCCTTGTGGATGCTGGCGGGGAGTTCTGGAACGATGTCGAAGCGTTCGCAAACGCGCCACCAGATACAGTCCTCGAAGTGCTGATAGGCGCTGATCCATTGCTTGAGTGGCCGGGTCATGTCACCCAGGTAAGCCTCGGGTGCGTCGTGGAGCAGGGCGGCGAGTTTGTGTTCTTCTGGCACCAGCTCGGCCACGATGCAGCTGTGCTGAGCCACGCTGTAGAACTCGCGGGTGTGGCCGTTGAAGCGGCACAGATGGGCCAGTGAGTGCGAGATGTCTCGTGGATCGATCATGTCGGCGTCGGGTTCGAGCAGGTCAAAGCGTTTGCCGGAGTGGGTAAGGATCCAGTTCATGCTGCCTCCTTTACAAGATCGGTCAGCAGCAGCGCGTTGTCGGTTTCCTTATGCAACTGGCGCACGGCGTCGTAACCGATCCGCACTTTCAACTGGCGGTCGAACTCCTTGTAATGGCGGGTAAGCTCGCGCAGGTCTTTGGTCGCCTTGTCGTATTGTTGTTGCAGCGTTCCGGCGGCATGCGGTGTCAGACGTAGCATCGGGATAGCGCGGCTCATGCTGCGTTCTCCTGTACGACTGGCTCAAGCTGGGTAGCCATTTCCAACGCCTTATTGCGCAGAGAAAGTGCTTGCGTGGCGTGGATCTGGGAGTTCACCGCACGGAAAGTGTCGGCGGCGAGCTTGAGTTTTTCTGCAATGGCGAGAAGGTTCTGATGGTTGTCAGGGCTCAGTTTTTGGTTGTCAGTGAGTTTTCTGCATTGCTGGGCCAGATACTTTTGATCCGCACGAATGAATTGCAGTGAATCTTCCAGCGCCTTGATAACCTTGGCGTTGTCCGCGCGCTCGATGTTTCTGCCTTCCTCGGCACCTTCGGCTTTGCCATCGGTCAAGCCGCCTCGATAGCCGGTCCAGTAGAGAAGGGCAGAGGCAATGATGATGCTGATCAGTGCGCAGATTTGTATGTAAGTCATGTGGTTTACTCCTTGGTTTGTGTGCCGCTTGGCTGGTGGTGCAGCGGTTGCGGTGTTTCAGCTGTTACCCGGGTGGTATCAGTTGAGTTCCTCTGGCTCGGCTTGATCGTTTGCCAGCTCCACATCTGCAGCATCCGCCTGTGCATCGATGAAGATGGCCAGGTGGCGGATGTCGATGAAGCGAGGACGCTTAGCGCTCGTGTCCAGAGTGGTGATGGGAAGCGCTACGCGGCCGCTGGCTAGCGCCCGAGTGAAGTTGTCTGGGTTGAGGTTGCGGAAATAGCGCTCGCGTACATCGTCGATGGGCACAAGCAGATCCCCGAGGGTTCGGTACAGTAGCTCTACGGTTTGACCTCGGGGCGCTGGCGGGAGGCGCAGTTCGCGCTGTGCGGCGGCCGTCATGCTACGTTGGCCTTATCGACGTGCGCCTTGAGGCTGCTGAGTTGTAGTGTTCCGGTCTTACGTGGTGCCCCAGGTTTGGCTTGGGGTTGGTTGCTCGCTCGAATGTCGCGGTTGATGCCGGCCAGCGCCGTGCGTGCGGTGGTCCCGAAAGCCACGAACCGTGGCAAGGGGGAGTTGCTGTCAAGCGGCTCAAGCACGGCCCCCAGTTCTACTCCTTCAATGCCGTAACCAAGGCGCAGCGTGGCGCGGGCGCGGTAGTTCGAGCCAAGGTCTATGGCGAGATTGTCGAGAGCAGCAGCTAGCTGGAGATGCTCTATTTGCAGCGGAGCGGGGGTGGTGGTTAGGGACACGCCGGCAGCGGTTGCGGCGAGCGTGAGGTTAGCCAGAATTTTCTCTGGCGAGCGGTTCTCTTCGGGCAGCTTCAACAGTTCGATCAGTAGTGTGTCAATCAGTTTGCGATCCATGTGTGTTTCCTCTGGGGTGGTTCCAGGCGGTCTGTACGTGGGTGCGCACCAGCTCGCGTATGTGTTCCGGTACTTCCTGCAGTGCGGCAATGCGCTCCTCGCGGGTTCGCATTGCCGTGATCTGTCTGGCGTACTGGCGCGGCCATACTTCCGTGCGGTTCATCACGCGACTTCACGCGGATCGGCCACTGCGGGCGGCGCTGGGCGTTCAATACCGAGTTGCGTGGCTAGCCAGGAAATGCCGATTTTGGTCACGCGGGTGGTGCGTTTGTATTGCATGCCGTGCTTTTCGTGAAACCAGCGACTCTCGCGGGTGACCAAAAAGTCTTTGGTAGCGGCGGGATTAGTTGGCAGGTTGTGTTTATCCAGCAGGCCCTTGTCGCGCATGCGTTGCATCAGCACGCGATGACCCAGGCCCAGGCGTTCGGCTGCTTGTTTGAGGGATAGATTCATGACCGCACCTCACGCTGCTGCTGCGAGGCTATTGCGGTAGCCCTGCAGGAATCGGTTGAGGTTGTCGGCCAGGATTGCATAGGCGCGCTGTTTGTCGGCGGGCAGGGTGAGCACGCACCCTGCGTTGTCGAGTTCGAGCTTGGCTGTATAGCCTCCGCGTGGGTTTCGCTGGATTAGTAGGGAGGGTTCAAGTTCGTGGGCGATCAGGTGGTATGTCCCGCGCCCATGGCGGATTGCGTGGCGGAGGTCAGCCTCAATATTGCTGACGGCCAGGTACTCATCAGCGTCAGGCACACCTGTCGGACAGCGTCCGTTAGCAATACCTTCAATAAAACTGGCAACGCGTGTGGCGTTGTTTTTGCGGTGCCTATCAAGGGTGACAGAGGTATTTTGGGTGCCACAGATACGTACCAGTACCGTGATGCCGGCCGTGCACTGCTCGATCTCGATTTGGGCTGCGACGGACTGACGGCAGTCACGTGAGTGCAGGGTGTGATGGAATGTTCCGCTAAGACCTACTTGGGCCTGTAGGCGGATATAAGCGCAAGCGTTGAGGGATAGGCGGCTCATGCTGCTGCCTCCTGCGCCAAGTCCAGTTTTTTGAGTACGTAGACATACGGGCGCGGGGTGTTGTGCGCCGTGCTACCAAGTCGGGTGCGCTTGTAACCGAGCAGCTGCAGGCAGTGGCCCACGGCCATTTGCGTGCCTTTATCTAGGGATAGGTTCATGGCCTCGATCACTTGCTGGGTGGTGATGCCTTGCGGCCAGTTGTTGGCCGTGAGGTGAGCGCGCAAGTTTTGTTGCATCTCGTAGTACTTGCGTTCAGGTGCTGGTAGGTCTGGCCCCTCTAGCCAATCGGATGCACCCAGCTCGCCGGCAAGGTCTATCCCTGTCGCCCTCTCGGCAGCCTGGTTGGCACGAGTGGCGGCAAGACGGCGGGCCATGCCCAGGCTGCGAGCAGTGGTGAATAGAGCGCGGAATACTCGGCCTGCACTGACGATCTGGTCTGCCTCGACATGGGCTGCCATTGGCGCGTCTGTTGGGGCGTTGGCCGGCTTGGCGGTAGGCATGACATAGGCCCCATGTTTACGCAGGGAGGGCAGTACGTCATGGGTGATCCAGCGCTTGAAGCGCTTTGCTTCCGCTTTGCGGCTGCGCAGGATGGCAGAGTAGAGACCAGCTTCGTTGATGATGGTCATGCGCTGGTCGCCGCCAGGGGTCCCCACAATGTGGGGGCCCTTTTCGTCATCGTCCAGCCAACGGGTCATTTTTTCGGCCTCTCTGTACTCCAGAGCGGCTGCTACATCAGCAGCAATGAACCATGGCTCCCCGTTCACTAGCAGCGTGCGGACTTCATTACCTTCAAAGGTATATTGGATTGGTAGGCTCATCAGGCAGCCCTCCCGCCATCGTTGGGATGGAGCGGTGCCGGCGTGGTACAAGCGATGGCTTTGCGTCTAGTGGTGGCGAAGGCGCAGCCGTGGATTATGGCTAGGCGGCGCACTTCGAAAATGCGGCTAGGTGGGCACGTTGGGAATACGTGCAGGGTTGCGGTTTGCATGAGTATTGCCTCGCTCTGTGGTATGAGAGTGAGGCAAAATTAGCAACAGCTAAATTTTTATGCAATAGCAAATGCTAAATTTAAATGTCGATGTATTTTGACGACTTCAATATTGCGGCTACGTAATGGACTTTTTCGACGAGATGCTCATCCAAAAAGATCGGCGGATAGCCGTCGCTAATGCTGTCGAATCTATATTGTCCGTCCCGAAGGTAAATGAACTCCTTGACCATAGACCTGCCATCCATTGTTTTTACGAGTACCTCGTCGCCGGTCTGATAGCGATGATTTGGTTCAATAAGAACAAACTCTCCGCTTTTGATGCGCGGGTGCATGCTGCTACCCACCATCTTGAGGCCATAGGCGTCGGGGTCGGAACTGACTATATCTATGTAGCCATCACCATGCCCGGCTGGGTAGTCAAGAGCGTCAAAGTAACCATCAGTTCCCAGCATAGCTTTACCTACTACGGGCACCGGTGCTGCCTGGCGGTTCTTAGCGGACCACTCCCTCTCCTCGGCAGCACGTTGGGCGGTTTCGTTGATCGCCGCGTTGAAAAACGCGGGATGAGGAAGTGTTGGCGGTTTGAGGTCAAGTGCTAGCCATTTTGCCGTTATGCGATTCTGGTCTGCTGCAGAGTAATTGCCTGTCGTGAGCAGTTCTGCTGGAACAGCTAATTTTTTAGCTAGATTCATCGCAGCGCGATCCCCTAGCGTCCGATGACCGTTAAGGATCTGCGAAAGATAGGAGGCGTCAATATCGGTATGCGCTCCTGCAAAATCCTTCAACTGGTTTTCACCAATCAGGGCTTTGAGGATGGTTAAGCGTTTTTCGTAAATATCCATATGTAAATCATGTATCTACCGTTAGCAGCTTGTAAATTACATTCTGCTATTGCTTGATGGATTAGCGTTTGCTAATCTCTGGCTGTTCTGGAGGTGAACATGATTCTACTTGACTACTTAAAGGGTTTGGATGCGGCGCAGCTCGAAGCATTTGCCGCTCGCTGTGGCACATCGGCAGGACAGCTTAAGCAAATTGCCTATGGTAATCGTCGATCCAATGCGGGTCTCGCAATTGCCATTGATAGGCAGACCACTGGCCGAGTGACTTGCGAATCGTTACGTCCCGATATCGATTGGGAGTATTTGCGAAAGCAGGGACATAACTCTGTTGTTGCGGATGTCTCAGCTCAAGCGGCTTAAGAAAAAAGGCGACCGAAAGGCCGCCCAGTTTCTCCCGGCACACACCACCACAGTGCTGTCGGGTCGCGATAAAGGTAGACGGAGCAAACCACATGCAAAACCGTCTCTTTTTACCGCGCTGCCAAGGCACGGATGCCTTGGGTTGCCTGCTAACCCACCACGGTCTGCAGGCTGTATCGGCAAGGTGCATGCGGAGCATGTGCCTTGCCGTTGGGGGTGCAGCCGGGTTTTCTACCACAGAGCGACCGGCTGCATATGACCACTTACTAGTGACCACGGCGCAACTGTATCAAACAGGCGTGCGGCGGTCACTGGCAGACTTTTGGGTGTAATGCCATGAACCGTAAACATTTCAGTTCTATTGAGCGCGCACAGCGTTCGCTCTTGACCCTACCGCAAGCGCTGCACCACGCAGCTCGCGATTACCCCGGCGGCGCCACTGCCATTGCCGCTATCGACGGCGGCAACGCCACCACCCTCAACCATAAGCTGAGCCTGACCAATAGCAGCCATACACCAAATATTGGCGACCTTGAATTGGTGCTGGATGCAACGCGTGACCCGCGCATTGTGGATGCGTTGCTGCATCCAATTGGCTGGGTGGGTATCGACGTTTCCGAGTTGAGTGATACCGACACGGCGCAATCGCTGATGGCGGGCATTGGCGGGTTGTTATCCCGTGAAGGTGAGTTAGCCACACATTTATCGGCCACGCTGTCGGATGACAAGGTGGACGATGGCGAGCTAGCCGAGTTTGAGCTGCTGGCCGAGCGCATGGTGCAGGCGGTGTTCAAGTTGCGAGCGGTGTTGCGCAAGAAGCATGCGGAGGACCTGACCCATGGCTGATAACGCAGACGTAGCTGACGATGTTATCGCTCTTAATTTTGCAATGGCTCTGGCTGCTCGACCTATTGCGAAACCGGGTCAATGCGCATTGGCGTGCGTGGACTGTGGAGATGCCATCCCTGAGGCGCGTCGGCTGGCGTTGCTTGATCGAGGCTGCACGCGCTGCACAGAGTGTGAAGAGTTGGCAGACCGGCGGCGCGGGGTACGGGCATGACTAATCACGAACTGCTCGATGACGTATTGGCCCAGCTGCAGGACTATGGGCTTAAACCGGAAACCCCGCTGGTGATTGGTAAGCGAGTGCGCTGCGAGTGCGACGGCGATAAGGCTCCGGAGAAAACCGGCTGGTATGTGATTTATGAGCATCAAACCGATGACGGCAGGGTGCTGTATTTCGGCGCATTTGGGGATTGGCGCCAAGGTGAAAAGGGGAGCTGGCAGAAGATCAAGGTCAAGGGTGGCCGGCTGAGCGCGGAAGATCGGGCAGTGATGCGGGCGCGGGCAGAGGAAGGCCAGCGCAAGGCGGCATTGGCCGAGGAGCGAAAGCACCGTACCGCTGCGAGGCGCGCTGCTGGCATGTGGAAGCACTTGTCTGAGAAAGGTAGCTCGCGTTACTTGGATGCCAAGCGGGTGGTCGGCTTAGGTCTACGTTACAAGGCTAAGAGTGGCACGGCCTTTGTCCCAATGCGCAATGTGAAAGGCGATATTGTCGGTCTGCAGGTGCTATACCCGGAAAAGCAGGTGAATACGGGCAGGAACAAAACCTATTGGCCGTATGGCTTGGCGAAGGAAGGAGCGTTCCACTTGATCGGCCCGGAGCCTGAGCCGGGAGATGTGATTTTGATCGCAGAGGGATACGCGACCGGCGCTAGCCTGCATATGGCGACCTCGCTGACGGTATGCATTTGTTTTGATGTCGGTAACTTGTTGCCGGTGGCACAGGCTATGCGCACAAAATACCCTGGCCGACAGTTAGTGTTTTGCGCTGATGATGATTGGAAGACGGTGGTGAATGGTCTGCCATACAACGCCGGCGTAATCAAAGCCGGCAATGCGTCGGTGGTGGTGGGCGGTCAGGTAGTTATGCCCGTGTTCGATAACGACCGCGAGGATGGTTGGACGGACTTTAACGATCTGCACTGTGCCGAGGGCCTGGACGCAGTGCGGCGCCAGGTGCTGGCGGTGGTGCGGCCGCCTACAGATGAGGGGTGGCGAGACAAGCTGCAGTATTCCGAAAAGGGCGGATTGATCGTACATCCGTTCAACGTGGCAATGATTCTGGGTAACGATAAACGCTGGGCCGGAGTGGTCGCTTGGGACTCATTCAGTTCGAAGACGCGCAAATTGCGCACGCCACCGTACGGCGGTGGTGTTGGTGACTGGAGCGATTTGGACGATATCAGGGTCGCGCTTTGGCTTGCTGACGTGTACGGACTGCGAGTGAAGACGGTCCATGTTGTTGAGGCAGTAAGTGCCGTGGCAAACGACAACTCCTACCACCCTGTACGTCAGTATCTGGAAGCACTGGAATGGGATGGCATGCCACGTCTTGAGCGTTGGTTGCAGGATCGGTTGGGGGTCGTGAACAGTGAGTACACCCGCAAAGTCGGCAAGCGCTGGATGCTATCGGCCGTAGCTCGCGTGTTCCGGCCTGGTTGTAAGGCTGACTCGATGTTGATTCTGGAAGGCTTGCAGGGCGAGGGTAAATCCACTGCTGCACGGGTTTTAGGTGGCGAATGGTTTATGGACACGTCGTTTGACCTAAGCAGCAAGGATGCCTATCAGGCGATCCGGGGCAAGTGGATTGTGGAGATGGCCGAGCTGGACTCTCTGAACAAGGCAGAGTCGACCAAGGCCAAGCAGTTTGTTTCATCGGCTATCGACACCTATCGTGAGAGCTATGGCCGCCGCATGCTTGATGTGCCGCGACAAAGCGTTTTTATTGGCACTACCAACCAAGATGAGTACCTGAAGGACGACACCGGCAACCGCCGTTACTGGCCGGTGATGTGTACCAAGGTTGATGTCGAGGGCCTGCGGGCCGACCGTGACCAACTCTGGGCCGAGGCGGTAGCCTGTTTTCGCGCAGGTGACCCATGGTGGGTTGAGCGTGAGGAGGCTGATATTTTTGCTGCCGAGCAGGATCAGCGCTATCAGGCGGATATGTGGGAAGACCTGGTGGTCAGCTACCTGGCCGACAAGCATATTGGCGAAACGGTGACAGGCGCTCACTTGCTTGAGCATGCGCTTAACATCGATCCGAGCCACTGGGGCAAGCCTGAGCAGATGCGTGTCGGTAAGATTATGCATCGGATGAAGTGGCCCCGGCGGCGCAAAGGCAGTGGCCCAGCTGGCATGCGTAGCTATGAGTATGTGAAGCCTGCGGAGTGGAAACGTGGAGCGGCTGCACCCAGGCAGGAGAGCGCATTTTGATCTCTGAAATGGATGAGATGTTGAAGTTATGGGCTCTCGATATGCATGGCGGGGGAGGCACTGAAGGATCTGCCAGCAGCATGTTGGGGCAGTTAATAGATTGCCAGGGAGAACTGATCCGTGGTTCACGCGGTGGCTCGAAGATGCTGCTGCCGTGGAGTGCTGACCTTGAGGTAATCGTAAACAAGCATCTGTCCTGGCCTTTGGCCCAGGTGGTGCGTGAGCATTACCTGAATCATGAGAGCGTGGAGCGACAGAAGTGGGCACACTGTGGGTGCGGGCGGACGCAGTTTTATGCGCGATTGCACTCGGCACATTTGGAAATTGCTGGCATGCTTTTGGATCGTGTAGCGTGATTGTGCTGTCTGCCCCGGCGCGACCCTCCAGTGTTTTTGTTGGTGGAACGTCTGTACGCCGCGTGGTAACTGGTGACGGCCCACCGGCCCACCTTTACCCGCACTCTCTCGTATGGCGTAGGCACACACAATCACGCACGCGCATACGCGCAGCGTTTATTACTTTCTCTCTCTACATGGAAAACTTAATAAATAGTAGGACGGAAGGACAGCGCCTTTGTTTTTCGGCGTTTCAGACGTCGCGCCTCTCTTGTGATTGGTGGGGCTGGTAAGGAGGTGGCCTGCGGCGCTGGAGCCAGTAACGTTATATGGCCGTTGATTGCCAGTGGGTTACCGTTGATTGCAGGGGTGGCAGTGCTGCACCCTTGCTGCCACCGGATTGGAGGGGTATAAATCAGTCATGTTCAAAGAGGTACGCAACCAGCGACCTCACCACAAACCCGGCCCTTGCGCCGGGTTTTCGCGTTTATGGGGTAAGGCAATGACGAACGAACAGCAAGCGCTGGCAGAGATGCCCATCTGGTTAGTGATTGTCTTGGCTCTGGTGGGCGGTGTGTCCGGTGAGATGTGGCGCGCAGACAAGGAAGGGGCACGGGGCTGGGCACTGGTTCGACGGTTGGCCCTTCGGTCGGGCGCCTGTGTTGTGTGCGGCGTGTCAGCGATCATGCTGCTTTACGCGGCGGGCATGTCGATTTGGACATCAGGCGCGTTGGGATGCCTTACGGCGATGGCAGGTGCTGACGTTGCCATTGGGCTGTACGAGCGGTGGACAGCCAAGCGGCTGGGCCTGAGTGAGTCAGCAGCGGTAAACGGTGATGTAGGGCGTTAAGCCTCAAGGAGCCAGGGCCATGATGCGGCTTGAGATGCGTGACAACATCGATCAGATCGTCAGGGAGATGCGCGGTATCAGCCGGTCGAAGGTGCCAACAGCAGCAGCCAAGGCGTTGACCTTCACGGCGGAGCGCGTCCAGGCTGCCGAGAAAGCCGAACTGGCCCGGGTGTTTGATCGCCCCACACGTTGGACGTTGAACTCTATCTTCAAGCGCAGCGCCACGGTCAACCGGCTGTACGCCCGGGTGTGGGTCAAAGACGAAGCCAGCTCAGGTGTTCCCGCATCCAAGTATTTGCCGGTACACATGGACGGTGGCAACCGCCCGCACAAGCGCTTCGAGAAGGCGTTGATCCATTACGGCTTGATGCCAGCGGACATGTACGCAGTACCAGGTCGGCGCGCCCGAATGGATGGCAACGGGAACATCAGTCGCGGCCAGATCGTGCAGATCCTATCCGCCCTCGGCGCAGCAGAGCGGGTGTCGGGCTTCATGGCTAACCGCACGAAACGAAGCCAGCGGCGCAACCGAAATGCGCCGGACTACTTCGTGGGTCGGCCTGGTAACGGCACCGGCCCTCGTGGCATTTGGCAGCGGGTCGGCAGTGGTGCCAGGCCCATCCTGATCTTCGTAAAGCGCCCCACGTATCGACGGCGCTTTGACTTCTACGGGGTCGCCAATCGCGTGGCCCAGGCTGAGTTCGAGCCGCTGTTCCGGCGTGCCCTGGCTCGGGAGATGGAAAGGGGCTGACCTCCCGTCGATTTCGTGCTTTTTCTCTCAAAAATTGGCCATATTTCAATGATTTGGCAGGTTTTAGGCTTGACAGGGGCATATGTGCCCCGAAATCAATGGGTCCTTCCGGGCACCGGGGCCAACGGGGTAATTCGAACCCCGACTTTTTCACAGATTCAACATGACATAGGGGGTTCCGCTTCCATGTCAGCAACAGGACAAGATCATGCCAACCCAACGTGAAGTCGCTGATCACCTGGACATGAGCGAGCGAAATGCCCGCGATGTGCTCAAAGCGCTGGACCTAGACTGGCAGACCGCAAGCCTGGATGAGATCCGGACGGCCTACATCCGCGATCTGCGCGGAAAAGCCGCTGGGCGCGGGGGCAGCCAGCTCGAACAGCTCAACAGGGCGCGGATCGATGACCTGCAGCAGAAGTCGGCTAACGGACGGTTGGCGTATCACGAAAAACTGAGATCACTGATCCCGGCGAGTGAGGCTGAGCGGGTGCTGTCCGACTGGGCCAGCTTCGCAAACCGGGAATACCTGGGCGGCCTTGAACGAATCATTCAGGAAATCGAGAACGTGCAGAAACTCACGGTAGATCGAATAGTGGTGGCCAAAGTTGCTGGACCTACAACCGAGCGAATTGCAGGCTACGCGCGAAAACTTGGCGCGGAGCTTGTCGGCAGCAGCGGGGAAGTTCAACCCGCCCCGTGACATCCCAACGGCGCATTACCTGAGCACCGAGTTTTACCTGCCCGCTGAGAGCGGTGTGCTGCACGGGCTCTACGACTTCCAGTACACGCCTTACTTTCTCGGCGTTGCCGCTGCCCTGGATGACCCACGGGTAAGCGAAGTCGATCTGATGAAAGCGGCGCAGATCGGCTGGACGTGGTTCCTCATCGGCTACCTGTTCAAGTTCATCCACAACCTGCCGCGTCCGATCATGATCCTGTTTGCCAAGGAAAAGGACGGCAAGAACTTCCACGACGAAAAGCTCAAGTTCGGCGTCAACGCGAACACCGAGGTGGCGAAGCTCATGCCGGTGGATGTCAGCCGCACATCCGGAAACCGCTGGGACCATAAGACCTTTCCGGGCGGGTTCCTCAAGCTGGTCGCATCCAACTCACCGGGCAACGTCAAGTCCACGTCTTCCGTGGGCTTGTCGGTGGTAGAGGAACCGGACGATACCAGCGACGACGTGAAGGGGCAGGGCGATGCGATCGCCCTGCTGGAAGAGCGCGGCAAGCGGTATCCCGGATCCAAGATGCTGGTAGGCGGAACGCCGGCGATCAAGGGCGCGAGCAAGACCGAAGCACGCCTGGCCCAGACCGATTGCCGCGTGCTGCCGGTCATCTGCCACTCCTGCGGTCAGGCGCATGTGCTCGACTTCGCTCATATTAAGTGGCTCGACATTGAGGAAGAAGCAACCCCTCATGAGATCTACGGCCGCGCAGATCCTGAGACGGCCGGCTACGGTTGCCCGCACTGCGGCGAGATCTGGGACGACTACCAGCGTAAAGAGAACATCCGCAATACGGTGTTCAACGCGGTGGAAGCCGGCGACCCATACTGCGGCTGGGTGCCGACCAAACCCTTCGCCGGGCGTGCCGGGTTCATTGAGCTGAATGAGCTGTATGCCTGTTTGCCCGGCACCAGCCTGGCCGACATCGTGCGCGAAAAGCTCAACGCCGAACATCAGGCGGCCATGGGCAACCTGTCGCTGCTGATCAAGTTCGTGAACCAGAAACAAGGTCGTGCCTACGAGTACAAATCCGATCTGCCCGAAGCCGACAAACTGGCCGAACGCGCAGAGGACTACCCGGAGATGTACGTGCCCATGGGCGGGATCGTGGTCACCGCCGGGGTCGATGTGCAGCACGACCGTTTGGCGGTGGTGATGCGGGCCTGGGGCCGGGGTGAGGAATCCTGGTTGCTTTACTGGGGTGAAATCTACGGCGAAGTGGTGCTACCTGACCAAGGCGTCTGGTTGGATCTGGAAAAGCTGCTGTTTGCGGCGATTCCCCACGCCTGCGGCGCAAAATTGAAAGTGCTGGCGACTTCGCTCGACACCTCCGATGGCACCATCACCCAGGACGCGGCTTATGCGTTCTGCCGTAAGCACCAACGTAGCGGCGTGATGGCGATCAAAGGCGCGAGCGAGCGCGGCAACACCCGCGACGATGAGCGCCGGGAGATCTTCAGCGCGCCTCGGCAGGGCGTCGATACCGACAAAGAGCAAAAGGCCTCCAAGTACGGCCTGCGCCCTTACATCGTCGGCACGTCGCGGGCCAAGGATCTGTGGATTGAAGGGCGGCTACCGCTGACTGGTGATGGCCCTGGTCGGATGCACTTTTACAAGACGGTGCGCCCGGACTACTTCCGGCAGATCACCGCCGAAGTAAAGGCACCCAGCCGTCGACACCACTACCGCAAGGTGTGGCAGAAGAAGGCCGGCGAGCCGAACGAAGGCACCGACTGTGAAACCTACGCGCTGCACGCGGCCCGCTCGCTGAAAACGCATCTACTCCAGGAACAGGATTGGGCGGCGCTCGATGCCCAGATCCGTCAGGGTGGTTTGTTTGATCAGCCCGAACCGGTTAGGCCTGAGGCCGAGCCCAATCCCGAAACCGAGGGGGCGACCCCGGAACCATCGCCGCCCGTTGAACCCCCCGATCTCCTGCCTGCTGGCGGGAGAGTTGTTTCTGGGCGCCGCAGTGCAATGCGCGTGCTCTCCCAACGCAGGAATTAATCATGGCTATCACCCTGGAACAAGCGCAAGGCCAGCTCCAAGCCTGGCTCGATGCGAGCATGAAGGTCAGCCAGAAGCAAAGCTACCGGATCGGCACCCGCCAGCTGGAGTACGCTGACCTTGCCGAGATCACCAAAACGATCGACTACTGGCAGAAGCAAGTTGATGGCCTGGAAAGCGGCCGGCCACGGGGGATTGTCCTACGTGGGATCACGCCGCGATGAGCCGCGCCCCGAAAGCCCCAGAACCAACACTGCTCGACAAGGCCATCACCTGGTTGAGCCCTGAACGCGGCGCCAAGCGCATGCATGCCCGGCTCACCATGACCGCGCTGGGCGGTTACAGCGGCGCGTCGAAGGCCAAGCGCTCGTTGAGTGCTTGGAACCCCGCCGCCGGCAGTGCAGCGGCTGACTTGCTGCCCGACTTGCCCACGCTTCGCGAGCGGTGCCGTGACCTTGAGCGCAACAACCCCATCGGCGGCGGCGCGATCAATACGGTGACGACAAAAACAGTTGGGACAGGCCTGGCGCTCAAGTCTGTGGTGAACCGCCAGATCCTTGGCTGGGATGAAGATCAAGCCAGGGAGTGGCAGCGCAAGACTGAGTCGTTGTTCAAGTCCTGGGCGGAAACCACCTGCTGTGACATCACTCGCGAGCAAAACTTCTATGGCTTGCAGGATCTGACCTGGCGTTCGGTACTGAGCAGCGGTGATGTGTTTCCGCTGTTGACCCACAAGGAACGCCCTGGTCATCACTACTCGGCCTGTATTCAGCTTATTGAAGCCGACCGGATCTGCAACCCGTCGGGCAAAGCCGATACTGAAATTCTCACCGCCGGCATTGAACGTGACGCCGATGGGGCGCCGATCAAGGCTCACATTCTGCGCAGCCACCCTGGCGCGCTGGGCGTGAAAGAGCGGGTCTGGGATGAACGTCCGTTCTTCAATGAACGCGGCGGTCGCGTGTTGTTGCATGTCTACCGCCGCCGCCGGGTGGGCCAGCCCCGTGGCGTACCGTACCTGGCGCCGGTGATCGAAAAGCTAAAGCAACTGGACCGCTACACCGATGCCGAGCTGGAAGCGGCGGTGGTGTCGGCGTTCTTCGCTGTGTTCATCAAGCCGGGGACAGGCGGGAGCCTGAGCCCATTAGCATCTGCTGCCACCGGCAACACTCCCGTCGACGGTGACCAGCCTGCAGGACGGGAGCAGGGTGGCTGGGACGGTTCGCTTAGTGGTGGCATTGTCGCAGAGCTGGACGACGGCGCGTCGATTGACACTGCGGCCCCAGGCCGGCCGAATATGGCGTTTGACCCGTTCGTGCTGGCGATGCTGCGCCAGATCGGCATGGCCCTGGAATTGCCCTATGAAGTTCTGATCAAGCACTTCACGGCCAGCTATACAGCCGCGCGTGCGGCAGTCATGGAGGCTTGGCAGTTTGTTCGTGGTTGCCGCGACTTCCTGGGCTCACACTTCTGCCAGCCGGTGTACGAGCATTGGCTTGAAGAGGCCATTGCGCAGGGGGATATCGAGGCTCCCGGGTTTTTCGATCACCCGCTACTCCGCTATGCCTACTGCGGTTCTCTGTGGGTGGGCGATGGTCCTGGCACCGTAGATCCGCTGAAGGATATCAACGCCGCTGAAAAGCGGATCGATATCGGCGTCAGCACGCTGGCGAAGGAATCCATGCTCTACGACGGCAGCGACTGGGAGGAAAACCACGAACAGCGTGCCCTGGAGGTGAAGCGCCGGCGCGATGACGGGCTATCAGCTTCACCGACGGCCCGCCCGGACAATGAGCCGCCGGCCAATCCCGACTTACCTGAACGGACCTAACTATGAGCGACAACCCAACCGATGCACCCGTGCACCGGGTGACGGCGTTCGACCTGGTGTCACGCGAGCCCTGGGCCATCACCCCGGACGTGCTGCAGACCATCACCGCCATTGCCCGTCGCGAACACGAAGGCCCGGAAGCGCTGGAGGCCAGGCAGGGCAAGCCCCTGCAGAACAGCCGCGCCGTGACTCAGCGCGGCAACGTGGCGTTGCTGCCGGTCACCGGTCCAGTGTTCCGCTACGCCAACTTGTTTACGGCGCTGTCCGGTGCGACTTCTCTTGATGTTTTGGCAAAAGAGTTCAGCACCGCAGTGGACGATCCGCGGACCGACACCATCATTCTGGTGATGGATACACCGGGCGGTATTGCCAGCGGCATCGCTGAGTTCGCTCAGATGATCCGCGCGTCTCCCAAGCAGGTGGTGGCCTATGTGTCCGGCAACGCGGCCAGCGCCGGTTATTGGATGGCGGCAGCAGCCCATGAAATTGTCATGAGCCGTACCGGAGCCGTGGGATCCATCGGCACCGTGTTGACGGTGCGCAAAAACGGCGACGACGGCAGCTTTGAAATCGTCAGCAGCCAAAGCCCGAAAAAGCGGCCGGACTTCGGTACCGAATCAGGCCGCGCTGTCGCACAGGCCCACGTCGACCGCCTGACCGACATCTTCGTCGAAGACGTCGCCAATTATCGCGGCCTCAGTGTTGAAACCGTCCTGGCTGACTTCGGCCAGGGCGACATGCGGATTGGCTCGGATGCCGTGGAACTGGGCATGGCCGACCGTGAATCCACCCTTGAAAACCTTATCGCCGAATTCAACGGCAGTCCTTCTGGAGATCGATCTATGTCCACCACCACCAGTAGTACCGCACCAACTCCGACCCCCGATAAGCCAGTCATCACCCGTGAATACCTAGCAGCGAATCACGCCGAATTGTTGGCCAGCCTGGAACACGATGCACATGCAGCTGGCGCTCGCGCCGAGTGTGACCGCATCAAGGCAGTCGAGGCGGCCGCGTTGCCCGGCCATGAAGAGCTGATCGCCAGCCTCAAGTTCGATGGCAAAACCAGCGGCGCCGAAGCGGCTGCACAGGTGATTGGTGCCGAAAAGTCCAAGCGCGCCAATGCTCTTGCCGAAATTCGCAGTCAGGCCCCTGCGCCGGTACCCAATGCACCCACGCCACCGGCTGCACCAGTTGCCGCCGAAGAAGATCCAGAGGCACCACTGGAAGAGCGTGCCAAGGCAACCTGGGACGGTGACAAGGATCTGCGCGCCGAGTTTGGCACTTTCGAGGCCTATCACGGTTATCGCAAGGCCACCGACCGTGGTTTGGTCAAGGTTCTGAAAAAGTAAGCACCTGGTAAACCCCTCAACCCCTGGCTCTGGAGAATCCCATGCCTCTTACACTCGATACCCCCCGCGCTTACGAGATCGGCACCATCAACGACTTGGCCGTTGCCGCCGGTGTGCAGATCTTCGAAGGCTCGGCCGTTGGCATCATCGCTGCCAGTGGCCTGGCGCGCCCTCTGGCGGCTGGTGATCTGTTTGTCGGGTTCGCTGATCGCGGCGTCGACAATCGCATCGGAGCCGCTGCGGCTGCACGCGTACGCCTTCGCGAAGAAGGCAAAATTGAGCTGCCCATCGCCGCTCTGGCGCTTGCCGATATCGGTAAGCGGGTCTATGCCAGCGATAGCGGCGCGTTTCTGCTGACAGCGGCCGGCAATAGCCTGGTCGGCCATGTTCACCGTTTTGTCCGCTCTGGCGTCGGTATCGTCAAGTTCGCCGCCCAGCCAGTGCCCGTCGCGCCTTAACCCTACGCCCAACCCCTTCCTTTTTTGAACATATCCTTCTTCAGGAGAATCACCCATGGGTGCTGAAGTACTTTCCAGCCGTGCCGTCATCGGCATGTTTTACGAAATGCTCGAACAGAATGTGGGGTCGACTTGGATTGACGCCGTGTCCAACCTGTTCGATTCCGACCAGGCCAAAGAGACCTACCCGTGGATCGGTATGGTACCGACACTGCGTGAGTGGATTGGCGGGCGTCACGCCAAGGGCTTCATCGGTGCTGAACTCGAAATCGAAAACCTGCACTTCGAAGCAACCATTGAGGTTCTGGTCAAAGAGCTGCGCCGCGACAAGACCGGGCAACTGCGCATCCGCCTCGGCGAGCTGGCCGACCGCACGAATGCACACTGGGCCAGGCTGCTTTCGGTACTGTTGCTCAATGGTGAAACCCAGGTCTGCTACGACGGCCAGTACTTCTTCGACGTTGACCACGAAGAAGGCCAGAGCGGGGTGCAGTCGAACAAAATCACCACCAAACTTTCCGAGCTGGCGGCGGCTGTTCATGGCACACCAACCCGACCGAGTGTCGAGGAGTTCCAACAGGCAGTTGCCCGGTCTGTGACCCAGCTCACCAGCCTCAAGGATGATCAGGGCGAACCCATCAACGAACTGGCTCGCGAGTTCCTGGTGATGGTGCCGTTCAACCTGTTGAGCGTTGCTCAGTCCGCGCTGAGCGTTCCACGCGGAACCAACATCAACGAGATTGTCATGCCCGACAACGTGGTGGTCCGCGTGGTCGGTAACGTGCGCCTCAATGCTTGGCAGGACAAGTTCGTGACCCTGCGTACCGATGGCCGTTTGAAAGCGTTCATCCGTCAGCAGGAAACCGACGTCGCGATGAAGGCGAAGGCGGAAGGCTCGGAATACGAGTTTGACAACGACGCGCATCAGTACGGTGTCGACACCTGGCGCAACGCCGGTTTTGGCCGCTGGCAGTACGCCGTCCTTAACCAGTTGGTGGCATAAGCCGGTCGGCCTGCCACCTCACCGAGGACACTGATATGCCGAAATACCGCGTGACAGAGACCATCACCCTTTACGGTGGTGAGTTGATCCTGACAGACGGCCAGGCCAGCGCCCGAAAGCACTGCCTGGAGCCGGTCGAAAAGAAAAAGGGGCGCTACACCATTCTGGAGCCTGTCCAGTTCAAAGTCGGGGAGGTGATCGTGATCCCCGGTGAGCCGGACAAGGCGCTGGATCAGCGACTTGTGAAAGTGGATAAAGCTGGAGGAACCGGCGATGCCGAATAGATCCTACACCGTGAAATCTGGCTCCTTCCGCCGGCCTGACAACACCTTGGTCAGCCAAGGAGGGGTGGTTGAACTGCCAGACGATGTGGCTGATCGCTTCCGCCACCAGTTGGAAGTCGTGGTGGCCGAGCCGTCAGCGGCTCCGGCAACCGATGGTGGGCGAAAGGCTAAGGTGAGCCCCGATGCTTGACGAAGACCTCAGGGGCTTTCTTGAGGACTTCGACGTTGGCGGGATTGTTGATGGTGAGCCGTTTCTGGCGGCGCGCGACATGCCGGATGAGATCCACGGCATGGGCGGCACCAACAGCCAGTCCACAGGCTACGAGATCCTTGTCATCACCGCCGAGGCTGAACGCCTCGGTATCAACAATTCGAAGCTGATCACCATCGGTGGCGTGTCCTACCGGGTCCGCGACCGCCGGATGATCGATGACGGCGCCTTCAGCCTGGCTTCGCTCACCAGGGTTTGACCCATGCCCTCAATTCAAGACCGCATCGTCTCCAAGGCGCAGGCGCTGATTAAGGCTGCCGGTACGCCGGCGGCTGATCGCGTGTTTCGAAGCCGTACCGAAGCGATCACCCGCGACCTCACGCCTGCGATCGTGCTGCGTCCCAGCCTCGAAACCACCGAACGGGAAAGCTTTGCCGTGGACCGCAACCAGTTCGAACTTACGGTGGAGATCATCGCCAGGGAAGACACTGTGACAGGGGGCGCCTGGGACCAGGTGGCTGACCTTGTGAAGGTTGCCGTCCACGCAGTGTTGGCCACCGAGGACGCTTTCCCGGAAGCGGATCGGGTCCAGCGGTTTTACATCGACTGGATCGAGGACGAAGGGGACAACACCGCAGGCAACTGCCTGGTCCGCTATCGCTTTACCTACTTGTGCAACACCGGCGACTTGACCACCGGCCCCACCTATTACTGAGGAATAAATTATGCAAATTGCATTCGGCAGTGGGTTGTTTTACGCCACCCCGCTGATGGACGCCTATGGCAACGCCTTGGCGTCACCCACCCCGATCCTGCTGGGCATCATGCAGGAAGCATCGGTTGATCTGTCCTACGACTCCAAGGAGTTGTTCGGTAGCGAGCAGTTCGCCGTCGATGCCGCGCGTGGCCAGGGCAAGTTGTCCGGCAAGGCCAAGGCCGCCCAGATCAGCCTGTCGCAAATGAATGCGCTGGTATTCGGGCAAACCTTGCAGGCCGGCCAGGTGCTGGTGCACCACGCGACCACGCCCCAGGACATCCCGGTGGGTGGCAAGATCATTGTCGCCGCACCAGGTGCTGGTTTGCTGTCGGGTGACCTGGGGGTTCGCGGCGGTGGTGCTGCTCCCTTCACCCGTGTTCTGGCAGCGCCGGCCAAGGGGGAATACACCTTCGACTCTGGTACCGGAGAATATGCGTTCGCCACTGCGGACGTCGGCGTACCGGTGTTTATCGACTATCGCTACTCGGTCGCCACCGGCAAGAGCCTTTCGGTACGCAATTTGCCGATGGGCGATATGCCGGTGTTCCAGGGCGAGCTTTACCTGAAATACAAAGGCAAGTCGATCTACGTCCGCGTACCCAACTTCGTCAGCAATAAGTTGAGTCTTTCGACTAAGCAGGACGACTACACAATCCCTGACTTTGAATTCACTGGCTATGCCGATGAGTTTGGCGAAGTCGCTTACTGGAGTTCCAGCGAATGACCGTCGTTAAAATCCCCGGTGTGATCTTCCCGTTCCCCGGAAGTTCCCTGGTTATCCCGCCTCTGACGTTGGGTGACCTGGAGCAACTGCTGGACCGGATCAATCGAGTCATGGCCGGCAACATGGACAAAGACAGTATCTCCACGGTGATCGACGCCACCCATGCTGCGCTTCGTCGAAACTACCCCGAAATGGAGCGCGCCGAAGTCGCCAACCTGCTGGACCTTGGCAACATGCGCGAAGCCCTCGGTGCCGTTATGGGGGCGTCTGGGCTTGAAGTGACGGAGCCTGCGCCGGGGGAAGGTCAGGCCCCTTCGACTGGGGCCAGCTCTACGCTCACTTGATCGCCAGTACCGGTCAAAGCCCGGTCACGCTGCGGCGTGATTGGGACATGGTGATGGTTGGGCATATGACCGACTACTGGCGGCATCATCCACCTGTGCACGTGCTTGTGGCTGGTTACATGGGCTACAAGCCGACTGATGACGTTACGGATGCGCCTGATCTGGCGAGCAACTTGGCGGCAATGGCGGCAGACATGCGGGCGGATTTGCCTGAGCATCTGCGTGGGGCGCTGGATGCATTCGTCCCGCCCGTATGACCCTGATCCGGCATTTTTCCCAATCACCCACTAACTCCGCTCCGGCGGAGTTTTTACGTCTGCAATGTGAGGTTTTGGCATGGATAGAAATATCGCGTACCAGTTCACTGCCGGCACCCAGGGCTTTGACCGCGCAATCGAAAGCATTGAGCGGAATATGCGTGACGCTCGAACGACTTTCAGTCGCGAACTGCGGGCGATCAATACCGAAATGGTGGGTAGCCAAACGCAATTAAGCCGGTTTGGCCCGGCGGTCAATGATGCATTGGGCGGCGTCAGCACCATCATGCGCTCTGGGCTTTCCAGCGTCGCGGCCGGGCTGATCGGTGTTTTTGCGCTTGGCGCGTTCAAGGTCAAGCAACTGGTTGTTGACAGCAAGGATGCGGCAATTCAGCAGCAGGCGGCTTATAGAGGCTTGGAGGCAGTTGCCAACCACGCGGGCGTCGGTATTGGCCGCGCCATGGATGAGGCGAACAAGCTTGCTGCTGATGGCCTGATCAGTGTGGGAGATTCGGCAAAAGCGCTTCAAAACCTCTTGAGCCGGGGCTACAACGTCGACCAGGCAGTGAGTGTTATCACGCGCTTGAAAGATGCTGCGGCCTTCAATAGACAGGCAAACCTTAGTCTGTCGGAAGCGGTGGTGTCGGCCACCGAAGGTTTGAAGAACGAAAACTCGGTGTTGGTCGACAACGCCGGTGTCACGAAAAACGTGGCGAAAATGTGGGAGGAATATGCCAAGAGCATTGGCACCACCCGTGACAAGTTGACCGATTCGCAGAAGATCACCGCTGAGTACAACGGGGTGATGAAAGAGACTGAAGCGCAGGTTGGCAACGCCGCGAAAGCGGCTGACGGCTTGACTGGTAGTCAGGCTGAGCTCGACTCAAAAAGTAACGAGCTGCAAGTCACTATAGGCACGATTCTGGAGCCTGTTTTTGTCAGCCTGAACAAGCGATTGGCTGAGACAGCTAGTTGGTTCAATAGTCTTTTGAAAGGCATGACTGGTGTAGGGGCGACAGTCGACGAAGTAGCGGCGAATGTTGCTCGCTATGAAGCAATCCTCAAGGACTTCAAGCCTGGTCCACGTGGTAACGGTAGTAAGGCTCCACTTGAAGCGGCATTGGTGGAGGAGCGTCTGCTGCTGGAGAACATGCAACTTGTCTCCAACAAAGTTGATGAGGTGGACGCCGGTATGCGTTCCCGTGTTGCGCGCATTGAAGAGCAGCGGCGAAAGGTGGCTGACATGGCAGCGACGGGCGACACCGCGCTAACTAAGCCTCCACAGCAGGGCAGGACGGCGCCAACGGCTTACGGCATCGAGATCGCCCGTCTGACTAAGCTTGAAGCAGGCTATGCGGCAGCGATTGAGCATCGGGAGAAAGTTAAGACGTCCACGACGCCTCCTACGAAAAAGACGGACGACCCCATTACTTCTCCCGGTAAAGCAACATCGCGGGTTAGTCAGTGGTCCGAGGCGCTAGATGCGCAAAAAGTCGCGCATTCGCAACAGCAGGAAGAGCAGGGCACATTTCTACAGTTCTCCCAGCAACAGGAAGCGAACTACTGGCAGGGGATTCTCAAACGCACAGACCTCACGGCCAAGGAGCGTCTGGGAGTGCAACGTAATTACCTCACCGCGCTTGGGTCGTTGCGCCGTGAGGACGAAGGTAAGGCGTTCGCCGACCTCCAGGCACAGGCTCAGCAGTACCGCAACAACATGGACGCGCGATTGAACATCGCTCAACAAACGTTGGTGCGTAGTCAGCAGCTTTACGGCCAGGACAGCCAGGAGTACCGAAAGGCGGCAGCTGAGGTAGTCGCCATCGAGCGGGAAAAACAGCAACAGATCACCAACATGAAACAGCAGGAATTTGCCGCTGATAAGCAAGCGCGGCTGACCGATGTTGCCCATGCCGAACAAATGGCGCAGCTGGATTTGCAGGCCAATCTGATTACACAAGGTCAGTTGCTGCAATCCCAGGCTGAGTTTGAAAAGCAGCGGTATGCGATTGAAGCTGAGTCCTTGGCCCAACGCAAAGCGCTGCTGGATCAGGATCCGGATCGAAACCCAGTCGCGCTGCAGCAGGTGCAGCAGCAAATCCTCGCACTGGAGCAGACCCACCGCAACAGCATGGCCGTGATCGGCCGACAACAAACCATGGAGTCCCAAAGCAACTGGACAGGGATGGTGGGAAGCTTGCAGTCCAGCTGGTCCAGCGGGCTAAACGGGATCCTCACCGGAACGATGAGCACTCAGGGGTTGTTAAAAGGGATCTTTGGAAGCATCGGTACCGCGTTCATCGAAAACATGGTTACCAAACCCTTGATGGCTTGGATCTTCGGCGAGACGGCGAAAACCGGGGCGACCGTCACTGGTGTCGGTGTGCGTACTGCTGCAGAGGCGGGTGGAGCGGCCATGTCGGTCGCGATCTGGGGCGCGGCGACCATCTCCAACATCATCGCCAGTGCCTGGCAGGCGATGGCGGGTGCCTTTGCCGCAATGTCTGCCATTCCGTTTATTGGTCCCGTGCTTGGCGTCGCAGCGGCTGTAGCGGCCGGTGCGTTTGTGTTTGGCTTGGTTAAGAACGTGGCGTCCGCTGAAGGCGGTTACGACATCCCTGCGGGGGTAAACCCAATGACTCAGCTCCACGAGCAGGAAATGGTTCTGCCAAAGCAGTACGCCAACGTAATTCGTCAGGCTGCGAGCGGCGAGGGGCAGTTGGGCGGTGGCGGCGGTGGTTATCACTATCACGACAACAGCGGACGCCTGACACCTGCCGACATCCGCCGCAATGCGCGGGTGTTCGCGGATGAAATGCAGAAGATGCGACGCAATGGAGCCATAAAGGCATAGGGGGCGTTTGATGATTCTAGGGCCTTTTTTCCCAGCACGATGGATAGCCAGTTTCCCTGACCGGGGGGTGATGGCTGATGACGTATTGCCCCATATGCCGGGGCAAACGTTGCTAGCCAAAAAGTCTCCGGAGTGGAGTACGGGCGTCCAACAGTCGGTAAGTGGTCGACGCCGCACGACGTCTTACTTCGTCGCTCCGACTTGGTCGTTTCAGATGAATTACAACGCTGTCCGTAAACGCCCAGGGCTCGACGAATGGACACGCCTGGTGCAGTTCTTCAACGAGCGAAAAGGGCAGTTTGGGGAGTTTCTTTTCTTCGATCGCACTGACCACCAGGTGTCGAAACATCGCTTCGGATTTGGCGATGGCAGTACACAGACATTTCAACTGTCCAGGGCTATTGGCAGTTGGGTTGAGCCGATCTATGGCGTGGTCAATGTTGAAAGGTTGGCCGTGGGTGGCATCCCTGTGTCGAACTACAGCGTCGATGAATTAGGCAAGGTCACGTTCAGTCAACCACCACCAGCCGGCGCTGCTCTGGAGTGGACGGGGGCCTTTTTCTTCCGTTGTGCGTACGACTCGGACTCACTGGATGGTGCGCAGCCGTTCGGGAAAATCTGGGAAATGAAAAACGTGTCCTTCAAGAGCATTAAACCATGATCGCAGCATCCCCTGAACTAACTCAGTTTCTGGCTACGGCCCGAAGCTTCGTTATGGCTGACCTCTACACCATTGCTCTGGCGAGCGGCCAGGTGCTGCGATACACAGACGCTGGTAGTCAGATTTATGTTGACGGGCTGAACTATTCGGCGTCTGGGCCGTTGATTCGGCGCACTGGAATACGCATGGTTCGGGGGGTTGAAGTTGACACCTTGAACGTCACTTTTTATGCCGGTTTACAGGACACACTGCTTGGTGAGCCGGTCTTGGCATTTATTGCTGGCGGTGGTTTCGATGGTGCTTCATTGACTCTTTCCCGAGCATTTATGCCGGACTGGGGGGAGCCGGTGGTCGGGACCATTACGCGCTTCATCGGTCGTGTGGCCGAAGTCGATCCGGCAGATCGAGAGCAGGCAACTTTTGCGGTCAAGTCGCCCATGGAGCTGCTGGACACTAAGGTGCCGAAAGGCGTGTTTCAGCCAGGTTGCCTGCGAACCGTCTATAGCGCTGATTGCGGTGTAAACCGTGCATTGTTTGAAACGGCAGGGAACGTCTTGGCCAATATCACTTCCTTGAGCATTCAGACCGATGTCGCGGCGGGGAATGGATGGTTTGACCAAGGCGTGATCCGCTTTGTGAATGGAGGTAACGCTGGTGTTTCACGCACGGTTCGGCACCAAGCTGATGACGGTACCGTCAGTCTTATCCTCGGGTTACCAGCGGTACCACAACCAGGTGATCAGTTCCTGATTTATCCCGGTTGCCCGCGCACGCTGGACGCTTGCACCAACAAGTTCGGCAATCGTGGTCGTTATCGTGGGATGCCTTTCATCCCCGTTGCGGAGACCTCTGTATGACTGGGCTGGAGCAGCAGCAGCGTGAAGCAGTATTAGCAGAGGTGAGACGTTGGCTCAAAACGCCCTATGCGCATCGCCAGCACCTTCTCGGCGTTGGTGTGGACTGCGCCTGGCTGTTGATTGAGGTGTTTCACTCGGCTGGCCTCATGCCCTGGATTGACCCCGGCGCTTACGCTCAGGACTGGCATTTACACCGTAGCCAAGAGCTGTACCTAGGGTGGCTTGATGAGTACGGCCATGAAATTCAAAGCCCGCAGCCGGGTGACGTTGCCATCTGGAAGTTCGGGCGTACTTACAGCCATGGCGCGGTGGTCATTGATGAGCACCGGATTATTCATTCATACCGCGATATCGGGGTAGAAGTCGCCGATATGCGCGAGGAACGCTTGGCGAGCCGGCCGGTGCGTTACTACACACTTAACCGATATGGGGGCGAATGATGGGAGGCGGTGGCAGTAGCATCTCGAACAGTGCGACACGCATTAACGCCCTGCAGATTCAAAGCAGCGCCAGTGGCAAGCCTATCGCATGGGTTGCTGGGCGTAACCGCATCAGCCCCAACCTGATTTATTACACAGACTTTGAGGCGGTCGCGAAAACGACCAAAACCAAAACAGGTGGCAAGGGCGGTGGCGGGGCTACGCAAAAGGACACGACCTATACCTATTATGCGGCCATTATCTTGGCTATTGGACGTGGTCCGCTAGTAACGGTGCGGCGGATCTTTCGGGACAAGGAAGTCTTCGAAGAAAAAGTGGTGGGTGGTGTAGCCCAATCTGCGCTCGCCCAGATAGGTTTTAGTTTTATGCCTGGCATTCCAGACCAGCCGGTGTGGGGCTATCTTGAAACTAAACACCCGTCCGAGGCGATCGCCTATTCAGACACAGCCTACGTTTATTCGGCTCACTATCTTTTGAACGATAACGCTGGCGTGCAGAACCACACGTTTGAGGTTGATGGCCCCTATCAGGTGCCCGGTCTGGCCGATGCGAACCCCGGTGTATTTTTGCCTGGGCTGTTGATGGACCCGTTAGATGGTGTGGGTTTCGATCCGCGGTGGATTGCTGACATGTCCAGTTATCGTGACTACTGCCTGGCCGAGAACCTTCTGTTAAGTCCTGTGCTCGATGAGCAGGCGCCGGCGAGTGAGGCTATTACCCGTTGGCTGCAGCTGACCAATAGTGAGATGGTTTGGTCGGCGGGCAAAATGAAGGTCATTCCATATGGGGACCAGGTGGTTACCGGCAACGGTATTACGTGGTCACCAAACGTGACCCCGGTTGCGCATCTTACCGATGACGATTTTCTGGCTGAGACTGGCACGCCCCCCGTACAACTCAAGATCAAGAGTCAAGCCGACAGTTACAACGAAGTGTCACTGGAGATCCTTGATCGTGACCATGAATACAATACGGATGTTGTGCGCGGTGTAGATCAAACGGCCATAGAGCAGTTCGGCTCACGGCCCATGGATACCATTAAAGCGTATGAAATTTGTGACGTTGCGATTGGCTCTCACGCAGCGCAACTGTTGGTGCAGCGCAAACTCTACATTCGCAATGAATATCGATTTTCCCTGGGCTGGCAGCACGTTTTGCTTGAACCGATGGATCTCGTGACTGTAACGGAGCCTGCGCTGAAGCTGAATCGCAGACTGGTCAGGCTGGTTTCAGTAGAAGAGGACGAGGATGGGAAGTTGGCAATTGTTGCTGAGGACGCCTTGCTGGGAGTAGGCAGCGCTCCAAAGTACCCAGTCCAAGCTAAAACCGGTTATCAGGGCAATCAAAATTCAGCGCCTGGGCCGATTTTGCCGCCCATTCTCTTCAATCCTCCAGAGAGTTTGTTGCTTCCTGGTGAGCAGCAAATCTGGGGGGCTGTGGCCGGCGCTGGGGTGAACTGGGGCGGTTGTGAGGTTTGGATCAGTGCTGACGGTAACAGTTATCGTATGGTGGAAAGCGTTTACGGACGCTCACGAATTGGACGACTAACCGCGCCGCTGGCCACCGGGGCAGATCCTGACAATGCCAACACGTTGTCAGTGAAATTATCTGTTTCTGCTGAACTCACGGCGGCGACAACCGCCGAAGCTGACAGTGGAGCGACCTTGTGCTGGATTGATGGTGAGTTGATCAGCTACAGGGATGCAACACTAACGGCGCCAGGGACTTACAACTTGAAATACCTACGGCGCGGGCGGCTGGGTTCGGCTGTTTCTCATCATTCCGTAGATGCTTCTTTTGTTCGTCTCGATGATGCGATATGGAAGTACAACTATGCAGTGGACCAGATAGGTAAGCAGGCTTGGGTCAAATTTCGGTCGTTCAATGTTTTCGGTCGCGCCTTGGAGGATCTAGCCGATGTCACCGCGTACAGCGTCATGCTTTCTCCTGTGCGTGTAGTACCTGGTTCGGCTGAAAGTTTGCAACTGGTGGGTACCTTTGAAGCTCCTTACTTCACAGTAAGTTGGGTTGCTGGAGTGCGCGCGGAAAATCGACTGGTAAGGATCCGCAATGCTGCTACCAACACGTTGTTGCGTGAGGTGCCCACCACGGGCACTACCTTCACCTACCAGCGTGCTGATGCGCTTGTCGATGGTGCTTTGGTTCGGAGTTACCGCGTGGAGGTCGTTGAGCGAAACGCTGCTGGCAACGCGCCAGTGGTTGCTCTGGTGGTGGTCAACACTGCACCGCCTGCTGTCTCTGGCTCGGCGGTAACTGTCACCAGCGGCACCACAGCCAGTGTGAGTTGTACCCCAAGCCCGGCCCCCGACGCGGCTGGATACATGTTTGTTTACTCGACGGCCTCGGGCTTCGACCCCACTGTTGCCGGCACCGTCGGTTATCAAGGGAGTTCGGCAAGCGGCCAAATTTCAGGGTTAATCGCCGGATCAACCTACTACCTGCGGATTGCTGCCTTCGATACCTGGAGCAGTGTTCGTTCACAACTAAATTTCGCGCCCGCGATCGTCTTTCAAACCTGACAGAGATTAACTATGCAGCCTATTCAGTTCTTCGCCGCAAGAGCCGAAGACGGTGCCCTATTGCCTGGCGCTACCGTGGACGTGTTTGTTCACGGTACCCAGGAACGTGCCGTTCTGTACTCCAGCTCCCCTGTAACCACCCCGATAGAAAATCCGGTCCAGGCTGACGCAAATGCACGGGTTTTTTTCTACACGACAGCTGCCAGAATTGATCTGCGGATCAGTCGATACGGCTACGTGGCCCCGCTGTTGGTCGATATCTCAACGTGGGACGCAGCTACTGCCGTAGAGCAGGTTCAGGCGCAAATTGACAGCGCGCTGAATAAGATTTCTGACTCTTTAGATGAAATGGAGCAAGAGTTTAATGCCCTGTATAACAGCTTGGGCTTTGAACCGGTCTATCTCATTTACGGTGCTGGAATTAAAGTCGAACGGCCTAAGCAGCTTGTTCAGCGGGACGGTGAACTTTATCAAGTTGTCGATCAGGCTAGCCTGCCGCTAATTCTTTCTGGGTCTTGGGCTACCGATGCTTCGAAACTAAAAGCCGTTGGTGATCGTGCATTGCGTACTGAAATGGCCTCGGCAGATGGCGCATCCTTCGTTCGTAATCTTGATCAAACTTTGGACATTAAGTTAAAAGAGCAGGTTTCGATAAGAGACTATGGTGGTGGAGAGGAGGTTTCTGACAATCTCCCAGCATACAATCGAGCGAAAGCAGCGGTTGTGCCTGGAGGTAAAATTAAATTTCCGAAACTTTCAACCGGTGTCTATTACTGGCCTGTCGCTGGAGCTGATTTGTCAGGGATCGTACTGGATCCTGATCCGGAGGTGACATTTTCTGGTGCAATTTATGGGGGTATGTTTTCCTCGAATATCGTTACCACAACGGACTATGTTTATCGAGTGACAGAAGGAAACCCAAAGAATTACGATTTGGAGCTGAGGGCGAATTTTAGCCGCGGGAGCCGTAGGAACAAAAAGCGGTTATGGCTTTCTGAGTCGGACATTACTGATCGCCGGCCAAAAGCAGTTGTGGCTAACGGGGCAGCAACTGAGTTGGTTTATAAACAGATTGGCCTGGGAGGCGATACGGTCGTGTCGTTTTCTCCTGCGGGTGGCGGTGCCGATACTTTGTATCTGACTCCTCCTAGCGGAGGACAGACTCAGCTTGGTTTGTATGCGCTCAGGCCGGGCAGTTCAGTAGTGGCTGGTGTAAGTGTCCCCCCGTCGAATCAAGGGGAAATCGCTGTAGGAGTGATATTTTCCACTGGCTACTGTGTTCTCAGGGGCTATCCAAACAGTGATGTATGGGAGCTGGTGACTAAGTATCAAGGGGTTGCGCAAACGGTACTAAGACCGGCTGTTATTTCTGACACGCCTGGCTATCGTCCCGATTGTCCTATTTTAACTGTGCGTTTTATCACATCGATCAGGTTTCAAGTTTTGATCAGTGGGTCAGTTCTCGTAGATGTGCAGTTAACTAGTGGCTACCTGATGTACGCAGGATTCGGGGCGACTGGGATCGGTTCTGGAGCCTCTATTAATTATGTAGGATGGTACTCAGAAAAATTCAAGGTTTCAGACTCTCCTAGGTCGCGAGTTTTAGGGTTTCTTGGGGATTCCCTGACTGATGATTTATATGGGGCGCATCCATGGTGGATTGCGAACGCGCTGGATGGTTCGTTTGGAATAAGGATTAACGGGATTGAGAACAGAGCTATTAGTGGCCAAACTACGCAACAGCAACTAAATAATCTTAATTCCAACCCCTTTGTAAATGCGTCTGATGTGTTGGTGTTTGTCGGTACGAATGATACTCAGGGTGCAAACACATATGCGGCATTTGTTGCTACGTACTCTGCAGTGCTTGAGAAGGTGCGAAGCGAAGGGCGCTCAATTACATTGGCTATCTTTCCGCTTTGGTGGACTCAGGCTCAATCAGGTGGGTCCGGCGGGGCAAGCCAAAATGCAAGCAAAGGTGGGGACATGCGGGCGGCAATCGGTAGATTTGCAGCTGACAGGGGATACAACTTAATTGATCTCACGCATGTAACAGGTCCGTTGGCTGCATCGTATCTGAACTCAACATTTGCAGACTCATACCTGCGCGACAACGTTCACCAAACCTCTTATCTGAATGAGGTGTTCGGTTATGCCATCGCGAAATGCCTGGCAGAGACTATTTGTCCGGTGTCGGTGCCCAATACATCATGGATGGATATAGCCGCCTCGTCTTACGCTGCCGGATTTTCAGGCAGCATACAATTCAGGTTTATCGATGATGATATTGAGTTTCGAGGTAGTGTTACTGCCAACAGCGGCAACATTGCAGATGGAACGACAGTGTTCAATACACCGGAATTTTTGGTACCGAACGTAATTCGAATGGGTTCAATTTTCGGTAGCGTATCGTCTTCTGCTGGGTTTGTTGCTATCAAATCAGCGGCTGTAGTGAGGGGGGTGTCGGCCAGTCCGTCTGCTAGCTTTGACGGCGTTCGGTACTCGAAGGCTTAACTATTTTTCCAATTGAAGGGCGGTATTAAAAGAGCCTCCTTCGTGATCTGATCTCACGAAGGAGGCTTTCTGATTAAATGGTGTTTGATGGATGGGTTATCGGAGTAGCCATTGGCATGGTAGGGCGTGGCGTTTTCTTCACGCCATATGCTAGCTTATCTTTAATTTTAAGTATTGGGAGCTCAAAAAAGTGATAGCAAATTATAGTGACCGAAAATGTTAAAAGTAAGCGAATTGCATCTGCTGTTGGTGCGCTGTAAGCCGGAATCCAGTTGTGATAGATTGCTGCGCTTACGATGTGGAACGTAAAGCCATGCCATATGTATAGCCCATAACTGATTTTCCCAATGTAAGCTAGTGTCCTGAGCGGTTAATCCATTAATTTATTTTTGGTCGCACTCAGCTTTGCTTTATGCACCGAACTGATGATGGACTCAGCTGTTTTGTTCCATTTGAACGGTTTGGCTGAATGCTCGTTATGAGCCTCGATAAATTGGCGGATAGCCGCTTTCAAATCGGCCACGCTGGTGAAGGCGCCCCGGTACAGCGCTCGTCTTTCCAGTTGCGCGAACCAGC
>NZ_JAGGOG010000004.1:394431-605546 GCF_018614655.1 Pseudomonas fluorescens | reverse complement strand
AACTGGGTTTTCGTGTAGTTGCCAGAAAGCCAGTCGGCGACCAGTTTGATTCGTTGATTCATGGGGGACTCTTGGTTCCAGGGCATGATCAGATACCTCCTGATCATGCGTATTAACCTGTAAACCATGTCCCCGGTTAGAAATGTAAACGATGTCCCCGGTTTGTACCGGGGCAAGCCCCCTCGCCACAGGGTGCAACTCAACACTCCACCGCACTCACCGCCAACCCACCCCGCGATGTCTCCTTGTACTTGTCATGCATATCCGCCCCGGTATCTCGCATGGTGCGGATCACCCGGTCCAACGAGATAAAGTGCTGGCCATCACCCCGCAACGCCATCTGCGCCGCGTTGATCGCTTTCACCGCCGCAATCGCATTGCGCTCGATGCACGGCACTTGCACCAGCCCACCCACCGGGTCGCACGTCAGGCCGAGGTTATGTTCCAGGCCAATCTCCGCCGCGTTGCACAACTGCTCCGGAGTCGCGCCGAGAATTTCTGCCAGCCCTGCCGCCGCCATGGCGCAGGCCGAGCCGACTTCACCCTGGCAACCCACTTCAGCGCCGGAAATCGAAGCGTTCTTTTTACACAGAATGCCCACCGCTGCGGCACTCAGGAAATAGTCGACAACGTTGGCTTCGGTCACCACTTCGCTGAACTTCATAAAGTAGTGCAGCACCGCCGGGATAATCCCCGCCGCGCCATTGGTCGGTGCAGTGACCATGCGCCCACCTGCAGCATTTTCTTCATTCACCGCCAGGGCGAACAAGTTGACCCACTCCATCGCGCTCAAGGTCGAGCCGATCACATTGGGCTTGCCCAATTCCTGCAAGCTGCGGTGCAACTTGGCTGCCCGCCGACGCACATTAAGACCGCCCGGCAGAATGCCCTCGTGCTTGAGGCCCTGCTCGACGCAATCTTGCATGGCGCGCCAGAGCGTCATCAGGCCGCTACGGATCTCCTCTTCCGAACGCCAGACTTTCTCATTGGCGAGCATCAGTTCGGCCACCCGCAGGTTGTGGGTCTGGCACAGGCTCAGCAGCTCCACCGCACTGGAAAAATCGTAAGGCAGCTCGGTGCGATCCATATCCGCCACGCCGCTATTGGCCTGGGCTTGATCCACCACAAAACCGCCACCCACTGAATAGTAGGTATCGCGGTGCAATTCACCGTCATCACCGAATACCACCAGGGTCATGGCGTTGGGATGAAACGGCAGATTTTCGTCAATCAAGCGCATGTCCCGCGCCCACACAAACGGTACTGGTAAACGCCCGTCCAGTAATAACGTATTGGTTTCACGCAGGGTCTCGATGCGGATGCCGATCTGCGACGGGTCAATCGCATCCGGCCACTCGCCCATCAGGCCCATGATCGTCGCGTTGTCGCTACCGTGACCGATGCCAGTCGCGGACAAAGAGCCATAGAGCTGAACTTCAACGCGCCGTACTTGTTCCAATACATCACGAACGCGCAGTCCTTGAACGAACAACGCCGCGGCGCGCATAGGCCCGACGGTGTGAGAACTGGAAGGACCGATGCCGATCTTGAACAGGTCGAAAACGCTGATAGCCATTACCGTGAAACTCCTCGATGAGCACAGGCCAGGCGCAGGAGCTGCTACGCTCAAGTCGCCCGGATGGCGGCATCATCAAGCTTTTGTTGCCCTCTGCGACGTCTCACACCGACGTACCCATGCTCAACAGCGCCGCCCCCATGCGATCATCCGTCCTGACCGTTTTTTTACGCTGCGGGGCGGCAACACGTTCAGTTTTTAGCAGGAAAAAATCTGTAAGCGACGTCACCGACACTGGATACGACCATCCCTGTACTGGATACGACGCCCCCTGTAGGCGTCAGATTTTCACTGGTACATGATCAGGCTCGACTCGTTTGCAAGGCATCCAGGCAGAGCTGTGTCACACGCCCCAACCGCAACACTTATAAAGCGCGGTCAACCGCCGCCAGAAAAACATCAGGAGTCTACCCACATGAAAGGTTCACCCACGTTGTTGTTGGCCGCCATGCTGAGTCTGCCGGTCCTGGCACAAGCTGCGGAACCGGCGCAATGCAGTACCGTCAACTTCTCCGATGTCGGCTGGACCGACATCACTGTCACCACCGCCACCACCAGCGAAATCCTCAAGGCCCTCGGCTACAAGCCACGCACCACGATGATTTCCGTGCCAGTGACCTACAAGTCCCTGGCCGATGGCAAGAACATGGACATCTTCCTCGGCAACTGGATGCCGACCATGGAAAACGACATCAAGCAGTACCGTGATGCCGGCACCGTGGAAACCGTACGCGCCAACCTGGAGAACGCCAAATACACCCTGGCTGTACCCGAAGCGCTGTACGACAAGGGCCTGAAAGACTTCGCCGACATCGTCAAATTCAAGGATGAACTGGGCGGCAAGATTTACGGCATTGAACCGGGTAACGATGGTAACCGCACGATCCAGGGCGTCATCGACAAGAATCAGTTCGGCTTGAAAGACGCCGGTTTCAAGGTGGTCGAATCCAGCGAAGCCGGGATGCTCTCGCAGGTGGAACGCGCCACCAAACGTGGCCAGGCGATCGTATTCCTGGGCTGGGAACCGCATCCCATGAACACCCGCTTCAAGATGAAGTACCTGACCGGGGGTGACGATTCATTCGGCCCCAACTACGGCCAGGCCACTATCTATACCAACACTCGCAAAGGCTACGTCCAGGAATGCAGCAACGTCGGTCAGTTGCTGAAGAACCTGTCGTTCACCTTGAACATGGAAAGCACCCTGATGGGTAACGTCCTGGACGACAAGATGAAACCTGACGCCGCAGCCAAGGCCTGGCTGCGGAAAAACCCGCAAGTGCTCGACACCTGGCTCGCCGGTGTCACCACCCTCGATGGCAAACCAGGATTGGACGCCGTAAAAGCCTACCTCGCCAAGTAATTGCTGACCCCGGGCCGGCTCGCTGGCCCGGGATGTTTTTCCTCTTCGCATGTGGACATTCACTACCATGCTGACTGAACAGAAAATCCCACTAGGCCAGTACATCGCTGCCTTCGTCGAATGGTTGACCCAAAACGGTGCCAACTACTTTGACGCAATCGCATCGACACTGGAAACGATGATCCACGGCGTGACGTTCGCGCTGACCTGGTTCAATCCACTGGCATTGATCGGTCTGATTGCGCTGTTGGCTCACTTTATTCAACGTAAATGGGGACTGACTGTTTTTGTCATCGCCTCCTTCCTGCTGATCCTCAACCTGGGTTACTGGCAGGAAACCATGGAGACCCTGGCGCAGGTGCTGTTCGCCACCCTGGTCTGCGTGGTCATCGGCGTACCGCTGGGCATTGTTGCCGCGCACAAACCGATGTTCTACACCCTGATGCGGCCGGTGCTCGATCTGATGCAGACCGTACCGACCTTCGTCTACCTCATCCCTACCCTGACCCTCTTCGGGCTGGGTGTGGTGCCCGGTCTGATTTCCACGGTGGTGTTCGCGATTGCCGCGCCGATCCGCCTGACCTACCTGGGTATCCGTGATGTGCCGCAAGAGCTGATGGACGCAGGCAAGGCCTTTGGCTGCTCGCGCCGTCAGTTGCTCTCGCGCATTGAACTGCCCCACGCCATGCCGAGCATTGCCGCCGGCATTACCCAATGCATCATGCTGTCGTTGTCGATGGTGGTCATCGCCGCCCTGGTGGGTGCCGATGGTCTCGGCAAACCGGTGGTCAACGCACTGAACACCGCCGACATCGCCCTGGGCTTTGAAGCCGGCCTGGCAATCGTGTTGCTGGCCATCATGCTCGACCGCATCTGCAAACAACCCGACGCCAAAGTAGGGGGTGACGCATGAGCATCATTCGCTTCGATCAGGTCGACGTGGTGTTCTCCAAGGACCCGCGTGAAGCCCTGAAACTGCTCGACCAAGGTATGACCCGTGACCAGATCCTGAAAAAAACCGGCCAGATTGTCGGCGTTGAAAAGGCCAGCCTGGACATCGAGAAAGGCGAGATCTGCGTGCTGATGGGCCTGTCCGGCTCCGGCAAGTCGAGCTTGCTGCGCTGCATCAATGGCTTGAACACCGTCAGCCGCGGGCAACTGTTCGTCGAGCACGAAGGCAAGCAGATCGACATTGCTTCCTGCACACCCGCCGAGCTGAAAATGATGCGCACCAAGCGCATCGCCATGGTCTTCCAGAAGTTTGCCCTGATGCCTTGGCTGACGGTGCGCGAGAACATCAGCTTTGGCCTGGAAATGCAGGGCCGACCGGAGAAAGAACGGCGCAAGTTGGTCGACGACAAGCTGGAGCTGGTGGGCCTGGCCCAGTGGCGCAACAAGAAGCCTGACGAACTGTCCGGCGGCATGCAGCAGCGTGTAGGCCTGGCCCGTGCCCTGGCAATGGACGCCGACATTCTGCTGATGGACGAACCCTTCTCCGCACTCGACCCGCTGATCCGCCAGGGTTTGCAAGACGAGTTGCTGGAGCTGCAAAACAAGCTGAGCAAGACCATCGTGTTCGTCAGCCACGACCTGGATGAAGCGCTGAAACTCGGCAGCCGTATCGCGATCATGAAAGACGGCCGGATCATCCAGTACAGCGTGCCGGAAGAGATCGTGCTGAACCCGGCCGATGACTATGTGCGTACCTTCGTGGCCCATACCAATCCGCTGAATGTGTTGTGCGGGCGCAGCCTGATGCGCACGCTGGACAAGTGCACGCGCGTCAACGGTTCGGTGTGTCTCGATCCAGGCGGCGACTCGTGGCTGGACCTGGCCGAAGGCAACACGATCAAGGGCGCGCGGCAGAACGGTTCGGCGCTGAACTTGCAGAACTGGATACCAGGGCAGGCGGTAGAAGGCCTGGGCCGGGCACCGACGCTGGTGGACTCCAATATCGGCATGCGCGATGCGTTGCAGATTCGCTATCAGACAGGGAACAAGCTGGTGTTGCATGACAACAACAAGGTGGTAGGGATACTCGGGGATAGCGAGTTGTATCACGCGTTGCTAGGCAAGAACCTGGGCTGATAAGCACCGCAAAACAAATGTGGGAGCGGGCTTGTGTGGGAGCGGGCTTGCTCGCGAAAGCGGTGTGTCAGTATTGGAGGTGCGGACTGACACACCGCTTTCGCGAGCAAGCCCGCTCCCACACAAGCCCGCTCCCACATTGGATAGGCGGTGTCCTTGAGGACACCGCTCACATCAACACTCAGCTATAGACACGGCCAAGGAGCTGCCGATGGCTTTCAAACTGATCGAGCACGTCCCGGGTGATCTGCTCCTGGGTGAAGCCCATCAGGTCGTATTCCTGACTCCCGTTGTGCAGGTAAACCTCGGCGCGGTAGTAGCGCGTGCGTTCTTCTTCGGCTTCCACCGACTCGCTCGGCGCCGCCAGGTAACCGTCCAGGCTCACCTCATAGACAAACGGGTTGCCCTCTTCCATCTCGATCCGCACGCCCATGCAGCGCTTGGATTGACCGAGCAAGGTCTGCACATCCAGCCCTTGGGCACGCAAGGCCACTGCCGCTTCTTCCAACGCCGGCGTCACCTTCTTGTCCATAAAGCGTTGCACAACCGCCTGAGTCGGCTGCAGGTCCAGCGCGGTCAGACGCTCGCTGAAACCACGACGCCCACGCTCGGCCAATTGCGCTTGCTCCTGTTCGATCGCCACGTCCTGGCGCATGGCCTTGTGCAAGCCGAACATAAACAGAATCAGCACCACCGAGAACGGCAGGCCAGCCAGTACCACCATGGTTTGCATGGCTTCGAAGTTACCGGCGAACAGCAGACCGATGGTCACCAGCGTGATCACCACCGACCAGAAAATCCGCAGCCAGTGCGGCGCATCTTCGTCAACGTTGCCGCCCTTGCAGGACAAGTTCGCCATCATCACCGCGCCGGAGTCCGCCGGGGTCAGGAACAACACGAAGCCCACAAAGATCGACACACCAATAACGATTTTCGACGCAGGGTAATGCTCAAGCAGTTGGTAGATCGCCATGGACGGTTGTTCCAGGGCGGTTTTGCCCAGCTCCACCGCCCCTTGGTTAAGCACCAGGTCCAACGCCGAGTTGCCGAAGATCGACAGCCACGCCAGGGTGAAGCCCAACGGAATCAGCAGCACGCCGGCCACCAGTTCACGCACGGTGCGCCCACGGGAAATACGTGCGATGAACATGCCTACGAAAGGTGCCCAGGAAATCCACCAGGCCCAGTAGAACAGGGTCCACAGGCCCATCCAGCGCTCGGTCTTGTCGCCGTCGCCTTCGTACACATAAAGGTCGAAGGTTTTCAACACGATGCCGTTCAGGTAGTCGCCGGTGTTTTGCACCAGGCCATTGAGCAAGTGCAAGGTCGGGCCGAACAGCAGCACGAAAATCAGCAAGCCGCTGAACAGCACGATGTTCAGGTTGGAGAGGCGGCGAATGCCGTTTTCCACACCCGACACGGCAGCGATGGTCGCCACGGTGCTCATCACAATGATCACGATCAGCAGGTTGGTATTGCTGTGCTCCATGCCGAACAGGTTTTCCAACCCGGACGACACTTGCATCGAACCAATCCCCAGGTTCGTCACCAGGCCCAGCAGCGTCACGAACATGCCGAAGCCATCTACCGCATGACCGGCCGCACCCTTGACCCAACGCTCGCCTACCAACGGGTACAGCGCCGAGCGCAACGCCAGCGGCTGGTTATGACGGTAGGCAAAGTAGGCCACGGCCAGGCCGACCAGCGCATAGATCGCCCAGCCGTGCAGGCCCCAATGCAGGAAGGTCAACTGCAACGCCTGGCGTGCCGCGCCGTTGCTGGCGGCTGCGCCTTCAGGCGGATTGAAGTAGTGGTCCAGCGGCTCGGACGCACCGAAGTACAACAGCGAGATGCCGATCCCCGACGAGAACAGCATGCCGGCCCAGGCGCCGTAGCTGAAGTCCGGGGTATCGTCCTTGCTGCCCAGTTTCAGCTTGCCGTAGGACGAAAACGCCAGGCCGACCACAAACACCAGGTAGGCGGCGATGACCACCATGTAGTACCAGCCAAAGCTTTTCGACAACCAAGCCTGGGCCACGCCGAGCATCCTGCCAGCTTCCTGCGGGGCGATGATCAAAATCGCGGTCAACAACAGAATCAGCGCGGTGGAGGTGTAGAACACCCAACCGTTGACCCGCACCTTTTCCGGCGGGGTCTTTATAAGAGAGGCAGAACTCATGGCACAGATGCTCCGGGCAGTGCAGAGAAACGCAAGGCAGCGCTTGACCCGTGCCATCGATTTTTCGGCAGTCGACGGACGGGTGTTATAAAGACACCCCGAAAATTCCTGAACCCCACCGAAGCCGTGGCTTGGGCTGTTTCAAGGGTTTTGCAGAGGTCAGATGTCGCCACATACACGTAGGAAATACCTGTAGGTAGCGACCATTTGTCGCAGATCTTATTCTTTGTTGATTGAACGTTCAATCAAAACAAAATAGACTGGCCATCAAGCCGACGGACGTTTATCGCTCGCCGGCAGGCCTAAGGAGAGGTGCTACATGCCCAAGGTCGGTATGCAACCCATACGCCGCCAGCAGTTGATCGAAGCCACGTTGACGGCCATTGATCAGGTCGGAATGGGCGACGCCAGCATTGCGCTGATCGCCCGTTTGGCCGGTGTTTCGAACGGCATCATCAGTCACTACTTTCAGGACAAGAATGGCCTGATCGCCGCGACGATGCGGTACCTGATGAACGCCCTGATCGAGAACGTACACGCACGTCGGCACGCGTTGGAGGATGACAGCCCACGGGCGCACCTCCAGGTAATCATCGAAGGCAACTTCGACGCCAGCCAAGTCAACGGCCCGGCGATGAAAACCTGGCTGGCCTTCTGGGCCACCAGCATGCACCACCCGTCATTGCACAGGTTGCAGCGGATCAACGATCACCGTCTGTATTCCAACCTGTGCTGCCAGTTCCGCCGTGCGATGCCACTGCCTGAGGCACGCAGCGCAGCCCGCGGGCTGGCGGCCCTGATCGACGGTTTGTGGTTGCGCGGCGCCCTGTCGGGAGACGCTTTCGACACGGAGCAGGCGCAACGGATCGCTTACGAATACATGGATTTTCAATTGGCCAAGCAGGTGAGTTAGAGCACACATAAACGCTCAACCCCTGAACGGCTGCTGATCGGTGTTGCCAGAACCTTATGGCCCACCCTTTCGCGGTTAACGCCAACCACTTATGCACTTGCGAGGACTTTATGGCCCGTTTCGAACTGCAAAAACTCTACATTGACGGCGGCTACAGCGACGCTGGCAGCGATGCCACCTTCGAAGCCATCAACCCGGCTAACGGTGAAGTTCTCGCCAAAGTGCAACGTGCGACAAAAGAAGACGTTGAACGCGCCGTCGTCAGCGCCGAAAAAGGCCAGAAAATCTGGGCCGCCATGACCGCCATGGAGCGTTCGCGCATCCTGCGTCGCGCCGTCGACATCCTGCGCGAGCGCAACGATGAGCTGGCCGCCCTGGAAACCCTGGACACCGGTAAAGCATTCTCTGAAACCAAGTATGTCGACATCGTCACCGGTGCTGACGTGCTGGAGTACTACGCAGGCCTGGTGCCCGCCATCGAAGGCGAGCAGATCCCGCTGCGCACCACTTCGTTCGTCTACACCCGTCGCGAGCCTCTGGGCGTTGTGGCCGGTATCGGCGCATGGAACTACCCGATCCAGATCGCCCTGTGGAAATCCGCTCCAGCCCTGGCGGCCGGTAACGCGATGATCTTCAAGCCAAGCGAAGTGACGTCCCTGACCACCCTGAAACTGGCTGAGATCTACACCGCAGCCGGCGTTCCAGACGGCGTGTTCAACGTCCTGACCGGTAGCGGCCGTGAAGTCGGCACCTGGCTGACCGAGCACCCGCGCATCGAGAAAATCTCCTTCACCGGCGGCACCGACACCGGCAAGAAGGTCATGGCCAGCGCCTCCGGCTCTTCGCTCAAAGACGTGACCATGGAACTGGGCGGCAAATCCCCGCTGATCATTTTCGACGACGCCGATCTCGATCGCGCCGCCGACACTGCGATGATGGCCAACTTCTACAGCTCCGGCCAGGTCTGCACCAACGGCACTCGCGTGTTCGTTCCAAAGCACCTGCAAGCCGCCTTCGAAGCGAAGATCGTTGAACGCGTCGCACGCATCCGCGTCGGCAACCCGGAAGACGAGAACACCAACTTCGGCCCGCTGGTCAGCTTCGCCCACATGGAAAGCGTGCTGGGCTATATCGCCAAAGGTAAAGAAGAAGGCGCTCGCCTGCTGTGCGGTGGCGACCGTCTGACCGACGGCGACTTCGCCAAAGGCGCCTTCGTGGCACCGACTGTGTTCACTGACTGCACTGACGAGATGACCATCGTCCGTGAAGAAATCTTTGGCCCGGTGATGAGCATCCTCACCTATGAAACCGAAGAAGAAGTGATCCGCCGCGCCAACGACACCGACTTCGGCCTGGCCGCCGGCGTGGTCACCAAAGACCTGAACCGCGCCCACCGCGTGATTCATCAACTGGAAGCCGGTATCTGCTGGATCAACGCCTGGGGCGAGTCCGATGCCAAGATGCCAGTCGGCGGCTACAAGCAGTCGGGTGTTGGCCGTGAGAACGGCATCAGCTCGCTGAACAACTTCACTCGCATCAAATCGGTACAGGTTGAGCTGGGCGACTACGCCTCGGTGTTCTAAGACCCTTTAAGTCCGGGATGGCCAATGTGGCGAGCGGGCTTGCCCGCGTTGGGCTGCGAAGCGGCCCCATCCCAGACACTGCGATCTTTCAGACAGAACCCGAGCGCTGATTTTGCGACTGCTACGCAGTCGAACGGGGGCAAGCCCCCTCACCACAAAAGCGGCCTGATCACACTTTTAGAGGGTGCATTTAATGTCCCAAGAATACGACTACATCATCGTGGGTGCCGGCTCCGCCGGTAACACCCTGGCGACCCGTCTTACCGAAGACGAAGGCGTCACCGTCCTGCTGCTGGAAGCCGGCGGCCCGGACTACCGTCTGGACTTCCGTACCCAGATGCCAGCCGCCCTGGCCTTCCCGCTGCAAGGCCGCCGCTACAACTGGGCCTACGAAACCGATCCAGAGCCGCACATGGACGGCCGCCGGATGGAATGCGGTCGCGGCAAGGGCCTGGGTGGTTCTTCGCTGATCAACGGCATGTGCTACATCCGTGGCAACGCCATGGACTACGACAACTGGGCGAAACTGCCAGGCCTGGAAGACTGGACCTACCTGGACTGCCTGCCGTATTTCCGCAAGGCCGAAACCCGCGACATCGGCCCGAACGACTACCACGGCGGCGAAGGCCCGGTCAGCGTGACCACGCCAAAAGCCGGCAACAACCCGCTGTTCCACGCCATGGTTGAAGCAGGCGTGCAAGCCGGTTACCCGCGTACCGAAGACTTGAACGGTTACCAGCAAGAAGGCTTCGGCCCGATGGACCGTACCGTGACGCCGAACGGCCGTCGCGCCAGCACCGCGCGCGGTTACCTGGACACAGCCAAGAAGCGTTCGACGCTGACCATCGTCACTCACGCCCTGACCGATAAAGTGCTGTTCGAAGGCAAGCGCGCTGTTGGCGTGCGTTACCTGATTGGCGCTGCCGAAGAGCGCGTTGAAGCCCGTGCCCGCAAGGAAGTCCTGGTGTGCAGCGGCGCTATCGCCTCGCCGCAACTGCTGCAACGCTCCGGTGTCGGCCCGGCCAAATTGCTGGAAAGCCTCGACATCCCGGTGGTCCACGACCTGCCAGGCGTCGGTGAAAACCTGCAGGACCACCTGGAACTGTACCTGCAATACGCGTGCACCCAGCCCGTGTCCTTGTACCCGTCGCTGCTCTGGTACAACCAGCCGGCCATCGGTGCCGAGTGGCTGTTCAACGGCACCGGTATCGGCGCCAGCAACCAGTTCGAAGCGGGCGGTTTCATCCGTACCCGCGAAGAGTTCGATTGGCCGAACATCCAGTACCACTTCCTGCCGGTGGCGATTAACTACAACGGCAGCAATGGTGTGAAAGAGCACGGATTCCAGGCGCACATGGGCTCCATGCGTTCGCCTAGCCGTGGCCGCATCCAGTTGAAGTCGAAGAACCCACGGGACTACCCGAGCATCCTCTTCAACTACATGGCGACCGAGCAAGACTGGCAGGAATTCCGCGACGGCATCCGCCTGACCCGGGAAATCATGCAACAGCCGGCACTGGACCAGTACCGTGGCCGCGAAATCAGCCCGGGCATCGACGTACAGACCGACGAGCAACTGGACAAGTTTGTCCGTGAGCACGCCGAAACCGCGTTCCACCCGTCCTGCTCGTGCAAGATGGGCACCGACGAGATGGCCGTGGTTGATGCCGAAGGTCGCGTGCATGGCATGCAGGGTCTGCGTGTGGTCGATGCCTCGATCATGCCGATCATCACCACCGGTAACCTGAACGCGCCGACGATCATGATCGCCGAGAAAATCGCCGACAAGATCCGTAACCGCAAGCCATTGCCACGCAGCACCGCCGACTACTACGTCGCGGGTGAAGCGCCGGTACGTGGCAAGCCGTTGCGTGAAGTGAGCCGTACTGCGCAGTAACTGATACACCGCGTCGCCTGTATCGCAGGCAAGCCAGCTCCCACCTTTGACCACGTTCGCCAGAACAACTCGGTCAGCTGTGGGAGCCGGGCTTGCCCGCGATGAGGCCCGACCAGACAGCAAAAGTCTTCCTGCATCACCCCCAGTAAACCCATCCCACACCGCCCCACCCTTGATCCCACCCCCCGCCCGGGCCTAATCTAGTCCCCGCGCAAACGTTTCACCTTCCTGCCCTATCGACACGCCGGCTTCTGCCTGGCCACGAGGCTTTCTCATGTTTGATGTCGTTTCTTCGAGCAAATGGCCTACCGGCTTCCTGATCAATCCCAACGTTGAACCCCTGGATCCAAAGTGGCTGAAGGAGTTCAGCAAGATCCCGGCCGCTGCCGTCAGCGATTGCCTGGGTCGTAACGTCGGTGGCCTGGGCCTCAAGGCCTTCCATGGCAATGCGCCCATGCTCGGCAGTGCGCTGACCGTGCGCGTGCGCCCAGGTGACAACCTGATGATTCTCAAAGCCATGCAGATGGCCCGCCCGGGCGATGTGCTGGTGATCGACGGCAGCGCCGACCTGACCCGTGCCGTGTTCGGCGGCATCATGCGCGCCATGGCCTTGAAAGCCGGCATCGTCGGCGTGGTGATCAACGGCGCCCTGCGCGACCTCGACGAATGGCAAACCGGTGAATTGCCGGCCTACGCCATCGGCGGCGTACACCGTGGCCCAAGCACCGACGGCGGCGGCGAGATCAACGTACCGATTTCCTGCGCCGGCATGCTGGTCGCCCCGGGCGACCTGATGATTGGCGACGGCGACGGCGTGGTGGCCGCGTCCCGCAGCGAACTGCCGGAACTGCTGGTGCGCTGCCACGACCTGCTGGCCCGTGAGAAGGCTACACTGGCGGCTATCGAAGCCGGCACCCTGGACCCTGATCGTTTTGACGCGATCCTGCGCGCCAAGGGTTGCCCGGTCTAACGCTAAAAGCTTCGCGAGCAAGCCCGCTCCCACATTTGAATGTATTCACAGATCAAAATGTGGGAGCGGGCTTGCTCGCGATGAGGCCCTCCGGGCCATTGCAGCCCACAAGGAGGTCCATGTGTTCGACGCTCACCCGCAACTGAAAAAACATTTCTCTGCACTACGCACCACCGCTGAATTCTTCTCCCTGCGCTACGTTCGCGAATCCGGCCAATACCTGTCGGTGCGCAAGAACGTCGCCGAGCCGCCGCACCTGAACCACGACGAAGGTGCCATGCTCACCGTGCGCCTCAAGGGTGTCGAAGCCTACGCGGCAACCAATGATATTTCCCTGACGGGCCTGCAAGCCGCCCTTGAACGTGCCGAACAGCAAGCCCGGCGGATCTTGCCTCATGCCCTGCTCGACCTGCGCGACCAGCCAGTGTCCAGCGACGTGGCTGATTACCTCTCGCCCGACCTGAACCAACCCTTCCCATCCCTGAGCGATTGCTACCAACTGCTCGGCAGTGAATCCGCCGCGGTTCCCAAGGACGAGCGTCTGGTGAACTGGGAAGTCAGCCTGGGCATGACCCACGTTGAACAGATTTACCTCAGCAGCGCGGGCGCCGAGTTGCGCCAGGCCCAGCGCTTTGTGTTCCCGGGCCTGAGCGTCACCGCCTACAACGGTAACGACAGCCAGACCCGCACCCTGGGTGGTACCAATTTCGGCCAGCAAGGTGGTGCGGATGTGATCAGCCGCTTCGGCCTGATTGGCGCAGGCCCGCGGATCGCCGACCAGGCGTTGCAGTTGCTCCTGGCACCGAATACGCCAGAAGGCCCACGCGACCTGCTGCTGATGCCCGACCAGATGATGCTGCAGATCCACGAGTCCATCGGTCATCCGCTGGAGCTCGACCGCATCCTCGGCGACGAACGTAATTACGCGGGCACCAGCTTCGTCAAAGCCAGCGACTTCGGCCATCTGCAATACGGCTCCAAGCTGCTGAACGTGACCTTCGACCCGGATATTCCCGAACAGCTCGCCAGCTATGGCCATGACGACGACGGAACCGCCGCCAGCAAACAGTTCCTGATTCGCGAGGGCCTGCTGCTCAAGCCTCTGGGCGGTGCGCTGTCGCAGTACCGCTCCGGCATGGGCGGCGTGGCCAACAGCCGCGCCTGCAGCTGGAACCGCGCGCCTATCGATCGCATGGCCAACCTCAATATCGAGGCCGGCGACCAGAGCCAGGCACAACTGATCGCAGGGATCGAGCACGGCATTCTCATGTCGACCAACCGTTCGTGGTCCATCGATGACGCGCGCAATAAATTCCAGTTCGGCTGCGAATGGGGCCAACTGATTGAAAATGGTGAGCTCAAGGGCGTGGTGAAGAACCCCAACTACCGAGCCATTTCCGCGCAGTTCTGGCGCAAGCTCAGCGCCGTCGGCGACGCCAGCACCTTCCAGGTACTGGGTACACCGAACTGCGGCAAGGGCGAGCCTAACCAGGTGATCCGCGTCGGCCATGCATCGCCGGCCTGCGTGTTCAGCAACGTCGACGTGTTTGGGGGAGATGCCTGATGAATATGTTCAAGGCTCTGGTGGACTGGCTCAAACAAGCCGTCACCGAAACAGAACAGTTCCACCTCGGTTACGCGGCTGAATCGTCCGAGTTTGTGCGCTTCAATCACGCCCAGGTGCGCCAGGCCGGCCACGTGCAACAGGCCAGCCTGAATTTGAAACTGATCCATGACGGTCGGCACGCCGACCTTGGCATTACCTTGGCTGGCGAACCTGCACTGGACCGCCAGCGCTTGGCCGATGGCCTGCAACAACTGCGGGAAACCTTGCCGTTGCTGCCTCAGGATCCGTATCTGCTGCTCAACCACAACGCCTGGCAAAGCAAGGACGAACAGGACCGGCCGCTGCCGGAACTGGCCCAGGTTCTCGAAGAAATCAGCCAGGCCGCACAGGGCATCGATCTGGTCGGCTTTTATGCAGCCGGTCCCATCAGTCGTGGTTTTGCCAGCTCGAACGGCGCCTTTGGCTGGCATCAGGCTAACAGCTTCAATTTCGATTTCAGCCTGTTCCATGCCAATGGCGAAGCGGTAAAAGCCAGCTACGCCGGCAACGACTGGGACAGCACGACGTTTGCCCGCCGATTCCAGCAGGCCCGTGAGCAGCTTGAGTTTCTCGGCCGACCGTTGCACCCACTGGCACCCGGCCAATACCGCGCCTACCTGGCCCCGGCGGCGCTGGAAGAAATCGTCGGTATGCTGACCTGGGGCGGTTTTTCGGCCCAGGCCATCGCCAGCAAAGGCAGCCCGCTACAACGGTTGTATGCGGGTGATCAGGCACTCAGCTCGTGGGTGTCCATGGACGAACAGGTCAACGGCTCCCTCAGCCCGGCGTTCTCTCGTGATGGTTACCCGCGCAGCGATGTGAAACTGATCAGTGCAGGCAAGGCCGATGAGCGCCTGGTCAACTCCCGCAGCGCCGCCGAATACGGCTTGAGCACCAACGGTGCGCAAAGCGACGAAACCCCCACCGCCCTGCAAATGGCCGCAGGCAACCTGGCCCAGGCCGATATCCTCAAGCAATTGGGCACCGGCCTGTACATCAGTAACCTGTGGTACCTGAACTACTCCGACCAGCCGGCCGCACGCCTGACCGGCATGACCCGCTTCGCGACGTTCTGGGTGGAAGACGGCGAGATCAAGGCACCCGTGAGCACCATGCGCTTTGATGACAGCGTCTATAACCTGTTGGGTTCGCAGCTGGAAGCATTGACCGCCGAGCGAGAGTTGCTGCTGTCGGCCAGTACTTATAGCCAGCGCAATACCTCCTCGAATCTATTGCCGGGTGCACTGGTAAAACGGTTGACCCTGACCCTTTAGACACCGACAAATCCACGTAGGGAAGGGCTTGTGTGGGAGCGGGCTTGCTCGCGAATGCGGTGTGTCAGTCAACTTATTGGGTGGCTGACACACCGCATTCGCGAGCAAGCCCGCTCCCACATTTTGAATCGCACGCGCCTCCAGACCGCTACAACCCCCGCCCTAGACAGCTGGCCACTTGGCCAGTTGTCGCGTTCCAAAATCCTCGTTATAAAGGTTGGTGGCTTCTAGCCACGCCTGCGCGGTAAAAATAACTCAAACACCTACTCCGCCGTCCTCAACCCACTTGTCCCCAAGTGAAGCATGACCTTGCCCGGGAAAGGGCAAGCTGGAGCGTTGACATGAACCATGGAAGTTTTGTCATTGAAAAGCTGTTCAAGCACTACAACGTTCACGTAGAGCAGCTGGGTAACCACCCGGAAAAGAAAACCGTGCTGTTGGTCAATGGCGCACTGTCCACCACCCGCTCGTTTGCGCGCACCAGCAAATGCCTGGCGGAGCACTTCAATGTGCTGATGTTCGACCTGCCGTTTTCCGGTTATTCACGCCCCTACAACACCGACCTGGACCTGGTGACCAAGGACGACGAAGTGGAAATCCTCCGCGCACTGGTGGAGCGTTTTCAGGTCAACCACTTGGTGTCTGCCTCTTGGGGCGGCATCTGCACACTGCTGACCCTGGCGCGCAATCCGCCGTCTATCGAAAGCTCGGTGGTGATGGCGTTGGCGCCCAACCTGAACCAGGCGATGCTCGAATACGTGGAACGGGTTCGGGTGCTGATCGAGGCCGATGATAAATCTGCCGTCGGCCATCTGCTCAACGAGACCGTGGGCAAATACTTGTCCCCCAGGCTCAAGCGCAACAATCACCATCACCTGTCGAACATGGCCACCACCGAATACCGTCAGGCACGTTTTCACATCCACCAAGTGCTGCAATTGGGGGATGGCAACTACCTGCCGCAACTGCGCCAGATCGAAACACCGGTGCACTTTCTCAACGGCACGCTGGACGAATACACCCCGGCGAACGAGGCGCAGTTGTTCAAGCAGTATGTCGGCCGCAGCAGTTTTGCCACCGCCGAACATACCGGTCACTTGCTCGACCTGGAGTCCCGCGAAGCCGCCCTGTCCGTGCATCAGGCGCTGCTCGGCTTCCTGTTGGGCAAGGAAGTATCGCTGTCAGATATAGACGAACCGCCAGTGGGAAAAAGGGCAAGCGATAGCGCATAATCGGCACTACATAGCCTGCTAACAAAAGGGTTCTCAATGCCGAATCGCGTCCCGCTCGATGCCAAGACCGCCCGCTGGCTACCCTGGGTGGTAGCGATTGCCTTCTTCATGCAATCGCTGGATGGGACGATCCTCAACACGGCACTGCCGGCCATGGCCCGGGACCTGGCGGAAGACCCGCTGCGCATGCAAGGCGTAGTGATCGCCTACATGCTCACCGTAGCGTTGCTGATCCCGGCCTCAGGCTGGGTCGCCGACCGCTTCGGCACCAAGAAAATCTTCTTCGGCGCGATCATGCTGTTCAGTATTGGTTCGTTGCTGTGCGCCCTGTCCAGCACCTTGACCATGCTGGTGGGCGCGCGAGTGATCCAGGGCCTCGGCGGCGCGCTGATGTTGCCGGTCGGAAGGCTGGTGGTGCTGCGCGCCTACCCGCGCTCGGAGCTGGTGCGCATCATGGGCTTCATCACCATTCCCGGCCTGCTCGGCCCGTTGCTCGGCCCGACCATGGGCGGTTGGATGGTGCAGTACCTGACCTGGCACTGGATTTTCCTGATCAACCTGCCGGTGGGCATGATCGGCTGCTACGCCGTATGGAAATTCATCCCGGACCTGCGGGGCAGCGAACGCACGCGCTTCGACAGCGTGGGGTTCCTGCTGTTTGGTGCGGCGATGGTGTTGATCACCATCGCCATGGAAGGCCTGGGCGAGTTGCACCTGCCGCATCTGCGGGTGATGTTGCTGCTGTTCGGCGGCCTGGCGTGCCTGGCGGCTTATTGGCTGCGGGCCGGGCATATCGATAACCCGCTGTTTTCCCCTGTGCTGTTCAAGACCCGGACCTTCGCCGTGGGCATCCTCGGTAACCTGTTCGCCCGCCTGGGCAGCGGCGCTCTGCCATTCCTGGTACCGCTGCTGCTACAGATTGCCTTGGGCTACTCGCCGTCCGAAGCCGGGATGAGCATGCTGCCCCTCGCGGCGGCAGCAATGTTTGCCAAATCCATCGCCCGGCCGCTGATCGAGCGTCTGGGCTATCGTATTGTCCTGACCGGCAACACGTTGCTCCTCGGGATCATGCTGGCGAGCATGGGCCTGGTCAGCGAACACACGCCCTACCCTCTGCTGTTGGCCATGCTGGCCGTTCTGGGGGCAATCAACTCCCTGCAATTCACCGCCATGAACACCGTGACCCTGATCGACCTCGACGATGCCCAGGCCAGCAGCGGCAACAGCCTGCTATCGGTGGTGGCGCAACTGTCCCTGAGCCTCGGCGTAGCCTGTGCCGGTGCGCTGCTGGGAGGTTTTACCGCCGAAGTGGGCAACGATGGCGTCAGTACGGTACTCGGCGCGTTCCAGTTGACCTTTCTCACGGTGGGCATCATGGCGATGCTGGCGGCGGCGATCTTTTTGCAGCTATCACCTGCTGATGGCCGACGAGTGGTCAACCGCGAGCACGACATAGAACACTGAAAGGTAGGAAAAACCTGCGCCACACAGGACTTCTCGTCTGGAACGTGCAGGGAAAATCCCTTGAGGCTGGTACACTGCGCGACATTTTGTTTTGCAGGCCAGTCCCGTGACCACCATCGCCACCGCTTTTAATACTTTGCCGCTGTCCGCCGCCATGCTGGCTAACCTGGACGCTCTTGGTTATACCCAGATGACGCAGATCCAGGCGCAAAGCTTGCCGGTGATCCTCAAGGGGCTGGACCTGATCGCCCAGGCCAAGACCGGCAGCGGCAAGACTGCGGCCTTTGGTATCGGCCTGCTGAACCCGATCAACCCGCGTTATTTCGGCTGCCAGGCCCTGGTGATGTGCCCTACCCGCGAACTGGCTGACCAAGTCGCGAAGGAAATCCGTCGCCTGGCCCGCGCCGAAGACAACATCAAGGTGTTGACCTTGTGCGGCGGCGTGTCCCTCGGCCCGCAGATCGCCTCGCTCGAGCACGGCGCGCACATCATCGTCGGCACACCGGGCCGCATCCAGCAACACCTGCGCAAGGGTTCGCTGGTGCTGGACGGCTTGAACACGCTGATCCTCGACGAAGCCGACCGCATGCTCGACATGGGCTTCTACGACGCCATCGAAGACATCATCAGCAAGACCCCGCCACGCCGCCAGACCCTGCTGTTCTCCGCCACCTACCCGGTGAGCATCAAGCAGCTGGCGTCCAAATTCATGCGCGCGCCGCAGCAAGTGAAAGCCGAAGCGTTCCACTCGGACGAACAGATCGAGCAGCGTTTCTACGAAATTTCCCCGGAAGAACGCATGGAGGCGGTGACCAAGGTCCTGGCCCATTTCCGTCCGGCCTCGTGTGTGGCGTTCTGCTTTACCAAGCAGCAAGTGCAGGAAACCGTTGATCACCTGACCTCCAAGGGCATTTCCGCCGTCGGCCTGCATGGCGACCTGGAGCAGCGTGACCGTGACCAGGTGCTGGCGATGTTCGCCAACCGCAGTACTTCGGTGCTGGTCGCGACCGACGTTGCCGCCCGTGGTCTGGACATTGATGCGCTGGACATGGTGATCAACGTCGAACTGGCCCGCGACTCGGAAATCCACATCCACCGCGTCGGCCGTACCGGTCGTGCCGGTGAGACGGGCATCGCTATCAGCCTGGTGGCGCCGTCTGAAGCCCATCGCGCCCAGGCCATCGAGCTGCTGCAGAAGTCGCCCCTGAACTGGGACCAACTGAGCAACCTCAAGTCCCAGGGCGGCGCACCGCTGCTGCCGGCCATGAGCACCTTGTGCATTGCTGCCGGTCGCAAGGACAAGGTTCGTCCGGGCGACATCCTTGGCGCACTGACCGGCGACGCCGGGATCCCCGGTGCCCAGGTCGGCAAGATCGCGATTTTTGACTTTCAGGCGTTTGTGGCGGTAGATCGCACTATCGCCAAACAGGCGTTGCAGCGCTTGAACGACGGCAAGATCAAGGGCCGTTCGCTGCGCGTTCGGATCCTGTAAAGATCTCCCGATTGATGGAGATCTAATGTGGGAGCGGCGGTGCGACGACTCGACTTGCTCGCGAATGCGGTGGATCAGTCGACATAACAGTGACTGAAACACAGCATTCGCGAGCAAGTCGAGTCGTCGCACCGCCGCTCCCACATTTGACTGCATTCCAAATCAGATACTGTGTGAGGACACCGTTTTGCGCTCTACCGAAGTTGTGATCATTGGCGCTGGCGCCGCAGGTTTGATGTGCGCACTGACCGCTGCCGGGCGTGGGCGCAAGGTGATGTTGATCGACCATGCGAACAAGGCCGGCAAAAAGATCCTGATGTCCGGCGGTGGCCGCTGCAATTTCACCAACATGTACACCGAGCCGGCGAACTTTCTCTCCCACAACGCACACTTCTGCAAATCCGCCCTGGCGCGCTACACCCAGTGGGATTTCATCGGGCTGGTGGCCAAGCACGGCGTGCCGTACCACGAGAAGAAACTCGGCCAGTTGTTCTGCGATAACAAATCCAGCGACATCCTCGGCATGCTGCTGGACGAGTGCATCCAGGTCGGCGTCAGCCTGCACCTGGACACCTCGGTCCAGGAGATTGCCAAGCTTGAAACCGGTTATCACTTGCAGACCACCCTGGGCGAGCTGCGCTGCGAATCCCTGGTGATTGCCACTGGCGGGTTGTCGATCCCGACGCTGGGTGCCACCGGCTTCGGTTACCAGGTGGCCAAACAGTTCGGCCATGAGTTGCTGCCGACCCGCGCAGGCCTGGTGCCGTTCACCATCACCGATCAACTCAAGGCGCTGTGCGGCGAGCTGTCCGGTACTTCGGTGGATTGCCTGGTGAGCTGCAACGACCAGAGCTTTCGCGAGAACATCCTGTTTACCCATCGTGGCCTGAGCGGGCCGGCGATCTTGCAGATCTCCTCGTACTGGGAACCCGGCGACACCGTTGAAATCAACCTGCTGCCCGACCACGACGCCCACACCTGGCTGCAACAGCAACAGGCCGAGCGCCCCAACAGCGAGCTGAAAACCCTGCTGGGTGAGATCTTCACCAAGAAGATGGCCAACCTGTTGGCCGAGCAGTGGTTTGAGTCCAAGCCAATGAAGCAGTACACCCACGCCGAAGTGGCGGACATCGCCAATAAGCTGGGGAGCTGGCAGTTGGTGCCGGCGGGGACCGAAGGTTATCGCACCGCGGAAGTGACCCTGGGTGGCGTGGACACGCGGGAAGTGTCGTCCAAGACCATGGAGTCGCTGAAAAGCCCGGGGCTGTATTTCATTGGCGAAGTGCTGGATGTGACCGGTCACCTGGGCGGGTTCAACTTCCAGTGGGCCTGGGCTTCGGGCTACGCTGCCGCGCAATACGCCTGACACAACACAGTAAAAAATGTGGGAGCAGCGGTGCGACGATTCGACTTGCTCGCGAAAGCGGTTGTAGCCGCTGCCGAGGCACGAGGCTGCGATGCGTGTCCGCAGGACCGCCCTTGGGGGGCCGCTTCGTCGGAATGCCGCACCAAACCCATCGCAGCCTCGTGCCTCGGCAGCGGCTACAACCTCCATCCCAAGCTCCCACATTTGATGGCATTCCACTTTGAGAATTGGCAACTCCGGAACAAATTTTGCTGTCCGATGTGATCGCCACGCTTGCCGTAGCGTCATTACTGGCTCAATTTAGCGACATCGTCCCGGAAGACCCCAGACTTCATGTCATCGACCTCGTTCCGCCAATCCATGCGGCGCCTTTGGGCGCTGGATAAGTTCAGCTACAGCGTACGGGTATTCATCGCCCTCACCGGCAGCATGGCGCTGTGCTGGTATCAGGATGAAATGGCGCTGCTGATCCCGCTGTTCCTGGGGATTATCGCCAGCGCCCTGGCCGAGACCGATGACAGCTGGCAAGGCCGTCTCAATGCCCTGGCAGTGACGTTGGTGTGCTTCAGCGTTGCGGCGCTGTCGGTCGAATTACTCTTCCCTTACCCCTGGATCTTCGCCATTGCCCTGGCCCTGGCCAGTTTCAGCCTGACCATGCTCGGGGCCCTGGGTGAACGCTATGGAGCGATCGCCTCAGCCACGCTGATTCTCTCGGTCTACACCATGATCGGTGTGGACCAGCGCGGCGGAACGGTCACGGAGTTCTGGCACGAGCCGTTGCTGCTGGTGGCCGGTGCAGCCTGGTATGGCGTGCTCTCGGTGTTGTGGCAGGCGCTGTTTTCCAACCAGCCGGTGCAACAGAGCCTGGCGCGGCTGTTTCGTGAATTGGGGCGCTACCTCAAGCTCAAGGCGTCACTGTTCGAACCGATCCGTCAGCTGGATGTAGAGGCTCGACGCCTGGAACTGGCCCAACAAAATGGCCGAGTGGTCGCGGCCCTGAACGCCGCCAAGGAAATCATCCTGCACCGGGTCGGCAATGGCCGGCCGGGGTCCAAGGTCAGCCGTTACCTCAAGCTGTACTTCCTGGCCCAGGACATCCACGAGCGCGCCAGTTCCTCCCACTACCCTTACAACGCCCTGGCCGAGGCCTTCTTCCACAGCGACGTGCTGTTCCGCTGCCAACGCCTGCTGCGCCAACAAGGCAAGGCCTGCCAGACCCTTGCCGAATCGATCCAGATGCGCCAGCCCTTCGTCTATGACGACAGCTTCGCCGAGGCCCTCGGCGACCTCAATGCCTCCCTGGAGCACCTGCGTATCCAGAGTAATCCGGCCTGGCGCGGCTTGCTGCGTTCCTTGCGCGCGCTGGCGGCCAACCTGTCGACCCTGGACCGGCTGCTCGGCGACGCCAGCAACCCCGACAACCTGGCCGATGCCACCGACAGCAGCCTGCTGGACCGCGCGCCCCGCAACCTCAAGGAAATGTGGACACGCCTGCGCACTCAGCTGACGCCGACATCCTTGCTGTTCCGACATGCCCTGCGCCTGCCCCTGGCACTGAGTATCGGCTACGGCATGGTGCACTTGATCCACCCATCCCAGGGCTACTGGATCATCCTCACCACGCTGTTCGTCTGCCAACCGAGCTATGGCGCCACTCGACGCAAGCTTGGACAGCGGATCATCGGCACGGCCATCGGTCTGACCGTGGCGTGGGTGCTGTTTGATTTGTTTCCCAGCCCCTTGATTCAGTCAATGTTCGCCATCGCCGCCGGCCTGGTGTTCTTTATCAACCGCACCACGCGCTACACCCTGGCGACCGCCGCTATCACGTTGATGATCCTGTTCTGCTTCAACCAGGTGGGCGATGGCTACGGGCTGTTCCTGCCACGGTTGTTCGATACCCTGCTGGGCAGCCTGATCGCCGGGCTGGCGGTGTTCCTGTTCCTGCCGGACTGGCAGGGCCGTCGCCTGAACAAGGTGCTGGCCAATACCCTGACCTGCAACAGCATCTACCTGCGGCAAATCATGCAGCAGTACGCCGCCGGCAAAAGCGACGACCTGGCTTACCGCCTGGCCCGCCGCAATGCGCACAACGCCGACGCCGCACTGTCCACCACCCTGGCCAATATGCTGATGGAGCCGGGACATTTCCGGAAGGAAGCCGATGTGGGCTTCCGTTTCCTGGTGTTGTCCCACACCTTGCTCAGCTACCTGTCGGGGCTCGGCGCCCACCGCGAAACCCCTCTACCGGCCGAAGTACGCGAACACCTGATCGAAGGCGCCGGCAACACCCTGGCGCTGAGCATCGACGAAATCGCCACCGGCCTGGCCAGCAAACAACCCATCACCATCCAGAGTGATGCCGAGGAAGCATTGGCGGTTGAACTGGAGCAAATGCCGGATGAAATCGATGAAGGACAGCGGCTGGTGCAAACGCAGTTGGCACTGATTTGCCGGCAGTTAGGGCCGCTACGGACGTTGGCCGCGCACTTGATCAAGGACAGCAGCGCGACTTGATCTCCAAGCTGGCGTAGCAGTTATCGAGCGCCAGCGAGGCTACGCAGGACACGCACCCGCTACCAGATCAGTCGCACATAGCACCGAGTCGTGCTTGACGCAGCCTCGCTAAAGCTCGACAGCTGCTACGGTGTGGCTTCACCTCGCTACATCCCGTGCTGCTTCATCAACCGCGCATAACTGCCATCCGCTTTCATCTTGGCAATCTCTCGATCAAAGCCGGCGACGATCTGTTCATGCTGCGGGTTTTTCAGGCTGACCAGGATATGCAGGCTGTTTTCACTCAACGGTGTTGGCAGGAACTCCACCGCGTTGCGCACCCTGGGTGATTCTCGGGCCAGGTAGTAACGGGCGACAAACTCATCTTCCACCGTTAACCGCACACGCTTGACCGCCAGCATCCGCACGGCCATGGCGAAGTTATGCACAGGCACCTTCTGTAGCTGCGTGTCGCTGTCGAATGCCGCCGAGTAGGCGTAGCCGCGTACCACCGCGACGGGGTATTCGTGCAGTTGCTGCAGGTTCTGGAACTCGATGGGGTCATCCCGGCGCTTGATAAACCGTACCCGGTTCAGCAGGTACTCACCGGAAAACTGCCCCAGATGAGTACGGGCCTCGTCGTACCAGGCGTTGACCAGCACGTCATAACGCCCATCACCCACGCCCATCAGCGCCCGCGCCCAAGGCACCTGTTCAAAATCGCTGGGGTAGCCCGCACGGGCCAGTGCAGTGCTGACAATATCCGTAGCCAGGCCGCCATTGACCAGCGTCGCATCGGTGAAGGGTGGCCAGCCATCCGCCACCAGGCGCAAGCGGTCTGCAGCCGCTATCTGGGCCAGCAACAGCAGTACGAGCAGAGCAACAGCACGAGACAATCGCGGCATGCTTGATGTCCTTGCGCAGCGGGCAAATCCCAACGGGCGATGGCAGGGTCTTGCAGGAATACAGGACCTGACTGTAGCTCATCACTCGCGCTGTACAGCAGATTACACAAAGAAGTCAGGGCCGGAAGCACTCAATGATGGCAAATTGACTTCATTCACAAAACCAGCGAATTATTCATCCAGGTCCTCGACAACCAAGACAGTTGTGGCATAGCGGCTTACTATCCAGACAGGCATTTAATCGGGATGGAACGATGACAGTTGATTGGGTCTGCAAACACCACAACGACTTGGGCAAGGAGCAGTTGTACGCCATCTTGCGCCTGCGGTCGGAGGTCTTCGTTGTCGAACAAAAATGCGCCTATCAGGACCTCGACGGCCAGGACCTGGAGGGCGATACCTATCATTTGATGGCCTGGAACGAGGATCAACTGGTGGCCTACCTGCGCCTGCTCGACCCCGAATCACAGGGAGGCGACGTGGTCATTGGCCGGGTGATCGTTGCGCCGAGCGCCAGAGGGACGGGGCTTGGCCATCAGATGATGGACGAGGCCCTGAAGCAGGCCGAGAAGCAATGGCCCGAAGTGCCGATCTACTTGTCGGCCCAGGCACATTTGCAGGGGTATTACGCACGCTATGGTTTTATCGTGTCGGGAGAGGAATACCTGGAAGACGATATTCCCCACATCGGCATGCGCCGGGCTCAGGGATAGCCCAGCACCTGTTTGATCTGCGCCAGGTTGCTTTCGATCCAGCGCGGATCAATCGCTCCCCAACTGCGAATTCGATAGCGCCCGGCATGATTGCGGGCGCCGTCTTCCTGTTCAAACTCACAGACGATATCCAGGTCCGCCAACGCCGCCAGGGTGTCCTGGGCGGTGCGCCTGGGCATACCCGTGATTTCGGTGAGCGCCGGGACGCTGCTGGCCTGCTGGCTGTCGATCAGATACGCCACATAGAGCCGGCGATAGAAACTGCTTTTGGTCTTGCTGACATCCATGCTCGCTGCCCTTCTGCTGTTTATTCCCGCGCCTTGCCCTGCAAGTCCCGATACGTCAGGTACACCCGCAGGTCGAATTCCACCTGATGGTACCCCGCCAGCATATGCTCGCAGAGTTTGTAGAACGCCTTGTTGTGGTCCGATTCCTTGAAGTGTGCCAGCTCATGCACAACGATCATCCGCAGGAACTCCGGCGCGGCGTCCTTGAACAATGAGGCGATGCGGATCTCTTTCTTCGACTTGAGATTGCCACCCTGCACCCGCGAGATGGTGGTGTGCAGGCCCAGGGCGCGGTGGGTCAGGTCGAGGCGGTTGTCGAAGAGCACTTTATCGATAGGCGGGGCGTTACGCAGATGCTCCTGTTTCAAGGCCAACGCGTAGCTATAGAGTGCTTTATCGCTCTGTACGTCATGGCGCTCGGGGTAACGCTGGTTCAGGTAGTCGCCCAACTGGTCTTTGGCAATCAATTGGCGGACTTGGTCCTGCAAGGCAGCGGGATAGGCCTGGAGGTATTTCAGCGCGGTCATGAGCTCAGCGACAGAGAATTTGAAGGGCGCCAGTGTAGCGAATTCATCAGGGTACTGCGCACAAGGAGCAGAAGTCAGGACGGTGCCATCATTGCGCCAAAGCCCAGGTACCCGACTAACGGTCAGTCTTCACAGCCCACGGTTTACGCGGAACATGGCTTTTTGACAGGTATTTGACGTCAATTAACCGCCTTAAAACCGTTAACAAACTGTTACTAGACGCTTATAAAGAACGTGATTTCCCTTCTCATTCTGCATAAAGGCGTACTCAATGATTGATCTGTCCACCTGGAACCTGAGCATCCCCGTCGGCTCTCCGCCCACGACCATCGACACTCCCAAGCTGCTCAGTGGGTTCAACGACCAGTACTTCCAGGCAGAAGGCAGCAGCATCCAGTTCTGGTCCCCCGTCACCGGTACCCGCACCGAAAACGCCATCTACCCACGCAGCGAACTGCGGGAAACCTACGCCGACGGCCGACTGCGCAACTGGACCTACCCCGAGGCCGACAACTTTCTGCGCGCCACCCTGGCCGTCAACCAAGTACCGTCTTCCGGCAAGATCGTCATCGGTCAAATTCACGCTTATGACAGCCAGAAACCGCTGATCAAGGTTGAATATCAGTACAAGGAGAAAACTCAAAGCGGCAACATCGTGGCCAAAGTTCGCATGCGCCCGGATGACAGCAAAGGGCGAGTCATCATCGTCGCCGAAAACGTTCCACTGGAGCGCAATTTCACTTACGTCATCCATTTGAATCGTGCCGGCCTCTTGAGCGTGGAAGCCGCCAGCGGACAATGGAACGAACGCATCGGCGCCGCCTGGGGGGCAAAGCCGCTGTACTTCAAAGCTGGGGTCTATGTGCAGGACAACAGTGGTGATAGCAAGGAAGGCGGCAAGGTGACCTTTGCCAAGCTGGATATCGATCACCAGTAACGCTGATTCGCTTCAGTGAGCCATCCCACGACGCTTTAGGACAGAACCGCGACCAGGGTATCGACTTTCTTGTAGGACAATCCGAGTATTGCGTCGTACACACGCGCTGTACCAATAAGAAAGTCATGGAGACTCACCCAATGCCCTTCCCTCGTACCCTGCTCGCCCTCTCTCTGGGCATGGTTCTGTTGCACAATCCAACCTTCGCTGCCCCGCCACTGTCCATGAGCGACGGGGTGGCCCAGGTCAATATCCAGGACAGCAACGCCTGGGTCGAAATCAACAAAGTCGCCTTCGAACACAACATCCGCACCCTGCAAGCCAGCCTCGCTGACAAGTCGAAAATCTGCGCCGTACTCAAGGCCGATGCCTATGGCCATGGCATCGGTTTGTTGATGCCGTCGGTGATCAAGCTGGGCGTGCCCTGCGTGGGTATCGCCAGCAATGAAGAAGCCCGCGTGGTCCGCGAAAGCGGCTTCAAGGGCCAACTGATCCGGGTGCGCACTGCCGCCTTGAGCGAACTGGAAGCGGCGCTGCCCTACAACGTCGAAGAGCTGGTGGGCAACCTGGATTTCGCCGTGCGAGCCAGCCTGATTGCCGAAAACCATGGTCGCCCACTGGTGGTCCATCTGGGCTTGAACTCCAGCGGCATGAGCCGCAACGGCGTGGAAATGACCACCGCCCAAGGCCGCCGTGATGCCGTCGCCATCACCAAAGTGCCGAACCTCGAAGTGAAGGCAATCATGACCCACTTCGCCGTCGAAGACGCCGCCGATGTACGCACCGGCCTCAAGGCCTTCAACGAACAAGCCAACTGGCTGATCAACGTCGCCCAACTGGACCGCAGCAAAATCACCCTGCACGCCGCCAACTCCTTCGCCACCCTGGAAGTGCCCGAGTCGCGCCTGGACATGGTTCGCCCCGGTGGCCTGCTGTTTGGCGACACCGTGCCGTCGTTTACCGAGTACCAGCGGGTGATGCAGTTCAAATCCCATGTGGCGTCGGTTAATAGCTATCCGAAGGGCAATACCGTCGGTTACGACCGCACCTACACCCTGGGGCGTGATTCAAAGTTGGCGAACATCACCGTGGGTTATTCAGACGGCTATCGTCGGGCGTTTACCAACAAGGGCATCGTGCTGATCAATGGGCATCGCGTGCCGGTGGTGGGCAAGGTGTCGATGAATACCTTGATGGTCGATGTCACAGACGTACCGACTGTGAAGAGCGGGGACGAAGTGGTGTTGTTTGGCAAGCAGGGGAATGCGCAGATTGCCCAGGCGGAAGTCGAGGATATCAACGGGGCGCTGTTGGCGGACTTGTATACAGTGTGGGGAAACTCAAATCCGAAAGTGTTGGTGGACAAATAGCGAGCCACTGAATTACAGCCACAAAAAAACCCGCATCACTGCGGGTTTTTTATAAACGCTTGAGGCTTAGTTAACCTTGGCGTTCAACTCACCCTTCAGGTAGCGCTGGTACATCGCTTCCAGGGAGATCGGCTTGATCTTCGAAGCGTTGCCCGCAGTACCGAAAGCTTCGTAGCGCGCAATGCACACGTCGCGCATGGCGGTGACGGTAGCGCCGAAGAATTTACGTGGGTCAAATTCGCTCGGGTTGGTGGCCATCAGGCGACGCATCGCACCGGTGGACGCCAGGCGCAGGTCAGTGTCGATGTTGACCTTGCGTACGCCGTACTTGATGCCTTCGACGATTTCTTCAACCGGCACGCCGTAGGTTTCTTTGATGTCGCCGCCGTACTGGTTGATGATCGCCAGCCACTCTTGCGGAACCGAGGAAGAACCGTGCATCACCAGGTGGGTGTTAGGGATGCGCTTGTGGATTTCCTTGATGCGGTCGATAGCCAGCACGTCACCGGTAGGTGGCTTGGTGAACTTGTAGGCGCCGTGGCTGGTGCCGATGGCGATGGCCAAGGCATCGACCTGAGTACGCTTGACGAAGTCAGCCGCTTCTTCCGGATCGGTCAGCATCTGGCTGTGATCCAGCACGCCTTCGGCGCCGATACCGTCTTCTTCACCGGCCATGCCGGTTTCCAGGGAACCCAGGCAGCCCAACTCGCCCTCTACCGATACGCCGCAGGCGTGAGCCATGGCCACGGTTTGTTGGGTAACACGCACGTTGTAGTCGTAGTCGGTCGGGGTCTTGCCGTCTTCGCCCAGGGAACCGTCCATCATCACCGAGCTGAAGCCCAGCTGGATGGAACGCTGGCAGACGTCAGGGCTGGTGCCGTGGTCCTGGTGCATGCACACCGGGATGTGCGGGAATTCTTCGATTGCTGCAAGGATCAGGTGACGCAGGAACGGGGCACCGGCGTATTTGCGGGCGCCGGCCGAAGCCTGGACGATCACTGGAGAGTCAGTCTTGTCAGCGGCTTCCATGATGGCTCGCATCTGCTCAAGGTTGTTGACGTTAAAAGCTGGAACGCCGTAGCCGAACTCGGCTGCGTGGTCCAGCATTTGACGCATGCTGATAAGTGCCATTGTGTCTCTCTCCCGGTCGAGGGTCGTTAATCGTGCAAGCCTGCCGTAGCGGCGGCTGCTATTCAAGTTATTGCCGATCGGGTGTTGAAGTCCGACCAGCTGAATCGTTATTGCATTGAGACCTAAGGCGCTTTACAGCCCCGGCCAATCAAATCGTCGGTGGCGACCCAGTAGATCAGGCCTTCCTCACCCTTTGTGTGAAACGCCAACTGGGCATTGCTGTACAGCACACCCGAAGCCGCTGGCTCCTGCTTGAGACGATAGACCTGATCCGAACCGCCAAGGCGCACATCCACCTGGCTGCGGCTGGTATCGGCAAACCGCCAGACCACTTGCGCCTGGCTGTCGCAGGTCCAAGTAGTCCATTTATCCTGTGGTTCAGCCTTGCTGTCGAACATGTTCAAGTTGCTGCAACCGGCCAGTAGAGCCAGGGCTGCCAGGGCGATAACGCCTTTCATTGCCAATCCTCGAATGGCGACATGACGCCGCCATTGCTGTCGGTTAATGAGTCAGACCCGTCAAGGGCAACCCTGTTCCTTACCTTTGGGCGGGGAGTCGTACTTCTCCAGCCCATCCGGCCCGATGCGCTTGCTGATCACCGGCATGGTTTCGGCTTGCCAGTCAGCCTGGTAGCAGCCCTTGTCCGGCGCAGCCTGCTCACTCTCGGGCGTTGCCTTGGGCGCACTGCCGCAACCGGCCAACAGGCCCGCGGCGACCACCAGTGCTAACGACTTGACCATGGGAATGCTCCTTTTCCTGATCCTGAGCCTTAGGCCTTGGCCCGGCTTTCCAATACTTCAACCGCGGGCAGCACTTTGCCTTCGACGAACTCGAGGAACGCGCCACCACCGGTAGAAATGTAGGAGATCTGGTCAGCCACGCCATATTTATCGATGGCCGCCAGGGTGTCGCCGCCGCCCGCGATGGAGAACGCCGAGCTTTCAGCGATGGCGTGCGCCAGCACTTTGGTGCCGTTACCGAACTGATCGAACTCGAACACGCCCACTGGACCGTTCCACAGGATGGTCTGGGACGATTTCAGCAGTTCAGCGAAGTTAGCCGCGGTTTGTGGACCGATATCCAGGATCATGTCGTCAGCAGCAACATCAGCGATCAGTTTGACCGTAGCGGTGGCGCTTTCAGCGAATTCCTTGGCAACCACCACGTCCACCGGCAGCGGTACGCTGACCTTGGCGGCGATGGCGCGCGCGGTATCCAGCAGGTCCGGCTCGTACAGGGACTTGCCCACCGGGTGGCCGGCAGCCGCCAGAAAGGTGTTGGCAATGCCGCCGCCGACGATCAACTGGTTGCAGATCTGGCTCAGGCTGTTAAGCACATCCAGCTTGGTCGACACCTTGGAGCCGGCAACGATGGCCGCCATCGGCTGGGCAGGAGCGCCCAGCGCCTTGCCCAACGCTTCCAGCTCAGCAGCCAGCAATGGGCCAGCGGCCGCAACCTTGGCGAACTTGGCCACGCCATGAGTCGAACCCTCGGCGCGGTGAGCAGTACCAAAGGCGTCCATCACGAACACGTCGCACAGGGCGGCGTATTGTTGGGCCAGTTCGTCACTGTTCTTTTTTTCGCCCTTGTTGAAGCGCACGTTTTCGAACAGCACGATGTCGCCGGCCTTCACGTCAACGCCACCCAGGTAATCCGCTACCAGCGGCACTTCGCGGCCCAGGGCCTTGCTCAGGTAATCGGCAACAGGCTTGAGGCTGTTTTCCGCCGAGAACTCACCTTCGGTCGGACGACCCAGGTGGGAGCAGACCATCACGGCCGCACCTTTTTCCAGGGCCAGCTTGATGGTCGGCAGCGAGGCCAGGATTCGCGCATCGCTGGTGACAACACCGTCCTTGACTGGGACGTTGAGGTCTTCGCGGATCAGTACGCGCTTACCTTGCAGATCGAGGTCGGTCATCTTCAACACGGTCATGGGTCGCAGTTCCTGTGTTACTGAATTAGAGAGCAGGTTTGGGAAGTGGAGAAGCTATTTGCAGATAGTGTTCCGCGACGTCCAGCATCCGGTTGGCAAAACCCCATTCGTTGTCGAACCAGGCCAGGATGTTCACCAGCCTCGGGCCGGAAACACGGGTCTGGCTCGCATCGACGATGGCCGAATGCGGGTCATGATTGAAATCACAACTGGCGTGAGGCAACTCGGTATAGGCCAAAAGACCTTTGAGCGGACCGCTGGTGGCGGCGTCGCGCAGAATCCGGTTGACCTCGCCGGCGTCGGTGTCGCTGACGGTTTGCATCGTGATGTCCAGACAGGACACGTTCACCGTCGGCACTCGCACTGCTTTGGCCTGGATTCGCCCGGCAAGTTCCGGCAGCAAGCGTTCGATACCCCGAGCCAGCCCGGTGGACACCGGAATCACGGACTGAAACGCCGAACGCGTACGGCGCAGGTCTTCATGATGGTAGGCGTCAATCACCGGCTGATCGTTCATCGCCGAGTGAATGGTGGTAATCGACACGTATTCCAGACCAATGGCCTGGTCCAGCAGGCGCAACAACGGCACGCCGCAATTGGTGGTGCAAGAGGCGTTGGACACCAGCAGCTCGGCGCCGGTCAGGCAATCCTGATTGACGCCGTAGACGATGGTGGCGTCGACATCCGCCTCGCTGGCCATCGGCTGGGAAAACAATACACGCGGTGCGCCGGCATCAAGGAAACGCTGGCCATCGGCACGGGTGTGATAAGCACCGGAGCATTCCAACACCAGGTCGACGCCCAGCGCCGCCCAGTCGATGCCCTCGGGAGTGGCACTGCGCAGGACCTTCACGCAGTCGCCATTAATATGCAAACAATCGTCCTCGACCCGCACTTCGCCGGGGAAGCGGCCGTGGGTGGAGTCAAAGCGTGTCAGGTATTCGATGCTGGCCATGTCAGCCAGATCGTTGATCGCAACAATTTCAAACCCGGCAGCCGCCCCTCGCTCAAACAGAGCACGCAAGACGCAACGACCAATCCGGCCGTAGCCGTTGAGTGCAACTTTGTAGGGACGCGGTTGAGGCATGGGGTTCTCGATTACCTTGGGTAATGGGGTGGCAGTACTGGCCCTTCGCGAGCAAGCCCGCTCCCACATTTAGACCGCAATCTAATGTGGGAGCGGGCTTGCTCGCGAAGGGCCAGTACAGGCGCCCCAATCTACAGCCTTAGTCTTCCAGCAGCTCTTCAGCCTGACCCAGGATGTTTTCCAGGGTGAAGCCAAACTCTTCGAACAACGCCGGCGCCGGCGCCGACTCACCGTAGGTGGTCATGCCAATCACGCGGCCTTCCAGGCCCACGTACTTGTACCAGTAGTCGGCGTGAGCCGCTTCGATGGCGATACGCGCGCTGACCTGCAACGGCAGGACCGCTTGCTTGTAGCCGGCATCCTGGGCTTCGAAGACGCTGGTGCAAGGCATGGAAACCACACGCACGTTGCGACCCTGCGCCGTCAGCTTGTCGTAAGCCTGAACCGCCAGGCCCACTTCGGAACCGGTAGAGATCAGGATCAGCTCCGGCTCGCCGATGCAGTCCTTGAGCACGTAGCCACCACGGCTGATGCCTTCGATCTGAGCGGCGTCGCGGGTTTGATGCTGCAGGTTCTGACGAGAGAAGATCAGCGCCGAAGGGCCGTCCTTACGCTCGATGGCGTGCTTCCAGGCCACGGCCGATTCGACCGCGTCCGATGGGCGCCAGGTGTCCAGGTTTGGCGTGGTACGCAGGCTGGTCAGTTGCTCGATTGGCTGGTGAGTCGGGCCGTCTTCGCCCAGGCCAATGGAGTCGTGGGTGTAGACGAAGATCACACGCTTCTTCATCAACGACGCCATGCGTACAGCATTGCGGGCGTATTCCATGAACATCAGGAAGGTTGCGCCGTAAGGCACCAGGCCGCCGTGCAAGGCAACGCCGTTCATGATGGCGCTCATGCCGAATTCGCGAACGCCGTAGTACATGTAGTTGCCGCTGGCGTCTTCAGCCGAGACACCTTTGCAACCTTTCCATAGGGTCAGGTTGGAACCGGCCAGGTCAGCCGAGCCGCCGAGGAATTCAGGCAGCAACGGGCCGAAAGCGTTCAGCGTGTTCTGGCTGGCTTTACGGCTGGCGATGGTTTCGCCTTTGGCGGCCACTTCGGCGATGTAAGCCGAGGACTTCTCAGCGAAGTCGGCAGGCAGGTCACCGGCCAGACGACGTACCAGCTCGTTGGCCAACTCAGGGAATTCGGCGGAGTAGGCAGCAAAACGCTGGTCCCACTCGGCTTCAGCAGCCTTGCCTGCTTCCTTGGCGTCCCACTCGGCGTAGATATCAGCCGGGATTTCGAACGGGCCGTGGTTCCACTTCAACGCTTCGCGCGTCAGGGCGATTTCCGCGTCACCCAGTGGGGCGCCGTGGCAGTCTTCCTTGCCTTGCTTGTTGGGCGAGCCGAAACCGATGGTGGTCTTGCAGCAGATCAGGGTCGGCTGCTCGCTCTTGCGAGCGGTGTCGATGGCAGTCTTGATCTCTTCCGGATCGTGGCCGTCGACATTGCGGATAACCTGCCAGTTATAGGCTTCGAAACGTTTTGGCGTGTCGTCGGTGAACCAGCCTTCGACTTCGCCGTCGATGGAGATGCCGTTGTCATCGTAGAAGGCGATCAGCTTGCCCAGGCCCAAAGTGCCGGCAAGGGAACTGACTTCGTGGGAGATGCCTTCCATCATGCAGCCATCACCCAGGAACACGTAGGTATGGTGGTCGACAACGTTGTGGCCTGGACGGTTGAACTGCGCCGCCAGGACTTTTTCAGCCAGGGCAAAACCTACGGCGTTGGCCAGGCCTTGGCCCAGGGGACCGGTGGTGGTCTCGACGCCAGCGGTGTAACCGAACTCCGGGTGACCCGGGGTGCGGCTGTGCAACTGACGGAAGTTCTTCAGGTCGTCGATCGACAGGTCGTAGCCGGTCAGGTGCAACAACGAATAGATCAGCATCGAGCCGTGGCCGTTGGACAGCACGAAGCGGTCACGGTCGGCGAACGATGGGTTGCTCGGGTTGTGTTTCAGGTAGTCACGCCAAAGTACCTCGGCGATATCCGCCATGCCCATCGGGGCACCGGGATGGCCGCTGTTGGCTTTTTGCACGGCATCCATGCTGAGGGCACGAATGGCGTTGGCACGCTCACGACGGCTGGGCATCGCTGATCTCCTGGAGTTGAATAAAAGAAACGGAAAAAAGGACCGGCATTTTCCCTCAGCCACGACCCATGGGCAATGACAGATAGTCACTTGAGAGTGTTTTTCCTGTGGATTGGCCTGCAATCACCTGGAGAAACCTTTCATCCCTTCACCCAAAGGTTATATCCGCTGCTTATAACCACCGATTATCGACCAATATCAAAACTTTTTGATATTGGTCTTGCGAGGAGCTGCCCCCGTCACTAGACTGCTGGCCTTATGAACTTACGTGCGCCTTCCCTTCGTCCTGACGACTGCGATGAGCTGGCGGCCTTGTGCAAGGCTGGCGGCGATCCGTTACGGCTGAATGTATTGCGTGCGCTGACCAACGACTCATTCGGCGTGCTGGAGCTGGCGCAGATCTTCGCCATCGGCCAGTCCGGCATGAGCCACCATCTGAAAGTGTTGGCCCAGGCTGACCTTGTGGCCACGCGCCGTGAAGGCAATGCGATTTTTTACCGTCGCGCCCTGCCCCACACCGAGCAATTGGGCGGCCAATTGCACGCCGCCCTGCTCGATGAAGTAGACAACCTGACCCTGCCGGTCGACGTGCAGTCACGGATCAGTCAGGTCCACGGGCAACGCGCAGCCGCCAGCCAGGACTTCTTCTCGCGGGTGGCGGAGAAGTTTCGCGCCCAGCAGGATTTGATCGCCGGATTGCCGCAATACCGCGAAAGCGTGCTGGCACTTTTGGACAAGCTGAGCTTCAGTGATGGGGCGACAGCACTGGAAGTCGGCCCTGGCGATGGCGGTTTCCTGCCGGAGCTGGCACGCCGTTTTCATCAGGTCACCGCGCTGGACAACAGCCCGGCGATGCTGGAGCTGGCGCGTGAGGTGTGCGAGCGCGAAGCGTTAGGCAATGTCAGCTTGCAACTGGCCGATGCCTTGGATGAGGCAAGCCTGCGGGCCGATTGCGTGGTGCTGAACATGGTTTTGCATCATTTCGCTGCCCCGGCCGACGCCCTAAAGCAGATGGCCAGCTTGCTGCAACCAGGCGGCAGCCTGTTAGTCACAGATTTGTGTAGCCACAACCAGAGTTGGGCCAGGGAGGCCTGCGGTGATCTCTGGCTGGGTTTTGAACAGGACGATCTGGCCCGTTGGGCCACCGCTGCGGGACTCGTTCCCGGGGAAAGCCTCTATGTAGGTTTACGTAATGGTTTCCAGATCCAGGTCCGCCATTTTCAGCGACCGACTGGCGACACTCACCATCGGTAAATATCAGGAAAACATCGAGATGAGCGAATACTCCCTTTTCACCTCCGAGTCCGTGTCTGAAGGGCATCCGGACAAAATCGCCGACCAGATTTCTGATGCGGTGCTGGACGCCATCATTACCGAAGACAAATTCGCCCGCGTGGCGTGCGAGACTCTGGTGAAAACCGGCGTAGCCATCATCGCCGGCGAAGTCACCACCTCGGCCTGGGTCGATCTGGAAGACATCGTTCGCAAGGTGATCCTGGACATCGGCTACAACAGCTCCGCCGTCGGCTTTGACGGCGCAACCTGTGCGGTGATGAACATCATCGGCAAGCAGTCGGTAGACATCGCCCAAGGCGTTGACCGCAGCAAGCCAGAAGATCAAGGCGCCGGCGACCAGGGCCTGATGTTCGGCTACGCCAGCAACGAGACCGACGTGCTGATGCCAGCACCGATCACCTTCTCCCACCAGTTGGTCAAGCGTCAGGCCGAAGCTCGCAAGTCCGGCGTATTGCCGTGGCTGCGCCCGGACGCCAAATCCCAGGTCACTTGCCGTTATGAAAACGGCAAAGTGGTGGGCATCGACGCCATCGTGCTGTCGACCCAACACAATCCGGAAGTGTCCTACAGCGACCTGCGCGAAGGCGTGATGGAACTGATCGTCAAGCACGTGCTGCCTGCCGACTTGCTGACCAAAGACACTCAGTTTCACATCAACCCGACCGGCAACTTCATCATCGGTGGCCCGGTAGGCGACTGCGGCCTGACCGGTCGCAAGATCATCGTCGACAGCTACGGCGGCATGGCCCGTCACGGCGGTGGCGCGTTCTCCGGCAAGGATCCGTCCAAGGTTGACCGTTCCGCGGCTTACGCCGGTCGTTACGTGGCCAAGAACATCGTCGCCGCCGGCCTGGCCGAGCGTTGCGAGATTCAGGTGTCCTACGCCATTGGTGTAGCGCAGCCGACGTCGATCTCACTGAATACCTTCGGCACCGGCAAGATCAGCGATGACAAGATCATCAAGCTGGTACGTGAAATCTTCGACCTGCGTCCGTACGCGATCACCACCATGCTCGACCTGCTGCACCCGATGTACCAGGAAACCGCGGCCTACGGCCACTTCGGTCGTACCCCTGAACAGAAGACCGTCGGCGACGACACCTTCACCACGTTCACTTGGGAAAAAACCGACCGCGCCAACGACCTGCGCACGGCTGCCGGTCTGTAATCGCTGCTCGTGGTACCCCAAGCCCCGCCGGGTTCACCCGACGGGGCTTTTTGCTGCCTGGCGATTAGCGCAACGATATTCACATTTGTTTAACACCGTCCTTGCAGGCCAAATGATGGCCCACTAGAATCCGCGCCCTCCCGAGCGCCACACCTTCTTTTGGATATTGCACTGCGCCTGCTCGGGATGCCTAAGTGCGCAGGCGATCGAACATTGAGGTTTTTTCATGCGCATCTCCACGCTCGCTCCTGCCGCACTTCTGCTCAGCCTTTTCGCCCTGCCGGTGCAAGCCGCCGACCTGAGCGCACTGGGTGGCGCCCTGACCTCGCAACTGGGTGGCGGCAACTCCGGCGACTGCCAGCAACAAGCCAAAGACTTGCAAACCAAGATCGACACCGCCAATGCCAAAGGCGATACGCTGAAAGTGGCGGCGTTTCAGGCGGCCCTGGAACAAGTGAACAAAGGCTGTAACAAAATCGCCGAGTCCCAGGCCAAACTGGATGCCAAGCAGCAAAAGCAGCAGGCCAAGACCGAGAACAACGATACCGTGAAAGCTCTGGGCGGCCTGTTCAAGTAAACAGAAACACCCAGTAAAAAGCCCCGCGATTGCGGGGCTTTTTTGTGGCTGGGCGGATGCTTTAGGCTGGGCGCCCTTTCAGAGCAAGGATGCTCATGATGAAGCCTTGTATGCGCTTACTCGCCTGCCTGCTGTTCACGTTGCTGCCCTTTGCTGCCTGGGCCGGGGACTGTCCCGACTGGACAAGCGATCACGCCAGGACAGAGATCGCCACACTCCAACGGCAAATCAGCCTCTGGGATGACAGTTACCACCGTCTCGGCCAGTCACCGATCAGCGATGAACTCTACGACCAGGCCCGACAGCAGCTTTCCCAATGGCGCGATTGTTTTGCCCAACCCGCGCCGACTGCAGACAATCCGCTGGCCAGTTCACGGGGTACGCTGACCCACCCGATCCCTCACACCGGGCTGGAAAAACTGCTGAATGAACGTGCAGTCGACACCTGGATGAGCACTCGCCAGGATCTCTGGATTCAACCCAAGGTCGACGGTGTGGCCGTGACTCTGATCTATCGCCAAGGGCGCCTGGCCCAAGTCATCAGCCGTGGAGATGGCAGCCTGGGCCAGGACTGGTCGACGTCTGGCCGCAAGATCCCCGGCATCGTCCAACAACTGCCACAGCCTATTGACCTGCTGCTGCAGGGCGAACTCTATTGGCGCCTGACCGATCACATACAAGCGATGCAAGGCAGCATCAACGCCCGCAGTAAAATTGCCGGGTTGATGAACCGCCAGCAACTGACCGACGCCGATGCCGCCGGGATCGGCCTGTTTGTCTGGGCCTGGCCCCAAGGCCCCGCAGACCTGAATGAACAACTCAACACCCTCGCACAATGGGGCTTCACCGATAGCCAGCGCTACAGCCAATCGATCAAGAACATCACTGAAGCAGGACACTGGCGCACCTACTGGTACAACCATCCACTGCCCTTCGCCAGCGACGGCGTGGTGCTGCACCAAAGCCAGCGTGCACCGGCCAACCGCTGGCAAGTCAGCACGCCTTACTGGGCTGCGGCCTGGAAATACCCGTTGATCAAGGCCTTGGCGCAAGTGCGCAAAGTACACTTCAAGGTTGGCCGAACCGGGCGCATCACACCGATTCTGGAGCTCGAGCCGGTGCTGCTGGATGACCGCCAGATCAGGCGTGTCAGCGCAGGCTCCCTAAAACGCTGGCAGGAACTGGATATCCGTCCCGGTGACCAGGTCTCCATCAGCCTCGCCGGCCAGGTTATTCCGCGACTTGACCAGGTGATCCTGCGCAGCCAGCCACGGGTTCACGTCCAGGCGCCACTGGCCAAGGACTTCCATCACCTGAGTTGCTGGCAGTTGATCCCGGGCTGCGAGGAACAACTGCTCGCCCGGCTGACCTGGCTGAGTGGTAACCAGGGGCTGGCCCTGCCCCATATCGGCAGGGAAACCTGGAATACCCTGATTCAGGCGGGTCTAATCAGTAGCCTGCTCGATTGGTTGACCCTCGAGGAGGCAGAGCTTGCTAACATTGACGGCTTCGGCGAGCGCAGCAGTGCACGCCTGCTCGACAGCTTACGCAGTGCCCGGCAGCGGCCGTTCGCACAATGGCTGAAGGCCTTGGGAGTACCGCCCACGGCTCGCAACAATTTGCAAGGTGGCTGGCAGACCCTGGCCGCCAGAGACACCCAAGCCTGGCAGGCCGAAGCGGGAATCGGCCCGGGGCGCGCGGCGCAACTGAGCGCTTTTTTTCGCGACCCGCACGTCCAGGCCATGCGTGAAACACTACAGGCTGCCGGGATAGATGGTTTTTAATCCGTCCTGGCAGCATTAACCGGTACCGGCAGAATTCATCCTGCCCACCGGATTGCGACCTTATTCACTTTGGAGCCTTTATGAAATTTCTTGCACCTTTTGCCTTATTGACCGCCGCAAGCTTCATGGCCACGCCATTGTTGGCGGCCGAAGAAACCTCGCAACTCACCGGCTGCGCTGCCAAGCGCCAGGCCATCAGCACCCAGATCGAACAAGCCAAGGCCCACGGCAACAGCGACCAGCAGGCGGGCCTGGAAAAAGCCCTGAGCGAAGTCACCACCCATTGCACTGACGCCTCCCTGAAGAAGGAGCGGGAAAACAAGGTGCTCGACGCCAAGCACGAAGTCAGCCGCCGTCAGGCCGACCTCGACAAGGCGATGAAAAAAGGTGATTCCGAGAAGATCAACAAGCGCAAAGACAAGCTTGCCCAGTCACGTAAAGAGCTGCAGGAAGCCCTGGACGAACTGGACAAGTAAGACGGAACCTGTCCCGGATCAATGATCCCGAAACTGCTTGTGGCAGGCGGTGCAGGCGTCTTCAACCTTCTGCACCGCAGGCCCCAGGTTGCTGGCCTTGTATGGCTGGACCTGGCTGACAACCGCCAGTTCACCGGTAGCGGCCTCAAGGGTTCGGGCCATTTCCTGGAAACGGGCCTGTTTCTGCCAGACATCGTCCTTGGCGCTGGTGTGATCTTCTTCACGTACGCTCGGGAAATGCTTCCACGGCTCGTGGGACAAGGCGTCAAGCTTGACCGCGCCTTCGGCGAACTTTGCACCGTCAAACGGGATGCGCCCACGCAGCATGCCGCCCAGGTCTTCGCCGGTCTTGAGCATCTGCTTGAAAATGGCCTTGCGCTGGCCCAACGGCGAGTTCGGATCAACACCACCACAGGCGGACAGTGTCAGGCAGGCCAGCAATACAACAGTCAGTCTTTTAAGAGTCATGGTGGCGTCGAGTCACGGGAAGAAACGGCGGCCAGTATCCTCGCCATGCCCGTAAAGACCAATAGCCCTATTAATAATACGGTTTGTTTGAGCCCTACCCGGTTCGGGCAATCGCCTCAGGAATGGTTTGCATGAATGTCACGTTAAAACCCTGGAGCCGCCGCCTGGCGTGGGCTCTACCAATGATTGCGCTGCTTGCCGGTTGCGACACCGGCAAGCACGAGAAAGACAAACCGCACGCCATCGCCACTTACGTCAGCGCGACCTGGGAAGCCTTGCCTGCCGTCTCGGACAGTGATCTGCAAGCCGGTTTCGAATCCTGGCGCAGCGCCTGCCAACGCCTCAAGAGCGACCCGGTATGGGGCGCAACCTGTGCGGCATCGGCCAATGTGCCCGCAACGACCGCAGACATCCGTGGTTTCCTCAAGGAACACCTGGATGTGTACGGCCTACGCTCGGCGGACAACAGCCCCAACGGCCTGATCACTGGCTACTACGAGCCGGTCTACCCGGGCAGTCTCACCGAAACCACCACCGCCCATGTACCGGTGTTCGGCGTGCCGGATGACTTGATCATCGTCAACCTGGAGAGCATCTACCCGGAGCTCAAGGACAAGCGCCTGCGCGGACGCCTCGAAGGCCGCGTACTCAAGCCCTATGACGATGCCGGCACCATCAATCAGCAAGGCTCCACCGCCCAACCCATCGCCTGGCTGACCGACCCGATGGACCTGCAGTTCCTGCAGATCCAGGGTTCGGGCCGCATTCAATTGGCGGACGGTCGTCAATTGCGCATCGGTTATGGCGACCAGAACGGTTTCCCGTATCGCCCCATCGGCCGCTGGCTGGTGGAGCAAGGCGAACTGAAGAAAGAAGACGTCACCATGGGCGCCATCAGCGCCTGGGCCAAGGCTCATCCCCAGCGGATTCCTGAACTGCTGGAGAGCAACCCCAGTTATGTATTTTTCAGTGCCCGCCCCGACAGCAACGAAGGCCCTCGCGGCTCGCTGAACGTACCGCTGACCGCTGGCTACAGCGTTGCAGTGGACCGCAAGGTGATTCCACTGGGCAGTCTGTTGTGGCTGTCGACCACTCGACCCGATGGCGCACCGATCGCTCGTCCCGTGGCCGCGCAGGATACGGGTGGCGCGATTACTGGCGAAGTACGGGCCGACCTGTTCTGGGGGACCGGCGATGCCGCCGGTGAGCTGGCTGGCAATATGAAACAGCAGGGCCAGATCTGGATGCTGTGGCCTAAAGGTGCAGCGCTGCCGAAAGTGCCGGATGCGCCAGTCGGGAGCTGATCGTCCTGTGGCCGCTGTCGAGACACGCGGCTGCGATGACGCAGCGGCCCCGGTGGCCGTCTTGCGGACCGCATCGCAGCCGCGTGCCTCGGCAGCGGCTACGCTGGGATCGACTACTTATATCGACACAAAAAAGAAACTCGCAATCAACACCATCCCCACGAACCACACCAGTGAACGCAGTACCGCCCAGTCCGCCAGGTAGCAAATGACGTAGAGCAACCGGCTGGTGATAAACAGCACCGCCAGCACATTGATGGTCACCAGCGACGCATTACCGGCCATATGGGCAATGATCACCGCCGCCGCAAACGCAGGCGTCACTTCAAAGCTGTTGAGCTGCGCGCTGTGGGCCCGCTTGGCAACCCCTTCGAGGATGGCCAGGAATGCCCGGGGATCGTGGTTATCCTGAAGCCCGAACCTGCCACCACTGAACTTGGCCACACCGATGCACAGGTATGGCAGAAAAATTGCGATCAACACACACCAGAAAGCGACTGTCATAACCCATTCCTTTTTTAGTTTTATCCGACGGTTAGAGCTTCATCACGAACATGCCGATCAGCACCAACCCACAGGCTATGAGCCGTGGCCGGCCGAAAGGTTCTTTCAGGTATCGCATGCCGAACAACACCACCAGGATCACGCTGACTTCCCGCAGCGCGGCCGCTTCGGCAATCGAGCCCAACTGCATGGCCCAGAGCACCAGAGCGTAGCTCAACAACACACACAAACCGACACTCAGCCCCAACCGCCACTGTGTGCGCCAGAACAGGCTGAACGCCGCGCGCTTGCGCACCACCGCCAGCAACGGAAACGGCCAGGCGCTGATCAGCGTCAGCCACACCAGGTAGTCCAACGGGTGCGACCAGCGCCGCAAGGCCTGGCCGTCGAGAAAGGTATAGCAACCGATGCACAGGCCGATCAGCGCCACGACCGGCAACATCGACCAGGGCAACCGATCCCCGCCACCGCCCCGCCACAACAGGCACAGCATGCCGAACGGGATCAGTAGGATGCCAAGAATCTGCTGAGTACTGAGCACCTCTCCGGCAAACACCAGGGTCAGCACCAGGACCACCAACGGCGACAATCCGCGCATCAGCGGATACACCAACCCCAGGTCGCCCACCCGATAGGCCTGGATCAGCAGGTAGCGGTACAGCAATTCAAACAGTGCCGAGGCGACAATCCACGGCCAGATTTCCAGCGGCGGCAACGACACGAACCCAACCGCCAGCAACACAAACAGCAGCGCAACACTGTCCATGCAGGCGATCACCAATAGCCGCTCGCCACTGAATTTGATCAGGGTGTTCCACGTCGCATGCAACAGCGCCGCAACCAGTACCAGAGCCGTCGCAACCACTGGCCACTCCTTGTGTGAGAATAAACGGAATTGATTCGCTATATATCACACGGGAAAGGGTATCAGAGGGATGGCTTGATCGGCCCGCACCGGAACAGCACGCTCTCGCTGGCGCGCAGGTGCTCTTTACAGTTGAACGCTTGCAAGGACTCGATTCCATACTCCAGGTCCCGCTCCCGGCGGGAAACATAGAACACTGTGTCACCGGGAAGTCGGGTGAAGTCCTTTAGCTGTCGGGCCTGGCCTGCAGTGTAGAACTCCCCCGAGTAGGACCGACGCCCCCAGTAATAAAGAGCTCCCGGTTCATCCTTTTGCAGTTGCTGCCAGGCCTGGGCCAGCGCGCGTTGATTGTTTGGACGCTCAAAGACACGGCCATCCACCGCAGCCACCCACAGTACAACCGGCAGGAACAGACCGAGCGCAAGGCCCACGGCAGCTCTCGCCTGGCCGACCGCGACAGGGCGATTGAGCGCACCGGCCAGCAACAAGCTCCACGCAGGCAGGGCGGGCAAGACATAGGTCCACAGAATGTTGCCGGAGAGGGTAAAAAACGCCGGCGTCACCAAAGCCCACAAGGCAACATAGCTGTAGTAGGGCCATGACTGGAGCAACCTGCGGTAGCCGAAGTACAGCGCGGGCAACAACAGCGTCCAGGGGAACAATGCCATCAGCAGATCCAGCCAGATCGCACCTGCTGGCCGGGCATGAGCGCTGCCGTACAAGTCACCGGCCCAGTCGCTGACCACGTAGCGCTTCCAGTGTTCGCCAATCAGGAAGTAATCCAGAAAACCCGGCGTGCGCAGTTCAGCGATCACATACCAGGGCACAGCAATCAACAGCATCAGAAAAATGCCTGTGACCCAGGGCAGTCGCAGCAAGGCTCGCCACTGTTTGTGGTAGAGCACCCAGACCAGCGCCGCCCCTCCCACCAACACCCACACCAGCGGCCCTTTGGACAAAAGGCCAAGTCCCAGGCCCGCAAACCCGGCCAGCGCCCAGCGTCGATCATCGCGTGCCGCACCGCGCCAGAAACCGTAGCTGGCCAGCACCACTGAAAAACTCAGCGCCGGGTCGGTCAACACCACGCCTGCCGACAGCAGGCCAAGGGTGGAGCTGGAGAAAATAATCGCCGCCAGCAATCCGGTGCGTTCATCCGCCTCTTCACGGGCAAAGCGGATGATGATCAGGCAACTGGCGACATGAAACAGCCACGCCGGAAAACGAATGGCGAACTCATTGACACCCAGCACTTTCATGCTCAGCGCCTGGGCCCAGAAGGCCAGCGGCGGCTTGCCCCAGAAAGGCACACCAACGTCGAACAGTGGCGTTACCCAGTCGCCCAGGACGAGCATCTTGCGCGCCATTTCGCCGTAGCGGGCCTCCGACGTATCCATTAGCGGATACAGACCCATGCTGGCCAGGCGAATGCCGAGAATGGCAAGCAACACAATCCAGAGTGTGCGGCGCGTCATGATCATCAGATGGTTTCTTGTTCGCGGGAGGGAGTTGTTCCGGGCTTCCCGGACTGTCGAGGCGTTTCGCCAAACTGGCTGTTGAGCAAATAGATGGGCCGTTGCCTGACCTCGCTCAACGTCGCGCCCAGGTATTCACCAATCATCGCCGTGCCTAAGGCAATAAACGCCGCGACGCCCAGGATAAAGTGGTGGGTACTGAGGTTTTCGACGCTGAGCTGCTGGATGATGAAGGCCAGGGTACTGATGAAAATCAGCAGGCTGAGCAGGCTGAACCAGCGCAGGGGTTTGCGCGATAAGGCCAGCACCCCCTCAATGCCCAGATCAACCAGCGCCAAGGGCCCCCATTTGGTCTGGCCGGCACTTCGAGGCTCACGATCGTAGGGCACCTCGACGGTGTTGAACCCTAGCCAACTGATCAGGCCCTTCATAAACCGTGTCCGCTCTGGGATGGCGCGCAAGGCGGCTAAAGGCGCCGGACCGATCAAACGGAAATCGCTGACGTCTGGCGGGACATCGAACTTATCGGCGAGAAAACTCATGAGTTTGTAATACAGATGGGCGCTGATTCGCTTACCAGACGTGTCCGTCACTCGACTGCGTCGTTGCATATTGACGATGTCGCGGCCGCTCAGCCAATGGTGAACCATTAACGGAATAAGTTCAGGTGGATCTTGCAAGTCAGCATCAATAAATAAAACCGCATCACCCCGTGCATGGTCTATCCCGGCAACCATGGCGGCCTCTTTGCCGAAGTTACGACTTAAATTCAGGCAACGAACACCAGGCACCTGACAGAAGCGACTCAGCAAGGCCTGACTTTCATCACGACTGCCATCATTCACATACAGTAATTCATAACGAATACTTAATGTATTCAGCACTGCCATCAATCGCCTGTGAAAGACGGGTAATACCTTGGCCTCGTTATAACAACAGACAATCACGCTGAGCAGCGGGCGAGGTGCCCGCTCAGGTCTTGATAGATTCATGATGGAAGGTCCAATGCTGGTTGATTCGGAAGGTGATCAGCGTCAGGGCCACGGTGGTGATCATTTGCATCAGCCAGAGGTGCAGCGGAAAAAAGCCCAGCAACAGCGCCATCAGGGACAGATTGCCGAGGTTGTAAACCATGGCGGTAATGCCGAAACGCAGCCATTGATGAGCGTCGGGGCAACCCGTACTTCTCACAAACGTCCACCGTTTGTTGCCTTGATAGCTCACCAGCGTTCCCACTAAAGCACCGATCAGCGTGGACACTAATATCGGTAGCACAAAGGACAATAACAAGAGCGTTATATAGTGAGCACTGGTTGCCAATAACCCGACCATTAAATAATAAGGCAGGCGCGACGAACGATCATCGGGAGGTAATTGCGTCATGATTATTAGCACATTAGTTATCTGGCGAATGCGACTGATCGGCATTGGCAGAGATTCTATCTAGCTAATAATTAAAGTGTGTAAAAAAAACGCCGAATAACCCAGGTATTACCAAAGTGTAACAACCCTGTCAGCTACTTGTTAATGACACACGTGAGTGAGTGCCATTAACCGAAAAACAACTACCTGTTTCAGGGCTGCAGACCGCGTCGGGACGGGCGGACTTTACGCCACGCGAAATCACCACCGTGCGGCGGGTTCTTGTCGATATCGCGTTTAAACCGCCAGGCGCCAGGCCTTGGCCATTTCGATCGTCGTGGAGTGCCCCGGCTGCGCCCAGAGTTTATTATGTGCCGCGTAGTTTTCAACGATGTCGTCGAGGGCCAGGTTAATCTGGACCGGCGTTGTTGCCCGGTCCAGGTTATGTTCCACGCGCCGCAGCAGCGCAACATTGGAGTCTGGCTGGCCCGGACGAAACAACGAGGGATAGAGCACTTCCCGGGTGAAGTTATCGGCGATCACGGCCACATCGCGCCGCTTCATTTCAGCAATACCACGGCACAGGACCCTTGAGGGGTACGGGGGCGACACCTGCAGCAACTGCTGGAAATCAGGGTTGTGCGCATCATTAAGCCGAACGCCCAGCCACTCGACGTATTCCGGGCGACTGGCCAGCGCATCCAGGTTACGCAATGCCGAGGCCAGCTCAGACGTCATTTCCCAGCGGTTGCCGGTATTGACCAGTGCTACAGCCTTATCCAGCGCTACGAGCCCGTGAAGGGCTTCGTGTCGAAAACGCAGCACTTCACGGGATGCATCGTCTTTATCAAGTGCGTCCTTTACGCTGGCAAGCATGGAATCGTCCATGGCCAGCACGGCGCTTTCAATCGAGCCGAACTGATGCTGCTCCCGCACCTCGGAGCGCCTCTCCAGGTGCGTATTCACTGCAATCCTGGAGAGTTCCTGCAGATGGTTCTTGACCTCGGCCGACAGGGTGAAATTGATCGTACCGTTGAGGAATCCGCTGAAGTCACCCTTGTCCGTCTTCAACGGAATGATGACGGTCTGATCCTTGACCGCGTTGAGTTTCGACAACATCAACTCACGATTGGCCGTGTTCGGGATCCCGAGAAAACCGTCCTTGAAGGCATCGAGACCACTGCCACGCACCACCGCTGGGTCTTCATCCTCAAACTTCAAGATCAATTGTTCGGTATCGGCCAGCACACTGGCGGGAAACGAGCGCTGGTAAAAGTCAGCAGCCGGCGTATTGAGCAGCAACCCGCCATCCTGAAAGAAGGTTTTCTCTCCATGCTCCTGAAACCCATGCCCCTGCTCTTTCGGTGCCTTGAACACTACCGGCAGTGCCCCCGAAATATGCGCCGCGCGGGCGATGTCCATGTCTGGCGTCGTGCTGGCGTTGAACACGACCAACTGCGGCCTGCCATCGAACAAGCCAGTGCCGGTGATATTGAGCGCCTTGATTGCCGGTATATATCGACTCAACACCAGCAGATCACCGAACGTCGTCGCTCCACCCGCACTTAATTTGTCAGCAATCGCCATGACTTGTGATGTGCGAAGGTCCCTGGGGAAATCGGCAATGTGTGCCAGCACCGCCTTTCGCGACTCGTTGCGCACCAACTCCTCAAGGGGTTCAGCCTTGGAGCCAAGACGCGGCAGCACGTTAAACACGACCTCTGCCAGACTGCTGACCTTGCCGGCCACCTTGCCAACACTCGAACTCGCATTCTGCAACCAGCTGGGGATTGCATGCTTGCTGTTCATCAGTTTGGGTAGCTCGATGCCGTCCGAAAGCGTGTCGAAGGGCTTGGCCCCCATGCCACTGGCCAGCAAGGCCGCTGAGATACCACCCGCGGACGAGCCAGAAATGCTCCGGACATCTTTCAAGACATTTTTATCTTCAAGCGCCTGAATGACGCCTGGATAGGCAACGCCCTTGGCACCACCACCACTGAGCACCAGTTGGCTAAGCGGCGGCGGGGACAACGTCACTTCCACAACGCCATTTTGGTAGCGACTCAGCGCCAGCTTGCGTTCGCCAGCACCCTCTATCAAGGACGTTTTCGTGCCTTGGGGTTGAGCCGTGGTGTGTCCACGCCTTGTGACAATGGGCGCCAAGGCCGTGTCGACCGCCGCTGCCAGACCGCTCCCAACCCTGTCATTGGCGGCGGTTGGCAACAATTGAGGGAATGAAGGTTGGATAGGCGGAGCAGGGGGTTTTAACAATTCCATATGTCGACTCTCTCTACAGGGTGTAGTCCTGAGTGCTGAGAGCGCCTGAGAAAGATCCATACGGAAGTTTCTTGTAAAACAAGTCACGCCTGGGCGGACGTTACTCGCTGATGCCGTCTTCCTGGAACTGATCCTTCACGTACTTGATCTCGGTCCGGCCATGCGGTGCCGGCAGACCGTCTTCACCAAGGTTGACGAAAACCATTTTTTCCACGGTCAGGATACTTTTGCGGGTAATTTTGTTGCGCACTTCGCAGGTCAGAGTGATCGAGGTGCGACCGAACTCGGTAGCGGTAATGCCCAGTTCGATGATGTCGCCCTGGCGCGAGGCGCTGACGAAGTTGATTTCGGAGATGTACTTGGTCACCACCCGCTGGTTGCCCAACTGAACGATGGCGTAAATGGCGGCTTCTTCGTCGATCCAGCGCAGCAGGCTGCCACCGAACAGGGTGCCGTTGGGATTGAGGTCTTCGGGTTTTACCCATTTGCGGGTGTGGAAGTTCATGGTCACTCCAAAGCGTCTTGCCGAATGATGGGCAACATCATGGCAGAGGCCAGCCCCAAGCTCTATGAGCCATTACCTATCGCCCCCATGAGTGATCTTCATACCGCCGACAGAAAGGCTTGGGAAGTCTGGCACACACAGCTATAATCCCCACCGTTTCAAAACGGTCATCTTCAGTTGATACCGTTCTCCCGCCACCTGTCCGAGGGGCGCTGCAGCAGGCTCGACCTGTCAGGCTCGGATGGGGCGTTGTCCGGCCTGGTTGTCCTGGCCTGATACTAAACGCACAACGGCGCCCATTCGCACATTACGAATGGAGGCTCTTCATGAGCGCTGTCATCACGCCTGCAGATTTTAACGACTACAAAGTCGCCGACATGTCCCTTGCCGCCTGGGGCCGTCGCGAAACCTTCATCGCCGAATCCGAAATGCCCGCCCTGATGGGTCTGCGCCGCAAGTACGCCAGTGAGCAGCCGCTCAAGGGCGCGAAGATTCTCGGCTGCATCCACATGACCATCCAGACTGCCGTGCTGATCGAAACCCTGGTTGCCCTGGGTGCCGAAGTGCGCTGGTCGTCCTGCAACATTTTCTCGACTCAAGACCAGGCCGCTGCCGCTATCGCCGCTGCCGGCATCGCCGTTTTCGCCTGGAAAGGCGAGACCGAAGAAGAGTACGAGTGGTGCCTGGAGCAAACCATCCTGAAAGATGGCGCGCCTTGGGATGCCAACATGATCCTCGACGACGGCGGCGACCTGACTGAGCTGCTGCACAAGAAGTACCCGCAGATTCTGGACCGCGTCCACGGCGTGACCGAAGAAACCACCACTGGCGTTCACCGCCTGCTGGACATGCTGGCCAAGGGCGAGCTGAAAATCCCGGCCATCAACGTCAACGACTCGGTGACCAAGAGCAAGAACGACAACAAGTACGGCTGCCGTCACAGCCTGAACGATGCGATCAAGCGCGGTACCGACCACCTGCTGTCCGGCAAGCAAGCGCTGGTGATCGGCTATGGTGACGTGGGCAAGGGTTCGTCACAGTCCCTGCGTCAGGAAGGCATGATCGTCAAGGTTTCCGAAGTCGACCCGATCTGCGCCATGCAAGCCTGCATGGACGGTTTCGAAGTGGTTTCGCCGTTCATCAACGGCCAGAACGACGGCACAGCCGCCAGCATCGACAAGGCTCTGCTGGGCAAGATCGACCTGATCGTGACCACAACCGGTAACGTCAACGTCTGCGATGCCAACATGCTCAAGGCCCTGAAAAAGCGCGCCGTGGTGTGCAACATCGGTCACTTCGACAACGAAATCGACACCGCTTTCATGCGCAAGAACTGGGCATGGGAAGAAGTGAAGCCGCAGGTGCACAAGGTTCACCGCACCGGCGCCGGTGATTTCGACCCACAGAACGACGACTATCTGATCTTGCTGGCCGAAGGCCGTCTGGTGAACCTGGGCAACGCCACCGGTCACCCGAGCCGCATCATGGACGGTTCGTTCGCCAACCAAGTACTGGCGCAGATCTTCCTGTTCGGCCAGAAGTACGCCGACCTGTCGCCGGCCCAGAAAGCCGAGCGCCTGACCGTTGAAGTACTGCCGAAGAAACTCGACGAAGAAGTGGCCCTGGAAATGGTCCGCGGCTTCGGCGGCGTAGTGACTCAACTGACCAAGACCCAGGCCGACTACATCGGCGTGACCGTCGAAGGTCCGTTCAAGCCGCACGCTTACCGCTACTGATAAGCCTGTTGCCCACTCTCCTTGCGGGAGTGGGCCTGTGTGGGAGCGGGCTTGCTCGCGAATGCGGTGGGTCAGTCACCGTAAATATTGACTGACCCACCGCATTCGCGAGCAAGCCCGCTCCCACACAAGCCTTCCAGTTTTCTGAGTTTCCAAGGGTATGACCATGTCCCAAGACCGTCGCTACAGCTTCGAGTTCTTCCCGACCAAGACCGATGCTGGGCATGAAAAACTGCTCGCCACTGCCCGTCAGTTGGCCAGCTACAACCCTGATTTCTTCTCCTGCACCTACGGTGCCGGTGGTTCGACCCGTGACCGCACGATCAACACCGTGCTGCAGCTGGAAAGCGAAGTCAAAGTCCCTGCCGCTCCGCATTTGTCCTGCGTGGGCGACAGCAAGGCTGACCTGCGCAGCCTGCTGACCCAGTACAAAAGTGCGGGCATCCAGCGCATCGTCGCCCTGCGCGGCGACCTGCCGTCCGGCATGGGCATGGCCAGCGGTGAGCTGCGCTACGCCAATGACCTGGTGAGCTTCATTCGTGAAGAGACCGGCGATCACTTCCACATCGAAGTGGCCGCTTACCCGGAGATGCACCCCCAGGCGCGCAACTTCGAAGACGATCTGCAGAACTTCGTGCGCAAGGCCAACGCCGGCGCCAACAGTGCGATCACCCAGTACTTCTTCAACGCCGACAGCTACTTCTACTTCGTCGAGCGTGTACGGGCCATGGGTGTGAACATTCCGATCGTGCCAGGCATCATGCCTATCACCAACTACAGCAAGCTGGCGCGCTTCTCTGACGCCTGCGGCGCGGAAATTCCACGCTGGGTTCGCAAACAACTGGAAGCCTACGGCGATGACGTCAAGAGCATCCAGGCGTTCGGCGAACAGGTCATCACCGAAATGTGCGAACGCCTGCTGCAAGGCGGCGCTCCAGGGTTGCACTTCTACACCCTGAACCAGGCCGAACCGAGCCTGGCGGTGTGGAACAACCTCAAGCTGCCCCGCTGACACCTGCTTCCTTGCACCACCGGCCCTTATTCACCCAAGGGCTGGCGGCGCAATAAAAGTTCAGTATTGATGCCTGAAGATCCCCGTTCCAGAGCTTCTCTTTAGCCTGAGACAGTCGTAACCTCAGGGGATGCCCGTCATTCTCCGGTTGTTGACAGCTGTTCTTTTCGCTTGCCTGAGCCTGACCGCCCAAGGCGAGAAACTGCGCATTGTCACCGAGCCCTGGGCACCTTACGTATACGAAGAAAACGGCACCATGCGCGGGCTGGATTACGAAACCACCGTGATCGTCTTTGAGCGCCTGGGCATCGAGGTGCAATGGCAGTTCCTGCCCTGGAAACGTTGCCTGGCCATGCTCGAACAGGGCCAGGCCGACGGCGCGCTGGATATTTTCCACAGTCATGAACGAGACGCCATGCTGCTCTACCCCAGCGAACCGCTGTCCCAGGTCGAGTTCGTGGTGTTCTACGCCAATGCGCGCCCGCACACGTTCCAGACGCTTGATGACTTGCGTGGCCTGACCATCGGCACGTCGCCGGGCTACCTCTATAGCCCGGCGTTCAGCGACTCCACCCTGTTCAACCGTGAGCCGGCCCCCAGCCATGAGGCCAACTTCGGCAAATTGCTGCGCGGGCGCATCGATTTGCTGATTACTGATCGCCGGGTTGGTCAGCATCTGGTCAAACAGCTTGGGCTGGAACACAAGGTCAGCCAGGCCCCAACGGTGATCAGCCGCCAGCAGCAATTCCTCGCCGTGCGCCGTGGCGCGGGCATGGACCTGTTGGTGCAACGCTTTGGCGCCGAACTCAAACGCTTCAAGCAAGAGCCCGCCTACGCGGCCTTGAGCGCTAAATATGCCGGTGCAAGCGATGAAACGACCTCAAAGCCTGTGCCTGCACACACCGTTGAGCAGCAGGAAAGCAGCGCGCAGTGATTGCTCTGTTATACTGCGGCCTTTCCGCCAGGCTTACGCCCGGACGCTTGGGTCTGCAAAAGACACCCGAACCCGCTACTGCGCAGCTTTTCAGCCCCGCGCGAGCCATCGAGGTGCCTGCCAGCCCCAGCAGGACCGGACGGGATTGCGTTCATCTAAACGCCATTCGCGCCAGGCAAGACTATCCCTCTGGGCCAAGCCCTAACTAAAACAGGATTACTCATGTCCTTTGCTTCCCTCGGTCTCTCCGAGGCTTTAGTCCGCGCCATCGAGGCAGCGGGCTATACCGAGCCTACTCCGGTGCAACAGCGGGCCATCCCCGCCGTGTTGCAAGGTCGCGACCTGATGGTTGCGGCACAGACAGGTACTGGTAAAACCGGCGGTTTCGCCCTTCCGATCCTGGAACGGCTGTTCCCCAACGGTCATCCGGACAAATCCCAGCGTCACGGCCCGCGCCAACCGCGCGTACTGGTCCTGACCCCTACCCGCGAACTCGCCGCCCAGGTGCATGACAGCTTCAAGCTGTATGCCCGCGACTTGAAGTTCGTCAGCGCTTGTATCTTCGGCGGCGTCGGTATGAACCCACAGGTTCAGGCCATGTCCCGTGGTGTCGACGTACTGGTGGCCTGCCCTGGTCGCTTGCTCGACCTGTGCGGCCAAGGCAGCGTCGACCTGTCCCACGTGGAAATCCTCGTGCTGGACGAAGCCGACCGCATGCTCGACATGGGCTTTGTCCATGATGTGAAGAAAGTGCTCGCCCGCCTGCCGGCCAAGCGCCAGAACCTGCTGTTCTCGGCAACGTTCTCCAACGACATCACCGCTTTGGCGGGCAAGTTGTTGCACAACCCCGAGCGCATCGAAGTCACGCCGCCGAACACCACGGTCGAGCGCATCGAGCAGCGCGTATTCCGCCTGCCGGCCAGCCACAAGCGTTCGCTGTTGGCGCACCTGATTACCGCCGGCGCCTGGGAACAGGTCCTGGTCTTCACCCGTACCAAGCATGGCGCCAACCGCCTGGCCGAGTACCTGGACAAGCACGGCCTCACCGCCGTCGCCATCCACGGCAACAAGAGCCAGAACGCGCGCACCAAAGCCTTGGCCGACTTCAAGGCTGGTAGCGTACGCATTCTGGTTGCCACCGATATCGCCGCTCGCGGCCTGGATATCGACCAACTGCCGCACGTGGTCAACTTCGAGCTGCCAAACGTCGACGAAGACTACGTACACCGTATCGGCCGTACTGGCCGTGCCGGTCGTTCGGGCGAGGCCATTTCCCTGGTCGCGCCGGACGAAGAAAAGCTGCTGAAAAGCATCGAACGCATGACCAAGCAGAAAATCGCCGACGGCGACCTGATGGGCTTCGATTCCAGCGCCGTGGAAGCCGAGAAGCCGGAAGTGCGCGAGCGTCCGGATGTGCGTAACCCACGTAACCCTCGCGGTCCGAAGGGTGATGGCCCGAACGGCGGCGGCGGTGGTGGCGGCCGCAAAGACAAAGGCAAGGACAAGGGTGGCAAGGACAAACCTGCCGCCGCCCGTGGCGAACGCCCGGCCCGTGAACAAAAGCCACGTGAAGGCACTCCGGCCCGCGAACAGCGCCAGCCGAGCCAGCCACCACGCGCTGCCGCTGACCGTGCACCGGACGAGTTCCTTGACGACGACGTGGATAACTTCGGTAACCGCGTTGACTACGTGCCCCAGGCCAAGCCGGCCCAGGGCCGTGGGCGTCGTCCAGGTGCTCCGGCACCGGGCGCAGGTGCTCCACGTACCGGCCAGCCACAAGGTCGCCAGAACGGTCCGCGCAGCAGCAACGGCGCCACCACCGGCACTCCACCGGCCAAGCGCAGCGGCCCACGCAACGGTGCACCTCGTGACGGTCAAGCCCGTCGCGAAGAGTCGCGCAACCGTCGCCCGGCCCGTGATGATCAACCACGCTTGTCAGAGCCCGCCGTGCAAAACCCGCGCGGCGGCCCTGCGCCGAAGATCATTCACAAAGAATCGAAAAGCGATCGGACCCTGACACCAGAGCAACTGGATCAACTGCCAGGCCGTCCTCGTGGCGAAAAACCAGCGTTGCTGACCCGCAACCGCTGAGTTTTCAGACCGAAAAAACGCCCCGACAAGTTCGGGGCGTTTTTGCATCTGGCACTTTCCCAGTTAATCGACAACCACACCCACCTTATGAAAGAGCTTCGCAAAAACGGTCCAACGACCGTCCACTTTCATTAGGTTCAAATAATCCACCATGATGTTATCGAATAGGCGCAGACGAACTTTGACCATGGCCATTTCCGAGGACATCACATCAATCATCAACACCTCGTCCAATCGAGCAAACTTGCCTTCCTGGGGCGATTTTCGGCCTTGAACCATAGCGCGATACTCAGCAAAAGGGCGAACGGTCACTTGCCCATCCTGCGTGGAATACAGCACCGAGCCAGGATGAAAAACCTGATCGAATTTATTTAAATCCTGGGTTTGCAATACCTCAAAGTATTCTTTCAACATAGTTTGAATTTCATGAATAACCATACTGGGCTCCCTGAGATTTTAACGGTGTGTTATTTGAATTAATAACAAGCCATTAATTATCAGCAGCGCGCTGGTTTCAGGTATAGCGGCTATTATTAGCCTTTTATGTAAATGGAATTCACCTATTGAAGCTCCCTCCCCTCGCCGCCTTACGTGCCTTTGAAGCACTCGCTCGATTGGGCAAGGTAAACCAGGCTGCGCTGGAACTGCATGTCACCCACAGTGCCGTCAGCCACCAGATCCGCTCCTTGGAGGAATACCTCGATATTGCGCTGGTGATGCGCAGCGGGCGCTCATTGGTGTTGACCGATGAAGGCCGTGTCTACGCCTATCAAATCCGGCAAGCACTGGGGGAAATCGCCGGAGTCACCGAGAGGCTTCAGGCGAAGGCCAAGCATGCGCAACTGACCGTATCAGTCCTGCCATCCTATGGCCTGTTTTGGCTACTGCCTCGACTCAAAGGTTTCATGAGCGCCAACCCCGACTTGCACCTCAAGTTGGCGTCCACCATGGACTTCGTCAGTTTTGAGCAGGGACTGGTGGACTGTGCAATCCGCTTCGGCCACGGCCAATGGCCCGACGTGCATTGCGAGCCCCTGATGGCTGATTCATTGCTGGTAGTCGCCACCCCCGGATTTAACGGCGGTGCGCTGCCAACCACCGCACAGGCGGTATTGGAGCAACCCCTATTGCATGCCAGTGAAAGCTGGCCTGTTTGGCTCAGCGCTGCTGGAGTCGACGGCCAACGCCCGCCAGCCATCCTGGAATTCACCGACTCCACATTACTGCTTGAGGCCGTCAAGCTGGGCTACGGGATTGCACTGACTCGACGCTCGATTGCCCAGGTGCTGATTGAGCGCGGGGAATTGGTCAAACTGACTGATGTGGAACCAGAGCATTCATCACGATACTTTCTGGTCTGGCCCACCGACAGCAAACGATCAATGCAAATATCATCATTGCTGGCGTGGCTTAAAGGACAGGTCGCCGAGTACCAAGGCAACCTGTAAAAGATAGACAGCAAAACGCCGACCCTAAGGTCGGCGTTTATCATTTACGCAGCGAAAATTACTTCGCTTTCACACCTTCAAACGTGATGTACAGCTGAACGTTGTCGGACTGTGGGCCAACGTCCATCCCATCCTTGTTGAATTCCTTGCGGCTGATATTGGTGGTGCCTTCAAAACCGGCACGGTAGCCACCCCATGGATCCTTGCCTTCACCCAGGAAGGTAGCCTTGACCACGATTGGCTTGGTCACACCGTGGAAGGTCAGGTCACCGGTCACATCAGCAGTCTGCTTGCCATCCGCATTTTTACCGGTTGGCTTGACGCTGGTGGAAACGAACTTGGCGTCAGGGAATTTGCCCGACTCCAGGAAGTCCTTGCTGTTGACGTGCTTGTCGCGCTCGGCGTGGTTACTGAAAACACTGGCGGTGCGAACGTTAACTTCAATCTTGGCATCTTCAGGCTTGGCAGCATCAAAGCTGAACTTGCCGTCCAGGTCCTTGAAGGTACCGGTGATGTAGCTGAAGCCCAAGTGGCTGACCTTGAAATCAACGAAGGCGTGCTGGCCTTCCTTGTCGATCACGTAATCAGCCGCCATCGCCTGACCGGCAGTCAGCAGAGCAGAACCGATGGCCAGAGCGGCGAGAGTCTTTTTCAACATGCTTTCTATTCCTTGTGAGTCGAGGTTGAACATCAGGCTTTGCGCCCCAGCATACGAACCAGGGTCGCATCACGATCAATAAAGTGGTGTTTCAACGCAGCCACGCCATGGAGACCGGCAAACACCACCAGCACCCAGGCCAGGTACAAATGCACCACGCCGGCTACGTCTGCCTGGTCCGGTAGACCGGAAACCAGCGCAGGAATTTCAAACAGGCCAAACACCGGAATTCCGACACCGTCTGCGGTGGAAATCAGGTAACCGGCAATCATCACGGCAAACAGCCCGAGATAAAGGAACGCGTGGCCAAACGCAGCACCCAGACGGGTCATGCGGCTGTAGCTGGCAAGCGATGGCGGCGGCGGGCTGATCAAACGCCAGACGATCCGCACCAGCATGATGGCGAACAGCGTGATGCCAATGCTTTTGTGCAAGTCGGGGGCGTCTTTCCGCCAGGCGCTGTAGTAATCGAGACCGACCATCCACAAGCCCAAGGCGAACAAACCGAACACCACCAGGGCAATGCCCCAGTGCAAAACAATGCTGACCCAACCGTAGCGGGCCGATGAATTACGTAGTTGCATGTACCCAATCCCGTAAGAGCTGCGCCCAAGACTAGCGGTTTACCTATCGAATTAAAGCGGAAAATTTCGCTTTGAAATATCGAGAAATACGATCTTGAGCGTATGAACAATAAATTAACCAGAGATTAAGGACTATTCAGGAGAAACGTGACAGACCGTCCTGCTTTTAGTACCAATTGCGCCTTCAAGCGCGCAATGGGTTGTGACACAGCCTGGCATTGCATAGGCTTGCGCGATTGTTTCGCCCGCACAGGTTGCGAGCCGCTTCGAGGAGAATGACCATGGGTTTGAATAATCAGTGGATGCAACGCGACCTTGCGGTGCTGTGGCATCCCTGCACCCAGATGAAAGACCACCAGCAATTGCCGCTGATTCCCATCAAACGCGGTGAAGGCGTGTGGCTGGAAGACTTCGAAGGCAAACGCTACCTCGATGCCGTCAGTTCCTGGTGGGTCAATGTGTTTGGCCACGCCAACCCGCGCATCAACCAGCGCATCAAGGACCAGGTGGACCAACTGGAACACGTGATCCTTGCCGGCTTCAGCCATCAGCCGGTGATCGAGCTGTCCGAGCGCCTGGTGAAGATGACGCCTGAAGGCCTGACCCGCTGCTTCTACGCCGACAACGGTTCGTCGTGCATCGAAGTCGCGCTGAAAATGAGCTTTCACTATTGGCTCAACCGTGGCTTGGCGAACAAGAAGCGCTTTGTCACCCTGACCAACAGCTACCACGGCGAAACCATCGCCGCGATGTCGGTAGGCGATGTGCCGCTGTTCACCGAAACCTACAAGGCGCTGCTGCTGGACACCATCAAGGTGCCAAGCCCCGACTGCTACCTGCGCCCCGAAGGCATGAGCTGGGAAGAGCATTCGCGCAACATGTTCCTGGCCATGGAGCAGACCCTGGCCGAAAACCATGACACCGTCGCCGCCGTGATCGTCGAGCCACTGATCCAGGGCGCCGGCGGCATGCGCATGTATCACCCGGTGTACCTCAAGCTGCTGCGCGAGGCCTGTGATCGTTATGGCGTGCACTTGATCCACGACGAAATCGCCGTGGGCTTCGGCCGCACCGGGACCATGTTCGCCTGTGAGCAAGCCGGTATTCGCCCGGACTTCCTCTGCCTGTCCAAGGCCCTGACCGGCGGCTATCTGCCCCTGGCGGCCGTGGTCACCACCGAAGATGTCTACAGCGCCTTCTACGACGATTACCCGACCCTGCGCGCGTTCCTGCACTCCCACAGCTATACCGGCAACCCGCTGGCCTGTGCGGCAGCCCTCGCGACCCTGGATATCTTCGAAGAAGACAACGTCATCGAAAATAACAAGGCCCTGGCCCAGCGTATGGCCACGGCCACCGCACACCTGGTGGATCATCCCCACGTGTCGGAAGTGCGCCAGACCGGCATGGTGCTGGCCATCGAAATGGTCCAGGACAAAGCCACCAAGGCCGCCTACCCGTGGCAAGAACGCCGTGGCCTCAAGGTATTCGAGCACGCTCTGGAACGCGGCGCGCTGCTGCGACCGCTGGGCAGCGTGGTGTACTTCCTGCCGCCTTACGTGATCACGCCGGAGCAGATCGACTTTCTGGCCGAAGTGGCCAGTGAAGGGATTGATATCGCGACCAACAGTAAAGTCAGCGTAGCGGTGCCCAAGGATTTCCATCCAGGGTTTCGTGATCCGGGCTGATGACCGACGCTCCTACATAACTTTTCCAGAGAACAGAAATGAGACTGTCCCGTTTTTTTGTCGACGCTCCACTGAGCATTGGCGACCACGAGTTGCCCGAAGCCCAGGCCCACTACATCAGCCGCGTATTGCGCATGGGCGAAGGGGACGCCGTGCAGTTGTTCGACGGCTCCGGCCAAGAGTTTCGCGGCAGCTTGCTGGAGGTCGGTAAAAAGCGCGTGGTGGTGCAACTGATCGAAGCGTTCGAGGGGCAGATCGAATCCCCACTGCACATCCACCTCGGCCAAGGCTTGTCCCGGGGCGAGCGGATGGATTGGGCGATCCAGAAAGCCACCGAGCTTGGGGTCAACGAGATCACTCCGATCTTCACCGACCGCTGCGAGGTACGCCTGAAGGACGAACGCGCCGACAAACGCCTGCTGCACTGGCGTCAGGTGGCAATCAGCGCCTGCGAGCAATGCGGCCGCTCCAAGGTGCCGGTGATTCATCCACCGTTATTGCTCGCGGACTGGCTGAAGCAGACCGAGGCGCAGTTGAAGTTGGTGTTGCATCCGGTGGCTGAGCCGTTGGTGAGCCACGCCAAGCCAGCAAGCCTGGCGTTCTTGATCGGGCCAGAGGGTGGTTTGACGGATGGGGAAGTCGAGACCGCACAAGCGGCTGGCTTCCATTCCGCACGGTTGGGTCCGCGCGTACTGCGGACCGAGACTGCGCCGGTTGTAGCGTTGGCAGTGGCCCAACAGCTGTGGGGCGACTTCTAATCTAACGTTGCAAACCCAATCAAATGTGGGAGCGGGCGGGCTCTCGATCACTGTAGCCGCTGCCGAGGCACGAGGCTGCGATGCGTGTCCGCAGGACCGCCCCGGGGCCGCTACGTCGGAATGCCGCACCAAACCCATCGCAGCCTCGTGCCTCGGCAGCGGCTACAGCGATTGTGAGCCCACCTCCTCCCACGTTTTGACCGGGTTATTACTCCACCGGATCACTCACCGGTTTGGCGATAATCGCCTTCAACTCGCTGGTCATCGGGAACTCCAGGTTCAAGCCCTTCGGCGGAATCGGCTGTTGGAACCAGCGCTGGTACATCCCGTTGATCTCCCCCGAGCTGTACAACCCCGCCAGGGTTTCATTGACGACCGCGAGCAATTGCGGATCATCCTTGCGCACCATGCAACTGTAGATTTCCCGCGACTGCTCCTCTCCCACCACTACCCAGTTATGGGGATCTTTGGCCTTGGCGCGCTCGCCGTAGAGCAAGGCGTCATCCATATAGAACGCGACTGCCCGGCCCGACTCCAGCATCTTGAACGCTTCGCCGTGGTCCTTGGCGCTGATCACTGACATGTTGAGTTTGTGATCGGCGTTGTAGCTCTTGAGAAACCGCTCGTTGGTGGTGCCTGCGGTGGTGACCACATTCTTGCCCTGCAAATCGGCAAAACGCTGGATGCCGCTGTTCTTGGCCGTCAGCAGTTGGCCTTTCACGTAGATGAAGCCGTAGGAAAACGCGACCTGCTTCTGGCGCTCGGCGGTCACACCGGTGGAGCCGCACTCCAGATCCACGGTGCCGTTCTGCACCAGCGCGATACGGGTCTGGGACGTCACCAGGTTGTACTTCACGTTGAGGTTCGGCACGCCGGTTTTTTGCTGGATGCGCTCGACAATCTTGTTCGCCAGGTCTACCGAGTAACCCATGGGTTTACCCGTGTTATCACCGACATAAGAAAACGGCACCGACGCATCGCGGTAGCCCAAGGTGATGCTCTTGGCCTTGGCGATCTTGGCCAACGTGCCATCCAGAGGGGCTTCGGTGGCGTGGGCTTGAGCACCCAGCAACAGGCCAAAAATACAGAAAATCATCGGGCTGCTCCGCAGCCCAACGGGGGACAAGCCCCCTCGCCACAATTTTTGCATTGTTATTCTCCGTTGGTTTTCTTGTTATTCAGATGCGGCGGGCAGCAATAACGCTGATTTCCACCAGTACATCCGGGCGTGCCAGTTCTGCTTGCAGGGTGGTACGGGTCGGCGCCTGGCCTGGCGAGAGCCAAGCCGACCAGACGTCATTCATCGGCGCAAAACCATCCTGGATATTTTTCAGGTAGATGGTTGCGTTGAGCAGATGATCCTTGTCACTGCCGGCCTCGGCCAGCAGTGCATCAATCTTGGCCAGGACTTCCTCTGTCTGGGCCGTCACATTCCGGCCCTCGCCCGGCACTTGGCCAGACAGAAACACCAGGTCCTGAAAAATCACGGCGCCAGAAAGCCGACTGTTGCTGTTGATTCGAGTGATGGTCATCGGTGCATCCTCAGGCGGCGCGGGGAGCGAGGCCCTGCATATCAATGGAAGTCGTGTGCTGGCCGATCAGCTCGGCCAGCAATTGGCCGCTGCCGCAGGCCAAGGTAAACCCCAGGGCACCATGACCCAGGTTCAACCATAGGTTGCGATAGGCACTGGCACCAATCAGCGGCACACCCGTCGGCGTGGCCGGGCGCATGCCGGCCCATTCAATCGCCTGTTCATAATCACCGGCCAGAGGGAAAGTCTCACAGGCCTGGCGCTTGATCAGAGCCAGGCGCTTGGGTTCCAGGCGTGGGTCAAAACCGACGATATCCACCATCGCCGCCACCCGCAGTTGTTCACCAATGCGTGCATAGACAATTTTGCGGTCGTAATCGGTGATGCTGATATTCGGCGCCTGGTGCTGCTCGCCAATCGGTACGCTCAGGCTGTAGCCCTTGAGGGGGTACAGCGGCAGCGACACGCCGGGCAACGCCAGCTCGGCGCTGCGGTGACCCGCCGCCAGTACCAGATGCTCCACGGGCAGTACCTCGGCGCCCAACTCAATGGCCTGCACCGTGCCGTCGGCATGGCGAATGCCAGTCACCTTGCGCCCCAGCAAGAACGTACAGCGGCCCGAGGCTTGCAGCCTGAGCGCCAGTTGCTGGCAGAAGCGGTGACAGTCCGCCACTTCTTCATTGGGCGTGTAGATGCCGCCGACAAACCCGCTGTCGCCCAAGGTGGGTTCCAACCGGGCGCAGTCCGCCGCCGAGAGCACTTGCTGTTGCAGGCGGTCTGTCACTTTGTTGCGGGCGTTTTCGAAGGTGCCGTGGCTGCGAAAGGTCACCAGCTTACCGTTGCGCCGCCAGTCAAAACCGTCCAGGACGTCCTCCTGGCGCCAGCGCTGCAGGACGTCCTGGCTCAAGCTGGCCAGCCGCAGCAGGTGCCCGCCGTTGCGCTTGTTGACCGACGCGCGGCAGGCTCCCAGGAAGGAGGCCATCCAGCGCCACTGTGCCGGGTCCATACGCGGGCGCAGCTTCAACGGCGAGTCGCCCCGCAGCATCCAGCCGATGGCTTGCAGGGGTACGCCTTTATCGGCCAGGGGCGCGACGTAGCGATAGGACAGTTGGCCGCCGTTGGCGAAACTGGTTTCACTGCCCAGGGTTTCCCGGGCTTCGACCACGGTCACTTCACAGCCTGCGCGCACCAGGGCGTAAGCGCTTGCCAGGCCGATAACCCCGCCGCCGATGATGCAAACCTGCTGAGCCATGTCTGTCCTTAAACCGTTTTTGATCAGGCTTGAACAGTAGGGCCAGGTGACAGGCGCCGAACAATGAATAAAGATGGGTCACCCATAAACAAAGGTTATGGACTCATCATGCGCTTGCGTCATATCGAAATCTTTCAGGCCATACGCCAGACCGGCTCCGTCAGCGCTGCCGCACAATTGCTGCACGTCTCGCAGCCAGCGGTGACCAAGGTCCTGCAGCATGCCGAACTCCAGTTGGGCTTCCCGCTGTTTCTACGGGTACGCGGCAAACTACAGCCCACCCCGGAAGCCCTGGCCCTGGAGCGCGAAGTCGACAAGGTCACCGAGAGCCTGCAAGGGGTGCGGCGCCTGGCGCAGAACCTGAGGCGCGCCCCCGGCCAAAGCCTGCGTATCGGCGCCACACCGGCCCTCGCGCTGTCATTGCTGCCACCGGCCATTCGTGAATGGACCCAACGCTACCCGGACATCGCCTGCGAGCTGTCCAGCGCCCACAGCCGGGAGCTGGTGCAGAACCTGTTGATGCGCGAGATGGACGTGGCGTTGACCTTGCAGCCGCCCGATCACCCAGGCCTGAACGCCCAGGCCTTGGCTCACGGTGTGCTGGTGGCGTTGGCGCCTCGCAATTACTGGCCGGAAGCCGAGCAGGGAAAACCACTGCCATTGATGGCGCTGGCAGACGCGCCGTTGATTGGCCTGTCCAGCGCCGATCCGCTGGCGGCAAAGCTCGACAGTTACCTCGAAGCGGTCGATCCACCGCCACGGATCAGCATTTCGGTGCAGACCTATTCGCTGGCCCGGGCGATGGTCGAGTCCGGTGCGGGATTGGCGGTGATCGATCCGTTCACTGCGCTGGGGGCATCCACGGCGATCACCTGTATTCGTCCACTGGCACCGCCATTGCCGATCACCTTGTATGCGCTGACCCGCGCCGATGAGCCACCGCCGCATATGCTGGCGAGCTTGCTGGAGATCTTCGGCAGTCGTGCCCAGGAGCAGTTGGATCGGCTGTAGCCGCTGTCGAGGCACGAGGCTACACACATCAGCGATTACAAGACGTACACCATGATCGCCACAAAATGCAGCAGGCTCCCGCCGATCACAAACAGGTGCCAGATCCCATGGGAGTGCCGCAGCCGGTCCTCCAGGGCAAAGAAGATAATGCCCACGGTGTACAACACACCGCCCGACGCCAGCCAGATAAAGCCTACCGTGCCCAGCGCAGCAATCAGCGGCTTGACCGCCACCAGCACGATCCAGCCCATCACCGCATAGATCACGATCGACAGGATTCGCGCCTCGGAGCGCGGCTTGATCTCCTGCAGGATGCCGATCACCGCCAGCCCCCAGACAATTCCGAACAGCGTCCAGCCCCATGGCCCGCGCAATGTCACCAGGCAAAACGGCGTGTAGCTGCCGGCGATCAGCAAGTAGATCGAGAAGTGATCAACCTTCTGCATGATCTCTTTCTTGCGCCCGCGCACGCTGTGATAGACCGTCGATGCGCTGTACAGCACCAACAGCGTGAAACCATAAATCGCCACACTGACAATCTTCCACGGGCTGCCATCGAGACTGGCAACCACCAACATCCACACCGCGCCGACAAAGGCCGCGACCGCCCCGAGCAAGTGGCTCCAGGCATTGAATCGTTCCCCGTGATACATGTGCCACTCACCTCGAATAACCGTTACTACTTCACTGGGCGTTGCAAGACAAGGCTCCAGCCTTGGGCATGAAAGTGCAAGACTGTTCTGACGTTCCGGGTAGAAGTCGCGTTACATGGCTGGGAGCCTCACGATTTTAGGGGCACAATCGACGGCATTCGAACGAGAGTCACCCCATGCTGATCGACGAAGAGTTCACCCTCAAGAAGCTGGAAATTTTCCTGGCGTTCATGCGCACCGGCAACCTGGCCCGTGCCGCCGCCGAGTTGCAGACCAGCAACGTCAGCGTGCACCGCGCGATTCACTCATTGGAAAACGCCCTGCGCTGCCCGCTGTTCAAGCATGAAGGCCGCAACCTCACACCGCTGGAAAGCGCCTATGTGCTGGAGGAGCGCGCACAGAAGCTGATCCAGGACGTGGTCGACAGCGTGCGCCTGACCCGCGAAGCCGCTGGGTTCTCCGCCGAGCGCTTCAAGCTGGGCTCGCTGTATTCGCTGACCGTCAAGACCGTGCCACAGCTGATCATGGGTTTGAAGATTCGCCGCAGCGAGCTGAACATCGACCTGATGCTCGGCTCCAATTTCGATCTGCTGTACAAGCTCAAGAACATGGAAGTGGACGCCATCCTGATCTCCCTGGACGAGCGTGCCAACGACCCGGACTGTGCGCAGATTGCGCTGTTTTCCGACGATATCTTTCTCGCCACGCCAGCCGATTCACCCTTCGACCGCGAACAGGAAATCGACCTGGCGGACGTGCGTGACGCCACCTTCATCACCCTGACCCAAGGCTTCGCCACCCACCAGGATGGTAGTCGAGTGTTCAAGCAGGCGGGCTTCGAACCCAAGGTGGCGATGCAGGTCAATGACATCTTCACCCTGCTGAGCATGGTCAGCTCTGGAGTGGGTTATGCGCTGCTGCCGGGGCGGATTGCGGCGGTGTATGAGAACCGGGTGAAGCTGATTCCCCTACAGCCGCGCTATCGGTTGCAGCAGCACATTGGCGTGGTGTTTTTGAAAGCCAAGGAACGCGATCCGAATTTGCTCGCGCTGTTGGCGGAATGTCGGATGTATGCCAATCGGCAAACATGAAAGCCCTGTAGCCGCTGCCGAGGCACGAGGCTGCGATGGGCTTGGTGCGGCATTCCGACGCAGCGGCCCTTGAGGGCGGTCCTGCGGCCCGCATCGCAGCCTCGTGCCTCGGCAGCGGCTACAGGATAGAACCTAGCCCACCAACCCGCGCACGATGAAGTAGAGCAACGAAGGCCCCAGTAAACATCCAAGCCCGGTATGGAACGTCGCCGTCAACGCGCCATACGGCACCAACCGCCGATCCGTCGCGGCCAGGCCCGCCGTCACACCGCTGACGGTGCCCGCCAAGCCGCCAAATACCATCGCCGAGCGAGGGTTATCCAGGCCCATCCAGCGCGCCGCCATGGGCGTACCGACCATCACAAGGATCGCCTTGATCAAGCCGGTCGCGATGGACAGCGCCACCACATCGGAACTCGCGCCCAGTGCCGCACCGGTCACCGGCCCGACGATGTAAGTCACCGCCCCCGCACCGATGGTGGTCATGCTCACCGCATCACGATAACCAAACGCCCAGGCAATGCTCGCTCCCACAATAAATGGCAGCACCGTACCCAACAGCAAGGCTACAGCGCCGATCCATCCAGCCTTGCGCGCCTCGGTGGCTTGCACTTCAAACGCGGTGGCCACAATCGCAAAGTCTCGCAGCATCGCCCCGCCCATCAACCCAATCCCGGAGAACAGCGCCACATCGGCCAAGCCCTTCTGCCCGCCTGTGATCGTACCGCCGACCCAAGCCAGCACCAGCCCGATCACAATGGCGATGGCCGAGCCATGAATCCGGCCGAAGGTCAGGCGCTTGGACAGCACCACGGAAATCCACATCACCACGCCGACGAAGGCAAAGGCGGTGACCAGGCCGTTATGTTCCAACCCTTTCTCGATGAGGTCCCACATATCAGCGACCTCCCGCGGCAGGTGAAGCCGGTATCAGCGGATCTTCATCGGGCAGCGGCTCACCCTTGTGGGTGCGACTGATCAGGGCAATGGTGCAGCCGCAAATCACCACCGAACCGATGGCCGCCAGCACCGCCACCGGGCCGCCATGCAACGCGGTAACCACGTTTTGTTGCGCCGCCATCGCCACCACCACCGGGATATACATCGCGCCCCAGAAGCCGACGCCCATCTCGCAATCCTTGGTCATTCCGCCGTTTTTTTGCATCCATAGCCGCGCACAAATCAGCAGGATCATCGCGATCCCCACGCCGCCGACATTGGACTTCACCCCCAGCAGAACGCCGAGCAGGTCGCCCAAAATTACGCCTGCCAGCGTACAGATCGCCAGCAACGCCACACCGTAAATAATCATGATGGTTGTCCTCAAAGTGCTTCATCGAAATTGTTGTTTTTGTGCTTCGAAAGCCTTGGGTCGTGCTTTATCGGTGGCGGCATTCCTCCTCTTGCAGCAGCGCCTGCAAGGTGTCCAGGCGCGCGCCTTCGAAGGCGATCACCGTGCCTTGCTCAAACACCCGTCGCGCCAGGCCGCTGAGCACCGCACCGGGGGGCAGTTCGATCTGCAGTCGCACGCCGCGCTCATAGGCGCTTTGCACGGTGCCGCGCCAGTCGACGATGCGGCACAGGTTGAATGCCAAGTCGTCGCGCAGCTGTTCGATATCGCGAATGGGACGAGCGCGGGTGCTGCTCAGATAAGTAATGGCCGGGACTTTCAGCGAGACCTGAGCGAATGCCTCGGCCAGCGCTTCGGCAGGTTTTTCCAGGAGCGCGCAGTGGGACGGCACGCTGACAGCCAGGCGCTTGGCAACGCCAGTCCCTCGGAGAAGATTCGCCACGGCCTTCATCGCTTCGTTGCTGCCAGCTATCACGGTCTGGTTATCGGCGTTGATATTGGCCAGGTAAACCGGGGTTTGCGGGGTGTGGATTTGAGCGATCAGGCCTTCGACGGCGTTCAACTCCAGGCCGATGATTGCGGTCATGCCATAGCCCTGGGGATAAGCTTGCTGCATCAGCTCACCGCGCAAGCTGACCAGTTTGAGCGCGTCGGCAAAGCCCAGGGAGCCTGCGATCACCGCCGCCGGATAAGCACCGATGGAGAGGCCTGCAACGTAGTCCGGCCGGTGTTCCAGCAAGCGCGCGCCAGCGACGCCGGCGATCAACAGGCATAGCTGCACAGCCCGGGTTGAAGCCAATGCCTCGGTTGAGTCGAGCATCAGCACGTCCTCATTAAGGGCCGTGCTTGCCTCCTCCAGTATCGGGCGAGGCAACTGCTGGAGCATGCCCGCACGCTGGGCGCCCTGCCCCGGGAACACCAGAAGACTGCTCATACCATGGCCTGCCACGGATCCAGTACCAGCTGCGCGCCGCTGGCGCTTTTCAGCAGCACCCGACGTGATGGTCCGGCCCACTCACGCAAAGCGACGGCGCCAAACGGGGTTTGCAATTGCAGGTCCACGGCGCACACCGCCGTGTCCAGTATCGCCAGCAGATCCTCTGCATCGCCTCGATCAAGCCGAGCGGGCGTGCGTAAAATCAAATCCAGATCACTCTTGGCATGCAGCGCTTCGATGCCGCTGGCCAGCTCAAAACCGGCACTGCCGACAACGCCCCAGTGCTCCCGCGCCAGCACCGGCCGCAGTTGATCGAGCGCCTGCAACGCCGGCAAATCCCGTGGCGATATCACACCGCACAGCGCCTCTGGCACCACGCGCCGCTGCACGGCCGCGATCGGCATCACGGCGGCGAAGCGTTGCTCACGCAAACGCCCCCGCACGCCCACCGCCACATGCCCGGCCTGTGCAATCGCGCGCCGCACCACCACCGGATGCCCGGCACTCAGCGCCTCCAGCGCCCACGCCGGTGCATCGGCGGGCACGTGCGCCGGAGTCATGCCCCAGAGCAAATCGTGGGCGTTCACCATTGCTCCCGCAGCAACTGGCGCACATGCGCGGAGGCCGCACGATTGGCGGCGCCCAGGCGCCCACTCAAATCAACACCACCTGCTTGCACGTCCTTGATAGCCTGCACCAGGCAGTCACTCACACGCGCCAGATCGTCCGTCGTCGGTTGTTCAATCTGGCTGACAGTCAGCGTTTCCCAGAGCAAGCCCAGGCTGGCAAAACTGTCGATGTCATAAGCCATGGGCGGCACGCTGGCGGCCAAGGCTTCCAGTTCTTCAATGCTGCGCAAGGTCACACGCGCTGCCGAAGCCTTGCCCATCGCATGGACCATCACTCCAGGATCACGCAGGGCGATCAGGCGGTTGGCTTGATAACCGTGGGCGAGAAACGCACCGGACATGGCCTTGCCCACCAACAGCGCAATCACCGGGTGCCCGGCCAATCGTGCACGGGCGTAGCTGTCGGCAGCGGCGGCCAAGGCCTGATGAATGCCCAGCGCTTCTTCGCGGCGACCATAGGCCTGGCTGGGCACGTCGACGATGGCGATCAGCGGGCGCTTGTCGCCCGCTTCGATCACTTCATCCACCGCCTTGGCCAAGCCCCAACCTTCAAGTAAACCGACTTCGCCATTGCGAGCACGGGGGAAGCGATTGTGCGGATCGGTGACCACGGCGATGAAGCGCACGGGTTGATCACCGAGCACACCATCGGCAACCTTCAAGGAGTTCGGCAAACCACTCACAGGCGTTGCACCCGCACTCAATGCGTTGAACCACTGCAACCCTCTCATGAGCGTTCTCCCTGATACAGATCGCGGACCGTCGCCGGATCAATTTGCGGCTCGGCGTCCAGCACAGCCAGGCGTTGCAGATAGTGTTCCGCCTGACGGCTGCGCTGAATGGTGGGCAAACCTTGCTGCAACAACTCGGTGACTTGCTGCTGAATCTGCGCCACATCGTCCGCCACATAACGGTCGGCCAAACCGCTGGCAAAGCGTTGTTCGCCACCGGTCAGGCTCCAGATAAACGGCCGGTCACGGGAGTCGTACTCTTCAAGACCGGCCTCCTGTTCGATCACTTGCGGACCATTCAGGCCAAGTCGCGCTTCGCGTGTCACCAACAGGTAGCTGCACAGTCCTGCTGCAATCGACATGCCGCCAAAACAGCCAACGCTACCCGCCACCACGCCGATCACCGGCTGGTACTGGCGCAGGTCGACAATCGCTGCGTGGATATCGGCAATCGCGGCCAAACCAAGATTGGCTTCCTGCAGGCGCACACCGCCGGTTTCCAACAGCAGCACGGCACAGGTGGGAATACCGTTGCGGTTGTCCTCGGCGGCCAGCTCCAGTGCGCCGGCGATTTTCGCCCCGCCCACTTCACCGAGACTGCCGCCCTGAAAATTGCCTTCAATCGCGGCGATGACAACGGGCAAGCCGGCAATGGCGCCCTTGGCAATTACGACACCGTCATCCGCTTGAGGCACTACGCCCTGGCGACTCAACCACGGCGACATCACCCGTTGGAACGGATCGATCAACTCACGGAAGCTGCCTTCGTCGAGCAAGGCCTTGGCGCGCTGCCGAGCGCCGAGCTCGACGAAGCTGTGTTTATTGAGCAAGTCAGTCATGAGCGATCTCCTCGAAGCCTTGCTCCAGCCGCAAACGCACTACACCTGGCGTGGCGCCGAAGTCGTGGATATCGATGTTCAACGCAGGTGGCGTCTGCTCCTGGAAGATCCGCTCGAACAGGTGCTGCCAACGTTGCTGTGCGCCATTGACCGAGGTCTGCACCTGGATGGTCAGCGTCCCGGCGGTGCCCGGCTCCAGCAGCACTTCCAGGTCACCTGAGCCGACGCAACCCACCAACGCCCGGCCCTTGGCCGGCTGCCCGGCGGGGAATTCAAAGGATAAGGTTTCCATCAAGACGCTCCGTCAATGCGGTCGAGAAACAGGCAGGCGGCCAACAGATCGGCGGCGCCACCGGGGGAGGCATTCAGGGCGAGCAGTTGCTGGTCCAGCTCATGCAGTTGACGACGCCCGGCGAGGCTCGCGCTGCCGCCTGCGTCCAGCACCGCTTGGGCGCCCTGTTGCATGGCCTGCAACCCTTCCAAACCTGCGCGGTAAAGCACACAGGTGTCGGCCAGGTCGGTCATGATCGCCAGCAACGCGTCGAGGCGAGCGTTCTGTTCGCCGTGGTGTTGCAGGCGGCTTTTGTTCAGTTGTGGCAGGCCGCGTTGCAGCACGGAGGGGAAGCCCAGTTGCGCTTCTTCACGGGCGCCGCGTGCGCCATAACGTTGGGCGACTTGAGCACCGTGGCTGAGGGGTTGAGGGGCATGGCAATCGTTGAGCAAAGCCAACCGTGCGGCACGTAACGCTACCGCGCCAGCGCCAGTGGATTCAGGTTCCAGCGCGGCAGCGGCGACCAATAATCCGAGGGCCCAAATCGCACCTCGATGCGTATTCACCCCCCCCGTAGTGGTGAGCATTGCCTGCTCGCCCTCACGGCCAATTCGCCCAAGCGCCTCGCGCAGCGGCAAACCGATTTCACCCAGTTCGATGGCCGCGTCAGCCATCGCCTTGAACGTCGGCCACAACGACAGCGCCGAAGCGTGCATCAGACCCAAGTGCAAATCACGGTGGGCACCGTTGCCACGTCGGTCCACCAGGGCCGGTTTGGGTGACAGGTCGGCTTCATCGATTAGCGCATCGACCGCCAGGTCAGCCAGGTGCTCGGCCAATGTCAGTGGGTGCCAATTGAGTGCGTGCATTTACCAGCTCCTGAACTTGGCGGGCGGGTTGTACAAGCCACCGGACCACTCCACTAGATCGGCCACGCTCTTGGCCGCCAGCAGCTCGCGGGTGGCATCGGTGCGGCGGATGCCGAGGTCTTCGGGCAAAGCGATCAACCCTTCGCGGCGCATGCGCGCGGTGTCCTTGGGGTTGTGGCGCATACCGATGGCAGTCACCCCAGCCACGGCAGCGATCATCGCCTGGCGTTCTTCCAGGGATCTGGCCTTGTACAGGTAGGCAATGCCTTCTTCGGTGAGCAAGTGGGTGACGTCGTCGCCGTAGATCATGATGGGCGCCAAGGGCATGCCGCTTTTGCGCGCCACTTCCACCGCATCAAGGGTTTCGACGAAGGTGGGTTTGCCGCCCTCCTGGAAGGTCTCGACCATTTGCACCACCAGTTTCTTGCCGCGTTCGAGCAAGGCTTCGGGCGCATCGTCGTGGCGCATGTCGAGCCAGGCCGACGTGCCATGGCGGCGGCCGCGCGGGTCGTGGCCCATGTTCGGTGCACCACCAAAACCGGCGAGGCGACCACGGGTTACGGTGGAGGAATGACCGTCGCCGTCGACCTGCAAGGTAGCGCCGATAAACAGGTCCACCGCGTACTGACCGGCCAGTTGGCAGAACATCCGATTGGAACGCAGGGAGCCGTCGCGGCCGGTGAAGAACACATCCGGACGCGCGGCGATGTAGTTTTCCATGCCCAGTTCAGTGCCGAAGCAATGCACGCTTTCGACCCAACCGCTTTCAATAGCGGGGATCAGCGTAGGGTGGGGATTGAGGGTCCAGTTGCGGCAGATCTTGCCCTTGAGCCCAAGGGATTCGCCATAGGTCGGCAAGATCAATTCGATGGCGGCGGTGTTGAAGCCGATGCCGTGGTTCAGGGACTGAACGTTGTGTTTTTCGTAGATGCCACGGATCGCCATCATCGCCATCAACACATGCACCGGCTTGATGTGCCGTGGATCGCGAGTGAACAGCGGTTCGATATAGAAGGGTTTGTCGGCCACCACCACGAAGTCGACCCAGGAGGCCGGGATATCCACACGGGGCAGATCGCTGACGTCATCCACCAACTGGTTGACCTGGACGATGACGATGCCATCGCTGAAGGCCGCCGGCTCGATCAACGCTGGCGTGTCTTCGGTGCTGGGCCCGGTGTAGATATTCCCGGCACGGTCAGCCATAAAACCGGCGGACAGCACCACGTTGGGGATCAGGTCCACCACCAGCCGCGCATAAAGTTCGATGTAAGTATGAATCGCGCCGATTTCCAGCAGGCCATCTTCCAGCAACTGGCTGATGCGTAGGGATTGCGTACCGGCGAAAGAGAAATCCAGCTTGCGGGCGATGCCCTTTTCAAACAGGTCCAGGTGCTCGGAACGGCCAACACTGGGCATGATCATGTGCAAATCGTGGAGCTTGGCGGGGTCGACCTTGGCCAGGGAGCGCGAGAGGAAATCGGCCTGTTTCTGGTTATTGCCCTCCAGTACCACGCGGTCGCCGGGGAGGATCAGGGCTTCCAGGGCTTCGACGATTCGGTCGCTGGGAAGTACAGCGCCGTCGGCGAACGAAGCTACTCGCGCCAGCCTGCGCCGCTTCTCGTCGCGCCGCCGCGTCCAGCGCGAGCCGGGGGAAGTTGTTGTTGTCATGGTCGCTCCACGGGTTTGCTGTCGTGGGCTGTACCTTAGGAGGGTATTGGGAGGGCATCAATCAAGCTGGGCGGTGAACCGTTACGATTGGAGTAATGGTTCATCAACAAACGCTGAGGCTCGGACTCAACGCACTTTAAGTGTCAGCCCTTTCAAGGTCTTTGAAAAACAGTTTTGCGGCTAATACCGATCAATTAGGGGCGAACACTGACCTTGTGGCGAGGGGGCTTGTCCCCCGTTGGGCTGCGAAGCAGCCCCAATAAGGCTGCCGCGTTCTTTCAGGCAGAACTCAATGGCAGGTTTTAGGGCTGCTTCGCAGCCCAACGGGGGACAAGCCCCCTCGCCACAAGGTCAGTGTTCGCTCTCCAAATACGGCTGACTTTTCAAAGACCTTGAAAGGGCTGACTTTAAGTGTGAGAGCGGCGGTGTTCGTGCAAACGTGCGCAGCAGTCCCAAAATGGGAACGATCAGTCCCTATTTGGGACCGATCCATTTTTATGGAACAGACGATGGAGCCACCTGTTCCAGTGCCTGATCCACCAACAACTGCCCCAACTCACTCATCTGTTGAATTGCCAGCACTACTCCTCGCTGCGAACCTTCCAATTCAAAGGCCAGAGTAGAAGTCAACGCATTAAGCGACGCGAATGTTTCAGAGGCGTTGACCAGCAGGGCTTCGGTGGATTGAGCAGGAGCGACTGTAAAGGCGGATGCCGAAGACGGAAAATAGTGGCCTATGGCACGCTCGGCGGCAGCCTTGAGCTTGCGGCGCTCAAACGAGGTGTTTTGCCGCGGGTTGGGGGTAGGTTTGAACATGATGAAACTCCTAAACAGTTAGTAAGGAGCGCCACCTTCCGCTTGCACGCGAATTAAGGGTGGCGACCGTGCGCAGGTGTGCAAGACCGGGCCTGTTTAGGACACCCAGCAGGTCCGAAGACCTCCTGCGCGCAGCCGCCATAAAGCAGCGAGCACAAAAAACGCCCGTTTGGATGGCTGGGCGTTTGTACGCCTAAACAGTTTCGTCGGACTTGCACGTCCGTGTCACCGTTTTTTGCGGTGACAGAGGAAGACTAGGCGGGATAACCGCGAGCGACAAGTTCACGCATTGCGCGAAAACGTGCAGGAAAAGTCCGAAGGCATCACCATCACCGAAACGGCTCGACGCCTTGACTGCGCCCGGGAAACTTTCTCAAAGACCCTTCATGGTCATGTCTGCCCTGAGCGGTGAAGCTAGAGCGCGCAGGCAGGCATCAGCAAAGCGCGACTATGGTTGTTGATGCAAAGCGCTTACAGCCTGTGGCAGGCGGAGCATCGCGAGCAGCCGTAAATCAAGCGATTTGCCCGGATTGATTGAATGGACAAAATGGATGCGATTGGCCAAACACACGAGATCAAGTGTGGGAGCTGGTTTACCTGCGATAGCCATAGGTATCTACACAATTGCGCAGGTGCCTGATTTTCTGTAGCCGCTGCCGAGGCATGAGGCTGCGATGCGGGCCGCAGGACCGCTTAGGGGGCCGCTACGTCGGAATGCCGCACCAAACCCATCGCAGCCTCGTGCCTCGGCAGCGGCTACAGCAATTGTGTAGATACCTATGCTGCGATAGCGGCGTATCAGCTCCATCAACTAAGCCAACCCCGCCTCCACCAACAACGCCTCCACCCCCATCAAATCCGGCACCTTCGCCACTTGCTCCCCCACCTGCACCGCCGCCAGTTCCAAGCGGCACAGCGGCACATCTACATAGCTCAACTGACTATCGAGTTTGTAGGAGCGCGGAATCCCCTGAATCACCAGCGCAATAAACTTCAGCGTCGGCCGCCCACCCAACGTATTGAGCACCACAATCCGCGCCCGCTCCCCGACCACACTCGTCCCACCACACGCCGCCTCAAAGCTGATCAACGGCAATTGCTGATCGCGCCAGGTCACTTGCCGCAAATACCACGGCGGCGCATCGCTGGCCGGCTCACCGCGCTGGAAGTCGATCAGCTCGGCGACGGCAACGTTGGGCAGCAGCAGGTGACGGTCGGCCAAGGGCAGCAGTAGCCCGGTGAGTTGGCTGGCACGGTGGTCATGCATGGGACTTGCTCCAGTAGGCGATGCTTTCCAGCAATACCGACTCTTGGTAGGGCTTGCCCAGGTAGTCGTTAACGCCAATGGCCATGGCGCGGTCGCGGTGTTTCTGACCGGTGCGCGAGGTGATCATGATGATCGGCAGGCCTTTGAGCCGTGGGTCGTTGCGCACCTGGATCGCGACTTCGAAACCATCCATGCGCGGCATTTCGATGTCCAACAGCATCAGGTCCGGGGTGTGTTCTTCCAGCACCGCGATGGCGTCGATACCGTCCTTGGCCGTCAAGACGTTCATGCCATTGCGTTCCAACAGACGGCTGGTGACCTTGCGGACGGTAACGGAGTCGTCCACCACCAGCACCAGCAACGGACGCTTTTGCAGCGGCTCGTTGACGGTGATCTGCGGGTTCGCCAGGTTCTTCGTCACGGCCGGTTGCAGCGCCCTCAGGTGGGCCAGCAGGTCGATGATCAGCACCACCCGGCCATCCCCGAGAATGGTCGCCCCGGACAACCCTTGAACCCCGGCGAACTGCGGGCCGAGCCCCTTGACCACAATCTCGCGGGTGCCTGCCATGGCGTCCACCTGCACCGCGATGCGCCGCTCGTTGCAATGCACCAGCAACACCGGCAACGGCAGGTTCTGGCCCAGTAGTTTCGGGCGAGCGACGGTGTGCAGCAATTCGCCCAGGTAATACAACTCGTAGCGTTGGCCCGCGTATTCATAACAGGGCGGGTCCAGCTGATAGTGCCCCTCCAGCTCGTTGGGCAGCACCCGCACCAAACCCTCGATGGTGTTCAGCGGGATCGCGTACTGATCGTCCGCACACTGAACCATCAACGCCCGGTTGACCGACACGGTAAATGGCAAGCGAATGCGAAAGTGCACGCCCACACCCGCCTTGGAGTCAATGACCATCGAGCCACCGAGCTGGCGCACCTCCTCATGCACCACGTCCATGCCCACGCCACGCCCGGAAATCTGGGTGATTTTTTCGGCGGTGGAAAACCCCGGCTGCAGGATGAACTGCAACACGTCGCGATCGCTGATCTCGAGATTAGGGTCCAGCAGGCCGCGCTTGATCGCCTTGCGCCGCACCGCGTCCAGGGGCACACCGGCACCGTCGTCGCGCAGGTCGAAGACGATGTCGCCGCCTACGTGGGTCAGGTCCAGGCTGATACGGCCCCTGGCAGATTTGCCCGCTGCCAGCCGCACTTCGCGAGATTCCAGACCGTGGTCGACGGCGTTGCGAAGCATATGTTCCAGAGGCGCGACCATCCGCTCCAGCACGTTGCGGTCCATCTCACCTTCGGCATTGCCGACCACAAACTCAACATCCTTGCCCAGTTCCTCGGCCACTTGCCGCACGATACGTTTAAGGCGCGGCAGCATGCGTTCAAACGGCACCATGCGTGTGCGCATCAGGCCTTCCTGTAACTCGGTGTTGATCCGCGCCTGCTGCTGCAACAGGGTGTGGGCGTCCTGATTGCGACGCTCGAGGGTTTCCTTGAGGTCCAGCAGATCGGAGGCCGATTCGAACAAAGCGCGGGACAACTGCTGCAACTGTGAATGGCGATCCATTTCCAGTGGGTCGAATTCTTCATAGCCCAGACGTTCGGCGTCGGCTTGTTGGCGGCTGAGAATGCGGCCCTGGGTTTCGGTGTCGAGGCGGCGCAACTGGTCGCGCATCCGCTCGATGGTGGTTTCTACCTCGTTGAGGGCGATACGCGCATCGTTGACCTGCTGTTCAATGCGCCCCCGAAAGATCGAGGTTTCACCGGCCAGGTTGACCAGATCGTCCAGTAAGTCGGCGGAAATCTTCACCATGTCAGCGGCAGGTTCGTTGGCCGGAACAGCCTCGGCTTTGCCCCCTGGGAGCGCCACCGGCGCTACCTGATCCTCAATGGGGTGAACCAAACTTTTGATGCGCTCGATCAACCGCTCGACGGACCCCACCGGCAATCCTGCCGCCACCGCATCGACCATCTGCGCCAGGCGATCGTGGCAGCCTTGCAGCAGCGCAAACAATTCGGTGGACGGCGCCAGTAAACCCGCCGAAAGGCCTTCGTAAAGAAACTCCAACTCATGGGCCAAATCACCAATGGGCCCGATCTCGACCATCCGCGCACCGCCCTTGAGGGTGTGCAGGTCCCGCAGCAGGGTTTCCACTTCCTGGCGGCTCCCAGGTTCCGCCTGCCAGCGCAATAACGCAGCACCTGAGCTGTCGAGGATGTCGGCAGCTTCTTCGAGGAATATCTCCAACAATTCAGGATCAGTGCCCGTGACCTCGGGCGCTATGGGCGATGTTGCTGGCCCGGTACTTTGGCGCAGCTCACGCAGATGGCTGATCAGTGTGTTGGACTCGCTCAGCGGCTGCTGGTGTTGCAGTTGCTCCAGCTGCAGCGCCAGTTGCTCGTGACTGGCCATCAAGGCCTGCGCCAGCTCGTTGGAATAAGTGTAGCGACGGTCCACCAGCCCTTCGTAAAGGTTTTCCAGTTCCTGGGCGAGATCGCCTACGGAGCCGATTTCGGCCATGCGTGCGCCGCCCTTGAGGGTGTGCAGGTCCCGTTGCAAAGACGACAGCGGCGCTACGCTGTCGGGATCCAGCAGCCAACGTTTGAGGGACTGGCCGGCGCTGTCGAGGATATCCACTGCTTCCTCAAGGAAGATCTCGACGATTTCGTCATCCACCGTCGTCTCTTGCTCCAACTGCGCGGTGGCCGCACCCAGCTCGGAGATGCTCAACGCGCGGCTGCCGTCGCTCTTGATCAGCCCGGTAGCGGACGGGTCCAAGCCTTCATCCAGCAGCTCGCGCAGCGCCCGTACCCGCGTGGCGGCAGGGCTGATTTCCTGACCCGCGGCGAGTTGGTCGAGCATGCTGATCAGCGCTTCATGGGCCTGTTCGGCCTCATGAAAAAACCGCTCGCTGACCGCCAGGCTGCTCTCTTCCACCGCGCCATAAAGATCGAGCAAGGCTTCGCAGAGTTCGTCCATCGGGCGCAGATCGGCCAGGTGTGCACCCTCGCCCAAGGTGGTCAATTCGTCCAGCAACGCACTGAGTTCCTGGCGTTCGCCGGGGTGCTGCTGCCAAACGCGCAGCAGGCTTTCCGCGTCCAGCAGGATGTCCATGCCCTGGGCCAGGAAGTTGGCGATCAACTGGGGATCGCGCTTGATCCGCAGTCCCGTATTGGGTGCGTTGAGCAGCGCTTCGAGTTGGCTGTTCAAACGCTGTTGCGTGCGTTCGATCAAGGCTGCGGCGCCGCTGATCGGCGCGACGGGATCGTTGTCCAACTGGCGCAAACCACACTGAAACAGCGCTTCGGCCTCCAGCAGCAACTCGACCTCATCCAGGTCCAGCGGCAGGCGATGGGCCTTGTACTCGCGGGTCAGGTGGTCCAGCGGTCGCGCCAGCTCGGCGATGGGCAACACGCCGGCCATATAGGCGCTACCTTTGAGGGTATGCAGGGCCCGCTGCAGTTCGTCACTGACGTGCAGGGGCATGTACTCGGTGGCCTGGCGCAGAAAATGATTGAGGCTATCGAGATGGCTCTGGGCTTCGTTGCGAAAGATCTCCAACAACTGCGGGTCCAGGGCCGATGGATCGTCATCAGCCGTGGTCGGCCGTTCGACACCGCTGGCCAGGGCGTGGGCCCGGGCCGCCAGGTCGTCGACATCGTCTCGCTGGCGTTGGCTATCCGTGGCGAAATCGGCGATCAATGCCGGCAGCAGCGCCACCGCGTCATCCAGTACGGCCTGCACGTCAGCCCCGGCGGCGACACTGCGCTCCAGCGCGCGGTTGAGCAGGTTTTCCACAGCCCACGCCAACTCTGCCAGCACCAGAGCGCGGACCATGCGCCCACTGCCCTTGAGTGTGTGAAAGGCGCGGCGAATTTCGCTGAGGATGGCTTTGTCTTCCAGGCTGGCGATGCCGCCTGGCAGGTCACGATGCAGCATCTCAAGAACTTCCCCGGTTTCTTCGAGGAAGACCTCCCGCAGCTCATCGTCCACCGGCTCTTCTCCAGCCGGCGGTGGCAGCAAGCTGCCAGGGCGTTGCAATGCCGGCGGATTGAGGCGCGAGGTGGGACTGGCCAGCACCTGCGCCAGAGATTGGGCAGTCGAGGCCTGCACCGGCACGTCATCCATCGGTGCGGGCAATTCCTGGCGCCAGGGCTTTTCAGCTGGCAAGTAACCCAGCGCCGTCAAACCTTCAGCGGCCACGTCCAGCACTCGCTCGCCAGGGGCGTCATGATCCTGAAGCATGCGTTCCAGGTAGTACTCAAGGCTGGTGATCACATCGGCAAAATGCGCGAGCTGTGTGTCGGTAGGTACCGTCGCGCTGACCATCAGTTGCTCGTCGACATACTGATTGCAGCCACGCATCAAGCTCGCCGCACGGGGCAACGGGATCATCGCCAAGGCGCCGCGGACCTGGGTCAGCAACTCGGGCAGTGACTCCAGGCGCTGCCGATCCCACTGAGCCTCGATACAGTCGATGATCAGCTCTTTGGCCTGTTTGAGGCACTGGCACGACTCCTTGAGAACCAACTGATGGATCTGGGTCAGGTCAGTGGTGGGCAGGCGGCTTTCTTCGCGGCGCTCCGGCTCGACGGTGCCGACCATTCCGGCCAGGGTCGCTTCGACGTAAAGCAAAGCGCCAGCGACATCCATCAGCACTGCGTCATTCGGTTCACGCTGCCCTTGGGCCAGACCCAGCACCACCGCCAGTTGGTCGATGATCACTTTGCGCGGCTGGCCAAATCCCAGCACCGCCAGGGTATCGGCAATTTGCCGCAGCGGCGCCAGCAGGCTATCGAGGTCACTGGTGTGTTGGCGGTCGCTGCGCACGAACAGGTCCAGGCGCTCCTTGACCCGCACCAACTCTTCACAGAGGGCACCGAGGACGGAGCCCATGGCATCGCGGTCAGGGCCGGCCATGCGCGCGCGCTCGGCATCCACCACGGCGCTGTCGGGCAGGGCTTCGTCGAGGCCATAACGTTCTTTCAGGCTTTGCATGCGCGGCGTCGGCCGGGTGACTTTGGCGATGTAAAACAACAGGCTCTTGAGCAACTCATCGGGGGCCGGCTGGTTGATTCCGGCGATGCCTTGGGCCAGCAGACGCTTGAGTTCCTTGTCGCAGGCCTTGAGCAGGCTGCGCAGCGCCGGGCTGTTGGCGATCACGCCGGTGAGCATGCCTTCCGCCAGTGCCGAAGTCACTTGCCACAGCGGTAGCAAGGGCGCGCCTTGGCACAGCGCTTCGAGCTGGGCAAAGACCCGCGCCATATCGTCCAGGTTGCTGGGGCCATGGTCCTCGCGCAGCAGCCCGGCCAAGGCCTGTTGCAGCATCTGCCGCCACTGGCGCAGCAGCTCGGGGAAATCGTCCGGTGTGCGCTGGGCCAGGATGTCATCGGGCAGCGGCGGGATCACCAGCAACTGCGGACTGAACAGGCTGGTTTCCGAGAGCAGGCTTTCACCCCGCACGCTGCGCAGATCGTTGAGCAACGGCAATACCACCAACGGCAGGTCGCGGCGGGCGCTGTGCACCCGGTCCAGATACAACGGCAATTGCCCCAGGGCCTGTTGCAGCAGGCGGATGCCTTCGTCGCGCTGACTGACACGTCCAGCCTGCAGGGCCAACGCCAGGTGTTCGATCTCCTCGGCGAGCAGGGCCGCGCCGTAGAACTCGACCATAAGCAGGCTGCCATGGACCTGATGAATGCACTCAAGGCACAGGGCGATTGCGTCACTGCTTGCTTCGTCGATGAAGGCGTCCAGCGCCGAACGGGCCTGCTTCAGGGTTTCGGCAATTTCATCCTTGACCCATTCGAGGGCCACATAATCGTGCCGATCAACCATAACTGCTCCCGCTTGAATTCATTAATTTCCGGGCTTGCACCCTGTAGCCGCTGGCGAAGCCTGCGAACGGCCCGAAGGAACGCTGAAACGCTAGACCGCTGAAGACCTTTGGCCTTATCGCAGGCTTCGCCAGCGGCTACAGAATGGCAGGTCATTGCATCAGTCTTCATCCGCCTTGCGTGCCGCCGGCAATGTGAACCCCGACACCGACCGCCGCAACTGACTGGCCATTTTCGCCAGGTTACCAATGCTTTCAGCGGTAGCCGTAGAACCCGACGACGTCTGGCTGGTGATCTGCTGGATCACGTTCATGGTCAACGAAATCTGCCCCGCCGACGAGGTTTGCTGCTGCGCCGCATTGGAGATGCTCTGGATCAGCGCTGCCAGGGTTTTCGACACGCCTTCGATCTCTTCCAGCGCCACGCCGGCGTCCTGGGCCAGCCGAGCCCCCCGCACCACTTCGGTGGTGGTCTGTTCCATGGAGATGACGGCTTCGTTGGTGTCAGTCTGGATCGCCCGCACCAGGGTTTCGATTTGCCGAGTTGCTGCCGAAGAGCGTTCAGCCAGCCGCTGCACTTCATCGGCCACCACTGCAAACCCGCGTCCGGCGTCACCGGCCATGCTGGCCTGGATCGCGGCGTTGAGGGCAAGGATGTTGGTCTGGTCGGCAATGTCATCGATCAGGCTGACGATGTCGCCAATTTCCTGGGATGACTCCCCCAGGCGCTTGATGCGCTTGGCGGTGTCCTGGATCTGTTCGCGGATGTTATCCATACCGTGGATGGTGTTGTGCACCACCTCGTTGCCTTTGTTGGCAATCTCCACCGAGCGCTCGGCCACCGCCGAGGATTCGGCGGCGTTGGCCGATACCTGGTCAATGGACTGGGCCATCTGGTTGATCGCGGTGGAGGCTTCAGCGATCTGTTGAGCCTGGTGCTCTGAGGCCTGGGCCAGGTGCATGGCCGTGGCCTGGGTCTCCTGCACGGCACCGGCCACCTGACCGGCGGTGAGGTTGATAGTGGCGACCAGGTCCCGCAGTTGGCCCACGGAATAGTTGATGGAGTCGGCGATGGTGCCGGTGAAGTCTTCGGTCACCGAGGCGGTGACGGTCAGGTCGCCGTCGGCCAGGTCTTCGATTTCGTCCAGCAGGCGCATGATCGCGTTCTGATTGCGCTCGTTCTTTTCGGCGGTTTCACGTAGCTGACGGTTGGTCTCGCGGACCATCACCAGACCGATCAGGATGATCGACGCCAGCGCCAGCAAACCCAGAACGTAGCCACCGATGGTGTCAAACGTGCGCCCACTCGCGAGGTTTTCAAAACCCGTGGCCAGGTGCGAGGCTTCATCGAGCAGGGTTTGCGACAGGCTAAAAATATTGCTCGCCGAGGCACGCACCTGGAACAGTTGTGGCGAGGTTTCGAGGATTTCATCCACGGAGCCGGAGACGAACTCAAACAGCTCGGAGATGTCCGCCAAGCGGGCTCGAGCGTCGTGATCCTCGACCTGGGTGATGCGCAGACCCGCATTGCCCTGGAGCATGCCGTTGAGTACCTGCCCGAAGCGGTTGGCGTCGCGGCCAAAAGCATCCGCAGCCTGCACGGCCGTTTCATCACCCGCCAGCACGGTATTCACCGCACCGAGGATGCGTTCAGCCAGCAACGATTGGCGCTGGGCCAACGCCACTTGGCTGGCCGGTGCGCCCCGTTGCAACAGAATATCGACGACCTTTTCCGACTCGACCTGCAGTTGCGGCACGGTTTCCGCCAATGTCGCCGCCACTTGATGCAGGGACAGTACCGTTTGCTCGCTGGCCAGAATGGCGTCGGTGTTTTTCAGCAACGCTTCCCAGTCGGTCTGCACGGCGCGCATTTCTGCGCGTACCTCGCGGGGGGCCGCCGGCAGGCCGGTGGCCGGGTCGCCTTTTTTCAGGTAACTCCAGCGCTGGGCAAAATCATTGCGCGCCTCACCCAGCAGTTTGAACGCGGCGGATTTGCCCGCCGCTGCTTCCGTAGCGTTCTTGGCAATACGCTGGGACAGCACCCGCAACTCACCGGCATGGCCGATGTACTGCTTGTCATAGGTCGATTGGGTGTTGAGGTACGCGAAATTGGCGAACAGCAACATGATGAACACGATCAGCGCGATAAACAGCACGATGATCTGCGACCGACTGCGGGAGGCTTCCTGGGGTTTGGGGGGCGTGACGGTGCTCATACGGCGACATCCATGAAGCGCGGGGCCTGGGCCAGGGCGAAGGGGCTGAAGACCTGCCACACCTGTTCGCCCTTGAACTGGCCCTGGATAAAGGGGGCACTGGCGGCTTCATCCACCGTCAACGCAGCGCGGGCCAACAACTCTTGCGCAAAATGCTGCATCCCCACCACCTCATCCACCAACAGGCCGACAAACACGTCCTGATACTCCACGACCAATACGCGCCGTTGTTTGCGCAGGGTCGACAGTTCGTGGCCGAAAAACCCGCACAGGTCGATGACCGGCAACAAACGCCCGCGCAAGTTGGCCACGCCCTTGACCCACGGCTTGACTCCGGGCATCAAGGTGCAGCGCGGCTCGTGCAACACTTCGGCGACTTCGCCCATGGGCGCCACGTACCAGTGGTCACCCAGCCGGAAGCCGATCCCGCTCCAGCTTTGCACCTGGGTTTCCTGGGAAGGCAGGTCGGCGGCCAACAGACGGCAGCGGCGGTCGATGTCCAGCAGCAACTCGAAGGCGGTTTGCGACTCGGTCATGGGAACGTGCCGTCAGCCCGCCAACACCTTGTTCAGGGTGGCAATCAGGGTGTCTTCGTCCACGGGCTTGGTCAGGTAGTCTTTCGCGCCCTGGCGCTCGCCCCAGATCTTGTCGGTTTCCTGATCCTTGGTGGTGATGATGATGATCGGAATCGAACTGATGCTCGGGTCAGTGTGCTTGCTCAGTTGGCGAGTGGCCTGGAAGCCGTTGAGGCCTGGCATCACGATGTCCATCAGTACGGCATCGGGTTTTTCCAGGGAGGCCAGCGCCACGCCATCAGCGCCGTTTTCGGCCTTGAGGACCTCGTGGCCATGCTTTTCCAGCATGCCGGTCAGTTTGTACATTTCAGTCGGCGAATCGTCGACAATCAGAACACGTGCCATGGTTTTCCCCACTACATAGGTAGACGCAAGCGCTCAAGGCTTGCCGTCAATGTGCTTGTTCTACTGCGACGAAACCCGGCACATACGCCTTGATCGCACTCAGCAGTTCTTCCTTGCTAAAAGGTTTGGTCAAAAACTGATCAGAGCCGACAATGCGCCCCTTGGCCTTGTCGAACAGGCCATCCTTGGACGACAGCATGATCACCGGTATCGACTTGAACGCCGGGTTGTTCTTGACCAGGGCGCAGGTCTGATAACCGTCCAGGCGCGGCATCATGATGTCGACAAAGATAATGTGCGGGTGATGGTCAACAATCTTGGCCAGGGCATCGAAACCGTCGATGGCCGCGATGACTTCGCACCCTACGTTCTTCAACAGTGTCTCAGCGGTGCGGCGAATCGTTTTCGAGTCGTCGATCACCATCACTTTCAAGGCGTTGGGTTGCCGTTCCATATCTGTTCTACCATCGCCACAGCGAATCGGTTTTCGGTGTGTACAGCCTGATGTTGTGCAGGACGGGCACCAAACCCTTGGGATTCAAGGGCTGATACGCCATGGCAGCCTTTTTAGCACAGACTGGGAAGGCAATCTATCGGCCGACCGGCAAGGTGGTTTTTCCTTGACCCACAACAGCCGCAGCGCCACTCTGACGCCACTTTTATGCGCCCTTATTTGCTAGAGGAAATCCCCCATGAGCGTTCGCGTCGGCATTGTCATGGACCCTATCGCCAGCATTTCCTATAAAAAGGATAGCTCGCTGGCCATGTTGCTGGCCGCCCAGGCCCGCGGCTGGACACTGTTCTATATGGAGCAGCGCGATCTTTACCAGGGTGACGGCGAAGCGCGGGCCCGGATGCGCCCCCTGCAGGTGTTCGCCAACCCTGAGAAGTGGTTTGAACTGCAGGACGAGGTCGACAGCCCGCTGAGCGACCTCGACGTGATCCTGATGCGCAAGGATCCGCCGTTCGACATGGAGTTCGTCTACTCCACCTACCTGCTGGAGCAGGCCGAACGCGCCGGCGTACTGATCGTCAACAAGCCCCAGAGCCTGCGCGACTGCAATGAAAAGCTGTTCGCCACCCTGTTCCCACAATGCACACCACCGACTGTGGTCAGCCGCCGCGCCGACGTGCTGCGCGAGTTCGCCGCCAAGCACGGTGATGTGATCCTCAAACCGCTGGACGGCATGGGCGGTACTTCGATCTTCCGTCACCGGGTCGGCGACCCGAACCTGTCGGTGATCCTGGAAACCCTGACCTTGCTGGGCACCCAGCAGATCATGGGCCAGGCCTACCTGCCGGCAATCAAGGACGGCGACAAACGCATCCTGATGATCGACGGCGAACCCGTGCCTTACTGCCTGGCACGCATCCCTGCCGCCGGTGAAACCCGTGGCAACCTGGCGGCCGGTGGGCGTGGCGAAGCGCGTCCATTGACCGACAAGGACCGCTGGATCGCCGCACAGGTCGGTCCGACGCTGCGGGAAAAAGGTCTGCTGTTTGTAGGTCTTGACGTAATTGGTGAGCACCTGACGGAAATCAATGTCACCAGCCCGACCTGCATTCGCGAAATAGACAACGCGTTCGGCACCAATATCGGCGAAATGCTGATGGCGGCGATTGCCGCGAAGCTACAAGCCAAGTGACATAGAACAGCCAGACACAAACCAACATTGCGTTATCATGCCGCACCTGTGAAACGCGCGATGTTGGTTTTCTTGTCATGACGCTCTCGTCCGATCTGCCCCCAGAACTCTCCCACAGCGGCGTGCGCCCGGCTGATCGGCTCGGATTTACCCTGTTTCTGGCCGCGTTGATTCACCTGGCTTTGATCCTCGGCCTGGGCTTCACCTTTGCCGAGCCCAAGCAGATCAGCAAAACCCTGGAAATCACCCTCGCCACCTTCAAGAGCGAAAAGAAGCCGGAAAAGGCTGACTTTCTCGCCCAGGACAATCAACAAGGCAGCGGCACCCTGGACAAGAAGGCGGTACCCAAGACCACCGAAGTGGCGCCGTTCCAGGACAACAAGGTCAACAAGGTCAAACCGCCTCCGGCACCCAAGCCCGAGGTCAAGCAGGCAGCACCCAAGGCTGCTGTCGCCACCACCGCACCCAAGCCGCAAAAAGCCGCGACCCAGCGCGAAAAGGTCAAGACCGAACCCGCCCCCAAGACGTCCGCCCCCGCGTTTGACAGCTCCCAGCTCTCCAGCGAAATCTCCAGCCTGGAAGCCGAACTGGCCAACGAACAGCAGCTTTATGCCAAGCGCCCACGAATTTATCGCCTGAATGCGGCCTCCACCATGCGCGACAAGGGTGCCTGGTATAAGGACGAATGGCGCAAGAAGGTGGAGCGCATCGGCAACCTCAACTACCCGGACGAAGCCCGCCGCCAGCAGATCTACGGCAACTTGCGGCTACTGGTATCGATCAACCGCGACGGTTCGTTGTATGAAGTGCTGGTGCTTGAGTCTTCCGGGCAACCATTGCTGGACCAGGCCGCGCAGCGGATTGTGCGTCTGGCGGCACCGTTTGCGCCGTTTACAGGCGACCTGGCAGACATCGACCGCCTGGAAATCATCCGCACCTGGAAATTCGCCAAGGGTGATCGGCTGTCCAGCAACTAACCGACCCCTCGTTCCTACAGAGAATCAACACGCCAAACCAATTCCTGCGTATCCCCAGCTTGTCAGTTCGCCCCTCCAACGCCACACTAGCGGACATGAAAAATGTCAGCCCGACCTACCTCAAGCACCAATTCCTGATCGCCATGCCCCATATGGCCGACCCGAACTTTGCGCAGACCTTGACCTACATCGTCGAGCACACGGCCAATGGCGCCATGGGCCTGGTGGTCAACCGCCCGCAGGACCTGAACCTGGCTGATATCCTCGAGCAACTGCGCCCAGACATCGACCCGTCGGCCAACTGCCAGGACGTGCCGATCTACATCGGCGGGCCGGTGCAAACTGACCGGGGTTTTGTCTTGCACCCCACAGGTCCAACATTCCAGGCCACGGTAGATCTCGACGGGCTGTCGCTGTCCACCTCCCAGGATGTGCTATTTGCCATCGCCGATGGCATCGGTCCGCAACAGAGCCTGATCACTCTCGGCTACGCCGGCTGGGAAGCCGGGCAACTGGAAGCCGAGCTGGCCAGCAATGCCTGGCTGACCTGCCCGTTTGACGCTGACATCCTGTTCAACACCCCCAGTGAATTACGCCTGGAAGCGGCTGCGGCCAAGCTGCGGGTCAACCTCAGCCTGTTGACCAGCCAGGCGGGGCACGCCTGATGGCCTTGCGTCTGATCCTCGGTTTTGACTACGGCACCAAACAGATCGGCGTCGCCGTCGGGCAGGTCATCACTGGCCAGGCCCGCGAGCTGTGTACCCTGAAAGCCCAGAACGGCGTGCCGGACTGGAACCAGGTGGAAGCCCTGATCAAGGAGTGGAAGCCCGACGCCGTCGTCGTCGGCCTGCCCTTGAACATGGACGGCACCCCAAGCGACATGTGCCTGCGGGCCGAAAAATTCGCCCGTCGACTCAATGGCCGCTACAACCTGCCCTTCTATACCCACGACGAACGCCTGACCACCTTCGAGGCCAAGGGCGAGCGCCGCGACCGTGGCGGGCAGAAAGGCAGCTACCGCGACAACCCGGTGGACGCCATTGCCGCCGCCTTGCTGTTGCAGGGCTGGCTGGACGAAAACACCGCATTATTTGAGTCCTGACTGACGCGGCTTGCCGCGTCTTCTTACGTTTGAGCCCGGACCTTGCCGTCGCCCCCGCCGCGCAAGGCCTTGAAGGAGCCACCATGAGCCTGCCCAATCCCGCCGAACTGATCAGCCAGATGGCGTTACGCCTCAAAGCCCACCTGGAACACCGTGCCATCAGCGAGCCACGCTTTATTGGCATTCGCACGGGCGGCGTCTGGGTAGCCCAGGCGCTACTGGAAGAACTGGGCAGCCATTCGCCCCTGGGCACGCTCGACGTCTCCTTCTACCGCGACGATTTCAGTCAGAACGGACTGCACCCACAAGTACGTCCGTCGGCCCTGCCATTCGAGATCGAGGGGCAGCATCTGGTACTGATCGATGACGTGCTGATGAGCGGTCGTACCATCCGCGCCGCCATGAATGAATTGTTCGATTACGGGCGCCCGGCCAGCATCACGCTGGTCTGCCTGCTGGACCTGGACGCGGGCGAACTGCCCATCAGCCCGGACGTGGTTGGCGCCACACTGTCGCTTGCGGCCAGCCAACGGGTAAAATTGTCCGGTCCCACGCCGCTCGAACTCGAACTGCAAGACCTTGCCCTTTAAACCGCCTTGTACAGAGTCCCCGCGATGACGCCTCTAGATGCCAAGCGCCCGCTGCAGCTCAATGCTCAGGGCCAACTGCGCCACTTCTTGTCCCTCGACGGTTTGCCCCGCGAACTGCTCACCGAAATCCTCGACACCGCTGACTCGTTCCTGGAAGTCGGCGGCCGGGCGGTGAAAAAAGTCCCGCTGCTGCGCGGCAAAACCATCTGCAACGTGTTCTTCGAGAACTCCACCCGAACCCGCACCACCTTTGAACTGGCGGCCCAGCGGCTGTCGGCGGATGTGATCACCCTGAACGTCTCGACATCGTCGGCGAGCAAGGGTGAAACCCTGCTCGACACCCTGCGCAACCTGGAAGCCATGGCCGCCGACATGTTCGTGGTGCGTCACGGCGACTCCGGTGCCGCACACTTCATCGCCGAACATGTGTGCCCGCAGGTGGCGATCATCAACGGCGGCGACGGCCGTCACGCCCACCCGACCCAGGGCATGCTCGACATGCTGACCATCCGCCGGCACAAGGGCGGCTTTGAAAACCTCTCGGTGGCCATCGTCGGCGACATCCTGCACTCACGGGTAGCGCGCTCGAACATGCTGGCCCTGAAAACCCTGGGCTGCCCGGACATCCGAGTGATCGCGCCAAAAACCCTGCTGCCCATCGGTATCGAGCAATACGGCGTGAAGGTCTACACCGACATGGCCGAAGGCCTGAAAGACGTCGACGTAGTGATCATGCTGCGCCTGCAACGCGAGCGCATGTCCGGTGGCCTGTTGCCGAGCGAAGGCGAGTTCTATCGCCTGTTCGGCCTGACCACCGCGCGCCTGGCCGGCGCCAAACCGGATGCCATCGTCATGCACCCGGGCCCGATCAACCGTGGCGTGGAGATTGAGTCGGCGGTGGCCGACGGACCGCAATCGGTCATTCTCAACCAGGTTACCTACGGCATCGCCGTGCGCATGGCCGTGTTGTCCATGGCCATGAGCGGGCAAACCGCGCAACGTCAATTCGAGCAGGAGAACGCCCAGTGAAGCTCAGCATTCTCGGCGCCCGAGTCATTGATTCCGCCAGTGGCCTGGATCAAGTCACCGACCTTCATCTGGAAGCCGGCAAGATCATTGCCATCGGGGCCGCCCCGAGTGGTTTCAGCGCCAGCGAAACCATCGACGCCAAAGGGCTGGTGGCCGCGCCTGGGCTGGTGGACCTGAATGTCGCCCTGCGCGAACCGGGTTACAGCCGCAAAGGCACGATCGCCAGCGAAACCCGTGCAGCAGCGGCCGGCGGCGTTACCAGCCTGTGCTGCCCACCGCAGACCAAACCGGTGCTGGACACCTCGGCCGTGACCGAGCTGATCCTCGATCGCGCCCGCGAAGCCGGCAATTGCAAAGTGTTCCCCATCGGCGCCCTGAGCAAAGGCCTGGACGGTGAACAGTTGGCCGAGCTGATCGCCCTGCGCGACGCCGGCTGTGTGGCCTTTGGCAACGGTCTGGAGAGCTTTCGCAGTACACGCACCCTGTGCCGTGCCCTGGAATATGCAGCCACCTTCGACCTGACGGTGATTTTCCACTCCCAGGACCGCGACCTCGCCGAAGGCGGCCTGGCCCACGAAGGCGCCATCGCCAGCTTCCTCGGCCTGCCGGGCATCCCGGAAACCGCCGAGACCGTGGCCCTGGCCCGGGACCTGCTGTTGGTCGAACAAAGCGGCGTGCGTGCGCATTTCAGCCAACTGACCAGTGCCCGGGGCGTGACCTTGATCGCCCAGGCTCAAGCACGCGGCCTGCCGGTGACGGCAGATGTGGCGCTGTATCAACTGATCCTGACGGATGAGGCGCTGATCGACTTCTCCAGCCTGTACCACGTGCAACCGCCACTGCGCACCCGCGCCGACCGCGACGGTTTGCGCGCGGCCGTGAAGTCTGGGGTGGTTTCAGCGATTTCCAGTCATCACCAGCCTCACGAGCGCGATGCCAAGCTGGCACCGTTTGGTGCGACAGAGCCTGGGATCAGCAGTGTCGAGTTGTTGCTGCCACTGGCAATGACGTTGGTGGAAGATGGTTTGCTGGACCTGCCGACGCTGCTGGCGCGCTTGAGTGCCGGCCCTGCAGAGGCACTGCGCCTGCCTGCGGGCAAGCTGGCAGTGGGTTCGGCGGCGGATGTAGTGCTGTTTGATCCGGCCAGTTCCACGATTGCCGGGGAGCACTGGCTGTCCAAGGGTGAGAATTGCCCGTTCATCGGCCACAGTTTGCCGGCGAATGTGCGGTATACCTTGGTGGATGGGCGGATCAGCTACCAGGCCTGACTCGACCTACAGAGGGCACAGTAAATGTGGGAGCGGGCTTGCTCGCGAATGCGGTGGATCAGTCGACATATTCTGTGACTGACACTCCGCTTTCGCGAGCAAGCCCGCTCCCACATTTTGATCTCCACAAGTCTCCCGAAGCTTAACGCCCGTTATTACGCTCGGCATTGCCAATCGAAATCTGCGTATTCAGCGTCCAGAAGTCGTACAGCACCCCAATCAGGAACAAACCACCGGTCAGCAAATAGATGATCCCGGTAATCCATTTGCCCTGATACATACGGTGCAAACCGAACACACCCAGGAACGCCAACAGGATCCAGGCCACGTTGTACTCAATCGGTCCGGCGGTAAAACGCAGGTCCGCTTCCCGGTCCATGGCTGGAATCAGGAACAAGTCGATCAGCCAGCCAATCCCCAACAATCCGAAGGTGAAAAACCAGATCGTCCCGGTCACCGGTTTGCCGTAATAAAAACGGTGAGCGCCGGTAAAACCGAAAATCCAGAGCAGGTAACCGATCACCTTGCTGTGGGTATCTTGCTGCGAAACATCCTGTCGATAGGTGTTCATGGAGTACCTCTTTTGCCTCGATAGATAAATATTTCTGGTTTCTTTGTGACTTTTTTACGAGCACCCGACATGCGGCAAATGGTATCGTCGCTTCCCTCAAAGCCTTGTACCACCTGACTTGTGTAGGACAATTGCGGCATTTGGTCGCGCTTTTCCTGAATTTGACCGCAGGGTTCAGTCGACAAACGGCCTGAGAAAGACACAAAAAGCTGTTATAAAGTTGCGCGCAAACCCATAAGAGCCTTGCCTAATGCGACCATTTTTCAAGACATGGCTAACCATTTGCCTATTAATGCCACTGGCCGCCCACGCCACCAACCGTGAGCAACGACTTCCGAACGTTAATGGTTTCACCCCTAAAGTTCATGCAACCACCAGCTCCGCCAAATCGGTAAAACTCACCGTCAAGCGCCCGACTCAACTGAGCAAGGCAAACGGTAAAGCAAATCCCGCCCTGATGGCGGTCAACACCAAGCAAAGCAGCAACGTCCTGAGCCGTGCCGTTAATGTGCTCGGCACTCCTTATCGTTGGGGCGGCAGCAGCCCAAGTAAAGGGTTCGACTGCAGCGGCTTGGTGAAATATGCGTTTAACGACGTTAAAGCCGTGGATTTGCCACGCACGTCCAACGCCATGGCCAGCGGCCACGGGCAGAAGGTTGAGCGCAAGGACCTGAAACCAGGCGATCTGTTGTTCTTCAAACTGAAGAGCCGTCAGGTCAACCACGTTGCCATCTACCTGGGCAACGACCGCTTTATCCACGCACCGCGTCGTGGCAAATCGGTCAGTATCGACACGCTGAAAAAGCCGTTCTGGGACAAGAACTACGTGATTGCCAAGCGTGTTCTGCCTAAAGAGCAAAGCAACCTGCGGGTTGCGCAGCGCTGATTGTAGCCGCTGCCGAGGCACGAGGCTGCGATGGGTTTGGTGCGGCATTCCGACGAATGCCGCACCAAGGGCAGTCCTTCGGCCCGCATCGCAGCCTCGTGCCTCGACAGCGGCTACATCTCTCAGAACTCCCCAGGCATCCTCGCCTTCTCCCGCCCATCCTCCCGGCTGATCAGCCCCTGGCTGACCAACGCCTTTAAGCTCATATCCAACGTCTTCATCCCCAGCGCCCCACCGGTCTGAATCGCCGAGTACATCTGTGCCACCTTGTCCTCACGGATCAGGTTACGGATCGCCGGCGTGCCGAACATGATTTCATGAGCGGCCACCCGCCCGCCGCCAACCTTCTTCACCAGCACCTGGGACACTACTGCCTGCAACGACTCCGAGAGCATCGAGCGGACCATGGCCTTCTCGCCCGCAGGGAAGACATCCACCACCCGATCCACGGTTTTCGCCGCCGATGTGGTGTGCAGCGTGCCAAACACCAAGTGCCCGGTTTCTGCAGCCGTGAGCGCCAGACGAATGGTTTCCAGGTCACGCATCTCGCCCACCAGGATCACATCCGGGTCTTCCCGCAGCGCTGAGCGCAACGCCGCCGAGAAACTGCGGGTGTCACGATGCACCTGTCGCTGGTTGATCAGCGCGCTTTTCGGCTCGTGAACAAACTCGATCGGGTCTTCAAGGGTCAGAATGTGCTGGTGACGATGGCCGTTAAGGTAATCAATCATGGCTGCCAGGGTCGTGGACTTGCCGGAGCCCGTGGGCCCGGTGACCAGCACCAACCCCCGAGGCAAGTCCGCGATCTGGCGAAACACCTCCCCCAGCCCCAGGCTTTCCAGGCTCCGGACCCGCGACGGAATCGCCCGAAACACCGCACCGACTCCCCGGTGCTGCTGAAACACATTCACCCTGAAGCGCGCCACGCCTGGCAGCTCGAAAGCAAAATCCGTTTCAAGAGATGTTTCGAAATCCTTTTGCTGCTGTTCGGTGAGTATCGACCCAAGCAACGATGCGACGTGCGCAGGGTCCAGCGTCGGTTGATCAAGCGCACGAACCTCTCCATCAATGCGCACCATCGGCGCCAACCCTGCCGACAAATGCAGGTCGGACGCGCCCAGGCTGACGCTTGCGGCCAGCAATTCAGTGATATCCATAGGGCTTTCCATTTCCAGTAGAATGCCGCGGACTCCATTCCCGCGGGCGCACTTCGAATGTCGACGATAGCAGACAACATCGGCCTGGTTAGTGACCGGATCCGTGCAGCGGCCCAGGCCGTGCAGCGCGACGAGAACAGCATCCACTTGCTGGCCGTCAGCAAGACCAAACCCGCGCAAGCCGTGCGCGAAGCCTATGCCGCCGGGATGCGCGACTTTGGCGAGAACTACCTGCAGGAAGCCCTGGGCAAACAGCTGGAATTAACCGACCTGCCCTTGAGTTGGCACTTCATCGGCCCCATTCAATCGAACAAGACTCGCGCTATCGCTGAGAATTTCGCTTGGGTGCATTCCGTGGACCGCCTCAAAATCGCACAACGCCTGTCCGAACAACGCCCGGCCGGCCTGCCACCGCTGAACATCTGTATTCAGGTCAATGTCAGCGGCGAAGCCAGCAAATCCGGCTGTACCCCCGCCGATTTGCCAGCCTTGGCCGAAGCCATCAGTGCCCTGCCTCGCGTGAAACTGCGCGGTTTGATGGCGATTCCCGAACCAACTGACGACCGTGCGGCTCAAGACGCTGCGTTCGCAACCGTCCGCGACCTGCAAGCGAGCCTGAACCTTGCGCTCGACACACTTTCCATGGGCATGAGCCACGACCTTGAGTCAGCCATCGCCCAAGGGGCCACCTGGGTGCGGATCGGTACCGCCCTGTTTGGTGCCCGCGACTACGGTCAGCCGTGAAATGGCTGACTTCCATCTGAGTAAGGATCTGTCATGAGCAACACGCGTATAGCCTTTATCGGCGCCGGCAACATGGCGGCCAGCCTGATCGGCGGCCTGCGGGCCAAAGGCCTGGAAGCGGACCGGATTCGCGCCAGCGACCCCGGTGAAGACTCCCGCACCCGCGTCAGCCGCGAACACGGCATCGAAGTCTTCGCCGACAACGCCCAAGCGATTCAAGGCGTTGATGTGATCGTACTGGCGGTCAAGCCACAGGCCATGAAAGCCGTGTGCGAGGCCCTTCGGCCGAGCCTTGCGCCTCATCAACTGGTGGTGTCCATCGCCGCCGGCATCACCTGCGCCAGCATGAAGAACTGGCTTGGTGCCCAGCCGATTGTGCGCTGCATGCCCAACACCCCGGCACTGCTGCGCCAAGGCGTGAGCGGTTTGTACGCCACCGCCGAAGTCACCGCTGAGCAGCGGGATCAGGCGCAAGAGCTGTTGTCGGCCGTCGGTATCGCCCTTTGGCTGGAAGAAGAGCAGCAACTGGACGCGGTCACCGCCGTCTCCGGCAGTGGCCCGGCGTATTTCTTCCTGCTGATCGAAGCCATGACCGCTGCGGGCGTGAAACTGGGCCTGCCACGGGAAACCGCCGAGCAACTGACCCTGCAGACCGCCTTGGGCGCCGCGCACATGGCAGCAGGCAGCGATGTCGACGCCGCCGAGTTGCGCCGTCGCGTCACCTCGCCGGGCGGCACCACACAAGCCGCTATTGAATCGTTCCAGGCCGGGGGCTTTGAAGCCCTGGTGGAAAAAGCATTGGGCGCCGCCGCGCACCGCTCGGCCGAAATGGCCGAACAACTGGGTCAATAAGGAGCCAACATGATTGGTTTGAACACCGCAGCCGTCTATGTGCTGCAAACCCTCGGCAGTCTGTACCTGCTGATCGTGCTGTTGCGTTTTGTCCTGCAATTGGTACGCGCAAACTTCTACAACCCGCTCTGCCAGTTCGCCGTAAAGGCCACTCAGCCGCTGCTCAAGCCGTTGCGCCGGGTAATCCCGAGCCTGTTCGGCCTGGACATGTCGTCGCTGGTCCTCGCGATCCTGGTGCAGTTGGCGTTGATGGCCCTGACCCTGCTGCTGACCTACGGCACCATCGGCAATTTCCTGCAATTGCTGATCTGGGCCATCATCGGCGTGACCGCTCTGTTCCTGAAGATCTTCTTCTTTGCCCTGATCATCAGCGTGATCCTGTCCTGGGTCGCCCCGGGCAGCCATAACCCGGGCGCTGAACTGGTCAACCAGATCTGCGAACCAGCCCTGGCACCGTTCCGCAAGATCCTGCCGAACCTGGGCGGCCTGGATATCTCGCCGATCCTCGCATTCATGGTGCTCAAGCTCCTGGATATGCTGGTGATCAACAACCTGGCGGCCATGACCATGATGCCGGACATCCTGCGCCTGCTGATCTGAAGAGCTACTTGCGCCGGGACGGTGACGATCTGATCCTCGATTGTCACCTGCAACCCTGTAGATACCGTCTTGCGCGTCACCAGACAAGAGCCCTGTCAGGTCATACATTTGGCCCGTTGTAGCCGCTGCCGAGGTACGAGGCTGCGATAAGGGCCGAAGACCTTCGGCGGTTTCAAGACCTGGCGACTGCTGCGCAGCCGATCGCAGGCTGCGCCAGCGGCTACAGATATCCGGACCCTCGCAGTTGATCGCAGGCCTTCGCTTGCCGCTAGGGTCCCCGCTCTTTAGACTTACGCCTCATTTAAACGAGAGCAGGGTCGATGCCAGCTGCCTTTCCCCCCGATTCTGTTGGACTGGTCGCGCCCCAAGTGGCGCACTTCAGCGAACCCCTGGCCCTGGCCTGTGGCCGTTCGCTACCCGCCTACGACCTGATCTACGAAACCTATGGCCAACTGAACGCCACGGGCAGCAATGCCGTGCTGATTTGCCATGCCCTGTCCGGCCATCATCACGCCGCTGGCTTCCACAGCATCGACGAGCGCAAACCCGGCTGGTGGGACAGTTGCATCGGCCCTGGCAAGCCCATCGACACCCACAAGTTCTTCGTGGTCAGCCTGAACAACCTCGGAGGCTGTAACGGCTCAACGGGCCCGAGCAGTATCAACCCGGAAACCGGCAAGCCGTTTGGTGCCGACTTCCCGGTGTTGACCGTCGAAGATTGGGTCCACAGCCAGGCGCGCCTCGCCGATGTACTGGGCATCGCTCAATGGGCCGCCGTGATCGGCGGCAGCCTCGGCGGCATGCAGGCCCTGCAATGGACCATCACCTACCCGGACCGCGTGCGCCATTGCCTGGCCATCGCCTCGGCCCCCAAATTGTCGGCGCAGAACATCGCCTTCAACGAAGTGGCGCGCCAGGCGATCCTGACCGACCCGGAGTTCCACGGCGGCTCGTTCCAGGAAGCGGGCGTGATCCCCAAGCGTGGGTTGATGCTGGCACGGATGGTCGGGCACATCACCTATCTGTCGGATGACTCCATGGGCGAGAAATTCGGCCGAGGCCTGAAGAGCGAGAAGCTCAACTACGACTTCCACAGCGTCGAGTTCCAGGTCGAGAGCTACCTGCGTTATCAGGGTGAAGAGTTTTCCGGGCGTTTCGACGCCAACACCTATCTGCTGATGACCAAGGCCCTGGACTATTTCGACCCGGCCGCCAACTTCGACGATGACCTGGCGAAAACCTTCGCCAATGCCACGGCCAGGTTCTGCGTGATGTCGTTCACCACCGACTGGCGCTTCTCCCCCGCCCGCTCGCGAGAGCTGGTGGACGCACTGATGGCCGCCAGGAAAGACGTCTGCTACCTGGAGATCGATGCACCGCAAGGCCACGACGCCTTCCTGATCCCGATCCCGCGCTACCTGCAAGCGTTCACCCACTACATGAACCGCATAGAACTGTGAGAACGCCATGAGAGCCGACCTGGAAATCATCCAAGACTGGATCCCCGCTGGCAGCCGCGTGCTTGACCTGGGTTGCGGCGATGGCGAACTGCTGAGCTGGCTGCGGGACAACAAGCAAGTCACCGGCTACGGCCTGGAAAACGACCCGGACAACATCGCCCAATGCGTGGCCAAGGGCATCAACGTGATCGAACAGGACCTGGACAAGGGCCTGGGCAACTTCGCCAGCAACAGTTTCGACATCGTGGTCATGACGCAGGCACTGCAAGCCGTGCATTACCCGGACCGGATCCTCGACGAAATGTTGCGGGTGGGCCGCCAGTGCATCATCACCTTCCCCAACTTCGGTCACTGGCGCTGCCGCTGGTACCTGGCCACCAAAGGCCGTATGCCTGTGTCGGACTTCTTGCCGTACACCTGGTACAACACGCCGAACATCCACTTCTGCACCTTCGAAGACTTCGAAGCGCTGTGCGGTGAGCGCGAAGCCAAGGTGATCAACCGCCTTGCGGTCGATCAACAGCACCGCCATGGGTGGGCGAGTAAGCTATGGCCTAATCTGTTAGGTGAGATCGGGATTTATCGGGTCAGCAGCCCGGGCCTGACCGACCATCAGATTGCCGTCTAACCACTTTCAAGGAGGACGATCATGAGTCGCCTGGCTGTTTTTCTACTCACCGCGTGCCTGAGCGTCAGCGCCATGGCCGCCGATGTTATCGACCCCAATCGCCAGAAAGATTTTGGCGACATCACCGTGCACTACAACACCTTCACCTCCAGTTTCCTGCAGCCCGACGTGGCCCAGGCCGTTGAACTGGTGCGCAGCAAAAACAAGGGCGTGATCAATGTGTCCGTGATCAAGGGCACCGAGCCGGTAGTGGCGCAGGTCACCGGCACCATCAAAGACCTGAGTGGCAAGACCGAGATGCTGACGTTCAAGCAGATCACCGAAAAAGGTGCGATTTATTACCTCGCCCAGTACTCGGTGCCGCAGCAGGAAGTCAGAATTTTCACGATCAACGTTGAAACCGGCGGCAAAGCCCACGGTTTCAGTTTCAACCAAGAACTGTTTCCGGCCGACAAATGAACCTGACACAACTCGTACTGGCCAGCCATAACGCCGGCAAACTCAAAGAACTCCAGGCCATGCTGGGCGAATCGGTGCAACTGCGCTCGATTGGCGAGTTCAGCAGCGTGGAGCCTGAAGAAACCGGCCTGTCGTTCGTCGAAAACGCCATCCTCAAGGCCCGCAACGCTTCGCGCATTTCTGGCCTGCCGGCACTGGCTGATGACTCGGGATTGGCCGTGGACTTCCTCGGCGGCGCGCCAGGTATCTACTCGGCGCGTTACGCCGACGGCCAAGGCGATGCGGCTAACAACGCCAAACTGCTGGACGCGCTCAAGGATGTACCGGACGCCGAACGTGGTGCGCAGTTCGTCTGCGTGCTGGCCCTGGTGCGCCATGCCGATGACCCATTGCCAATCCTTTGCGAAGGCTTGTGGCATGGCCGTATCCTGCATGCGGCCAGCGGCGAGCACGGCTTTGGCTATGACCCGCTGTTCTGGGTGCCGGAGCGCAATGTCTCCAGCGCAGAGCTGAGCCCGACCGACAAGAACCAGATCAGCCACCGCGCCCGCGCAATGGTTTTATTGCGCCAGCGTCTGGGACTGAAATGATACAGAACACCTCTGCGCAGCCACTGATTCTCGGTGGTGCGCAAACACCTCGGGCGGCGCTGCCTCACCTGCCTCCCCTGGCGCTGTACATCCACATCCCGTGGTGCGTGCGCAAATGCCCTTATTGCGACTTCAACTCCCACACCGCCAGCAAAGTGCTGCCGGAAGAAGAGTATGTGGACGCGCTACTGGCCGACCTCGATCAGGATCTGCATGCGGTTTATGGCCGTGAGTTGAGTTCGATTTTCTTCGGCGGTGGCACGCCGAGCCTGTTCAGCGCTGCCGCACTGGGGCGCCTGCTCAAGGGCGTGGAAGCACGCATACCGTTTGCCAGTGACATCGAGATCACCCTGGAAGCCAACCCAGGGACCTTCGAGCAAGAAAAGTTTGTGGCCTACCGCAAGCTGGGGATCAATCGGCTGTCCATTGGCATCCAGAGCTTCCAGCAAGAAAAGCTCGAGGCGTTGGGCCGCATCCACAATGGCGACGAGGCCATACGTGCCGCCGGCATGGCGCGCCAGGCCGGGTTCGACAACTTCAATCTGGACCTGATGCACGGTTTGCCCGATCAATCCCTCGACGACGCTCTGTCTGACCTGCGCCAGGCCATTGCCCTCAAGCCTACGCACCTGTCCTGGTATCAGTTGACCCTGGAGCCCAACACGGTGTTCTGGAACCAGCCGCCGATCCTGCCGGAAGACGACACCCTGTGGGATATCCAGGAAGCCGGCCAAGCGTTGCTCGCCGAACATGGTTATGCCCAGTACGAAGTCTCGGCCTACGCCCAACCGGGTCGGTCGGCACGGCACAACCTCAACTACTGGAGCTTCGGCGACTTTATCGGCATTGGCGCCGGTGCCCACGGCAAGCTCAGTCACCCGGACGGGCGTATCGTGCGCACCTGGAAGACTCGGGCGCCAAAGGACTACCTCAACCCGGCCAAAAGCTTCCTGGCCGGTGCGAAAGAACTCACCAATGAAGAGCTGCCCTTCGAGTTCCTGATGAACGCCCTGCGTCTCACCGACGGCGTCGAAGCCAGGCTGTACGCCGAGCGCACCGGCCTCGACCTGGCCAGCCTCGACAAAGCCCGCACAGATGCAGAACAAAGTGGCTTAATGCAGGTCGAACCGTCACGCCTCGTGGCCACCGACCGCGGGCAACTCTTTCTCAATGACCTGCTGCAGAAGTTTTTGAGCTGATTGCTCTTAAGGAAATCGAATGGATCTGGTACTCGACCTGCTCGCGACGGTATCCCGCTGGAGCCGCAGCAACCTGTCGGAAATCTCCCTGGCCCTCGTCGGCTGCCTGCTGGTGCTGTTCGGCGCCGATATCAAAGGTTGGGTCGAAGCGCGCCTGGGCAGCATCGCCGGCGCCTTGCGCGTACCGTTGATGGCCCTGCTGTGCATGATCGGCAGCGGTGCCGCGCTGATCTACGCCACACCGTGGATTGTTCGCGGGTTGAGCCAGTTCAATAACTACAGCCTGGCGCCGGTGTTATTGGTGGTGCTGGTGTTGATTGGCGTAGTAGCAGACCGCCGCTGACCTGAAACACAACACAAAATAAAGGTGGGAGCTGGCTTGCCTGCGATGCAGACACCTCGGTGTATCAGTGATACTGAGGCGATGCTATCGCAGGCAAGCCAGCTCCCACACTTTGATTGCGTTCCAAGCTGAGAACTTGTCAGTCCAGCTTCTCGAACTTCAAATCCCAAACCCCATGCCCCAGTCGCTCGCCGCGACGCTCGAACTTGGTGATCGGCCGTTCGGCTGGACGCGGGACGCATTTGCCGTCCTGCGCCAGGTTGCGATAGCCAGGGGCAACATCCATCACTTCCAGCATGTATTCGGCGTACGGTTCCCAGTCGGTGGCCATGTGCAGAATGCCGCCGACCTTGAGCTTGCTGCGCACCAGTTCTGCGAAGGAAGCCTGGACGATACGACGCTTGTGATGACGGCTCTTGTGCCATGGGTCCGGGAAAAACAGCATCAGGCGGTCGAGGCTGTTGTCGGCGATGCAGCGGTTGAGTACTTCAATCGCGTCGCAATCATAGACCCGCAGGTTAGTCAGGCCCTGAGTGAGCACGCCATTGAGCAGCGCGCCGACACCCGGACGGTGCACTTCAACACCGATAAAGTCCTGCTCCGGCGAAGCCGCTGCCATTTCCAGCAGGGAGTGGCCCATGCCGAAACCGATTTCCAGGGAGCGTGGGGCCGAACGGCCGAACACCTGGTCATAATCCACTGGCGCATCGGCCAATGGCAGGACGAACAGCGGCGTACCCTGCTCCAGGCCCTTTTGCTGGCCTTCGGTCATGCGACCGGCGCGCATCACAAAACTCTTGATCCGGCGGTGCTTGGACTCGTCGCCTTCTTCCACGGTGTTCGGCGTTTCGTTTGATTCAGTCATCAATGGCTCTTACTTGATCAGACCATCCAGCGGCGAGGAGGCGCTGGCATACAGTTTCTTTGGCATGCGTCCGGCGAGGTACGCCAGGCGGCCCGCGACGATTGCGTGTTTCATGGCTTCGGCCATCATGATCGGTTGCTGCGCATGGGCGATGGCCGAGTTCATCAGCACCGCATCACACCCCAGCTCCATGGCAATGGTGGCATCGGACGCAGTGCCGACACCCGCATCCACCAGTACCGGGATCTTGGCTTCTTCGAGGATGATCTGCAGGTTGTACGGGTTGCAGATGCCCAGGCCGGAACCGATCAGACCGGCCAGCGGCATCACGGCGATACAGCCGATTTCAGCCAGTTGGCGCGCGATGATCGGGTCATCACTGGTGTAGACCATCACGTCAAAACCTTCCTTGACCAGGGTTTCGGCGGCCTTGAGGGTTTCGATCACGTTGGGGAACAGGGTTTTCTGGTCGGCCAGTACCTCCAGCTTCACCAGGTTGTGACCGTCGAGCAGCTCACGAGCCAGGCGGCAAGTGCGCACCGCTTCGATGGCGTCGTAGCAACCAGCCGTGTTCGGCAAGAAGGTGTAGCGATCCGGAGATAGCACTTCGAGCAGGTTCGGCTCGCCTTCGATCTGGCCGAGGTTGGTGCGGCGCACGGCGAAGGTGACGATCTCGGCACCTGAGGCTTCGATGGCCTGACGGGTTTCTTCCATGTCACGGTACTTGCCGGTACCCACCAGCAAACGCGACTGGTAAGTACGACCGGCCAGAACGAAGGGCTTGTCGCTACGAACGATGCTCATGGGAAATCCTCGAAATGGGGTGAGGTTCTGCAGAATGCGGGGGAGCGCGCTTGAGCGCCGGACGGCTAGCCGCCGCCGATGGCGTGGACCACTTCGACCTGATCACCTTCGGTGAGCGCGGTCTCGGCGTGCTGGCTACGCGGGACGATATCCTGATTGAGTTCCACTGCGACACGGCGTCCGGTCAAGTCCAGGCGGGTCAGCAGGGCCGCAACGGTTTCACCGTCGGGCAGTTCAAAGGATTCGCCGTTCAACTGAATGCGCATGCCACGGGCCGCCATCGTTTTTAGGGGCCCGCATTCTAGCCCGATCACCGTTGTCGACCCAAGCCCCTTGGTCAGGCAGCCTGCAAGCGCCAGGCCGTAAGACCGAGGCAGAACCAGCCGACCAGGAATGCCAGGCCGCCGATCGGGGTGACGATCCCGAGTTTGCTGATGCCAAGAAGGGTCAGCAAGTAAAGGCTGCCGGAGAACAGCAGGATACCCACGGCAAACGACACCCCCGCCCAAGTGACCAGCCGCCCCGGAATGTGCGCCGCCAGCAGCGCGACCCCGAACAGGGCCAGGGCATGCACCAGTTGATACGTGACGCCAGTATGAAAAATCGCCAGGTAGTCGGCGCTCAGACGGTTTTTCAGGCCATGGGCGGCGAATGCCCCCAGGGCAACGCCGGTGAAACCGAAAAAGGCAGCCAGCATCAGAAAGCCACGCAGCATGAGGAACTCCAGTCAGACTCGGTGGGCAGGGTCTGTATAATGGCCCGCTCAAACGCTCCGGCCAAGCCATCTCTATGCTGCGTCTCCTCTTCAGTCGTTTTCTCAAAGCCGTGAAATGGTTCGCCATCGCCAGCGTTTTGCTGGTGCTGCTGTTTCGTGTGGTGCCACCGCCGGGGACGGCGCTGATGGTCGAGCGCAAGGTCGAATCCTGGATCGACGGTGAACCCATTGACCTGCAGCGCACCTGGAAACCGTGGGATGAAATCTCCGATGACCTGAAAGTGGCGGTCATGGCCGGTGAGGACCAACGCTTTCCCGAACATTGGGGCTTTGATTTCGGTGCGATCCAGGCAGCGTTGCTGCATAACGAACGTGGTGGATCGATTCGCGGTGCCAGCACGCTGAGCCAGCAAGTGTCGAAGAACCTGTTTCTGTGGGCTGGCCGTAGCTGGTTGCGCAAGGGACTGGAGGCCTGGTTTACCGGGCTGATCGAGGTGCTTTGGCCCAAGCAGCGGATTCTCGAGGTGTATCTCAACAGTGTGGAGTGGGATGAAGGTGTGTTTGGCGCGGAAGCGGCGGCGCGGCATCACTTTGGCGTGAGTGCGAAGGCTCTGAGCCGTCAGCAGGCCAGCTATCTGGCGGCGGTATTGCCTAACCCGCGGGTGTGGAGTGCCAGCCATCCGACGTCTTATGTGTCACAACGGGCGGGGTGGATTCGGCGGCAGATGAGCCAGTTGGGTGGGGATAGTTATCTGATCGGGCTCAATGACTCACGCAAGGCGCCTTGGGCCGACTGACCCACACCACGGAGGCCCCGTTACTCTCGTAGCAGCTGTCGAGCTTTAGCGAGGCTGCGTCAGGCGCGACGCGATATTGAGAACTGCGGCGCGGCCCACGTAGCCTCGCTAAAGCTCGACAACTGCTACGGCGAGTTAACGTTCATGGCCGGAACCTTGCATATACAAAAATGCCCCGATCTGGTGATCGGGGCATTTTTTTGTACGTTCGCTGCTTTTAAGCGGCGATCGACAATTTCAGCTTGTTCATGGCACTTTTCTCGAGCTGACGAATCCGCTCGGCCGATACGTTGTACTTCTGCGCCAGGTCGTGCAGCGTGGCTTTTTCTTCTGCCAGCCAGCGCTGGTAGAGGATGTCACGGCTTCGGTCGTCCAGCACTTCCAGTGCTTCGTGCAGGTTGTGGTTGGAGTTGTCGCTCCAGTCGGCGTCTTCCAGTTGACGCGCCGGGTCGTACCGGTGGTCTTCCAGGTAGTTGGCCGGCGATTGGAAGGCGCTGTCGTCGTCCGCTTCTGCGGCCGGGTCGAAGGCCATATCATGGCCGGTCAGGCGACTTTCCATCTCGCGCACTTCACGAGGCTCTACACCGAGGCTTTCCGCCACGCGGTGCACTTCTTCGTTGTTCAGCCACGCCAGACGTTTCTTCTGGCTGCGCAGGTTAAAGAACAGTTTGCGCTGAGCCTTGGTGGTCGCGACTTTCACAATGCGCCAGTTGCGCAAGATGAACTCGTGAATTTCCGCCTTGATCCAGTGCACAGCAAACGATACGAGGCGCACACCCATTTCCGGGTTGAAGCGCTTCACCGCTTTCATCAGGCCAACGTTGCCTTCCTGAATCAGGTCAGCCTGGGCCAGGCCGTAGCCGGAATAGCTACGGGCAATATGTACAACAAAACGCAGGTGGGCGAGCACCATCTGCCGAGCCGCCCCCAAATCCTGCTCATAGTAGAGACTCTCGGCCAGTTCACGCTCCTGCTCGGGCGTCAGCAAAGGAATGCTGTTGACCGTATGCACATAGGCTTCCAGGTTTGCGCCTGGAACCAGTGCATAAGCAGGTTGCAAAGAAGTGGTCATACGAAAAAACCTCCGACTCACATAACTCGTGCTTTTCAGCACTGCGAAAAATTGACCGGGAACCGTAGGACAAGTTCCCTAAAAACCACTGTCACGGCCAATACAAACGAACCCACATTAATCTGACATTAACTACTTCGGTGCCAGCTCACGTAAATGCCGTGCGACCGCAATCCAAGCACCGATATACCCCAACAACACCGCGCCAAGCAAGAGCGACAGACCATCGGCAACCGGCACTCCAGCCAAGGCAAAATCACTGCCGTACAAACCGGCCAGCCCGACTACCGCGTCGTTCAGCCAATCCAGGCCGAACGCCAACACACCCCAGGACAAGATCCCGGCACCAAAGCCATACAACGCGCCCATATACAGAAATGGACGACGTACATAGCTGTCCGTGCCGCCGACCAGTTTAATCACTTCTATCTCGGTGCGACGGTTTTCAATATGAAGACGAATGGTATTGCCTATCACCAAAAGTAATGCAGAAACCAGCAGCACCGTCAGACCGAAGACAAACCGGTCGCCCAACTTGAGAATGGCTGCCAGACGCTCAACCCAGACTAGATCAAGTTGCGCCTGCTGCACCTTGGGCATCTCTGCGAGTTTTTGTCGCAGGGCTTCAAGGGTCGGCTTGTCGACTTCATTGGGTGTCACCAGCACTACGCCGGGCAGCGGGTTTTGCGGCAACTCCTTGAGTGCTTCGCCCAGGCCGGACTGCTGCTGGAACTCTTCCAGCGCCTGATCACGACTGATGTATTCAGCATCGGCCACGCCAGGAACGCCCTTGATCTCTTCGACCAGAGCCTCGCCTTCCTTGGAACTGGCATCCAGGTTCAAGTACAGGGAAATCTGCGCTGCTCGCTGCCAGGAACCGCCAAGGCGCTCCACATTATTAAGCAGCAGCGACAAGCCCATCGGCAGGCTCAAGGCCACAGCCATCACCAGACAAGTGAAAAAGCTGCCTATTGGCTGCTTGCCCAAACGGCGCAGGCTGTCCAGCAAACTGGCGCGGTGACTTTCGATCCAGGCGTGCACCAAGGTGCCGAAATCCGGGCCGTCGTCTTCGTCGCGTTTTTTCTTTTGCGGTTGCGGGTCGGCCGGTTTAGGCGCGACGCGCTCGGAAACTTTTGGGCTGCGTGTAGCACTCATACCCCTGCCTCCCCATCACCAATCAGACGACCGCGTTGCAGAGTCAGCATGCGATGACGCATGCGAGCAATCAGCGCCAGGTCGTGACTGGCGATCAGCACACTGGTGCCCAGGCGGTTGATGTCTTCGAACACACCCATGATTTCTGCCGCCAGGCGTGGGTCAAGGTTACCGGTGGGCTCATCCGCCAACAGCAGGGCCGGACGGTGGACGATGGCGCGGGCAATACCGACGCGCTGTTGCTGGCCGGTGGACAGATCGCCGGGGTACAGGTCGGTTTTGTCCGACAGCGCCACGCGCTCCAGGGCCGAATCCACGCGCTTGATGATTTCCGCCTTGGACAGCCCGAGAATCTGCAAAGGCAAGGCAATGTTATTGAACACCGTGCGATCAAACAGCAACTGGTGGTTCTGGAACACCACGCCAATCTGACGGCGCAAAAACGGAATTTGCGCATTACTGATGGTGGACAGATCTTGCCCAGCCAGCAGCAATTTTCCAGTGGAGGGTCGCTCCATGGCCAACAGAAGGCGCAACAACGTACTTTTACCGGCTCCCGAATGGCCGGTGACAAACAAGAATTCGCCACGACGCACCCGGAAACTCAGCTCATGCAAGCCGACATGCCCGTTGGCGTAGCGTTTACCGACCTGTTCGAAACGAATCATGAACGCTCCCGCTCGGCAAAGAGTGCCTGTACAAAGGGTTCGGCTTCAAACGTGCGCAGATCGTCGATGCCTTCACCGACGCCGATGTAACGAATCGGCAATCCGAACTGCTTGGCCAGGGCGAAGATCACGCCACCCTTGGCCGTGCCGTCGAGCTTAGTCAATGCCAGGCCGGTCAGTTGGACCGTCTGGTGGAATTGTTTGGCCTGACTGATGGCGTTCTGGCCGGTACCGGCGTCCAACACCAGCAAAACCTCGTGCGGCGCGTCGGCGTCCAGCTTGCCGATGACCCGGCGCACCTTCTTCAACTCTTCCATCAAGTTGTCTTTGGTGTGCAGGCGACCGGCGGTATCGGCGATCAGTACATCAATGTTACGAGCCTTGGCGGCCTGCACCGCATCAAAGATCACCGACGCGGAATCGGCGCCAGTGTGCTGGGCGATCACCGGGATCTTGTTACGCTCACCCCAGACCTGCAGCTGCTCTACGGCCGCGGCACGGAAGGTGTCACCGGCGGCGAGCATGACTTTCTTGCCTTCCAGTTGCAGCTTCTTGGCCAGCTTGCCGATGGTGGTGGTCTTGCCGGCGCCGTTGACGCCGACCACAAGGATCACAAAAGGCTTGCTCTGCGAAGCAAAGACCAACGGTGCTTCCACCGGCTTGAGCATGGCGGCCAGTTCGGCCTGCAGGGACTTGTAGAGCGCATCGGCGTCGGTCAGTTGCTTGCGCGCGACCTTCTGGGTCAGGCTCTGGATGATCACGGCGGTGGCTTCGACGCCTACGTCTGCGGTCAGCAGGCGGGTTTCGATATCTTCCAGCAACTCGTCATCGATGGTTTTTTTGCCCAGGAACAGGCTGGCCATGCCTTCGCCAATGCTGGCGCTGGTCTTGCTCAGGCCTTGCTTCAGACGAGCGAAGAAGCCGGTTTTGCTGGTTTCGGTGGGAGCGACTGGCTCCTCAACGACAGCGGGCGTAGCGACAACAATTGGCGCCACAACAGGCTCGACCACGACCGGAGCAGGCGCTTCGATGACTGGCGGCTCTTCAACCACAACCTGAACCGGCTCCACAATGGCCGGAATCGGCGGCGTCACATGCTCGGCCTGCTCATCCTCGACCAGTGCCACCGGTTCTTCCGCCACCGGCAAGACCAGCCACGGTTTGTACTCAGGCTCAGGCGCTACTTCCGGCTCCGGCTCAACCACCGGCTGCAACACCGGCTCAGCCATCGGCAACACCACCGGGGCCGGTGCTTCGGCAACCGGCTCGGCTTCTGCTACCGGCTCAGGAATCGGTTCAGGTTGAACCTGCGGCTGTTCGACGACGGTTTCCTGCGGCTTTTTGCGCAGCCATCCGAACAGGCCTTTCTTCTCGCCAGCCGCAGCTGGGGTCTTCTTGTCGTCGTTGGAACCAAACATGGAGGACGGCTATCTCAAGGTAGCGATGCGCCATGGAGGCGCCTCGGTAAATAAAATTCGATGCAGAACAGACTGTTTTTTAGCCAGCTTGTTCATGCGCAACATTCTGTGAGGCGAAAAATAAGGCCTCAACAAATCGATTCAATATAGGACTGAAGCGATAAAATCGGCGAAAAATGGAAGATTGTCGGGGAAACCCACCGCTAACTCCATCATTCCTACGACTGGATCCGAAGCGATATGACAGCCCAAGGTCTTATAGCCGTGGCCGCCAGTAAATCGGATCAGTATCCTAGCACCTCCTCGCCCGCCGACGCTAAGACCAAGCGGGCAGCTCAACAGGTTTAAAAACGAATGAATGCTCTAGCCCGCCGCGCCGCAGGCCTGCTGCTCAGCACAGTTTGTCTGCCCCTTTCAGCCCTGGCTGCCGACCCACAACCCACCCACGAATTCACCCTGGACAACGGCCTCAAGGTCGTCGTGCGCGAAGACCATCGCGCCCCGGTGGTGGTTTCCCAGGTCTGGTACAAGGTCGGCTCCAGCTATGAAACCCCGGGCCAGACCGGTTTGTCCCACGCCTTGGAACACATGATGTTCAAGGGTAGCGCCAAGGTCGGCCCAGGCCAGGCCTCGCTGATCTTGCGCGACCTGGGCGCCGAAGAGAACGCATTCACCAGTGATGACTACACCGCTTATTATCAGGTCCTGGCCCGTGACCGCCTGGGCGTCGCCTTTGAACTGGAAGCCGACCGCATGGCCAGCTTGCGCCTGCCGGCCGACGAGTTCAGCCGCGAGATCGAGGTGATCAAGGAAGAACGCCGCCTGCGCACCGACGACAACCCGATGTCCAAGGCCTACGAGCGCTTCAAGGCCATGGCTTACCCGGCCAGCGGTTACCACACGCCGACCATCGGCTGGATGGCCGACCTGGACCGCATGAAGGTCGAAGAACTACGCCACTGGTACCAGTCCTGGTACGTGCCGAATAACGCTACCCTGGTGGTGGTCGGTGACGTCACTCCGGATGAAGTCAAAACACTGGCCCAGCGCTACTTCGGCCCGATCCCCAAGCGTGACGTGCCTCCAGCCAAGATTCCCCTGGAGCTGGCCGAGCCCGGCGAGCGTCTGTTGACCATGCACGTGCAGACTCAACTGCCGAGCGTGATTCTCGGTTTCAACGTACCGAGCCTCGCCACCACTGAAGACAAGCGTTCGGTCAATGCCCTGCGCCTGATTTCGGCGCTGCTGGACGGCGGTTACAGCGCGCGGATCCCGACCCAACTGGAACGCGGCGAAGAGCTGGTCTCCGGCGCTTCATCCGACTACGACGCCTACACCCGGGGTGACAGCCTGTTCACTCTGACTGCCACACCGAACCAGCAGAAGAAGAAAACCGTTGCACAGGCCGAAGCTGGCCTGTGGCGCCTGCTGGATGAGTTGAAAGCCAAGCCACCGACCGCCGATGAGCTGGAGCGCATCCGCGCCCAAGTCATCGCCGGCGTGGTCTACGAGCGCGACTCCATTACCAGCCAAGCCACCGCCATCGGCTCTCTGGAGACCGTCGGCCTGTCCTGGAAGCTCATGGACACGGAACTGGCCGAGCTGCAAAGCGTGACCGCCGAAGACATCCAGAAAGCTGCACGCACCTATTTCACCCGCGAACGTCTCAGCGTCGCCCATGTTCTGCCTGAGGAGACCGCTCATGAGTGAACGTAAAAACAGCCGCCTGGTGCTGCCCGGCCTGATCATTGTCACCCTGGCTGCCGCTTGCGCCGTCTATTTCCTGCGCCCGAGCGACTCCGTCGCCAGCCAGGCGCTCGACCAGGCCAAATCCGCCAACACCCTGCAATCCCTGACCGAACTCGACGGCAAGGCCCCGACCAACCGCAAGCTCGACGTGCAAACCTGGAACACCGCCGAAGGCGCCAAGGTGCTGTTCGTCGAAGCCCACGAACTGCCGATGTTCGACATGCGCATCCTGTTCGCCGCCGGCAGCAGCCAGGACGGCAACACCCCCGGCGTGGCGCTGCTGACTAACGCCATGCTCAATGAGGGCGTGCCAGGCAAGGATGTCAGCCAGATTGCCGCCGGTTTCGAAGGTCTCGGAGCTGATTTCGGCAATGGCGCCTATCGCGACATGGCTGTGGTTTCCCTGCGCAGCCTGAGTGCCAGCGACAAGCGGGACGCCGCCCTCGCGCTGTTTGATGATGTGATTGGCAAGCCGACCTTCCCCGCCGACTCCTTGGCACGGATCAAGAACCAACTGCTGGCGGGCTTCGAATACCAGAAACAAAACCCCGGCAAACTGGCGGGCATCGAGCTCTTCAAGCGCCTGTATGGCGATCATCCTTACGCTCATCCGAGTGAAGGCTCGGCCCAAAGCGTTCCTGGCATTACTCTCGCGCAGTTACGGGAGTTTCACGCCAAGGCCTACGCCGCGGGTAACGCGGTGATTGCGGTGGTGGGCGACTTGTCCCGCGCCGAAGCCGAAGCAATGGTAGCCAAGGTTTCCGCTTCATTGCCCAAAGGCCCGGCATTGGCGAAGATCGCTCAGCCAGTCGAACCCCAGCCGGGTGTCAGCCATATCGAATTTCCATCCAAGCAAACGCACTTGCTGCTCGCGCAATTGGGCATCGACCGCGCCGATCCAGACTACGCCGCGCTGTCCCTGGGCAACCAGATCCTCGGCGGCGGTGGTTTCGGTACGCGCCTGATGAGCGAAGTCCGTGAAAAACGCGGCCTGACCTACGGCGTCTACTCCGGTTTCTCGCCAATGCAGGTTCGTGGCCCGTTCATGATCAACCTGCAAACGCGCGCCGAAATGAGCGGCGGCACGCTACGCTTGGTGGAGCAGGTGTTGGCCGACTACCTCAAGACCGGCCCGACGCAAAAGGAACTCGACGACGCCAAGCGCGAGCTGGCCGGCAGCTTCCCACTGTCGACTGCCAGCAACGCCGATATCGTCGGACAGCTGGGCGCCATGGGTTTCTACAACCTGCCGCTGAGCTATCTGGAAGATTTCATGAAACAATCCCAGGCCCTGACCGTTGATCAGGTCAAAGCTGCTTTGAACAAACATTTGAGCGCCGACAAAATGGTCATCGTGACCGCCGGCCCGACGATTGCGCAAAAGCCACTACCGCCCCCCACTGATAAACCCGCCGAGCAGCCGCTCGGGGTTCCGGAGCATTAATGGCCAGTCCATCCCGTCCCAAGAAACCTGTCCACAACGTCCATAACGGTGTGGGCCAACTGCGCATCATCGGTGGTGAATGGGGCAGCCGTAAGCTGAGCTTCCCCGATGTCGTGGGCCTGCGCCCAACGCCGGACCGCGTGCGTGAAACCTTGTTCAACTGGCTCGCGCCTTACATCGCCGGAGCCAAGGTGCTTGACCCGTTTGCCGGCAGCGGCGCGCTGTTCCTCGAAGCCTTGTCCCGTGGCGCAGCCCTGGGCCAGGCGCTGGACGCCAGCAACGTCGCCGTCGCCAGCCTCAAGGAACACCTAGGCACCCTGCGGTGCACCAACGGCCAGGTGCAAACCGCCGATGCCCTGCGCTACCTGGAAACCCAGGAGGCCCGCGAATTCGACGTGGTGTTCCTCGACCCGCCGTTCAACCAAAACCTGTTGCCCACCGTCTGCGCACTGCTGGAAGAACGTCAGTGGCTGGCCGAAAACGCGTGGGTCTACACCGAAAGCGAAACTGCACCGTCGACCCTGGGCCTGCCGGGCACCTGGCGCCTGCACCGGGAGCAAAAATCCGGACGGGTGTATTACGCGTTGTGGCAACGTACGGCACAGAGCGCCGACTAATCGACTGACCGCTATTCCTGTGGCGAGGGGGCTTGCCCCGTTGGGCTGCGCTGCGGCCCCAAAACCAGTAATGGAGCTCTGACTGAAGAAATGCGGTGTTCTTGATGGGGCTGCTGCGCAGCCCAACGCGGGCAAGCCCGCTCGCCACAACAAGCCCGCTCGCCACAGAGAATTCCATGAGCCCTTCTCCCGACCGCTTCACTCCCGCCTTCGGCCTCGGCAACCCGCACCTGCAAACGCTGTGGGGACCGCTGTGGCGCAAAACCACGCACATCGAACGTCAGCGCGAACGGTTGTGGCTGGCAGATGGCGACTTCCTCGACCTCGATTGGCATGGCCCACACGACGCACAGGCGCCACTGGTGCTGGTGCTGCATGGCCTGACCGGTTCTTCCAATTCACCTTATGTCGCCGGCCTGCAAAAAGCCCTGGCAGCTCAAGGCTGGGCCAGCGCCGCGCTCAACTGGCGCGGATGCTCCGGCGAACCCAACTTACTGGCCCGCAGTTACCATTCCGGCGCCAGTGAAGACTTGGCCGCCGCCATTGCTCACCTGCGCGCCAAGCGTCCGCTAGCGCCGCTGTATGCCGTGGGCTACTCACTGGGCGGCAATGTGCTGCTCAAGCATCTGGGTGAAACCGGCGAAGCGTCCGGACTGCAAGGCGCGGTGGCGGTGTCGGTGCCGTTTCGGCTGGATCAGTGCGCGGACCGTATCGGCCTGGGGGTCTCGCGGATTTACCAGAAGCATTTCATGCGCGAGATGCTCGCCTACGTTCGGGTGAAACAGCGTCAGTTTCTGAAGGATGGCCGTGAAGAGGGGCTCAAAACCCTGGAGGATCTGGGCTCGCTGGAGAAGATGCGCACCTTCTGGGATTTCGATGGCCGGGTCACCGCGCCGCTGCATGGCTACCTGAGTGCAGAAGACTATTATCGCCGGGCGTCGAGCCGTTATTTCCTCGGTGGTATTCGCACACCGACCCTGATTATCCAGGCCGCCGATGATCCCTTCGTGTTTGCCCACAGCCTACCGGACGCCAGCGAGTTATCGGCGTGCACCGAGTTCGAGCTGACGACCAAAGGCGGGCATGTAGGGTTTGTCGATGGCACGCTAAAACAGCCCGGCTACTACCTGGAACGGCGGATTCCCCAGTGGTTGTTGGCGAAATACAGTTGATTGGGGCTTGGTTGTAGCCGCTGACGAGGAACGAGGCTGCGATGCGTGTCCGCAGGACCGCCCTTGGGGGTCGCTTCGCAACCCATCGCAGCCTCGTACCTCGACAGCGGCTACGGGAAACTCGCTACTTTTGACTCAGTCGCCTGTCGCAATCGCCCGCTGCGGATCGGTAATCCACTCACTCCACGACCCGGCATACAACTTGCCCAACGGATAGCCCGCCAGACACAGGGCGAACAGGTTATGGCACGCCGTCACCCCGGAACCGCAGTAGGCCACCAGCTCATCCGCCGAACGGTCTTGCAGCTTGGCGGCAAAACGTAGCTTGAGCTGCTCGGCTGGCAAGAAACGGCCATCGCTGCCCAGGTTTTCGTTGAACGCGGCACATTGCGCGCCGGGGATATGCCCGGCAATCGGATCAATGGGCTCCACTTCACCGCGAAAGCGCGGCATGGCACGGGCGTCGATCAAGGTCAGGCCCGCTTTGCCTAGGCGTTTTTGCAGGTGCTCGGCATCCAGCAGCAAACGGTTGTCCGGCGTGCCAGTGAAAGTACCAGGCTCCATCACCGGCGCGTCCAGGCTCAAGGGAAAGCCTGCGGTATGCCAAGCCTTCAGGCCACCATCGAGGATAAACACTGAATCACGCTTGCCCAGCCAGGCCAGCAGCCACCACGCCCGCGCGGCATAGGCACCGGGGCCGTCGTCATACAGAACGATCTCGCTGTCGGAATTAACGCCCCAGGCACGCAACTGCCGGATTAACGACTCCGGTGCCGGCAGCGGGTGACGCCCCGTCACGCCCTTGGTGACTGGCCCGCTGAGGTGACGCTCCAGGTCAGCATACTGCGCACCTTCGATATGCCCTTCGGCATAGCTGCGAAGGCCGTAATCCGGGTCTTCCAGGGCAAAGCGGCAATCAAGGATCACCAGCCCGCCACGCTTCTGGCGTTCGGCCAGTTGCTGGGGGCTGATCAGTTGGGCAAGCGGCATAACGGACTCCTATGAAAACTTCAGGGGAAAATCCTAACTCACTTCTTCCAGCGCCTGGTTCAACGGCACGTAAAACTCTTTGAACAGCGCGTCCACCGCCTCTTTTGCCTGCGGGGTGATAAACCCCGCCTCCAGCACCAACACCTGATACACCCCGCGCTTGATCGCTTCGGCGCTCAAATGGGTGGATTTTTCGTTGGTGGTGCACAGAAAGCGCACCCAAGAGGTGAGGATGATCCAGGCATTGAGGGTCAGGGCCTCGGTTTGCACCGGGTCCATGTTCAGGATCCCGGCGTCGACAAATCCCTGGTAGATGGCGCCACCCTGGATCAGGCAACGCTGAGAGAAACGCCGATAACCGGTGGCCAGCTCCGGGTCGCTCTCCAGCAGGTGCTCAAGGTCGCGGTGCAGAAAGCGGTAGCGCCACATGCCGGCCAGCACCGCCTGCAGGTAGAAACGCTTGTCTTCCACAGTCACTGCACGGCCCTGGGGCGGGCGCAGAAAGCTGTCCACCAAGGCTTCGTACTCACGAAACAGCACAGCGATAATCGCCTGCTTGTTGGGGAAGTGGTAGTACAGGTTGCCCGGGGAAATCTCCATATGGGCAGCAATATGGTTGGTGCTGACACTGCGCTCGCCCTGCTGGTTAAACAACTCCAGGCTGGCGTGCACGATGCGTTCGCTGGTCTTTACTCGTGGTGCCATAGGGGGATCAGCTTCGATTACCAGTGATGCAGGCATCTTACGGCGTATCCATGTCTGGATAAATCCAAGTGTTGCTGCAATGTTATTTGACAATTTAGAGCAATAACTCTAAACACTGATGCATTCCAATAACAAGCGGGACCTGCGCCATGTCTACCAATGTAGCCTACCTGCAAGATTCCCAGGCGCTGGACCAGCTCCAGAACCTGTTCGATGCTCAACGCCGCGCCTACGCGGCTAACCCGATGCCACAGGCTGCGCAGCGCCAGCAGTGGCTCAAGGCCCTGCGAGATTTGCTCAGCGATGAGCGCCAAGCGCTGATCGACGCCATCAGTAGCGATTTCAGCCACCGCAGCGCTGATGAAACCCTATTCGCCGAACTGATGCCCAGCCTGCACGGCATTCACTACGCCAGCAAACACCTCAAGGGCTGGATGAAACCTTCCCGCCGCGCGGTGGGCATCGCCTTCCAGCCCGCATCGGCCAAGGTCATCTACCAGCCTTTGGGCGTGGTCGGGGTCATCGTGCCCTGGAACTACCCGCTGTATTTGGCCATTGGTCCGCTGGTAGGCGCTTTGGCGGCGGGTAATCGGGTGATGCTCAAGCTCAGCGAGTCCACCCCGGCCACAGGGCAGTTGCTCAAGACCCTGCTGGCGAAAATTTTTCCCGAGGACCTGGTCTGCGTGGTGCTCGGCGAAGCCGAAGTGGGCATGGCGTTTTCCAAACTGCGCTTCGATCACCTGCTGTTCACTGGCGCAACCAGTATCGGCAAGCATGTGATGCGCGCCGCAGCCGAAAACCTGACCCCCGTGACCCTGGAACTGGGCGGCAAGTCGCCAGTCATTGTTTCCGCCGATGTACCGCTCAAAGATGCTGCCGAACGTATCGCCTTTGGCAAGGCACTGAACGCCGGGCAAACCTGTGTCGCCCCGGACTACGTGCTGGTGCCGGAAGACCGTGTCGACGATTTCGTCGAGGCCTACAGCAAGGCGATTCGCGGCTTCTATCCGACCCTGACCGACAACCCGGACTACACCGCCATCATCAACGAACGGCAATTGGCCCGGCTCAACGGCTACATCAAGGACGCCACCGACAAGGGCGCCACCCTGGTCCCGCTGTATGACCAAGGCCAGGCACGACGCATGGCCCATAGCCTGCTGCTGAATGTCAGCGACGAGATGATCGTGATGCAGGACGAGATCTTCGGTCCGGTATTGCCCATCGTGCCGTATCGCGGCCTCGACCAAGCCTTTGCCTACATCAACCAGCGCCCTCGCCCACTGGCCCTGTATTACTTCGGCTACAACAAGGCCGAACAGAACCGCGTGCTCCACGAAACCCATTCCGGCGGCGTGTGCCTGAACGACACCTTGCTCCACGTAGCCCAGGACGACATGCCCTTCGGCGGTATCGGCCCGTCGGGCATGGGTCATTACCACGGTCACGAAGGTTTCCTGACGTTCAGCAAGGCCAAGGGCGTGTTGGTCAAACAGCGCTTGAACGCGGCGAAGCTGATTTACCCGCCTTATGGAAAGTCGATCCAGAAGCTGATCCAGAAGCTGTTTGTCCGCTAACAACCTACACCGGGATAACAATAAGAATGAACCCTAGCCTGACTGAAACACCTGGGCTGTCGCGGCGCGGCGTCCTGAAAATCGGCTTGTGTGCCAGCGCCTTCCTGGCCACTGCGGGCCTGGGCGCCAGCCTCAGCGGTTGCTCCAGCAGCACGCCGGCCAGTGGCTTTGCCATGTTGCGTAGCAGTGACCTGCCCTTCCTTCGAGCGGTGATCCCGGTGCTGCTGGAAGGCACCGCCACGGCCGAAGTGGTTGCAGCCAGTATTGATGACACCCTGAAAAAGCTCGACTACAGCCTGCAACACCTGTCACCGGAGATGTTCAAGCTGACGCAGCAGTTGTTCGACGTGCTGGGCATGGCCGTCACCCGCGGGCCGTTGACGGGCGTGTGGGGCAGTTGGGAAAACGCCAGCAGCGATCAGATCCGCAACTTCCTGCAGCGCTGGGAGAACAGCTACCTGAACCTGCTGCGCATGGGCCAGGAGTCATTGCTCAAGCTGGTCATCATGGCCTGGTACTTCCGACCCGAGTCGTGGGCCCATTGTGGCTATCCCGGACCACCTAAAATCTGATCTGCACCTTCATAAAAACAAGAGACGATCCTGATGCCCGTACCCGATCTGTTCCGCGACGGCCTGGCCCGCGGCTGGAAAACCTACAATGGCGCCGCGCTCGACCAAGACCTGACCCTGGAAGCCGATGTCGCGATCATCGGCAGCGGCGCGGGCGGCGGCACCACCGCCGAGATCCTCAGTGCTGCCGGCTACAAGGTGCTGTTGATCGAGGAAGGCCCGCTCAAGACCAGCAGCGACTTCAAGCTGCTGGAGGACGAGGCCTACGCCAGCCTGTACCAGGAAGGCATCGGCCGCATGAGCAAGGACGGCGCCATCACCATCCTTCAGGGCCGCGCCGTAGGCGGCACAACGTTGATTAACTGGACCTCCAGTTTCCGCACGCCAGACCCAACCCTCGCCCACTGGGCCAGCGAATACGCGGTCAAGGGCCACAGCAGTGCCGAGATGGCGCCCTGGTTCGAGAAAATGGAACAGCGTCTGGGCATCGCGCCCTGGGCAATGCCGCCCAATGCCAATAATGATGTGATCCGCAAAGGCTGCGAAAAGCTCGGTTACAGCTGGCACGTGATCCCGCGCAATGTACGCGGCTGTTTCAACCTGGGTTATTGCGGCATGGGTTGCCCGGTCAACGCCAAGCAATCGATGCTGGTGACCACTATTCCATCGACCCTGGAAAAAGGTGGCGAGCTGTTGTATCTCGCCCGCGCCGAACGTTTGAAGTTCAGCGGCGATACCATCACCAGCCTGGAATGCGTGGCCATGGATCAGCGCTGCGTATCGCCTACCGGCCGCAAGATCACGGTCAAGGCCAAACATTACGTGCTGGCTGGCGGCGGCATCAACAGCCCGGCGCTGCTGATGCGCTCGGACGCGCCCGATCCTCACTCACGGCTGGGTAAACGGACGTTCCTGCACCTTGTGAATTTTTCCGCGGCCTTGTTCGATGAAGTGATCAACCCGTTTTACGGCGCGCCGCAGTCAATCTACTCCGATCACTTCCAATGGCAGGACGGCACCACTGGCAAAATGTCCTACAAGCTTGAAGTCCCGCCGCTGCACCCCGGGCTGGCCAGTACGTTACTGGGCGGCTACGGCACGCAAAACGCCCTGGACATGGGCCAACTGCCCAAGACTCACGCCATGCTCGCGCTGCTACGGGACGGTTTTCACCCAGACAGCCCAGGCGGCAGCGTCGAGTTGCGCGGCGACGGGACACCGGTGCTCGACTATCAGGTCTCGCCCTACGCCTGGGACGGCCTGCGCCGGGCGTTCCACAGCATGGCGGAGATTCAGTTTGCCGGTGGCGCCAAGTCCGTCATGCCGTTGCACGGCGATGCGCGCTACGTGAACACCTTGGCCCAGGCGCGCAGCATGATTGACGGTTTGAACCTGGAATTACACCGTACACGCCTGGGCAGCGCCCATGTGATGGGCGGTTGTGCCATGGGTGAAGAACCGAAAAACGCTGTGGCGGACAGCCTTGGCCGCCATCACCAACTGCGTAATCTATCGATCCACGACGGCTCGTTGTTCCCCACCAGCATTGGTGCCAACCCACAGCTTTCGGTGTACGGACTGACGGCGCAACTGGCGACGGCGCTGGCTGAACGTCTGAAAACAGCGTGAAAAAATAGGGAATTTGCCATGTCTATAGTGCTTTCTTCTGCATAAGTTGACTTGGCCGACCGGGAAGGCTGCGATACCATCCGGTTCCCCAACGGACTCCGCCAGGACGACGCGATGAACCGAGTGTTGTACCCAGGTACCTTCGACCCGATTACCAAGGGCCATGGCGATCTGGTCGAACGCGCCTCGCGCTTGTTCGACCACGTCATCATTGCGGTCGCAGCCAGCCCCAAGAAAAACCCGCTGTTTCCCCTGGAACAGCGCGTGGAGCTGGCCCGTGAGGTCACCAAGCATTTGCCCAACGTCGAAGTCGTTGGCTTCGCCACGCTGCTGGCGCATTTCGCCAAGGAACAGAACGCCAATGTGTTCCTGCGCGGCCTGCGAGCGGTGTCGGACTTCGAATACGAATTCCAGCTGGCCAACATGAACCGCCAACTGGCGCCGGACGTCGAAAGCCTGTTCCTCACGCCGTCGGAGCGTTATTCGTTCATTTCCTCGACGCTGGTCCGGGAAATTGCCGCGCTGGGCGGTGATATCACCAAGTTCGTGCACCCGGCCGTGGCCGATGCGCTGACACTTCGCTTCAAGAAGTAATTGTGCAGAGGGGGCTTGTTGTGGCGAGCGGGCTTGCCCGCGTTGGGCTTGCGAAGCAGCCCCAAAACCAGGCAACCGACTTCCAGCGGAAATAACACGACGCTTTCATTAGGGCTGCTACGCAGCCCAGCGCGGGCAAGCCCGCTCACCACAGGTCATGTCCGCTCGCACTGCGGACGCCAATGCGGCACAATTGCGCGCATTAGTTTTTCAGATGCCTTGGCTGAGTGCCCTGGCAGGAGTTTCCATGTCCCTGATCATCACCGACGATTGCATCAACTGCGACGTCTGCGAACCCGAGTGCCCGAACGCCGCCATTTCCCAGGGCGAAGAGATCTATGTGATCGACCCCAACCTGTGCACCCAGTGTGTCGGCCACTACGACGAACCCCAGTGCCAGCAGGTTTGCCCGGTGGATTGCATTCCGCTGGATGAGGCCCATCCGGAGACGCCAGAGCAGTTGATGGAGAAGTACCGGTTGATTACCGGGAAGGCTTGAGACGTTCGGGCTCTCACCGGCCCCTTCGCGAGCAAGCCCGCTCCCACAGGGGAATGCATTCCAAAGCTGGGAGCGGGCTTGCTCGCGAAGGGGCCATCAGCAACACCCCATACCTTCAGCTCTGGCACCGCGGGCAAAACACACTCGCCCGCTGCCCTAGCGTCACGCTGCGCAACTCGGTCCCACAGACCTTGCACGCCTCGCCTCCCCGGCCATAGACGAACAACTCCTGCTGGAAATACCCCGGCTGCCCGTCGCCACCGATGAAGTCGCGCAACGTGGTGCCGCCGCGCTCAATGGCGGCCGCAAGAATGCGCTTGATCTCGATGGCCAGCTTCAAATAACGCCCACGGGAAATGCCCTTGGCTTCCCGGCGCGGATCAATCCCCGCAGCGAACAACGCTTCGGTCGCGTAGATATTACCCACGCCCACCACCACTGCGTTGTCCATGATGAACGGCTTGACCGCCATCGAACGCCCACGGGACAGCTGGAACAACCGCTCGCCGTCAAACAGGTCGGTCAACGGCTCCGGCCCCAGGCGAATCAGCAGTTCATGGTTGTGCGGATCGAGGCTCCAGAGCATCGCGCCAAAACGCCGAGGGTCGGTGTAACGCAGGGCCAAGCCCGATTCCAGCTCGATGTCCACATGCTCATGCTTGGCCGCCGGCATGCCGACTTCCACCAGCCGCAGGTTGCCGGACATACCCAAATGGCTGATCAAGGTGCCCACTTCAGCATTGATCAGCAGGTACTTGGCTCGCCGCTCCACCAGCACGATGCGTTGCCCGGACAGGCGCACATCGAGGTCCTCCGGGATCGGCCAGCGCAGGCGTCGCTCGCGCACCACCACACGGCTGACCCGCTGGCCTTCCAGATGCGGCGCAATACCGCGCCGGGTGGTTTCGACTTCGGGTAACTCAGGCATGTTGGCCTCGCTCGTGAAGGTTTAGTGCGCGCCCAGCTCGCGAATCGACAACTTCAGATTCTCGAAGTCGTAATCCGACAGGCCGACGTGATCCAGCACCAGATGGCCGATGCTGTTCCATTCGTGATCATCCACCTGATTACCCAGCACCCGATACGACGCGCAAATGTGCTCGGCCATTTTCAGAATCGCCAGCAGGTTTTTCACTTGCGGGTTGCGGGTCGATTCATCACTGAAAATCGCCAGGGCGTTGTGGTGGTTGGCGATGGCGTCGGTCACGTGCTCCGGCAGGCGCCAGGACTTGGCCGTGTAGTAGCCCACCACCGCGTGGTTGGTATTGAACACCCGGTTCTCGGTGTCGACCACCCGACATTCAAGGCCGGCACAAGCGTACGCCTCCTCCAGCACCGCCATGTAGTCGGGGAAGCGCTTGAGCATCAGCGGCACGCCGCAATCGTGAAACAACCCCAAAGCATAAGCTTCATCTACCGCTTGGGAGCCGGTGCGCTTGGCCAGGGTCAGGCAGGTCATCGCCACGTCCTGGGCGGTGTCCCAGAAGCGGTTGAGGGTGACGATGGTGTCGTCGCTCATCTCGCCCTTGATCGACTGGGCGTTGATCAGGTTGATGATCGATCGGCTGCCCAGCAGGTTAACGGCGCGCTGGATCGAGGCGATCTTGTTGCTCAAGCCGTAATACGGCGAGTTGACGATTTTCAGCAGCGAGCCGGACAGGCCCGGGTCCTGAGAGATCAACCGAGCGATTACTTCCAGGTCCGGGTCGGGCATGTACTGCTCCATCTGCAAATCCACCATGATTTGCGGTTGAGGCGGCACGCTGATCCCTTGCAAGGCTTGCTGGATCTGTTCGGGAGAAAGCTCTGGGGACATAAGGACACACTCTGGACTAGGCGGCGATTCTAACCCTTATGCCGGAGTGGCCGACACCTCAAAGACCCGAACTGAAACCCGATTAAATGTGGGAGCGGGCTTGCTCGCGAAAGCGATTGTAGCCGCTGCCGAGGCACGAGGCTGCGATGCGTGTCCTCAGGACCGCCCAGAGGGCCGTTGCGTCGGTATGCCACACCAAACCCATCGCAGCCTCGTGCCTCGGCAGCGGCTACAGCAAACGCGGCTCCCACATGTCCGGCGGCGCGGCCAATTCCTACGCAACGCGGTATACTCCCGCTCTTTTTTCCGGAGCGACGTCATGTCCCTGCCAAGCCTGCGTCTCAAAGCCAACGCCGATCGTCGTTTGCGCAACGGCCACCTGTGGGTCTACAGCAACGAAATCGACGTGGCCGCCACCCCACTTCACGGCTTCCAGGCAGGCGACCAGGCTATCCTGGAAGCAGCCGGCGGCAAGACCCTGGGCATCGTGGCCATGAGCCCGAACAACCTGATCTGCGCACGCCTACTGTCGCGCGACATCAAATTGCCGCTGGACAAGTCGCTGCTGGTGCACCGCATCAACGTGGCCCTGTCCCTGCGTGATCGCCTGTTCGACAAGCCGTTCTACCGCCTGGTCTACGGCGACTCCGACCTGTTGCCAGGCCTGGTAGTCGACCGTTTCGGCGACATCCTGGTGGTACAGATCGCTTCGGCGACCATGGAAGCCCATAAAGAAGACGTGATCGCCGCCCTGACCCAAGTGCTCAAGCCCAGCGGCATCCTGTTCAAGAACGACTCCGCCGCCCGTGACGCCGAAGGCCTCAACCGCTACGTCGAAACCGTGTTCGGCCTGGTGCCGGAATGGGTTGCCCTGGAAGAAAACGGCGTGAAGTTCGAAGCGCCGGTGATCCAGGGCCAGAAAACCGGCTGGTTCTACGACCACCGCATGAACCGCGCCCGCCTGGCCCCATACGCCAAAGGCAAGCGCGTCCTCGACCTGTACAGCTACATCGGCGGCTGGGGCGTGCAAGCTGCGGCCTTCGGCGCCAGTGAAGTGTTCTGCGTCGACGCTTCCGCCTTCGCCCTCGACGGCGTCGAGCGAAACGCCGCGCTGAACGGTGTGGCCGAGAAAATGACCTGCATCGAAGGCGACGTCTTCGAAGCCCTGAAAGAACTGAAAGCCAGCGAAGAGCGCTTCGACGTAATCGTCGCCGACCCGCCGGCCTTCATCAAACGCAAGAAAGACATGAAAAACGGCGAAGGCGCCTACCGCCGCCTGAACGAGCAAGCCATGCGCTTGCTCAGCAAGGACGGCATCCTGGTCAGCGCTTCGTGCTCCATGCACCTGCCGGAAGATGATCTGCAGAACATCCTGCTGACCAGCGCCCGTCACCTGGATCGCAATATCCAGATGCTGGAACGCGGCGGCCAGGGCCCGGATCATCCGGTGCACCCGGCGATTGCCGAGACTCGGTATATCAAGAACATTACTTGCCGGTTGTTGCCGAATAGCTAAGCCAGATTAACTGTAGGAGCGGGCTTGCTCGCTCCTACAGCGGCAACACACATCATCATGGGAAGCATCCCACAACACTTTGATTGAATTCCCCGTTTCGCAGACTAGTATCGGTTTCTGGTTTTACTCCGGAAAATAACAACAATGTCTGAGTTCTCTTATTCGCCGCCCAATGGTGACGTAAAACGCCAACAGCTCTCGCGCTTCATCCTCATCACCTGCATCTCCCTGATCAGCTTTTTCCCGCTCAATATCCTCCTCCCATCCTTCCCGGCCCTCGCCGCGAATTTCAACACCTCAACCGCTGAGGTTGCGTTATCTATCAGCCTGTTCACCCTGGTATTTGCGATTTCTCAACTCATCGCCGGCCCGCTTTCAGACAAATTTGGGCGCAAGGAAGTGCTTCTGGGATGCATCGTTGTTTCCACCCTCGGCTCGATCGGCTGCGCACTCGCAGCGAACTACCCAAGCTTCCTGCTGTTTCGCGCCGTGCAGGCCATCGGCTGTGGCTTTTTTGTGCTCGGCCATGCGCTGGTTGAAGACTTGTTCGAAGAACAGGATCGCGCCCGCATCCGCATCTATTACATGACCTTGAGCGGATCGTTTGTTGCGCTCTCTCCACTGCTGGGCTCCTGGCTGCAAACCACGTTTGATTGGCAGGGCAGTTTCTACGGGTTTGCGGTGATGGCGCTGGGCATGTTTATCCACGCCTACCGGATACTGCCGTCCAAGGCTGCCAGCCCTGAACGAGCGCCCGTCTCGATCATTGCCACGCTGAAATCCATCGCAGGGAACCGGGACTTCATCCGCTATTGGTGGATCGCCGCGTTGGTATTCGCCTGTTACTTCGCCTTGATCAGCGTGACGCCGCTGATTTTCATGGATGAGTTGAAGCTGTCTGAATACCAGTACGCGATGGTGCTGATGGTGTATGGCATCGCCTATCTGCTGGGTGGCGTCGCAGCGACCGCCCTGCAAAAACATATCTCCCTCACGCGGCAAATCAATATCGGGCTGATCCTGCTGGGCATCGCCGGCGTGCTGCTGGCGCTGATCATCCGCTATGAGGCTATGACTACCATCAGCCTGCTGATCCCGATGCTGATCAGCGCCCTGGCCGTGACGCTGGTTCGCCCTGCCGCGATTTCCGCGGCCATGCTGCTGTTCTCCAGCAGTGCCGGCACCGCCGCCTCGGCCGGCAACAGCATCATGTTCATCACCGCCGCCGTCAGCAGCGCGGCACTCGCGCAAGCCGGCAGTCATTTGCTGATGACTATTGCCATCAGCTTCATCGTCTTCAGCATTTGGGGCATGGTGACGAATGCCAGGGTCGGACGCTAATCACTGTAGGAGCGAGCTTGTGTGGGAGCGGGCTTGCTCGCGAAAGGGGTGTATCAACACAGCAGATGTCGACTGAAGTACCGTCTTCGCGAGCAAGCCCGCTCCCACACAAGCTCGCGCCTTGGTAGACGGCCATTCCCTCCCGCCGCCAGCGGTGTAGAATCGACGTTATTCATCGCCAGTCATCCCCCGGCGGGTTTATGAGCTCGAGGCCCGAGCGTGCGGCGATCCCGCGACGCGAGTGGCAACTTCCGGACACACGGCCATTTCTGAGTGTTCCAGACGTCAGTAGAAGCTCTCTCCCCTTAGTACCTGATTAGTAGTACCTGATTAGCCGCCCGGAGTGCTCCATGCCAGATTACCGCTCGAAAACATCCACCCACGGCCGCAACATGGCCGGCGCCCGCGCACTGTGGCGCGCCACGGGGATGAAAGATGACGACTTCAAGAAGCCGATCATCGCGATTGCCAACTCGTTCACTCAGTTCGTACCCGGCCACGTCCACCTCAAGGACCTGGGCCAACTGGTCGCTCGCGAGATCGAACGCGCTGGCGGCGTAGCCAAAGAATTCAACACCATCGCCGTGGACGACGGCATCGCCATGGGCCATGACGGCATGCTGTATTCCCTGCCGAGCCGCGAGATCATCGCCGACTCCGTGGAATACATGGTCAACGCCCACTGCGCCGACGCCATCGTGTGCATCTCCAACTGCGACAAGATCACCCCGGGCATGCTGATGGCCTCCCTGCGCCTGAACATTCCAGTGATCTTCGTCTCCGGCGGCCCGATGGAAGCCGGCAAGACCAAACTCGCCTCCCACGGCCTCGACCTGGTGGACGCCATGGTCATCGCCGCCGATTCCAGCGCGTCCGACGAGAAGGTCGCGGAATACGAGCGCAGCGCCTGCCCTACCTGCGGTTCGTGCTCTGGCATGTTCACCGCCAACTCGATGAACTGCCTGGTGGAAGCCCTGGGCCTGGCGTTGCCGGGTAACGGCTCGACGCTGGCCACCCACAGCGACCGCGAGCAGTTGTTCCTGCAGGCCGGCCGCACCATCGTCGAGCTGTGCAAGCGTTACTACGGCGATAACGATGAGTCGGTGTTGCCGCGCAACATCGCCAACTTCAAGGCGTTCGAAAACGCCATGACCCTGGACATCGCCATGGGCGGTTCCACCAACACCATCCTGCACTTGCTGGCCGCTGCCCAGGAAGCCGAGATCGACTTCGACCTGCGCGACATCGACCGTCTGTCCCGTCACGTGCCGCAACTGTGCAAGGTCGCGCCGAACATCCAGAAGTACCACATGGAAGACGTGCACCGCGCCGGCGGGATTTTCTCGATCCTCGGCTCCCTGGCCCGTGGCGGCCTGTTGCACACCGACCTGCCGACCGTGCACAGCAAATCCCTGGCCGAAGGCATCGCTAAATGGGACATCACCCAGACTGACGACGAAGCCGTGCACACCTTCTTCAAGGCAGGCCCGGCCGGCATCCCGACGCAAACCGCGTTCAGTCAGTCGACCCGCTGGGAAACCCTGGACGACGACCGTGAAAACGGCTGCATCCGCAGCGTCGAGCACGCCTACTCCCAAGAAGGTGGCCTGGCTGTGCTGTACGGCAACATCGCCCTCGACGGCTGCGTAGTGAAAACCGCTGGCGTGGACGAGTCGATCCACGTCTTCGAAGGTCGCGCCAAGATCTATGAAAGCCAGGACAGCTCGGTACGCGGCATCCTCGCCGACGAAGTCAAAGAAGGCGACATCGTCATCATCCGCTACGAAGGCCCGAAAGGCGGCCCGGGCATGCAGGAAATGCTCTACCCGACGTCGTACCTGAAATCCAAGGGCCTGGGCAAAGCCTGCGCCCTGCTGACCGACGGCCGCTTCTCCGGTGGTACTTCCGGCCTGTCCATCGGCCACGCTTCGCCAGAAGCCGCTGCCGGTGGCGCAATCGGCCTGGTGCAGGATGGTGACAAGGTACTGATCGACATTCCGAATCGCTCGATCAACCTGTTGATCAGCGATGAAGAACTGGCCGCGCGCCGGGTCGAGCAAGACAAGAAAGGTTGGAAGCCGGTAGAGAAGCGTCCGCGCAAAGTCACCACCGCGCTGAAGGCTTACGCCCTGTTGGCCACCAGTGCCGACAAGGGTGCGGTACGTAACAAGGCGATGCTGGACGGGCTGTAAGCCTTGCCCATAAAAATGCCCCGCCAAGTGCGGGGCATTTTTTTGTCTGGAGAAAACCTCAATAACATTGAAGATCAAAACTGTGGGAGCTGGCTTGCCTGCGATAGCGGTGGGCCAGTCAACACATGTATGCCTGACACACTGCTATCGCAGGCAAGCCAGCACACATTCAACCGCATGCTCATGCTGGAACTCGGTCAAGTGTGGGAGCGGGCTTGCTCGCGAAGCAGGCGACTCGGTCTTACTGGATCTCCTCCGGCTTGACGATCACCCAGTTTTTATCCGCCGTCACCGGCAACCCTTCCTTGGCCTGGGCTGCGGCGTGCTTGGCCATCATGCCGTTTAGCTGGGTCATGTACTTGTCCTTGCGGTTGATCCACAAGTGGATACCGCCCTTGGCCACGTCGACATCGTGGAACAGCATGTAGCCGTCGCTGGTCGGGGTGTCGCCACCCACGATCACCGGCTTTTTCCATTCGTCGATGTAGGTGAGGATTGCCGCATGCTTGCCGGCCATCCAGGTCGCCGGGGTCCACAGGTATGGGGTCAGTTCCAGGCCGAGGTTGGCTTTCTCGTCATACTTGCCGGCGGTAATTTGCTTGCGGGCAGTGGTCAGTTCGCCGGTCTTGCGGTCCTTGAGTAAGGTGCTCACGCCAATGACGTTCTCGGGTTTGACGTTATAGCCGTATTTCGGATCGGCAGCGACCATGCGCACCAGCTCCTCGGAAGCGGCGGTCATCACATAGACCTCGATGCCGTTTTCCATCAGCTTGTTGAACAGCTCAGCCTGGCCGGTGAAGACTTTCGGCGGCTGGACCTCCATGGTCTTCACCACGTCGCCTTCGTAGTAGGTGACGGGCACCGGCTTGCCTGACGCCATCAGCTCATCGACGTAGCCCTTGAGTTCCTTGAGGGTGAAGCCGGAGAAAATCTGCGCGACCCATGGGTAGCAGACCATGTCGTCGACTTCGCAGAGGCGATAGTAGTAGCTGAACAGGCTTTCCTTGTGGTCGGCGGTGTCCTTGAACGGGATCAGCTTCAGGGAAGGGTCCATCGTGTCGCGGGTGATCAGGCCCTTGTTTTCCAGGTAAGGCAGCAAGGACTCTTCAAGGTCGTAGCGGTAACTGGTGTTGTCCATGTCGAACACCGCAAAGTTACCTTTGTTGGCGTTGGCGGCGATCATCGCATCCAGTTGTTTGGCGGCGGGCGCCGGCCAGTGTTTCAACTCGGTGGCGGCCAGGACCTGACCGGCAAGGCCCAGGCACAGCGCGGCGGCAAACAATCTCGGTGCGAGCTTCATATGCGTTTTCTTCCTGAGTGAAAGACATCGACGCTAACAAATCTCTGTGACAGTTATCGTCCGAGCACGACCGCTTTCGTTCTGATTCCGCCAGCGCCATATGCCTGCGCGTCATTCTCTTATTCCAAAAACGACAGTCACCATTCCATAACGGTATTAAATCATTATATTTCATGCTGTTAGGCTTTCCGGTTCGCAATCGCAGGTTAAAGCGATTGGCAGCCATCCTTGGAGTTTCAATGAATCTGCCCCTGATTCTCAATTTGCTGGTGTTCGTAGCCCTGTTGCTGGGCCTGGCACAGACTCGCCGTACCAACTGGAGCCTGGCCAAGAAGGTCTTGTTTGCTCTGGTACTCGGCGTGATTTTCGGTGTGGTCCTGCACGCCATCTACGGTGCCGGCAACCCGGTGCTCAAGGCCTCCATTGGTTGGTTCGACCTGGTGGGCAATGGGTATGTGCAGTTGCTGCAGATGATCGTGATCCCGCTGGTGTTCGCTTCGATCCTCAGCGCCGTGGCCCGCCTGCATAACGCCTCGTCCCTGGGCAAGATCAGCTTCCTGACCATCGGCACGCTGCTGTTCACCACGGCGATTGCGGCGCTGATCGGTATCGGCCTGACCAACCTGTTCGGCCTCACTGCCGAAGGCTTGGTGGCAGGAACCCAGGAAATGGCCCGCCTGCAAGTGATCCAGAACGATTACGCAGGCAAAGTCGCCGACCTGAATGTGCCGCAGTTGCTGCTGTCGTTCATCCCGCAGAACCCGTTCGCCGACCTGGCCCGCGCCAAGCCGACGTCGATCATCAGCGTGGTGATCTTCGCCGCCTTCCTCGGGGTTGCCGCGCTGCAACTGCTCAAGGATGACGTGGAGAAAGGTCAGAAAGTGCTCAACGCCATCGACACCCTGCAAGCCTGGGTGATGCGCCTGGTGCGCCTGGTGATGAAGCTCACTCCGTACGGCGTGCTGGCGTTGATGACCAAAGTGGTTGCCAGCTCCAACCTGCAAGACATCATCAAGCTCGGCAGTTTTGTGGTGGTGTCCTACCTGGCCCTGGGGCTGATGTTTGTAGTCCACGGCCTATTGCTGTCCCTGTCCGGGATCAACCCGCTGCGGTTTTTCCGCAAGGTGTGGCCGGTACTGACGTTTGCCTTCACCAGCCGCTCCAGCGCGGCGAGCATCCCGCTGAGCATTGAAGCCCAGACCCGTCGTCTGGGCATTCCGCAGTCCATCGCCGGCTTTGCCGCTTCGTTTGGCGCGACGATTGGCCAGAACGGTTGCGCAGGCCTGTACCCGGCGATGTTGGCGGTGATGGTTGCACCAACGGTTGGTATCAACCCACTGGATCCGCTGTGGATCGCAACGCTGGTAGCGATTGTGACCTTGAGTTCGGCCGGTGTGGCGGGAGTAGGTGGCGGTGCGACGTTTGCCGCACTGATCGTGCTGCCGGCCATGGGCTTGCCGGTGTCACTGGTGGCGTTGCTGATTTCGGTGGAGCCGCTGATCGACATGGGCCGCACGGCGTTGAACGTGAATGGTTCGATGACGGCCGGGGCGATTACCAGCCAGATCATGCAGCAGACGGATAAAGAGCTGCTCAATGCCGATGAACATGCGGAGTTGGCGCAGGTTTAACTAAGCCTGCCCTGTGGCAGGGAGCTTGCTCCCTGCTAACTCAAGCGATCGGTAGCTTTACGATACACCTCGTCACGTTCACGCTTATCGACAGCCACAACAAACACCGTGACCTCCTGATCAATCACTTGATAGACCAACCGATAACCACTGCTGCGAAGCTTGGTTTTATAACAATCAGGTAAGCCATGGAGACGGTTCGCCTCAATGCGTGGCTGGATCAGGATCTCAACCAGCTTCTTCTTGAACTGTTGACGAACAGTATCCCCAAGTTTGTGCCACTCCTTTAAAGCCCGTGCATCAAACTCAAGGTTATAGGTCATCCAGTGAGACCTTCACCCGCTGAGGAGCTGCCAGCCGTTCCCGAACTGTGGCAAACAAGGCTTCATCTTCCTCAGTCATCAGGACAGGTTTAAAAGGCAATTGGCCGCGCTCAGCCACGTACTGCAAGGCTTGGCGCATCAATTCAGAAGGGGTTACGCCGAGTTTTTCCAGCTCATGATAAGCGCGGGCTTTAAGATCGTCGTCGATACGAACATTGATAGAGGCCATTGGGCAGCCCTCACTGTAATGACATTAGTCATTACAGTGGCGCAGGAGGCCCTCTTTTGCAAGCCGGATTTGTCGACGATGCTTCAGGCTTTTTCCCAAACCTCAAAGCTGTACGCAGGCTTTTCTCCCTCCGCCGGATTCGCCACATTCGACACCAGTTTCCACTGGTTCAAATCAAATTCGGGAAACCACGCATCCCCCTCCGGGCTTAACGTCACCCGCGTCAAATACAGGCGATCAGCCTGCGCCAAGCCTTGCGCATACAACTGCGCGCCGCCGATCAGCATCAGCTCATCAGCGCCCTGGGCCTTTGCCCATTCCTCCGCACGCTCCACCGCCGCATCAAGGGACGGAAAAACTTCCGCACCTTCGAGCGTCAGATCGGTCTGACGGCTGACCACAATATTCAAGCGACCCGGCAACGGTCGACCGAGAGAATCCCAGGTCTTGCGCCCCATGATGATCGGCTTGCCCAGTGTGGTGGCCTTGAAATACTTGAAATCCCCCGGCAAGTGCCAGGGCATGCTGTTGTCGACGCCGATCACGCGGTTTTCACCGAGGGCTGCGATCAGGCTTAAAGGGAGAGTTTTTTTCATGGCGACGAGAATACCAGAGGCGCGGGCGGCATACCCCAACCGGCGCTCCAGCGGTTATGCTCCAACCTCACTTGCTCAACAGGACGGCGCGTGACTGCACTGAACCCCCTGCAAAAACTCTGGCTGACAGAAACCGTGCGCCTGCGCGAAGAACACGCAGGCCCGCTCGAAGATCAGGAAGCCAATCGCCAGGCCCGCAGCACTGGCGGCGACCTGCCAACGCGTATTCAAAACCGCGCCCTGTGGCTGGCCGAGCGCGATGGCCTGAGCGCCGCCCTCGGCCGTTGGCTGCAAGGCGCGCGGCTGGCGTTGATCCTGCTGGCGGTGGTCGCCATCGTCAGTGGTGCCGGCCTGGCCTTTGCGGCGCTGGGCAACGGGCTGACGCCAGTGAATGTGTTCTGGGCCCTGGGCAGTCTGCTGGGCTTGAACCTGATCCTGTTGTTGAGCTGGGCCTTGGGCCTGGTGTTTGCCGGCGAACACAGCGCCAGCCTTGGTCGCCTGTGGTTGTGGCTCAGTGAAAAACTCGCCCGCGACGCCAAGGCCGCACAACTGGCGCCGGCGCTGCTGTTATTGCTGCAACGCCAGAAACTCAATCGCTGGGCCGTCGGTGTGCTGGTCAACAGCCTATGGCTGCTGGCCCTGCTCAGCGCGATGGTGATCCTGCTGACGCTGCTGGCCACCCGGCGCTACGGTTTTGTCTGGGAAACCACCATCCTGGGAGCCGACACCTTTGTCAGCGTGACCCAAACCCTTGGCACCCTGCCCGCGCTGTTGGGCTTTAACGTGCCCACCGTCGAGATGATCCGCGCCAGCGGCGACTCGGCCCTGAATATCGAAAGCGCTCGCCAGGCCTGGGCTGCCTGGCTCGCCGGCGTGCTGCTGGTCTACGGCATCCTGCCTCGGCTGATCCTCGCCCTGCTGTGCCTGTGGCGCTGGAAACGCGGGCGCGCCGGCTTGCAGCTGGACCTTAACTTGCCCGGCTACAGCGCACTGCGTGAACGGTTGATGCCCAGCAGTGAACGGCTTGGGGTCAACGACGCTGCACCTGAGCAACTGCATCACGTCGAAGGCGGCGCCAGCGAACTGGAAAGCAAAGGGGCCTTGCTGGTAGCCATCGAACTGGACGACCAACGTCCCTGGCCACCGCAGCTACCGGCTTCCATCAAAGACGCCGGCATCCTCGACAGCCGCGAATCACGCAACAAGCTGCTGGAACAACTGACCCGCTTTCCACCCGCACGCCTGGCCATCGCCTGCGACCCGCGCCGCTCGCCGGATCGCGGCAGCCTGGCGCTGATTGCCGAACTGGCCCGCGGCGCTACGGCCACGCGCGTCTGGCTGCTGCAAGCGCCCACTGGCCAGGCCCTCGACGCTGAACGCCTGGGCGACTGGCACACCGCGCTGCAACAGCTTGAACTGCCGTTCGCCGATTGCGCGCCGCTGAACTGGTTGGAGACGGGCCATGACTAAACCGCTGAAACTCGCCGTAGTCGGCCACACCAACGTCGGCAAGACCTCGCTGCTACGCACCCTGACCCGGGACGTGGGCTTTGGCGAAGTCTCCCATCGTCCCAGCACCACACGGCATGTCGAAGGCGCGCGCCTGTCGGTGGACGGCGAAGCACTGCTGGAGCTATACGACACGCCCGGCCTGGAAGACGCCATCGCCCTGCTCGACTACCTCGAACGCCTGGATCGCCCCGGCGAGCGCCTCGACGGTCCGGCACGGCTGGCGCGGTTTCTGGAAGGCAGCGAAGCCCGGCAGCGTTTCGAGCAGGAAGCCAAAGTCCTGCGCCAACTGCTGGCCTGCGACGCTGGCCTCTATGTCATCGATGCCCGTGAACCGGTGCTGGCCAAGTACCGCGACGAGTTACAAGTGCTGGCCAGTTGCGGGAAACCGCTGCTGCCGGTGCTCAACTTTGTCAGCAGCAGCGACCACCGCGAGCCGGACTGGCGCGAAGCCCTGGCCCGCCTCGGCCTGCATGCCCTGGTGCGTTTCGACAGCGTGGCGCCACCGGAAGATGGCGAGCGTCGGCTCTATGAAAGCCTCGCGCTGCTGCTGGAAAACTCCCGTGGGCAACTGGAACGGTTGATCCTCGACCAGGAAGCCCAGCGCCAGGCCCGCCAGCAAAGCGCCGCGCGCCTGATCGCTGAGCTGCTGGTGGATTGCGCCGCTTGCCGACGCAGTGTGGTCAGCGAGGCTGAGATCGAACAACAAGCCATCAGCGAACTGCGCAAAGCCGTGCGCCAGCGTGAACAACGCTGTGTCGAAGCCTTGCTCAAGCTATTCGGCTTTCGCCCGCAAGACGCTGCCGCCAGCGATTTGCCACTGCTGGACGGCCGCTGGGGCGATGACTTGTTCAACCCGGAAACCCTCAAGCAATTGGGCGTGCGGGTGGGTAGCGGGATCGCGGCGGGCGCGGCGGCAGGTGCCGGTGTCGATTTATTGGTGGGCGGCCTGACCTTAGGCGCCGCGGCCCTGGCCGGCGCCATCGCCGGTGGTGCCCTGCAAACCGCCCGTAGCTACGGCAGCCGTTTGTTGGGCAAGATCAAAGGCCAGCGCGAGCTGACCGTCGACGACAGCGTGTTACGCCTGCTGGCCTTGCGCCAACGGCAATTGCTCAAGGCCCTGAACCTGCGCGGCCACGCGGCCATGCACAGCATCAAGGTCGACACACCTCAGGACAAGACCTGGCGCGAAGGCAAGTTGCCGGAAGCGCTGAACAAGGCCCGCGCCCATCCGCAATGGTCGTCCCTTAATCCGCACCCGAAACTGAGCCAGGCCGAACGCCAGGAACAGATCGAAGCCCTGGCCCAACGCCTGGACGAAACCTAAGCCGCCAATAACTGCCGGGCCTTGGCCTTCAAGACATCAAGGTCGAGCACCGGCACATGCATTTCCTTGGCCTGCTCATCCCAATGACGCATGCGCAAACTGACGGCACACAGCGGATCCTGCTCGAATGCCCGCGCCTCTTCTGCGCTCATCACCCCGCCCTGATAACCCAGAGTGCGACGACTGGCCTCACTCAATCGAGCGTAGTAATCCGGCTGGCTGAAAGTTAGGTAGCGCTTGGCCTGGACGTGGTATTCCACCAGCTTTGCCATCCGCTCGCTGAAACCGGCCCGACGTAGATAGTCAGCCCCTAGCCGCTCATGGCTGATCACACCGTAGCCACCCATGTTCTCGCCGCCCTGGCTGCAGATATGCCCGATGTCGTGGAAGAACGCCGCCAACACCACTTCATCATCGAAACCTTCAGCCATGGCCAACTGTGCGGCCTGGGACATGTGCTCGATCTGCGACACCGGTTCGCCGATGTAATCGGCGGCGCCATGTTGCTCGTACAGGCCGAACACCTCGGCGATCACCTGTTCGGTGCTCATCACTTCTCCCCCAGCAGTTGCGCGATATTGCTCTCGGCCATCGCCGGCCCGACGCTCATGCCCACGCCAGTGTGCATCAACGCGACACTCACCCCCGGCGCTGCCCGCAGGAAGGAAAACGGCCCCGGCCCACGGGAACCGTAGACGCCCTGCCAACGCTCCGTGACGTGTATCTTGCAACCCAACGTCTGCTCGGCCAACTCAATCATCCAGTCGTCCACTTGCTCTGCGTTGAACGGTGAGGGATCGCTGCCGTAATGGTGGGAATCGCCAATGATCAACTCGCCATAAGGTGTGGGGCTGATCAGCAGGTGGATGCCATTTTCATGCAGGTGCGGGGCGTCCCGCAGGATTTGCGCCTGTACCGGCGCCGCTTCCGGCAAGTCGGCAAAGGCGCCGTAATGCACACAACTGAGGCCGGTCAGCAGCGCGTGTTGCAGGTTCAAGTCCACCTGCGGCCTGGCGCGCAGCATTTGCAGCCGGCAGATCTGCGGATTGAGCTCGGCGATCTGCTCGGCCAGCAGCGTCTGGTAGTCGTGGCCGGAGCAGACAATGATCTGCTCGCCGCGAAAGGTCCCGGCGGTGCTGTACAACTGACCGGGTTCGATGTCACGTACCAGCGTGGAGAAGTGAAACTCCACCTTGAGTTCGCGACACAGGTAGTTGATCAGCGCGGGGATGGCCTCGCGGGAATACACTTGTTGATCGTCCAGGCCGTGGAGCGCAGCACGGTGATGGCGGAATTGGCCGCCGTACAGGTCGTTCATTGCCGTGCCCTGGAGCAGCTCGACGCGATAGTCGTGCTCCTGCGCACGTCCCGCACAAAAGGCTTCCAGCAGGTGCTCTTCCGCTTCGTTGCGGGCGAACAGATAAGAGCCATTGCGCTTGAGCTGCAACCCCGCACGCTGTGCCCATTGGCCCCAGATATCTCGGCTTTCACGGGCCAAATCGAGCATGGTTCCGGGCGGCTGGCCAGTGACCAGCGCCTGGCCGAAGTTACGCACCGAGGCACCCAACGGTGTGGCGCTGCGTTCGAACACCTTGACCTTGAGGCCACGCTTGGCGGCGGCGTAGGCATGTGACAGGCCGAGGATGCCGGCGCCGATGATCAGCAGTTGTGTCATGAAGTGATGTCCTGAATTCGAGACCGCTATCGCGAGCAAGCCCACACACTTGACCTCATTTCAAAGGTAGAACTCGGTCGAATGTGTGGGCTTGCTCGCGATGAGGCCATCAGCCCAAACGAAAATATTACTGGCCGGCTACCTTCTCCGACTTGCCGTCATAGCGCTTGCGCCATTCCGTCAGGATGCTGTCGCGGTTTTTCGAGGCCCAGGCGAAGTCGTTCTTGATCAGCCGTTGCTCATAGTCAGCCGGCAACTCGGTCTGCGGCTTGGCAATGCCCGGCTGTGCCAGGACCGCAAAGTTTTCCTTGTAGAGTTCCATCGCGGCAGGACTGGCGGAGAAGTCAGCCAGTTTCTTCGCCGCTTCTTCGTGGGCGGTGCCCTTGATGACGGCGGTGGCTTCGATTTCCCAGCCCAGGCCCTCTTTCGGCAACACAATGTCCAGCGGCGCGCCCTGGCGTTTGAGCTGTACCGCCGGGTATTCAAAGGAAATACCGATCGGGAACTCACCCGACGCCGCCAGCTTGCACGGCTTGGAACCGGAGTGAACGTACTGGCCGATGTTCTGGTGCAGCTCGTCCATGTACTGCCAGCCCTGCTTCTCGCCGAAGGTCTGCAACCAGGCGCTGACGTCGAGGAAGCCGGTGCCGGACGACGCGGGGTTCGGCATGACGATCTTGCCCTTGTACTCGGGTTTGGTCAGGTCTTGCCAGCTCCCCGGTTTACTCAGGCCCTGCTTTTCGGCCTCGACGGTGTTGAAGCAGATGGTCGCCGCCCACACGTCCATGCCGACCCAGGCTGGCGGATTGGCAACGTCACGGTAGTTCGCGCCGATCTTGTCCAGGTCTTTTGGCGCGTAGCTTTGCAGCATGCCTTGCTGATCGAGGATCGCCAGGCTGGAAGCGGCCAGGCCCCAGACAGCATCCGCTTGCGGGCGGGCTTTCTCGGCCAGCAGCTTGGCGGTGATGATCCCGGTGGAGTCGCGCACCCATTTGATTTCCACGTCCGGGTTAGCCTTTTCGAAGGCTTGCTTGTAAGTCTTCAACTGCTCGGCTTCGAGGGCCGTGTACACGGTCAACTCGGTTTTCGCGGCATAGGCATTCAGGCTAAACGCAGTGAGCACAGCAGCGGCTAACGCCAGGGGCTTGAACATGGTGCGGTTCCTTTATGGGTGATTTATTGACCGGGCGCGGTATGGCGCCAGGCCTGGGAGCGGCGCAATAAACCGCGTGAAGCCCACGCCAGCAGCAAGGAAACGCCCGCCGAGGTGAACAGAATGAGCGTGGACATGGCCGCCGCGCCGCCTACATTGCCGGCATCGTCCATGTTCAGCACGGCAACGGCAGCCAGGATGGTGTCGGGGCTGTAGAGGAAGATCGCCGCCGAAACGGTGGTCATCGCCGAGACAAACAGGTAGCGCACGATGTCCAGCAACGCCGGCAGGCAGATCGGCACGGTGACCCGCAGGTAGTGGCGGTACAGCGGCGCCTTGAGAGACAGCGCAGCAGCTTCGAACTCAGCGTCCAGTTGGCGCAGAGCCGTGGTGGCGGTCATCTGCGCGGTGGTCAAATAGTGCGCAATGGTGCACACCACCAGCAGCGTCATGGTCCCGTACAACACATGCAGCGGGTTGCCGTTGAGGTTGAAAAAGAACACGTAGCCCAGGCCCAGCACCAGTCCCGGCACAGCCATCGGTACGAAGCTGAGCATGCGCAGCGCCAGGTTCAGGCCGCGCTGGCCTTTGGTTTTTTCCATCAGGTAGGCGCCGGTGAAGATCAGTACGCTGCCGATCAACGCCGTGCACAACGCCATGGTCAGGCTGTTGCGGTAGGCCAGCCAGCCGCCGCCCGCCGTGTCGTTGAACTGATAGTGGTTCAGCGACAGCGACAGGTTGTAAGGCCAGAACTTCACCACCGACGAGTACACGGCCATGCCAAACACCAGCAACAGTACTGCGCAGATCAGCAGGACAATGGCCAGGTAGCAACCATCCCTCAGCCGCGACGGCGTGGGTTGGAAGACTTGGGCGCGGCCGCTCATGGAGTCGCCGTGACGACGGCGCAGCCAGGCATCCACGCCGAAACTGAACAACGCCGGCAACAGCAGAACCATGCCGATCAAGGCGCCTCGGCCGAATTGTTGTTGGCCGACCACCGCCTTGTAGGCTTCCAGGGCCAGCACCTGGTAATCGCCACCCACCACTACGGGCACGCCGAAGTCGGTGATGGTCAGGGTGAACACCAGGCAAAACGCGGCGAATACTGCCTGGCGAGTCGCCGGCCAGGTGATGCTGCGAAACGCCCGGGCGGGGCTTGCGCCCATGCTCGACGCCGCATCGAACAACCGCGCATCCGCCAGGGACAACGCCGACAGCAGGATCATCAGCGCATGGGGAAAGGTGTAGATCACTTCACCGAGGACAATGCCCCAGAAGCCGTAGATGTTGTCTGACAGCAAGCCACGCAGCAGGCCCTGGTTGCCGAACAGATAGACCAGCGCGATCCCCGGCAGCATCGAAGGCGCCATCAACGGCAGCAACGACATGCCGCGCCAAATCGCCTTGCCGGGAATCAGCGTGCGTTGCAGGGCGTAGGCAAACAGGTAGGCCAGCGGTACGACGATGGCGGCAACACTGAGGGAAACCTTCAGGCTATTGCCCAACAACCAGTGGAAGTTGTCGCTGGTCACCAGTTCTTTTGCAGCGACCAAGCCACCGCCCTGCCCGTCTTCGCTGCTGAAGCCGCGCCAGAAGATCGCCAGCAGCGGCAGCAATACGGCGATGCCCAGCAGAAGCAGCCATATCAACTTGCCGCCCACCACGAAAATACGGTCGCCGAGTTCGGCACGGGAAACCTGGCGAGCCACGTTATCGGGTATCGGCAGAGTCATATCGGCAGGCATCTCAGGCAAACACCTGCAGGCTGCGGGGTGGCAGCGCGACCCAAATGTCCTGGGCGCCCAGGCGCGGCATGGCTTCTGGTGCCAGCTCCGCCAACAGTGGATGGCCGGGCAATTGGTCCAGCTCAAAACTCATGCGGCAGCGGTTGCCGAGGAAGGTGATCTCGCGGACCTTGGCCGGGAACAGGTTTTCTTCATGCACCACCGGGTTGACGCTGATGGCCTCCGGGCGGCAGAACAGCCGGCCCGAGGCGACCTTGTTGGCATTGTCGGCCAGACGCATGTTCATCCCGCCAACCTGAGCGTGGCTGTCACTGTTGCGGCTGAACGGCAGCCAGTTGCCCTGGCCGACAAACTCGGCCACAAACGGCGTGGCCGGGCGGTCGTAGATTTCCTGGGGCGTGGCGTACTGCTCGACCTTGCCGTTGTTCATCACGGCAATACGGTCGGCCATCAGCATGGCCTCGTCCTGATTGTGGGTGACCATCAGGGTGGTGATGCCCAGACGTCGCTGCAATTGGCGCAGCTCGGTGCACAGGTGCTCGCGGACGCGGGCGTCGAGGGCGGACATGGGCTCGTCCAGCAGCAACAACGAAGGCGCCGGCGCCAAGGCACGGGCCAGGGCGACCCGTTGTTGTTGGCCGCCGGACAGTTGGCCGGGGTATTTCTTTTCGCTGCCGAGCAGGCCTACCAGCTCCAGCATCTGCCCGACACGCTTGCGCACTTCATCGCGGCCGCTGCCGGCCAGGCCGTAGCCAATGTTGGCTTCTACCGTGAGGTTGGGAAACAAGGCGTAGGACTGGAACAAAATGCCGTAGTCCCGTGCCTGAGGTGCCAGCAGAGAAACGTCGCGATCACCCAGGTACAACTCGCCACTGTCCTGGCGCTCCAGGCCGGCGATGCAACGCAGCAAGGTGGTCTTGCCGCAACCGGACGGGCCCAGCAGGCACACCAGCTCGCCGGCCGCGACGTCGAGGGATACGTTGTCCAGGGCGGTAAACGCGCCGAAGCGTTTCTGCACACCGCGCACCTTCATTGGCGCGCCGGGGTTGGTCAGGGCTGTGTTCATGGAGGCACCTCATCGAACTGATGAAGGTCATCCTAGGGAGTGAATGCGTACCTTGTGTGGCAAGGAGGTAAAACTGGGCGATAGTGGTATTGGTAGTTTTGTGTAGGACTGGAGGGGGATGGTGATAGGTCTACCGCTTTCGCGAGCAAGCCCGCTCCCACATTTGACCGCATTCCAAAGGTCGAACTCGGTCAAGTGTGGGAGCGGCGGTGCGACGATTCGACTTGCTCGCGAATGGCCTTCAGAGCGGCGACATTTCCTGCGCCAACCCCAGAAACGCCGCCGGCAACCGCGCGCCTTTGCGCTCTTTTAGGCAGTAGAGATACTCAGGAATCTGCGGCGCATTTTCGATGCTCAGCACCCGCAACTGCGGATCATGAGGCACTTCCTGACGGGCAATGATGCTGATGCCAATGTTGCGCAACACCGCCTCCCGGATCGACTCCCGACTGCCAATCTCCAGCAGTGGCCCGTAGCTCACGCCTGCGCCCTGCAACATTTCTTCGGTCAGCCGGCGTGTGGTGGAGCCAGGCTCGCGCATCAGCAAGGTGTGTCCGACGAGGGCGCTCAACGACACATGGTCGAGCGCCGCCAACGGATGGTTGCGATGCACCGCCAGTACCAGCGGGTCCATGCCCAACACACGGCGAATCAGCCGCGGGTCTTCGAGCAGTTGCGACGAGGCCGCGACGTCGACCCGGTATTCATCCAACGCTTCCAGCACCTGCTGGGAGTTGCCGATTTCCACCGACACTTCGACATGGGGCAGCCGTTCACGGAAGGTCTTTACCAAGTCGAGGATGTAATACGGTGCCGTCGCCGCAATTCTTAACGCGCCCTGGACCTGGCCGCTGTTGCGCAGGAAAAACTCGATATCGCTTTCCTGCTGCAACAGCGCCTTGACCATCGGCAGCAGCCGCGCGCCTTCGTCGCTGACGGTGAGGCGACGGCCGCCTCGGTAGAACAGTTCAACCGAGTATTGGCTTTCCAGATGACGAATCTGGGTGGTCACCGTAGGTTGGCTCAGGCCGAGCTTTTTCGCCGCCTGGGTAATGCTGCCCAGGCGGGCGACCATGTAAAACGCCTTCAGCTCGGCACTCAGCACACCACCCTCTCATCGACTATTTGCGCAATAGGCGCAGACCATTGAATACCACCAGCAGGCTCACGCCCATGTCGGCAAACACCGCCATCCACATGGTGGCCATGCCCAGGAAGGTGACGGCAAGGAAGATCGCCTTGATCACCAGCGCCAGGGCGATGTTCTGCTTGAGGATACTCGACGTTTGCCGCGACAGCCGAATGAATGCCGGAATCTTGCGCAAGTCATCGTCCATCAGCGCCACATCGGCAGTCTCGATGGCGGTGTCGGTACCGGCCGCTGCCATGGCAAAACCGATCTCGGCACGGGCCAGGGCCGGCGCGTCGTTGATACCGTCGCCAACCATGCCAACACGGTGCCCCTTGCCGTAGAGGGTTTCGATGGCTTGCAGCTTGTCGGTAGGCAACAGGTCGCCCTGGGCCTGATCGATGCCGACCTGAGCCGCAATCGCCTGGGCGGTGTGGGTGTTGTCGCCAGTGAGCATCAGGGTTTTGATGCCCAGGTCATGCAGTTGCTGGATCGCTTCGCGGCTGCTGTCCTTGACGGTGTCAGCCACGGCGAACAGCGCCATCGGGCCAGACTTGTCCAACAGCAGGACCACAGACTTGCCTTGTTTTTCCAGGGCGAAGAGTTTTTCTTCCAGGGCTTGCGAACACAGGTTCAGGTCTTCCACCAGACGGTGGTTGCCCAGGTAGTAGGTTTCGCCATTGATGTCGCCACGCACACCGCGACCGGTCAGGGCCTCGAAGTTATCCACAGCGTGCACCGGCAGCTTCTTATCCACAGCCGCATTAGCGATAGCCAGGGACACCGGGTGATCGGAACGCGCCGCCAGGCTCGCAGCCAGGGCCGGTGCCGTGCCTTCAATGTTGGGGAACAGCGCCAGGTAATCGGTTTGCACCGGTTTGCCATGGGTGATGGTGCCGGTCTTGTCCAAGGCCAGGTAGTCGAGTTTGTAACCGCCCTCCAGGTACACACCGCCCTTGATCAGGATGCCTTTGCGAGCGGCGGCGGCCAGGCCGCTGACGATGGTCACCGGCGTGGAAATCACCAGCGCACACGGGCACGCGACCACCAGCAGTACCAGCGCGCGATAGATCCAGTCGAACCAGGCGCCCGCCATGAACAGCGGCGGGATCAGCGCCACGCCCAAGGCGAAGAGAAACACCGCCGGGGTGTAGATTTTGGAGAAGCTGTCGACAAACCGCTGGGTCGGCGCTCGCGAACCCTGAGCCTGCTCCACGGCGTGGATGATCCGCGCCAGGGTGGAGTTGTTGGCTGCCGCCGTGACCTTGTACTCCAGAGAGCCGGCCTGGTTGATGGTGCCGGCGAAGACTTTGTCGCCCACGGTCTTTTCGATCGGCAGGCTTTCACCGGTAATTGGCGCCTGGTCGATGGTGGACTGGCCGGAGGTGACTTCACCGTCCAGGCCAATGCGCTCGCCGGGACGAACCCGCACGATGGCACCCAGTTCGATGGTTTTGGCTTCCTGCTCAGCCCAGCTTCCGTCAGCCTGGCGCACCGTGGCTTGCTCCGGCGTCATCTGCATCAGGCCACTGATGGCGTTGCGTGCACGGTCGAGGGACTTGGCCTCGATCAGCTCAGCCACGGTAAACAGGAACATCACCATCGCCGCTTCGGGCCACTGGCCGATGAGGATCGCGCCAGTCACGGCGATGCTCATCAGGGCATTGATGTTCAGGTTAAGGTTTTTCAGGGCAATCCAGCCCTTCTTGTACGTGGTGAGGCCACCGCTGAAGATCGACACCAGCGCCACCAAGGCAATCACCCACGTAGGGGCGGCGTTGGTGAAGTGCAGCACTTCGGCCCCCAGGGCACCGATGCCGGACAAGGCCAGCGGCCACCAGTGCTTCTTCGCAGGCGGCGCGGCCGGGGCCACACCCTCTTCGATAGGGTCGGCCTGCATGCCGATGGATTTGATGGCCTCGATGATCGGCGTAGTGCTCGGCAGATCATGGGTCACACCGAGGATACGGTTGATCAGGTTGAATTCCAGTTGCTGCACACCGGCGAGCTTGCCCAGTTTGTTCTGGATCAGGGTTTGCTCGGTGGGGCAATCCATGGCTTCGATACGGAAGGTGCTCAACCGCGAGCCCGCAGTCGGGGCTTCGCTCAGCTTTACCAGCGCAGGCGCAGCGTTGCTGGAGCAGCAGGAACCGCCGTGGCTGACATGGTCGTGCTTTTCCTTTTGCACAGGCTTGAGCTTTGCGCCGTGATCATGGCTATGACCATGGTCGTGGTCGTGGTCGTGGTCGTGGTCGTGGTCGTGGTCGTGGCCAGCATGGGCCTTGTTCGGGGTGTGAATGGAATCGCTCATTGGTCGCGTCCGTAAAGGTGCCTGTTGCCAAGTAAAGACCCTGTAGCCACTATAGGGTCAAGCACCCTTTTGGAGATTGCTGCGATGAAGATCGGCGAATTGGCAAAACTGACGGATTGCCAGGTGGAAACCATCCGTTATTACGAGAAAGAAGGCCTGCTGCCACCGCCTGCGCGCAGTGACGGCAATTATCGCCTGTACACCCAGGCCCACACCGAACGGCTGACCTTCATCCGCAACTGCCGCAGCCTGGACATGACCCTGGAAGAAATCCGCAGCCTGCTGGGTTTACGCGACAGCCCCCAGGACCAGTGCGAAAGCGTCAACGCGTTGATCGACGAACACATCCACCACGTCAAGGCGCGGATTGATGGGCTGATGGCGTTGCAGGAGCAACTGCTGGTCCTGCGCCAACGCTGTGGCGCAGGGCCAGAGGCCGATCAATGCGGGATTTTGCAGCGCCTGGAAGTCAGCGGAGGGGTGACGGCGAGTGAAGCGGAGCATTCCCATGTAGGCAGAAGCCACGGGCATTAAAAACGCCCCTGTGGCGAGCGGGCTTGCCCGCGTTGGGCTGCGCAGCAGCCCCATAAAGGCCACTGCGGATTTACTGACTGATCGCGGCGGCTGACTTAGGGCCGCTTCGCGCCCCAACGCGGGCAAGCCCGCTCGCCACAGAGATCGACTTGCTTGTCAGACCGCCATCGGTGCCGTCATCGGCGCATGGTGCTCGTAACCTTCCAGCGAGAAATCGCTCGGCTCGATCAACTCCAGCCACTCAGGCTGGTACACACCGGTCTTGGCAAACTCCGGCACGCGATCACTGATCACCAGCTTCGGCGCAGCAAACGGCTCGCGCTTGAGCTGTTCGTTGAGCATGTCCAGGTGATTCTCGTAGACGTGGGCATCACCGATGAAATAGGTGAACCAGCGCGGCGTGTAGCCGGTCAGGCGGCCGATCAGGCTCAGCAACGCAGCGCCTTCGGTCAGGTTGAACGGCGTGCCCAGACCCAGGTCGTTGGAACGGATGTAGAGCGTCAGGGAAATTTCCCGGGTTTCGACATTCGGATGGAACTGGTACAACAAGTGGCACGGCGGCAGGGCCATTTCATCGAGCTGGGCGCAGTTCCAGCCATGAAACAGGATACGGCGGCTGCCCGGGTCCTTGATGATGGTGTCAACGCACTGGCGAATCTGGTCGATGGCCTTGTACAGCACCACATAGGCCTGGCCGTTTTCTTCGCCTTCAGCGATTTGACGGTAACCCTGAGCCAGTGTTTGCTCGATCGCCGCCTGATTGCTCAGCGGGATCTGCTTGTACGCCGGCCATTTGCGCCATTGCACACCGTAGATCTCGCCAAGGTCGTCGTCGCCCTGGCGGAACGGGTTGGCCAACCACTGGGCGTTTTCGTTGGCATTCTGGTCCCAGACCTTGCAGCCCAGGGCGCGGAATTCGGCGGCGTTGTTCACCCCACGCAGAAAACCGCACATCTCGCCGATAGCCGACTTGAAGGCCATCTTGCGGGTGGTGATCGCAGGGAAACCTTCCTGCAGGTCAAAGCGCAACATCGCACCGGGAAAGCTGATGGTGTTCACGCCAGTACGGTTGGCCTGTTTGGTGCCGTTCTTGATGACGTGGGAAACCAGGTCGAGATATTGCTTCATGACAGTACCTGTATCGTTGAAGCCGAGGCCCTTGAGCCTCGGCGTTCGAGTTTAAAGCGCGGTGTTCTTGATCGGTTGCGGGCGATTGTAAGCCCACCACAGCATGCCCAGGCCGGACAGAATCATCGGCAAGCTGAGAACCTGACCCATGGTCAGCCAACCAAACGCCAGGTAGCCCAACTGCGCATCCGGTACCCGTACGAACTCGACGATAAATCGGAAGATCCCGTAGAACAACGCGAACATGCCCGATACCGCCATGGTAGGGCGTGGTTTGCGCGAGAAGATGTAAAGGATCAGGAACAGTGCCACGCCTTCCAGGGCGAACTGGTACAGCTGCGACGGGTGGCGCGGCAGTTGCGCCGGGTCGCTGAACGGTGGAAACACCATGGCCCACGGCACGTCAGTCGGCTTGCCCCACAACTCAGCGTTGATGAAGTTGCCAATGCGCCCGGCGCCCAGGCCGATCGGCACCATTGGCGCGACAAAGTCCATCAGCTGGAAGAACGACTTGCCGTTACGCCGGCCAAACCACCAGGCCGCGATCATCACGCCGATAAACCCACCGTGGAATGCCATGCCGCCCTTCCACACCTCGAAAATCAGGGTCGGGTTGGCGATGTAGGCACTCAGGTCGTAGAACAGCACATACCCCAGTCGTCCGCCGACGATGACCCCCATCGACATCCAGAACACCATGTCGGAGAGTTTCTCCTTGGTCCAGGTCGGGTCGAAACGGTTCAGGCGCCGGGAAGCCAGCAGCCAGGCACCGCCGATACCGATCAGGTACATCAACCCGTACCAGTGGATTTTCAGCGGACCGATGGCCAGGGCCACCGGGTCGATCTGCGGGTAAGGCAGCATTGCGACTCCTCGTTAAATCATTCGTTATTGCGCCCGGACCATGCCGGTGCGCGATTAAGCCTTCGTTACAGCCACTTTTTTACAACAAGAAGTTCAAACCCACGCAAAACAACAAGCCGTCGAACAATGGCTGCTCGCAAAATCAGACGGGCATGTTAACGGAAGGAAGGCATGCGGCCCAACTGGATACGATGGATAGCCGACGGTTCTGTGGGTAGAGTGGTGAAAAACACAAAGGGATCACCTTATGTGCCTGATTGTTTTTGCCTGGCGGCCGGGTCACGCCCAACCGCTGATCGTCGCGGCCAACCGTGATGAATTCTATGCTCGGCCCAGCCTGCCGCTGGCCCAATGGCCGGACACACCCCACGTTTATGCCGGACGGGACCAAGAGGCGGGTGGAACCTGGCTGGGGGTTGGCGCAGATGGACGCTTTGCGGCGCTGACCAATATTCGTGATCCGCACCAGCCGCCGGCACGCAAATCCCGAGGGGAGTTGGTGGCGCGATTTCTCAGCGGTTCGCTGCCGGTTGACGACTATTTGGCCGACGTTAACGGTAGATCGATTGAATATGCCGGGTTCAACCTGTTGATCGGGACACGGGATGAGTTGTGGCATTACAACGCCAATGAGTCGGCGCCCACTCAATTAGTCGCGGGCATTTATGGGCTATCCAATGCCGGGCTTGATACGCCGTGGCCGAAGCTGCTCAAGGCCAAGGCGGCGTTGATCGAAGTGCTGGATGATCCGCAACCTGAAGCCTTGCTGGGCATCTTGAACGACCCGCAGACCGCGTCTTTTGCCGACTTGCCGGATACCGGCGTGGGCTTGGCGACCGAGAGCCTGCTGTCGAGCGTGTTTATTGCCAGCCCCAGTTATGGGACGCGGGCGAGTACGGCGTTGATTGTGAATGCCGATGGAACACGGCATATCGTTGAGCGCAGTTTTGGGCCGTATGGTGGGCAGTTGGGCGAAGTCGAACTCAATATCTGAGCATCCCACAAATCAAATGTGGGAGCGGGCTTGCTCGCGAAGACTGTAGCCGCTGCCGAGGCACGAGGCTGCGATGCGTGTCAGCAGGACCGCCCTTGGGGCCACTGCGTCGGAATGCCGCACCAAACCCATCGCAGCCTCATTCTTCGGCAGCGGCTACAGTCTTCGCGAGCAAGCCCGCTCCCACATTTTGATTGGGGACAGACCCTAAAATCCGGTTAGAGGGTCTTCGCCGAAGCCGGATTGATCATCCGCGCCAACCCAAGGTTTTTCAGTGCCAGTTGCAGCGAGCTGTGGATAACTTGCGGGTTGTCGATGGTCATCAGCTCCGCCAGCATTTCCTTGGCCCGGCTCAGATTGATCTGACGCAGCATCCATTTCACTTTCGGCAGGTTGGTGGCGTTCATCGACAGGCTGTCAAAGCCCATCGCCATCAACAGCACCGCCGCTGCCGGGTCACCGGCCATTTCCCCGCAGATACTCACCGGCTTGCCTTCGGCATGGGCGTCGCGCACCACGTTCTGCAAGGCTTGCAGCACCGCAGGGTGCAGGTAGTCGTAAAGGTCGGCCACCCGTGGGTTATTACGGTCCACCGCCAGCAGGTACTGGGTCAGGTCGTTGGAGCCAACGGAGAGGAAGTCCACCTGCCGTGCCAGCTCCTTGGCCTGGTACACCGCCGCCGGGATTTCGATCATCACGCCAATCGGCGGCATCGGCACATCGGCGCCTTCGTCGCGCACTTCGCCCCAGGCCCGGTGGATCAGGTGCAGGGCCTCTTCCAGCTCGTGGGTGCCGGAGATCATCGGCAACAGGATGCGCAAGTTGTTCAGGCCTTCGCTGGCCTTGAGCATGGCGCGGGTCTGAACGAGGAAAATTTCAGGATGGTCGAGGGTAACGCGAATACCGCGCCAGCCGAGGAAGGGGTTGTCTTCCTTGATAGGGAAATACGACAGTGACTTGTCGCCGCCAATGTCCAGGCTGCGCATCGTCACCGGTAACGGATGGAAGGCGGACAGTTGCTCGCGATAAATCGCCAGCTGCTCCTTCTCACTCGGAAAGCGCTGGTTGATCATGAACGGCACTTCGGTGCGGTACAGCCCCACTCCTTCCGCGCCGCGCTGTTGCGCACGGGCCACATCCGCCAGCAGCCCAGTGTTGACCAGCAGCGGTACACGGTGGCCATCAAGGGTCACACACGGCAACTCGCGCAGGGCGTCGAGGCCCTGGGACAGCTGGCGCTCCTCTTCCACCACTTCGGCGTACTGCTTGCGCAGCACTTCGCTGGGGTTGGTGTAGACCTCGCCGTGGTAGCCGTCGACGATCATTTCGATGCCGTCGACCTTGGAGTACGGCAGGTCCACCAGGCCCATCACCGTCGGAATGCCCATGGCCCGGGCCAGGATCGCGACGTGGGAGTTGCCGGAACCCAATACCGAAACCAAGCCCACCAGTTTGCCTTCCGGCACTTCGCCGAGCATGGTGGCGGTCAGTTCTTCACTGATCAGGATGGTGTTGTCGGGGTAGACCAGTGTGGTGGAGCGCTCTTCCTGCAGGTAAGCCAGCAGACGGCGACCGAGGTCTTTCACGTCCGAGGCACGCTCACGCAGGTAGGCGTCGTCCATCAGTTCGAAACGGTTGACGTGATCGGTGACCACCTGGCGCAACGCGCCCTGCGCCCACTGGCCGGTCTTGATCACGTCCTTGACTTCGCTGCCCAGGGACGCGTCGTCGAGCATCATCAGGTAAACATCGAACAACGCACGCTCTTCGGGACGCAGCTGGGTGGCCAGCTTGGTCGACAGCGTACGCATATCGTTGCGCACGCCTTCGAGGGCGGTCTTGAACAGTTTGATTTCGGCGTCGATGTCGGTGATGGTCTTGTCCGGCACCACATCGAGATCGGCCGCCGGCAGCATGACCACCGCCGTACCGACGGCAGCACCGGGCGAGCCGGGCACGCCGACAAATTTGGCTTCCTGGATGCCCTTGCCCTGGCGCCCCAGGCCGCGAATCGAGCCCGTTGCTTCGGCGTGGGCGATAACCCCGGCTAATTGCGCGCTCATCGTCACGAGAAAGGCTTCTTCACCTTCGTCGAACTGGCGGCGCTCTTTCTGCTGGATGACCAACACACCGACAACGCGGCGGTGGTGAATGATCGGTGCACCGAGGAACGAGGCGTAGCGCTCTTCGCCGGTTTCGGCAAAGTAGCGATAACGCGGGTGATCCGCGGCGTTTTCGAGGTTCAGGGGTTCTTCACGCGTCCCCACCAGGCCCACCAGACCTTCATTGGGCGCCATGCTGACCTTGCCGATGGAGCGCTTGTTCAAGCCCTCCGTCGCCATCAGCACAAAACGGTTGGTCTCGGGGTCCAGCAGGTAAACCGAGCAGACCTGGCTGCCCATGGCTTCCTTGACGCGCAACACAATAATCCCCAACGCCGCCTTGAGATCCTTGGCGGAGTTAACTTCCTGGACGATCTTGCGCAGCGTATTGAGCATGGCTCGGGGTCGAACTCCGTCATCAGTCGCGCGATAAAAGGCGCGGGGCAAGCTCTTTAAGAGCGCGACGATAAACTTCGCGCTTGAATGTCACCACCTGGCCCAACGGATACCAATAACTGACCCAGCGCCAGCCATCAAATTCCGGTTTACCGGTCAAATCCATCCGCACCCGCTGCTCATTGGAGATCAGGCGCAGGAGAAACCATTTCTGTTTCTGGCCGATGCACAGCGGTTGGCTGTGGGTACGCACCAGACGTTGCGGCAAACGATAGCGCAACCAGCCTCGGGTGCAGGCGAGAATTTGCACATCTTCGCGTTCAAGGCCTACTTCTTCGTTCAACTCGCGGTACAAGGCATCTTCAGGGGTTTCGTCGGGGTTGATTCCACCTTGAGGAAACTGCCAGGCATCTTGGTTGATACGGCGAGCCCATAGCACCTGTCCGGCATCATTCGTAAGAATAATCCCGACATTAGGACGGAAACCATCGGGGTCGATCACGGCAACAACCTCGCAAACGCATGTCGCCGCATTGTTCCACAAAGGTTGTTCCAGCGGCAACGAGGCTGCTTACCTTATGTGCACTCTTGTGAAAAGACCGTATTCTGGACGCCTTTTTACAGACTTTTCAGCGAGTAACTGCAATGCGTCTGGCTTTATTCGACTTGGACAACACACTCTTGGGCGGCGACAGCGACCACGCTTGGGGCGATTACCTGTGTGACCGCGGGATTCTCGACGCGGTGGCCTACAAAGCCCGTAACGACGAGTTCTACCAGGACTATCTGGCGGGCAAGCTGGATAACGCGGCTTATCTGAACTTCTGCCTGGAAATCCTCGGCCGTACCGAGATGGCTCAGTTGGACGAATGGCACAACGACTACATGCGCGATTGCATCGAGCCGATCATGTTGCCCCAGGCCGCTGAGTTACTGGCCAAGCACCGGGATGCCGGTGACAAGCTAGTAATCATCACCGCCACCAACCGCTTCGTCACCGCGCCGATTGCCGAGCGTTTGGGAGTTGAAACCTTGATCGCGACGGAATGCGAGATGGCCGATGGCCGTTACACCGGCCGCAGCACTGACATTCCGTGCTTTCGCGAAGGCAAGGTGACGCGGCTGAATCGCTGGCTGGAAGAGACCGGGTATAGCCTGGAAGGCAGCTATTTCTACAGTGACTCGATGAATGATTTGCCGCTGCTGGAGCAGGTGACACACCCGGTGGCGGTGGATCCGGATCCGAATTTGCGGGCTGAGGCCCAGAAGCGTGGCTGGCCGGTGATTAGCCTGCGCGGCTGATAACCCTGTGGCGAGCGGGCTTGCCCGCGTTGGGCTGCATAGCAGCCCCAATCAAGGGCACTGAGCTCTCCCAGACAGAATGAGGCGGCTGGATTTGGGGCTGCTTCGCAGCCCAACGCGGGCAAGCCCGCTCGCCACAGGGTCCAAAACCTTTAAACCGGCTTGGCACCCATCAATCCCGCTATCGCCACAAACCCCACCAGGCTGACTACCGCCAGTGCCAAGGTGAAGTTCAGACTCCCCGAACCGCCCAACCGCAGGCGATTCAACCGCGCCACCAACCAGAACCAGCTCAGCGCTGCCACGGTGTAGATCAGGCTGGAGCCCAGGATCCAGGTCTGCCCCAGCGGCCAGCCGATCAAATGCACCAGCCACCAGCCGGTGAACGGCATGCTCACCACGCAGATCCCCATCAACAGCCAGACAAACGCCCACGGGCGTTGCACGGTGTAGGCAGGGCCTGCGCTGCGTTTGCGCCAGGCCAGCACGGCGAGCGCCAGGCCACTGAGCAGCAGCAAGACCGTGGCAGCAATGTGGATCACTTTGAGGGTTGTCAGCGTTTCCATGTTCTCGATTCCTTAAAGGCCGCCCAGTCAGCGTAGTCGCTCAACCGAGGAAGAGTTGATAGGCCGGGTTATCGCTTTCATCCCAATACGGGTAGCCGATTTCTGCCAGCGCCGCGGGTACCAGATGACGCTCGTCGGCCGGCACTTGCAGCCCGGCCACCACGCGACCGTCAGCCGCGCCGTGGTTGCGGTAGTGGAACATCGAGATGTTCCAGCGCCCGCCCAACTTATGGAGAAAGTTGAACAGCGCACCGGGACGCTCCGGAAACTCGAAGCGAAACACCACTTCATCACTGACCCGCGCCGCATGGCCGCCGACCATATGACGGATGTGCAGCTTGGCCAGTTCATTTTCCGTCAAATCCAGCACCGGGAAACCTTGGCTGGTGAGGCTGGCGATCAATGCGCTGCGCGGATCGTTTTCCGGGTGGGTCTGCACGCCGACGAAAATGTGCGCTTCGCGCCCCGAGTGATAACGGTAGTTGAACTCGGTGATCTGGCGCTTGCCCACCGCCTCGCAGAAGGCCTTGAAGCTGCCTGGCTGCTCAGGGATGGTCACGGCGATGATGGCTTCGCGGCCTTCACCCAGCTCGGCGCGCTCGGCCACATGCCGCAAGCGGTCGAAGTTGACGTTGGCGCCAGAGTCGATGGCCACCAGGGTCTGCCCGGTGACGCCACGGGTTTCCACGTACTTCTTGATCCCGGCCACGCCGAGGGCGCCCGCCGGTTCGGTGATGGAGCGGGTATCGTCGTAGATGTCCTTGATCGCCGCACAGATTTCATCGGTGCTGACGGTAATCACTTCATCCACATAGTCCTTACAGATGTCGAAGGTGTGCTGGCCGATCTGCGCCACCGCCACGCCGTCGGCGAAGATACCCACGGTCGGCAATACCACCCGCTCACCGGCGGCCATGGCGGCTTGCAGGCAATTGGAGTCGTCCGGTTCGACGCCGATGATCTTGATCTCTGGGCGCAGGTACTTCACGTAGGCTGCGATACCGGCGATCAGGCCACCGCCACCGACCGGAACAAAAATAGCGTCCAGCGGCCCTGGATGCTGGCGCAGAATCTCCATCGCCACGGTGCCCTGCCCGGCAATAGTGTGCGGATCATCGTAAGGGTGAATGTAGACGTAGCCTTTTTCGTCGACCAACTTCAGCGAATACGCCAACGCTTCGGGGAAAGAGTCGCCGTGCAGCACTACTTTGCCACCACGGGAACGCACGCCTTCGACCTTGATCTCCGGCGTGGTCTTGGGCATCACGATGGTGGCCTTGACCCCCAGCACCTTGGCCGCCAGGGCAAGGCCCTGAGCATGGTTGCCCGCCGAGGCGGTGACCACGCCGCGCGCGCGCTCTTCGGCCGTCAGTTGGGTCAGCTTGTTATAAGCGCCACGAATCTTGAAGGAGAACACCGGCTGCAAGTCTTCGCGCTTGAGCCAGACCTTGTTGCCCAGCCGCTCGGAGAGCTGGCGAGCGGTCTGCAATGGGGTTTCTACGGCAACGTCATAAACGCGCGAGGTGAGGATCTTCTTGACGTACTGTTCGAGCATCGGAAAGCATCACTGAGCGGGTTGGGCAGGGCCAAGGAGTCTAACCCAGCGTTTGGCCGGGCGACCACACGAATCCAGAGGTTTTGTTGGGTTATACTCGCGCCCCTCTTTACTCCCCGCCCGTTCCGGAGCCCGCATGACCCAGGATCAACTCAAACAGGCAGTGGCCCAGGCCGCCGTCGATTTAATCCTTCCTAAACTCGACGATAAAAGCATCGTCGGTGTCGGCACCGGCTCCACCGCCAACTGCTTTATCGATGCGCTGGCCCTGCACAAGGGCGCGTTCGACGGCGCGGTTGCCAGTTCCGAAGCCACTGCCGCACGGCTCAAGGGCCATGGCATTCCGGTGTATGAGCTAAACACCGTGAGCGACCTGGAGTTCTACGTCGACGGCGCCGATGAAAGCGACGAGCACCTGAACCTGATCAAGGGCGGCGGCGCAGCCCTGACCCGCGAGAAGATCGTCGCGGCCGTGGCCAAGACCTTTATCTGCATCGCTGACGCCAGCAAGCTGGTGCCAGTGCTCGGCGCATTCCCACTGCCGGTGGAAGTGATCCCGATGGCCCGCAGCCACGTGGCTCGCGAGCTGGTGAAACTGGGCGGCGACCCGGTGTACCGCGAAGGCGTGCTGACCGACAACGGCAACATCATTATCGATGTGTTCAACATGCAGATCACCAACCCGGTGGAGCTGGAGCGTCAGATCAATGCCATCGTGGGCGTGGTCACCAATGGTTTGTTTGCCGCGCGTCCTGCGGATGTGTTGCTGCTGGGCACCTCGGAAGGCGTGAAAACCCTCAAGGCTTGATTGCAGGTGCAGCCAGACCGGCTATTCGCTGGGCGCGCAGTGGATGTTCTGATCAGGGTTTCTTGAAGATATAGAACAGGTTCGGCTCACTGACCATATACAGCGTGCCATCGTTGTCCATCGCAATCCCTTCGGCCTGAGGCACACGCTTGCTCAGGCCATGGCGCCCCTTGAGCAGGGACAAACTGCTCAAGGGACGACCGTCGATATCCAGTTCCAGCACCAGGAACGACTCATCGGACAGCGCCAGTAAATGGCCGCTGCGCTCATCGTATTGCAGGCTGGACAGGTCGCGGACAAACAACCCGGCATCACGTTTGGGGTTGTTGACGACGTGCACCGAGTAGGTTTTTTCTGGCTTGAAGTGAGGAAAACCGTGCACTTCGTAGATCAGCATCGGGTCCCGTTCCTTGGCGACAAACAGGCGCTTGCCCACCGAATCATAGGCCAGGCCTTCAAAGCCTTTGTTGCCGCTCAGGTGAACGCCGAGGGTCATTTGTTCGGCATCGGCGATATCGAGAAACTGCGTGCCCTCTTCCAGATGGATCTTGATCAGCCGCTGCTCACGCTCATCACTGATGACATAGGTGTCCTCGCTGATGAACTCTACCGCCTCGGCATCGCCAAACCCGATCAGCGGGATACGCCGCAGGAGCTTGCCATCCAGGGACAGCTCGATCAGCTCGGCATCCTTATTGGTCACGGTAAACAGGCTGTTGCGCACCGGGTCGTAGGTCAGGGCCGAGACATCATCGTCCAGGCCATCGATGGCCTGCGCTTCCAGCACCACGCGATAATCCGCCAGGCCAATGGAGCGTTCGTCGGCCGGGTGGCGCCAGACCTGCCAGTTGAACCAGGCGCGTTCGAATAAACGGAATTGCTGCGCGACCACCCCAGAGGCAACCAGGGCGATCAGCACAAGAATGAAAAAAGCTGGTTTGGGGCGGGTAAATCGACGCATCAGGGCGGGCTCAAGGCAAAAACTGGCGAATGAATATCACACTCTTCTGAATTTAAACTTAAACACACCCTCATGCCTGCTGAATGGCGCAGATAGAGAAAGGTCCGACGCAATCAGTCTGTTATTTCTGTTTCTCGAAACGATAGAACAGGTTTGGCTCGCTAACCATGTACAACGTGCCGTTTTCGTCCATGGTCACTCCCTCCGCACGGGGAATGGTGTCTTTCAGCCCGTTGAAACCGCCAAGCAGGACCATGAAGCTGACCTGCTCGCCTTTTTCATCCAGCTCCAGTAGCAGATGAGAGTCGGCTGACAACGCCAGCATATGGCCAGTGCGCGGATCGATGCTCAAGGCAGAGAGGTTGCGCATGTCCAATTCGTCGCTGGACTGCTTCTGCTTGTCGCCGATCAGCGTCTGGCTGCCGTCGCTTTTCCAGGTGAACAAAGCCGGCGGACGCTCTTCGCCCAACACCAACTGCTGGTTGCGCTTGTCCCAGGTGACGGCCTCAAAGGCTTTGTTCTGGTTCTTGGACGGACCCAGGTCGTAAGTCGGGAAGTCCGCGAAGGTCAGTTGCTGGGTGTTGGCGTCGACCTTGATCAGGGTCAGGGTGTGCATGCGCTCATCGACAATGGCCATGACGCCATTTTCCATCACTGTCACGCCTTCCGGGTTGTTCCAGCCCACCAGCGGCATTTTGCGCAGCACATCGCCTTGCAGGGTCAGTTCCACGAGGAACGGATTTTTTCCCATTACCGAAAATAAGGTCTTGGTCTGGGGGTTGTAGGTCAGGTCCGAGGCTTCGTCCTTCTCCATACCGGGCAGCAGCTTGGCATCGATCACCGCATGGTAGTCCGGGAGCCAGATACTTTCCTGGCGCTCCGTCGGTGTTTCGAAATGCTCCTCCACCCACAACACGCCACGATCGTCCCAATGCATCAACCAGGAAACACCATAGGTGATCACCCCGACGAGCAACAACCAAGAGTACCAGCGCATGAAGAAACGTGAACGACGAGCGGGCTTTGAGGTGGGAACGGGCACGGCCATTGGGAGAGCTTTCCAGAAAGTCAGCTATAGGGGATAGCACAGGATCAACAAGCCTGCGCGCAGAAGGCCGACAATTATCCCGGTGGCGTGTGAAAAAAATGCAAAAGGGTCTCTACAGGCACACGCAAAACAATGTGGGAGCGGCGGTGCGACGATTCGACTTGCTCGCGAATGCGGAGTGTCAGTCAAACATGCATCAACTGATCCACCGCTTTCGCGAGCAAGCCCGCTCCCACATTGACCGCGTCGGGTTAGCGAACGCTGCTTTCGAAGCGACTCACGCCCGGCAATTCCAGCACCAGCTCATCACCCACATTCAATGGGCCAACGCCCACCGGCGTGCCGGTCAGGATCACATCACCGGCCTGCAGCGAGAAGCACCCGGCCATGTGTTGGATCATCGGGATGATCGGGTTGAGCATGATCGCGCTATTACCGTCCTGGCGCACTTCGCCATTGATGGTCAGGCGAATGCCAATGTCGGTCAGGTCCGGGAAGGTACTGCCCACCACGAAGGGGGCAATCACTGCCGCACCGTCGAAGGACTTGGCGATTTCCCACGGCAGGCCCTTGGCCTTGAGCTCGGCCTGCTTGTCACGCAGGGTCAAATCCAGGGCAGGGGCGAAACCGGAGATAGCATCCAGCACTTCTTCACGGCTTGGTTGGGTGGACAGCGGCTTGCCGATCAACACCGCGATTTCCGCTTCGTAATGCACCGAACCGCGTTCGGTAGGAATGGTGAAACCACCTTCCAGCGCCACCACGCAGCTGCCCGGCTTGATGAATAGCAGGGGTTCGGTGGGCACCGGATTGTCCAGCTCCTTGGCGTGTTCGGCGTAGTTGCGCCCAATACACACCACTTTTCCCAAGGGAAAGTGGATGTTGGTCCCGTCGACATACTTGTGCTGATAGCTCATTGACCGACTCCTCTGGCGTGACCGTTAAACAGCGAAGATCTTGCCCGGGTTCATGATCCCGTTGGGGTCGAACACCGCCTTCACTGCCTTCATGTATTCAATTTCAACCGGGGAACGGCTGTAAGTCAGGTAATCGCGTTTGGTCATGCCCACGCCGTGTTCGGCGGAGATCGAACCGTTGTACTTCTCGACGGTTTCGAACACCCACTTGTTGACGGTGGCGCATTTGGCGAAGAACTCGTCCTTGGACAGGTTATCCGGCTTGAGGATGTTCAAATGCAGGTTGCCGTCGCCGATGTGGCCGAACCAGACGATTTCGAAGTCCGGGTAGTATTCGCCGACGATCGCGTCGATTTCCTTCAGGAAAGCCGGCACTTTCGACACAGTAACCGAGATGTCGTTCTTGTACGGCGTCCAGTGGGAAATGGTCTCAGAGATGTATTCGCGCAGCTTCCACAGGTTGTGCAGCTGGGTTTCGCTCTGGCTCATCACACCATCCAGCACCCAGCCTTGCTCGACGCAGTGTTCAAAGGTTTCCAGGGCGTGGTTGGCCACTTCTTCGGTGGTCGCTTCAAATTCCAGCAGCGCGTAGAACGGGCATTCGGATTCAAACGGCGCCGGCACGTCGCCACGGGCGAGGACCTTGGCCAGGGCCTTGTCGGAGAAGAACTCGAAGGCGGTCAGATCCAGTTTGCTCTGGAAGGCGTGCAGCACGGGCATGATCGAGTCGAAGTCGGCGGTGCCGAGGACCATCGCCGTGAGGTTTTTCGGCGCGCGGTCCAGGCGCATGGTCGCTTCGACCACAAAGCCCAGGGTGCCTTCGGCACCGATAAACAGTTGGCGCAGGTCGTAGCCGGTGGCGTTCTTGATCAAGTCTTTGTTCAGTTCCAGCAGGTCGCCCTTGCCGGTGACCACTTTCATGCCGGCCACCCAGTTGCGGGTCATGCCGTAGCGAATCACCTTGATCCCACCGGCATTGGTGCCAATGTTGCCGCCGATCTGGCTGGACCCGGACGAGGCGAAGTCCACCGGGTAGTACAGGCCTTTTTCTTCGGCCAGGTTCTGCAATTGCTTGGTGACCACGCCCGGCTGGCACACGGCGGTGCGGTCGGTGAGGTTCACATCGAGGATCTGGTTCATGTAGTCGAACGACACCACCACTTCGCCATTGGCAGCAACTGCGGCCGCTGACAAACCGGTACGACCACCGGATGGCACCAGCGCCATCTTGTGTTCATTGGCCCAGCGGACAATGGCCTGCACCTGTTCGGTGGTCTTGGGGAAGACGATGGCGACGGGGGCCGGGGCGAAATGCTTGGTCCAATCCTTGCCGTAAGCATTCAGGGAGTCGGCATCGGTCAGGACCTTGCCTGGCTCAACCAGGGTCTTTAGCTCATCAATCAGGGCAGGATGGGTCATCGACAGAACTCTCGAACAATTCATGGTCATCCTGAGAACGCTTCACGTCGCAGGAATGGGTGTTTAGCGGGGGACGTATGCTAGCATACCGCCCCCGCAGGACAGAGCCCAAGGGCGTTCTGCGATGACGGCTTTCCTGCCGTCCGGGTCAGCTCTTGTGCACTGATTCAGGGCACTAACTGCTCGATTCCCTGCCATTTTTCTCCGGGATACAGGTTTACGCAGATGAGCAAGACTTCTCTCGATAAGAGCAAGATCAAGTTCCTTCTTCTGGAAGGCGTCCACCCATCGGCCGTCGACGTCCTGAAGGCCGCCGGGTACACCAGCATTGAGTACATCACCAGTTCTCTGCCGGAAGCCCAGCTCAAGGAAAAGATCGCCGATGCACACTTTATCGGCATTCGCTCCCGCACTCAGCTGACCGAAGAAATCTTCGATCACGCCAAGAAGCTTGTCGCTGTAGGTTGTTTCTGCATCGGCACCAACCAGGTCGACCTCAATGCAGCGCGCGAGCGCGGCATCGCGGTGTTCAACGCACCGTACTCCAACACCCGTTCCGTCGCGGAGCTGGTGCTGGCTGAAGCGATCCTGCTGTTGCGCGGCATCCCTGAGAAGAACGCTTCCTGCCACCGTGGCGGCTGGATCAAGAGCGCAGCCAATTCCTTCGAAATCCGCGGCAAGAAGCTGGGTATCGTGGGTTACGGCTCGATCGGCACGCAATTGTCGGTATTGGCTGAAGGCCTGGGCATGCAGGTGTTCTTCTACGACACCCTGACCAAGCTGCCGCTGGGCAACGCCACTCAAGTGGCCAGCCTGACCGAATTGCTGGGCATGTCGGATATCGTCACCCTGCACGTTCCTGAAACCGCTGAAACCCAGTGGATGATCGGCGAGAAAGAAATCCGCGCTATCAAGAAAGGCGGGATCCTGATCAACGCCGCTCGCGGTACCGTGGTCGAGCTGGATGCCCTGGCCAACGCGATCAAGGACAAGCACCTGATCGGCGCCGCCATCGATGTGTTCCCGGTAGAGCCTCGCTCCAACGACGACATCTTCGAAAGCCCGCTGCGTGGCCTGGACAACGTGATCCTGACCCCGCACATCGGCGGTTCTACCGCTGAAGCCCAAGCCAACATCGGCCTGGAAGTGTCGGAGAAGCTGGTCAAGTACAGCGACAATGGTACGTCGGTGTCCTCGGTCAACTTCCCGGAAGTGGCGCTGCCGGCTCACCCTGGCAAGCACCGTCTGCTGCACATCCACCAGAACATTCCGGGTGTGATGATGGAGATCAACAAGGTCTTCGCGGAAAACGGCATCAACATTTCCGGTCAGTTCCTGCAGACCAACGAGAAAGTCGGCTACGTGGTTATCGACGTAGACGCCGAGTACTCGGACCTGGCGCAAGAGAAGCTGCAGCACATCAACGGCACTATCCGTAGCCGCGTGTTGTTCTAATCTTGTAGGAGCGGGCTTGCCCGCGAAAAACGTTAACGAAAACGCGTGCATCCTGGATGCACGCAGCGCCCTCAGGTTTTTCGCGAGCAAGCTCGCTCCTACAAATAAAAGAACGGGAGCCCCGCAAGGGGCTCCCGTTCTTTTATTTCACATTAACCGTGATGACTTTCGACTCTACCGTCGGGTTGAACTGCATGTGCAGCTTGTCTCCGGCCACCAGTTGCAAAGTGTGCTTGCCTGGGGTGAGGGTCAATTCGGTTTCGGTCTGGGCCTTGCCGTAGTGAATCACGGTGTCGGTAGCCGGGATAGGCACGCTGGCGTCTGGCAGTGCTTTCTGATCTACCAGCAGGTGGTGGTGGCCAGTGCCTGGGGTCTGGTCGGTGGCAGGCGCCAGCTTCAAGCCTTCCATGCCGAACTTCACGGTGAAGGTTTTATCGACCGTGGCGCCATCTTTCGGCGAGACGATAAACACTTTGGCACCTTCCGGTGGCGCACTGCGTGGGATACCGTCGGCGGCGGTTGCCAGCATCGAAGCACCCAGTAGCAGGCTGGCCAGCGTTATACGAGATACATTTGCACGGGACAAAAAGGCGTTCATTCGCTTCTCCAGTTTTTCGGTGAAATCTGTAGGGTTATGACAACTTCGCGACAAATTGCTGTCCAAGGCACTCAACACCATAGCAAAGCGAGCCTGAACGGCACCTCGCTCATTAGAATTCTTTAGGAGTGACCATGCGGTTTCTGCCTGGCCTGTTACTTTTGTTTCCCCTTATGAGCCCCTTGGCTCACGCCGAATTGATCGACGATGTGTTTGATCGCGGTGAATTGCGTATTGCCCTTGAAGCCAACACGCCGCCGTTCAACTTCAAGGAGGGAGATAAACTCACAGGCTTTGAAGTGGAACTGGGTGAGTTGCTGGCCCACGAGATGGACGTACGCGCCTCCTTCATCACCGCCGATGACACCGACTTGCTGCCCGGCGTGGAAAGCGGCAGGTACGACGTGGCGATCAACCACATCGCTATGACTCCTGAACTGCAAGATCGGTTCGATTTCAGTGAGCCCTACAGCTACTCCAACGCGCAGTTGATTGTGCGCAAGCAGGAAAAGCGTCCGCTGAGCAGCTTCGAGGCACTCAAGGGCAAGGCATTGGGCGTGGCCCAAGGCAGTCAGTTTGTCGAGCAGGCGCGCACCGCTGAAGGTGTGGACCTGCGCAGCTATCCTGATGCCAAACAGCCGATCAAAGACGTCGCTGACCAGCAGATTGATGCGGCCATCAGTGATCGTTTGCTGATTCCCTACGCGATTCGCGACAGTCAGTTGCCGGTGAAAGAAGGGGCGGCAGTCGGGCCGACGTTGAGCCTGGCGATCCCATTCCAGAAGGGTAATCCAGCGTTCAAGGCCAGCCTGGACAAGGCGTTGCAGCGCGTGAAAGCCGATGGCCGGCTGACGGCGCTGTCGGAGAAGTGGTTTGGGATGGATGCAAGCAAACCGGTGGCGAAGGCCCAATAAGCGATTCGGTCAATGTGTGGTTTGCCTGCGATAACGGTTGTAGCCGCTGCCGAGGTACGAGGCTGCGATGCGTGTCCGCAGGACCGCCCCGGGGCCGCTTCGTCGGAATGCCGCACCAAACCCATCGCAGCCTCGTACCTCGGCAGCGGCTACAGACGCATTCGCAAGCGCATATCAGGTCAGTGGCAAGTTCGAGAATTGCACCAAAGCCTGCGCCGCCTCGGGCAGCTCCAGCTCACTGAACACCATCACCCCATAGCGCTTGAGCAGCGCCGCCGTCACCCCTTCGCCGCTTACCTTTACCCCGGTGAACGTGCCGTCATAGGTCAACAGGTTGCCACACGACGGACTGTTGGCCTTGAGCACGGCGATACGGATGCTGTGGCGCTGCACCAATGCCAACGCCTGACGGGCACCGTTGAGAAAGGCTTCGCTGAAATCTTCACCGTCAGCCGTCAGCACCTGTGCGCGGCCTTCCCAGACATCGATCCCCTGCCCGCCCGGAATCTCGGCAGACGGTCGTGGCGTCGGCAAGCCACCGGCCACTTCCGGGCACACCGCGACTACTCGACCTTCGGCCTGCCAGGCTGCCAGTTGATCGAATGGCCCACTGGCCCCGCCGTCGTAACGTACCCGGTGCCCGAGCAGGCAGCGGCTGATCAGAATTTTTTCCATCATTAAAATGGCTCGTTGCCCCGCCGGCGAAACCAGCCCGTCAAGGACAGGCGTTCGCGGACGGCGGGCAGGACTTCGTGGGGCACTTCCCCCGACAGGAACACCACCAGGCAACCACCCGTGGGCACCACATCGTATTCAACGTTGTCATTGAGGTACATACGCAACTGGCCGCCGTGCTCAGGCAACCAGGCGTCGTTCAGATAGACCACTGCCGAGACCATGCGGCGGTCGTCATCACGAAAGCGGTCGACATGCTTGAGGTAAAACGCCCCCGGCGGGTACATCGCGAAATGGCTTTCGAAATCCTCCAGGCCCAGAAACAAGCCACGGTTCATCGCCAGTCGCAGGCTGTCCATCAGGTTGAGATACGTGTCACAAATCGCCGCCTGGCCGGGCTCCAGCCACTGAATATGGTCACCCCGAATCCCCTCGCGAATCTCCTGGAACGGCCCGCGCCCGACAGCCGCTGGTGCCAATTCCCCTTCGGCGGCACGTTTATGGCACTCAGCCGCCAGTTCGAGGGTCAGAACCTCGGGCAGAAAGATGTTCTGCTGCGACCAGCCTTTCACGGCCAGGTCGTCGACAATGCTCAGCAGCAGCGGGTGATCGTAGGGTATTTGCATGGCGCGCATAGTATCCATACGCCTTTGAATCCGACAGAGCCGCCGAGCGTCTGAATACACTTTAGTCAGGTGACTGATAGGACTTCTCGACAAATCCTACGCCCGACACGGACAATAGTGGCCGACTGACAGGAGTCCATATGCGTCGTTTGTTTTTTTCCTTGCTGATGTTCTGTGTTTTGCCCGCCTGGGCAGACAGCCATGACCAGTTGTACACGGTCGCCGGCTGGCCAGAACAACGCGCGCATTTCAATGACGCCTTGAGTGCGGCCCAGCAACGCTACCGCAACAGCTTGCCGCCCGCCGTGTACCAGGCGCTGGTGGATAACAGCAGTAAACGCTTCGCGCCCAAGGCCATGGATCAGCGAGCCGAAGCCCAGTTACGCAAGAACCTGGCGGATCCTGCGCCGGCCCTGGCGTTTTTCCAAACGCCCCTGGGTCGCAAGATTGTCGCCGCCGAGCTGCTGGCGACCCGTCGTGATCAATTGGCGAAAAATGCCCAGGGCCTGCCGCAGATGAAAGCAGACGCTACCCGCAGCCTGATCATCGGCCACCTGGCCCAGGCCCTGCCCGCCCGTGAAGCCGGTGCGGAAGTCAGCCTGGCGATTGCCGGTGTGGCGGCCGACAGCTTGAGCCAGATGATCCCCGGCCTGCTCGGTGGCGGTCAGGCACAAGGCATGTTGAATGGTCAGCGCGAGCGATTGATGCAGCAGATCGGCAATGACCTGAACAACACGCTGCTGTATGTCTATCGGGATCTGTCCGACCCTGAGCTGGAAGAGTTCGCTACGTTCGCCGAGTCGCCGGAGGGTAAGGCGTATTACCAGGCGGCGCTGGCGGCGATCCGCGCCGGCCTGGCAGTCGGGCAAAGCACTTCAAGCCTGGCGCCTTGATCACCTGATCACCCGATCACCTGTAGCCGCTGCCGAGGAACGAGGCTGCGATGCGTGTCCGCAGGACCGCCCCAAGGGCCGCTTCGTCGGAATGCCGCACCAAACCCATCGCAGCCTCGTACCTCGGCAGCGGCTACAGGGATCGATTAGTTCAAATGGTCGGTGAGGTACTTGAAGTACTCCTGCCGGATCTCCGGAAGCTCATTGGCCAAATGATGCCTGCCCCGAGGCAGCATCAGGATCTCCGGCTGATCGAACTTCCCTCGCAGCACCTGCAAGTTGTGCTGCCAATCCACCGTCATGTCTTCCTCACCCTGCACAATCACCGGCCGGCGCGTGCTGCGGGGTGCGGCTTCGATGCGTTTGATCCAACGTGCCAGCGCTCCTACCCAGGCGGTGGGCAGTTGGCGTGGCTGCAAGGGGTCGGCCTCCAGGAACGGCTTGAACTGCGGGTCGTTGGTGTTATCGCTGAAACGTCGGGCGATGCCTTTGACAAAAGGCCTGAGCAGGTAATAGCTGAGCTGCGACCAGCCCCAGGCACGCGGGCGAACCAGGGGTGACAACAGGAATGTCTTGCCCTGTGCCGGACTGTCCACGCCGTCGCTGAGCAGATGATCCACCACAATAGCCCCGCCGGTACTTTGCCCGAACAGGTGCCAGGGTTGCGGCAGTTGCAGCGCCCTGGCCTGCTCAAACAGTGCCTGCACCACCTGCTGATACACCGCGAAATCATCGATGCTTGCCCGTTCGCCACTGGACAAGCCATGGCCTGGCAGATCGCAGGCAATCACCACGAAACCCTGGTCCAACGCCCACTCCACCACATGCCGGTACAACCCCATGTGGTCGTAGAAGCCGTGGTACATAAACATCGTGGCCACCGGTTGCTGCGGCCACCAGACCTGAGCGACCACCTCAAACCCCTCCACGTCGAAACGCCCCAGACGGCTGACCACCGGCACCTTGTGCCCCGGCAGGTCCAGGCCGTAGAAGCGCTGGTAGACCCGGGCTTCGACCGAAAGCGGCTGCGCATCCACCAGAGGCCGCAAGCTTTCGCGTAGATGATCAGGGTCAAAAGTAACGGGCATAAGAGGTTCCAGACTGAGGCTCATTGCACTGAACAGGTTTTATCGACCTGCGATATTCATCTGTCAGGGCAAGCATGGCAAGCTACGCGTCCTGCGAGGATTGATCCGAATGCGACAGCCCTACCGTACAACCTTGTTCGCCAGCCTGATCGCACTCATCTGCGCCGGCGTGCTATGGGCCGCGTATGACTGGTTCCAGGGGCGTTACCTGCGAGCCTTCAGCGAGCACACGGCGGTGTTCTCCGGAGACCTGCTGAAGCTGCCTGCCGACCTCGCCGGCCCCGGGCCCATTCGCCTGGTGCACTTCTGGGACCCGGCCTGCCCGTGCAATGTCGGTAACCAACAGCATCTCAGCGAACTGATCGAACAGTACGCGCCTCAGGGAGTGGAGTTTTATTCCCTGCAAAAATCCGGCAGCCACGGCCAGTTACCCGCCACCCTCGGCACAATGAAAGTCATCAACGCCCTGCCCGGTGCCGAACAGGTGCCTGCCAGTCCCGCCGTGGGCATCTGGGATCGCACGGGCAAGCTGGCGTATTTCGGGCCGTACAGTGAAGGGCTGACCTGTAATTCCAGCAACAGCTTTATCGAACCGATCCTGCAGGCCCTCGAAAACGGCCGTGAGGTCAATGCAACCCACACCCTGGCAGTGGGCTGCTATTGTTCGTGGCCGGAAGGTTTGTAGATCGCGGCCCAACTTTTAATAAGGAATATTAATGAAGCGCGTCTTGCAGGTACTCGCGGTTCTGGTAGTGCTGATCGCCCTCGGCGCCGGCTGGTATGTGTACAGCAAGCAACCAACCCGCCAGGGCACGGTGGAACTTGCCCACCTGCAAGGCTCTGTCACCGTGCGCTACGACGACTGTGGTGTACCGCATATCCGCGCCGAGAACGAGGCCGACCTGTACCGCGCCCTGGGCTTTGTACATGCCCAAGACCGCTTGTTTCAGATGGAAATCATGCGCCGTCTTTCCCGCGGCGAACTGGCCGAAGTGCTGGGGCCGAAGCTGCTGGAAACCGACAAGATGTTTCGTAGCCTGCGCATTCGGGAACGCGCCACCACCTATGTAACCCACATGGATCGTGAGTCAGCCTCCTGGAAGGCCCTGCAAGCCTACCTGGACGGTATCAACCAGTATCAGGACAGCCACGCCAAACCCATGGAGTTCGACGTACTGGGCATCCCCAAGCGCCCATTTACCGCCGAGGACACCATCAGCGTCGCAGGCTACCTCGCCTATAGCTTTGCCGCCGCGTTTCGTACCGAGCCGCTGTTGACCTACGTACGCGATCAGTTGGGCGGCGATTACCTGAAGATCTTCGACCTCGACTGGCAACCCAAGGGCGCGTTGAACCTGGCCGCTGGCGATTGGAAAGACTTGGGCGCTCTCGCCCAATTGAGCGAACACGCCTTGGCCGACAACGGCCTGCCGCAATACGAAGGCAGCAACGCTTGGGCCATCAGCGGCTCCCGGACCAAAAGTGGCAAGCCGTTGCTCGCAGGTGACCCGCATATCCGCTTCTCGGTGCCGTCGGTGTGGTACGAAGCGCAGCTGTCAGCGCCGGGCTTTGAGCTCTACGGCTATCACAACGCCCTGGTGCCCGTGGCGTTCCTGGGGCACAACAAGGATTTCGGCTGGAGCCTGACCATGTTCCAGAACGATGACGTGGATCTGATCGCCGAGAAGGTCAACCCAAACAACCCCAATCAGGTCTGGTACCACGGCCAATGGGTCGACATGACCAGCAGTGAGCAACAGATCGCCGTCAAGGGCCAGGCTCCGGTGACGCTCACCCTGCGCCAATCGCCCCACGGCCCGATCATCAATGACGTGCTTGGCGAGAATGCCGGCAAGACGCCCATCGCCATGTGGTGGGCCTTCCTGGAAACCGACAACCCGATCCTCGAGGGTTTTTACCAACTCAATCGTGCCGACACGCTCGTCAAGGCCCGTAGTGCTGCGTCCAAGGTCCAGGCACCAGGCTTGAATATCGTCTGGGCCAATGCCAAGGGGGATATCGGCTGGTGGGCCGCCGCGCAATTGCCGATCCGCCCGGCCGGGGTCAGTCCCGGGTTTATCCTCGACGGCAGCACGGCCCAGGCCGACAAGCTGGGTTTCTACCCGTTCAGCGCCAACCCACAGGAAGAAAACCCGGCACGGGGTTACATCGTCTCAGCCAATGCCCAACCCGCATCGCCCACCGGCATGGAGATCCCCGGCTACTACAACCTGGCGGACCGCGGCCAGCAGTTGAACGCGCAGTTAAGCGACAACAGCGTGAAGTGGGACCAGGACAATAGCCAGGCCTTGCAACTGGGCACCACCAACGCCTACGGACCACGGTTCATGGCTCCGCTGCTGCCGGTGTTGCGCGATGTGGTCAAGGATCCGGCCGAGATGAAGCTGGTGGAGCAACTGGCGACGTGGAAGGGTGACTATCCGCTGGATTCCACCAGTGCCACGCTGTTCAACCAGTTCCTCTATGACCTGGCGTATGCGGCGATGCATGACAAGCTGGGCGACAACCTTTTTGAAACCCTGATCACCACCCGCGTCATCGATGCTGCCCTGCCACGCCTGGCGGCGTCGCCGGATTCACCGTGGTGGAAGACAAGCCGCGCCGATACCGTCAAGCTCGCCTGGGACAACAGCCTCAAACACCTCAAGGCAACCTTGGGTGATGATCCGGCGCAGTGGCAATGGGGCAAGGCGCATACCCTGACTCACGCTCATCCGTTGGGTTCGCAAAAGCCATTGGACCTCATCGTCAACGTCGGCCCGTTTGCCGCGCCAGGCACCCACGAGGTGCCGAACAACCTGTCCGCCAAGATCGGCCCGGCGCCGTGGCCGGTCAACTACGGCCCTTCCACCCGACGCCTGATCGACTTCGCCGATGCCGCTCACGCGCTGACCATCAACCCAGTGGGACAAAGCGGCGTGCCGTTCGACAAGCACTACTCCGACCAGGCCGAAACCTATATCGAGGGCGGGTATGAACAGGCGCATTTCAATGATGAGGAAGTGACAGCGAATACGCGCGGTACGCTCAAGCTTTTGCCGGCCCGAACGCCGCAGTAACTGAAGAAACAGGGACCCTATGTGGGAGCGGGCTTGCTCGCGAATCGGATGTATCAGTCGATATCTCCAGTGACTGACACTCCGCATTCGCGAGCAAGCCCGCTCCCACATTTTGACCTGTGCTTACTTCAGGTCGGCGTCGCGAAATTCAGCCTGAACTGTTGCGGCGTCACTCCCAGCCGGCGGTTGAACACGCTGCGCATGTGTTGGGCATCACGGAACCCGCATTGATAGGCCACCGTTTTCAGCGGTGCGCTGCCGCTTTCCAGCAGCACCCGCGCCGCATCCACCCGCGCCCGCTCGACAAACTCCGCCGGGGTAATCTGTGCTTCTCGGGCAAACACCCGGGAGAAATTGCGCGCGCTCATGTTCGCCGCGCTGGCCAGGTCGGCGATGGTCAAATCCCCCGTCAGGTTCGCCAACACATACAACTGCACCAGGGCCACCGCCGAGGTCGATTCGGCATGCGGAGTCAGGAAGGGACTGAACTGCGATTGCCCGCCCGAACGCTGGGTGAACACCACCAGGCGCTTGGCCACGCTGAGGGCCACTTCCGGGCCGTGATCCTGGGCCAGCAAATACAGTGACAGATCGATGCCCGCCGTCACCCCGGCGGAGGTGTAGAGGTTACCGTCCTGCACGTAGAGCCGGTCGGCTTCCACTCGAGCCAACGGGCACAAACTCGTCAGGGCGGCGGCATCACCCCAATGGGTGGTGACGGTGCGGCCGTCCAGCAAACCGGCGCGGGCGAGCATGAAGGCACCGTTGCAGATCGAGCCAAAACGCTTGGCCCTGGCGCTGGCTTCGCGCAACCACTCATCGAACACCCGGCCGAAATCCAGGAATGGCAGTTGTGGCCCGCCGGCCATCAACAGCAAGTCATACGGCTGCAGGGCTTCGCTGAAATGCCGATGGGCCTGCAAGGACAACCCGTTGGAACAGGCCATGCTGCCGTGATCCAGGCCAAGCACCTCCAACTGGTAGTGATCCTCTGGCGGCAGAAAACGGTTGGCCTCGCAGAACACATCCATGGGGCCGGTCACGTCCAACGACTGGACGCCGGGGAAGATCAGGATGGCGACGGTTTTGCCCATGAGTAGAGACACCTTTTTCTAACTGAATAAACACAAACCTCTGTGAGAGCTGGCTTGTCGGATCGCCGCACCGCTGCGATGCAAACGACTCGGTACATCAGGTATACCGAGGTGATGCTATCGTAGCGGTGCGGCGATCCGACAAGCCAGCTCCCACACTAGACCGCACATGGCACGATATCGCGGCACATTGGCCGGGATCGCACCCTCGCCGCGATGGCCCCCTCGCGGGCACGCGAGCAGACTGGACTCATCAGCGCCAACCCGGCGCTTTCTTGAGGATAACGACCATGAGCACCACCATTGCCGGCATCAAGATCCCGGACAGCGCCTTGGCCAAAGCCACCACAGAATACATCCGCGACATCGAATCCGACCTGCTGTACCACCACTCCCGCCGGGTATTTCTGTTCGGTGCCTTGAGCGGTGAGCGCCAGCAACTGAGCTACAACCCGGAGTTGCTGTACGTCGGCGCGATGTTCCATGACCTCGGCTTGGTGGAAGGTCACCGCAGTGATGACGAGCGCTTTGAAGTGGATGGCGCCAACGCCGCTGCTGACTTCCTCAAGCCTTACGGGTTGAGCGATGACGATATCGAGCAGGTCTGGTTGTCCATCGCCCTGCACACAACCCCGGGCGTGCCCAAGCATCTGCGCCCGACCGTGGCCTTGCTGACGGCTGGCGTGGAAATGGACGTGCTGGGCATGGAGTACGCGGCCTTTACTCAGGTGCAGCGCGAAGCCGTGGTGCATGCGCATCCACGCGGTGAAGGGTTCAAGGAGTGCATCATCTGCGCGTTTGCCGACGGCTTGCGCCATCGCCCGCAGACCACGTTTGGCAACGTGAAGACCGATGTGCTGGTGGATCAGGAGCCGGGGTTCAAGCCGATGAACTTTGTCGAGGTGATTCGTAAGTCGCCTTGGGTAGCTTAACCCGCTTGGAATGCAATCAAATGTGGGAGCGAGCAAGCCCGCTCCCACATTTTGATCCGGTTTCTTCAGGCAGACCTGTTTAGACCGGGGCTTGCGCCCGACGCGCATCCGGCTGTTTCCAGCTATCAGCCGCCGCTTCTTCGATCGCTTGCTGGATCGCTTTCTTGCGCAGCTCTTCGGCACGACGGCTGAAGAACCATACGCAGAAGGTCACCAACGACACCGCCAGCAGAATCAAGCTGGCCACGGCGTTGATCTCCGGTTTAACCCCCAGACGCACCGCCGAGAACACTTCCATCGGCAAGGTCGTGGAACCCGGCCCAGACACAAAGCTGGCCAATACCAGGTCATCCAGGGACAGTGCGAAGGACATCATCCCACCCGCTGCCAGGGACGGCGCGATCATCGGAATGGTGATCAGGAAGAACACCTTCCACGGCCGCGCACCCAAGTCCATCGCCGCTTCTTCAATCGACAGGTCCAGCTCACGCAAGCGCGCCGACACCACCACCGCCACATACGCCGCACAGAACGTCGTGTGGGCAATCCAGATGGTGACGATGCCACGCTCCTGGGGCCAACCGATCATCTGCGCCATGGCCACAAACAGCAGCAACAGCGACAGACCGGTGATCACTTCAGGCATTACCAGCGGCGCAGTCACCAGGCCGCCAAACAGCGTACGGCCCTTGAAGTGGCTGATGCGCGTCAGCACAAACGCCGCCAGGGTACCCAACGCCACCGCCGCCACCGCCGTGTAGCAGGCGATTTCCAGGGAGCGGGCCACCGAGCCCATCAATTGGCTGTTGTCCAGCAGGCCCACGTACCACTTGATCGACCAGCCGCCCCACACCGTCACCAGTTTGGATTCGTTGAACGAGTAGATCACCAGGATCAGCATCGGCAGGTAGATGAACAACAACCCCGCCACCAGCATGAAGCTTGAGAAACTGACGCGCTTCATATCTTGCCCTCCATCTCTTTGGCTTGGCTGCGGTTGAACAGGATGATCGGCACGATCAGGATCGCCAGCATCACCACCGCCAGGGCAGACGCCACCGGCCAGTCACGGTTGTTGAAGAATTCTTGCCACAACACTTTACCGATCATCAGGGTTTCCGGACCGCCCAGCAGTTCCGGGATCACGAACTCGCCCACCACCGGGATAAACACCAGCATGCAGCCGGCAATGATGCCGTTCTTGGACAGCGGCACGGTGATTTTCCAGAAGCTGTTGAAGGTGCTCGACCCCAAGTCCGATGCGGCTTCCAGCAGGCTCTGGTCATGTTTGACCAGGTTGGCGTACAGCGGCAGGATCATGAACGGCAGGTAGGAATACACCACGCCGATATACACCGCGATATTGGTGTTGAGGATCTGCAACGGCTCGTTGATCAGCCCCATGGACATCAGGAAGCCGTTGAGCAAGCCGTTGTTGCTGAGGATGCCCATCCACGCATAGACGCGGATCAGGATCGCCGTCCAGGTCGGCATCATGATCAGCAGCACCAGCACGGTCTGCATTTCCTTGCGGGCACTGGCGATGGCGTAGGCCATCGGGTAGCCGATCAGCAGGCACAACACCGTGCTGAAAAACGCCATCTTCAGCGAGCCCAGGTACGCAGCGATGTACAACTCGTCATCGCCCAGCATCGCGTAGTTGGCCAGGTTGAGCACCAACTGCAGTTTCTGCTCAACGAAGGTATAGATCTCGGTGTAAGGCGGGATCGCTACGTCGGCTTCGGCAAAGCTGATCTTCAAGACGATGAAGAACGGCAGCATGAAGAACAGGAACAACCAGAGGAAAGGGATCCCGATGACCACATGCCGGCCACCGGGGGTTATTCGTTGCAACTGGCGCTTGAGCTTCTTCATGTTCATGAGCGCAGTACCACGCCGCTGTCGTCTTCCCACCACACGTAGACCTGGTCGCCCCAAGTAGGCCGTGCGCCACGACGTTCGGCGTTGGCGACAAAGGATTGCACCAGCTTGCCGCTCGGCAGTTCAACGTAGAACACCGAATGCCCGCCCAAGTAGGCGATGTCGTGGACCTTGCCGCTGGACCAGTTGTATTCGCAGGTCGGCATGTCGGCGGTCACCAGCAGTTTTTCCGGACGGATCGCGTAGGTCACCGATTTGTCCTGCACCGAGGTGCTGATGCCGTGGCCCACGTAGATATTGCGGTCCAGGTCCTTGCAGGTGATGGTCGCGTGACCTTCGGCATCATCGATCACTTCACCTTCGAAGATGTTGACGTTACCGATGAACTCGCACACCAGGCGACTGGTAGGGGTTTCATAGATATCGATCGGGCTGCCGATCTGGGCGATCCAGCCCAGGTGCATGATCGCGATACGCTCGGCCATGGTCATGGCCTCTTCCTGGTCGTGGGTCACCATCACGCAGGTCACGCCGACGCGCTCGATGATTTCGACCAGTTCAAGCTGCATCTGCGAACGCAGCTTCTTGTCCAGTGCGCCCATCGGCTCATCCAGCAGCAACAGCTTCGGACGCTTGGCCAGGGAACGCGCCAGTGCTACCCGCTGGCGTTGACCGCCAGACAGTTGGTGCGGCTTGCGCTTGGCGTACTGGCTCATCTGCACCAGCTTGAGCATCTCGGCCACACGGGCGTCGACCTCAGACTTGGGAATCTTGTCCTGCTGCAAGCCAAACGCGATGTTCTGGGCCACGGTCATGTGGGGGAACAAGGCGTAGGATTGGAACATCATGTTGATCGGCCGCTCGTAGGGCGGCATGTCGGTGATGTCCACACCGTCGAGGTAAATGCGTCCTTCCGTTGGGCGCTCGAAGCCTGCGAGCATGCGCAGCAAGGTGGATTTGCCCGAACCTGACCCGCCGAGCAAGGCGAAGATCTCGCCTTTCTTGATTTCCAGGGACACATCGTCCACGGCGATCGTCTCGTCGAATTTTTTCGTGACCCGGTCGATTTTGACCAACACCTTTTTCGGTGTCTGGTCGCCCTCGAGGGCTTTCTTATAGGCGCCGGAGGCAACTGCCATTTACGAAACTCCCAAAAAAAAGAGTGCAGCTCGCCCAATACGGGCAAACCTTGGATAGTTTGAGCTTTAAGCCTTACATGCCCGTCTTGACCTTGGTCCAGCTACGGGTCATCAAACGTTGCACTTTCGGGGGTAACTCGAAGTTGACAAAAGTCCGGTCGAGAACCGCCTGCGGTGGGTAAACCGCTTCGTCGGTGCGTATCGATTGCTCCATCAGTTTGTCCGCCCCTGGATTAGGGTTGGCGTAACCGACGTAATCACTGACCTGAGCGATCACTTCAGGTTGCAGTAAATAGTTGATGAAGGCGTGGGCCTCTTTGACGTTGGTGGAGTCCGCCGGGATAGCCAGCACGTCGAACCAGAGGTTGCCGCCTTCTTTGGGAATCGCGTAGGCGATGTTCACGCCTTTACCTGCATCGCTTGCGCGAGCCTTGGCCTGGAATACATCCCCGGAGAAACCGGCAGCCACGCAGATGTTGCCGTTGGCCAGGTCAGAGATGTATTTGGAAGAATGGAAGTAGGTCACGTAAGGACGCACGGTCAGCAGTTTCTCTTCAGCCTTTTTGTAGTCGTCCGGGTTTTCGCTGTTGGGGTTCAAGCCCATGTAGTTGAGGACCGCCGGCAGCATTTCATCCGCCGAGTCCATAAAGGACACGCCGCAACTGGCCAGCTTCTTCATGTTTTCCGGCTCGAACAGCACGGCCCAGGAATCGATCTTGTCGACACCCAGCACTTCTTTGACCTTATCGACGTTGTAACCAATGCCGTTGGTGCCCCACAGATAGGGAACGGCGTACTGGTTGCCCGGGTCGTTCTTTTCCAGGCGCTTGAGCAACGCCGGGTCAAGGTTGGAATAATTAGTCAGCAGCGACTTGTCGATCTTCTGGAACGCCCCGGCCTTGATCTGCTTGCCGAGGAAATGGTTGGACGGCACCACCACGTCATAACCGGTACGGCCGGCCAGGAGTTTGCCTTCCAGGGTTTCGTTGGAATCGAACACGTCATAGACGGGCTTGATGCCGGTGGCCTTTTCAAAGTTGGCCAGGGTGTCGGGGCCGATATAGTCCGACCAGTTATAAACATGCACGGTCGGCGCGGCCTGCACGCTGACAGCCAGCGTGATACCTGCACCCACCAGCAAGGCTTTGCGAAATAAAGAAATTGGCAAGTGGATGTCCTCTTGAATAGTTGGGCCCAAGTTGCCCGGGTCGCACGGTAGTAAAGCCGCTCGACTTTTAAACCGGCGCGCAACTTACCCTCGATAAACCAATCCGGCAAAACTTTTATGTAATTCAAATTCCCTGTAGCCGCTGCCGAAGGCTGCGATCGGCGGCGAAGCCGACGCGGCCCTTAAGATTGCCGGGACCCTTCGGGCCCATCGCAGCCTGGCGGCAGCGGCTACAGAGGTGTTATTTGCCCGATTTGATCTTGGTCCAGCTGCGCGTCATTTCACGCTGAGTTGCAGCGGGCAAGTCAGCAATGGCGTACAGCTTGGCTTGCACATCAGCCGGCGGGTAGATGCCCGGGTCGCTGGTAATGCTCTTGTCCACCAGCGGGGTTGCCTTCTCGTTACCGTTCGGGAAGCGCACGCTGTCGGTAATCTTGGCCATGACCTCCGGCTGGAGCAGGTAGTTCATGAATGCATAGGCGGCGTCGACGTTTTCGGCATCTTTAGGGATGGCGACCATGTCGTAGAAGCTGCCAGCACCTTCTTTGGGAATATCGTAGGCAACCTTGACCTTGCCACCGGCTTCGGCAGCACGGGATTTGGCCTGCTGGATGTCACCCGAGTAACCGACGGCTACGCAGATGTTGCCGTTGGCCAGGTCGGAGATGTACTTGGACGAGTGGAAGTAGCCGATCGAAGGACGCAGTTTGAGGAACAGTGCCTCGGCTTGCTTGAGGTCTTCTTTCTTCTGGGTGTCGGTCGGCAGGCCCAGGTAATGCAGCGCCACCGGCAGCATTTCGGTTGGCGAATCGAGGAAGCTCACACCGCAGCTCTTGAGCTTGGCGATGTTTTCTGGCTTGAGCAGTACATCCCAGGAATCGATCTTGTCGACGCCCAGTGCAGCCTTGACCTTCTCCGGGTTGTAGCCGATGCCGATGGAGCCCCACATGTAAGGGAAGGCGTGCTTGTTGTCCGGGTCGCTGATGGACACGGCTTTAAGCAGCGATTTGTTCAGGTTGTCGTAGTTAGGCAACTTGGACTTGTCCAGCTCCTGGTAAACGCCAGCCTTGATCTGCTTGGCCAGGAAGTTGTTCGACGGTACGACGATGTCATAACCGGATTTGCCGGCCAGCAACTTGGCTTCCAGGGTCTCGTTGCTGTCGAACACGTCGTAGACCACCTTGATCCCGGACTCTTTTTCAAAGTTCGCGATGGTGTCCGGTGCGATGTAGTCGGACCAGTTATAGACGTGCAGCACTTTGCCGTCGGCCTGTGCCGCGCCCGCCATCGCCCCCATCAGGGACAAGGCCAGCAGGGTCTTGCCAGCGTTCTTCAAACCTAATGCCTTCATTCGGTCATGCTCCAATTTTTCTTTTTTGGGCCACGTTCTTTATCTATACAGCTGCAGTGTTCAGTGGCCCGTCGAAGGGCAACAAAACAGGGCGACAGTCTGGCAAGTTCCTGGGCCGGCTTTCAACCAAAGCTCCACTTTTATAACGCCCCAGACGGAGCGCCCAACGGCGGCTCCGGTCTGAGCCTAGCACTTAGCCCTGCAATGCCGCCAAAGTCAGATCAAGGCAGTGGCGCGCCTTGGTCACCAACTCGTCAATCTCGGCCTTGGTGATCACCAGCGGCGGCGAAATGATCATGGTGTCGCCAACGGCGCGCATGATCAGGCCGTTATCGAAGCAGAACGTGCGGCAAATCATGCCAACGCCACGGCCTTCATAACGCTTGCGCGTTGCCTTGTCCTGCACCAGCTCAATCGCCCCCAGCATGCCAACACCGCGCACTTCACCCACCAGCGGGTGATCGGCAAGCTCGCGTAGACGCTTCTGCAAATAGGGTGCCGTTTCGTCGTGAACGCGGCTGACGATTTTTTCATCGCGCATGATGCGGATGTTTTCCAGGGCGACCGCAGCGGCCACCGGGTGACCGGAATAGGTGAAGCCGTGGTTGAAATCACCGCCTTCATTCAGGACCGCAACCACTTCGTCACGCACGATCAGGCCACCCATCGGGATATAGCCCGAGGTCAGGCCTTTGGCGATGGTCATCATGTCAGGCTTGAGGTCGTAGAAATCGCTGCCGAACCACTCACCGGTACGGCCAAAACCACAGATCACTTCATCGGCGACGAACAGGATGTCGTACTTGGCGAGGATTTCCTTGATGCGCGGCCAGTAGCTGTCTGGCGGCACGATCACGCCGCCGGCGCCCTGGATCGGCTCGGCAATAAACGCACCGACGTTGTCCACGCCCAGTTCCAGAATCTTCTCTTCCAGCTGGTTGGCAGCCCAGATCCCGAACGCTTCCGGGCTCATGTCGCCGCCTTCGCCGAACCAGTAAGGCTGAGCGATGTGGACGATGCCCGGGATCGGCAAGTCGCCCTGTTCATGCATATACGTCATGCCGCCCAGGCTGGCGCCGGCCACGGTTGAGCCGTGGTAGCCATTCTTGCGGCTGATGATGGTTTTCTTGTTCGGCTGGCCTTTGATCGCCCAATAGTGGCGGACCATACGCAGCATGGTGTCGTTGCCTTCAGAACCGGAACCGGTGAAAAACACATGGTTCATGCCTGCCGGGGCGATGTCGGAAATGGCTTTGGCCAGTTCCAATACCGGCGGGTGGGCGGTCTGGAAGAACAGGTTGTAGTAAGGCAGCTCTTTCATCTGCTTGGCGGCGGCATCAGCCAGTTCATCGCGACCGTAACCGATCGCCACGCACCACAGGCCGGCCATGCCGTCGAGGATCTTGTTGCCTTCGCTGTCCCACAGGTAAACACCGTGGGCTTTGGTAATGATGCGCGGGCCTTTCTCTTTCAATTGCTTGAAGTCGCTGAACGGCGCCAGGTGGTGATCATTGCTCAAGGCTTGCCATTCACGGGTTTGCGGGTTGTTGCTAGTCATACCAATCTCCAAAAGTAGCAGGTGAAGGTGCGGCGTCTGACGGCCGCACCCGGCGCATCAGACGGCAAAGAGCAGGAATTCCCGCTCCCACGAACTGATCACGCGCTTGAAGTTCTCATGCTCGGCCCGCTTGACCGCGACGTAGCCTGTGATGAATTTTTGACCCAGGTATTTCTCGATGGTCTTGCTGTTTTCCATGCGTTCCAGGGCGTCTTCGATGGTCAACGGCAGGCGCAGGTTGCGTCGCTCGTAACCACGACCGACTACCGGCGCGCTTGGGTTGATGGCTTCGACCATGCCGATGTAGCCGCACAACAGGCTGGCGGCAATCGCCAGGTACGGGTTGGCGTCAGCACCCGGCAGGCGGTTTTCCACCCGGCGGTTTTGCGGGCCCGCATCCGGTACCCGCAGGCCGACGGTACGGTTTTCTTCGCCCCACTCCACGTTCACCGGTGCCGAAGTGTCCGGCAGGAAGCGGCGGAACGAGTTGACGTTGGGCGCGAACAGCGGCAACAGCTCGGGGATAAACTTTTGCAGGCCGCCGATGTGGTGCAGGAACAGTTCGCTCTTGGAACCGTCTTCATTAGAGAAGACGTTCTTGCCAGTGGCGATGTCGATGATGCTCTGGTGCAGGTGCATGGCGCTGCCGGGCTCGCCGGTCATGGGCTTGGCCATGAAAGTGGCCGCCACGTTGTGCTTGAGCGCCGCTTCACGCATGGTGCGCTTGAACACCAGGATCTGGTCGGCCAGGGACAGCGCATCGCCGTGACGGAAGTTGATTTCCATCTGCGCCGTGCCGTCCTCGTGGATCAGCGTGTCGAGGTCCAGCTCCTGCAGTTCGCACCAGTCGTAAACGTCTTCAAACAACGGGTCAAATTCGTTGGCTGCTTCTATAGAGAAGGACTGGCGACCGGTTTCCGGGCGCCCGGAACGGCCGATCGGCGGCTGCAGCGGGAAGTCCGGGTCTTCACAACGCTTGGTCAGGTAGAACTCCATCTCCGGCGCCACGATGGGCTGCCAACCTTTGTCGGCATAGAGCTTGAGAACTTTCTTGAGCACGTTGCGCGGCGACAGCTCGATCGGGTTGCCTTGCTTGTCGTAGGTGTCGTGGATCACCTGGGCCGTAGGCTCGATGGCCCAGGGCACCAGGAATACGGCGTTCTCGTCCGGGCGGCAGATCATGTCGATGTCAGCCGGGTCGAGCAGTTCGTAATAGATGTCGTCTTCGACATAGTCGCCGGTCACGGTCTGCAACAGAACGCTCTCGGGCAGGCGCATGCCTTTTTCGGCGATGAACTTGTTGGTCGGCGAGATCTTGCCCCGGGTGATACCGGTGAGGTCGCCAATCATGCATTCGACTTCTGTGATCTTGTGGTCTTTCAACCAATCGGTGAGCTGGTCGAGGTTGTTACTCATAAATGCCTCTGGGCTGTGTTTCCTGACGTCCATTAAAGGTCAGGCGTTAGTTGACGCAGTATCCGCGTCGCGTTGCATCGCCCGCTTTCGACAGGCATTGCCAAATGCCTGGAAGATCGCGAGGTAGTGCGGGTTAGAGCTTACCTGCCATTCGGGGTGCCATTGCACTCCTAAAGCAAAAGCCTTGCCTTGAGTGACGGAAAACGCCTCGATCAACCCGTCGGGCGCCGTGGCTTCCACTTGCAGGCCAGGTGCCAGGCGATCAACACCCTGCCCATGAATCGAATTGACCTGGATCGTGTCCGGCAAACCCAGGCTTGCCAATACCCCATTCGGGGAGATCGTCACCGGGTGCGCCGGGCCGTACTGGATTTCCACCGGCTGGGTGTCGTCTTCACGGTGATCCATCATGCCCGGCACTTCGTGAACCTTCTGGTACAGGCTGCCGCCGAAAGCCACGTTCATCTCCTGGAAACCACGGCAAATCCCCAGCACCGGAACGCCTGCCAACAGGGCGGCGCGGATCAACGGCAAGGTGGTTTGGTCCCGTGCAGGATCATGAGCAGTCCCGGGCGCACTGGCCGGACCGTCGTAATGAAAAGGTTCGATATTGGAAGGAGAGCCGGTAAAGAGAATGCCGTCCAGCCCGTCAAGAATATTGGCCGGGTCGAGCAAGTCCGCCAAAGACGGAATAATCAATGGCAAGCCCTTGGCAGCGGTGGCCACTGCACGGACGTATTTGTCGCCACTGATGTGATAAGCATGCAGACCGACCTGTTTGGAGCAGGCGGTGACGCCGATTAACGGCAGGCGAGACATGAAGCACCCCGGTATTATTGCTGTTATGGGTTTGAATCGAGCTTAGCCTTGTTCATTTTTTTACACAACACCCCCGTAAAAAATACAACACGGCCCGCTCAAGCGTGCAGGGTCCAAGTCCCTCAAACACAAAAAAACGCCCCAAAAAGCCTCAAAAATGCCCTCAGGGTGCTTTTTTAGGGCAAAAAAGGCCTCGCTTGACTTCGGCATGCCGTTCGGGTTGACTGAAACCCGAAGAGATCAATGATTGATATTTTTAACAACAAAGGTGTTGCATCATGTCGGTACCCCCGCGTGCCGTTCAGCTTAATGAAGCGAACGCGTTCCTTAAGGATCATCCTGAGGTTCTGTACGTAGACCTTCTAATTGCGGATATGAATGGTGTGGTGCGCGGTAAGCGCATCGAACGCACCAGCCTCCACAAGGTTTACGAGAAAGGCATCAACCTGCCTGCCTCTCTATTTGCCCTGGATATCAATGGCTCGACGGTGGAAAGCACCGGTCTGGGTCTGGATATCGGTGATGCTGACCGAATCTGCTATCCAATCCCTGACACCCTGTGCAATGAACCTTGGCAAAAGCGCCCAACCGCGCAATTGCTGATGACCATGCACGAACTCGAAGGTGAACCTTTCTTCGCCGATCCTCGCGAAGTGCTCCGCCAAGTTGTAAGCAAATTTGACGACCTCGGTCTGACCATCTGCGCCGCATTCGAGCTGGAGTTCTACCTGATTGACCAGGAGAACGTGAATGGCCGGCCACAACCGCCCCGCTCGCCGATCTCCGGCAAACGCCCGCACTCGACACAGGTCTACCTGATCGACGACCTCGACGAATACGTCGACTGCCTCCAGGACATTCTGGAAGGTGCAAAAGAGCAAGGCATCCCTGCCGACGCCATCGTCAAGGAAAGTGCCCCGGCGCAGTTCGAAGTGAACCTGCACCACGTTGCCGACCCTATAAAGGCCTGCGACTACGCGGTACTGCTCAAGCGTCTGATCAAGAACATCGCCTACGACCATGAGATGGACACCACCTTCATGGCCAAGCCTTACCCAGGCCAGGCAGGCAACGGTTTGCACGTACACATTTCGATCCTGGACAAGGACGGCAAGAACATCTTTGCCAGCGAGGATCCCGAGCAGAACGCCGCATTGCGTCACGCGATCGGCGGTGTGCTGGAGACCCTACCCGCCCAAATGGCGTTCCTGTGCCCTAACGTCAACTCCTACCGTCGTTTCGGCGCACAGTTCTACGTGCCGAACTCGCCGTGCTGGGGGCTGGATAACCGTACCGTGGCGATTCGCGTACCGACCGGCTCGTCCGACGCCGTACGTATCGAACACCGTGTGGCCGGCGCCGATGCCAACCCTTACCTGCTGATGGCTTCGGTCCTGGCGGGCGTGCACCACGGCCTGACCAACAAGATCGAACCGGGTGCTCCGGTGGAAGGCAACAGCTACGAACAGAACGAGCAAAGCCTGCCGAACAACCTGCGCGATGCCCTGCGCGAGTTGGACGACAGTGAGGTGATGGCCAAGTACATCGATCCTAAGTACATCGATATCTTCGTCGCCTGTAAGGAAAGTGAGCTGGAAGAGTTTGAACACTCCATCTCCGACCTTGAGTACAACTGGTACCTGCATACCGTGTAAACGGTTTCGGCAATAAAAGGAACGCCGCAGGCTTTAGCTGTGGCGAGCGGGCTTGCCCGCGTTGGGCCGCGAAGCGGCCCCAACTCCTTTGAGCTGACCCCCATCAAGATTACGGCTATACCCCGAGGGCTGCTACGCAGCCCAACGCGGGCAAGTCCGCTCGCCACAAAAGCCCCTCACCCCGGTATGGACCATCCCCAAGCTCTGCGTACAATGCCCGCTGCCTTGTAGGAGACATCCATGACAACCCGCCCCGCCGCCCCTCGCAAACCCCGCGCCCGTAGCCAGGCCCGGATCGACGCGATCCTCGACGCCGCCCGCACCTTGCTAGCCGCCGAAGGCGTGGCCAGTCTGTCGATCTACAGCGTGGCTGAACGGGCGCAGATTCCGCCGTCGTCGGTGTACCACTTCTTCGCCAGCGTGCCGGCGTTGCTGCAAGCGCTGACCGCTGACGTCCACGCCGCGTTCCGCGCCGCCTTGCAAGCCCCTATCGACCACGCAACACTCAACCACTGGCGTGATCTGTCTCGCGTTGTAGAGCAGCGCATGCTCGGCATTTACAGCAAGGACGCCGCCGCTCGCCAGTTGATCCTTGCCCAGCACGGCCTGACCGAAGTGACACAGGCCGACCGCCAGCATGATCTGGAACTAGGCAACCTGATGTTTGAGGTGTTCAACCAGCACTTCGAAGTGCCGACCTTGCCCACCGACGTCGACGTCTTCGCCTTGGCCCTGGAGCTGAGCGACCGTGTCTATGCACGTTCGGTTCATCAGCATGGGCAGATCATCCCGCGCATGGCAGAGGAAGGAATGCGGGTGTTTGATGCATATGTGGGACTTTATTTGCCGGCGTTTTTGCCTAAGCGGGTGGCGGCGCTCTGAGTGATGTGTTGCCTGTTCTGGCCTCTTCGCGAGCAAGCCCGCTCCCACATTTTGACTTGCGAATACATTCAAATGTGGGAGCGGGCTTGCTCGCGAAAGCGATCTCAAGAACAACAAAAACCCCGGCAGGCTTTCACCATCGGGGTTTTGCGCAACACACCGATCACAACTTGGCGATCGACACTTCGGTGGATTTCACGAAGGCGATCACTTCACTGCCGATCACCAGCTCCAACTCTTTCACCGAGCGCGTGGTAATGACCGACGTCACGATGCCGGACGCCGTCTGCACGTCGATTTCCGACAGCACGTCGCCTTCGACGATTTCCTTGATGGTGCCTTTGAACTGGTTACGCACGTTGATGGCTTTAATAGTCATGGTCTTCTTCCTTCAGGGGGCAGGTGAGTTATTGAGCCCAACGCAATTGCGTAGGCAGTGGTGAAACAGGTTCGGGTTCCGGCGGGGTGCCAGGCAGCAACAGCACACGGTTAAGCACTTCGGTTTCCAGAGCCGCCAGGCGATGGGAGCCACGGACTCGCGGGCGTGGCAGTTCGACGTGCAGATCGAGGCCGATTTCGCCGTCTTCGATCAGAATCACCCGATCAGCAATGGCCACGGCTTCGCTGACATCGTGGGTCACCAACAGCACCGTGAAGCCGTGCTTGCGCCAGAGGTTCTCGATCAGTTGCTGCATCTCGATCCGGGTCAGGGCGTCCAGCGCTCCCAGCGGTTCGTCCAACAGCAATAAGCGCGGTTGGTGAATCAAGGCGCGCGCCAGGGCAACGCGCTGTTTCTGGCCACCGGACAACGCCGCCGGCCACTCATCGGCACGTTCGGCCAGACCGACCGCTTCCAGCGCTTCCAAAGCCTGGGGACGCCAGTTGCCCTTGAGCCCCAGGCCGACGTTGTCGATGATCTTTTTCCACGGCAGCAGGCGCGCTTCCTGGAACATCAGCCGCGTGTCTTCAATGGCCTCGCTCAGCGGCGCAGAGCCGGCGAGCAATTCACCGCCGCTGGCTTTATCCAGACCGGCCAGCAGGCGCAGCAACGTGCTTTTGCCACAGCCACTACGGCCGACGACCGCAACGAATTGGCCCGCCGGAATATGCAGATCAATGTCCTTCAGCACTTCACGAGCGCCAAAAGACTTGCGCAACTTGCGCACCGCCAGCGGAATACCCTGCAGCAGGCGTGGAGGTTGTTGAGCGGTCATGCCGCACCTCCTTTACTCACTTGATAGGCCGGGTGCCAACGCAGCCAGACTCGTTCCAAGCCGCGAGCCGCGAGGTCCGCCAGCTTGCCGAGTACGGCGTACAGCACAATCGCCAGCACTACAACGTCGGTTTGCAGGAACTCACGGGCATTCATCGCCAAATAACCGATGCCGGAACTGGCCGAGATGGTTTCCGCAACGATCAACGTCAGCCACATGAAGCCCAAGGCAAAGCGCACGCCCACCAGGATCGAAGGCAAAGCGCCCGGCAGGATCACCTGGCGAAACAGGCTGAAACCGGACAAGCCATAACTGCGAGCCATTTCCACCAGTGCCGGATCGACGTTGCGGATGCCGTGATAGGTGTTGAGGTAAATCGGGAACAGCGTGCCGAGGGCGACCAGGAAAATCTTCGCCGTTTCGTCGATGCCGAACCACAGGATCACCAGCGGAATCAGCGCCAGGTGTGGCACGTTACGGATCATCTGCACTGAACTGTCCAGCAGGCGCTCGCCCCAGGTCGACAGGCCGGTGATAAAGCCCAGTGCCAGGCCGATACCGCCACCGATCACAAATCCCAGGCCGGCACGCCAACCGCTGATCGCCAGGTGGGTCCAGATTTCACCGCTGCGGACCAGGTTGACGCCCGCTTCGATCACCGCGCTGGGGGCGGGCAGAATGCGTGTCGACAACCAGCCGGCCGACACCGACAACTGCCACACCGCCAGCAACAGGACCGGCAGCGCCCAAGGCGCCAGTCGATGGCTTAGCTTTTCAAGGTTCATGGCGGCGCCTCAGCTCTGGGACGCAGCTTTGGGAAGGATATCGTTGGCCACCATCTCGCCGAACGGGCTCACATAGCCGGCGCTTTTTGGAAGCTCCGGACGTTCGATGTCCAGGTGCGGAAACAGTAACTCGGCCACCCGATATGACTCTTCCAGGTGTGGATAACCGGAGAAGATAAAGGTGTCGATGCCCAGGTCCGCGTATTCCTTGACTCGCGCGGCCACGGTCGGACCATCGCCCACCAGCGCCGTACCGGCACCGCCACGTACCAGACCTACGCCCGCCCACAGGTTGGGGCTGACTTCCAGGTTATCGCGGCTACCACCATGCAAGGCGGCCATGCGCTGCTGGCCTACCGAGTCAAAACGCGCCAGGGAGGCCTGGGCGCGGGCGATGGTTTCATCGTCCACATGGGAGATCAGTTTGTCGGCGGCTTGCCAGGCTTCGGCGTTGGTCTCACGCACGATCACATGCAGGCGAATGCCGAAACGCACAGTGCGCCCGAACTTGGCGGCCTTGGCACGAACCTGTTCGATCTTTTCCGCCACGGCAGCCGGCGGTTCGCCCCAGGTCAGGACCATTTCCACCTGTTCGGCTGCCAGGTCCTGGGCCGCTTCGGAGGAGCCACCGAAATACAGCGGCGGACGTGGTTGCTGGATCGGCGGGTAAAGCAATTTGGCGCCTTTGACGCTGATGTGCTGGCCGTCGTAGTCGACGGTTTCGCCTTCCAGCACGCGGCGCCAGATGCGGGTGAATTCCACCGAGGCCTGATAACGCTCTTCATGGCTCAAGAACAAACCGTCGCCAGCCAATTCTTCCGGATCACCACCGGTGACCAGATTGAACAACGCGCGGCCGCCCGACAGGCGATCCAGCGTTGCCGCCTGACGCGCCGCCACCGTCGGGGAAATGATCCCGGGGCGCAGCGCGACAAGGAATTTCAGCCGCTGGGTCACTGGAATCAGCGACGCCGCCACCAGCCACGAATCTTCGCAAGAGCGCCCGGTGGGAATCAGCACCCCACCGAAACCCAGACGATCCGCCGCCTGGGCCACTTGCTGCAAATAACCGTGATCGACAGCGCGAGCGCCTTCGGCGGTGCCAAGGTAATGGCCGTCACCGTGAGTAGGCAGAAACCAGAAAATATTGAGGCTCATGGAGTTGTCTCCTGAAGAAGTCGGATTACGGCGCGTTGGCAACGGCGGCGGGCGGGGTCCAGATCACGTCCTTGATGCTCAAGGGTTTCGGGATCAATTTGAGTTGGTAGAAGCTGTCGGCGATTTTCTGTTGCGCGGCCACCACTTCCGGGGTCAGGAACAACGCGCCGTAGCCTTGGCGTTTCACTGAGGTCAGCGTGATGTCAGCCGGCAGGCCGAGCAGCGGTGCGACTTGGGCGGTGACTTCTTCCGGGTTGGCCTTGGACCATTCACCTACGGCACGCACCTCTTCCACCAGGGCCTTGATCACTTCAGGATGTTTTTCGGCGTAAGGCTTGGTGGCCAGATAGAACTGATGGTTGTCAGCGATGCCGGTGCCGTCACGCAGGGTACGGGCTTGCAGTTGTTTCTCGGCGGCCGCCTGGTACGGGTCCCAGATCACCCAGGCGTCGACACTGCCACGCTCGAACGCAGCGCGAGCATCGGCGGGCGGCAGGAATACGGTCTGCACGTCGGTATATTTCAGGCCCGCGTCTTCCAGGGCGCGCACCAGCAAGTAGTGAACGTTGGAACCTTTGTTGAGGACGATTTTTTTGCCCTTGAGGTCCTGTACCGATTTGATCGGCGAATCCTTGGGCACCAGGATCGCCTCACTGGTGGGTGCTGGCGGTTCGTAGGCGACGTAGAGCAAATCGGCGCCAGCCGCTTGCGCGAATACCGGCGGGGTTTCGCCGGTCACGCCGAAGTCGATGGAGCCGACGTTCAGCCCTTCCAGCAACTGCGGGCCACCGGGAAACTCGGTCCACTGCACTTGCACGCCCTGCTCGGCCAGGCGCTTTTCCAGCGAGCCCTTGGCCTTGAGCAGCACCAGGGTGCCGTATTTCTGATAGCCGATACGCAGGGTTTCGGCCGCTTGAGCTTGAACAATGGCGCCGAAGGACACAGCCGCAGCAAACAGTGCGACCAGACCACGACGCAAGATGACAGTGCGCATGGCGCTCTCCAAATATGCGATTAGGGTATTGGCTGCACCTGCTTGGCCGTTGGCGGCTGAGTAAGGTGAGTGTTTCTAAATCAGGGCGAAGCTCAGATGCTCCAACGAGCGCTCAACAAACGTTCATTCAACACATGCGGATCAAGAGGTTTCGGCCGGCGGGCCATGGCGCTGTAGAGCTGCTCCAGGGCCTCGCTCAGGCGTTGCTCGAGGATCGGCACCAGTTGCGCCTGGACGCTGCCTTCGCCATAAGCGATCTGGCTGTCTTCAGCGAAAATCCCGTGCAGCAATTCCTGGGCTTTCAGCGCCGAGAGCACCGGCTTCAAGGCGTAGTCCACCGCCAGCATGTGGGCGATGCTGCCGCCGGTGGCCATGGGCAATACCACTTTGTGGGCCAGGGCACGCTCGGGCAGCAGGTCGAGCAGGGTTTTCAGGGCACCGGAAAACGAAGCCTTGTACACCGGCGTGGCGATCACCAGGCCGTCGGCGTTGGCCACTTGTTGCAGCAGGTCGATGACTTTCGGGCTGTCGAAACGTGCATGTAGCAAGTCTTCAGCCGGGAAGTCCCGTATCTGATAACTCACCACCTCCACGCCCTGCTGCTGCAACCAGCGCCGGGAATGCTCCAGCAAGACCCCGGAGCGGGAACGTTGGCTGGGACTGCCACCAAGTGTTACGACCAGCATGTAGGAAATTCCTTGAGCAAGTGTCGGCGGTTCGCTATGTGGCGATGGCGCCAAGATGGAACAGACCATATCAGCAGATTTATATATCTATAAATCTTATTTATTCATTTGTTTATTCCTTAAGTGAATATACAGATCTGTAATCACCAGGCGAAAAAAAAGGCCGTCGAAACGGCCTGAAAACCCCTGCTTTGTATGCGCTAAATGCGCTCAACTTGTGGGAGCGGGCTTGCTCGCGAAGGCGGCATGTCAGTCGATGCAGATGTTGACTGACCTGCCGCCTTCGCGAGCAAGCCCGCTCCCACATTGATCCGGTTCCAACAGTTGGATGTGTGTTAACGATTGGGTTGAGGCGTCAGCCGCAGATACGGCTTCACGGCCCGATACCCCTTCGGAAAGCGCTTCTTGATCTCTTCCTCATCCTTGAGCGACGGCACGATCACTACTTCATCACCGTCCTGCCAATTGGCCGGGGTGGCGACTTTGTAGTTGTCGGTCAGCTGCAATGAGTCAATGACCCGCAAGATTTCGTGGAAATTGCGGCCGGTGCTGGCCGGGTAGGTGATGGTCAGGCGCACCTTCTTGTTCGGATCGATCACGAACAGGGAACGCACGGTGAGGGTGTCGTTGGCGTTCGGGTGGATCAGGTCGTACAGATCAGAGACCTTGCGATCGGCATCGGCCAGGATCGGGAAGTTGACCACGGTGTTCTGGGTCTCGTTGATGTCTTCAATCCACTTGTGGTGCGAATCCACCGGGTCCACCGAGAGGGCGATGGCCTTGACGCCGCGCTTGGCGAATTCGTCCTTGAGTTTGGCGGTGAAGCCAAGCTCTGTGGTGCACACCGGAGTGAAGTCCGCCGGGTGGGAAAACAGCACACCCCAGCTATCGCCCAGCCATTCGTGGAAACGAATCTTGCCGGCGCTGGAATCCTGTTCAAAGTCGGGGGCGATGTCGCCCAGTCTTAGGCTCATGGGTGTGGCTCCTGGTGGGTGCTTATGGAGCCCACTGTGCCTGCATACCGAATTATTTAAAAAGAATAAATATCGATTTATTTAGACGATAAAGGAATATTAAAAATGTGTTCACTGGACCTGGGAACAGGCGAGGGTCAACATTCGTTTCAAGGTTCGAGAAGGCCTTGAGACGCTGTAAAAAGAGGGGTTCAGGAAGGGCTCGCGGGGGTTGAGCCTGACTTGAAAGCAAGACACCTTGCCCGGCGTTGCGCCGGGCAAGGTTATACAGCAGGTCTTACAACAGCGGGATCGAGTAGCTGACGATCAGGCGGTTTTCGTCCTGATCGCGGGTCGCAATATCAGTACGCCACATAGCGTTCTTCCAGGCGACACCAAGATTTTTCAGCGGACCTTCCGGGATCACGTAGGCCACGGTGATGTCACGTTCCCACTCAGATTGACCGGTAGTCTCAGTGCGAGCAGCGTTGGTGCCCACAGTATCGATGTCGGTACCCTTCAGATAGATCACACCGGCAGTCAAGCCAGGCACGCCGACCTTGGCGAAGTCAAAAGCGTAACGTGCTTGCCACGTACGCTCGCCGGCACGTGCGAATTTCTGGATCTGCATGTCCGTCGTCAGGTAAGCCGACGAACCGTCGCCTTGGTTCAACCAAGGGAAGTCGCTGCTGCCATTGCTGACCTGATAACCGCCACCGAAGGTGTGACCCGCAACGGTGTACAGGAACAGGCCACTGTACAGGTTGTTGTCAACCTTGCCCTTGCCACCGCGGAAACCGTTGTAGTTGCCGTTGGTGTAGTAAGCGCTGTCGTTACCGTTGGAGCCGTCATCGGAGCTGTTGAAATAACGCAGATCCGACTTCAGCACGCCCGGGCCGATCGACCAGTTATGGGTCAGACCCAGGAAGTGTTGCTTGTAGAAGTCTTCCAGGTTGCCATAGTAGTACTGGGCCGTCAGGTCCTTGGTGATCTTGTAATCACCACCGGCGTAGATGAATTTGTTGCTGTCTCGCCAGGTAGCACCACGGCTGTTTGCGCCCGCCAACGAAAGGTCTTCGTTGTTGCTGGAGTTACGGCCCTTGGCTTTTTCGATCTGACCACCAACCAGTGTCAGGTCTTTAATGTCATTCGTCGTGATCTGGCCACCCTGGAAGGTCTGTGGCAGCAAACGACCATCGTTCGTAACAATAACGGGCAGCTTCGGTTGCAAGGTACCCAGCTTCAGTTCGGTCTGGGAGATCTTGGCTTTGGCAGTCAGACCCAGGCTGGAGAAGTTATCAACGGCTTCGCCGTTGGACTTGCTAGGGAAAACGGTGCCGCCATAGGAAGTCGCAGTGGCGCCGTTAGTACCACCGCCCGAATCCAGACGCACGCCCAACAGGCCGATTGCGTCAACGCCGAAGCCGACTGTGCCTTGGGTATAACCGGAGATGAAACGCAGATCGAAGCCTTGGCCCCATTCTTCGTTCTTGTTGGCACCTGGACCGGTACGGTTGTCAGTGTTGATGTAGAAGTTACGCAGACCCAGAGTGGCCTTGCTGTCTTCGATAAAACCAGCGGCGCCTGCCTGTTGGGCGATTGCCCCTACAGCCACAGCCAACGCCAATGTGGACTTCTTCATGTACCGCTCCTCTCATTTCTAATTTTTGTATTTCTTGGTCTCGGGTCTGACGCCCTTGATCCACAGATGCGCGATTAGCGCCAGATCGTGACTGACAAGTCAATCGTAACCTTGTGTGTCTACTACCTTCGTCTAATCGCAGTGATTTGGTCCCTGCAGGGTAATGAGTTTTTCATACACCCAAAAAGAATTATTTCATCCTTTTTCATACGATCCAGGAATATCACCTTCCATGGGGCGGGCAGTCCGGGAAAGGAGGTGCCGCTCCATAAGCTAATTCCTAAAGGGTATTTATTGGCCTGTTTTTAGATCGTTTAGTGTTGACATAACAGCTCATACGTCACTCACGATCAAAAAGGCGACGCCATCATGGCTAAACGCATATCCTCACGTCAATTTGTTACAGTTTTTGTATCGCTAGCGCTTTCTTTCAGCGTCCAGGCGGCCAACCTCACCATTGGCTATCAAACCGGCATCGACCCCAGCAAGGTGCCCCAGGCAGACGGCCTGTACGAAAAAACCATAGGCCAAAAGATCGACTGGCGCCGTTTCAACAGCGGCCCGGAAGTCGTGACGGCCATTGCCTCCGGCGATGTACAGATCGGCAACCTGGGCTCCAGCCCTCTCGCAGCGGCGGCCTCACGTCACTTACCAATCGTGGCGTTTATCGTATCGGCACAGATCAATGCTTCTGAAGCGCTGGTAGTGCGTAATGGCAGTGGCATCGACAAACCCGAGGACCTGATCGGCAAAACCATCGCCACGCCGTTTGTCTCGACCTCTCATTACAGCCTGCTCGGCGCCTTGAAGCATTGGGGCCTGGACACTTCAAAAGTCAAAGTAGTGAACCTGCAACCGGCAGAAATTGCCGCCGCCTGGAAACGCGGGGATATCGACGGAGCCTTTGTGTGGTCGCCTGCCCTGGGAGAGATCCGCAAGACCGGAAAAACCCTGACAGATGCGGCCCAAGTGGGTCAGTGGGGCGCGCCGACATTTGAGGTGTGGGTCGCACGCAAGGACTTCGCCGAAAAACATCCTGACGTAGTGGCCAAGTTTGCCAAGGTCACCCTGGATTCCTTTGCCGACTATGCGGCCCATAAATCCAGCTGGACGGCAGATTCAGTCCCTGTGCAAAAAATCGCCAAACTGACAGGTGCCAACGCGACAGACGTTCCTGAACTGCTGGCCGGCTCTAACTTTCCGGATGCCCAGGCGCAACAAACCGATACCTTGCTCAACGGCGGCACGGCGAAGGCGATCGGGGAAACAGCGAAGTTTTTGAAGGAACAAGGGAAAGTCGAGACGGTACTGCCGGACTATTCGGCGTATGTGACGGGGAAATTTGTGCAGCCATGAAGCGTTGCGGGAGGGGCTTATCCCTCCCGCAAGAACCTAAAGGGCCTTCTCGAAGATCTTCGAATTACGCTGAAAGTTGTACAGCGAGGCCCGAGCCGATGGCAGCCGGTCTACGCTGCTGGGCACAAAGCCCCGCTCGCGAAACCAGTGGGCGGTACGGGTGGTGAGGACGAACAACGTCTTCAAACCCTGCGCCCGGGCGCGGGTTTCGATGCGCTCCAGCAATTCATCGCCACGACCACCATGACGGTACTCCGGGTTGACCGCCAGGCAGGCCAGCTCACCCGCGTCCGAATCGGCAATCTGATACAGCGCCGCACAAGCGATGATCATCCCTTCACGCTCAACCACGCTGAACTGCTCGATTTCCCGCTCCAGCACTTCCCGTGAGCGGCGCACCAGAATGCCCTGCTCTTCCAGCGGGCTGATCAAATCCAGCAAACCACCAACGTCTTCAATCGCGGCTTCACGCACCAGCTCAAACTGTTCCTGGGCCACCAGCGTACCGCCACCGTCACGGGTGAACAGCTCGGTGAGCAGTGCGCCATCTTCGACATAGCTGACGATATGGCTGCGCCCTACTCCGCCACGGCACGCTTGGGCTGCTGCATCGAGCAGTTCCGCCTGATAGTTATTGCCCAAGCGCTGCAGGTGCGCCGGCACTTGCTGCGGGCGCAGCTCACGCACCAGACGGCCGTTCTCGTCGATCAGGCCAAGATCCGCGCCAAACAACAGCAGCTTGTCGGCGCCCAGGTCGATGGCGGCGCGGGTAGCGACGTCTTCGCAGGCCAGGTTGAAGATTTCACCGGTGGGTGAGTAACCCAACGGCGACAGCAGCACGATGGAGCGCTCGTCCAACAGGCGATTGATGCCCTTGCGGTCAACCCGACGCACTTCGCCGGTGTGGTGATAGTCGACACCGTCCAACACGCCGATGGGACGCGCGGTCACCAGGTTGCCACTGGCCACCCGCAGGCGCGAGCCCTGCATCGGCGACGACGCCATGTCCATGGACAAGCGCGCTTCAATGGCAATGCGCAGATGGCCAACCGCGTCGATCACACACTCCAGGGTCGCAGCATCAGTGATGCGCAGGCCTTCGTGGTAATGCGGGGTCAGGCCGCGGGCGGCAAGGCGGGTTTCGATTTGCGGGCGCGAACCATGGACCAGTACCAGGCGTACGCCAAGGCTGTGGAGCAGCACCAGGTCATGGACGATATTGCCGAAGTTCGGATGATCCACACCGTCACCCGGCAGCATGACCACAAAGGTGCAGTCGCGGTGGGCGTTGATGTAGGGCGAAGCGTGGCGAAGCCAATTGACGTATTCGGGCATAGAACCTGGGCCTGTAATAAAAAGCAGCCGATAGAGGATGAATCGTGAAAACGCACAGCGGGCTGATGGTTATCGTCGGAACAGGCTTGGCGACACGCTCGCTCTCCTTTATGTACGGATGGGCCGTGGTTAATTTATGCAGGTTTCAGGCAGTAATGCTCAATCAGTTCCCGCAATAGACGCACTGTAGGCGTCAAGCGTGACATTTCGAGGTACTCGCCAGGCTGGTGGGCGCAGGCGATATCGCCAGGGCCGAGCACCAGGGTTTCGCAACCAAGGCGCTGAAGATAAGGCGCTTCGGTGCCAAACGCTACTGCTTCGGCACGATGGCCGGTGAGTCGTTCCGCTACCCGCACTAATTCTGCGTCTTCAGCCTGCTCGAACGGCGGCACTTCCGGGAACAGCGGCGCGTAATCGATTTTCACCTGATGACGCTCGGCCAAGGGTTCGAGCTTCTGCCGGATCGCTGCGCGCAGCACCTGGGGATCCATGCCGGGCAAGGGCCGCAGGTCGAATTCCAGGGAGCACTGGCCGCAGATACGATTGGGGTTGTCGCCACCATGGATACAGCCGAAGTTCATGGTCGGTTGGGGCACACTGAATTGCGGGTTGCGATATTCCCGCTGCCAGGCCAGGCGCAGGCCACGCAGTTCGCCGATGGCATCGTGCATGGCTTCTAGGGCGCTGTGGCCCAGGCTCGGGTCCGACGAATGGCCGCTTTGCCCGAGGATATGAATGCGCTCCATCATCACGCCCTTATGCAGGCGAATCGGCTTGAGGCCGGTGGGTTCACCGATCACCGCCGCACGGCCCAAAGGACGACCGGCCTCGGCCAGCGCTCGGGCGCCGGCCATGGAGCTTTCTTCGTCGCAGGTGGCGAGGATCAACAGCGGCTGCTTGAACGGTTGGTCCAGCAACGGTTGGACGGCTTCGATCACCAAGGCGAAAAAGCCCTTCATGTCGCAGCTGCCCAAACCTACCCAGCGGCCGTCCACTTCCGTCAGCTTGAGCGGATCGGTCTGCCACAGCGCGCCGTCGTAAGGCACGGTATCGCTATGCCCGGCGAGCACCAGGCCACCAGGGCCGGTGCCGAAGCTGGCGAGCAGGTTGAATTTGCCAGGGCTGACTTGTTGGATATCGCAGGCAAAGCCCAGATCCCCCAGCCATGTGGCGAGCAAATCGATCACCGGGCGGTTGGATTGATCGAGAGACGCTTGGGTGCAACTGACCGAAGGCGCGGCAATCAGCGCGGCGAACTGATCTTTCATGGACGGTAACGGCATGCGCGGTCTCTCAACTTCCACAGATGAAACCCATCATAGAGCTATCTGCGCCGCACAATAAACCGTTGCGGCACGTTGCACGGCTCAGTCCTGTACACTGCACGACCTTGGCAGCCACACATTTCCCCGGCTGCGCTCCCGATCCTGGATTTTCCGGCCATGCAGAAAGAAACCGAAATCAAGCTCCGCGTCAGCCGCGAAACCCTCGCCGCGCTGCGTGAGCACCCGTTACTGAAAAAACGCAACAAAAGTGGCTGGGAACGCCGTGAGTTGATGAACCAGTACTTCGACACCCCCGAGCGCGACCTGGCCCAGGCCAAAGTGGCCCTGCGCCTGCGCAAAGACGGCGATGAAGTGATCCAGACCCTCAAGACCCGTGGCCATAGCATCGCCGGCTTGTCGGAACGTAATGAATACGACTGGAAACTGCCCAAAGCCAAGCTCGACGTGAAGAAACTCGACGGCGAATGCTGGCCCGAGCAACTGGCCGAGCTGGACAAGAAGACCCTCAAGCCAATCTTCACCACCGATTTCGTTCGCGAGCGCGCCGAAATTGCCTGGGGCCGTGGCAAGGCCAAAGTGGTGATTGAAGCCGCTCTGGACTCGGGCCATGTGATCGCCGGCAAGCAGAAAGAAGAAATCTGCGAGCTGGAACTGGAACTGCGCGAAGGCGACCCCGCCGCGCTGCTGGAACTTGCCGCTGAACTGGCTGCAACCCTGGCGCTGATGCCCTGCGATATCAGCAAGGCTGAGCGCGGCTACCGCCTGTTCGACGCCAACAGCTATTCCCTGAGCCTGCCAGCGCCGGTGCTGCATGCCGAAATGCCGCTGGACGACGCCTTCGCGGCACTGACCTGGCACTTGCTGGGCAGCAGCCAGCGTCTGGCCGAACAGTACCGTTTCAATGGCCACTGGCGCCTGTTGCAGGACTGGGTGGAAAACCTCGGTGAACTGCGCGCCCTGATCGGCAGCCTCGGCCAGGCCGCCCCGCGTCAGTCCACCAGTGAACTGCGCGCCGCGTTGGATGCCCTGCTGGAAGACTGGCGTCCGCTGGTTCAGGCCGGTGACGAAGACGAAGACATACGCAAAGCCGCGCCGGAACAGTTCGCCGAAGAACTGGAAGATGTGCGCTGGGGCCTGTTCTCCCTGAACATCTCGCGCTGGTTGCAGGCCCGCACCTGGACCGCCAACCGCAACGTGCGCGGCAACCGTCAGGGCGCCGCACAAATCACCAACTGGTTGCCTCGCCTGTTGGCCGAAGATGCTGTCGCCCTGCAATTGCCGCGTTACCAGCAACAGCCGGAAGACTTGGCTGAGCAACTGCCGCGTATCGAACGCATCCAGGCCTGGCTGCACCATGCGCGCCAGGTGGTGGACATTCCAGAACTGGATCGCCTGTATGGCGAGTTGAATAAATTGGCGCTGTTGGCCAATCAGCCGATTACCGATGAGTCGTTGGATGCCCGTATGCATCAGGCGATTGCGGTGTATCAGAACCGGGCGTGGAAAACGTTGCTGCGTCTGTAATCAAGACTCTGTAGCCGCTGCCGAAGGCTGCGATAAGGCCGGAGGCCTTCAGCGATGCTGACTCTGCGAGTCGATCGCAGCCTCCGGCAGCGGCTACAGGTCATTCAGCGGCTACACCGGCAAACTGGTCGTCGACTTGATCTCCGACAGCGCCACGATGGAGTTGACCTCCTGAATCCCCGGCACCATCGATAGCTTCTCGAAGAAAAACCGCTCGTACGCCTCAATGTCCGACGTGACAATCCGCAACAAGAAATCCACCGCTCCCATCAGCACATAACACTCCAGCACTTGCGGAAAACCCCGAATCGCCTCGGTGAACTCGGTGAAGTTGGAACGCCCGTGGGCGTTGAGTTTGACCTCGGCAAAAATCTGCGTATTCAGGCCAATTTTCTTGCGATCCAGCAACGTCACCTGCCCACGGATCACCCCTTCTTCCTTGAGCCGCTGAATCCTCCGCCAACACGGCGACTGCGACAGACCCACCTGTTCAGCAATCTGCGCGCTGGAAAGGGAAGCGTCTTCCTGCAACAACGCCAGGATGCGTCGGTCGTACACGTCCAGCTCACTGTGCATAAAAATACCTATAACCATGATATCTGCGAATTAATTATTTCGTTCATAGACCGATTTCGTCCATCTTAGATAAGAAATCTCCCGACGAGAATGTAAAAATTTCTCCAATCGAATCCGGAGAATCTTCATGCACGCCGTCGAAGCCAGTAACCCTGCCCCTCGCGTCGACGCCTGGGCCGTCAATAGCGCTCATTGCCAGGCCCACTATCAGATTCTCGCGGAGGCAGAACCTGACGTGTTGTGCCGGGTGCTCAACTATTTCGCCCTGCAGTTCCTCGTCCCACGGGAGGTGAATGTGCTGCGCGAAGATGACCTGCTGGCAATCGATATCGTGATAGACGGCCTGAGTTGGCACCGGGCCCAGGTGATAGGTGAAAAACTTCGTAACCTGATCAGCGTCTGCTCGCTGGAACTGCGACCGGCTGACTCGGCGCGGCCTCTGGCGGTGCAAGCGGCCGGTCAGTAAAAGCCTGCAATAAACCCTTGGGGGACTAGGCTCAAGGCGTGACTAGGCTGGGGGCTACGCCTAAACGTTGCCCAGGAAAGTCGCCATGTCCGTTGCGCCAAACCCTCAGGATCACCCGCTGGAACTTGCTCAACTATTACCGGCCCTGGTCGATCACGGCCTGGTACCCGCCGATGTGGCGCAACGCTTATCGAGCACGGCAGCGAACAGTGCGCTGCATCCCCTGGAATGTATCGTCTGCCCGGGGTTATCCCTGGAAACCCTGACCGAATGGCTCGCCCGCCATGTTGGCCAGCCCTACCTGCGCATCGACCCCTTGAAGATCGACGTGGCGGCGGTGGTGCCGTTGATGTCCTACGCCTTTGCCCAGCGCCACGGGATTCTCGCAGTAGCGGTGGATGCCGATACCGTCACCGTCGCCAGCGCCCAACCCCATGTAAATAGTTGGGAGGCGGGGTTGGCCCACGTCTTGAGACGTTCGATCAGGCGAGTGGTGGCCAATCCCCAAGTCATTGCACGCTGCACCGTGGAGTTTTACCGGCTGGCAAAATCGGTCAGCGGCGCCTCCAGCGCGGATCAACCCAGTCCTTCTTCCACGATCGAACAGTTACTCAACCTCGGCGCCAGCGACCAGGAGCCCGACGCCAACGACGCGCACATCGTCAATATCGTCGACTGGCTGCTGCAATATGCGTTCGACCAGCGCGCCAGTGATATTCATATCGAGCCTTGTCGCGATCAGGGCCGCGTGCGTTTTCGCATCGATGGCCTGCTCCACGATGTCTATCAATTCCCAACCCAAGTGACGATGGCAGTGGTCAGCCGCCTGAAAAGCCTGGGGCGTATGAACGTGGCCGAAAAACGCAAACCCCAGGACGGCCGTGTGAAGACCAAAAGCCCCGCTGGCGGCGAAGTGGAGCTGCGGCTCTCGACCCTGCCCACGGCGTTTGGCGAAAAACTGGTGATGCGGATTTTCGACCCTCAGGTGCTACACAAGGACTTTCAGCAACTGGGGTTTTCCAGCAACGACGTAGAGCGCTGGCAAACAATGACCCGCCAGGCCAACGGTATCATTCTGGTTACTGGTCCTACCGGCTCGGGCAAGACCAGCACCCTCTACACCACCTTGAAACAGCTGGCGACCCGAGAGATCAACCTGTGCACAGTGGAGGATCCGATCGAAATGGTAGAGCCCGCTTTCAACCAGATGCAGGTCCAGCACAACATCGGCCTGACCTTCGCCAGCGGCATCCGCGCGCTGATGCGCCAGGACCCGGACATCATCATGATCGGCGAGATCCGTGATCAGGAGACAGCCGAGATGGCGATCCAGGCAGCGCTTACCGGGCATCTGGTGATCTCGACCCTGCATACCAACGACGCGCCAAGCGCCATCAGTCGACTGCTGGAACTGGGTATTCCTCACTACCTGATCAAGGCTACGTTGCTGGGGGTCATGGCCCAGCGGCTGGTGCGCTTGCTGTGCCCTCACTGCAAAAAAAACGCCGCACCGACGGATGAGGAGTGGCAGGTACTGACGCAGCCCTGGCCCATTCCACGACCCGAGCAAATCTGTCAGGCCAATGGCTGCCCGCAGTGCCGGGAAAGCGGTTATCACGGACGGATCGGGGTTTACGAAATCATGGTGGTTGGCGATGGCATCAACGCTCTGATTAACCCGGCTACCGATGTCCAGGCCGTGAGGCGTGAGGCAATCCAGGACGGTATGCACAGTTTGCGGTTATCAGGCGCCTTCAAGGTCGCGCAAGGTCTGACCACGATGGAAGAAGTACTGCGCGTAACGCCACAAAGCCAGGCGCAATGAGTAGCAGCAACATCAGCACACGTAAATGGCAGGAAGGCCAAACGCTCAGTGGATACGCGACTTAGAGAGGGTCGGCGTGCGCTGAAGACATACCAGGGCGTCAGATGTAACCCCCTCCCTTGTTTGTGTCCTGAGTAAACCGTTCTTATCACTGGCAAGCCCGTTACAATCATCCAAACTCCGTATTATCGCGACTCATCAAACAAGGAATCGTTATGCAGATCGGAACCGTACTGCTGCTTTTCGTAGGCTTGGCCGCGGCCATCCTCTTCATGGGTTTCAAGGTAGTTCCACAGGGCTACCAGTGGACGGTGGAGCGCTTCGGTCGCTACACCAACACCCTCAAGCCGGGCTTGAACATCATCATTCCGGTCATGGACCGTATCGGTCGCAAGATCAACGTGATGGAAAGCGTGTTGGATATTCCCCCCCAGGAAGTCATCACCGCCGACAACGCCACCGTGCAAATCGATGCCGTGTGCTTCTTCCAGGTGGTTAACACCGCCCAGGCCGCTTACGAGGTGAATAATCTCGAACACGCCATCCGCAACCTGCTGCAAACCAACATCCGTACTGTGCTCGGCTCCATGGAACTGGATGCGATGCTCAGCCAACGTGACGGTATCAACGAAAAACTGCTGCGCACTGTCGACGAAGCGACCGCGCCGTGGGGCATCAAGATCACCCGGATCGAGATCAAGGACATCAGCCCGCCCGCCGACCTGATGGCCGCCATGTCCGGCCAGATGAAGGCCGAGCGGATCAAGCGTGCGCAGATCCTGGAAGCCGAAGGCCTGCGGGCTTCGGCCATCCTGACGGCTGAAGGCAAGAAGCAGGCGCAGATTCTTGAAGCCGAGGGTGGTCGTCAGGCCGCCTTCCTGGAATCAGAAGCCCGTGAGCGTCAGGCCGAAGCAGAAGCCCGTGCCACCCAGGTGGTGTCGCAGGCTATTGCCACTGGTAACGTGCAGGCCATCAACTACTTCGTCGCACAGAAATACATCGACGCACTCGGCAAGCTGGCCTCGGCCAACAACAGCAAAGTAATCCTGATGCCGCTGGAAGCCAGCCAGGTGATCGGGGCTGTCGGCGGTATTGGCGAGATCGTCAAGGCGACCTTCGACCACAAGAAAGCCTGAGGCTCGCGCCATGTGGGAATTCCTGCAGCACCTGTCGTTCTGGGATTGGCTGGCATTAGGCACGGTGCTGCTCATCCTTGAAATATTCGGCGCCGGTGGCTACCTGTTGTGGATGGGCATCGCGGCAGCCGCCGTGGGTGTACTCAAGTTCGTGATTCCGGGGCTTGGGCTGGAGTGGCAGCTGTTGCTGTTCGCCGTGCTGTCGATCCTGACCGCCGTGTACTGGTGGAAACGCCAGCGTAGCAGCGCCAAGGTCAGCGACCAGCCAGGACTGAACATGCGCGGTTCGGAGCTGATCGGTCGCACCTTTATGGTGCATCAGGCGATCATCGAAGGTCGAGGCAAGATCAAAGTCGGCGATGGCGTGTGGATCGTTACAGGTCCTGATGCCCCTGTCGGGGCTCAAGTCCGGGTCACTGCCCAGAACGGCGTGATATTGCAAGTCGAAACTGTTTAATCGGGCATGGAACTAGGCTGGGCTATCTATAATCAAACCGTTCAGATAACCCAGTCGGAGTCACCCATCATGCGTCTCAAATATGCTGTCGCAACCCTCGCTGTGCTTTCCCTTCCTGTCGGTTCAGCCATGGCCGACAGCTTCTGGCGGAATGTCATCTCGTCGGGCGCCACCACTGGCTCGACGTACCTGACCTTCAAGGACCACAAATTGGTGGTCGCCGCCCAAGACGACGCTGGCAGCTTCGTTGCCAGCGACGGCGGCATCCGTGGCCCATACCTGGAAGCTGCGATGCAAAAAGTCCGCGCCGATAACCCTGGCCTCAAAGCCACGGACATGGAGCTGGCCAACGCGATCCTGGCGAAAAACGCCATTGCTTCCGAATAAAACCGCCCTATAAAAAATGCCGCTTTCAGAAGCGGCATTTTTTTGCCCGCAAGGTGACGATTCGTTCACGGGCGACAGGCTATATTCAGTCGAGCCGTGCAACCATGCCCAGCATTGATATGCTTTTTTACTCATCGTCTATCTGAAACGGATGCCCACATCGTCATGAGCCAACTGCCTTTTCTGCCGTTCTCCAAACCCACCATTGATGAAGCCACCATCTCCGCGGTTGGTGATGTGCTGCGTTCCGGCTGGATCACCAGCGGGCCGAAAGTGCAGGCGTTCGAAGCGCAGTTGTCTGAATATTTTGGCGGCCGGCCGGTACGCACCTTCAACTCCGGCACCTGCACTATGGAGATTGCCTTACGTATCGCAGGTGTCGGGCCGGGTGATGAAGTCATTACCACACCGATTTCCTGGGTTGCCACGGCTAACGTGATTCTCGAAGTAGGCGCCACGCCGGTGTTTGCCGATATCGATCCGGTGACCCGCAATATCGACCTGGCCCAGGTGGAAGCGGCCATCACCCCGCGCACCAAGGCAATCATTCCAGTGTTCCTGGCGGGCCTGCCCCTGGACATGCCGATGCTCTACGCATTGGCCAACAAACATGGCCTGCGCATCATCGAAGATGCCGCTCAGGCCCTGGGATCCACCTGGGATGGCGAGCGCATTGGTGCTACCGGCGACTTCGTGTCGTTCAGCTTTCAGGCCAACAAGAACATCACGTCCTCCGAAGGCGGCTGCCTGGTGTTGAACAACGCTGAAGAGGCGCGCCTGGCGGAGAAGTATCGCCTGCAAGGCGTCACCCGCACCGGTTTCGACGGCCTGGACGTGGACGTCCTGGGCGGCAAGTTCAACATGACGGATATTGCGGCAGCCATTGGGCTGGGCCAGTTTGCTCATATCGAGCACATCACCGCCCATCGCCAGGAACTGGCTCGGCACTACTTCGAGTGCTTCGGCAGCGATTTTGAAGAGAAGTACGGTGCGCAACTGCCACCGGCTGACTTCGAAAACAGCAACTGGCACCTGTTCCAACTGGTGTTGCCTGAACGTCAGGATGGCTTGCCAGCCCGTGCCACGTTCATGGAGCAGATGCAGGCCCACGGTGTAGGCGTTGGCTATCACTACCCGCCGATCCACCTGCTGAGCCTTTATCGGGCACAGGGGTTCAAGGAAGGCATGTTCCCGGTGGCGGAAAAGGTCGGGCGTTTGATCGTGTCGTTGCCGATGTTTACGGCGATGACCAAGGAGGACGTGGGGCGTGCGGTAGCTGCAGTAAAAGCGGTATTGAAGCGCTGATCAAACTTTTGCGGGAGCCGGTTGCCGGCTCCCGCATCAGGATCACTCGCCGATGGCAGTCTTGTAACCGGCAGCGTCCAGCAGTTTTTCCAGGTCAGCCGGGTTGCTTGGCTTGAGCTTGAAGATCCATGCGCCGTATGGCTCGGTGTTCAGCAGCTCAGGCTCGCCACTCAGCGCTTCATTGACCGCAATGACCTCACCGGCAACCGGTGAGTAGATGTCCGAAGCCGCTTTAACCGACTCAACTACCCCAGCCTGATCGCCCGCACCAAACACTTTGCCGACTTCGGTCAACTCAACAAACACCACATCACCCAAAGCCTCCTGGGCATGGTCCGAAATCCCGACGGTAACAGTGCCATCGGCTTCCAAACGTGCCCATTCGTGACTTTCGGCAAAACGCAGGTCGGCAGGGATATCGCTCATAATCTGTGTCCTCAAGAAGAAATGTCAGCGGCCATTGGCCCGCCGGAAAAGTTAGATCAAGGTTTTGCCATGGCGCACGAAGGTCGGCTTGACCACTCGAACCGGGTACCACTTGCCGCGGATTTCCACTTCGGCCCGATCGGCAGTCGCCATCGGTACACGCGCCAGGGCAATGGATTTGCTTAGCGTAGGAGAGAAACTACCACTGGTGATCTCTCCTTCGCCAACATTGGCGATACGAACCACCTGATGAGCGCGTAAAACCCCGCGCTCTTCCAGCACCAGCCCCACCAGCTTGAGCTTCACACCCGCAGCCCGCTCGGCTTCCAGGGCGGCACGGCCGATGAAGGTGCGGCTGGCAGGCGCCCAGGCAATACTCCAGGCCATGTTGGCTGCCAGGGGCGATACGTCCTGATGAATATCCTGGCCATAGAGGTTCATACCAGCCTCAAGGCGCAAGGTATCGCGGGCACCAAGACCGATGGGTGAGATACCTGCCCCGACCAGATCGTTGAAAAATGCCGGGGCCTGATCTGCCGGCAAGACAATTTCCAGGCCATCCTCGCCGGTGTAGCCGGTACGGGCAATAAACCAGTCACCGTCGGCCTGGCCTTCAAAGGGCTTGAGTTGGTGGATCAAGGTGCCGCGAGACTGGGTCACCAGTTCGGCGATCTTTTGCCGGGCGTGAGGGCCTTGAATAGCGAGCATGGCCAGTTCGGGCCGCTCGTGCAGTTGCACCTGATAGCCATCGAGCTGAGCCTGCATCCAGGCCATGTCCTGGTCGCGGGTGGCGGCGTTGACCACCAGCCGATAACCGTCCTCGGTGCGATAGACAATCATGTCGTCCACCACGCCGCCCTGCTCGTTCAGCATGGCGCTGTACAACGCACGGCCGCAGCCATGCAGACGGTCAACATCATTGGCCAGCAAATGCTGGAGCCATTCCTTGGCCTGGGGGCCTGTGACATCGATCACGGTCATGTGAGATACATCGAACACGCCGCAGTCACGTCGCACCTGATGGTGCTCTTCAACTTGCGAGCCGTAGTGCAAAGGCATATCCCAACCGCCAAAATCGACCATTTTCGCGCCGAGGGCGAGATGCAGGTCATACAGAGGCGTACGCTGTCCCATGGGTTTCTCCTTCCGGGCGTGGCGAAGGTGCGGACGGTTGCCGTTCGGGCTACACACCTTGAAATACAAGGCCTGCGACCACGCTCAGTCACCGAATCTGAAAGATCGACCGCACCGAATGCCGCGCATTGTAGCCGCAAGCCGTAGGACTGACACCTAACCGATGCGTCGAGCCGAGCGTCGGATCAGTCCGATGACGGGCAATAACCCCACCAACACCAAGGTCAGCGCCGGCAAGGAGGCCCGTGCCCACTCCCCTTCGCTGGTCATTTCAAAAATCCGAACCGCCAGCGTGTCCCAGCCGAACGGGCGCATCAGCAGGGTGGCAGGCATTTCCTTGAGCACATCGACAAATACCAGCAGCGCTGCACTCAAGGTCCCGGGCAACAAGAGTGGCAGATACACTTTGAAAAACAGTCGCGGGCCGCTGACTCCCAGACTACGGGCCGCTTCCGGCAGGGAGGCCCGGATGCGCGCCAAGCTGTTTTCCAGCGGGCCGTAGGCCACCGCCATAAACCGCACCAGATAAGCCAGCAGCAGCGCCGACAGACTGCCCAGCAGCAACGGCTTGCCAGCACCACCCAACCAGCCCGACAGCGGAATCACCAGCTCGCGATCCAGGTAACTGAACGCCAGCATGATCGACACCGCCAACACCGAACCCGGCAAGGCATAACCGACATTGGCCAGGCTGATCCCGGAGCGAATGGCCCGGGTAGGCGACAGTCGATGGGCAAATGCCAGCAGCATGGCCACGCTGACGGTGATCAAGGCCGCCATGGCGCCCAGGTACAAGGTGTGGACGATCAAGCCGGCGTAGCGCTCGTCAAGGTCTAACCGCCCACGCTGCCAGAACCAGGCAATCAATTGCAGCATCGGAATCACAAAGGCGCAGGCAAACACCAACCCGCACCAGCCACTGGCCGCAGCCGCCTTGAACCCGTGCAGGTGGTACAACGCCTTGCCACGCGGCCGCTCATTGCCGGGCCGGCTCGCGCCCCGGGCACGACGCTCCCCGTAGAGCACCAACATCACCACCAGCAGCAACAGGCTCGCCAGCTGCGCTGCGCTGGAGAGACTGAAAAAACCGTACCAGGTCTTGTAGATGGCCGTGGTGAAGGTGTCGAAATTGAACACCGAGACCGCACCAAAGTCCGCCAAAGTCTCCATCAGCGCCAACGCCACGCCGGCACCGATGGCCGGACGCGCCATGGGCAAGGCCACGCGCCAGAACGCTTGCCACGGCGATTGCCCCAACACCCGAGCCGCTTCCATCAGGCCCTTGCCCTGGGCCAGGAACGCCGTGCGCGCCAGCAGGTAGACGTAGGGGTAGAACACCAGCACCAAAACGATGATCACGCCGCTGGTGGACCGCACACGGGGCAAACGCAGCCCGCTGCCAAACCATTCACGCATCAGGGTTTGCACCGGCCCCGAGAAGTCCAACAAGCCAACGAAGACGAACGCCAGAACATACGCCGGAATGGCGAAAGGCAGCATCAACGCCCAGTCCAGCCAGCGTCGGCCGGGGAACTCGCAGAGGCTGGTCAGCCAGGCCAGGCTGACGCCCAGCACGGTAACGCCCACGCCGACGCCCAACACCAGAGTCAGGGTGTTGCCCAGCAGGCGCGGCATCTGGGTGTCCCACAGATGGGACCAAATCTGCTGGTCGATGGTCTGCCATGACAACAACAGGACGCTCAGCGGCAGCAGCACCAGGGCGGCGGCGGTGAAGACCGGCACGTACCAGCGGCGTTGAGCGGGATGGGCCAAAGGCTAATTCTCAGTGGATGAATATCTTGATGTCGCCGTTAACCAATGTGGGAGCGGCGGGTTTAGTTCCAGCCAGCCCGATCCATCAGGCGAATAGCCTCGGCCTGACGCTTGCCCGCCACTTCCACCGGCAAGGTGTCGGCAACAAACTTGCCCCAGGTAGCCACTTCAGCCGATGGCGGTACAGCCGGGTTGGCGGGGAATTCCTGGTTCACGTCGGCAAAGATCTTCTGCGCCTCAGGTGTGGTCATCCACTCCACCAAGGCCTTGGCCGCTTCCGGGTGCGGCGCATGTTTGGTCAGGCCAATGCCCGACAGGTTGACGTGCACGCCACGATCGCCCTGGTTCGGCCAGAACAGTTTCACCGCCAGATCCGGCTTCTGCTTGTGCAGGCGGCCGTAGTAGTAGGTATTGACGATGCCGACGTCGCACTGCCCGGCGTTGATCGCTTCCAGTACCGCGATGTCATCGGAGAATACGTCGGTGGACAGGTTGTTGACCCAGCCCTTGACGATTTCTTCAGTCTTGGCCGCACCGTGGGTTTCGATCAGGGTGGCGGTCAGCGACTGGTTGTAGACCTTCTTCGCAGTACGCAGGCACAGACGGCCTTCCCATTGCTTGTCAGCCAGGGCTTCGTAGGTGGTCAGGTCGCCCGGTTTTACGCGGTCGGTGGAATAGGCGATGGTCCGCGCCCGCAGGCTCAAACCGGTCCAGGCATGGGCCGATGAGCGATATTGCAGAGGGATATTGGCGTCAATCACCTTGGAGGTAAACGGTTGCAGAATGCCCATTTGCTCGGCTTGCCAGAGGTTGCCAGCATCGACGGTGAGCAGCAGGTCGGCGGTGGCGTTTTCGCCTTCGGCCTTGATGCGCTGCATCAACGGCGCTTCCTTGTCGGTAATGAACTTCACCTGCACGCCGGTCTTCTTGGTGTAGGCGTCAAACACCGGTTTGATCAGTTCGTCGATGCGCGAGGAGTAGACCACGACTTCGTCGGCCGCCTGTACGGTGGTGGTGCCGATGAGGGTGAGTGCCAGGGCAGTCAGGAGGCGCTTGGGTGCCAACATGGGTGCGGTCTCTCGTAGCGAAGTGAGCGCAAATGATAAGGACTCACATTTACCTTCTCAACCGAACACTTGGCGCAGAAGTTACGAGATGTTGCACTGCCGGCTCAGGCCTTGGCCAGCTCCGGCAAATCCCCGGTCAAACCCAACGCTTGCCGTACAAACAGCGCTTTGACTTCGGGCATTTGATCCACCCTCTTCAACCCGGCATTACGCAACCAGCGCAAAGGCAGCTGATCGGCCTGGAACAACCGCTCGAACCCTTCCATCGCCGCCATCAGTCCCAGGTTGTGGGGCATGCGTCGACGCTCGTAGCGACTGAGCACCTTCACATCCGCCAAACGCTCGCCTCGCTCCGAGGCCCGCAACAGCACCTCGGCCAGCACCGCAGCATCGAGGAAGCCCAGGTTCACACCTTGCCCCGCCAGCGGGTGGATGACGTGGGCTGCGTCGCCGATCAACGCCAGGCCTTCGGCCACATAACGTTTGGCATGACGTTGGCGCAAGGGCACGCACAGCCGTGGGTCGGCGCTTAGCACGCTGCCCAGGCGGCCTTCAAAGGCACGCTCCAGTTCACGGCAGAAGCTTTCATCAGCGAGCGCCATCAGGCGTTCGGACTCGCTGGGCGTAGTCGACCAGACAATCGAACACCAATCCTGCTGCCCGTCTCGTTCCAGTGGCAAAAATGCCAATGGCCCATGATCGGTAAACCGCTGCCAGGCGGTCTTCTGATGCGGCTGGCTGCAGCGCACGCTGGTGACGATGGCGTTATGCAAATAATCCCACTCGCGGGTCACTGTGCCGGTCAGGCGGCGCACCGCTGAGTTGGCACCGTCGGCGGCGATCACCAATGGCGCGCGCAAGGTGCGGCCATCGGCCAGGGTCAGCAGCCAGTCATCACCGGAGCGGCGCATCTGCTCCAGGCGCGCATTGGCCAACAGCCCCAGGTCGCAGTCATGCAGGCGATCGAGCAAGGCGTCCTGGACCACGCGGTTCTCGACAATATGCCCCAACACCTCGGCATGCACGCTGGCCGCCGAGAAGTGGATCTGCCCAGTACCGCTGCCATCCCACACTTGCATCTCGCCATAGGGGCTGGCGCGGCGGCCCACGATACCGTCCCACACACCGAGGCGTTCGAGGATGCGCTGGCTAGCCGCCGACAAGGCGCTCACCCGCGGCTCGAACGGCGCGTGCGTGTCGAACGGCTTGACGCTCAATGGGCTGCCGTCGAGCAGCAACACCTGCAGGCCACTGCCTTGCAATGCCAGCGCCAGGGCGCTTCCGACCATTCCGGCCCCGACAATCAGCAGATCTGCGCGCATGTCCATGCTTTAAGCCTTGTCTCGCGTGCGGCGTGTGCCGCAGGTAAAGGAATAAGTAAGTGTTACGGGCCGCTCAGACATCGGGACGCGTGCCCAGGCCCATGGCTTGACGGGCGAACCAACGCTTGGCCGGTGGCAGCAGGTCCAGGCCCAGCAAACCCATGTTGCGACCCATGGCTACCAACGGCTGGCCGCTGCCAAACAGACGCGTCACCTGATCGGAGAAGCCTACGGTCAGTTTCTGATCCAGACGCTGACGTTCACGGTAGGCCTGCAAGGTCGCCAGGTCTCCCGGCACAGCTGGCCCGGCCAATAGCGATTCGGCCAGGGCATAGGCATCCCGCAGGGACAAGTTGAAACCCTGACCGGCAATCGGGTGCAGGCTATGGGCAGCGTTGCCCAATACCACCAGATGGGAGCGTACCTGCTCCTCGGCTTCCACCAGGGTCAACGGGTACAAGTGACGAGCGCCCACTTGCTTCAGGGTGCCGAGGCGATAGCCGAATACACCCTGCAGCTCACTGAGGAAACTGCGCTCATCCAGGCTCGCCAGACGCTGAGCATCCATGCCGACGCGGGTCCACACCAGTGCACAACGGTTATCCGGCAGTGGCAACAGCGCCATCGGCCCGTCATCGGTAAAGCGCTCGAAGGCCTCACCGTTATGGGATTCGCTGGGGGTGATGTTGGCGATCAGCGCGCTCTGGTTGTAGGGCCGCTGTTTGACACCGATACCCAACTGCTCGCGCAAACCGGAGCGGCCGCCATCGGCCAGTACCGCAAGATCACATTCGAGGAGGGTTTCGTCATTGAGGGTCAGGCGATAGCCGTCTGCCAGAGGCTCCATACGCGTCACTTCGGCCGGGCAGCGCCAACTGATCACGTCCTTGTCCAGGCCTTGCCACAGGCATTGGCCCAGCCAGGCGTTTTCCACCACGTAGCCAAGGGCAGGAACGCCCTCCTCCATGGCCGATAGCCGCGCGGTGGAGAAGCGCCCTCGGTCCGACACATGAATCTGCTTGATCGGCTCGGCACGACGGGAGATGTCCTGCCACACGCCCAGGCGCTGATAAATCTGCCGGGCACCGAATGACAGCGCTGACGAGCGGGCATCGTAGCTCGGCTGATAAGTGTCGCCGGGCGCAAAGGGCTCGATCAGTACGATCTTCCAGCCGCGAGCCTTGGCTCCGGCCTGCAACGCCAACGCCAGGCTGGCGCCCACCAGGCCACCACCGATAATCGCCAGATTGACCCGACTCATCGGGCGCCCGCCATCAGGGCTTCGATCTCGGCAACGGTCTTGGGCACGCCGCCGGTGAGAATTTCACAGCCTTGCTTGGTCACTACCACGTCGTCCTCGATGCGCACGCCAATGCCACGCCATTTCTTCGCAACGTTCTGGTTGTCCGGGGAAATGTAGATACCCGGCTCCACGGTCAGGGTCATGCCGACTTCCAGCACGCGCCATTCACCGCCCACCTTGTACTCGCCCACATCATGCACATCCATCCCCAGCCAGTGGCCGGCGCGGTGCATGTAAAAAGCTTTATAGGCTTCACTGGCTATCAGTTCGTCCACGTCACCCTTCAACAGCCCCAGTTTTACCAGCCCGGCGGTGATGACACGCACCGTCGCTTCGTGGGCCTGATTCCAGTGCTTGTTCGGCGCGATCTCGGCAAAGGCGGCTTCCTGTGAGGCCAGCACCACTTCATAGATCGCTTTCTGTTCGGGTGAAAACTTGCCATTGACCGGCCAGGTGCGAGTGATGTCACTGGCGTAGCAGTCGATCTCGCAACCCGCGTCGATCAACACCAGGTCGCCGTCCTTGAGCACCGCGTCATTCTGCTGGTAGTGCAGGATGCAGCTGTTGCGCCCCGAGGCCACGATGGAGCCGTAGGCCGGCATCTTCGCCCCGCCCTTGCGAAACTCGTAATCGAGCTCCGCTTCCAGGCTGAACTCATGCAGCCCGGCACGACTGGCTTGCATCGCCCGCACATGAGCCGCGCAAGAAATCCGCGCCGCTTCGCGCATCACCTTCACTTCTGCTGCCGATTTATACAGGCGCATGTCGTGCAGCAGATGATCCAGGGCAACAAACTCGTTCGGTGGCTGGGCACCCAGGTGTGCTTTAGAACGGATCACGTTGATCCACTCCATCACATGTCGGTCGAATTCGGCATTGCTGCCCATGGCCGAATACACCCGGTCGCGACCTTCGATCAGGCCGGGAAGGATGTCGTCGATGTCGGTGATGGGGAAGGCATCGTCGGCGCCGAAGTCACGGATGGCGCCTTCAGTGCCGGCGCGCAAACCGTCCCACAATTCGCGTTCGGCATTACGTTCGCGGCAGAACAGCACGTACTCGCCATGCTGGCGACCAGGCATCAGCACGATCACCGCTTCGGTTTCCGGGAAACCACTCAGGTACTGGAAATCGCTGTCCTGGCGGTAAACGTGCTCGACATCACGGTTGCGAATCGCCACGGCGGCGGCCGGCAGGATCGCGATGCTGTTGGGTTCCATCTGCGCCATGAGCGCCTTGCGGCGACGGGTGTATTCCGCTTTGGGGATATGGATCATGGGCAGATGGGCTTCCTTTCTTAGTGCAACGACGGCCTTAGTGCAACGACGGCTTAGCAGCGACCGGTTCAGCGGACTTTCGGGTCTCGGTGAACAACAGCAACGGCGCGACGCGCAGGTATTCCATGACTTCCATATAGTCACCTTCGCCGTCTTCGGATTCTTCCAGGGCATCTTGCACCTGGGAGATGGCCGCCAGGTCCTGCAGCACTTCCTTGGCGTCGGTGCTCAGTTCCAGGCCGCCGGCGTTCACGCCGAAACCGTGGAGGAAACCCTGGCACCATTGGCCCAGGGCAGCAGCGCGCTCGGTGAGCGGCGCGTCGTCGGTCGGCAGCAGCAGGACCACAGTGACGTCATCACCGGTCAGCTCGCCCTTGACCATCTCTTGCAGGCCGATCAACGCGTTGCGCACGTTCTCGGTGGGTTCGGTTTCCAGCAGCTCGGCCACGTCGGCCAGCCAGTTGTCGGCATCGAAGCCGACACCGGTGCAACTGCGGCCCAGCAACACGCCGTGAAGCTCGGCAGGCGAGCATGGGTGACCGCTGGTGCTCAGCAGTTTGGAGAAAGCGTCGTACGGGGAATTCTGAATGGGCATGGTGAGCTAGGCGCCAGACGGCGCAATGTCTAGAATGGAGCGCTGTATCCTAGCACCGGCAGACGCACCAAGACTATCGAGGGCGTCAGATCGTTTATCCTGCAGTTGCCATTCATCAGACAAATCCAGTGGAACCCAATGGAAGACACCGACCTGCAAGCGCTGATGGCCAGACTCGAATTGCTAATTAACCGGGTCGAGCAACTTAAGAGCCAAAATGGACTCCTATTAGCTCAGGAAAAGACCTGGCGCGAGGAACGCGCGCACCTCATTGAAAAAAACGAAATCGCCCGGCGTAAGGTCGAATCGATGATTTCGCGCCTGAAGGCCCTGGAGCAAGACTCATGAGTTCAAGCAATAGCGTCACCGTGCAGATTCTCGACAAAGAATATTCGATCATCTGCCCCCAGGAAGAACGCAGCAACCTGGTGAGCGCCGCGCGCTACCTGGATGGCAAAATGCGCGAGATCCGTAGCAGCGGCAAAGTGATCGGCGCCGATCGCATCGCTGTGATGGCCGCCCTGAATATCACCCATGATTTATTGCATAAGCAGGAACGTCCTGACGTGCAGGCCAGCGGCTCGACGCGCGAGCAGGTGCGTGACCTGCTGGAGCGGGTTGATCTGGTACTTTCTACCGACCCAGAGCCACCCAAGGGCTGATTGCGGCGTCGGTTTCGGGTATACTCGCCCCACTCCCTGGCGTGCTTGCCAGTCGGCGATGTCCCTGAGCCGATTCGCACTACCCTGGAAGTTGCACGTTGGGCTGGTGTGCATGTCCGCTAGACGGAAAGCCTTAAAGCCTACTGCTTCTTCCACCTTGAACTTTCGGGTTCAAGGGCTAAGTCGACAGCGGTTCTGTCGGGGAGCCTGATTCCCAAACTCAATGCCAGTCTTATGACTGGCATTGTTTTATGAGCCGAACACCATGACCCAACCTGCGCCGCTTTCTCGTCCGCAACTTCGACGCATGTTGCGCAAGGCCCGTCGCGCCCTGACGCCGAGCGAGCAGCGCCAGGCCGCCCACGGCCTGTACCGGCAACTGGCACAGCACCCGCTGTTTCGCCGGGCCAAACATATCTCTTTGTATCTACCGACGGATGGCGAAATCGATCCGCGCCTGCTGCTGCGTGCCGCCCAGCGCCGGGGCAAGGCCACCTACCTGCCGGTGCTCAGCGCCTGGCCGCGAACCAAAATGGTGTTCCAGCGGGTGCGCCCCGGGGAAAAGCTCTCGCCCAACCGTTTTCGCATCCTTGAGCCACAGGTCAACGCCGCCCGGCAACGCAAGGTCTGGACGCTGGATCTGGTGCTGTTACCGTTGGTGGGGTTCGATGATGTGGGCGGGCGACTGGGGATGGGCGGCGGCTTTTATGACCGTAGCCTCGCGTACCTGGCCCGCCGAAAATCCTGGCGCAAGCCAACACTCGTGGGCCTGGCCCATGAGTGCCAGAAAGTCGAACGACTGGCACAGGCAAGCTGGGATGTACCGCTTGTAGGCACGGTCACCGATAGGCATTGGTATGTAGCAGAGGAGACGCCGTCAGAATAGACGGCGCCGGAGTCGCTTCAACGCTTGAAGAGTTGTGGTTGTTGCTGTGCAAGCTCAACGGGAGCATCTGTCTTGTTCGACCACAAGCTTTGCGCGTAGCCGGTAGTCACAACGCCCAGACCAAACAAAATAACCAATATCCATAGTAAATCCGGTTTGCGTTGCATCGATTGCCCCCCTTCAGGCATCTCACACACGATGACAGCAACGTTCCATAAGTAGTCCGTTGTAGCTGCGTCAAGCTTAAAATCCCGGCATTCTGCGGTAACGTGAACCAACACGCAAACCTTGACGTCAACCGACTGTCGGTTTGTCATGTAATTGCCGAACAACTTGCCCAATCCGCTTTCAGGAGCCCAAACATGGCCTATTGGCTGATGAAATCCGAGCCCGATGAATTGTCCATCACGGACCTGGAAAAGCTCGGCGAGACGCGCTGGGATGGCGTGCGCAATTATCAGGCACGCAATTTCCTGAGGGCGATGGCGGTGGGTGACGAATTCTTCTTTTATCACTCCAGCTGTCCGGAGCCGGGGATTGCCGGGATCGGTAAAATTGTCGAGGCGGCCTATCCGGACCCGACGGCACTCGAGCCTGACAGCCATTATTTCGATGCCAAGGCCAACCCCGAGAAAAATCCCTGGACCGCAATCAATGTGGCCCACGTCGAGACCTTCCCCAAAGTGCTGGGGCTGGGCTATCTGAAACAACAGAGCGCCCTCGACGAAATGCCACTGGTGCAAAAAGGCAGCCGACTCTCGGTGATGCCCGTTACCGCTGAACAGTGGGCTGTTGTGAAGGCCTTGCGCTGATTCAGCAACAACGGGAACTGGTAGTGCCGGCTTACTGAATGATCAGGTTGTTAAACAGCAAATCCTCAACCACTGGCTTGCCGGTCTCGTCGTTCATCACTTGCTGGGTCTGCTTCAAGGCTTCCTGGCGTAGTTTTTCCTTGCCATCTACGCTGCTCATGGCTTCGGCAGTCTGCTGGGTAAACAGCGCCACCAGTTGATTGCGTATCAACGGCTCGTTGTCCTTGACCGCCTTGGCGGCTTCCGGACCGGTCACCCGCAAAGCGACATCGGCCTTGTACACCCGCAGTTTCGCGCTGCCATCCAGGCCGTAGTTACCCACGAACGGCGGAGTCAGGCTCAGATAGCTGACCTTCGGTGCTTCGCCTTCCTTGGCCTCTTCGGCCTGGGCAGCCAGCGGCAGTGTCAGGGCCAGCATCAACAGGATCCACGCTTTCACAGTTCATTCCTCAAATCGATTGCCCAGTAGCATAACGCTAGCAGGCCTGAGCACAAGCTTATGGCGACTTATCAGGCCGGGCCATGCTCGTTGACCCGCCGCCTCACCCACCTACACTTATCGGCCACTACGCCAAAAGGAATAGTCCGATGAAAGCTGTGCTGTGCAAAGCCTTCGGCCCCGCCGAAACCCTGGTGCTGGAAGACGTCGAAAGCCCGGCGATCAAGAAGAACGAAATCCTGCTGGACGTGCACGCCGCTGGGGTCAACTTCCCGGACACGCTGATCATCGAGGGTAAATATCAGTTCAAGCCGCCCTTCCCGTTCTCGCCGGGCGGCGAGGCGGCAGGCGTGGTCAGCGAAGTCGGGGAAAAGGTCAGCCATCTCAAGGTGGGTGACCGGGTCATGGCGTTGACCGGTTGGGGCAGCTTTGCCGAGCAGGTGGCGGTGCCGGGCTATAACGTGCTGCCCATCCCGCCGAGCATGGATTTCAACACCGCTGCGGCGTTCAGCATGACTTATGGCACCTCGATGCACGCCCTGAAACAACGGGCCAACCTGCAGCCGGGCGAAACCCTGCTGGTACTGGGAGCTTCGGGTGGTGTGGGACTGGCCGCCGTGGAAATCGGCAAGGCCATAGGCGCCCGCGTCATTGCTGCCGCCAGCAGTGCGGAAAAACTCGCAGTGGCCAAGACGGCCGGTGCCGATGAACTGATCAACTACAGCGAAACCAGTCTCAAGGACGAAATCAAACGCCTGACCGATGGCAATGGCGCCGACGTGATCTACGACCCGGTGGGCGGCGACCTGTTTGACCAAGCCATCCGCGCCATCGCCTGGAATGGCCGGTTGCTGGTGGTGGGCTTTGCCAGTGGGCGGATTCCGGAGTTGCCGGTGAACCTGGCGCTGCTCAAGGGCGCGGCGGTGGTTGGGGTGTTCTGGGGCTCGTTTGCCCAGCGTCAGCCTCAGGATAACGCTGCCAACTTCCAGCAACTGTTCGGCTGGTATGCCGAAGGCAAATTGAAGCCGCTGGTATCGCAGATGTACCCGCTCGACAACGCCGCTCAGGCGATCAATGACCTTGGCCAGCGCAAGGCAGTGGGCAAGGTGGTCGTTCAAG
>NZ_JAGGOG010000004.1:359110-394387 GCF_018614655.1 Pseudomonas fluorescens | reverse complement strand
AAGCCCGCTCCCACATTTTTGATCTCCCGAGTTCTGCAGAACCCAATCACGCCCCAGACTTGTCTATTAGCGACATGTTCGTAAAAGAACATGCAATTGCTCCTGTTTCCCGTACTTGCGGATAAGAGGCGGTGCTATTTTCGGTAACGAAACTGTAACATTCGCATCCGCAGTCAAAACAAGAAATTTGGAGCTCTTGAATGTTTGCTTTCTTCCGTCCTGCCGCACACCAGGCACCCCTGCCTGAGGAAAAAATAGACAGTACCTATCGACGGCTGCGCTGGCAGATCTTCGCCGGTATTTTCTTCGGTTACGCCGGGTACTACCTGCTGCGTAAAAACTTCTCCCTGGCCATGCCGTACCTGATCGACGAGGGTTACACCCGTGGCCAGTTGGGCCTGGCAATGTCGGCGATTGCGATTGCCTACGGCTTGTCCAAGTTCCTCATGGGCCTAGTGTCCGACCGCTCCAACCCGCGCTATTTCTTGCCCTTCGGCCTGCTGGTGTCTGCCGGGGTGATGTTCATTTTCGGTTTCGCACCTTGGGCAACCTCCAGCGTGACCATGATGTTCATTTTGCTGTTCATCAACGGCTGGGCCCAGGGCATGGGCTGGCCGCCAAGCGGACGGACCATGGTGCACTGGTGGTCGCAGAAAGAACGCGGCGGCGTGGTATCGGTATGGAACGTGGCGCACAACGTCGGCGGCGGCTTGATCGGTCCGTTGTTCCTGCTGGGCATGGCCTGGTTCAACGACTGGCATGCGGCGTTCTACGTCCCGGCTACCGTGGCCCTGATGGTGGCGGCCTTCGCCTTCATCACAATGCGTGACACCCCGCAATCGGTGGGCCTACCGCCGATCGAGCAGTACAAGAACGATTACCCGGAAGGCTACGACGCCAGTCACGAAGACGAATTCAGCGCCAAGGAAATTTTCGTCAAGTATGTGCTGCGCAACAAAATGCTCTGGTACATCGCCTTCGCCAACGTCTTCGTCTACCTGCTGCGCTACGGCGTATTGGACTGGGCACCGACCTACCTCAAGGAAGCCAAGCACTTCGACGTGGATAAAACGTCCTGGGCCTACTTCTTCTACGAGTGGGCGGGCATTCCGGGCACGCTGCTGTGCGGCTGGATGTCGGACAAAATCTTCCGGGGCAACCGTGGCCTGACGGGCATCGTGTTTATGGCCCTTGTGACAGTCGCGACTCTGGTTTACTGGCTCAATCCGCCAGGCAACCCGATGGTCGACATGATCGCCCTGTTCTCCATCGGCTTCCTGATCTACGGCCCAGTGATGCTGATCGGTCTACAGGCGCTGGAACTGGCACCGAAGAAAGCCGCGGGTACCGCTGCGGGCTTTACCGGTCTGTTCGGTTACCTGGGTGGTTCGGTGGCGGCCAGTGCGGCCATGGGCTACACCGTTGACCATTTCGGCTGGGACGGTGGCTTTGTCTTGCTGATCGGTGCGTGTCTGTTGGCGATTGCCTTCCTCATCCCCACCTTGTGGCACACCAATAGCGTCAGCAGCGCGCGTTAATCGCAGGCGCCGCCCTTGGAACACCGCTTGAGCCGCGCCTCCAGGTTTTTATCTGGCATGGCGTGGCTACGCAGGGCGTTAACGGTTTGCTCGACATAATCGCGAGTGGTGCCGTAACGCCCGCAAGCGCTTTCAAACACCTGGTTCAGCACGCTGTCCGGTAAATTGCCTGCATAGCTGGGCAAGTGCCGCTCCAATACAAATCCCAATGCCTGCACCTGACTGCCATCTTCCAGACGGCAGCTGAGCCAGTGCGGCCGATAAGACGGGTAAGGCATTTCGCGACGCCACAGGGCGTAAAGCGAGGCGTCCAGTTGGTCTTCCGGCAAGCGGTAAGCGAACCCACTGCAAGAGCCGCCGCGATCCAGGCCAAACACCAGGCCCGGTAATTCCGGCGTGCCCCGGTGCTCGTGGGACCACAGGTACAAGCCGCGATGGTAGCCATGAACCCGCGCCCGCATCCGCTGCGCCGTTGAACACTCGGGACGCCAGATCAGCGAACCGTAAGCAAATAGCCAGACCGGTCCCCCTTTGTGCCGCCCCATGGTGGACTGCATCGAGCTCATCAACTGTTCGTGAGTGAGTTGCGGCCCAAGATCGAGCCGCGGAGGGTAAGCCAATTGCAAAAGATCGGGTTCAATGGCGGTCATGGCAAATAACGTTCGGTTCCTGTGTTGTTACCAGTTGTAAGCAACTCTACCGTAATAGAACGCGCCGCTGTAACCGTACGGCGAAAAAGTGCTATAGGCCAAGTTACCACCACTGCTGGCGTAGGCATTGAGTTTTTCCGGGTACTTGTCGGTGACGTTGTCGCCACCCACGGTGAAAGTCCAGCTCTTCAGCTTGTAGTCTGCGGACAAGTCCAGCAGCCACGCGGCCTTGAAGGTCTGGTCGTTGATCTTGTCGGCCTGGTAACTGGTGAATTCGCCGTAGCGCACCAGGTTGCTGTGCAGCGCCCAGTTGCCGAAACTCAAGTCGTTACCCAGGCTCAGCTTGTGCTGTGGCGTGGTATCCCCCAGCAGACCGATGCGCTCACGCCGGTCTACTCGCACCAGATTGACGCCCAGACCATCGAGCACCGCCGGGTTGGCTTTTACGTCCGTGACCTTGGTGTGGTTGTAGTTGTAGCCCACCGTGCTGTTCCAACGGATGCCGTTATCAAACTGATAGCGATAGCTGGCCACCAGGTCGACGCCGTCGGTGCTGGTGTCGGTGGCATTGGTGAAGTAGCGGGCACTGGTGTAGTTGATGTTGCCGACGCCATTGGCTTGCAGGTAGTTGATTGCATTCTGGTTGAGCACCAGATTGGACGACAGGCTGATGCGGTCACGGATGTCGATGCGGTAGACATCGGCCGTCACGGTCAGGTTATCCACAGGCTCAAGCACCAGACCGAGGCTGTAGTTGCGCGACTTCTCGGCCTTGAGGTCGTCGGCGCCGAGTAAGCGCGCCACTTTGCTGTTGGCCGGGAAGGTACCGGCTTCCTGGATCGTATTGCCGATCAATTGCGACGAGGTGTAGGCAAAGTTCTGCTGGGCCAGGGAAGGCGCGCGAAAACCGTTGGAGATGCTGCCGCGCAAGGCCACTTGCGGGGTGAAGTCGTAGCGGGCCGAGAACGAGCCACTGACGTTGGAGCCAAAGTCGCTGTAGTCCTCATGCCGCACTGCGGCCGAGGCGCTGAGTTTTTCGGTGAAGTTGGTTTCCAGGTCCAGGTACTGGGCCCAGTTGTGGCGCGAGGCACTCCCGGCGTCGGCATCGCGAAAACCACCGAGGCCGGAACTGCTGGTCTGGTAGTAGGAAGCCGGATCGCCCGCCTCGATTTCGTAGCCTTGGTGCAGGTATTCACCGCCAAAGGCAACGGACACCGGATACGGCAGCCAGCCCACGTCGAACTCACGGGACAGGTCCAGGCTCACTTGTTTCTGGTCGTTGCTCAGGGTGCCATTGTCGAATTTGCGCGGCGTCGCCAGTCCCAGGGAAGTGTTGATGGTTTCTGTGCTCAGGTCGTACTGGTTCTTGCCGTAGTTGGCCGACAGGTCGTAATGCCAGTCGTAGGCCAACAACCCACGCAAACCCACCACCAGGGACGTGTCTTCCAGGCTACCGCGGATCAGCGGCAGGTAGCCGTTGGGGTAGATCGCCCGGATGTTGTTGGAGGCATTGCTGGCCCGGTAAAACGCCGCCGTCTCGCCACGTCGCTTGCTGTAGCCGCCAAAGGTGTAGAACTCGGCTGCATCGTTGAAGGTGTATTCGGAGTTGAATTGAAACTTGCCTTCGTTGGTCGACGGCTCACCCTGGCGGAATACCCGCTGACCGTAAGTGGTCGAGCCAATACTGCCTGGACGCAAGTCGTCGCCGGCACGGTTGGTGTAATCGTTGTCGGCGCCTTCGCCCGAGAGGTTGATAAAGCCGTTATCCCCCAACGCCAGGCCGGTGTTGCCGCTGACGTTGCGTTGGATACCATCGCCCTTCTTGTACTCGCCGAACTTGGTGGAGATCGAGCCGCCATGGTCAGCGCTCTTGAGGATCACGTTGATCACCCCGGCAATTGCATCGGAACCATAGCGGGCGGACGCGCCGTCACGCAGCACTTCGATATGGTCCACCGCTGACAGCGGGATCGCATTCAAATCCGCCGGCGCCGAGCCTCGACCCACCGCACCGCCGAGGTTAACGAAGGCACTGGTATGTCGGCGCTTGCCGTTGACCAGCACCAGTACTTGATCCGGCGACAAGCCGCGCAGTTGCGCCGGGCGCACCAGTTCGGCGCCGTCTACCAGGCTGGGGCGCGGAAAATTAATGGAAGGAATCAAACGCGCCAGCACCGCACCGAGTTCGTCGGAGCCGGTGCTGCGCAGGGTGTCGCCGGAAATCACATCGATGGGTGACAGCGAAGCACTGGCGGTGCGTTCCTGAGCCCGGGTGCCGGTGACTATAACCGTGTCGAGTTTTGGTACGTCGACAGTGACCGTTTCGGCGACCGAGACTGAGCTGAAGCCCACAGCGGTCAGCAAATTGGCTGACAAAATCGCTGTGTATAACCGGTGTTGCGTGGTGCTCCCCATACCGCTCCCCTTGGAATCAAAAGTCAGAACCTCAATGCTCTGAGTTCATACGATCGATCCGTGTGGCGAACGGTGGCGGTCATTTATTGGCTATTGGCACAAAGGCGGTAGTCCGTTGTCATATAGCTTAATGATATTCATCGGCTAAATTAAATACCGTAAAAGAATAAGCAAAGGCATAAGCGCAGACGACCCACTCATCAGGATTGACCCCTTCAATCCCGATACCTTCAGCGCCCGTTCAGCCTTGGTGGGGGTTGAGCCTTCAAAATAGGCACTTGTCACGACCCACTTAGCCGACAACCTACGACTATCGAGGTCGCATTATGAAATACCGACTTTCAGGCCTGCTGCTTCTGGCGCAGGCCACCACCGCCCTGGCCGTCGAAACACCGACCCAGGATGAAAAAGGCTTCTGGTACGCCCAGACCAGCGTCTACACCCGACACTTCTCACCAGACCCGGATCACAATAACAACCAGGACCTGATCGGCCTCGAGCGCAATGAGGCTTCGGGGCTGGTGTATGGCGGGGCGACATTTCGCAACTCGTTCAGCCAGCGCTCGTACTACGCCTATGCCGGCAAACGCTATGACATGACGGATTACCCGGTGTACCTGAAACTGACCGGGGGGCTGATCCAGGGCTATACCGGCAAATACAAGGACAAGATCCCCCTCAACGGCCTGGGGGTGGCGCCCGTGATCATTCCGTCAGTGGGTGCTCATTACGGGCCGGTGGCGGCCGAATTGGTGCTGCTCGGCTTCAATGCAGCGATGGTCACCACCGGTGTGCGGTTCTGACACTGTAGCCGCTGCCGAGGTACGAGGCTGCGATGCGGGCCGCAGGACCGCCCTTGGGGTCGCTACGCTACGGTCTTGGTGCGTAGGCGAATACGTCAGCGCGCATCTGGTGCGCATCCATGCCGGCGTTGACCAACGCATCCAACGTTCCATAGATCATTGCCGGTGAGCCGCTGGCGTAGACGTGCACGCCCTTGAGGTCGGTGATGTCTTCGCACACGGCTTCATGTAACAGTCCACAACGCCCTTCCCAGCCACACAGGTCGCTGACCACTTTGTGCAGGAACAGATTGGGCAGTTGCTGCCACTGGTCCCAATGTTCGATCTGGTAGAAATCCTCGGGACGGCGCACACCCCAGTACAGGTGCACCGGGTGTTTGAAACCGGAAGCCCGGCAATGCTCGATCAGGCTGTGCATCTGCGCCATGCCGGTTCCGGCGGCGATCAGCACCAGCGGCCCGTCCGGCAGTTCCGCCAGGTGGGTATCGCCAAACGGCAACTCAACACGGGCCATCTGGTGACGCTGCAACTGCTCGATCAGGCTCCGGGCGCTGTCTTCGCGCACCAGCACATGCAGCTCCAACTCACGCCCCCCGTGGGGTGCCGAAGCCAGGGAGAAGGCTGATTTTTCGCCGCTTTCCCGCTCGATCATCAAATACTGGCCGGCGTGGTAGCGCACCGCCTTGCCGGCCGGAGCCCGCAGGCGCACGCGCCAGACATCACCACCGATATCCACACACTCGGTCAGTTGGCAGGACAGTTTGCGCACTGGCAACTCCCCCGGCGCCAGCACGCCGTCCCACAAGACAATGCAGTCCTCCAATGGCTCGGCAATGCAGGTATAGAACTCGCCATGGTCACGCACCTCACCCGCTTGCTGCACCCGGCCCTCCACCAGCAACGCCGCACACACATGGCATACACCATTGCGACAGGCCTGGGGGCAATCGTAGCCCAGGCGCCGCGCGCCCTCGAGAATCCGCTCGCCGGGCGACAATTGGAGTACCGCACCGGAGGGCTGCAGGGTTACACGCATCAATCTATTCCTAATTCTTTCCAGAGCGCATCGACACGAGCAGTCACCGCGTCATCCTTGACGATCACCCGACCCCACTCGCGGGTGGTTTCACCCGGCCATTTGTGAGTGGCATCCAAGCCCATCTTCGAACCCAGGCCCGATACTGGCGAGGCGAAGTCGAGGTAGTCGATCGGCGTGTTATCGATCATCACCGTATCGCGCTTGGGGTCCATGCGCGTGGTAATAGCCCAGATCACGTCATTCCAGTCCCGGGCGTTAATGTCGTCGTCAGTGACGATAACGAACTTGGTGTACATGAACTGTCGCAAAAACGACCAGACACCCAGCATTACCCGCTTGGCGTGGCCCGGATACGACTTCTTCATGGTCACGATAGCCATGCGGTACGAGCAGCCTTCGGGCGGCAGGTAGAAGTCGGTGATTTCCGGGAACTGCTTCTGCAGGATCGGCACGAACACTTCGTTCAACGCCACACCAAGGATCGCCGGCTCATCCGGCGGACGGCCGGTGTAGGTACTGTGGTAGATCGGCTTGATCCGATGGGTGATCCGCTCGACGGTGAACACCGGGAAGCTATCGACTTCGTTGTAATAGCCGGTGTGGTCGCCGTACGGGCCCTCATCAGCCATCTCTCCCGGATGAATCACCCCTTCGAGGATGATTTCAGCAGTGGCCGGCACTTGCAGATCATTACCACGGCATTTCACCAATTCGGTACGGTTGCCACGCAACAAGCCCGCGAAGGCGTATTCGGAGAGGCTGTCGGGCACCGGGGTCACGGCGCCGAGAATGGTCGCGGGGTCTGCACCGAGGGCCACGGATACGGGGAACGGTTTGCCGGGGTGCTTTTCGCACCACTCGCGAAAGTCCAGCGCGCCGCCACGGTGGCTCAACCAACGCATGATCACCTTGTTGCGGCCGATCACTTGCTGGCGGTAGATGCCGAGGTTCTGGCGGTCCTTGTTCGGACCTTTGGTGACGGTCAGGCCCCAGGTGATCAGCGGGCCGACATCGCCGGGCCAGCAGGTCTGCACGGGCAGCATGCCGAGGTCGACGTCATCGCCTTCGATGACCACTTCCTGGCACACCGCGTCCTTGACCACTTTGGGGGCCATGGCAATGATCTTGCGGAAGATCGGCAGCTTCGACCAGGCGTCTTTCAGGCCCTTGGGTGGCTCGGGCTCCTTGAGGAACGCCAGCAGCTTACCAATCTCGCGCAGCTCACTGACCGCCTCGGCGCCCATGCCAAACGCCACGCGCTCGGGGGTACCGAACAGGTTGCCGAGCACCGGGATATCAAAGCCCACCGGGTTTTCGAACAGCAGCGCCGGGCCCTTGTTACGCAAGGTGCGGTCGCAAATCTCAGTCATTTCCAGGACCGGGGAAATCGGTACCTGGATACGTTTCAACTCTCCGCGCTGCTCAAGTTGCTGCACGAAATCCCGAAGATCCTTGAATTTCATTAACCATGCCACCCGTAAAATAGGCGTACATCCTACCTGCTCTTACGGCTGCTGGCAGCTTATTGAGCAGCATTGCAGGCAACACATGACTAAAGAGACGACGCCTCGGTTTCAGGGCTCAGGCTAAGGAACAAAGGTTCAAGGAACGCCTCGACATACCGCGAGCCTACATCCGAGAGATGATTGTCGTCGGTGTACAGGGTTCGCCCGCCAAACTCCACACGGCACCAACCGGTTGCATTACACAGTCGCGGCGCAGGATCCAGCCACCTCACCCCTGGATCGGCCGCGGCGATTTGCTCGAACACGCTGCTGATATAGGCCTGGCGCTTGAGATGATCCTTCAGTGGCAGGCCCTCACGGTCGGTGGGTCGACCCAGCATCGCCAGACGACTGAGTCGATAGGGCACGCTGAAGTCCTGCAGCGGCACTTCCTTGGCCAACCACACCCGTCGACCACTGGCACGCACTTGCTGCACCAGAGCACGCAAGGACTCGCTGAAACGCTGCTCGGCGATGGCACGATCGTATTTCCCTGTCGCCGGGTTCAGCAGTGAGGCACCGGTATCGCCGGAGCGCTCCCCGTAGACGTACAAGCTCCAACGTGCCACCAGCACCACATCGCTGAACGCTTCCTGGCTCAACACCTGGGTGACACGCTGGTTGAACTTCACGCATCCCGGGGTGCTTTCTTGCCTGTTGAAAGGCACGCAACCGGAATAACCGGCCTCGGTGATGCTGACGCCATACTTGCTCACGCCATCTTCCAGGGCCGGGATCAAGGCCGAGGCATGACTGTCACCCCAGACCAAAGCACGCGTCGCTCCCAACTGAGAACCAAAACGGCAAAGCTCACGGTGGTTGTTTTTCTTGTCATCCGACAAGCAGGCCATCAACTCAGGGCTCCACGTACGTGCCTGGGCGAACTGCAATGCATCGGGCGACAAGCGCCAAGGCACCCCATCCGCCCACCCCAGGATTTTTCCGACCAACCCCAACGCAAGGATCGCGATACCGGCCGCTGCCAGAATCTGCCGCCGTCCTGCCAACAGACGGCGTTCACGAAACGGCGCCTCGACAAAACGCCAGGATCCATACCCCAACAGCAGGCTCAACAGAAACAGGCCGCCGAGTTGCCAGGGGCCCAGGCCATCAATACTGGCGTAGCTGCCAAATACGAATACCGGCCAGTGCCACAGGTACCACGAGTAAGAAATCAGCCCGACACCCACCAGCAAACGGCTGCCTAACAGCTTACCCGGCAGGGTCACTTGATGGCCATTGGCCCAGATCAGGCAGACCACACCCACGACCGGTAACAAGGCAGCCGCTCCAGGAAACGGAGTGCTGGGATCATAAGCAAATATCGCCAGTAGAATCAGGCCAAGGCCGGCAAGGCTGACGGTCTGCGCCAAAATCGGGCTCGCACGCCACTCCCGTGCAGGCACCACCGCCAGCATCGCGCCGGCCAGCAGTTCCCAAGCACGCATCGGCAACAGGTAAAAGGCCTTCTCGGGATAGTGAGCCACCGCCCACACGCTCAGGGCGAAAGACCCCAGCAACACGATGAACAGGGCCGTGCGCCAGTGTTTCAAACGGCTCGACAGCAATGTCAGCAGCAGCGGGAAAATGATGTAGAACTGCTCTTCAACCGACAGCGACCAGGTGTGCAGCAGCGGTTTGAGGCCGGAGGCCACGTCAAAATAGCCGTCCTGGCGCATAAACAGCAGGTTTGAGGTGAACACCACCTGATAGTGTATCGAGCGCCCCAACTCATCGTAATCCTTGGGCGCGAGCAGGAACCAGCCAGCCACCAGCGCGCCGAGCATCATCACGAACAGCGCGGGCAGGATCCGCCGGGCACGGCGGGCCCAGAAATCCACAAAACTGAAACGCCGGGCCTGGCGCTCACGCCAGATGATCGAAGTGATCAGGTAGCCGGAGATCACGAAAAAAATGTCGACGCCAACAAAGCCGCCTGTGAAGCCAGGAACATTAAAGTGAAACAGAACAACCGCGATGACGGCGATTGCGCGCAGGCCGTCAATGTCTCTTCGATAAGCAAGCGTGGTCATAGATCTTATTGTCTGCCAGTTTCGGATGGAGGCGAGTGTAGCCGTGCTCGCCTTTTTTGTTTCATAACTGACACGCGCAGCGCTCAATCCTCCCTTTTTCAACACAAAAAAATGGCGCCCTGAAGAGCGCCATTCTTTTTGAGCCAGGAAGTCGCGTTATTTGCGCTTCATCGACAAGAAGAACTCGTCGTTGGTCTTGGTGGTTTTCAGCTTGTCGATCAGGAACTCGATGGCCGCTACTTCGTCCATCGGGTGCAGCAGCTTGCGCAGAATCCACATGCGCTGCAGTTCGTCGTCGGCCGTCAGCAACTCTTCGCGGCGGGTGCCGGAACGGTTGATGTTGATGGCTGGGAACACACGCTTTTCAGCGATACGGCGATCCAAAGGCAATTCCATGTTGCCGGTACCTTTGAATTCTTCGTAAATCACTTCATCCATCTTCGAGCCGGTTTCAACCAGCGCGGTAGCGATGATGGTCAGCGAGCCGCCTTCTTCAATGTTCCGCGCGGCGCCGAAGAAACGTTTCGGTTTCTCCAGGGCGTGGGCATCGACACCACCAGTGAGGACCTTGCCGGAGCTCGGGATCACGGTGTTGTAGGCGCGAGCCAGACGGGTGATGGAGTCGAGCAGGATCACCACGTCTTTTTTGTGCTCAACCAGGCGCTTGGCCTTCTCGATCACCATCTCGGCAACCTGCACGTGGCGGGTTGGTGGTTCATCGAACGTGGAGGCAACCACTTCGCCGCGCACGGTGCGCTGCATTTCGGTCACTTCTTCCGGACGTTCGTCGATCAGCAATACGATCAGATGAACTTCAGGATTGTTACGGGCGATGTTCGCTGCGATGTTCTGCAGCATGATGGTCTTACCGGCTTTCGGCGGTGCAACGATCAGGCCGCGTTGGCCCTTGCCGATCGGGGCGCACAGGTCGATGACACGACCGGTCAAGTCTTCGGTGGAACCGTTACCGGCCTCCATCTTCATGCGCACGGTCGGGAACAGCGGCGTCAGGTTCTCGAAGAGAATCTTGTTTTTCGCATTCTCGGGACGATCGAAGTTGATCGTGTCGACCTTGAGCAGGGCGAAATAGCGCTCGCCTTCCTTCGGAGGACGGATCTTGCCAACGATGGTGTCACCGGTGCGCAAGTTGAAGCGACGGATCTGGCTCGGCGAGACGTAGATATCGTCTGGGCCGGCGAGATAGGAGGCGTCTGCAGAGCGGAGAAAGCCGAAGCCGTCCTGGAGAATCTCCAGCACGCCATCACCGGAGATTTCCTCGCCGCTTTTCGCGTGCTTTTTCAGCAGGGAGAAAATCACGTCCTGCTTGCGCGAACGGGCCATATTTTCTATGCCCATCTGTTCGGCCAATTCGAGCAGTTCGGTAATCGGCTTTTGCTTGAGTTCAGTCAGATTCATATAGGAATGACGTAATCATTTATGGAGGGGGGAAAATTAAGCTTTTGGCTTAATGAGGCCGCGCCGCAGAGAAGGCGACAGGATCGCGTACTAATCGAAAAGGAGTGCGTCGGCGACGGCTTGCAGGGGGCAATGGAGAAACCAGTGCGGGGCCGAATGTACCACCTGAGTTTCAGAGCGTCTAGCCCTGTTTCACGAAAAAGCCCCGCGATTTGCGGGGCTTTTTGGACGACGCTTAGATGTTGGCGTCGAGGAAAGCTTGCAGCTGGGACTTCGACAGAGCGCCGACCTTGGTGGCTTCGACGTTGCCGTTCTTGAACAGCATCAGCGTCGGGATACCGCGAACGCCGTGCTTGGCCGGGGTTTCCTGGTTTTCATCGATGTTCAGCTTGGCAATGGTCAACTTGCCTTCGTAGGTGGTAGCAATGTCGTCCAGAACCGGAGCGATCATTTTGCAAGGACCACACCACTCAGCCCAGTAGTCAACCAGCACCGGGCCCTGGGCCTTAAGTACTTCGGCATCAAAGGTCGCGTCGGTGACGTGCTTGATAAGATCGTTGCTCATGGATGTCTCCGGGTTGTAAGCAAAAAAAACGTTGCCCATCATAGCCGCCCTTCCCTCGTTCAGGAAGCCGCCACTGATTGACTCTTGCTATGGTGTTGCATGAGTTTGGGTATAGCCCAGATCAACGCATGGCGGGAGTGAGGAAGGCAATGCCTGTACGAAGCGCCGCATTGCGTACGTGCTCCTGCATGGTTTTCTGCGCTGCGGTACTGGCGCGCCGAGCCAGGGCACGGAGGATCTTGCGATGCTCCTGCCAGGTCTCCATGGCCCGTTCCGGCCGGATGAACGGTAGCTTCTGACTCTCCAGAAACACCTCGGCGCTGGCACTGAGAATGCTGACCATCGCCTGATTGCCGCTGGCCTGCAAAATGCGCCGGTGGAATTCGAAGTCCAACCGCGCCGCCGCCTCAAAATCGCCGGCCTTGAGCTCCTTGCGCATGGCCTCGACATTATCGTCAAGAAGATCCAGCTCATCGGTGGTCAGCGTCACCGCTGCCAGCCCTGCTGCAAACCCTTCCAGGGCATAGCGCAGTTGAAAGATATCTAATGGCGTTGCCTGCGCAGCAAAAGGCCAGGCAAGGCCCGGCAGTTCCTCCATCGCTTGCACGAATACGCCTTTGCCCGGCTGCACGCTGACCACGCCCAGCGCACTGAGAGAGGACAACGCTTCGCGTAACGAAGCGCGGCTCACGCCCAATTGCAGTGCCAGGACGCGTTGGGACGGCAACGCATCGCCCGGCCCGAAGCCCTCATCAGCGATCAGTTTGCGGATAGCTTGCAACGCTACTTCCGGTACAGCCTGCGCGATGGAATTCATAAAAAACTCAAGGTTCCAGTCAACTGAGTGGCCAGTTGTAAAGCTATTCGCGCAAGCCGGCAAGCCACGCCCCAAAGGGGCTCGCGGGCTTTTGGCAGCGCTCGAAAAGGGTGCAGAAACCGATACAACTGTTCAGACCAGTAAGACCGCCGAAGCTCAATAGATTCCGCCCTATCAGGCGATTCACAGAGCGATGGCATGGGCTGTGCACTGGCAAAAGTCAGAAAATTCCTTCGCCCGTTTCGGAGAGTTGCCATGACCAAGCGTTGCAGCACCCTGCTCACCGCCCTGTTTGCCAGCCTGATGCTGAGCCAGGTGCCCGCCCAGGCCAACGGCCTGGACGATATCGTTGCCCGTGGCACCCTCAAGGTGGCCGTGCCCCAGGATTTCCCGCCGTTCGGTTCGGTCGGCCCGGACATGAAGCCCCGCGGCCTGGACATCGACACCGCAAAACTGCTGGCTGACCAACTCAAGGTCAAACTTGAACTGACGCCGGTCAACAGCACCAATCGCATTCCATTCCTCACCACCGGCAAGGTCGACCTGGTGATTTCCAGCCTGGGCAAGAATGCCGAGCGGGAGAAAGTCATCGATTTCTCCAAGGCTTATGCGCCCTTCTACCTCGCCGTATTTGGCCCGCCGGATGCACCTGTCAGCACCATCGACGACCTCAAGGGCAAAACCATCAGCGTGACCCGTGGTGCCATCGAAGACATCGAGCTGACCGCCGTCGCGCCAAAAGAAGCCACGATCAAGCGCTTCGAAGACAACAACTCGACCATCGCCGCCTACCTGGCCGGCCAGGTGGACCTGATCGCCAGCGGCAACGTGGTGATGGTGGCCATCAGCGAACGCAGTCCCAAGCGCGTGCCGGCGCTGAAAGTGAAGCTCAAGGACTCACCCGTCTACGTGGGCGTGAACAAGAACGAGCCGGCGCTGCTGGACAAGGTCAACCAGATCCTCGTCGCCGCCAAGGCCGACGGCAGCCTGGAAAAGAACGCAAAACTGTGGCTCAAAGAGCCGCTGCCGGCTGATCTCTGATCGCCGCAACGAGGGTTAGATATGGCCTATCAATTCGACTTTGTGCCGGTCCTGGCCAATACCGATCTGTTGCTGCGCGGCGCGCTGTTCACCCTTGAGCTGACCGCCATCGGTGCGGTGCTGGGTGTGGCCCTGGGGATCGTCGGCGCGGTGACACGAGCGTGGAAAATCCAGCCGTTGTGCTGGATCTTCGGGGTGTATGTCGAGTTGATCCGCAACACGCCGTTTCTGGTGCAGTTGTTTTTCATCTTCTTCGGCCTGCCCTCCCTCGGTGTGCAGATTTCCGAATGGCAGGCAGCGGTACTCGCGATGGTGATCAACCTGGGCGCCTACTCCACCGAGATTATTCGCGCCGGGATCCAGGCCATTCCTCGCGGGCAGCTGGAAGCGGCGGCGGCGCTGGCGATGACCCGCTTCGAAGCGTTCCGCCATGTGGTGCTGCTGCCGGCGCTGGGCAAGGTCTGGCCGGCCCTGAGCAGCCAGATCATCATCGTGATGCTCGGCTCGGCGGTCTGTTCGCAGATCGCCACCGAGGAGCTGAGCTTTGCCGCCAATTTCATCCAGTCCCGTAACTTCCGTGCCTTCGAAACCTATGCCCTGACCACCCTGATTTACCTGTGCATGGCCTTGATGATCCGCCAGTTATTGAACTGGATCGGCCGGCGGTACATTCAGAGGAACAACCGATGAGTGACTTCTCATTCTGGGACATCGTGAGCAACCTGCTGATCGGCCTGCAATGGACCTTGTTGCTCTCGCTGGTGGCGTTTATCGGCGGCGGCGTGATCGGCTTGCTGGTGATGACCCTGCGCATCAGCCGAAAAGCCTTCCCACGCAACGTTGCCCGTACCTATATCGAACTGTTTCAGGGCACGCCGCTGTTGATGCAATTGTTCCTGGTGTTCTTCGGCGTGGCGTTGCTGGGGATCGACATTTCGCCTTGGCTGGCAGCGGCAATTGCCTTGACTCTGTTTACCAGTGCCTACCTGGCGGAGATCTGGCGTGGCTGCGTCGAGTCCATCGCCCACGGGCAATGGGAAGCCTCGGCAAGCCTGGCCCTCAACCCCTATGAACAATTGCGCTATGTGATTCTGCCCCAAGCCCTGCGCATTGCCGTAGCGCCCACCGTGGGCTTCTCGGTGCAGGTGGTCAAAGGCACCGCCGTGACCTCGATCATCGGTTTTACCGAGCTGACCAAGACTGGCGGCATGCTCGCCAACGCGACCTTCGAACCCTTCATGGTCTATGGCCTGGTGGCGCTCGGCTACTTCCTGCTTTGCTACCCCTTGTCCCTCAGCGCGCGCTACCTGGAAAGGAGACTACATGCCTCTGCTTAGAATTTCCGCCCTGCACAAATATTACGGCGATCACCACGTACTCAAGGGCATTGACCTGAGTGTCGAAGAGGGTCAGGTGGTGGCGATCATCGGCCGCAGCGGTTCGGGCAAATCCACTTTGCTGCGCACCCTCAACGGGCTGGAGTCGATCAACGACGGGGTGATCGAGGTCGACGGCGAATACCTCGATGCCGCCCGCGCCGACCTGCGCAGCCTGCGGCAGAAAGTCGGTATGGTGTTCCAGCAGTTCAACCTGTTCCCGCACCTGACGGTAGGCGAAAACGTCATGCTGGCGCCCCAGGTCGTGCAAAAGGTGCCCAAGGCCAAGGCCGCGCAACTGGCGCGGCAGATGCTGGAGCGGGTCGGTCTGGGAGAGAAATTCGACGCGTTTCCTGATCGTTTGTCCGGCGGCCAGCAACAGCGGGTGGCCATCGCCCGGGCGCTCGCCATGTCGCCCAAGGTGCTGTTGTGCGATGAAATCACCTCGGCCCTCGACCCGGAGTTGGTCAATGAAGTGCTCAGCGTGGTCCGGCAACTGGCCAAGGATGGCATGACGCTGATCATGGTCACCCACGAGATGCGCTTTGCCCGGGAAGTGGGTGACAAACTGGTGTTCATGCACCAAGGCAAAGTCCACGAAGTGGGCGATCCGAAAACCCTGTTCGCCCAGCCACAGACCGCCGAACTGGCCAACTTCATCGGCTCGGTGGAACAGCCAGGCTGACCAGCTCGAACCCTCCCAGGCCCTCGAGCAGTGTTTCATTGCGCACAGCAAGAGCAGCAGACGGCAGGTCGACGTCAATCTCGACCTGTGCCGTCAGCCGGCGGCCAGTCACCCTTGTCCCGCTAGCTCGTGCAACCAGCGTCTGGCCGGGCAGGAGACGTCCGCTTGCAGGCTCGCTCGGCAATTGCGCAACGGCCCACTCGATATCACGCCCGTCGACCTGGGTCTGTTTGAGACTCAAGGTGAAACGCCCCTGGCGTCCGAACTGGAACCCGTGCCCATCCGCCGGCATACCGTTAAAACGCAACGCCATTACCGAAGGATCAGTACAGACAACATTCAAGTGCAGGGTGCGCTTGCCTAAAGACTGCCGACCAGACGCTCCCTCTATCCGCTCAGTACGATGGATAACGCCATAATCAACTCGAGGCTGGCTCAAGGACAGTCGACAGGTGTCGGCCTGCGCTTCATTCGCCAGCAGTACGGTAAAGCACAGCAGTACTGGCCCCCACCACCGACTCCCGGCCTCAAGGCTATTTACAGGCTCACGGCGCATGGCAGATCGCGGGAGCGGTTTCGTAAAGTTTGTCATGGTTGGGCTCTTGCTCAAGGTTCAGTTGCAGCAGGCAGGTGGTTGAGTCCGGCAGCGAAACCTTCAGGGTTTTCAGCTCACTCACGTTACTCAGGAAGACCATCCCCTCGCCTGCGACGCTGGCCAGGAAGGTATTGTCCTTGTCGAACACCGAGGCGCCCTAAGGCAGTGGCCGGCCTTGTTCGTCACGCACCTCAAGCAACAGGCGGCGAACGTTCACCACCTCAAAATCCACATTGTTGAAAGAGCCCCGCCCGGCGGCGAGCACTTTGGCGCCGTTCTTCAGGTCGATGCGCTTGGGTAGGGATTGGGTCTGCACTTCCACACGGCTATTGCTATAGGCCGGCAGCCCGGCAATCACCGCTTGCCCGCTGTAATCGGTCCATACCGGGCCCAGCGGGGTCGCGACTTTGGCGGACCCGATATCGCCCACCGAGACGATGCCAAAGGTGTCCTGAACCGCATAAGGTGAGAACGTCAGCCCACGCGCATGGGCCACAACGCCACCCTGAAGCTGCCCTGTGTAACTGGTGCTCAATGGGTCACGGCTCACACCCAATCCGACACGCGTATAACGCGGCATCACATCCACATGACCCCGTATGGCTTGCTCACGATCGCTCAGGTCGCGCTCGACACCCACCTCGTAGTTCACATATTCATTGACCCGTTCACTGAGCGACGTACCGGCGTCGAACCTGTCACCCCGACGACTGGCATAGGAAACAAGGCGACGGTCTTCGCCTAAGGGAATGCTGACCTGCAGTCGAATGGAAACGCCCTTGTCCAACAGCTCATCGCGCGCCCTGCCGACAGGTGTGTCGTGGCTGCGGCGCCGTGAACCACCCACTTGTTAATCGGCGATCAATGCCACGTCAGCGTATCTGAACCCCTTGTTCCAGGAAGCAAATACGTGTTCAACGGAGCGGCCGTCAAATTGCGAACTGCGGGTGTAATTGAGAGAGAAGCCCCCCAGCAGAGGTTCGGCCCAGCTCAAGCCCGCCGTGTATTGATTCCTGAAACGCCCATCAAAATCGTCAACCCTCGACGACTGGCCGGCTTCAAGTACCTCGCGATAACCACGGGTCTGGGAGGTTGCGCTCAGGTTCATGTCAATGTCGGCAAACAGCGGACTGCTCAGGGACAGCGTACTGCGCGCCCCGGACACCGCGTCCCAGCCATCGCGGGACAAGTTATGACGCACTCCGACGGCAACTCGCTGGAAAAAAACGCTGCTCAGGGTACCGCCCGCCGCCTGATATTCATCGGTACTCAACAGGCCGAACCCCAGGGACGACGCCCTCCCCAGCCCCCAAGTCCCACTGGCCATGGCCACTACCGGTTGCTCGTGTTCGTCGACCGATGACTCGCGCACCTTGCCCAGCGACACGTAATAACCAGGCGTTACCGGAGCCGCCCCGCGAAAGGAGGCGGCGGGCACAACAAAACTGCGCCTTGCGCCACGAACGTCAATGACGCTCACTTCAAGGTCGCTCGTGCCATTGAGCAACGGCAACCCTGTCAGCCTGAATGGACCTTCCGGCACCAAGGTGCTGTAGATCAGTGCTCCAGCCTGACGCACCTCAATACGTGATTGGCTTTGAGCCAGCCCCTCGACTACCACCTCGTTGCTACCCGCAGGCGTGCGTAACTGGCCGTCGGGGGAAAACTGGAATCCGGATAACTGCAACCCGCCGAACACCGGGTTATTGCTCGATATCTGGCCTACCTGAAAAGTCGACTGCAGCGCGGCGATATCACGCTGGGCAAAGGCATGCACATGCTCGGTACGGGTCTTGCCATTGTCGGAAACATAGAACTGGCGACTGCGAACAATCCAGCTGCCAAGGTTGAAGCCCGCTTCGGTGTAAGCCGACATAAAGCGGCTGGAATCACCACTGGACCGAGTATCAAAACTCAGCACGTCGTAATTGAACAGCGCCGCCGCCCCACCCCGGGAAAAACTGCCGGCCGCCCATTCGGGCTCACGTAACGACTGGGTGGGCACCACCAGCGTGACCTCATCGCTGCTCGGACGCAGCCTCACCATCGTCGCGGGGAACTCACCGAGGAAGTCGTGGCAGGCCTGGTCAGGTGTCATGCCCTCACGAATGATTCCGGACGGCTTCAACAGGCCGGCCTTGCCCAGCAATCCAGGGGTGAAACACAGCTGTCCCTGATAGTCGAAACGGGCCTCTACCAGTCCCAACGGATTCCCATTGACCCGCAGCCCCACCACATGGACGCCCTCACGAAAACGCGCCGCGCTACGAAAGTATTCGGAAACCTGCGGGTCAATCCCGTGAGAAGTTAACGCAGCAAGGTCAAAGCCCTCTCCTAGCTCAATGGCAGAGACATAGCCCGGCAACCCCCACAGTGTCGCAAGCCCCATGAAAATCTTTGAGTGGCAAGGCCTGAAGACCGAAGTGCCTGCGCTTGGAACCTGGTGGGTACAGTCCGCCTTCCTGATTTTTTTCATGAGCCGATCAACGCGCATCGGCAATGACGGGAGCACGGTAGCTGTCTACCGAAAACCCATAGACCGTGGCCGGTTGAATCTCCACCGAAGCCAAATCTTTCAAAGGCCCGTCAACGGTTGCCGTCAGGACTTCGCCAGGCAAAATGTAGGTGCGCGGCAATGTGGCCAGGTGTTTTTGCGGAAGCAGTTGCACCTCCAGCCCCAGACGCACGACGTAAGCGCTATCGTTGTGAACGGTCAGGCGCTCACCATCGCGTTTCCACGTCAGCAACTCCCAAGGCGCCTGGTGCCTCGGTAAACCTTGGGGATGCAGAATCAGCGGCAAGTTTTGCCGAAGGGTAATGCCGATGGTCGCCCCGCCCGGAACACGCGCCTGGGGAATGCCTTCGAACGAAACGCGCTTCAACCGCTGGGTCTTGAGTGGCACCTTCGAGGTACTGATAAAACGGACAAGCTGTGTATCGCCCCCCTCTACCCGAGTAATGGGCGGCGTGACGATCAATAAAGGCTCCAGGTCCTCGGGTACATTCTCGACCACCGAGTGAAGCAATGCCGGGCCCGCGTCTGTATTCCTGATCGTGATTGTTGCCTCTGCGTCCTCTTCATAAAGAACAACAACGGTTGTTTCAGGCTGCATACCATCTGCCACGGCCATAGCGGACAAATAAAAATACAAACTTGCACATCCCAACAACACCATACTTATTCTTGAGCGACTACTCACCTGGCTTTCCCCGCAACATTCAGAGCAAACAATTAGAAAAATAAATACGCGCACGAGGCCAGCCGATAAGAAACAGAAGTCCCTTGACGACTCCCGTATCAATATCGGCTGTTTTTCAGGTAGTTATATGTAACTTAATACTAAAGTGGCGCGCCCATCCAAAGTGATATCCCGGGTGAGATCCAAATCTTGTGCCCTGTTGATCACTGCTTTTACTGCAATAACACCCGTCAGTTGAGCGATCGAAGCGGGAGTAACGGTCACTCCGTTGCGCCATGAATACTGGCTAGGTGTTTGGGCGACTTTGCCATCACTGTTCTGCCAGGTACCGTTGCTGACGCGCATGATCGGGTTCAGCACGACCCCCGACGACCTCAGGTCCTTGAGGGTGACCGAGTAACCGCCAGTACGGCGGGTGCCCACAGCACCCAGGCCATAGTTCTGGGCCTCGGTAAAGCCGGTACCCAATATTCCGGGTACCTTGCTGCCCGCCTGCAGGTCAGTCAGGGCCAGGCCGAACTTTGCGGGTGTCGCCCCACAGTTGACAATCAGAGAGGTCGTCCTCTCTTCACGGGGGTTGAAGGTCGTTTGGGACAGTTCCCCGGAACGGATCACGCCGTAGTCAATGATCCCACCACTCGCCAGGCTCAGGTTACAGGCGGCCGGTGTGATCGTGCCCCTGACCACCAACTGCGCAACGGTCGTTGCTTGAGCGCCGAGACTTGCTGCCAGGCAAATAACACCCATAGTCAAACCAAATATTTTTTTCATGTTCACCTGTCATTAGAAGACTTCAGGCGTTTTTTATTATGAGTCAGACTATTCCTCGCCCGATAACTGACCATCCTTGAAATACAAAACCCTAAATAAATAACACCACGGCATGATTGCCGGATGACAGTCTCGCCCTTCAGCACACTTAAAAAGAATAAGACAACACTTCGACCGCTGTGGGACCTGTAAACAATAACAGCCCACTTAACCAGAACAAGTAGTAGTACCCAACAATAAACTGGCTAAAACAATTGAACATTCAGCGTAGGCAAAATCATGAAGAGCGATGAGCGCTAACGATTTTTGAATTCACTCAACGTTCTACGACCTAATCGCCAGTCGTTTGAGGAGTTCGCCTACATTCCCCTCAGAACTTGTTCACAGACAACGATAGAAAAATTACCCAAGCACTACGCGTTGGCGTCAGCGGTTGATCGTGGCACGATGGCAAGGTTATCGACCGAGATCCCTTACCCATGCCGCAATCCCAAGCCAAGAATCTGTCCCTGATCGCCGCCATCGACCTGGGCTCCAACAGTTTTCACATGGTCGTGGCCAAGGCCCAGAACGGCGAGATCCGCATCCTTGAGCGGCTCGGCGAGAAAGTACAATTGGCTGCCGGGATCGACGACGAGCGCCAGCTCAATGAAGAATCCATGCAGCGCGGACTCGATTGCCTCAAGCGCTTCGCCCAACTGATCAATGGCATGCCCCTGGGCGCCGTACGCATTGTCGGCACTAACGCCCTGCGTGAAGCCCGCAACCGCGGCGAGTTCATCCGCCGCGCCGAAGAAATCCTCGGGCACCCGGTCGAAGTCATCTCCGGCCGGGAAGAAGCACGCCTGATCTACCTCGGCGTCTCCCACACCCTGGCCGACACCCCGGGCAAGCGCCTGGTGGCGGACATCGGCGGCGGCAGTACCGAGTTCATCATCGGCCAGCGTTTCGAGCCACTGCTGCGTGAAAGCCTGCAGATGGGTTGCGTCAGCTATACCCAGCGCTATTTCAAGGACGGCAAGATCACTCCGGCCCGCTACGCCCAGGCATATACTGCGGCGCGGCTGGAAATCATGAGCATCGAACACGCCCTGCACCGCCTGACCTGGGATGAAGCCATTGGCTCGTCCGGCACTATCCGCGCCATCGGCCTGGCACTCAAGGCTGGCGGCCACGGTACCGGCGAGGTCAACGCCGAAGGTCTGGCCTGGCTCAAGCGCAAACTGTTCAAACTGGGGGACGCCGAGAAAATCGACTTCGACGGCATCAAACCGGATCGCCGGGCAATCTTCCCCGCCGGACTGGCGATTCTCGAAGCGATTTTCGACGCCCTCGAGCTGCAACGCATGGACCACTGCGACGGCGCCCTGCGCGAAGGCGTGCTCTATGACCTGCTGGGCCGCCATCATCACGAAGACGTCCGTGAGCGCACCCTCAGTTCGTTGATGGAGCGCTACCACGTCGACCTGGAACAGGCGGCACGGGTCGAGCGCAAGGCGCTGCATGCCTTTGATCAAGTCGCCGAGGACTGGGACCTGGAAGACGGCGTCTGGCGCGAGCTGCTGGGCTGGGCGGCCAAGGTCCATGAAGTGGGCCTGGACATCGCCCACTACCACTACCACAAACATGGCGCCTACCTGATCGAGCACTCGGACCTGGCCGGATTTTCCCGGGAAGACCAGCAAATGCTCGCGCTGCTGGTGCGTGGTCACCGGCGCAATATCCCCAAGGATAAATTCGCCGAGTTCGGCAACGACGGCATCAAGCTGATCCGCCTGTGTGCGCTGCTGCGCTTCGCGATCCTGTTCCACCACATTCGTGGCACCCAGGAAATGCCCCAGGTGACCCTGCGCGCTCATGGTCACAGCCTGGACGTGGTGTTTCCGAAAAACTGGCTGGATGAAAACCAACTGACCCAGGCGGATTTCGCCCAGGAAGCCGAGTGGCTGACGCGGGTTGGATTCAGCCTGAACGTGCGCTGATACGGTCTATAGACGCCACAAAACAATGTGGGAGCGGGCTTGCTCGCGAAAGCGGTGGATCAGTCGATGAGTCTGTTGACTGACACTCCGCTTTCGCGAGCAAGCCCGCTCCCACACGGCCCCGCGTATACCTTGCTTAGTTCACCGTCAGAATCGGGCTACCCAACCGCTCCAACAACGTCGCCTGGGCGCTGCGCGGGTTCTGGTTGCCGGTCGGCGTGTTGCGCACGTAGCGGCCGTCCGACTGCAGGCTCCAGCTGTGAGTGTTATCGGTGAGATAACTCTCCAACTCCTTCTTGACCCGCATGATCAACTTCTTGCCTTCCACCGGGAAGCAAGTCTCCACACGCTTGTCGAGGTTGCGCTCCATCCAGTCGGCACTGGAGAGGAACATCTGCTCTTCACCACCATTGAGGAAGTAGAACACCCGTGTGTGTTCCAGGAAGCGGCCGATGATCGAACGCACATGGATGTTGTGCGAAACGCCGGCAATCCCCGGACGCAGGCAGCACATGCCACGTACTACCAGATCGATACGCACCCCGGACTGGCTGGCCTTGTACAGCGCACGGATGATCTTCGGGTCAGTCAGCGAGTTGAACTTGGCGATGATGTGCGCCGGCTTGCCTTCGAGAGCGAACTGAGTTTCCCGGGCAATCATGTCGAGCATGCCCTTCTTCAGGGTGAACGGCGCATGCAGCAGCTTCTTCATGCGCAAGGTCTTGCCCATGCCGATCAACTGGCTGAACAGTTTGCCGACGTCTTCGCACAACGCGTCGTCGGAGGTCAGCAGGCTGTAGTCGGTGTAAAGCTTGGCGTTGCCGGCGTGGTAGTTACCGGTGCCCAAGTGGGCGTAACGCACAATCTCACCGGCTTCACGGCGCAGGATCAGCATCATCTTGGCGTGGGTCTTGAACCCAACCACGCCGTAGATCACCACCGCGCCGGCTGCTTGCAGGCGACTGGCCAGTTGCAGGTTGGACTCTTCGTCGAAGCGCGCACGCAATTCGATGACGGCGGTCACTTCCTTGCCGTTACGCGCCGCATCCACTAAAGCATCGACGATTTCCGAGTTGGCACCGCTGCGGTACAGGGTCTGGCGCACGGCCAGGACATGCGGGTCCTTGGCGGCCTGGCGCAGCAGGTCGACCACCGGGGTGAACGACTCGAACGGGTGCAACAGCAAAATATCCTGCTTGCTGACCACGCTGAAAATGTTCTCGCTGTTTTGCAGCAGTTTCGGGATCTGCGGGGTGAATGGCGTGTATTGCAGCTCCGGATGGCTGTCCAGGCCGGTGATGCTGAACAGGCGCGTCAGGTTCACCGGACCGTTGACTTGATACAGCTCGGTCTCGCCCAGGTTGAACTGCTTGAGCAGGTAGTCCGACAGGTGTTTCGGGCAGGTATCCGCCACTTCCAGGCGCACTGCATCGCCGTAGCGCCGGGAGAACAGCTCGCCGCGCAGGGCGCGGGCCAAGTCTTCGACGTCTTCGGAGTCCAGCGCCAGGTCGGCGTTACGGGTCAGGCGGAACTGATAGCAGCCCTTGACCTTCATGCCCTGGAACAGGTCATCGGCGTGGGCGTGGATCATCGACGAGAGGAATACATAGTTATCGCCAGCGCCCCCCACCTCTTCCGGTACCTTGATGATCCGTGGCAGCAGGCGCGGCGCCGGAATGATCGCCAGGCCCGAATCACGACCGAAGGCGTCGATACCTTCCAGCTCGACGATGAAGTTCAAACTCTTGTTCACCAGCAGCGGGAACGGGTGCGTCGGGTCCAGGCCGATGGGGGTGATGATCGGCGAAATTTCGTCACGGAAGTAACGACGAACCCACGTTTTGATTTTGGTGGTCCAGTTACGGCGACGGATGAAGCGGACCTGATGTTTTTCCAGCTCCGGCAACAAAATGTCGTTAAGGATCGCGTATTGGCGATCGACATGACCATGAACCAGTTCGCTGATGCGTGCCAGGGCCTGATGGGGTTGCAAGCCATCGGCACCCGCTTGCTCACGGGCGAAGGTGATCTGTTTCTTGAGGCCAGCAACACGAATCTCGAAGAACTCGTCCAGGTTGCTGGAGAAGATCAGCAGGAACTTCAGCCGCTCCAGCAGCGGGTAGGACTCATCCAGCGCCTGTTCCAGCACGCGGATGTTGAATTGCAGTTGTGACAGCTCACGATGGATGTACAGACTGCTGTCATCCAGGTTTGGAATCGCGATCGCCGGTGCCACGGCGTGCACCTCCGCCACGACGGCAGGCGGTGCGGGCTCCAGCTCCGGCGGCGTCTCGGTGACTTGTTCGACCACCGGGTGAGCGTCTTTTACTGCAACTTCTGAGAGTCCTTCGGTATTCATCGAGTGTTCCTGTGAGGGCTATTGTTGCTCTCTAAGCAATTGGGCGGCGCGGGCGGCAAAGTAAGTCAGGATGCCATCAGCCCCCGCACGTTTAAAGGCAGTCAGGGATTCGAGGATCACCCCTTCGCTCAACCAACCATTCTGGATCGCGGCCATGTGCATGGCGTATTCACCGCTTACCTGATAGACAAAGGTCGGTACCTTGAATTCCTCTTTGACCCGATAAAGGATGTCCAGGTACGGCATCCCAGGCTTGACCATCACCATGTCGGCGCCTTCGGCCAGGTCCGCCGCCACTTCGTGCAGGGCTTCATGGCTGTTGGCCGGGTCCATCTGGTACGAGGCTTTATTAGCCTTGCCCAGGTTCAGCGCCGAACCCACCGCATCGCGGAACGGCCCGTAATAGGCGCTGGCGTACTTGGCCGAATAGGCCATGATTCGCACGTTGACGTGGTCAGCCAGTTCCAGAGCCTCGCGGATCGCCTGGATGCGACCGTCCATCATGTCCGACGGTGCAACCACCTGGGCGCCTGCGGCGGCGTGGGACAAGGCTTGCTTGACCAGCGCATCCACAGTGATGTCATTCTGAACATAGCCTTCTTCGTCGAGAATGCCATCCTGCCCGTGGGTGGTGAACGGGTCCAGCGCCACGTCAGTGATCACCCCCAGTTCCGGAAACCGCTCGCGCAAGGCACGGGTGGCGCGCTGGGCGATACCCTCCGGGTTCCAGGCTTCGGCGGCGTCCAGGGATTTAAGCTCAGAAGGCGTGACCGGAAACAGTGCCAGGGCTGGAATTCCCAACTCAACCCAGTTCGCCGCCTCGATCAGCAGCAGATCAATGGTCAAGCGCTCCACACCCGGCATCGAGGCCACCGCTTCCCGACGATTTTCACCGTCCAGCACAAAAACCGGCAAGATCAGATCATCTACCGTCAGGACGTTTTCACGAACCAGGCGGCGAGAAAAATCATCACGTCGATTGCGACGCAGGCGGGTGGCGGGAAACAGGCGATTGGAGGGGGTAAAGCTCACGGCAGACTCCTGAGCCCGGCTTGACGGGCGAGCGTGACAGTTATAAGCGCCCATTATGACGAAGGAATTACAGTTGTGCTTATCCATGCAACCTGTAGTCACCTTCCTAGTTTTTGTAGGAATTGTTCACTTCGTGACACATCTCGATACTTTCATGAATGTTCACGAAGGCGTAGGCTGCGCGTTCATTTCGCCAGCACCCAGACAATGCTCCAACAATTTCTGCATGACTTTGGCTACTTTGCCCTCTTCCTAGGCACGTTCTTCGAAGGCGAAACCATTTTGGTCCTCGCAGGCTTCTTGGCGTTCCGCGGATACATGGATATCAATCTGGTGGTGGTCGTTGCCTTTTTCGGTAGCTACGCCGGCGACCAGTTGTGGTACTTCCTGGGGCGCAAGCATGGCCGCAAGCTGCTGGCCCGCAAACCGCGCTGGCAATTGATGGGCGATCGCGCCCTGGAACATATCCGCAAGCACCCGGATATCTGGGTACTGAGCTTCCGTTTTGTCTACGGTTTACGCACGGTGATGCCGGTAGCCATTGGCCTGTCGGGCTATCCGCCAGGACGCTATCTGCTGCTCAATGGTATCGGCGCAGCCGTGTGGGCCGCCGCGTTGGGAGCGGCGGCCTACCATTTCGGCGCGGTACTCGAAGGCATGTTGGGCAGCGTCAAGAAGTACGAGCTATGGGTGCTCGGCGCCCTGCTGGTGCTGGGTTTGGGCTTGTGGCTGCGTCGTCGCATCAAGAATGCCCGCTTGACGCGCCAGGCCTGTGCCGATGCAAAGGCTAGGCTGGCTGAACAACAGCTGGCCGAGCAAAAGGAAAAGCCTACTACGCCAATCGAGTAAGCCGGTCCCTGCAACAGTAGAGGCCGATGAAACTGAGCAGGCTGTAGCTGAGCAGACCCACCCAGCCCAACGGGCTGGCCGGCCACAAACCGACCAGCGGCGCCAGCCACACCAGCGGCACATTCAGCACCAGGCGCAACCATTCGGCCTTCAACGCCCATGGGCGATTCTCCAGCGCCACTCCCAGGGTAAATAGCCCCAGCGCCATCGCACTCCAGCCCAGCACCAGGGCAGCGGTCGACAGCCCTTCGCCAACATTCATCAAATAGCTGCCAAAACTCACATAAGCGGCGAATTGCAGGGCGATGTAAATTTGCTGGCGAGCGTCCAGCGGTACCTCGAATTTGCGGAACTGGCTCAGGTCGGGCTTGGCCAGCGGGTACTTCGCCGCCACATCCGCCGGGCGCCAGCCGGTGCGCATGAACCAGATACGCAACTTATCCCACCAACGCTCAGTGCGTCGGGCATCACTCCACAACTGTGCATAAAACTGCAGGTTGGCCCACAGCGGGTTCCAACTGGCCAGCGGCGTGGTCACGCCAAAGATTACCGGCTCATTTTCGTCTTCTTCCTGGAAGGAACCAAACAGCCGGTCCCAAATAATGAACACCCCGCCGTAGTTGCGATCCATGTAGAGAGCGTTCTGTGCATGGTGGGCCCGATGATTGGAGGGTGTGACGAAGAACCACTCAAACCAGCCCAGCTTGGGCACATGGCGGGTATGGACCCAAAATTGATACAACAGGTTGAGGGATGCAACGCTGATAAACATCACCAGCGGCACGCCGAGCACCGCCAACGGCAGGTAGAAGATCCAGCTTAGGAGAAACCCGGTGCTGGTCTGGCGCAAGGCGGTGGTGAGGTTGTAGTCCTCACTCTGGTGATGCACAGAATGGGCGGCCCAGAGGATGTTGCGTTCATGACCGCAGCGATGCAGCCAGTAGTAGCAGAAGTCGTAGAAGACAAAGGCGAACACCCAAGTCCAGACACTCTGGGCCGACAATTCGATGAAAGCCAGGTGCTTGAGAGCGAAGGCATAGGTCAATAGCCCGACGCCTTTGGTCAGCAACCCCGTGGTGGTGGAGAGCACGCCAGTGCTGAGGCTGTTGATGGCGTCTGCCACCCGGTAGTTGCGCTCACCGCGCCAACGGTCGGCCAGCAGCTCGACCACGATCAAGGCAATGAAAAACGGTACCGCGTAAGGGACGAAGTCCATGGGCAAGTCCGGTTAATTATTGTTACATCAAGATTAGGTGCAGTGGCTGGATATCCCATTGGCAATGAGTGACAAATAAGTAGACATTTAACGCCATGAATCAGGAGAAATGCCCATGAGCAAAAAAATTGCAGTGATCCTTTCCGGCTGTGGCGTGTATGACGGCGCAGAAATCCATGAAAGTGTGATCACCCTGCTGCGCCTGGACCAGCGTGGCGCTCAGGTGCAGTGCTTTGCACCCAATATTGCGCAGTTGCATGTGATCAATCACCTGACCGGCGAAGAAATGCCCGAGTCACGCAACGTGCTGGTGGAATCGGCGCGCATCGCTCGGGGTGAGGTGAAGGACCTTCGTGAGGCCAATGCCGAAGACTTCGACGCGCTGATCGTGCCCGGTGGCTTCGGTGCGGCAAAAAACCTGTCGAACTTTGCCGTCGAAGGCGCCGGGTGCAGCGTCAACCCGCAGGTGCTGGAACTGGCGGAAGCCTTTGCCGAAGCGGGAAAGCCCGTAGGACTGATCTGCATCTCCCCGGCGCTGGCGGCAAAGATCTACGGCCCAGGCGTGACCTGCACCATTGGTAATGACGCCGACACGGCAGCGGCCATGGACAAGATGGGCGCAACCCACCGGGAATGCACCGTGGACGAGATTGTCGAAGACAAGGCTCGCAAACTGGTGAGCACTCCGGCCTATATGCTGGGCAAAAACATCAGCGAAGTCGCCTCGGGGATCAACAAGCTGGTGGATCGGGTACTGGAGTTGACCCACGAGAACGACTGACTGTGGCGAGGGAGCAAGCTCCCTCGCCACAGGGTCAGGCCTGACGCATCAACCGGGTAAGGATACGGTCGAGTGAGTTGGCAAACGCCTGCTTTTCCTTTTCCCCATGGGGCGGCGGGCCGCCACCCATCTGGCCCTGCTCTCGCAGATCAGTGAACAGGTTACGCACCGCCAACCGTTCACTCATGTTTTGCGGGCTGAACTCCTTGCCGCGAGGGTCCAGGGCTGTCACGCCGTTCTTCACCAGGCGGTCGGCCAGCGGCACGTCGCTGCAAATCACCAACTCGCCGGGCACGGCGTGCTCGACGAGGTAATCATCAGCGGCGTCCGGACCGCTGGGCACCACGATCAGCTTCACGCACGAAAAACTCGGCTTGATCTGGCTCTGCCCCGCCACCAGCACCACCTCGAACTGGCGCTTGAGGGCGAACTTCACCACCTGATCCTTGGCCGCCCGTGGGCAGGCGTCGGCATCGATCCAGACGCGCATGGTTATGCCGTCACCCGGCGTTTTTCAGCCAGTCGACTGCGACCATACAGCACCACGATTGCCAGAATCGCCACGGCCTGGGCACTCAGCGAATAGGCATCGGCGTGGATGCCCAACCAATCGAAGTCGAAGAACGCCACTGGCCGGGTGCCGAAGATGCCGGCTTCCTGCAACGCCTTGACGCCATGCCCGGCGAACACCACCGACAGTGCGCACAGCAGCGCCGCGTTGATGCCGAAGAACAGTGCCAGCGGCAACTTCGCCGAACCCCGCAGGATCACCCAAGCCAGGCCCACCAGCAGCACCAGCGCCGTGGCGCCGCCCGCCAGGACCGCGTTGTGCCCGGCAGGGCCGGCCTGCAGCCACAGGGTCTCGTAAAACAGGATCACTTCAAACAACTCGCGATAAACCGAGAAGAACGCCAGCATCGCAAAACCAAAACGTCCACCGCCGCCCACCAGGCTGCTCTTGATGTAGTCCTGCCAAGCCGCCGCATGGCGTCGGTCATGCATCCACACGCCGAGCCACAGCACCATGACGCTGGCAAACAGCGCCGTGCAGCCTTCCAGCAATTCGCGTTGGGCTCCGCTGACGTCAATCACGTAGGCGGCCAGGGCCCAGGTCCCAAGACCGGCCAACAGCGCCAGGCCCCAACCGACGTTAACGCTGCGCACCGCCGATTGCTGGCCGGTGTTACGCAGGAAGGCGAGGATCGCCGCCAGTACCAGAATCGCTTCCAGGCCTTCGCGCAACAAAATCAGCAAGCCGGAGATATAACTCAAGGACCAGCTCAGGCCATCGCTGCCCAATAGACCAGCGGATTCCTTGAGCTTGCCCTTGGCCACATCCAGGCGTTGCTCCACCTGCTCAATCGGCAAACCATCCTGCAGCGACTGCCGGTAAGCCATCAGGGCCTTTTCGGTGTCTTTGCGCACGTTGGCATCGACGTTGTCCAGGGAGCTTTCAACCAGCTCGAAGCCTTCCAGATAAGCCGCTACCGACAGGTCGTAGGCCTGTTCGTGATCACCGTTGCGAAACGCGGCGAGGCTTTTGTCCAGGGTCGTCGCGGTGTAGTCGAGCAACTGCGCCGGGCCGCGCTTGACCTGCGGCGGCTGTGCCCGTTGTGCGCGGAAGGTTGCGGTGGCATCGGGGCCTTCAGCGGCCAGCACTTCGTTGGGCGTTTGACGCGCCAGATCGGCCAGGTTGAAGGACTTTTCGCTTTTTGCCGCAGCCGGGTTGGCGGTGAAGCCTGCGATATAGGTGGCGAGGTCCCAACGCTGGCGATCGTCCAGTTGATCAGCGAAGGACGGCATGTCGGTGCCCTCGACGCCCAGCCCAAGGGTGTTGTAGATCGCGTAGAGGCTCAAGCGGTCAAGGCGAGCAGCGTCCCGCAGGTTGGCCGGCGGCGGCGTCAGGCCAACGCCTGCCGGACCATCGCCGGCGCCGGCGCCACCGTGGCAAACCGAACAGTGCTGGGCGTACAGCGGCGCACCACGCGTTGGGTCCGGGGTAATCGCCGGGGCCTGACTGACTTCATAAGCCACTGCCAACTTGGCACCTAGTTGTCGGGCCTGGTGAGCCACTGCCGCGCCGTCCTCGTGGGCCTTTACGGCAGCCAGCAGTTCATCGACGCCTTTCACCAACTCAGCACGCTCGGGCTTCTCCGGCAAATCAGCTACCAGCCCCTGCAAAACCCCGAGAAACTCTACCTGCTCACGGAATTCGGAATCATCAATGACCTTGCCCGCTTCCACCGTCGGCGGGTAGTCGGCGCCGATGTAATCCAGTAAATGCAGCGCTTGGGGTGCGCCTTCGGCGGTGGCTGCCAGCAGATTGAAGCTGCACGACATCAATGCCGGCAACAGCAACCAAGCGAGGAAACGGGAGGGGCCAGTCATGAATGAATCTCAAATGGAAATACGAAGTAACACATTGTCAAACGTTAATGGGTTTGACTCAAGGCGTGATCACCAAAAGTACAGGCAACACAAAACAAATGTGGGAGCGGGCTTGCTCGCGAAAGCGGTGGATCAGTCGATGAAGCTGTTGACTGACACTCCGCTTTCGCGAGCAAGCCCGCTCCCACATTTTGATCCGGTTTCTTCAGTTAGGCCAAAATCAAGCCGTTGCGCGATGCAAACTAGCCAGGAAGCCCGCCGCGCCCACAAACAACCCGGCAAACGTACGGTTCAGGCGCTTCTGCTGCTTGGGTGTACGCAATAGCCGCAACACTTTCGACGCCAGGCCTGTGTAGCCGGCCATGACGATCATGTCCACGCAGATCATCGTCGCACCCAGGATCACGTACTGGATCAATAGCGGCGCCTGAGGGTTCACGAACTGTGGCAGCACCGCCAGCATGAACACCAACGCCTTGGGGTTGCTGGCGTTGACGAGGAAGCCGCGAAAGACCATCGCCAAGGGTTTGCCGATGGGGCGGACCGCCGCGTTATCAGTCAGATCAACAGGCAGCGCACGCCATTGCTTGATGGCCAGGTAAACCAGGTAAGCCACACCGAACCATTTGATCGCATAGAAAGCGGTGGAAGACGCCGCAAGGATCGCGCCCAGGCCACCGGCGACCACGACAATTTGCAGCGCCAGGCCCAATTGCAGGCCCAAGGCATTCCAGTAACCACGCAGGAAACCGTATTGCAAACCGCTGGACATCGAGGCGATGGCACCGGCGCCAGGAGAGAGACTGATGATCCAACTGGCCAGGAAAAACGCCAGCCATGTATCGAGTGCCATTGCACACCTCGCAGAAGAATTCGCTGTTGTGCCTTAAGCTAACTCCGCCGACCGAGGCATGGCTATAGATTTTTACAGGATGTGACCGCTACTGCTCGCCCGAGCCGACAGGCAACACATCACTGCCCCGCCAACGTCGCACCGAGCGCTGGAAGAACAAGCTGTTGGGCACTTGCACCATCACGCTGCCAGTCCCTGCCTCTTCCACTTCAATCAGCGTGGTGTACAACAGGTTGATCGCCACTACACGACCTTTGACGCCAGGCTTGTCGACGGTGTCCACCAGCTCGACCACATCACCAAGACGAAACGGCCCGACGGTGAAAATCAGAATCGCGCAGAGCAGGTTCGACAGCACCGACCACATGGCAAAGAACGCCACCGCCGCCACCGCGACAAACCCTGACAGCGCCGTCCATAACACCGTGGCGGAAACCCCCAGGCGCTCCAGCACAACGATCAGCGCACTGCCCATGATCAGCCAGCGCAGACCACCACGCAGCGGCATCAGCAACTGTGGCGGGAACGGGTAACGCTCCCCCAGGCGCTTCAGGCATTTGGCAACGAAACGCTGGGTGAAGTAGCCCGCCAGCAGGATCAGCAGGATTTGTACGCCAACCCATATGGGTTCGATCCATTGAGCCGGTAGCGGCAGTTGCAGCGCTTCCATCAGGACAACGCCTCCAGCTCCGCTTGCAAGGATTCCAGCAACTCCAGGGCTTCCATCCAGGTTTCCTCCAGTTGTGCCTCGCGGACCTTGAGCTTAGCCTGTTCGGCCAGCAAGTCCCGCAGTTCGTCCTTGCGCGCCGGTTCGTACACCGCACTGTCGCCCAGGCTGGTTTCGATCTTCGCCAGCTTTTCGTGGAGCTTGCCCAGCTCGGCTTCCAGCTTGTCAGCTTCGCGCTTGTGGGGTGCCAGTTGCTGGCGCAATGCAGCGGCGGCCTGGCGCTGGGCTTTCTTGTCGGTCTTGTCCGGGTTGACCGGGGTGTTGCTGACCGGCGCGTTGCGCAGACGATAGTCCGACAGCCAGCGAGCGTAGTCTTCCAGGTCACCGTCGAATTCCTCGACCTTGCCGTCAGCTACCAGCAGGAAGTTATCGGTGGTGCTCTTGAGCAAGTGTCGATCGTGGGACACCACCAACACCGCACCGCTGAATTCCTGCAGGGCCATGGTCAGTGCCAGGCGCATTTCCAGGTCCAGGTGGTTGGTCGGTTCGTCGAGCAGCAACAGGTTCGGCCGATCCCAGGCGATCAACGCCAGGGCCAGGCGGGCCTTTTCACCACCGGAGAAATTCAGCACCGGCTCGTCGATGCGCGCGCCACGGAAGTCGAAACCGCCAAGGAAGTCGCGCAAGGTCTGTTCGCGCTCGGTAGGTGCCAGCCGTTGCAAGTGCAGCAGCGGGCTGGCCTTGGAATCGAGGGAGTCCAACTGATGCTGGGCGAAGTAGCCCACTACCAGGTTCTCACCACGTACCAGACGACCGGCCAGGGGTTGCAACTCGCCCGAGAGGTTTTTGATCAGGGTCGATTTACCGGCGCCGTTGGGGCCAAGCAAACCGATCCGCGCGCCCGGTGTGAGCTGCAACTTGACCTTCTCCAGGATGGTCTTGTCGCCATAGCCCAGACGGGCGTCGGACAGATCGAGCAACGGACTTGAGATCTTCACCGACTCGCGGAACACAAAGTCGAACGGCGAATCGACGTGGGCCGCCGACAGCTCTTCCATGCGTTCCAGGGCCTTGATCCGGCTCTGGGCCTGTCGGGCCTTGGTGGCCTGGGCCTTGAACCGGGCGATGTAGCTTTCCATGTGCGCGCGTTGCGCCTGCTGCTTCTCGTAGGCTTGCTGCTGCTGGGCCAGACGTTCGGCGCGAGCGCGCTCGAAGGCACTGTAGCCGCCGCGATAGAGCATGATTTTTTTCTGTTCGACGTGGGCGATGTTATCGACCACGGCGTCGAGGAAGTCCCGGTCGTGGGAAATCAGCAGCAAAGTGCCCGGGTAGCTTTTCAGGAACTCTTCCAGCCACAGGATCGCATCGAGGTCCAAGTGGTTGGTCGGTTCATCGAGCAGCAACAGGTCCGAAGGGCACATCAGTGCCTGGGCCAGGTTCAGGCGCATGCGCCAGCCACCGGAGAAGTCGGCGACCGGGCGGTCCATCTGCTCGTTGGTGAACCCCAGGCCAGCCAGCATTTTGCGGGCACGGGCATCGGCAGTGTAGCCATCAGCGCTGTCGAGCTCCGAATGCAGGCGGGCCTGAGCGGCACCGTCCTGGGCTTTCTCGGCCTCGGCCAGGTCGTGTTGGACCTGACGCAGACGCAGGTCGCCATCGAGCACGTAGTCGATCGCAATGCGGTCCAGGGTGTCGATCTCCTGGCGCATATGAGCGATTCGCCAGTCGGCCGGCATCAAGCAGTCCCCGGAGTCGGGGGTCAGCTCACCCAGCAGCAAGGCGAACAACGTGGATTTGCCGGCGCCGTTGGCACCGATCAGGCCGGCTTTGTGACCGGCGTGCAGGGTCAGCTCGGCGTCTTCAAGAAGACGTTGCGGGCCACGCTGTAATGTTAGGCTTTGAAGTCGGATCATAATGGCGGCGGAGTCTACCAGCTTCGTTGACCGCTGGCTTGGGTAGGAATATGTGCGCTGACCTGTGGAGCTTTGCCCTCTCGACTTATGCCCGTCCGGGTGTGGAGAACGCTTGCCTGCGCTTGCAGGAGCAGGGCGCCGATGTGTGCCTGTTGCTCTGCGGTTTATGGCTGGAGCAGCGAGGCGTGGCGCTTGAACCGACTCGCCTGCTGGCACTGCGGCAGATTGCAGAACCCTGGCAGGCCGAGGTGGTCGAGCCGCTGCGGCAAGTGCGCAAGCAATGGCGGGCCATGGCGCAGCAGGACACCGAGTTGGGGGCATTACGGGAGCGGGTCAAAACCCTGGAGCTGGAAGCCGAACGGCAGCTGTTATCACGCCTGGAAACCCGGGCACTGGAATGGCCGACGGGTGAAGCAACGTATCAGGGTACGTGGCTTGAAGGACTGGCGGCCGAAGCCGCCAACCTTGACCGCAACGCGCTGCATCAACTGCGCGTCGCAGTCACCGGCACTTAGGAAGCGCTGGTTGGGGTGGTGCTTGCTGTCGATGCAGGGGTGCTGCTGACCGACGCGGTTGGCGCTGCAGTGCTGACCGCAGGTGCTGCCGGGGTAGCCGGCTTGGCAGCGGGTGTCACAGGTTTTGCAGCGGGTGCTTTGGCAACGGGCTTGGCCGCTGGTTTTGCGGCAGCTGGCTTGGCGGCTGGTTTTACAGCAGCAGGCTTAGCGGCTGGTTTAGCGACCGGCTTGGCTGCAGGTTTTGCCGCGGTTGGCTTGGCGGCTGGTTTCGCA
>NZ_JAGGOG010000004.1:0-359048 GCF_018614655.1 Pseudomonas fluorescens | reverse complement strand
TTGGCTGCAGGTTTTGCCGCGGCTGGCTTGGCGGCTGGTTTCGCAGCAGCCGTTTTAGCAGCGGGTTTTGCGGCGGGTTTTGCGGCCGGCTTCACAGCAGGTTTAGCGGCTGGTTTGGCGGCGCTGGCAGCAGCCTTTTTCACTACGGGTTTGGCAGCCGGTTTCGCCGGTGCTTTGGTCGCAGGCTTGGCCGCAGCTTTTGCAGGTGCCTTGGCAGCCACTGCTTTGCTGGCTGGTTTTTTCGCCGCGCTCGCAGCAGCGGCTTTAACCGGTGCACGAGTGCTTAGTACCTTGCCAACGGCTTCTTTCACACGACCAACGCCCTGAGCCAGTTTCAGACTCTCTTGAGCATCGCGCTTGAGTTGCAGAATGTAGGTGCGGGTTTCGGATTGACGATCCTTGAGGGCGTCGAGCAAGCCCTCAAGTTCTTTGACTGCACCCTTGGCCTTGGCTTGTGCCTTGGCTTTGCCGGCGCTTGCTGCGTCTTGCAGTTTGGAGCGGGATTTGTGCAGTTTTTCTTGAGCCTTGCCGCGTTGTTTTTCCAGCTTGGCGAGCAGCTTCTCAGCATCAGCCAAGGCTTGGGAACAAGCGCTTTCCAAATGTTCGAGCAGGCTGCCCGATAGCTGTTGGAGCAAGTGCAATGGGGTATTTACAGGCTTCTGTTTGGCCGACATGGTTTACCTCCTGGCTGACGTGGGTGCGGCTCATACTAGCCCTCTGCTCTTACCGCCGCTAGGGCATGTTGACAGTATCGAATGCGTTGCGTTGCACTGCATGGAAATTCTTATCGATATAACGAAAAGCCACTCCGGTTTTTGTGCATTCACACTGGCATAATCCAACGCACTTTCGGCTGGAGAACACCCATGTCGCGTTACCTTTTTTTAGCCTTGGGTTTGTCACTTTCCGTGGCCAACGCAGGCGAGCAATCCCCTGCCAAAGACAGCCACGACCTGGCCTACAGCCTGGGTGCGAGCCTGGGCGAACGCCTGCGCCAGGAAATCCCCGACTTGCAAATCCAGGCGCTGATCGATGGCCTCAAGCAAGCCTACCAAGGCAAGCCACTGGCGCTGGACGATGCACGCATCGAACAGATCCTGGCCCAGCACGAAGCACAGGCCGCCACCGCCGACAAAATTCCACAAAGTGAAAAGGCCCTCGCCGCCGAGCAACAATTTTTATCCAGGGAGAAAGCCAAGAGCGGCGTACGCGAATTGGCAGACGGGATCTTGCTGATCGAACTGGCTTCCGGTAATGGAAAAAAACCGGCGGCCAATGATCGGGTTCAGGTGACGTATGTTGGGCGGCTGCCCGATGGGACGATCTTTGACCAGAGCAAACAACCGCAATGGTTTCGCCTGGACAGCGTGATCAGTGGCTGGCGCAGCGCGTTGCAGCAGATGCCGATCGGCGCGAAATGGCGCCTGGTGATTCCATCGGCCCAGGCCTATGGCGCAGACGGTGCAGGTGAGTTGATCGCGCCCTACACGCCGCTGGTATTCGAGATCGAACTGCTCGGCGCGAGCAGCTAACCAAACGAAAAACGGTGCGCAATGCGCACCGTTTTTTATCTTGCCGCCAATCAGCGTTTCAGGCTTTTGCCGTCAACTCTTCCTTGTGGGCGTTGTGCAGCACTTCGATCAAGCAATCTTCCAACTCGAAACGCTCATGGAGCAGGCCGCCCAGCTCCTTGAATTTCGCCGCGACACACTCGCCCTTATCGCAAAGGTCGTTGAATTCCACCAATTTTTTCGTGATTTCATCAATACGTGGGTAGATCGTATCCGCCAACTCAAGGCCGCGCTCGTCCTTGAATGCCTTGGCTTCGTCGCTCAGTTGCTCATAGACACCGAAGTGGCCCGCGGACACATAGTCCAATAGCACACCGCAGAACTCTTGCAATGGCTTGCGGTTCTCGCCCAACGCCTCAGGCTTGGCGCCGAGAGCATCAAAGGCCTGAACCAGTTCATGACGCGCCTTCAACCAACCATCGATCAGTTTGTGCACACCACCCCAGCGTTCCTGAGCATTCTGACAACTTTCCAGCATGATGATCTCTCTTCCCTATAGGGGCGGTGCCGCCCTCTGCCCGCGCAACACTTCAAGGATGAAAGCGGCGACCGGACAAAGCCGCATCGAACAAGCGGTTTCAATAACACATGCGGGCCAGATTATGCCCGCATGACTATGGCTTCAAGGTACGCAGGAGAGAAAGTTCATACAAGTGTTTAATCCCACCCTACATCCTGCGACCTCGAGTCAATGCTTCGCCAGACGTAAACGCTGGCTGAACAACAATCGCGAAAACTGTGCCGTGCCCAGGATCAACATCGCGACAAAGAACAGCAGGCTCCATTCCGGCAGGCTCAGATCAAACAACGTCCAGTTGATTTCAACGCAGTCGACACTGCCCTGAAATGCCCGTTTCAAAGCCTCCCAGAATGACAAGTCTTCGATCATGTGTTGCAGGCTGGGCCAGCAGCCGGGCAACTGATCCACCGGGATGTTCTGCAACAACACCTGGCGCGCCGCGGTGATGGCTCCGAGCAGCGCACACCCCATGCTCATCACCCCATACAAATAAACGCCGTAACGCTTAGGCCCATGAACCGCTGCCACCAGGTTGATCAACGTGAAGGCAGTCAAAAGAATCCGCTGCACCAGGCACAGGAAGCAAGGACGCAACAGGGCTCCGTATTCGAGGTACAGGGATGCGCCCAAAGTCAGCGCACCAGCCATAAACGCCAGGAGGAACAGGGAGCGTGAGGGGGCCAAAGACATTGTTTATCCGCAACGCAAGAGATAGGTGGTTACGGTAGAGGAAAGGCCTTACCCCTTTCAATACGCGTCGGCGCAGACAATTCTGCGAGAGCGTAGGGATATCCCGTCAGAACCGAGAGGATTGAATACGAGCCTGCGTAGGAGTTTATCGACCGGTCGCTTTAGTCGCCCCTATCAGGCGATATTGAGGGGTTGGACCAGACCTTTCTGAACCAACCTCTTCATGGTTTCCTACTTCAAACCCGCGTCGGTACTGGGAGCGGCGAAGCCAGCAAGCGCTTGTCCAGAAGTCCCAGGCCTTCCTGGAACAATTGGTTGCTGCGCTCGGTATCTCCCAACTGCGCCAGCAAGCGTGCCAGTTCGGCACAGGCCTCGGGATTACGTTGAGCCTGCAAGCTGCTTTCCAGATAATCCCGCGCCTTGCCCCACAAACTATTTTGCAGGCTGAGACGACCCAACGTCAGCAACAGGCTGGCATCCCCCGCATGGTCCTTGAGCCAGCCTTCGGCAAACTTCAATTGCCGCGCTGGATCACTACCCCTCAGTAAGCCATACAGCCTGATCAAATGGCTGTCATACCCGCGCTTGATCGCACCGCGCAATACTTCTTCGGCCGTGGTGTCCGCACCCAACTGGCGCAATTGCTCGGCGTAGGCCAATACCAGTGCAGGCTCCTGACGCTGGGCAGACGTCAGTTGTTGCCACGCCCGCTCAAGGGACTGCTGACCCGCCTCGCCTTGCTCCTCACGCTGGGCGGCCAGGGTCAGGTTCTCACCCCATGCCCGACGCTCCAGATCCGCAAGTTCGGCGGCTGGCAACACCTTGTCCTTGCGCAGTTCCGGCAACAACCGAATCACCGAGGACCAGTCTCCACGCTGTTGATGCAGCCGTTGCAACTGGCGCAGTACCTGAACGTTGTGTGGGTGGCGCCCATGCATGGCTTGCAGCGTGACCAAGGCCGATTCGGTATCGCCACGGTCCATTTGTAACTGGGCGTGGCTCAGGGCCACTGCCAGTTCGGCTTGAGGCTGACGCTCAAGCGCACGCTCCAGCAAGCCGTCGGCCTCCTCATAACGCCCCTGTTCGTTGGCCGCGCGGGCGGCACCGAGGTAGTACAACAGTGGTTGACGTTCCGCTTCGGCGGCGCGCTGCAGATGGCGCTCGGCACTGGCCCAGCGGCCTTCGGCAAGGTCCATCTGGCCCTGTTCGATGGCAATCTGGACCCGACGACTACGATTACGCCGCGACCATGGGTTGACCACGCCACCGGATGTCGTCACCAGACTCAGCAGCACCCTGATCAGGTAGATCACCAGGCCCAGCACAAACAGCGCCACCAGGGTCGACCATAGCCCGGACTCGTAATGCAGCACATGGGGATAGGTAATCAGCACGTAGCCGGTGTGTTTTGAAATGCCCACTCCCAATGCCAAGGCGATCGCTATCGCCACCACCAGGATCACGTAGAAACGCTTCATCGGCTTTACTCCTGGGTCGCCGGCGCGCCAGCAGAAGCCTTGGCTTCATCGGCAGACAGATGACGACGTTCAAGGTAAGCCTGCACAGCTGCCAGGCTCGCAGCCAGGTCCGGTGTCACCACCGAGACAGCCTTGGGTTCCAGCTCGGCTATCCGGGCCAACATGGCTTGGCTTTGCGGGTTGTTCTGGTTGAAGTTACCCTGCAAGACACTACGGGCCTCACCCAAGGAACGGGTATACACCGCCGGCTCGCCATTAAGGGCAGCCCATTGCGCCTGCTCCAGCGCAAGGCTCAGGGCCAGGCGTACCTGATTCAGGCCTTGGCCGGCCAGCAGCGGACGAATGTTGTCGTCCGGATTGAAGTCGATGCGGAAGTAGCGGGAAATCTGCTCCCACCATTGGTTCCAGCGGTTTTCAGTATCCGTGGTTGGACGGCCTGACTGAGGGGCATCCTGAAGCTGATACTCAGGCGAGACGGCTGCCAGTTGCACCACCTGATCGCGCAAGGCGGCCAGTTGCAGGTACAACCCGGTACGATCCGGTTGCTCGACACTGCGCAACGCGGCGAGGCTCTTGGCCAACTGCTCGCGGGCAGCATAGGAACCCGGATCGCTTTGCTCACGAAGGATTTCGTCGGCTCCCTGGACCAGCGCCTGGGCACTGTTGATGTCCTGCAAGGCAGACAGTCGCAAACTGGCCAGGCGCAACAAATGCTCGGCTTCGGCCAGGCGCCAGTCCTTGCGACTGGCACCCAGCACGGTTTCCAGACGCTGGTTCAAGCGCTGCTGATCACCCTGCAATTGCGCCACCAGACGGCGACGTTCTTCCAGCTCATCAGCACCCGGCAACTGTGCCAGGCGTGTGGTCAACTGCTGCTGACTCTGCTTGAGGGCCTGGGATTGATCATCCAGGGTTTGCACCTGTCCCGACTGCTGCTGAGCGCTCGCTTGCAGGGCGCGGACCTGCCAGATCCCCCAGCCACCGGCCGCAACCCCCGCAGCGCCGAGCAACAAGGCCACGATTGCCAGGCCATTGCCACGGCGTGGAGCAGTGACCGGTGTCTCAACAGGCGCATCAAGCGCGGGCTGAGCTTCATCTTTGGGCAAGGCTGTTTCGCTCACGTATCCATCCTTTGCGTATCAGAGAGTGGGCTCGGCAAAGCTGCGTAGCGCCACTAACAAAGCCGCGGCACTCGCGCCACGACAATCCACAACTTTACTTGCACCAGCAGCACGCGCCATCTCGGCGACTCGCGGGCTGGGCACGAACAACGGCAACTGCGCCACCTGGGGCCAATCAGGGCCTGCCAGGGCTTGCAGATGCAAAAAACCCTGCCCACTGCTGACCACCAGGCCGTTCAAGCGTTCCACCTGAATGCGCTGCATCAACGTACCGGCGTCGTAGGCCGGCAGGCAACGGCGATATAACTCCAGATAGTCGACACTAGCACCTAGATCACGCAAGCGCTCAGCCAGCAACTCTCGCCCGCCTTCGCCGCGCAAGATCAATATCCGTGCATTGGGTCGTGCGATAGCGTCGCGCAACTGGGGTAAATCAAGCAAGGCTTCGCTGTCGTCGCCGTCCAGGGGGCAGCTGACATCAAGACCGTGATCGGCCAGCACCTGCGCCGTCGCCGCCCCCACAGTGAACCATGGCTGAGACGGCGCTTGATCAAGCCGCTGCAACGCAAATCGCGCGGCCGGCTTGCTCACCGCGATCACAGCGCAGTATCGATCCAAATGACGGAAAACCACTTGCTGCTCAGCGGTGGCAGGCAGCTCCTTGATTTCCAGTAACGGCAGGCTGCTGCTGAATATCGCGCTTTCGGACAGTGTCGCCGCCAAGGCCGCGGACTCTTCCGTCGGCCGGGTCAACAACACTCGCCAACCTGTCACTGCGGCCCCGCCTCGCCGTAGACCGCTTGCAGGATGGCGCCGGCACCTTTCTCCAGCAGCGCCTCGGCCACCTTGATGCCAAGGCTCGTGGCCTCGCTTTGCGGGCCGCGTATCTCTGCCGTCAGCAGAAGCCCGCCGCTCGGATCTCCCACCAGGCCACGCAGCCAAAGGTTCTCGCCTTCAAGCACGGCGTAGCAGGCGATCGGCACCTGGCAACCACCGTTAAGGTGTTTGTTCAGCGCACGTTCGGCGGTGACGCGAATTTCAGTGTCCGCATGATCAAGGGGTTTGAGCAGTGCATGGATTTCGCTGTCTGCCGTGCGGCATTCAATCCCGACGGCGCCCTGCCCTCCGGCGGGCAAGCTGTCTTCGACGCTAATGGCAGAGGTAATGCGGTCTTCGAAGCCCAGGCGGATCAAGCCGGCTGCAGCCAGGATGATCGCGTCATACTCACCGGCATCCAGCTTGGCCAGACGGGTGTTGACGTTGCCTCGCAGGAAGCGGATTTGCAGGTCTGGGCGGCGGGTCAGCAACTGGGCCTGACGACGCAAACTGGAGGTGCCGACGATGCTGCCCAAAGGCAATTCATCCAGGGAAGCATAGGTATTGGAAACGAACGCATCGCGCGGGTCTTCGCGCTCGCAGATGCAAAACAGACCCAGGCCTTCAGGGAAGTCCATCGGCACGTCTTTCATCGAGTGCACAGCGATATCGGCCTCGTTCTCCAGCAGCGCAGTCTCCAGTTCCTTGACGAACAGCCCCTTGCCACCGATCTTCGACAGCGGCGAGTCCAGCAGCTTGTCGCCGCGACTGACCATGGGCACCAGGGACACCTTGAGGCCTGGATGGGCCTGTTCAAGGCGTGCTTTGACGTATTCGGCCTGCCATAAGGCCAAGGCGCTTTTACGGGTGGCGATGCGGATTTCGCGAGAGGACATGGATCAATCCGTACTGAATAGATACGGCAGATAATAACAGCTCAGGCAAATGCGCTTTGATTTGAATCAGCAAGTGCGGGGCCTCCCTGGCCGCATCGCACCGGGATTTGGGCTGTTGGAACCGTCGCAGCCCTTGGGCTAAAGCTGCTGCATCATCTTGCGTACACCGGCGACATGACGTCGACTGACGATCAAGGCGTCGCCATTGAGCCCTTTCAAAAACAACTGAAAGTGCCCAAGCGGCGTGCGCTGCAGGCGCTCGATACGCTCTCGGGCTACCAGCGCATTGCGATGAATGCGCACGAAGCGGTCGCCAAACTCGTCTTCCAGGGCCTTGAGCGGCTCATCGAGCAACACTTCACCAGCTTCGTGACGCAACGTCACGTACTTGTGATCGGCAATGAAGTAGACCACCTGGTTCAGGGGGATCAGTTCGATACCCTTGCGGGTCCGGGCACTGATATGGCTGCGCGGCCCGTTACCGCCTTGCGCCGCCGGCTGGGTCAGGGCGGCGAGCTGTATGCGGTTGGGCCGCTCGGCCTTTTTCAGCGCCTTGAGCAGGGCGTCGGCGCTGACTGGTTTGACCAGGTAGCCGACACCGCTGCTTTGCAGGGCATCCGAGGAAAACTCATCCTCGGCGGCGCACAGCACCACTGCCGGCGGCGACTCGCGCTCACTCAAGCGTGCGGCAACCTGCAAGCCGTCAAGGCCTGGCATGCGGATATCGAGCAGCACGACATCCGGCTTCAGGCTGTCAATCAAGGCCAATGCCTCGTCGCCACTGGTGGCGCTCGGCTCCAGGACACTGTATCCCTCGAGCTCGCTGACCATACGGCTCAGTCGCTCACGGGCTTGGGGTTCGTCATCAACGATCAGGACATTCATATTGCGCTGGATTCCTGCGTGAGTCTCGCACAAGGATAGCGTAGACAGGTGCGGTGACTTCCGTCACGGCGATCCACGCTAAGACTAGCGTGAGCGGCAAAAAGTGCCCCGAGAGTGGCACCAATATTTACCCGGACCTGTTCAATGCCGCCTGGAGCCCGATGCCGTCGGGCACCGTCGTAGGGTTTGCTGATACACAATATGAACACCCCCTCTCTTTATGGTTAGCCTGGAGTTCGACCTCATCGCCTTACATTGGTGCGTTGAAGACCCTCTGTCAGTACAACGACCTATCAGTGCAACTGTAGACGCTCGCGAAGACGATATTGCTCAATCGTCAAATATCGTTTCAATAAACATCTCTTGTTTACCCCAAGGACCGACCGCGTTAACCCCCCCGCTCAGTCCTGGCTCCAGTCTCTTCCCGGACGAGGCCGACGGCAAGGCACTTAGCCACCCTCCAAACAAATAAAAATGCCGACACGCCGCAGCATCGCCTCCAAGGGCAACCCTGTTATTATCGGCGGCACACTTTCATACCCTCTTTCAGCAGATCACGAGCGAATCCATGAGCACCGACAAGACCAACCAGTCCTGGGGCGGCCGCTTCAGTGAGCCCGTCGACGCCTTCGTCGCGCGCTTCACCGCCTCCGTCACCTTCGACCAGCGCCTCTATCGCCACGACATCATGGGCTCCATCGCCCACGCCACGATGTTGGCCAAGGTCGGCGTGCTGACCGACGCCGAGCGCGACAGCATCATCGACGGCCTGACCACCATCCGTGGTGAGATCGAAGCCGGTACCTTCGATTGGCGCGTCGACCTGGAAGACGTGCACATGAACATTGAGGCCCGCCTCACCGACCGCATCGGCGTGACCGGCAAGAAGTTACACACCGGCCGCAGCCGTAACGACCAAGTGGCCACCGATATTCGCCTGTGGCTGCGGGATGAGATCGACCTGATCCTCGCTGAAATCACCCGCCTGCAGAAAGGCCTGCTGGAGCAGGCCGAGCGCGAGTCGGACACCATCATGCCCGGCTTCACTCACTTGCAGACTGCACAGCCCGTGACCTTCGGCCACCACTTGCTGGCCTGGTTCGAAATGCTCAGCCGCGACTACGAGCGCCTGGTGGACTGCCGCAAGCGCGCAAACCGCATGCCTTTGGGCAGCGCCGCGCTGGCGGGCACCACCTACCCGATCGACCGCGAATACACCGCACAACTGCTGGGTTTCGACGCCGTTGGCGGCAATTCGCTGGATGGCGTGTCGGACCGTGACTTCGCCATCGAATTCTGCGCCGCGGCCAGCATCGCGATGATGCACTTGTCGCGGTTCTCGGAAGAGCTGGTGCTGTGGACCAGCGCGCAATTTCAGTTCATCGACCTGCCGGACCGCTTCTGCACCGGCAGCTCGATCATGCCGCAAAAGAAAAACCCCGACGTGCCAGAGCTGGTGCGCGGCAAAAGCGGCCGGGTGTTCGGCGCGCTGATGGGCCTGCTGACCCTGATGAAAGGCCAACCCCTGGCCTACAACAAGGACAACCAGGAAGACAAGGAGCCGCTGTTCGACGCCGCCGATACCCTGCGCGACTCGCTACGGGCCTTTGCCGACATGATCCCGGCGATCAAGCCCAAGCACGCCATCATGCGTGAAGCGGCCCTGCGCGGTTTCTCCACTGCCACAGACCTGGCCGATTACCTGGTACGCCGTGGCCTGCCGTTCCGTGACTGCCACGAAATCGTCGGCCACGCCGTGAAATACGGTGTGGACACTGGCAAGGATCTGGCGGAAATGAGCCTGGAAGAGCTGCGTCGGTTCAGTGACCAGATCGAGCAGGACGTGTTTGCGGTGCTGACCCTGGAAGGTTCGGTGAATGCCCGTAACCATATCGGCGGCACCGCGCCGGCCCAGGTGAAAGCCGCGGTTGTACGCGGTCAGGAACTGCTCGCCAGCCGCTAAAAGCATCGCGAGCAAGCCAGCTCCCCCATTTGGAATGCATTTCAAAATGTGGGAGCGGCGGTGCGACGATTCGACTTGCTCGCGAAGGCGTCATCACAGACACCCCACGTTCTACTTCTTGGCCGCAATCATCGCCATAAAAGCCGGCATCGCCGCTTCCCTGTCCGCGGCCACGCGCTGAGCATTGGGCAGTGCATGCAGGCGCTCCAGCAGTGCCTTGAGCGCTGGCAGCTCAGCCAGCAAATCCAGGCCAAACAGCTTCTCGCCCACGGCGCAGGCCAGGTTCACGCTGTACATGAAGTACAGATCCGCAATCGTGAAGCTGTCTCCCGCCACATAAGGTGAGAACTTGCCATGGCGCCCCAACGCAGCAATCCCCAGCAGCAACTCAGCCTTGGATTTGTCCTTGATCGCCTCCGGTACTGGCATGCCGAAGAACGCCTCAGCGAAGCAAGCCCGGGCTGGCAACTCGATGTATAACTCGATCTCTCGGCACAACGCCAACACCTGGGCACGCTGGAACGGGTCGCCGGGCAACAGCGCAGGGCCCGATTGAGTCTGCTCGATGTACTCGAGAATCACGCTGGTTTCATTGATGAAGCCTTGCGCCACACCCAGCACCGGTACCTTGCCACGGGGACTTATGGCCAGGGCTTCAAGGGTTTGGCCAGCATAGAAAGGCACCTCTTCGAAGGGCAGCCCTTTCTCCAGCAGCGCCAGCTTGACCATGTTGTAGTAGTTGCTGACCGAAAATCCATAAAGCTTGAGCATCACAAAGCCTCCAGGCCGTGTACGGGGTTGGCTGCGCTTGTTATAGAACGTCCGGCCGTGCCTGACCAGCAGCATCACCCGACTGAATGGGGGTAGACTGGCGCCCTTTCCTTCAGGAGCCTGCCATGAGCGAGCCAACCGATATCGACAACGACGAAGAAGAGTTCGCCGAGACCACCTTGATTGAAGCGATCGAAAACCAGATCGAAAGCGACAACCCGCCTGCTGCCAAGGCCACGTTCAACAAACTGACCCTGGTGGGTTATGAACGCGAAGACATCCTGCAGATGATGGCCCATGTGCTTGCCGTCGAGATTGATGCCCTGCTTGAAGAAGACCGCGCTTTCAATACCGAATGGTACGAAACCGCCCTGCGCGCACTGCCAGAGCTACCGCCAGAAAAATCGTAGCACTGATAATTGCGGTCGAACATCGATCCATGTGGGAGCTGGCTTGCCTGCGATGACGTTGGCACGGCCAATATTACAGTCGCCTGACACACCGCTATCGCAGGCAAGCCAGCTCCCACCCTAGATCCTCATGACCGCACCATTTGCGTTCACCCTGCATCATGTCAACACTCCACGACTTCCTGCTGGACAGCTCGCCCAAGTGCGTTCACCTTATGGCTGCTAGCGCCTAAAAATTCCTAGAAAGTCTGGAGTCCTTATGTCGTATACCCCTGAGTTGGTTGCCGAACTGGAAATCCTTGCACTCTTCAACCTGGGCAGCTCCCAGGAAGGTCTGAAAGTTCATCAGACCGCCGCTCCGACTGCCATTGCCGCCGCGCGGCGCCTGTATGATAAAGACTTGATCGACCAGCCAGACGGTGGCTATCTGACCAGCCTTGGCCGGGACGCCGCTGAGCATGCCCAAAACCTGCTGACTATTCTGACTACCCGCAAAGAAGCCGCCTGACACCACGCATCGCCCACGGGATCCTCTTTTCACGGATTCCGCGGGCATTTCTGCGCCCGCGATAAAATCCTGACGTCAAAAACAAATTCCGCTTAAACGTCCTACGCTACTGGCTGTAAACTCCTACACGGCTGCCCACGTCGGGCCCTGCGAGCCACCGAGTTCCACATGACCCGCACCCACGAAATCCGCCCCGACCTGGACGAAGGCATCGACCGCAAGGTGCTGGCCCAACTGCGCGCACGATTTCTAGCCCTGAATGAAGGGCGTATCGCCCGGGCCATCGAGGGGCTGACCCCACGCCAACAGAGCGTGCTGACGCTGCTGCCGTTGTTTTTCCACGTCAACCACCCGTTGTTGCCTGGCTATGTTTCGGGCAGCACACCGGCTGGACTGTCGAACTTCGAACCCGATACCCAAGTGCTGGCCGAAGCCCAGCGCCTGACCCGTTCGTTCTCCTACAAAGCCCGTCACGGCAACCCACCACAACCGATTCATGGCCTGTTTCTGATGGGCAGCCTGGGCACCCTGGCCCAGGCGGATCAAAGCGATATGGACGTGTGGGTCTGCCATGCAGCCGACTTGAGCGAGGGTGAACTGGCCGAACTGCGCAAAAAATGCCAGTTGCTGGAGGCCTGGGCCCTGACCATGGGTGCCGAGGCGCACTTTTTCCTGATCGAGCCGACCCGGTTTGTCCTGGGCGAGCGCGACACCCAACTCAGCTCCGACGACTGCGGCACGACCCAGCACTACCTGCTGCTGGACGAGTTCTATCGCACCGCCATCTGGCTGGCCGGACGCACGCCGATCTGGTGGCTGGTGCCGGTCTACGAAGAAACCCGTTACGCCGAATTCACTCATGCGTTGATTTCCAAACGCTTTATCCGTGCCGATGAAACCCTCGACTTGGGCCACCTGGCCCACATCCCGCCCGGGGAATTTATCGGCGCCGGTCTGTGGCAGTTGTTCAAAGGCATCGAATCCCCGTACAAGTCGGTGCTCAAGCTGCTGCTGATCGAGGTCTACGCCAGCGAACACCCGAACGTGCAATGCCTGAGCCTGCGCTTCAAACGTGCGGTGTTCGCCAACCAAGTGGACCTGGATGAGCTGGACCCCTACATCGTGGTCTACCGTCGTATCGAGGAATACCTCAAGGCCCGCAACGAACCTGAGCGCCTGGAACTGGTGCGGCGCAGCCTGTACCTGAAGGTGAACCGCAAACTCAGCACCGGCCAACGTTTATCAGGCTGGCAACGCCTGCTGCTTGAGCGATTGGCCACCGAGTGGGGCTGGGATCAACGGCAACTGGCCCTGCTCGACAGCCGCAGCCAGTGGAAAGTCCGCCAGGTCGCCTCCGAACGCCGCGCTCTGGTCAACGAACTCAACTACAGCTACCGCTTCCTGACACAGTTTGCGCGCACCGAACAGACCGTCAGCCTGATCAACAAACGCGACCTCAATGTGCTCGGTCGGCGCTTGTACGCCGCTTTCGAACGCAAGGCCGGCAAGATCGAGTTCATCAACCCCGGGATTGCCCCGGACCTGGCCGAAGACACCCTGACGCTGGTCCACTCGCCCAATCGCAAGGAGCCTGGCCAACATCATTGGGGCCTGTACAACGGCAGCCTGAATGCCCTCGAATGGGAGCACTTCGCGCCGATCAAACGCAGCCGCGACCTGCTGGAAATGCTCACCTGGTGTCACCGTAACGGCGTGATCGACAGCAGCACCCGCCTGGCCTTGCACCCCGGCACCAGCGACATGACCGAGTTCGAGCTGTTCAACCTGCTGGGCAGCCTGCAACAGACCATCGCCTTGCCCCTGGCGAGCGTCGACGAAGAGCACCTGCTGCGCACGGCGGTACCCAACGAAGTACTGCTGCTGGTCAACGTCGGCGTCGACCCGCTCAAGCACCATCGCGACCTGAATATCCTGATGACCACCGAACGCACCGACTCCTTGAGTTACGCGGGCGTGCGGGAAAACCTGGTGTTGACCCTGGACCAGGTCACCGTCAACAGCTGGAACGAGGTGATGGTCAGCCGCTATGGCGGCCCCCATGCGCTGCTCGATTGCCTGCGGGACTACCTGAACCAACTACCGTCCAATCAGCTACCGAGGCTGCGGGTGCGTTGCTTCTGTCATAACCGCGCGCAATTTATTGCCCAGCGAGTGGAGGAAATTTTCGATACCGCGCAAAACCTACTGCTCAGCCAGCTCAATCATCGCTACCTGCTTCAGGTGCAACAGCACTATCACGTGATGGAGCTGGCGCCGGGGCAGGTCAACCATGTGTCCTTGGCCAGCCAACAAGCATTGATCGGCTACCTCAGTGAGGAATTGGCCAGCTACAGCCCGCTGCACTTGGACGCCATGGCCCTGGAAGACCATGACTTGGCGTCGCTGCTGCCCATGGGCCTGCCCGACTGTGTGCAGGTGTTCTACCGGATCCACGACGCCTTCGCCGATCTGTACGTGCTCGACGAGTTCAACGCCCTCTGGCAACAGCGCCTGCCGTTTCACGATGAGCAAAGCCTGCTGGTACCGCTGCAGCGCTTCCTGCAGTCGATCATCTACCGCCGCGACGCGCTGTCCCCTCTGGACCCGCAACAACCGTTGGGTGCGGTGCAAACGCTGTACTACCAGCTGTTGCCATCGGGCAGCGGCCGCGCGCGCCGGGCCGAACCGCGCTCCGTACCGCAGACCCCGGCCAATAAACCGTTCTATGACGTGCAGGCGATCATCGGCAAAGGCGCACCGGGCCAGGTGGGCATCACCCTGTACTGCAATCAGCGGGAGTTTTGCGAGTTGGAATTTGGCGACCAGCTATTTGCAGTGGTCGCTCAAGAGATCATCGGGCAACGCCGGGAGACCGAACGTTACCGTTGCTACATCACCGACCTGGACCTCTCCGGCCTGCTCGGTGATGTTCAAAGCCCGAGCAATCTGTACCTGCGCTACAAGGCCGAGCTGGAGCAGGCGCTCAATCAGGCGCTGCACCAGATTTAGAGGGTGAAGGGACCGCCGTCTTTGGGCTGGGCTTCGACACTGAGCAGCTCCAGCTTGAGGGTCTTGCCGCCAGGCGCCGGCCAATCAATGTGCTGCCCGACTTGCAAGCCCAGCAACGCGCTGCCGACCGGGGCCAGGATCGAGATTTTGCCTTGATCGGCATTCGCGTCCTTGGGGTAAACCAGGGTCAGGTGATAGTCCTTGCCACTACTTTCTTCACGGCAATGCACACTGGAGTTCATGGTCACGACAGTTGCAGGCACTTCATCGTGGCCAACCACTTCTTCGGCGCGATCGAGTTCGCGTTGCAGGGCCTCAACGCCCGGCGAGGACTCGCCTACACGGTCGATAAGTTGCTCAAGACGCTGCACGTCGAGACGGGTGAGGATGATGGAAGGTGCGGTCATGATTCAGGCAGACTCCTTTTTTCTGCACAAAAAAGCAAAACCCCGCCAGGAAAAGGCGGGGTTCTCACGGACCTCGATGAGTTGAGGTGTACCCGGACACTACCACAGCACAATAAATAAACAAGCCGGGGTCAGGAGCCGGCCTTGCGCTGCTCAGCCTGGGCGACGATCACCCGCCGCCGCTGATCGTCGGCAGAACGCCATTCGCGGATGTCTTCCACATGGCGGAAGCAGCCGAGGCAGACTTTCTGCTCATCCAGCCGACATAAACTGATACAAGGTGACGGCACCGCCGGGCTGACATTACTGAACAGCGGCTTGGGCGGGCGTACAGGAGCGGGCTGTGTCACGATCAAATCTCGTCGAAGTCCAGCTCGACGCCGGCCTGTTCCTTGACGATACGCACCAGCATCTCACCCAGTTGCTCTTCGGTCTTGTCACACATCCACTGGCCGCTTTCTTCGTCATAGTCGAAGTGAAAACCACCGGAGCGGGCGGCCAGCCACAACTGACGCAACGGTTCCTGACGACTGAAGATCAACTGGCTGCCATTCTCGAACTTGACGGTCAGCACACCAGCCGAGTTCTCCTGATCCAGATCTTCGCCACTCTCGTCGAAAACATCCTCCAGCGCTTGCTGGGTCGAATCCACCAGGTCGTGAAAACGGGCTTCGGTCAAATTCATTGTGGGAACCTCGAAAAGTGTCTGGTCTCGCTCAAGCGCCGCACAATACGGACGCACCATCATGATTGCAAAGGATACCGATTTCATTACCCGCAGCCGCGTGAAATATCCTCAATTGGTGTAAGCCTAATCGCGGCAATCTCGGCAAAGCCCCGCCGGACGGGTATCCCGGCGCATAGGCAATCTGGCGGGTGGTCGGTATACTCGGGCGCAATTAATGCTTATTCAAGGATTTCGCCATGAAGCGCCTGATCTCTTCCCTTGCTGCGCTCGTCGCGGTCGCTTGCCTCGTTAGTGCCTGTGGTCAAAAGGGCCCGTTGTACCTGCCAGATGACAGCAAAGATCCGAACGAGCAGGCGCAATCGTCGCAATCCAAAGCGCACAAGAACGACACCTTCTAAGGGAACACCATGGACGCTTTTAACTACCGGGACGGCGAGCTGTTCGCGGAAGGTGTCGCGCTGTCCGCCATTGCCGAGCGCTTTGGCACCCCGACCTACGTGTATTCCCGTGCCCACATCGAAGCGCAATACCGCTCCTTTGCCGATGCGCTGGAAGGCACGCCACACCTGGTGTGCTACGCAGTAAAAGCCAACTCCAACCTGGGCGTGCTCAATGTCCTGGCGCGTTTGGGCGCCGGTTTCGACATCGTGTCCCGAGGCGAACTGGAACGTGTGCTGGCGGCTGGCGGTAAAGCAGACAAGATCGTGTTCTCCGGCGTCGGCAAGACCCGCGAAGACATGCGCCGCGCGCTGGAAGTCGGCGTGCATTGCTTCAACGTCGAGTCCACCGACGAGCTGGAACGCCTGCAAATGGTCGCCGCCGAGCTGGGTGTTCGCGCGCCGATCTCCCTGCGGGTCAACCCGGACGTCGACGCGGGCACTCACCCGTACATCTCCACCGGCCTTAAAGAAAACAAGTTCGGCATCGCCATTGCCGACGCCGAAGACGTCTACATCCGCGCCGCCCAGTTGCCGAACCTGGAAGTATTGGGTGTCGACTGCCATATCGGCTCGCAACTGACCACCCTGCCACCATTCCTCGATGCCCTCGACCGCCTGCTGGCGCTGGTCGACCGTCTTGGCGAGTGCGGCATCTACCTGCACCACATCGACCTCGGTGGTGGTGTTGGCGTACGTTATCGCGATGAAGAGCCGCCACTGGTGGCCGACTACATCAAGGCCGTGCGCGAGCGTATCGAAGGCCGCGAGCTGACGCTGATGTTCGAGCCGGGCCGCTACATCGTCGCCAATGCCGGTGTATTGCTGACCCAGGTCGAGTACCTCAAGCACACCGAGTACAAGGATTTCGCCATCGTCGACGCGGCGATGAACGACCTGATCCGCCCGGCGCTGTACCAGGCCTGGATGAACGTCACCGCCGTCAAACCGCGCGCTGGCGAAGGCCGCGACTACGACATCGTCGGGCCGATCTGCGAAACCGGCGACTTCCTGGCCAAGGAACGTCAGCTGGCCCTGGAAGAAGGCGATCTGCTGGCCGTGCATTCGGCCGGTGCCTACGGGTTTGTCATGAGTTCCAACTACAACACCCGCGGCCGTACCGCCGAGGTGCTGGTGGACGGTGATCAAGCGTTTGAAGTGCGTCGCCGCGAGACGGTAGCCGAGTTGTATGCTGGCGAAAGCCTGCTGCCGGAGTAAGACCATGCTGCTGCGTTTTACCAAGATGCACGGCCTGGGCAATGATTTCATGGTCCTCGACCTGGTCAGCCAGCACGCGCACATCCTGCCCAAGCACGCCAAGCTGTGGGGCGATCGTCACACCGGTGTCGGCTTCGACCAATTGCTGCTGGTCGAAGCCCCAAGCAACCCGGAAGTGGATTTCCGTTACCGGATCTTCAACTCCGACGGCTCCGAAGTGGAACAGTGCGGCAACGGTGCCCGCTGTTTCGCCCGCTTTGTCCTGGACAAGCGCCTGACCGCCAAGCGGCAGATTCGCGTCGAGACCAAGAGCGGCATCATCGAGCTGGATATCCGCAGCGACGGCCAGATCAGTGTCAATATGGGCGCGCCTCGGCTGGTCCCGGCGGATATTCCGTTCCAGGCTGACGAGCAGGCGCTGAGCTACCCGCTGGAGGTGGACGGCAAGACTGTCGAGCTGGCCGCCGTGTCCATGGGCAACCCCCATGCCGTGCTGCGGGTCAACGACATCAACAACGCGCCGGTCCATGACTTGGGGCCTAAGATCGAACACCACCCGCGCTTTCCGGCACGGGTCAACGTCGGGTTCTTGCAGGTCATCGACCGTTCTCGTGCGCAACTGCGCGTCTGGGAACGCGGTGCCGGGGAAACCCAGGCGTGCGGTACCGGTGCTTGCGCCGCTGCCGTGGCCGCGATCAGCCAGGGGTGGATGGATTCGCCGCTATTGATCGACCTGCCCGGTGGACGCCTGTCCATCGAGTGGGCAGGCCCAGGCCAACCGGTGATGATGACCGGCCCGGCCATGCGCGTATACGAAGGACAGGTCCGTCTATGAGAGAGCCAATCCAATGACCGATAAGCCTCAGGTGCCCGCTCCAACGCCCGAAGAGTCCCCTTCCGAAAGCCTGGAGGCAGCGGCTGTCGCCGCCTACCTGGAGGCTAATCCGGACTTCTTCGTCGAGCATGAAGAACTGCTGCCGGCCATGCGCATCCCCCACCAGCGCGGCGACACCGTGTCCCTGGTGGAGCGGCAGATGAAGATCCTGCGCGAACGTAATATCGACATGCGCCACCGGCTCTCGCAGTTGATGGACGTCGCCCGCGACAACGATCGCCTGTTCGACAAGACCCGTCGCTTGGTCTTGAGCCTGATGGATGCCGTGACTCTGGAAGATGCGGTGATTGCCGTCGAAGACAGCTTGCGCCAGGACTTCCAGGTGCCCTTTGTCAGCCTGATCCTGTTCAGCGACAAGCCGATGCCGGTGGGTCGCTGGGTCAGCGGCAGCGACGCACAAACCGCCATTGGCGGCCTGTTGTCCGAAGGCAAGACCATCAGCGGGACCTTGCGTGAGCATGAGCTGGACTTCCTGTTTGGCGAAGAACAACGCAAACAGATCGGCTCCACGGCCGTGGTCGCCCTCAGCCATCAAGGCCTGCACGGTGTCCTGGCCATCGCCAGCCGTGATCCGCAGCATTACAAGAGTTCGGTGGGTACGCTGTTTTTGAGCTACATCGCCGAAGTCCTCGGCCGAGTCTTGCCACGCTTCACCACCGCTCTGCGCGCGGTGCGCTAGCCATGGAACGACAACTGGACGCCTACTGCGCTCACCTGCGCAGCGAGCGCCAGGTGTCTCCTCATACGCTGGACGCCTATCGACGGGACCTGAACAAGGTCCTGGCGTTTTGTGAAAAGCAACAGATCGGCAGCTGGAAAGCCCTGGATATTCAGGGCCTGCGTAGCCTGATCGCCCGCCTGCACCAGCAAGGCCAATCCTCCCGCAGCCTGGCACGCCTGCTGTCGGCGGTACGCGGCCTCTATCATTACCTGAACCGCGAAGGCCTGTGCGACCACGACCCAGCCAATGGCCTGGCCCCGCCCAAGGGCGAGCGACGCCTGCCCAAGACACTGGACACCGATCGCGCCCTGCAACTGCTGGAAGGTGCGGTGGAGGACGACTTCCTGGCCCACCGCGACCAGGCGATCCTTGAACTGTTCTACTCCTCGGGGTTGCGCCTGTCGGAGCTGACCAGTCTCAATCTTGATCAGCTGGATCTGGCGGACGGCCTGGTACAAGTACTCGGCAAGGGCAGCAAAACCCGCGTGTTGCCGGTCGGCAGAAAAGCCCGGGAGGCCCTGGAGGTGTGGCTGCCACTGCGGGCCCTGAGCAATCCGGCGGATGACGCCGTGTTTGTCAGCCAGCAAGGCCGGCGCCTGGGGCCACGGGCCATCCAACTGCGGGTCAAGGCCGCCGGTGCGCGTGAGCTGGGGCAAAACCTGCATCCGCATATGCTCAGGCACTCCTTTGCCAGCCACTTGCTGGAGTCCTCCCAGGACTTGCGAGCGGTGCAGGAATTGCTCGGCCACTCCGACATCAAGACCACCCAGATCTACACCCACCTGGACTTCCAGCACCTGGCGACGGTGTATGACAGCGCCCATCCACGGGCCAAACGCATCAAAGGCAGCGACTCATGAGTATCAAGCTGATCACCTTCGACCTGGACGATACGCTCTGGGATAACGTGCCCGTCATCATCAATGCCGAGGCGTCGATGCGCGAATGGCTGGCCACCCACGCCACCAAGGTGGGCGATCTACCCCTGGAGCAATTCGCCAGTCTTCGCCAGCAAGTGCTGCAACGCCATCCCGAACTCAAACACCGCATCAGCGTGTTGCGCCACCGGGTGCTGATGCACGCCTTTGAAGAGGCAGGCTACCCACAGCCAGAAGCCACGGAAATGGCCGATGTGTGCTTCGAAGCCTTTATCCACGCCCGGCACCAGCTCACGGTCTTTCCCGAAGCCGAACCCATGTTGCAAGCGCTGCGCCGCCACTACCTGCTGGGCGTCATCACCAACGGCAATGCCGATGTGCAGCGCGTAGGCCTGGCGGACTATTTCCACTTTGCCCTGCGCGCCGAAGACATCGGCATCGCCAAACCGGATGCGCGGCTGTTTCAGGAAGCGCTGCAGCGCGGTGGGGTAGACGCCAGCGCAGCCGTGCACATTGGCGATCATCCAGGAGATGACATCTCCGGGGCCCAGCAGGCAGGACTTCGGGCAGTGTGGTTCAACCCGACGGGCAAGGCTTGGGAGGCAGAGCAGTTGCCGGATGCCGAAATTCGCAGCCTGACTGAATTGCCGGGGCTGCTCGCCCGCTGGAACAACCTGCCATAACCTGTAGCCGCTGCCGAGGTCCATTTTGTTTCACCCATGAAAAAGCCCGCAGCGACGGCGGGCTTTTTCAGCAAGCAAGTAACCGACCTCAGATAGGGCGGCTGCCGTACTTGTTATCCGGCTTCTTCGGTGGATCTGCCACCACGTTGGCCTCGACTTCCTGCACTTTGCCGCCTTTAGCGAGGAATTCTTCCATCGCACGGGCCAGCGCATCGCGCTCTTTGTTCTTGGCTTCTACGCTCGGCAGTTCATCAACCGAAACAGCGGCCTTGGCCTTGCCCTTGGCAGCCGGGGCCGGTGCATCATCGCCACCGTCGTCGTCAGCCACGTCTTCGGCAGCCGCCTCAAGACCTTCTTCAGCTTCGTCTTCGTCGCCTACTTCGAGGTCGTCGTTTTCCAGATCATCGTCGCTCATGTTCTACCTCATGACTTGCGAAAAGCAGATTAGTTATAGCCCAGCTACGCCGTCTGTCGACAGCCGCTGAGAAAAAATCAACATCCACCGGATAACCAGTGGCTTATGCCTCATCACCGTGCAAGGTGGCGAGGACTTTACGAGCACCGCCATGATCACGGTGCTCGCCCAGATAAACACCTTGCCAGGTCCCCATCGCCAAGCGGCCGGCCCTGACCGGCAAACTCAGCTGGCAGCCCAGGAGACTGGCCTTGAAGTGCGCCGGCAGATCATCGGGACCTTCGTCGTTGTGTTCATATCCCGCCGTGCCTTGCGGCACCAGCGCATTGAAAAAACGTTCGAAGTCACGGCGAACCGCCGGATCGGCATTCTCGTTGATGGTCAACGAGGCCGAGGTGTGCTGCAGCCACAAATGCAACAGGCCCACCCGACAAGCCTTCAACTCAGGCAGGCCGGCGAGCAACTCGTCCGTCACCAGATGAAAGCCCCGGGGCTTGGCCCGCAGGGTTATCAGGGTCTGTTGCCACATACAGTTCTCCGCACATCGGCGCGCATTCTAGCGCGCTCAGGGAAAAAACAAAGTGCCGAATACGCCTACATGGCTGTAAGACATTCGCACACTGAAAAGTGTCTTGTGGATCCCATCACAAAGTCTGGATAAAAACCCGTACACCTTTAACCCCAGACAAACGCCAGACAAAAAAATGCCCGGCAAGCCGGGCATCTTTTTTTCGCGTACTTACAAGTTGTAGCCGCGCTCGTTGTGTTGTGCCAGGTCGAGGCCGACAGCCTCTTCCTCTTCGGTGACACGCAGGCCCATGACCATGTCCAGCACCTTGAGGATGACGAATGTCACAATCGCGGTGTAGATCACTGTAAAGCCAACGCCTTTGGCCTGGATCCAGACCTGCGCCGCGACGTCAGTCACGGTGCCGAAGCCGCCCAGGGCCGGCGCTGCGAACACACCGGTAAGGATCGCACCGACAATGCCACCGATACCGTGCACGCCGAAGGCATCCAGGGAGTCGTCGTAACCCAGCTTGCGCTTGAGGCTGGTGGCGCAGAAGAAGCAGAGCACACCGGCGACCAGGCCGATCACCAGGGCACCCATCGGGCCAACGGTGCCGGCGGCTGGCGTGACCGCCACCAGACCGGCGACCACACCCGAGGCAATCCCCAGGGCACTTGGCTTACCGTGAGTGATCCACTCGGCGAACATCCAGCCCAACGCCGCAGCAGCGGTAGCGATCTGAGTGACCAGCATCGCCATGCCAGCGGTGCCGTTGGCCGCGGCAGCGGAGCCGGCGTTGAAGCCGAACCAGCCGACCCACAACATAGCCGCGCCGATCAGGGTGTAACCCAGGTTGTGCGGAGCCATCGGCGTGGTCGGAAAGCCTTTACGCTTGCCGAGCACGATGCACGCTACCAGGCCGGCAACACCGGCGTTGATGTGCACCACGGTGCCGCCAGCGAAGTCCAGCACGCCCCAGTCGCCCAACAACGAGCCCGGACCGCCCCACACCATGTGGGCAATCGGCGCGTAGACCAGGGTGAACCAGACAGCCATGAAAATCAGCATCGCGGAGAATTTCATCCGCTCGGCGAAGGCACCGACGATCAGCGCCGGAGTGATGATGGCGAAGGTCATCTGGAAGGTGACGAACACTGCCTCAGGGAACAGCGCCGCCGGGCCGGTGATGCTGGCCGGGGTTACACCCGAGAGGAACAGCTTGGACAAGCCGCCGACAAAGGAGTTGAAGTTGACGACGCCTGCTTCCATACCGGTGGTATCGAACGCCATGCTATAGCCGTAGACGAACCACAAGATGGTGATCAGACCGGTGATGGCGAAGCACTGCATCATCACGGAAAGAATGTTTTTCGAACGAACCATGCCGCCGTAGAACAGCGCCAGGCCCGGAATGGTCATGAACAGCACCAGCGCGGTGGATGTCAGCATCCACGCCGTGTCGCCGGAATTGAGGACTGGAGCCGCCACTTCGTCTGCCGCCATAGCCAAGCTAGGCATTACGATGGACAACAGGGCGCCTAGCCCTGCGAATTTGCGCAGAGTCATATTGTTTTCTCCTGGGGCGTTGGGGGTTTGGCGGCTTAGATTGCGTCGGTATCGGTTTCGCCGGTACGGATGCGAATAGCCTGTTCCAGATTGACCACGAAGATCTTGCCGTCACCGATCTTGCCGGTGTTGGCGGCCTTGGTTATCGCTTCGATAACCCGGTCAAGATCCTTGTCGTCAATGGCGACATCAATCTTCACCTTTGGCAGAAAATCGACCACGTATTCCGCGCCGCGATACAGCTCGGTATGACCCTTCTGCCGACCGAAGCCTTTGACCTCAGTAACGGTAATGCCCTGCACGCCGATCTCGGACAGTGACTCGCGTACATCGTCCAACTTGAACGGCTTAATGATGGCAGTGACTAGCTTCATGAAAACTCTCTCCCGAATTGGTGGACTTGCCCCAGGAAAACAAACCCGTCTCAAGTCTAAGCGCAGTGCCTGGCTTTGTAACGCTTCGTCGCCTTGGCAATTGCCATTGCGACGCGAGCTAACCACTGGTGACGAAACCTGTACTCCGGACCAAAGGCGCACTGCATTCGTCACAGCGACTGCATCAGTGCATGGGTCATGATCGTCTAAGCAGAAACCTTGCCAGCTCCGTAAAAATCACTGAAATCAGTCCTTTGCCCACTCGCGCCCACTTGCGGGGCTCAACGGCTGCGGCGATACGCACGAAAACAGTGCGCAGACGCCCGGCCGCATGCGCGAAAAGCGTGCGCCGCCCGCCGTGAAAAAGACGATAGACGCTGCGTGATACACTGCCGGCCAACCGTTTTTCCGGAATATTTCCCATGCTCGCGCCCAAAGACCTACTCGACGCCCTGAGTGGCCACGCTTCCCGCCTGTTCAGCGGCGACACCCCGCTGCCCCGCAACGAAATCGAAAGCCAGTTCAAGGCGCTGCTGCAAAGTGGTTTCAGCAAGCTGGACCTGGTCAGCCGGGAAGAATTTGATAGCCAGATGGTGGTGCTTGCCCGAACTCGTGCGCGGCTGGAGAGCCTTGAAGCCAAAGTGGCAGAGCTGGAAGCGCGCTTGACGCCGACCCACGAATAACGGGCAAGACTCGACCCGTACCGGGGGTTCTCGCCATGGACCGGCGCCTGCTGAAAGTCCAATTCAGCTTTTTGCTGGTAGTGCTGGGTGGCCGTTGCAACCAACTCGCGGTGGCCTGGTGGGCCTTGCAGGAAACCGGCTCTGCCCTCTACTTCGCCAACATGATTGCCTGCTCCATGGCGGCAGAAGTGTTGGCCAGACCGCTGCTGGGATGGCTTGGGGACAAGTACAACAAGATCCTTATCCTCAAACTGACCTCACTGGGCGGCCTGCTGACGGCGCTGTTGATGGTGCTGCTGGCCACCACGCAATCGTTCAACCCTTGGGCCGTTGGTGCGTTGATGATGGTCAGCAGCGCCATCGCAGGGGTGCGCGATCCTCTTCAGTCGTCGATCATTCCTTTGTTCGCAGGTGACGATAAGGTCTCCCTGGCCTTTCGTACCAAAAGCATGATGTCGTCCGTTTCCAATCTGCTGGGGCCGGCGCTGGCCAGTGCTTTGATCTATGGATTCGGAACCACACTCGCCTTTATCGCTGACTTTTTTGCGTTGCTTGCCGCAGGGGTGTTGATCGCGACTATTCCGAGCTGCCTCGGCGCCGCTGCGCCGAACGAAAATGTCCCGGCAGCCAGCGGTTTCAGGATGATCTACTCGGGCTTCAAGGCAATTTATGGCGTGAAAGTAGAGTTTTACCTGGCCATCATTGCAATGCTGGTCAACTTTGCCCTGTTCCCGTTCTTCACCATTCTGCTGCCCCTGTACGTGAAGAATGTCCTCCAGTATCCGATCACTTACCTCGGCCTTCTGGATTCGAGCTTCGGGCTGGGCATCCTGGCAGGCAGTTACAAGATCATCGGCTGGTTAGCCGACCGAGTCCCCCGTGACCTCTGCGTGTCCGCGGGTTTTGCGCTGCTGGGAGGAAACTTGCTGGTGGCCGGCACATTTTCATCAACGATCATCGTGCCCCTAGCCTTTTTTTGCGGTGGCATCGGCCTGATGTTGATCAACATTCCGACCTCCGCCGTGAGGTTGCTGGCGACACCGAAGAGCCACCGCAATCGAATCTTTGCCACGGTTTCCTTTCTGTCTGCAGCGGCCAGCCCGCTGGGCAGTTTCGCCATGAACAGCCTGATCGCCGGCCTGGGGGTCGCACTGACCATCACTGGGCTGGGGGCCATGGTGTTGATGTTGTCGCTACTGGTTTTCCTGATCCCCGATTTCCGAACGTTCATGCGGTCCAGAGATACGCAGCTCAACGACGCCTACCTGGATAAGTACCCCGGCGCATTTGCGCGGTGATACGTCCTGTAAAAGTCTGATAACTCGCACGTTCGATCACTCGACTACCCTTGAAAAACCGCAGGAAGCGGCCCTTCACTCAAGGAACGAGCATGTCCCTCGCCATCGTCCACAGCCGTGCCCAGATTGGCGTCGAAGCGCCCGCCGTCACCGTCGAGGTGCATATGGCCAACGGCTTGCCGTCCCTGACACTGGTGGGTTTGCCGGAAACAGCTGTCAAGGAAAGCAAGGACCGCGTACGCAGTGCCATTCTCAACTGCGCACTGCAATACCCCGCCCGCCGCATCACCCTCAACCTCGCGCCCGCCGACCTGCCCAAGGACGGTGGGCGTTTTGATTTGGCGATTGCCCTGGGGATTCTCGCGGCCAGTGTGCAGGTCCCGGCGCTGATGCTCGATGACGTGGAATGCCTGGGTGAACTGGCGCTGTCCGGCGAAGTACGCGCAGTGAAAGGCGTGCTGCCCGCAGCGTTGGCCGCACGCAAGGCCGGGCGCACCTTGATAGTGCCCAGCGCCAATGCCGAGGAAGCGTGCCTCGCCTCTGGCCTGAAGGTGATCGCGGTGGACCATCTGCTGCAAGTGGTGGCGCACCTGAACGGGCTGGTGCCGATTGAGCCGTTTGTTTCCAGTGGGTTGATGTACCTCAACAAACCCTACCCCGACTTGAGTGAAGTACAGGGACAGCAGGCGGCCAAGCGAGCGCTGCTGATTGCCGCAGCAGGCGCCCACAACCTGCTGTTCAGCGGACCGCCTGGCACCGGGAAAACCTTGCTGGCCAGCCGTCTGCCAGGATTGCTGCCCCCCTTGAGTGAACAGGAAGCGCTGGAGGTGGCAGCGATTCAGTCGGTGGTCAGCCTGGCGCCGCTGAGTCATTGGCCGCACCGGCCGTTTCGCCAGCCGCACCATTCGGCGTCAGGACCAGCATTGGTAGGTGGCGGCTCAAAACCACAACCGGGAGAAATCACCCTCGCCCATCACGGCGTGTTGTTTCTCGACGAACTGCCAGAGTTTGATCGCAAGGTGCTGGAGGTACTGCGCGAGCCGCTGGAGTCGGGCCATATCGTGATCGCCCGCGCCCGCGATCGGGTGAGTTTCCCGGCGCGCTTTCAACTGGTGGCGGCGATGAACCCTTGCCCTTGTGGTTACATGGGCGAGCCGAGCGGGCGCTGTCGTTGCACACCGGAACAGATCCAGCGCTATCGCAACAAACTCTCGGGCCCCTTGCTGGACCGGATTGACCTGCACGTCACCGTTGCGCGAGAAAGCACCGCGCTCAACCCAAGTCCACAAACCGGCGACGACACCGCCAGCGCTTCTACCCGCGTCGCCCAGGCCAGAGATTGCCAGCAACAGCGCCAGGGTTGCGCCAACGCCTTTCTCGACCTGCCGGGGCTACGCAAGCACTGCTCGCTGTCGAAGGTTGATGAAGGCTGGCTGGAGACCGCCTGCGAGCGATTGACCTTGTCGCTGCGCGCGGCTCATCGGTTACTCAAGGTCGCGCGCACCCTGGCGGACCTGGAGCAAGTAGAAGGCATCGCTCGCCACCATTTGGCAGAAGCGTTGCAGTACCGGCCAGCAGCAGCCGGCTAAAGGTCCTTGGGCAAATCCAGAAGCAGCGTTGCCACTTCCATCACCTCATCCAGCACCGCTTCTGCTGATTCAGTGGAAGGTTTGAGCAGCAGGTCATCGGCATACCCCATCGTGACGGCAAAGAGCTGACGGGCGGCGCGCATGGGCGAATCGCAACGGAACACCCCGGCGGCAACACCGCGCTCGATCACTTCGGCGAGCATGGCTTGCCACTGGGCGTTGATCTGCAGATAAGCCTGGGCCAATTCCGGGTCGTGCATCGCCTCGTCCCAGGCATCCAGCCACAACGCCCAACCGGCATCGGCCGTGCAAGGCAGGCAATCGTGCAAGAACCCCAGCAGCGCATCGAGGGGCGACGCATCCGCCAGGGGCGCGCGTACTTCATCCAATTGCTCATTGGCAAACCGCACAAAGGCTTCGCGGCGCAGCTCTTTCCAGTCGCTGAAGTAGTGATAGACATGGCTGCGGGACAGCCCGGCGTGGTCAGCCAGGTCGCGGGTGGAAACATCGGCGAAACCCTTGCTGCGAAACAGCTCCAGGGCGGCGGCGATGATCTGGTCTTTACGGTCGATACGCGACATCAGGCTTTCCTTCCGGCACCGGCAGATAAGCGGCGCTTGCTTTTTGAGCGACCGCTCAAGGATACTTGAGCAGTCGCTCAATATTAGCGCTTATCACTCCTTCGGTGAACCCCCATGCCATCCGCAACACCGCAAACCCTGATCGAAGAAAGCAAGAAAATCGGCCAACAATCCGCCAGCCAGACACTCAAGGCGATTGCCAAAGCCTACCCCGGCAAGCTGTTCTGCACCTTGTCGCTGGTGGCGCTGGAGAACGCATTGCTGCTGGCCTACCCGCTGTTTGCCGGGTTCGCGGTGGATTCAATTATCCGGGGTGACGCCACCAGCGCGCTGTTCTACGCCGTCGTGGTCATGGCGTTCTGGGTGGTCGGAGCGGCGCGGCGGGCGCTGGATACCCGCACCTTCACACGGATCTATGCCGACCTTGCGGTGCCGGTGATTCTCAACCAGCGCCTGCAGAACCACAGCACATCGAAGGCGGCAGCACGGGTGGTGTTGGCGCGGGAGTTTGTCGACTTCTTTGAAAAACACGTGCCGATCATGGCTACGGCGCTGGTGTCGATTGTTGGCGCAGCGGTGATGTTGATGGTGATTGAGCCGTGGGTCGGCCTGGCGTGCCTGGCTGCACTGGTGCTGTGCATCGCGTTATTGCCGCGCTTTGCCCAACGTAACCAAGAGTTGCACGAGCGCCTGAATGACCGCCTGGAGAAAGAAATCGGCCTGGTGGAAAAGGTGGGCGCACCGACCTTGCAGCGCCATTACCACGTGCTGTCACGCCTGCGGATCTGGCTGTCAGATCGCGAGGCTGCGGCGTACCTGTTTCTCGGCACGCTGGCGGCGCTGTTGTTTGTGGTTGCCATCAGCCAGCTGGCGCTGTCGCCAGCGGTCAAGGCCGGCCACGTCTATGCGGTGATGACCTACCTGTGGACCTTCGTCACCAGCATGGACGAAGCGCCAGGGATGGTCGATCAACTGGCGCGTCTCAAGGACATTGGCAAGCGGGTAGATCCTGGGCTTGGGGATCAATAGGCCTCAGCGAAACCGATCCACTTCCTGGCGCAAGCCTGCCGCCAAGGTCTCAAGCTCCTTGGCGGTAATCGCCAGGTTCGACACCACTTCCCGCTGCTCACTGTTGGCCAGGGAAATGCTCTGCAGATTGCTGCTGAGCAAGGTGGCCGTGCTGCTTTGTTCCTGGGTCGCCGTGGTGATTGCCGCAAACTGCTGGCCCGCCGAGCGGCTTTGCTCGTCGATTCGCGCCAGCGCCGAGGCCACGTCAGCGTTGCGCGACAGGCCTTCCTGCATCAGTACATTGCCCTGCTCCATGGTGCTGATGGCATTGCCGGTTTCCTGCTGGATGCTCTGGATCATCCCGGAAATTTCGTCTGTGGCCTGGCGGGTACGTGACGCCAGGTTACGCACCTCATCGGCCACCACCGCAAAACCACGGCCTTGCTCACCGGCACGAGCCGCTTCGATGGCAGCGTTGAGCGCCAGCAAGTTGGTCTGATCGGCGATCGAGGTGATCACCCCGACAATCCCGCCAATTTCCTGGGAGCGCTGCCCCAATGTATTGATCACCGCTGCCGTACTGTTCAACGCTGTGGCGATGTGCTCCAAAGACGACGACGCCTCTTGCATCGAAGTGCGCCCAATCCGGGTTTGCTGGGCGTTGTCCTGGGCCAGGCGTTCGGTATTGCCCATGTTGTCGGCGATATTCAGCGAGGTGGCGCTGAATTCTTCCACTGCGCCGGCCATGCTGGTGATCTCGCCGGATTGTTGCTCCATGCCTTCATAGGCTCCGCCGGACAGACCCGACAACGCCTGGGCGCGACTGTTGACCTCCTCGGCAGCCTTGCGGATGTGCGAGACCATGGTCGACAGCGCGTCGCCCATTTGGTTGAAGCTACGAGCCAACTGACCGATTTCATCATGGCTCGACACATTCAGGCGCGCACTCAAGTCACCAGCGCCCAACGCTTCGGCTTGGCGCACAAGATCCCCCAGTGGTTGCAATTTGCTGCGCAACAGCCAGACAGTCGCGCCCACCGCCAGCAACATCGCCAGCACGCTGCCGATCACCAGGCGAATGCCCACGGCCCAGGTGACCGCACGGATTTCGGCCTTCGGCATACTGGCCACCACCGACCATGGGCCGCCTTCGAACGGTACCGAAACGCTGTAGAAGTCTTCGGCCTTGTCGCTCCAGAAGTGACCTTTACCCGGCGTCCTGGCCAGGTCGAGCATCACCGGAACCGATTGATCCAGCGCCTGTACGCCGGCCGGCGGCACCAGCCAACGTTGTTGTTCATCGAGCAACGCCAGGGAGCCGGTCTGACCGATACGGAAGCGCTTGAGGTTGTCGAACTGGGCGTTCTGCGCATCGGTGTAGTCGAAACCGATAAACAACACGGCAATAATCTTCCCGCCGGCATCACGCACCGGGCTGTACTGGGTCATGTAAGAGCGCTCAAACAGCACAGCCCTTCCCACATAGCTCTGTCCGGCGATCAAGTGCTGATAGGCCGGGCCCTGGCGATCCAGCACGGTGCCAATGGCACGACTGCCATCCTGTTTGGTCAAGGAGGTGCTGACGCGAATAAAGTCCTCGCCGCTGCGCACGAACACCGTCGCCACGCCGCCGGACATTTGCTTGAAGTTGTCGACCTCGTCGAAATTATTGTTGAGCACCTCGCTGCCCAAATACAGGCTCGGTGTCTGTACGCCGGCGACGGTAACCGGCTGCTCAGGACGCACGCTCAACCCGGCGCCGAAACGCTTTTCAAACAGCCCGCTCAACCGCTGGGTACTTTCGCGCAAGGTGCTGTGGAACGTATTGAGTTGATCCGCCAGCAACCGCGCCTCGCTGGCCAGGTGTTCTTCCCGGGTGTCGAGGTTGGCGGAATCCAGCGAACGCAAGGCAAAAACGGTACTGCCGCTGATGACGACAGCCAATATGACTGCCAAGGCGAGACCCAATTGGGAGGCGATCCGGGCGCGTGGTTGAGACATGACAGCTCCTGGCCGAGGCCGGGATCATCCTGATCTCAAAGCGCGACTCGGCGAATGTTCTAATAGTGGGTACGCTGAACCGTCCCAGAATGGCGGCTCCGACACACCTACTTCGGCGGCCACAATGAATACTTGAGCGATACACAGGGGTATCACTCAAACGCACTGTTGGGGGGCACTACATCGATTCAGTCGAGCCGCTCAACCTGGGGCAGTTCCATGGCCTGCACCTCGCCCTGGAGGAAGTCCGCCAGCCGGCGCAGGCGCTCGCCACCGGGCCGGGTTTTCGGCCATACCAGGTAATAGTCCTCCCCGCTGGCCACGGCAGTCGGCCACGGTAGGCTCAACCGGCCTTGAGCCACATCTTCAGCCACCATCAGCAGATCGCCCATGGACACGCCGTAACCCCTGGCGGCGGCGATCATGCCCAACTCCAGGGTGTCGAACACTTGCCCGCCCTTGAGTGATACCTGGGACGACAGCCCCATGCGCTGCAACCAGTTGCGCCAGTCGCGGCGGTCAGGTGTCGGGTGCAGCAGCTCGGCGGACGCCAGCCGCGCAGCATCCCAGGGGCCGTCATTCAGCAGATTCGGCGCGCCCACCGGGATCAGCAGCTCCGGGAACAGATAGCTGGCCTCCCAGTCCGGCGGAAAATGGCCGTTGCTCAGCAGCACCGCACAGTCGAAAGGTTCCTGATTGAAATCCACCTCGTCGATGCTCATCCAGGCGCTGGTCAACTGCACTTCATTACCTGGCTGCAAATGCCGGAACCGACTGAGCCGCGCCAGCAACCAGCGCATGGTCAGGGTGGACGGCGCTTTCATGCGCAGGACGTCATCTTCGGCGTTCAAGGTATGGCAGGCACGCTCCAGGGCAGCGAAACCTTCGCGCACGCCGGGCAGCAGCAACCGCGCCGCTTCCGTGAGTTGCAAGGTACGACCACTGCGCTGGAACAGACGACACGCAAAATGCTCTTCGAGGGTGCGAATGTGCCGGCTGACCGCACTTTGGGTGATCGACAACTCCTCCGCCGCCCGGGTGAAGGAGTTATGCCTGGAAGCCGCTTCAAACGCCCGCAAGGCGTAAAGCGGAGGAAGACGACGAGACATGAGGAAAGCTCCAACGGCGCAATATCGAAACCCTACCAGAATCACTGACGCATGAGTTTTAATCATGCAAACGATCGCTTTTATCCCTTTGTGTAATGCACTGAGAGCGCCGAGAATCAACCCTTCCCCCACTCCCTGACCTTTTGAGCGTGATGATCATGCAGCATCCGGTACGTAGCGAACTCTGGGCCATTCTGCGGCTGGCAGGGCCGTTGATTGCCTCACAGTTGGCCCACATGCTGATGGTGCTGACCGACACCCTGATGATGGCCCGCCTGAGCCCCGAAGCCCTGGCCGGTGGCGGCCTTGGCGCGGCGAGCTATTCGTTCGTGTCGATTTTCTGCATCGGCGTGATTGCCGCCGTCGGCACGCTGGTCGCCATCCGCCAAGGTGCCGGCGACATTGAAGGCGCCACCCGGCTGACCCAGGCCGGGCTCTGGCTTGCCTGGCTGATGGCGCTGGTGGCCGGCTTGCTGCTGTGGAACCTCAAGCCGGTGCTGCTGATGTTCGGCCAGACCGAAACCAATGTGCAGTCGGCCGGCCAGTTCCTGATGATCCTGCCGTTCGCCCTGCCCGGCTATCTGACGTTCATGGCCTTGCGCGGTTTCACCAGTGCCATCGGCAAGGCAACGCCAGTAATGGTCATCAGCCTGGGCGGCACCGTACTCAACTACCTGCTCAACCACGCCTTGATCGAAGGCATGTTCGGCCTGCCAAAACTGGGGCTGATGGGCATTGGCCTGGTAACCGCTATTGTCGCCAACGGCATGGCGCTGGCGCTGATGTGGTACATCCGCCGTAACCGTGCATATGACGCTTACCCACTGCGCAAAGGCCTGTCGCGCCCCAACCGCCAGTACCTGCGGGAACTGTGGCGCCTGGGTCTGCCAATCGGCGGTACCTACGCGGTGGAAGTCGGGCTGTTTGCTTTTGCCGCGCTGTGCATGGGCACCATGGGCAGCACGCAGTTGGCGGCGCACCAGATCGCCCTGCAAATCGTCTCGGTGGCGTTCATGGTGCCGGCAGGGTTGTCGTATGCGATCACGATGCGGATCGGCCAGCATTACGGCGCCGGGCAATTGCTCGTTGCGCGCATGGCCGGGCGGGTCGGGATCGTCTTTGGCGCGGTGGTAATGCTGGGGTTTGCCATGGCGCTCTGGTTGCTGTCGAACGAATTGATCGGGTTGTTCCTGGACCATAACGACCCGGCGTTTCGCGACGTCATCAGCCTGGCGGTCAGCCTGTTGGCGGTGGCGGCCTGGTTCGAACTGTTCGACGGTGTGCAAACCATCGCCATGGGCTGTATTCGCGGGCTCAAGGACGCCAAGACCACGTTCCTGGTGGGATTGGGATGCTACTGGTTGATCGGCGCGCCGTCGGCCTGGTTGATGGCCTTCACCCTGGGCTGGGGGCCGACCGGCGTGTGGTGGGGCCTGGCCCTGGGCCTGGCGTGTGCGGCGGTGAGCCTGACGTGGGCGTTTGAAGTGAAGATGAAGCGGATGATTCAGCGCGAAGGCGTCGAGTCTGACGCCCAAGGCTCATTTCAAGCGGCACAGCCGGATTAGGGCGCGACTGTAGCCGCTGCCGAGGCACGAGGCTGCGATCGAGTGCGGAGCACTCGCAATCCAGGCGCTGCGATTTACCTGCTGTGCTGTGTAGGCTGGTTTTACGCCTGCTTCGCAGCCGATCGCAGCCTCGTACCTCGGCAGCGGCTACCCCAGTAACGCTTCCTGACTGCCGCCAAACGTCAGGTATTCCACCAGTTCCGCCAACGGCAACGGCTTGCTGATCAGATATCCCTGGGCCTGATCGCAGCCGAACAATCTCAACAGCGCCAATTGCTCCGGGGTTTCCACACCTTCAGCCACCACTTCCAGGTTGAGGTTGTGGGCCAGGTTGATCATGGCGTGCACCAGCTTGCGGTTCTCTTCGCGCTCTTCCATGCCGCCGACGAAGCTCTTGTCGATCTTCAGCAAGGCAATCGGCAGGCTGTTCAGGTGCACGAACGACGAAAAGCCGGTGCCGAAGTCATCCAGGGAGAAGCGCACACCGAGGCGGCCGAGGGCATCCATGGTCTGCTTGACCAAGTCGCTGCGACGCATCACGGCGGTTTCCGTCAGTTCGAACTCCAGCCATTGCGCTTCCACACCGCGCTCGGCAATCAGCCGGCTGAGGGTGGTGAGCAACTGGCTGTCCTGGAACTGGCGAAACGACAGGTTGACCGCCATGTGCAGCGGCGCCAGACCACGCTCGCGCAGGGCCTGCATATCCCGCAGGGCCCGGGAGATCACCCAGTAGCCCAGCGGCACGATCAAGCCACTCTGCTCGGCCAACGGCACGAACTCACTGGGAGGCAACAGCCCGCGCTCGCCGTGACGCCAACGCACCAGGGCTTCCAGGCCGACGATATGGCCGTCGTCCAGGTCCAGCCGTGGTTGGTAATGCAGTTCCAGTTCGTCACGGCGCAACGCCCGGCGCAGCTCACTTTCCAGGTCGGCGAGGCTGCGGGCGTTGCGGTTGATGCGTTCGTTGAAAATATGAAAGGTGCAGCCCTGGGTACTTTTGGCCTGCTGCATGGCGATATGAGCGTGCCACATCAGAGGGTCGGCACCCGCCTTGGCCCGGGCATGAGCCACGCCAAGGCTACAGCCGATCAGCAGGCTTTCACCGTCGACCCAATAAGGCTCGGCCATGGCCTCCGTGATGCGCTCGGCCATCCATTCGGCGCGCTGGGGGGCTCGGCGGGTGTCGATCAACAAGGCGAACTCGTCACTGCCCAGGCGCGCCAGTTGGTCCCCTGCCTCAAGCTGGCTTTTAAGCCGCGAGACCACTTGCAGGATCAGCCGGTCGCCGGCCTGGTGGCCGAGGGCGTCGTTGGCATGGCGGAAGTTGTCCAGGTCCAGATGCCCGAGGGCCAGGCCCCGGCCCTCATTTTCAGCCAGGCGCGCGGCCAGCAGGGTCTGGAAACCCTGGCGATTGGCGATTCCGGTCAACGGGTCTTGTTCAGCCAGGCGCTGCAAGGTGTTTTCCAGCAACCCACGCTCGCGGACATGGCGCAGGCAGCGGCGCAATGTATCGATATCCAATGCATTACGGATCAGCCAGTCGCTGACACCCAGCGGCGCGACCAACGGCTCCTGCTCCAACAGCAAGACGGTCGGCAGGCTGCAACGGCCGGGGCCGGGTTGAAGGCTGGGAATGGTCAACAACACCGCGCTGTGGTCGTCGTCGAACAGACTGCTCACAGACTCCCAGTTTGGCGCGCTGATCAGGACAGCAGCATCCCCCATCGGCACCAGGCACTCGCGCAATAATGCTGCCCACGTAGGCGTATCGGCCAGTAGCAGCAAACGCAAGGGTTCGACAGGCGTAGACAAGCTAGCTCCCTAGACTCTGCAAAATTTCGTTGGCGGCGGGCATTATGACGTGCGGCCTGACAATGACCAATGATATTGGTTATCAGGTACGTGCAGTGCGGCTCTAGATCGAACAATAGACCCAAATACTCCGCACATCCTGCGGCAAAGTAACAAAACCGGCAAATTTAGATCGAGTGGTACGTCACACTGTCGTTCAGAGGCAGCAGAATCTTTCCAGCCTGTTAAAATGCCCGCCCTTTTGATCAATGACTCCTGAAATTTCGTATGTCCCGACTCAATCCCCGGCAGCAAGAAGCCGTGAACTACGTCGGCGGCCCTCTATTGGTGCTCGCCGGTGCAGGCTCCGGCAAGACCAGCGTGATCACCCGCAAGATCGCGCACCTGATCCAGAGCTGTGGCATCCGCGCCCAGTACATCGTCGCCATGACCTTTACCAACAAGGCGGCGCGGGAAATGAAAGAGCGCGTCGGCACCCTGCTCAAAGGTGGCGAAGGTCGCGGCCTCACTGTGTGCACCTTCCACAACCTGGGCCTGAACATCATCCGCAAGGAGCATGTGCGGCTGGGCTACAAGCCGGGCTTCTCGATCTTCGACGAGACCGACGTCAAGGCCCTGATGACCGACATCATGCAAAAGGAATATGCGGGCGACGACGGCGTCGACGAGATCAAGAACATGATCGGCGCCTGGAAAAACGACCTGATCCTGCCGCCTGAAGCCCTAGAAAACGCGCGCAACCCCAAGGAACAGACTGCCGCCATCGTCTACACCCACTATCAGCGTACGCTGAAAGCGTTCAACGCCGTGGACTTCGACGACCTGATCCTGCTGCCGGTAAAGCTGTTCCAGGAACACGCCGACATCCTCGAAAAGTGGCAGAACAAGGTCCGCTATCTGCTGGTGGACGAATATCAAGACACCAACGCCAGCCAGTATTTGTTGGTGAAGCTGCTGATCGGCACCCGCAACCAGTTCACTGTGGTAGGCGACGATGACCAGTCGATCTACGCCTGGCGCGGCGCCCGTCCGGAAAACCTGATGTTGCTCAAGGACGATTACCCGTCCCTGAAAGTGGTGATGCTGGAGCAGAACTACCGCTCCACCAGCCGTATCCTGCGTTGCGCCAACGTGCTGATCTCCAACAACCCCCACGAGTTTGAAAAACAACTGTGGAGCGAGATGGGTCATGGCGACGAGATCCGTGTGATCCGCTGCCGCAACGAAGACGCCGAAGCCGAGCGCGTGGCCGTCGAATTGCTGACGTTGCACCTGCGCACCGACCGGCCCTACAGCGACTTTGCGATCCTGTACCGCGGTAACTACCAGGCCAAGCTGATCGAGCTGAAGCTGCAACACCACCAGATCCCGTATCGTCTGTCGGGTGGCAACAGCTTTTTCGGACGCCAGGAAGTGAAAGACCTAATGGCCTACTTCCGGCTGATCGTGAACCCCGATGACGACAACGCCTTCCTGCGGGTGATCAACGTCCCACGCCGGGAAATCGGTTCGACGACCCTGGAAAAACTCGGCAACTACGCCACCGAACGCAAAATCTCGATGTACGCCGCCACCGACGAAATAGGCCTGGGCGAGCATCTGGATACACGCTTCACCGATCGCCTGTCACGCTTCAAGCGCTTCATGGACAAAGTCCGCGAGCAGTGCTCCGGCGAGGACCCGATCAGCGCCCTGCGCAGCATGGTCATGGACATCGACTACGAGAACTGGCTGCGCACCAACAGCTCCAGCGACAAAGCCGCCGATTACCGCATGGGTAACGTGTGGCTCCTGATCGAGGCGTTGAAAAACACGCTGGAGAAGGACGAAGAAGGCGAGATGACCGTCGAGGACGCCATCGGCAAGCTGGTCCTGCGGGACATGCTGGAGCGCCAGCAGGAAGAGGAAGACGGCGCCGAAGGTGTGCAGATGATGACCTTGCATGCGTCCAAGGGGCTGGAGTTTCCCTACGTGTTCATCATGGGTATGGAAGAGGAAATCCTTCCGCACCGCTCCAGTATCGAAGCCGACACCATCGAAGAGGAACGGCGCCTGGCCTACGTGGGCATCACCCGCGCTCGTCAGACCCTGGCCTTCACCTTTGCCGCCAAGCGCAAGCAGTACGGCGAGATCATCGATTGTGCCCCTAGCCGGTTCCTTGATGAGCTGCCGCCGGACGACCTGGCTTGGGAAGGCAACGACGACACACCGACTGAAGTCAAAGCCGTTCGCGGCAACACCGCCTTGGCGGATATACGCGCGATGTTAAAGCGCTAGAATCGACTACTTTTTAATCTACTTTCGGCGCCCGGGGCGCCAACAGAGGAAGCTTTCGTGGAAGCACTGCACAAGAAAATTCGCGAAGAAGGCATCGTGCTTTCCGATCACGTACTCAAGGTCGACGCCTTTCTGAACCATCAGATCGACCCGGCGTTGATGAAGCTGATCGGCGACGAATTCGCCGCGCTGTTCAAGGATTCGGGCATCACCAAGATCGTCACCATCGAAGCCTCGGGCATTGCCCCGGCGATCATGACCGGTCTGAACCTGGGCGTGCCGGTGATCTTCGCCCGCAAGCACCAGTCCCTGACCCTGACCGAAAACCTGCTGTCGGCGACGGTGTATTCCTTCACCAAGCAAACAGAAAGCACCGTGGCGATTTCCCCGCGCCACCTGACCAGCAGCGACCGCGTGCTGATCATCGATGACTTCCTGGCCAACGGTAAGGCATCCCAGGCACTGATCTCGATCATCAAGCAGGCCGGCGCGACCGTGGCCGGATTGGGGATCGTGATCGAGAAGTCGTTCCAGGGTGGGCGTGCGGAGTTGGACTCCCAGGGTTATCGGGTTGAATCCCTGGCTCGGGTGAAGTCCCTGGCGGGTGGGGTTGTGACCTTTATCGAGTAATCGATAACCCCAGCAATCTTGAGCGGGCACGGTAAAAAATGTGGGAGCGGACTTGCTCGCTCCCACATTTGATCTCCGGTGTTTGTCAGTGGGTGGTGGCCTTTAGGCCGGCCAACAACAGCCGCTGATATAGGTCCTCTTTCAAGCCCTCAGGCTTCGCCAACCCCATCCGCTGCAAATGCTCGGGAAACGCCTCCGGCTCCGGAGCATCCAGCGCCGCCTTGCCCAGCTCGAAAATCTCCGTCAGCTTGAATTTGCTCTTGAGCCAGTTCAACGCCCGCAACAAATCCCGCTCTTCATCGGTGAAATCACAACCCAACGGATACTCCGGGAACAACCGTGGATGCCGCGTCTGGATCGCCTGCAAGCGCTCCGGTGTGTTGTCGGTAAAGCGCGGATCCAACTGGAAATCCTTCGCCAGCTTGCCGGTCTTTTGCGCCTGCTCAATCAGCGCTTCCTGGAATCGTGAGTCGGTGATGTTCAACATCGCCTCGATCACCTTGGCATCGGTCTGACCACGCAAATCGGCAATGCCATATTCCGTGATGACGATGTCCCGCAAGTGCCGGGGAATGGTGCAGTGGCCGTATTCCCAGACAATATTGGAGCTGACCTCCCCGGCCGACTCACGCCAACTGCGCAGGATCAGAATCGAGCGCGCACCCTCCAGGGCATGACCCTGGGCGACAAAGTTGTATTGCCCGCCCACACCACTCAACACCCGACCGTCTTCCAATTGGTCCGCCACGCCCGCACCCAGCAACGTCACGGTAAAGGCACTGTTGATAAACCGTGCATCCAGACGTTGCAAACGCTTGAGCTCTTCCTGCCCATACAGCTCGTTGATGTAGCTGATGCGGGTCATGTTGAATTCAAGGCGCTTGCTCTGCGGCAGGTCCCGCAACCGCTCATAAAAGCTGCGTGGCCCCAGGAAGAAGCCGCCGTGTATCGAGATTCCATCGGGCTGCGCAGCCTCGTCCAGGGTCCCGGCGTTGGCCCGCTCCTGGGTCTCGACATCCGGATAAACCTTGCGCCGGACAATCCCGGCATCCGCCAGCACCAGCAAACCGTTGACGAACATTTCGCTGCAGCCGTAGAGACCACGAGCAAAGGGTTCGACCCCGCCCTCCCGGCTGATCAGCGGCGCCCACTGATATACGTCCAGATCGCTGAGCAACAGGCGATACGCCTCGTTGTCGGCCTGACGCGCCAGCAATGCGGCCGTCAGCGCGTCACCCATGGAGCCGATACCAATCTGCAAGGTCCCGCCGTCGCGCACCAGTGTGCTGGCATGCAGGCCGATAAAGTGGTCCTGGCAGCCCACCGGCATGTTCGGCGTGGAGAACAGCGTGGTGCTGTCTTTCTCATCAATCAGGAAGTCGAATTCATCCATACCCAGCTCGGCGTCACCGGGCATGTACGGCAAGTCGCCGTGGACCTGGCCCACCACCAGGATGGTCTCCCCGGCTTCGCGGCGCTTGGCGATCATCGGCAACAGGTCGAGGGTGATGTCGGGATTACAGCTCAGGCTCAGGCGATTCGGGTGTTCGCTGCTGCTGGCCACCAATTGTGCCACCAGGTTCAAACCGGCGGCGTTGATGTCACGGGCGGCATGGCTGTAGTTGCTGCTGACATAGTCCTGCTGCGCCGGGGCGCTGTTGAGCAGACTGCCAGGTTGCATGAAGAACTGTTCGACGTGGATATTCGCCGGCAGGCTGCCCTTGTGCAGGTCGGCGAGAAAATCCAGCTCCGGATAGTCGCCGAAAACCCGCTCGATAAAGGGGCCGAGAAAGCGTTTCTGCAAACCATCACCCATGGTCGGGCGGCCCAGGCTCAAGGCGGTATAGATCGTCAGCGCCCGGTCCGGCAGTTTGGCGATGCGCCGGTACAACGCATTGGCGAACAGGTTGGGCTTGCCCAGGCCCAGGGGCATGCCCATGTGAATATGCGCCGGCAACCGCGCCAGTACGTCATCGACCGCCTGCTCGATTGAACACAACTGCACCATCCGACCCTCCCGAACATTCCATGAATTGGGTTGGACCGAGCTTGCCGGGTCTTGGCTGCAAAGAACAGCCTCTAACGATAAATCGCGGGCACAAAAAAGCCGCTGGGCAGCGGCTTTTTTAGCGAAGATCGACTTATTTCAAGCCAGACATCTTCTCGATAGCGCCCTTGAGCTCGTCATCCGAGCAATCGGTACAGGTGCCTTTGGGCGGCATGGCGTTCAGGCCGGTAATGGCCTTGGCCAGCAGGCCGTCGAGGCCGCCTTGGTGGTCAGCGCGGTCTTTCCAAGCCGCCGTGTCACCGATTTTCGGTGCACCCAACAGGCCGGTACCGTGGCAAGCGTTGCAGTGTTTGGCGATCACGTCATCAGGCGTTTTCGCACCGCCACCGCCGCCTACGGCTACAGCGACTTCCATCCCCTTGCACTCTTCGCCCTGGACGCAGACTTGGCCGACAGGCTCCAGGCGCTTGGCAATTTCATCATTGGTCGCAGCTTGAGCGCTGACAGCCCATAGGGCCAGTACGGTTGCTGGTGCAGCCAGCATTTTCATAATTAGGTTCACGCGTTCACCCTCAATGGTGGCTATTCACGCCTGCGGCCACGGTTTCGCAGGCGGCGAAAGTATAACGGTTAGCCCGCCCCGCTGAAACAACCCTATTATCCAAGGGGAGATTCATCACGACGGAATACTGCGTCGGGCACCTCTGCCATGCAGGCAGGACGCCTCTCTTCTTAAAAGTTCGCGGGTGTCGCTGCGCTGATTAGTCGCGCCGGCACATCGAACGGATTGCGAAAACGGTGCGGCTTGGTGCTTTCAAAGTAGTAGCTATCGCCGGCTTCGAGCACAAAAATTTCAAGACCGACCACCAGTTCCAGGCGACCTTCCACCAGGATCCCGGTTTCCTCACCTTCGTGGGTGAGCATTTCTTCACCCGTGTCAGCACCTGGTGGGTAGATCTCGTTGAGAAACGCAATCGCCCGGCTCGGATGCGCCCGGCCCACCAGCTTCATGGTGACGGCGCCGTCGGAGATGTCGATCAGCTCATTGGCTTTATAGACGATCTGAGTCGGTTTTTCCTGGAGGATCTCCTCGGAAAAGAACTCGACCATGGACATGGGAATGCCACCCAGCACCTTTCGCAAGGAACTGATGGAGGGGCTGACACTGTTTTTCTCGATCATCGAGATGGTGCTGTTGGTGACACCCGCACGCTTGGCAAGCTCGCGCTGGGAAAGACCTTTCAGTTTACGGATGGATTGCAGTCGTTCGCCGACGTCCAATGCAGGAGCCTCCTAGGATTCAGGTCGTAAAGAAATTGAGCGTTATCATGGCGACAGCGTTCAGTATTTACAACACTTGGACCTAAATCCTGAGCTGCTCTGTTCGTAGCCGGTGATTAAGCGCCGGAATAGAGCCGTGGCACTCGCCGCAGGTTGCAGAAAATCTGATAGGGGATGGTCTCGGCAGCGGTAGCCACGTCGCTGGCGAGGATGTTTTTGCCCCACAGCTCGACGGTGGAGCCAAGCCCGGCCTGGTGGACGTCGGTCAGGTCGACACACAGCATGTCCATCGACACGCGACCGAGCAATTGGCTGCGCTGACCCGCCACCAACACCGGCGTACCGGTCGGCGCATGGCGTGGGTAGCCGTCGGCATAACCCATGGCGACCACACCGACGCGCATCGGTTTCGGCGTGACGAACCTGGCGCCGTAACCCACCGGCTCTCCCGCCGGCAGTTCGCGTACGCAGATAACTTTCGATTCCAGGGTCATCACCGGCTGCAAACGTGCGGCGATCGCCTGGTCTTCACCAAAGGGCGTGGCACCGTAGAGCATGATGCCTGGGCGAACCCAGTCACTGGAGACATTCGGCCAGCCCATTACCGACGGCGAGTTGCGCAGGCTGACCTCGGCCGACAGGCCTTGGCGCGCAGCTTCAAATACCGCCACTTGTTCATTGCTGCAAACACAGTCGAGTTCGTCAGCGCGAGCGAAGTGGCTCATCAAGACGATCTTGGCCACTTTACCGCTGGCCAGCAGGCGCTGGTAAGCCTCCTGGAAATCCTTGGGGTGCAGGCCGACCCGGTGCATGCCCGAATCCAGCTTGAGCCAGACGGTCAACGGCTTGCTCAGGCGGGCCTGTTCAATCGCCTCCAATTGCCACAGCGAATGCACCACGCACCATAGATCATGCTCGATGATCAGCGGCAGCTCGTCGGCTTCGAAAAAGCCCTCCAGCAACAGGACTGGAGCACGAATACCGGCGGCCCGCAGCTCCAGCGCTTCCTCGATGCAAGCCACGGCAAACCCATTGGCCTCGGCTTCCAGCGCCTGGGCAACGCGCACGGCACCATGGCCGTAGGCGTCGGCCTTGATCACCGCAAGGGCCTTGGCCCCCGTGATTTCACGAGCCAGTTGGTAGTTGTGGCGCAGGGCTTGAAGGTCAATCAGGGCACGGGCTGGACGCATGGCGGCAGGCTTCTAGGCGACAAGGGGAAGAAAAACCGGTACCGACCGACAGCGCCGACACCGGGAGAGGGATTTTACTTACGGCAGAGCGGCCACGACCGACAGCTCAACCAGAATCTCCGGTTCACAGAGTTTTGCTTCAACCGTGGCACGGGCCGGGGCAACGCCTTTGGGCAGCCACTTGTCCCACACCGCGTTCATGCCGGCGAAATCGGCATCGATGTCTTTCAAGTAGATCGTCACCGACAGCAGCTTGCTCTTGTCGGTACCGGCCAGGTCCAGCAAACGCTCGATATTGCCGAGGGTTTCACGGGTCTGCTGTTCAATCCCGGCGTTCATGTCGTCACCGACCTGCCCTGCCAGATACACGGTACCGCTGTGGATAACGATCTGGCTCATGCGCTCATTGGTGAGCTGGCGCTGGATTGACATGTTTTGCAGACTCCTGATGGTTGCTGTAACGGGAAATATCGAGACCTTCGGCACTGATCTGCGGCGTTTTTTTCGCCATCAGGTCCGCCAGCAAACGACCAGAGCCACACGCCATGGTCCAGCCAAGGGTACCGTGGCCGGTGTTCAAGAACAGGTTTTTGAACGGGGTGGCACCCACGATCGGCGTGCCATCCGGCGTGGTAGGACGCAGGCCGGTCCAGAAACTGGCTTGGCTCAGGTCACCACCCTGAGGATAAAGGTCGTTGACGATCATCTCCAGGGTTTCACGCCGACGCGGGTTCAGCGACAGGTCAAAACCGGCTATTTCAGCCATGCCGCCAACACGAATGCGGTTGTCGAAGCGGGTGATCGCCACCTTGTAGGTTTCATCGAGAATGGTCGAGGTCGGGGCCATCGCCGGGTTGGTGATCGGCACGGTCATCGAGTAACCCTTGAGCGGGTACACCGGCGCCTTGATCCCCAGCGGCTTGAGCAACTGCGGCGAGTAACTGCCCAGCGCCAGGACGTAGCGGTCGGCGGTTTCCAACTTGCCGTCGACCCATACACCGTTGATGCGATCACCGGCGTAGTCCAGGCGCTGGATGTCTTGCTCGAAGCGGAATTCGACACCCAGTTGCTTGCACATTTCGGCAAGACGGGTGGTAAACATCTGGCAGTCGCCGGTCTGGTCGTTCGGCAGGCGCAGGGCACCAGCGAGGATATCAGTGACGCTGGCCAGGGCAGGTTCGACGCGGGCAATGCCGGCACGGTCCAACAGTTCGAACGGCACGCCGGACTCTTTGAGCACTGCAATGTCCTTGGCCGCGCCATCGAGCTGGGCCTGGGTGCGGAACAGTTGAGTAGTCCCCAGGCTACGGCCTTCGTAGGCAATGCCGGTTTCGGCGCGTAATTCGTCGAGACAGTCACGGCTGTACTCGGACAGGCGGACCATGCGCTCCTTGTTCACCGCGTAGCGGTTGGCGGTGCAGTTACGCAGCATCTGCGCCATCCACAGGTATTGGTCGATATCGGCAGTGGCCTTGATCGCCAGCGGAGCGTGGCGCTGCAGCAGCCATTTGATGGCTTTGAGCGGAACGCCCGGCGCAGCCCATGGCGAGGCGTAACCGGGCGAGATTTGCCCGGCGTTGGCGAAGCTGGTCTCCATGGCAGCAGCCGGCTGACGGTCGACCACAACCACTTCAAAACCAGCTCGTGCCAAATAGTAGGCACTGGCCACGCCAATGACACCGCTACCCAAGACCAGAACGCGCATTTTATATCCTCATCACGGCTTGGCCGCTGACGTTTGTTGTTCAGTACACAGATACGCGCAGTATAAAAAGCAATCACCAGTGCATTTCACTATATAACTGCCTATATTTGGCGAGAATTCTCGGCAAAAACCCTTTTCACGGAGGCGCATCCCCTATGCGTACCAACACCCAGACCAAGCGGGAGCTGGACAAGATCGACCGCAACATCCTGCGCATCCTGCAAGCAGACGGGCGAATTTCCTTCACCGAGCTGGGGGAAAAGGTCGGGCTGTCGACCACGCCGTGCACCGAGCGGGTCCGGCGCCTGGAGCGCGAAGGGATCATCATGGGCTACAACGCCCGGCTTAATCCGCAGCACCTGAAGGGTAGCCTGCTGGTGTTTGTCGAGATCAGCCTCGACTACAAGTCCGGCGACACCTTTGAAGAGTTCCGACGGGCCGTGCTGAAGCTACCCCATGTGCTGGAGTGCCACTTGGTATCGGGGGATTTCGACTACCTGGTGAAGGCGCGGATTTCCGAGATGGCCTCGTACCGCAAACTGCTGGGCGACATCCTGCTCAAGCTGCCCCATGTGCGGGAATCCAAGAGCTATATCGTGATGGAAGAGGTGAAGGAGAGCTTGAACCTGCCCATCCCGGATTGAACCTGTACCCGCGGGCACAAGCTGCTGTGGTCTTCTGTAGCCGCTGCCGAGGATGATCTTCAGACCAGCACTTGCCGCGTGCTCGCCATGTATTCATGAATCTGTTTCTCGACCCGTGGGTGGATCAACTCCACCGGGCGGCGGCCGTTGGGGCACGGCAGGGTCGCCGTGGTCCCGAACAGCCGGCAAATCAGCGGCCGCTCGTCGTAGACGGTGCAACCGTCAGGCCCCAGGTGTACGCAGTTGAGTTCGTCCATGGCCGCGTCCTGTTCGGCAGCGGTCTTACGGGGCAGGCGCGACATTTCCTCGGTCGAGGTGGTCACCGGCCCACAGCAGTCATGGCAGCCAGGGACACACTCAAACGAGGGAATCTGGCGGCGCAGCGCGTTGACTTTCTGACTGTTGCAACTCATCGAAACACATACCAAACCGCGAATAAGCGTGGATTCTGCCCTAAAAGCCCCCGCCGAGACAGCTCCGTCCGACCGCTGTATCCTGCGTCAAATTTTCCAAACACGGATGCTCTCCATGACCGCCAGCGCCCGGCACGCCACCTCCTACTACGCTGCCAGCAGCCTGCCCCAACCCGATTATCCGGTGCTGACAGGAGAAGTAATGGCCGATGTGTGCGTGGTCGGCGGCGGTTTTTCCGGGCTCAACACCGCGCTGGAGCTGGCCGAACGCGGTTTCAGCGTCGTGCTGCTGGAAGCGCGCAAGATCGGCTGGGGCGCCAGTGGGCGCAACGGCGGGCAGTTGATTCGTGGTATCGGCCACGGCCTTGATCAATTTGCCAATGTCATCGGCACCGACGGCGTACGACAGATGAAACTGATGGGGCTCGAAGCGGTAGAGATCGTGCGCCAGCGAGTCGACCGTTCGCAGATCGCTTGCGACCTGACCTGGGGCTACTGCGACCTGGCGAACAAACCCCGTGACCTCGAAGGTCTCACCGCCGACGCCGAAGAACTGCGCAGCCTGGGCTATCGTCATGAGCTGCGCCTGCTGGAAGCCTCGGACATGCGCAGCGTGATCGGTTCCGACCGATACGTGGGCGGCATGATCGACATGGGCTCGGGGCACCTGCACCCGCTGAACCTGGCCCTGGGTGAAGCCGCCGCCGCCCAACAGCTGGGCGTCAAGCTGTTCGAGCAGTCCGAGGTGCTGCGCATCGACTACGGCCCCGAAGTCAAAGTCCACACTGCCCAGGGCCGCGTGCGTGCCAAAACCCTGGTGCTGGGTTGCAACGCCTACTTGAACGGCCTCAACCCGCACCTGAGCGGCAAGGTGTTGCCCGCCGGCAGTTACATCATCGCCACCGAACCCTTGAGCGAAGCACTGGCCGCTGACCTGTTGCCGCAAAATATGGCGGTGTGTGATCAGCGGGTCACGGTGGATTACTTCCGGCTTTCAGCAGATCGGCGCTTGCTGTTCGGCGGTGCTTGTCATTATTCCGGACGGGACCCAAAGGACATCGGCGCGTACATGCGCCCGAAGATGTTGCAGGTATTCCCGCAATTGGCCGATGCGAAAATCGACTACCAATGGGGCGGGATGATCGGCATCGGTGCCAATCGCTTGCCCCAGATCGGCAGGCTGGCGGATCAACCGAATGTGTATTTCGCCCAGGCCTATGCTGGCCATGGCCTCAATGCGACCCACCTGGCCGGCAAGCTGCTGGCCGAGGTCATCAGCGGCCAGCAGGCTGGACGCTTCGATCTGTTTGCCAAGGTGCCCCACATCACCTTCCCCGGCGGCAAGCATTTGCGCTCACCGCTGTTGGCGCTGGGGATGCTCTGGCACCGGTTGAAAGAGCTGGTCTGAATCAACCGCGCCAGAAGGGTTTCAGTCCTTCCTGGCGTGCTTGTTCAGCATTCAGGCCGATATCCCGTAACTGCTCCGGCGTCAGTTCCAGCAAGGCTTGGCGCGTGTGCCGGCGGTGCCAGAACAAAGCCCATCGGCTGAGTCCGGAGGGCATGTTGCGCGCCGACATCAACCGCCCCTGCCCTGCTTCCAGCTCCTGACGGTGTAAGGCCAGCCGTACATCGCTCAAACCGCTCATTTTCCTGCCCCTCATTTGCTTGTTGCCATGAGTGAACAGGATGAGCCCGTCGCAAAAACCATGACAGATTCAACAGACCGGTATTAAATCCATACAGATAGTGCCTATCTGTCACTGAATCCTGTATTTTCGGTCTATCTGTACTGGTCTCTCGGGAGCGACCACCATGACTCTTTATGTAAACCTCGCCGAACTGTTGGGCACCCGTATCGAACAAGGCTTCTATCGCCCCGGCGACCGACTGCCTTCGGTGCGGGCCTTGAGTGTTGAACATGGGGTCAGCCTGAGCACCGTGCAACAGGCTTACCGGTTGCTGGAAGATAACGGCCTGGCAATGCCCAAGCCCAAATCCGGCTATTTTGTACCGGTGGGGCGTGAGTTACCGGCGTTGCCAGCAGTAGGCCGTCCGGCTCAGCGGCCGGTGGAAATTTCCCAGTGGGACCAAGTGCTCGAACTGATCCGCGCGGTGCCATGCAAAGACGTCATACAGTTGGGCCGGGGCATGCCGGATGTATTGTCACCGACCATGAAACCCCTGCTCCGTAGCCTGGCCCGGATCAGCCGACGCCAGGACATGCCGGGTCTGTATTACGACACCATCCTCGGCAACCTCGATTTACGCGAACAGATCGCCCGCTTGATGCTGGATTCAGGCTGCCAGTTGGGGCCCCAGGAATTGGTGATCACCACCGGCTGCCATGAGGCGCTGTCCGCCAGCGTCCGCGCCATTTGCGAACCCGGCGATATCGTTGCCGTCGACTCACCGAGCTTCCACGGCGCCATGCAGACCCTCAAGGGCCTGGGCATGAAAGCCCTGGAAATTCCTACCGACCCGTTGACCGGCATCAGCCTCGAAGCCCTGGAGCTGGCCCTGGAGCAGTGGCCGATCAAGGTCATCCAGTTGACCCCCAACTGCAACAACCCGCTGGGCTACATCATGCCGGAGTCGCGCAAGCGCGCACTGCTGACCCTGGCCCAGCGCTTTGACGTAGCGATCATCGAAGACGATGTGTATGGCGAATTGGCCTACAGCTACCCGCGACCTCGCACCATCAAATCCTTTGACGACGATGGCCGCGTGCTGCTCTGCAGCTCGTTCTCGAAAACCCTGGCACCCGGCCTGCGGATCGGCTGGGTCGCGCCCGGTCGTTACCTGGAGCGAGTGCTGCATATGAAATACATCAGCACCGGTGCCACCGCCACCCAGCCGCAGATCGCCATTGCCGAGTTTCTCAAGAGCGGTCATTTCGAGCCCCATTTGCGGCGAATGCGCACTCAATACCAGCGCAATCGCGACTTGATGCTGGATTGGGTCAGCCGCTACTTCCCCGCCGGCACCCGGGCCAGCCGCCCTCAAGGCAGCTTCATGCTGTGGGTGGAGTTGCCGGAAGGCTTCGACACCCTGAAGCTCAATCGAGTACTGATCGACCAAGGCGTACAGATTGCCGTGGGCAGCATTTTTTCCGCCTCCGGCAAATACCGTAACTGCCTGCGGATGAACTACGCAGCCAAACCGACGCCCCAGGTTGAAGAGGCCGTGCGCAAGGTTGGCGCCGCCGCCATCAAACTGCTGGCCGATACCGAACAGCGCCAAGACTGACCTTTCCCAGGGAATATCCGTCATATGCTTACAACGCCCTGATTCGGAACCGACATTCTTGATGACCCAACGGCTTTTACCGTTTTTCCTGCTAGGGGTCCTGGGCCTGGGCGGCTGCGCCACGGTAGACATATCGCGCGTCCCAAGCGATGCGATACCGGCCAAGAACTCCTCTTTCGGCCGTTCGATCCAAGCTCAGGCAGCGCCTTATCAAGGTCGCTCCGGTTTTCGCCTGCTGTCCAACAGCAGCGAAGCGTTCATGGCGCGCGCCGAACTCATTCGCAACGCCCAGGCCAGCCTCGACTTGCAGTACTACATCGTCCACGACGGGATCAGCACGCGGATGCTGGTGGATGAACTGCTCAAAGCCGCCGACCGTGGCGTGCGCGTGCGCATTTTGCTGGATGACACCACCAGCGACGGCCTGGACCAGATCATTGCCACCCTCGCCGCTCACCCGCAGATCCAGATTCGCCTGTTCAACCCGCTGCACCTGGGCCGCAGTACCGGGGTGACGCGCACCGTGGGCCGGCTGTTCAACCTGTCGCTGCAACATCGACGCATGCACAACAAGCTATGGCTGGCAGATAACAGCGTGGCCATCGTCGGCGGGCGCAATCTAGGGGATGAATATTTTGATGCCGAACCCAACCTGAACTTCACCGATATCGACATGCTCAGCGTGGGCCCAGTGGCGGAACAGTTGGGGCACAGTTTCGACCAATACTGGAACAGCGCACTTAGCAAGCCGATCGGTAACTTCATCAGCAACACCCCATCCAAAGGCGATCTGGCCAGCGCTCGGGGGCAGTTGGAAGGCTCCCTCGCCGAATCCCGCCAGCAAAACCATGCCCTCTACAACCGTTTGAGGACCTACAAAACCCAACCGCGCATGGACATCTGGCGCCGGGAACTGATCTGGGCCTGGAACCAGGCGTTGTGGGACGCGCCGAGCAAAGTCCTGGCCAAGGCCGACCCCGATCCACAGTTGCTGCTGACCACCCAATTGGCGCCAGAACTGCAGGGCGTCAGCCATGAGCTGATGATGATTTCGTCTTACTTCGTGCCTGGGCAACCTGGCCTGGTGTACCTGACCGGGCGCGCAGACGCTGGTGTTTCGGTAAGCTTGCTGACCAACTCCCTGGAAGCCACCGACGTGCCCGCAGTCCACGGCGGCTACGCCCCCTATCGCAAGGCCTTGCTGGAACACGGGGTGAAACTCTATGAGTTGCGCCGCCAACCGGGAGACGGTGGCGGCAGCGGCCCGCATCTGTTTCGCAGCGGCTCGCTGCGGGGCTCGGACTCCAGCCTGCACAGCAAGGCGATGATCTTTGATCGAAAGAAGTCGTTTATCGGCTCGTTCAACTTCGACCCACGCTCAGTGCTGTGGAACACCGAGGTTGGAGTTCTGGTGGACAGCCCTGAATTGGCAGAACACGTGCGTAACCTGGCGCTGGAAGGGATGGCGCCAGAGTTGAGCTATCAGGCGAAACTGCAGGATGGCCAAGTGGTGTGGATCACTGAAGATAATGGCCAACTGCACACCCTGACCCGGGAGCCGGGAACGTGGTGGCGCCGGTTCAACGCCTGGTTCGCCACCACCGTAGGCCTGGAACGCATGCTTTAGGCCGGCTGGGTTGCGCCAAATGCTCCCTGGCGCAACAACAGCACCACCAACCCCAACGCCCCCGCCGCCATCAACAACGGCAAGGCATGCCCGCTGATCCACTGACTACCGGCACCGGCCGCCAATGGCCCGATCAAGCAACCAATTCCCCACAGTTGTGCAATGTGCGCATTAGCGCGCACCAGCGCATCGTCACGGTAGCGTTCGCCGATCAGGATCAACGACAAGGTGAACAAACCACCGGCACTGGCACCGAACAGCACCCATACCGGCCAGATCAGCAGCGTATCCATCAACACTGGAATCGCCAGGCTCGACGCCAACAACAGCAGCGCACAGCCTAGAAACAGGGTGCGCCGGGGGAGGTAATCCGCCAGGGCACCAATGGGCAATTGCAACAGTGCGTCGCCCACCACCACGGTACTGACCATGGCCAGGGCAATCTCGGCGGTGAAACCTTGTTGCAGGCAATACACCGGCAGCAGCGTAAGAATCATCGCCTCAAAGGCGGCGAACAACGCGACAGCCCAAGCGATCGCCGGCAAGCCGCGACAGAAGCGCAGCAAGTCACCGAGGGTTACGCTGAAGGATTCAGCCGTCGGCGCCCCCGAACGGCCCAGCAGCAGGATCGGCGAAAGGGTCAGCAATCCCACGCCGACCCAGATACCCGCATCGTTATCCGTCCCCAGGGCACCCAACAGCAACGGCCCCGACAGCTGGCTCAAGGCATAACTGCTGCCATACAGCGCCACCAGCCGACCGCGCCATCGCTCTATTACAAGCTGGTTGATCCAGCTCTCACCGAGGATAAACACGATGGTGAGAACCACGCCGATCATCAACCGAAGCAATAGCCACAGCGGGTAGCTGGGCAGCACCGCGAGCAAGCCGATGGAGATGGCCCCGGCCCACAGGCACAGGCGCATCAAGTTCGCCGTTCCCAGGCGTGAAGCCAGCCGACTGGAGACCTTGGCCCCCAGCAATACGCCGAACGCCGGCATGGCCGCCATCACACCAATGGCAAAGCTGCCATAGCCCCAGCTTTCCAGGCGCAGGGACACCAGCGGCATGCTCACGCCCAAGGCGAGGCCGACGCTCAGTACCGAGCCCAGAACGGCGAAGTAAGTCGCCCAACGCATTTCCACGCTCCTGTGGATTATTTAGAGATCACACAAAACAGTGTGGGAGCGGGCTTGCTCGCGAAAGCGGTGTACCAGTCAAAAATGTATCGACTGACACTCCGCTTTCGCGAGCAAGCCCGCTCCCACATTAGGCCTGCGGTGCTTCCAGGAAAGTTACAACTTGATCCAGGTCGCCTTCAGCTCGGTGTACTTGTCGAACGCGTGCAGTGACTTGTCGCGGCCGTTGCCCGACTGCTTGAAACCACCGAACGGTGCGGTCATGTCGCCGCCATCGTATTGGTTGATCCACACGCTACCGGCGCGCAGCGCCTTGGCGGTCAGGTGAGCCTTGGAGATGTTCGACGTCCACACCGCAGCGGCGAGGCCATATTGGGTGTCGTTGGCAATCTCGATGGCTTCTTCCACGCTGTCAAAGGCAATCACCGACAGTACCGGGCCGAAGATTTCTTCCTGGGCGATCCGCATAGCGTTGGTCACACCATCGAAAATCGTTGGCTCGACGTAGGTACCGCCTGTTTCCTGCAATATCCGCTTGCCACCGGCCACCAACTTGGCGCCATCGCCATGCCCCGCTTCGATGTACGACAGCACGGTGTTCATCTGCTGGGTGTCCACCAGGGCACCGACGGTAGTGGCCGGGTCCAGCGGGTTGCCCGGCTTCCAGCCCTTGAGGGCCTCGATCACCAGGGGCAGGAATTTATCCTTGATCGAACGCTCCACCAGCAAGCGCGAGCCGGCGGTGCAGACTTCGCCCTGGTTGAAAGCAATGGCACCGGCGGCGGACTCGGCAGCAGCTTGCAGGTCCGGGGCATCGGCAAACACGATGTTCGGGCTCTTGCCGCCCGCTTCCAGCCAGACGCGCTTCATGTTCGACTCGCCGGAGCGGATCAGCAGTTGCTTGGCAATCTTGGTGGAACCGGTGAACACCAGGGTGTCGACGTCCATATGCACCGCCAAGGCATTGCCCACGGTGTGGCCGTAGCCCGGCAATACGTTGAGTACGCCTTTCGGAATGCCGGCTTCAACGGCCAGCGCCGCGATGCGGATGGCCGTCAGCGGCGACTTTTCGGACGGCTTGAGGATCACCGAGTTACCGGTGGACAGCGCCGGCCCGAGTTTCCAGCAGGCCATCATCAACGGGAAGTTCCACGGTACGATCGCGCCGACCACACCGACCGGCTCGCGGGTTACCAGACCCAATTGGTCATGGGGAGTGGCGGCGACTTCGTCGTAGATCTTGTCGATGGCCTCACCGCTCCAGCTCAGGGCTTGCGCCGCGCCGGGGATGTCGATGTTCAGGGAGTCACTGATGGGCTTGCCCATGTCCAGGGTTTCCAGCAGCGCCAGCTCTTCGGCATTGGCCTTGAGCAGTGCCGCGAAACGGATCATGGTGGATTTGCGCTTGCTCGGTGCCAGGCGCGACCAGACGCCGGAGTTGAAGGTGGCGCGGGCATTTTCAACAGCACGCTGGGCGTCGGCGACGTCGCAGCTGGCAACGGTGGTCAGCAGCCGGCCATCGACCGGGCTGACGCATTCGAATGTATCGCCGGAAACGGCGGCGGTGTATTCGCCATTGATGTAGGCGCGGCCTTCGATCTTCAGATCCTTGGCGCGTTGTTCCCAGTCGGCACGGGTCAGGGTGGTCATGCGAGTGTCCTCCTCTTATTGAATACAAAGGGCCTGATGAGTACTCAGGTACCTTCAAAGAATTCTTGCCCGGCCAGCCATCTGTTTGGCTCAAGGCACCCGCCACCCTAAACCAGCGGCCAGGGATGTTTCAATATATTTGACATAAGTGTCGTAAACGACCTTGCGATGTTCATTTTAATAAACATAGACTTTGGCCATTCCAACCGCACGCCAGACGGGACACGCTCATGAACATTCAGAATATCGTCGACTTCAGCCAGGCCAAGACCGAGCCTGATCGCTACCGCCCGGCTGCGGAAAAAATCCTCAAGGGCGACCCCGAACAAACCATTTACAACCACTACAACAGTCCGTGCGGTCAAATGAGTGCCGGGGTCTGGGAAGGTGAGGTCGGACAGTGGAAGGTCAACTACAGCGAGCATGAGTACTGCGAGATCGTCCAGGGCGTTTCGGTTCTGCGTGATGTCGACGGCAACGCCAAGACGTTGCGCGCGGGTGACCGCTTTGTGATTCCAGCAGGCTTTAGCGGCACCTGGGAGGTGTTGGAGACGTGCCGCAAGATCTATGTAGTGTTCGAAGAGAAGGCCTGATTTATCTACCTCCCCGGCCCACCCACCTTGCGCGACTCTGTTGCGCCGCCTTGAACCCAAGGCAGCGCAACAGATCAACACAGCAGGAGGCAGCATGAACCGGCTTACCGATGAACAGGTAATCGACGATTTTCAGCACATCATCGGCCAAAAATGCTCACAGGCCATTCTTCACGAGGTGCAGCAGGAAAGTGGTCGCCCTGTGCGGGCTGGCCATTACGGCACCACCGATTATTGCCCGGAGCGGATCAACCTGGAGATGGATGATCAGGACGCGATAACAAGCATTACCTTTGGCTGATTGCCTTTATCCAGACAAAAAAAAGCCCGCATCGTGAGATACGGGCTTTTTTTCACAAGAAAGAAAACCAATTACTTGATTTTGCCTTCTTTGTAGATCACGTGCTTGCGAACGCGCGGGTCGAACATTTTCTTTTCGAGCTTGTCCGGGGTAGTACGCTTGTTCTTGTCGGTAGTGTAGAAGTGACCAGTACCGGCGCTAGAGATCATTCGAATCAATTCACGCATGATATAGCTCCTTAGATTGTGCCAGCGCGGCGCATTTCAGCGAGCACGACAGTGATGCCACGCTTGTCGATGATGCGCATGCCTTTGGCAGATACGCGCAGACGGACAAAACGTTTCTCTTCTTCAACCCAAAAGCGATGATGCTGCAGGTTCGGCAGGAAACGACGACGGGTTTTGTTGTTTGCGTGGGAAATGTTATTCCCAGTCACCGGACCCTTACCGGTAACTTGACAGACTCTCGACATGCCTCAGCCCTCTAAAACCACATGCCCAACCCGGCATGGGTTGGCCGCTTAATCTCTCAGTCATTTGGCGCCAGGCGCCGCGTTTCTTTAGGGTCTTACCGGCTACACCTACAAGCGAAGGAACCGGGCCCCTAGAAAAGAGCGCTGCTTTATACCAGAAAGACCCCACTGCAACAACAGGCCGTGTGTTTTTACCCACGTAAATCTTACCCATGAACGCCTGAGCCGTTGCCAGGATGGGCTGCTGTAGAAGCTGACCGCTCGTCGCACAGAATGATTTACAGCGCCTGCGCGTACCGCAAGGTACCGGGCAAAACGACCTGAAGCGCCATCAAAACAGCATTTGAGCCAAAAGCACAGGCAAAAATGGGGTAGTCATTTATCAATCAGCCTACTACGGTAGGCGTTTTCCAGACTGCACTCGCAGATGGGCCTTCGATCTGCAAAGGAAACCGAATATGCGCCTCGCTGCCCTACCGCTATTGCTAGCCCCTCTTTTTATCGCCTCCCAGGCCTTGGCGGCTACCACCCTGAGTGTCTGCACCGAGGCCAGCCCCGAGGGGTTCGATGTGGTGCAATACAACTCGCTGACCACTACCAACGCCTCAGCGGACGTGCTGATGAACCGCTTGGTGGAGTTTGATGCCGCCAGCGGCAAGGTGGTCCCAAGCCTGGCAGACAGCTGGGAAGTATCGCCCGATGGCCTGACGTACACCTTCAAGCTGCACCCGGACGTGAAATTCCATCGCACCGGGTATTTCAGCCCGAGCCGTTCGCTGACCGCAGAAGACGTGCGCTTCAGCTTCGAGCGCATGCTGGACCCGGCCAACCCATGGCATCAAGTCGCCCAGAGCGGCTTCCCCCACGCACAATCCCTGCAATTACCTGCGCTGATCAAGAAGATCGACGCATCGGACCCACTGACCGTGCGCTTCACCCTGGACCATGCCGACTCCACCTTCCTGGCCACGCTGAGCATGGGTTTTGCATCGATCTATCCAGCCGAATACGCCGATAAGTTGCTCAAGGCCGGCACCCCGGAAAAACTCAATAGCCAGCCCATCGGCACCGGGCCGTTCATCTTCGGGCGCTTTCAGAAAGATGCATCCATTCGCTACAAGGCCAACCCGGACTATTTCGCCGGCAAGCCCGCTGTGGATAACCTGATCTTTGCGATCACCCCCGACGCCAACGTGCGATTGCAGAAGCTGCGCCGTGACGAATGCCAGATCGCCCTGTCACCCAAGCCCCTGGACATCACGGCGGCCCAGCAGGACGCCACGCTCAAGGTGGAAAGAACGCCCGCCTTCATGACCGCATTCGTCGCTATCAATAGCCAGCACCCGCCTTTGGACAAACCACAGGTGCGCCAAGCGATCAACCTGGCCTTCGACAAGGCGAGCTATGTCAAAGCCGTATTTGAAGACACCGCTGAACCCGCCAATGGCCCTTACCCGCCCAACACCTGGAGTTACGCCAAGGAGTTGCCGGGCTACCCTCACGACGTCGCCAAGGCCAAGGCGTTGCTGGCGCAAGCCGGGTTCAAGGATGGTTTCAAGACCACCATTTGGACTCGCCCGTCGGGCAGCCTGCTGAACCCCAACCCCAGCTTGGGCGCGCAGTTGTTACAGGCAGACCTGGCGCAGGTCGGCATCCAGGCGCAAATCCGCGTGATCGAATGGGGCGAACTGATTCGCCGCGCCAAGGCCGGCGAGCACGACCTGTTGTTCATGGGCTGGTCCGGAGACAACGGCGACCCGGATAACTTCCTGACTCCGCAATTCTCCTGCGCAGCGGTGAAATCGGGCACTAACTTCGCTCGCTATTGCGACCCGGGCCTGGACAAGTTGATCGGTGCCGGCAAGACCACCAGTGAACAGGGTGTGCGCAGCAAGCTGTATCAGCAGGCCCAGGCGCAAATCCAGCAGCAGGCCCTGTGGCTGCCACTGGCACACCCGACGGCCTTTGCCCTGACTCACAAGAGTGTCGAGGGGTATCAGGTCAGTCCGTTTGGGCGCCAGGATTACTCGAAGGTCAGCGTCAAGCCGTGACCACCTTCTGGGGCCGGCCCATCGGCCCCTATATCCATCCGTACTCCGCCATCGATAAGGGATCGCCGTCACCCACGATGATGTGATCCAGCACCCGCACATCCACCACTTCCAGGGCTTTTTGCAGCAGTTTGGTCAATTTTCGATCAGCTATGCTGGGCTCGGCGCTGCCGGAAGGATGGTTGTGGCACAGGATCAGCGCGGCGGCGTTATAAGCCAGTGCCCGCTTGACCACTTGCCTGGGATAGACCGTGGCATTGTCGATAGTCCCTTGAAACAACGCCTCGAAGCCCAGCACCCGATGCCTTGAGTCGAGGAACAGGCAGCCGAAGATCTCGTGGGGCTCATGACGCAAGAGCGCCTTGAGGTAATCACGCACGGCGACCGGGTTTTCCAGCACCGAATCGTTGCGCAGGCGTTCGGCCAAATGACGCCGGCCCATTTCCAGTACAGCCTGGAGCTGGGCGAACTTTGCCGGGCCTAAACCCAGATGCTGGCTGAAAACCACCTGCTTGGCCTCCAGCAGCGAGCGCAAGCTGCCAAATTGCGCCAGCAGATGCCGCGCCAGATCCACCGCACTTTTACCGGACACCCCGGTCCGCAAGAAAATCGCCAACAGTTCGGCATCGGAAAGACTCGCCGCACCCAACTCCAAAAGCTTCTCCCGTGGACGCTCCGCCACAGGCCAATCGCGAATACTCATAGCACCTCCGTGTGCACGCGCGCCGCTGTTGCGGCGCAGGCGCTGTGTTATCTTAGGCCATCTTTTTGCGTGCGATTTCACCTGGGGAGGGGGCATCGCAGCGCCATCACTGAACTGGAAAGGCAAACCAATGCAGCGTCTGTATCGGAAACGCATCGTTCTTGGCGTCGGCGGCGGTATTGCCGCCTACAAGAGCGCAGAGCTGGTTCGCCGGCTCCTGGACCAAGGCGCGGAAGTGCGCGTGGTCATGACCCGTGGCGGCAGCGAATTCATCACCCCGCTGACCATGCAAGCGCTGTCCGGTCACCCGGTTCATCTGGACCTGCTGGACCCGGCGGCCGAGGCTGCCATGGGCCATATCGAACTGGCCAAATGGGCCGACCTCGTACTCATCGCCCCGGCCACCGCTGACCTGATCGCTCGCCTGGCCCAGGGCATTGCCGATGACCTGCTGACCACCCTGGTGCTGGCCACCGACGCCACCGTCGCCATTGCGCCGGCCATGAACCAGGCCATGTGGCGTGATCCGGCCACCCAAGCCAACACCCAACTCCTGCAAAGCCGTGGCCTCAAGGTCTTCGGCCCGGCCTCCGGCAGCCAGGCCTGTGGCGACGTGGGCATGGGCCGCATGCTCGAAGCCACCGACCTTGCACTGTGTGCCGCCGAGTGCTTCCAGCACCTGGCCCTGACCGGCAAGCACGTATTGATCACCGCCGGCCCGACCCAGGAAAACATCGACCCGGTGCGCTACATCACCAACCATAGCTCAGGAAAAATGGGCTTTGCCCTGGCCGAAGCAGCGGTGGAGGCAGGCGCCCGTGTAACCCTGATCACCGGTCCGGTACACCTGCCGACACCGGATCGAGTCACTCGCATCGACGTAGTCAGCGCCCGCGACATGCTCGCGGCCTGCGAAGCAGCAATTCCCTGCGACCTGTTTATCGCCTCCGCGGCGGTAGCGGACTACCGCCCGGAAGTCGTTGCGCCGCAGAAGCTCAAGAAAGACCCTACAAGCGGCGACGGCCTGCTCCTGCAAATGGTTCGCAACCCAGACATCCTGGCGACGATAGCTACCCGTCCGGATCGTCCGTTCAGCGTCGGCTTCGCTGCAGAAACCGAACACCTGCTGGACTACGCCGCACGCAAACTGAAAGACAAAAACCTCGACCTGATCGTTGCCAATGATGTCGCCAACCCGAGCATCGGCTTCAACAGCGAGGAAAACGCCTGCAGCGTGATCGACCGCGACCTGCACGCCACCCTTTTCGCCCAGACCAGCAAGGGCAAGATTGCCCGCCAACTGATCTCTTTTATCGCCCAACGGCTGAACCAGGTTTAATTTCCATGCACGCTTTGCAAGCCAAGATCCTCGACCCCCGCATCGGCAACGAATTCCCGCTGCCGGCCTACGCCACGACAGGCTCTGCCGGTCTCGACCTGCGGGCCATGCTCAAGCAGGACACCGCTCTCGAGCCAGGCCAGACGTTGCTGATCCCTACCGGGCTGTCGATCTACATCGGTGACCCAGGCCTCGCCGCGTTGATCCTGCCGCGCTCTGGCCTGGGCCACAAACACGGCATCGTCCTCGGCAACCTCGTTGGCCTGATCGACTCCGACTACCAGGGCGAGCTGATGGTCTCCTGCTGGAACCGTGGCCAGACCGCGTTCAACATCGCCGTCGGCGAGCGTATTGCTCAGTTGGTGCTGGTGCCTGTGGTACAGGCGCACTTCGAACTGGTCGAAGAGTTCGACGAAACCCAGCGCGGTGCTGGTGGTTTCGGGCATTCCGGCAGCCACTGACCAAGTGGAATCAGGCCGAGCACCTTGTCCGGCCTGACGCCGCCGCATGGCTTTTCAGGATGAAGAATACGCAGAACCGATCTGAAAGATTTCTTCAGTGAAATCAAAGTATTAGAACGAGCACAGTATGGGGTTCAGGCGCCGATGGCACTTTTGCACCACGAACTCTATGCCAAAAATGCCGTCTTACCCTTCAGTTTGAGCCTGCCGGTCACCACTAAGGCCAGCCCCTTATCGATGGAGTTTCCCCCGCCATGAGCAACGCAGCCAAAGTCGCACCGACATTTCCCGACAGCATTTTCCGCGCCTATGACATCCGTGGTGTCGTCCCCAAGACCCTGACGGCCGAAACCGCCTACTGGATTGGCCGCGCCATCGGTTCCCAGAGTCTGGCCCAAGGCGAACCCAATGTTTCCGTAGGTCGTGATGGCCGCCTGTCGGGTCCCGAACTGGTTGAGCAACTGATCCAGGGCCTGGCCGACAGCGGCTGCCACGTCAGCGACGTCGGCCTGGTACCAACGCCTGCGCTGTACTACGCCGCCAACGTGCTGGCCGGCAAGTCGGGCGTAATGCTCACCGGCAGTCACAACCCGTCGGACTACAACGGCTTCAAGATCGTCATCGCCGGCGACACCCTGGCCAACGAACAGATTCAGGCCTTGCACACTCGCCTGAAGACCAACGACCTGACCAGCGGCGCAGGCACCGTCACCAAAGTCGACATTCTTCAGCGTTACTCGGACAAAATTACCAGCGACGTCAAACTCACCCGTCGTCTGAAAGTGGTGGTGGACTGCGGCAACGGCGCGGCCGGCGTGATCGCCCCGCAACTGCTCGAAGCCTTGAACTGCGAAGTGATCCCACTGTTCTGCGACGTCGACGGCCACTTCCCGAACCACCACCCGGATCCGGGCAAGCCTGAGAACCTAGTGGACCTGATCGCCAAGGTCGAGGAAGTCGGCGCCGATCTCGGCCTGGCCTTTGACGGTGACGGCGACCGTGTCGGCGTGGTGACCAACACCGGCAATATCGTGTTCCCGGATCGCTTGCTGATGCTGTTCGCCCGTGACGTAGTCGCTCGCAACCCTGGCGCCGAAATCATCTTCGACGTTAAATGCACCCGTCGCCTGACACCGCTGATCAAGGAATACGGTGGTCGTCCGCTAATGTGGAAGACCGGTCATTCGTTGATCAAAAAGAAAATGAAGGAAACCGGCGCCCTGTTGGCTGGCGAAATGAGCGGTCACGTGTTCTTCAAGGAGCGCTGGTACGGTTTTGACGACGGCATTTACAGCGCCGCCCGCCTGCTGGAGATCCTCAGCAAGGAAAAATTCACCGCCGAAGAACTGTTTGCAACCTTCCCGGATGATATTTCTACGCCAGAGATCAATATCCATGTGACCGAGGAGAGCAAATTCAGCATCATTGACGCACTGCACGATGCGCAATGGGGCGAAGGCGCCAACCTGACCACCATTGATGGTGTGCGAGTCGATTACGCCAAAGGCTGGGGCCTGGTTCGCGCGTCCAACACCACACCGGTGCTGGTACTGCGTTTCGAGGCGGATACCGAGGCTGAGTTGCAGCGCATCAAGGACGTGTTCCACGCCCAGTTGAAACGTGTTGCCCCTGATCTCCAATTACCGTTCTGATTTTTTGCACCGGAGCCCTGAATGACCCTCGAACGCGAAGCCGCCGCCAATACCGCCAAGGTCCTTTCCGAAGCGTTGCCTTACATTCGACGCTACGTCGGCAAGACGCTGGTGATCAAGTACGGCGGCAATGCCATGGAAAGCGACGAGCTGAAAACCGGCTTTGCCCGCGACATCGTGCTGATGAAAGCGGTCGGGATCAATCCGGTGGTGGTGCACGGCGGCGGTCCTCAAATCGGTGATCTGCTCAAGCGCCTGTCCATCGAGAGTCACTTCATCGACGGCATGCGTGTCACTGATGCGCAAACCATGGACGTGGTGGAAATGGTCCTCGGCGGCCAGGTGAACAAAGACATCGTCAACCTGATCAACCGCCACGGCGGCAGCGCCATCGGCCTGACCGGCAAGGACGCCGAGCTGATCCGGGCGAAGAAACTCACCGTGACCCGCAAGACCCCGGAGATGACCCAGCCGGAAATCATCGACATCGGGCAGGTTGGCGAAGTGATCGGCATCAACACCGATTTGCTGAACCTGCTGGTCAAGGGTGATTTCATTCCGGTGATCGCGCCTATCGGTGTGGGCGCCAACGGCGAGTCCTACAACATCAACGCCGACCTGGTGGCCGGCAAGGTGGCCGAGGCACTGAAGGCCGAGAAGCTGATGCTGCTGACCAACATCGCCGGTTTGATGGACAAGGAAGGCAAGGTATTGACCGGCCTGACCACCCAGCAGGTGGACGACCTGATCGCCGATGGCACCATCTACGGCGGCATGCTGCCGAAGATCCGTTGCGCGCTGGAAGCGGTGCAAGGCGGAGTCGGCAGTTCGCTGATCCTGGATGGCCGGGTTCCGAATGCGATCCTGCTGGAAATCTTCACCGATACCGGTGTGGGTACCTTGATCAGCAATCGCAAGCGCTGATCCAGAAACCAAAAAAAGCCCCGCTCAACTATCTGGTTGAGCGGGGCTTTTTCATGAGGGCTTCAAGATGAAACGCAATCTAATGTGGGAGCGGCGGTGCGACGACTCGACTTGCTCGCGAATGCGGTGGGTCAGTCAATACATGGGCTGAATGACCGACCGCTTTCGCGAGCAAGCCCGCTCCCACAAGGGGATTTGCGAAACCTTTAGACGCCGAATTGCTCGCGGTACGCCTTGACCGCCGGCAAATGCTGCTTGAGCTGCGGATCATCCTCCAGGAACTGCAACACCTGGTTCAGCGACACGATGCTCACCACCGGAATCCCGAAGTCACGCTCCACTTCCTGGATTGCCGACAACTCACCGTTGCCGCGCTCCTGGCGGTTCAGCGCGATCAGCACGCCGGCTGCCTTGGCGCCGTCCTGGGAGGCGATGATCTGCATCACCTCGCGAATCGCCGTACCGGCGGTGATCACGTCGTCGATGATCAGCACATCACCCTTGAGCGGCGCGCCCACCAGGCTACCGCCCTCACCATGGGCCTTGGCTTCCTTGCGGTTGAAGCACCATGGCAGATCCTGACCATGATGCTCAGCCAGCGCTACGGCAGTCGCGGCAGCCAAGGGAATACCCTTGTAGGCCGGGCCAAACAGCACGTCGAAGGAAATACCGCTTTCAACGATGGCCGCTGCGTAGAAACGACCCAGTTGCGCCAGGGCAGAACCCGAGTTGAACAGGCCCGCGTTGAAGAAGTACGGGCTGGTGCGCCCGGACTTGAGAGTGAACTCACCGAAGCGCAAAACCCCGCGATCGATGGCAAAACGAATGAAATCGCGTTGATACGCCTGCATGAAAAAAGCCTCAGATACCACGGATTTAGCTAATTAGGTAGACGGCGTGTATCATACACGCACGCGATTTTTGGGGCCATTTATGCGGATCATCAGTGTGAACGTCAATGGTATTCAGGCTGCAGTCGAGCGTGGTTTGCTCAGTTGGCTGCAAGCACAGAATGCCGACGTCATCTGCCTGCAGGACACCCGCGCCTCCGCCTTTGAACTGGACGACCCAGCCTTCCAACTGGATGGCTACTTCCTTTATGCCTGTGATGCCGAAGTCCCTGCCCAAGGTGGCGTGGCTTTGTATTCGCGGTTGCAACCCAAGGCGGTCATCAGCGGCCTCGGCTTCGAGACAGCCGACCGCTACGGGCGCTACCTGCAGGCCGATTTCGACAAGGTCAGTATCGCGACCTTGCTGCTTCCATCAGGGCAGAACGGCGATGAAGACTTGAACCAGAAGTTCAAGCTAATGGACGATTTCGCCCGTTATCTGGATAAACAGCGACGCAAACGTCGCGAGTACATTTATTGTGGCTCGCTGTACGTGGCGCAACAGAAGCTGGATATCAAGAACTGGCGCGACAGCCAGCAATCCCCGGGCTTCCTGGCGCCAGAGCGCGCCTGGATGGACGAGATTGTCGGCAACATGGGCTATGTCGATGCCCTGCGCGAAGTCAGCCGCGAAGGCGACCAGTACAGTTGGTGGCCAGACAACGAACAGGCTGAGATGCTCAACCTGGGTTGGCGTTTCGACTACCAGTTGCTGACCCCTGGCTTGCGCCGGTTCGTACGCAGTGCACGCCTGCCACGTCAGCCGCGGTTTTCGCAACACGCTCCACTGATCGTGGACTACGACTGGACCTTGACCATCTAAGGTCGATTCCAGGACACAAAAAAGCCGACATCGCTGTCGGCTTTTTTGTGGGTGCCTGTTGGCGCTATTTGACCAGCCGCCAGGTAAACGGGTACCGGTAAGGTATGCCCTGATTGGCCTTGAGCCCACCGATAATGGTCAGCACCAACGCTGCGATCAACACAAACGCCAGCAGCGCAAAGCCGATCAATACGAACATCAGCAGGTAGCAAATCGCCGAAGCGATGGCCACGGTGATCTGGAAGTTCAGCGCTTCCTTACCCTGGTCGTCGATGAACGGGTCCATCTCACGCTTGATCTGCCACAGGATCAACGGCCCCAACAGGTTGCCGAACGGAAACCACATCCCGAGAAACGCCGCGAAGTGACAGAGCATCGCCCACTGGCGAACTTCCTGGCTCGGCGTCGGCTGTGGAAGTTGACTGTCACTCATGGCGCTTCTCCTTGAGGCTGACTTAGTCAGCCAATGCAGCGGTTTGCAATTCGAACAGTTCGGTCATGCCTTTCTGGGCCAAGGCCAGCATGGCGTTCAGCTCGTGGGGCTGGAACGGCGCGCCTTCGGCGGTGCCCTGGACTTCGATGAAACCACCGGAGCTGGTCATCACCACGTTCAGGTCGGTCTCGGCAGCCGAGTCCTCAAGATAGTCCAGATCCAGCACCGGCTCACCCTGATACATGCCCACCGAAACAGCAGCGATCATCTGCTTGAGCGGATCACCGGCTTTCAGGCCGCCGCGCTTCTTGATGACTTTCAAGGCATCGGCCAGAGCAACCATGGCGCCAGTGATGGACGCGGTACGGGTGCCGCCATCGGCCTGGATCACGTCGCAGTCGACGTACAGGGTCACGTCACCCAGCTTGGACATGTCCAGTGCTGCGCGCAGGGAACGGCCGATCAGGCGCTGGATTTCCAGGGTGCGGCCGCCTTGCTTGCCACGGCTGGCTTCGCGCTGGTTACGCTCGCCGGTGGCACGCGGCAGCATGCCGTATTCGGCGGTCAACCAGCCTTGGCCCTGACCCTTGAGGAAACGCGGCACGCCATTCTCGACGCTGACGGTGCAGATAACCTTGGTATCGCCAAACTCGACCAGTACAGATCCCTCGGCGTGTTTGGTGTAGTTGCGGGTGATGCGGATCGAGCGGAGCTGATCGGCAGCGCGACCACTTGGACGTTTCATAGGGAACACCTGTACTGAGGACGAAAAACTGCCGAGCATTATAGAGCTGCCAGCCGCGCCTGGGCACTTCTAAAAAAATCCAGTTACGAAGCAGCACGCTGAACCGCACCTGCCGTCCTTTGTCACAGCCACTGTTTGGGGCCGTACGCCCCGTTGCGCTACAATCCTGCGCCTTCGCAGCCTGTCGGCTTCAATCTACCTATCAGCCCGCCCGTTTGCGGGACTGCATCGCGAGGTACCTCCATGGTGCACAGCATGACCGCCTTCGCCCGCGTCGAAAAAGCTGGCGTCCAAGGCACCCTGAGCTGGGAGTTGCGCTCGGTCAACAGCCGCTATCTGGAACCCCACGTGCGCTTGCCGGAGTCCTTCCGCGACCTCGAAGGCGCAGTCCGTGAAGCGCTGCGCCAGGGCTTGTCCCGTGGCAAGCTGGAATGCACCCTGCGCTTTACCGAGGAAACCACCGGCAAACCGTTGCAGATTGACCGCGACCGCGCCGCGCAACTCGTGGCCGCTGCCGAAACCATCGCCAGCCTGATCAAGCAACCCGCTGCGCTGAACCCCCTCGAAGTCCTGGCCTGGCCTGGCGTGCTGGTGGCCGATGCCACTGACCCGCAAGCCCTGAATGCCGAAGCCCTGGCGCTGTTCAATCAAGGCTTGAAGGAACTCAAGGCTGGCCGTGAGCGCGAAGGTGCCGAGCTGGCCCGCCTGATCAACGAACGCCTGACGTCTATCGAAGAAGACGTGATCACCTTGCGCGAGCTGGTACCGCAGATGCTGGCGACCCAACGCCAGAAGGTCCTCGACCGTTTCGCCGACATGCAGGCCGAGCTGGATCCGGTTCGCCTGGAACAGGAAATGGTCCTGCTGGCACAAAAGAGCGATGTCGCCGAAGAGCTCGACCGCCTGAGCACCCACATTCTGGAAGTGCGTCGCGTGCTCAAGTCCGCCGGTGCCGCCGGTCGGCGCCTGGACTTCCTGATGCAGGAACTCAACCGCGAAGCCAATACACTGGGCTCCAAGGCTTTCGATCCGCGCAGCACCACGGCAGCGGTCAACCTCAAAGTGTTGATCGAGCAGATGCGCGAACAAGTACAGAATATTGAGTAAGGCAACCCCCATGACCCACAGCACCGGCACCCTGTACATCATTTCCGCCCCATCGGGCGCGGGCAAGAGCAGCCTGGTCAAGGCCCTGACCGACGCCGACCAGGAGATCCGCGTCTCGGTCTCCCACACCACCCGCGCCATGCGCCCCGGTGAAGTGAACGGCGTGAACTACCACTTCGTCGAACGCAACGAGTTCGTGAAGATGATCGAGCACGGGGATTTCCTCGAGCGCGCCGAGGTGTTCGGCAATCTCTACGGCACCTCCCAAAGTCACCTGCAACAGACCCTGGACGAAGGCCACGACCTGATCCTGGAAATCGACTGGCAGGGCGCCGAGCAAGTGCGTCAACTGATGCCCAAGGCTCGCTCGGTCTTCATTCTGCCGCCGTCCCTTGAGGCCCTGCGCCAGCGCCTGAACAACCGTGGCCAGGACAGCAACGAAGTCATCGAAGGCCGCATGCGTGAAGCCGTCAGTGAAATGAGCCATTACGTCGACTACGACTACCTGATCATCAATGACGATTTTGCCCAGGCACTGGAGGATCTGAAGGCGATTTTCCGTGCCAATCAGCTCCAGCAGAAACGCCAGCAACAGCGTTTTGGCAAATTACTGGCCGAATTGCTCGGCTGACAGGCTCTTCCCAAAACCGCTGCAAGGGCTTTACATTGGCACTTGTAGCGCGCTTGAGGCGGGTCCTTGAAAATCAGCGCTTCCCTAAACGCTGGTGATTTTTTAAACTGTTCAGTCCGCTCGCCCAACCGGGCAGCGCGCATATTGCATTCGCTCCGAGGAATATCATGGCCCGCGTAACTGTTGAAGACTGCCTAGACCACGTGGCAAACCGCTTTGAGCTGGTCATGCTCTCTACCAAGCGTGCCCGTCAACTGGCAACCGGTGGCAAAGAGCCCCTGGTCCAGTGGGAAAACGACAAGCCTACCGTTGTCGCCCTGCGTGAAATCGCCGAAGGCCTGATGAGCTACGAGTTCATCGCCAATGCTGAAATCGTTGAAGACGAACCGCTGTTTGCAGCGTTCGAGGACGAGTCCAACGAGGCCGTCTAAGCCTATGCCTGGTCGACGTAGCACGGCGCGGGGTCACAGCGAACGGCAGGAGTTAATACTTTGCCGAGCATAGACGCCCTCGCCGATCGCTTATCGACCTACCTCGGCCCAGACCAGGTCAACCTGGTCCGCCGAGCGTATTTCTACGCCGAACAAGCCCACGACGGCCAACGCCGCCGAAGCGGCGAGGCGTATGTCACGCATCCTCTTGCCGTGGCCAATATTCTTGCCGACATGCACATGGACCATCAGAGCCTGATGGCCGCGATGCTGCATGACGTGATCGAAGACACCGGCATTGCCAAGGAAGCGCTCAGTGCGCAATTTGGCGAAACCGTGGCCGAACTGGTCGACGGGGTCAGCAAACTGACCCAGATGAACTTCGAGACCAAGGCCGAAGCCCAGGCGGAAAACTTCCAGAAAATGGCCATGGCCATGGCCCGGGATATCCGGGTGATTCTGGTCAAGCTGGCCGACCGGCTGCACAACATGCGCACGCTGGAAGTGCTGTCCGGCGAAAAACGCCGACGCATTGCCAAGGAAACCCTGGAAATCTACGCGCCCATCGCCAATCGGCTGGGCATGCATGCCATTCGTATCGAATTCGAAGACCTCGGCTTCAAGGCCATGCACCCGATGCGTTCCGCGCGTATCTACCAGGCGGTCAAGCGCGCCCGGGGCAATCGCAAGGAAATCGTCAACAAGATCGAAGAATCCCTGAGCCATTGCCTGGCGATCGATGAGATCGAAGGCGAGGTCAGCGGCCGGCAGAAACACATCTACGGCATCTATAAAAAGATGCGCGGCAAGCGCCGCGCCTTCAACGAGATCATGGACGTCTACGCGTTCCGGATCATCGTCGACAAGGTTGATACCTGCTACCGCGTGCTCGGCGCTGTACATAATTTGTACAAACCCTTGCCGGGACGTTTCAAGGATTACATCGCCATTCCCAAGGCCAACGGCTATCAGTCGCTGCATACAACGCTGTTCGGTATGCATGGGGTCCCGATCGAGATCCAGATCCGCACTCGGGAAATGGAAGAGATGGCCAACAACGGCATCGCCGCCCATTGGCTCTACAAATCCAGCGGTGACGAGCAGCCAAAAGGCACCCATGCCCGCGCCCGCCAGTGGGTCAAGGGCGTGCTGGAAATGCAGCAACGTGCCGGCAACTCTCTGGAATTCATCGAAAGCGTGAAGATCGACCTGTTCCCGGACGAGGTCTATGTGTTCACGCCCAAAGGCCGGATCATGGAGCTGCCCAAAGGCTCAACAGCGGTCGATTTCGCCTACGCCGTGCATACCGATGTGGGCAATAGCTGCATCGCCTGCCGAATCAATCGTCGTCTGGCCCCGCTGTCGGAGCCGCTGCAAAGTGGTTCCACCGTGGAGATCGTCAGCGCACCGGGCGCTCGCCCGAATCCGGCCTGGCTCAACTTTGTGGTCACCGGCAAGGCCCGCACCCATATTCGTCACGCCCTGAAGCTGCAACGCCGCTCCGAGTCCATCAGCCTGGGCGAACGCCTGCTGAATAAAGTACTCAACGGCTTCGACAGCGCCCTGGACAAGATCCCGGCCGAGCGCGTGCAGGCGATGCTCCACGAGTATCGCCAGGAAACCATCGAAGACTTGCTGGAAGACATCGGCCTGGGCAACCGCATGGCCTATGTCGTCGCCCGCCGCCTGCTGGGCGAAGGCGAACAACTGCCAAGTCCGGAAGGCCCGCTGGCGATTCGTGGTACCGAAGGTCTGGTGCTCAGCTACGCCAAGTGCTGCACGCCGATCCCGGGCGACCCGATTGTCGGCCACTTGTCTGCGGGCAAAGGCATGGTGGTGCACCTGGACAACTGCCGCAATATCAGCGAAATCCGCCACAACCCGGAAAAATGCATCCAGCTGTCCTGGGCCAAGGATGTCACCGGCGAATTCAACGTCGAGCTGCGGGTTGAACTGGAACACCAGCGCGGCCTGATCGCCCTGCTGGCCAGCAGTGTCAACGCGGCCGACGGCAATATCGAGAAAATCAGCATGGACGAACGCGATGGTCGCATCAGCGTGGTCCAACTGGTGGTCAGCGTGCACGACCGTGTACACCTGGCCCGCGTGATCAAGAAACTGCGCGCATTGACCGGCGTCATCCGCATCACTCGCATGCGTGCGTAGCCCATCCATTACAAGGAGTCATTCATGACCAAGACCGTTATCACCAGCGACAAGGCACCTGCGGCAATCGGTACTTATTCCCAGGCGATCAAGGCAGGCAATACCGTCTACATGTCCGGCCAGATCCCACTGGACCCAAAAACCATGGAATTGGTTGAAGGCTTCGAAGCACAGACCGTACAGGTCTTCGAAAACCTCAAGTCCGTTGCCGAAGCCGCTGGCGGCTCGTTCAAGGACATCGTCAAGCTGAACATCTTCCTCACCGACCTGAGCCACTTCGCCAAGGTCAACGAGATCATGGGCAAGTACTTCGAACAGCCGTACCCAGCCCGTGCCGCCATCGGCGTTGCCGCCCTGCCAAAGGGCGCACAGGTTGAGATGGACGCGATTCTGGTCATCGAGTAAAACACCCGGCGCACCCTCTCTTCAAAGGGTGCGCCGACTTCGTTTTAAAAGGATTTCGTAATGCGCAAAGCGCTCGTTGCTTCTTCGCTGCTCGCCCTGTTGCTCAGCGGCTGTGCCAGCAACCCTGCCGACCGTGACGTCAGCGGCACCTGGATCAACCAGGTCGCCATCGATGCGGCATCCAAGGGTGGCCCTTTGCGTGAAGCCCTGCAAGCCAATGGCCCGAACCTCGAATGGGAGGTCAATACCAAGGCCAACCAGGCGCGCTACTTCAATGGTTTTGAACGTCCAGAAGGTACCTTGGTGGGCGAAAAGTCCGGTACCTGGAGCGTTAATTTCTACGGCAGCTCGACCACCGAACTCAAGCGTGATGGCAAACAACTGCTGCAAGCCGCCAACGACAACGAACCGGAACAGCTTTTTGGCCGCCCCAAGGAGCCAGCCCCCGATGGCGCGCCACTGGGCGCCAACTTTGAACTGGCCTTGTACTCAGCCTATATGGGCGGCAGCTGGAAAATCGTCAACGGCAACGGTGAAGGCGCTACCGTGCAGTTCCAGGCCAACGGCCAGGTCTCCGGCCTGCCAGGCGCCGACCAGTACTCGCTGTGCCTGGCTGGTGACTGCGCGTCCATGAGCGGTGGCTACGACAGCATCTGGTTGCAACAAGGTGGCCAGGGCAATCCGTGGATCTTTGCCCGCAAGGGCAAGCAGCTGGAAATCTTCCAGGCGATCAACACGTCCCAGGCTGACGAGGTACCCTCGTTTACCCCCGGGCCACGGCAGTGGTTGCTGGAAAAACAGTAACCGAACCAACGCCTATCAAATGTGGGAGCACGTCGAGTCGTCGCACCGCCGCTCCCACATTTTTGATTGCACTCATTCTTTTAGCTGTATTTCAGCCTTTGAGAATCGCCGCGTACCCTTCCCGATAACTCGGATACACCGGCGTCCAGCCCAGCGCCTTGGCCCGGGCGTTGCTGCACCGTTTGCTGCCGGCCCGTCGTACGCTGGCATCTGCGGCCCATTCAGTCACGCCAAGGTATTCACGCAACCAGTCCACCACCTCAGCCAGTGGCGCAGGCGCGTCGTCGACGCCGATGTAGCAGTTATCCAGCGCACCGCCCTGTTGCACATGCCGCAACAGAAAGGCCAACAAGCCCGCCGCATCATCCGCGTGAATCCGGTTGCCATATAAAGGCGGGTCAATCGCAACGCGATAGCCTTCCCGCACCTGGGTCGACAAGCGCTCGCGACCGGGGCCATAGATACCCGTGAGGCGTACTACGCTCGCCGGAATACCGCTGTTGAGCGCAACTTGCTCGGCTTCCAGCATGACGTTGCCGGAGTAACCACTGGCCTGAGTCTGCGAGGTTTCATCAACCCACTCCCCGTTCTGCTGCCCATAGACACTGCTACTGGAAACGAACAGAAGATGCTCAGGCTCCTGACCATAGTCGTTCAACCAGCCGATCACATGCTGCAACCCTTGAACATAGGCCGCGCGGTAGCCAGCTTCGTCGTGATCGGTGGCAGTCGCGCAATACACCAGATAATCCACGCCGCCCACCGGCCAGGTGTCAGGGCAGTCTTCGTTGAACAGATCGCCGGCAATCCCGATAACACCCTCGGGAAGGCGCGAGACATCACGCCTCAGGCCATGGACTTCCCAGCCCAGGGCCAGCAATTGGGTCGCCAGACGGCTACCGACATCGCCACAACCGGCAATCACAACAGATGGCGCAGACATCACAAAACTCCGTTCTCAAAGGCCAAGATTAGCCTTCACAGGTGACCGGCGGCCAGGAAATAGACAAATAAAGTAACTGTATTACTTTTGTTAACAAGAATTACTTGCAATAATAACCGCCCATTTGTCCTCGACCCAATGCGGTCTGGCAGGACAATCCCGTATTTTTCCTCTCAGGTCCGGCCAGCATGACACGCAATAAACTCCCCGCTTCGCCAACCAAGCTTCACAGTCCATCCCGCGCCTGGCGTGCGATTGCTGCGATGCTGTTCAGCGTTCTGCTGGCTCCGACCGCAGTGTTCGCCGATAACACGGCTCCGGTTGCGCAACCCGCCGCTACCGCTCCCGCACCGGAGCAAAACGCTGCCGCGCCAGTCGTCGCACCGGTTGCCACCGACCCGGCCCAGGCCGTGAACGCAGCCCCCGCCGAGGACACCAGCGTGGTGCTGGAAGAAGACAACACCCTGGGCATGGCCCATGACCTGTCGCCTTGGGGCATGTACCAGAACGCTGACATCATCGTGAAGATCGTGATGATCGGTCTGGCCATTGCTTCGGTCATCACCTGGACTATCTGGATCGCCAAAGGCTTCGAACTGCTGGGCGCCAAACGCCGTCTGCGCACCGAAATCGCCAACCTGAAAAAAGCCACCACCCTTAAAGAAGCCAGCGAAAGCGCGGCGAAGAAGGGCACCCTGGCACATCTGCTGGTCCACGACGCACTGGAAGAAATGCGCCTGTCGGCCAACAGCCGTGAAAAAGAAGGTATCAAGGAACGCGTCAGCTTCCGCCTCGAGCGCCTGGTCGCGGCCTGCGGTCGCAACATGAGCAATGGTACCGGCGTACTCGCCACCATCGGTTCCACCGCACCCTTCGTCGGTCTGTTCGGTACCGTGTGGGGCATCATGAACAGCTTCATCGGCATCGCCAAAACCCAGACCACCAACCTCGCTGTCGTTGCCCCCGGCATTGCCGAAGCCCTGCTGGCAACCGCCCTGGGCCTGGTGGCTGCGATTCCTGCGGTGGTGATCTACAACGTCTTCGCCCGTTCGATCGCCGGCTACAAGGCTCAGGTGTCAGACGCCTCGGCTGAAGTCCTGCTGTTGGTCAGCCGTGACCTCGATCACCTGCCTACCGAGCGCAGCTCGCAACCGCACATGGTGAAAGTGGGGTAATCGGCCATGGGCCTGCATTTGAATCAAGGCGACGACGAGCTCGTCGAGAACCACGAAATCAACGTCACGCCGTTTATCGACGTGATGCTGGTGCTGTTGATCATCTTCATGGTGGCAGCACCGCTGGCCACCGTGGACATCAAGGTCGACCTGCCCGCCTCCAGCGCGAAACCCGCGCCACGGCCAGAGAAACCGGTATTCCTCAGCGTCAAGATGGACCAGCGCCTGTTCCTGGGCGAAGAAGAAGTCAAAGCCGAAACCCTGGGCGCGGTGCTCGACGCCAAGACCCAAGGCAAGAAAGACACGACGATCTTCTTCCAGGCCGACAAGGGCGTGGACTATGGCGACCTGATGAGCGTGATGGATGCCCTGCGGGCAGCCGGCTACCTCAAGGTAGGCCTGGTCGGACTTGAGACGGCAGCCAAGAAATGATCACGACGCGCCACAAACTGACGCGTTATGGCACCAGCCTCGCCGTCGTGCTGGGCGTCCACGCCGTCGCGATCATCATCGCGCTCCAATGGTCGGCACCCCACACGGTCCAACTGCCACCTGCAGCCATGGTCATCGACCTGGCACCGATGCCGGCACCTCCACCTCCGGCACCGCCGAAGGTGGTGACGCCGCCGCAACCGCCCGCTCCGGTGGAAGAGCTTCCATTGCCGAAACTGGCCGAAGCGCCGAAACCGACGATCCAGGTGCCCAAGCCGGTCAAGCCTAAGCCAAAACCTGCGCCGCCCAAGCCTGTGGAGAAAAAGCCCGAACCGCCCAAGGAGAAACCTTCCGAGGAGCCGCCGAGCGAAACCCCGCAGAACGCACCGGTGGAAAAATCCGCCCAGCCAACCCCAGGCCCATCACCACAACAGGTGGCGGCCAAGGCTTCTTGGGAAGGCACGCTGCTGGCGCACCTGCAGAAGTACAAGAAGTACCCGCCGGGCGCCCAGGCGCGTGGCAAGGAAGGCCTGAACCGCTTGCGCTTCGTGGTCGACGCTGACGGCAACGTGTTGTCCTATGAACTGGTGGGCCGCTCCGGCAACGCCGATCTGGACCGCGCGACCCTGGACATGATCCGTCGTGCCCAGCCACTGCCCAAGCCACCGGCCGAGATGTTGAAAGGCGGCAGCATCGAGATCGTTGCGCCGTTCGTTTACAACATCGAGAAGCGTCGCCGGTAGAGGCATGCGCGGGCAATGTGGGAGGGGGCTTGCTCCCTTCCACATTTGACTGCGCACGGCTAAAAATCCTGTGTATTCCCCGCTCAATCCCCATCAAAGTTCTGATAACGTGCGTCTATCGATTGCAGCCGGTATGCTTGGCCCGCAACCTCATGGACGCCCGCTATGACTCTTACAGAATTACGCTACATCGTTACCCTCGCCCAAGAGCAGCACTTCGGCCATGCGGCCGAGCGTTGCCACGTCAGCCAGCCGACCTTGTCGGTGGGTGTGAAGAAGCTTGAAGACGAACTCGGTGTGCTGATTTTCGAGCGCAGTAAAAGCGCCGTGCGTCTGACGCCGGTCGGCGAAGGCATCGTCGCCCAGGCCCAGAAGGTGCTGGAGCAAGCCCAAAGCATTCGCGAGCTGGCCCAGGCCGGCAAGAACCAGCTGACCGCACCGTTGAAAGTCGGTGCGATCTACACCGTCGGCCCGTACCTGTTCCCGCACTTGATTCCGCAACTGCACCGCGTCGCGCCGCAGATGCCGCTGTATATCGAAGAAAATTTCACTCACGTGTTGCGCGACAAACTGCGCAACGGCGAGCTGGACGCGATCATCATCGCGCTGCCGTTCAACGAGGCGGATGTGCTGACCCTGCCGCTCTACGATGAACCGTTCTACGTATTGATGCCGGCATCCCACCCCTGGACGCAAAAAGACACCATCGACGCCGCCCTGCTCAACGACAAGAGCCTGCTGCTGCTCGGCGAAGGTCACTGCTTCCGCGACCAGGTACTGGAAGCCTGCCCGACCCTGACCAAAGGCAACGACGGCGCCAAGCACACCACCGTGGAATCCAGTTCCCTGGAAACCATCCGCCATATGGTGGCGTCCGGCCTGGGTATTTCGATACTGCCGTTGTCGGCGGTGGACAGCCATCACTATGCTCCTGGCGTGATCGCCGTGCGCCCACTGACGCCGCCGGTACCGTTCCGTACCGTGGCGATTGCCTGGCGTGCCAGCTTCCCACGGCCAAAAGCCATTGAAATCCTCGCCGACTCGATCCGCCTGTGTTCGGTGGCCAAGCCGCCTGCCGCGAGCTGAGCAACCGTATGACCGAGTTGTCGCAGGTGTCGGTGACGGCACTCAAGGGTGTCGGTGAAGCCATGGCCGAGAAATTGGCCAAGGTTGGCCTGGAGAATCTCCAGGATGTGCTGTTCCACTTGCCCCTGCGCTACCAGGATCGTACCCGCGTGGTACCCATCGGCCAATTGCGCCCTGGGCAGGATGCGGTGATCGAGGGCACCGTCAGCGGCGCCGACGTGGTGATGGGCAAGCGCCGCAGCTTGCTGGTGCGCCTGCAGGACGGCACCGGCGGCCTGAGCCTGCGCTTCTACCATTTCAGCAACGCACAAAAGGAAGGCCTCAAGCGCGGCACCCGCGTGCGCTGCTACGGCGAAGCTCGGCCCGGCGCGTCGGGGCTGGAAATCTACCACCCGGAGTACCGCGCCATTACCGGCGACGAACCACCGCCGGTAGACACCACCCTCACGCCGATCTACCCGCTCACCGAAGGCTTGACCCAACAACGCCTGCGCCAGCTGTGCATGCAGACCCTGACGATGCTCGGCCCGAAAAGCCTGCCCGACTGGCTGCCCCAGGAACTGGCGCGGGATTACCAGTTGGCGCCGCTGGACGACGCGATTCGTTACCTGCACCACCCTCCGGCCGACGCCGATGTGGATGAGCTGGCCCTCGGTCATCACTGGGCCCAACATCGCCTGGCGTTCGAAGAACTGCTGACCCACCAACTGTCGCAACAGCGCCTGCGGGAAAGCATGCGTTCCCTGCGCGCACCGGCGATGCCCAAGGCCAAGCGTTTGCCTGCGCAATACCTGGCCAACCTGGGTTTTGCACCGACAGGCGCGCAGCAACGGGTAGACAATGAAATCGCCTACGACCTCAGCCAGAAAGAACCCATGCTGCGCCTGATTCAGGGTGACGTGGGCGCGGGTAAAACCGTGGTCGCCGCCCTCGCCGCATTGCAGGCCCTGGAAGCCGGGTACCAAGTGGCGCTGATGGCGCCCACCGAGATTCTCGCCGAGCAGCACTTCATCACCTTCAAGCGCTGGCTCGAACCGTTGGGCCTGGAAGTGGCGTGGCTGGCCGGCAAGCTCAAGGGCAAGAACCGCGCAGCGGCGCTGGAGCAGATTGCTGGCGGCGCGCCGATGGTGGTCGGCACTCACGCGCTGTTCCAGGACGAAGTGCAGTTCAAGAACCTAGCCCTGGTGATCATCGACGAACAGCACCGCTTCGGCGTGCAACAGCGCCTGGCTCTGCGCCAGAAAGGTGTGGGCGGACGCATGTGTCCGCACCAGTTGATCATGACCGCCACGCCGATCCCTCGCACGCTGGCCATGAGTGCCTATGCCGACCTCGATACCTCGATCCTCGACGAACTGCCGCCCGGCCGGACCCCGGTCAACACCGTGCTGGTGACCGACACCCGCCGTGTCGAAGTGATCGAACGGGTGCGCGGCGCCTGCGCCGAAGGGCGCCAAGCCTATTGGGTTTGCACGTTGATTGAAGAGTCGGAAGAGCTGACCTGCCAGGCCGCCGAGACCACTTACGAAGACCTGACCAGCGCCTTGGGCGAACTCAAGGTCGGGCTGATCCATGGCCGCATGAAGCCCATCGAAAAAGCCGCAGTGATGGCCGAATTCAAGGCCGGCAACCTGCAACTGTTAGTCGCCACCACCGTGATTGAAGTAGGCGTCGACGTGCCCAACGCCAGCTTGATGATCATCGAAAACCCCGAGCGCCTGGGCCTGGCGCAACTGCACCAGTTACGCGGTCGTGTTGGCAGGGGCAGCGCGGCCAGCCATTGCGTATTGCTTTACCATCCGCCGCTGTCGCAGATCGGACGCCAGCGCTTGGGGATCATGCGCGAAACCAACGATGGTTTCGTGATTGCCGAAAAGGACCTCGAACTGCGCGGCCCCGGCGAAATGCTCGGCACCCGTCAGACCGGCCTGTTGCAATTCAAGGTCGCGGACCTGATGCGCGACGCGGACTTGCTGCCGGCGGTGCGTGACGCCGCTCAAGCGTTGCTGGAGCGCTGGCCACAACACGTCAGCCCCTTGCTGGATCGCTGGCTACGGCATGGGCAGCAATACGGCCAAGTGTGACAAACCCTGTAGCCGCTGCCGAGGTACGAGGCTGCGATGTGGGCCGCAGGACCGCCCTCGGGGTCTGCTGCCTCGTACCTCGACAGCGGCTACAACGGGAACAACGGGAACAACAAGACGGGCGTCACAAACCACACTTAGTGAACCCTCACCTGTATCAAGCTGGTTATACTCCAACGACTGTAGGAAATTGGATCCAGCCATGACAGAAGTTGCCCTCGCTACAGCGCCCCCGACCGCTCCCTCGGTCATTCGGACGCTGCTCGCAAAGCTCGCCATCAGCTATACGGAAGTCGCCGAACAGCCTGGCTTGAACCCAGCGCAGAAGGTGCAAGCGGTGCTGCTGGATGACGCGGTGGGCACCCTCATGGTGTTGTTTCCCCAGAGCCAGTTGCTGGACCTCAATCGCCTCACCGAACTCACCGGGCGCCGCCTCACTGCCGTGTCGCCGGAACGCCTTGAGCGCATGCTCGGCAAGCACAGCCTGAGCCTGTTGCCTGGCCTGCCACCGCTGACCAGTTCGCCCTGCCTGTACGAAGAAAGCCTGCTGCGCGAGCCCACCGTGTTGGTCCATTCGGGTGAGGCCGGTGTACTGCTGGAGATTGCCAGCGAAGACTTCAAGCGCATGCTGACCAAGGCCAGCGCCGCCCACTTTGGCGAAGCACTGAGCAGCATCCGGCCCAACTTCAACCGCCCGAATGACGACCGCGAGGAAATCACCCAGGCGGTGCAGGTGTTTACCGCCCGCCGCATCCAGCAACGCCTGGAAGCGACCATCGAGATTCCGCCCCTGGCCGACACCGCGCAGAAGATTATCAAACTGCGGGTCGACCCCAACGCCACCATCGACGACATCACCGGCGTGGTGGAAACCGACCCGGCCCTGGCCGCGCAAGTGGTGAGCTGGGCAGCTTCGCCCTACTACGCCTCCCCCGGCAAGATCCGCTCGGTGGAAGACGCCATTGTTCGCGTGCTGGGCTTTGATCTGGTGATCAACCTGGCATTGGGTCTGGCCCTGGGCAAGACCTTGAGCCTGCCCAAGGACCACCCGCAACAAGCCACACCGTACTGGCAACAGTCGATCTACACGGCTGCGGTGATCGAAGGACTGACCCGCGCCATGCCTCGTGCCCAGCGCCCGGAAGCCGGTCTGACCTACCTGGCGGGCTTGCTGCACAACTTCGGCTACTTGTTGCTGGCCCACGTCTTCCCGCCGCATTTTTCACTGATCTGCCGGCACCTGGAGGTCAACCCGCACCTGTGCCACAGCTACGTTGAGCAGCACTTGCTGGGCATCAGCCGCGAGCAGATTGGCGCCTGGTTGATGCGCTACTGGGACATGCCGGAAGAACTGTCCACCGCGTTGCGCTTCCAGCACGACCCCAGCTATGACGGCGACTATGCCGAATACCCGAATCTGGTGTGCCTGGCCGTGCGCCTGTTGCGCAACCGTGGCATTGGCTCCGGGCCGGACGCCGAGATCCCCGACGAACTGCTGGAACGCCTGGGCCTGACCCGGGACAAGGCTGAGGATGTGGTGAGCAAGGTGCTGGACGCGGAAGTGTTGTTGCGCGAATTGGCGTCGCAGTTCAGCCAAGGCTGATCTGCCTGGCTCTTTTGTGGCGAGCGGGCTTGCCCGCGTTGGGCTGCGCAGCAGCCCTATAAGGCCATCGCATTCTTTCAGACAGAAATCAGTGACTGGCTTTGGGGTTGCTTCGCAATCCAACGGGGGCAAGCCCCCTCGCCACAGAGTTATCGGTCAGCCTTTCAAGCCTTCGGCTTTTTCTTCGGCTTCAAATACTTGGTCAGCCCCTGGAACCAGATCACCAGCGCCGGGTTGCCCTTGATCTGGATCGACTTGTCCTGAATCCCCGTCATGAACGCCAGTTGCTTGTTCTTCGCCTGCATCGTGGCGAAGCCGTAGGCGGCATCTTTAAAGGCGATGGCGAACGCAGGCTCCGGGTGAACACCCGAGCGGCTGGTAATGCGCTGGTCTTTGACGATGAAGTGACGGGCAACCTTGCCGTCGAGGGTCTGCAGCTGGAACGCCAGGTCCTTGTCACCCAACTGTTGCTGGAAGGCAGGATTGCTGCGGCTGGCTTTGCCCATCATCAGGCCCAGCACCCAGAGGAGAAGACGAAATTTCATGCACACGGCCTCGGTGTAATTATTGAGTGGCCGCAGCAGTTTAACGATTTGCAAACAGAACGCCACCGATCTTGCGCATTAGCAGAAGATCGGCTGGCGTTTACCGCTTATAGCAACAACTTACCCTTAGACGTTAGGGCAAGGAACCGGTGCCCAATCACCCAGGTCAGGGTTTTTGCACATGCTGTTGACCTGCGTGGTACCGGCGCTGGCCACCTGCTTGCTTTCAGCCTGCTTGGTCTTGGCGGTCTGGATAGTTTTCTCGGTAGTCACCGCTTCGCTAGGCACGGTTGGCAACACAGGCTTCTTCGCCGGCTTGACCGCTTTCTTGCCTTTGGCTGGAGTGACTGCCGGCTTGGTGTCGGCAGTCGCCACGGTCACCACATCGGCACGCTGCACGCCGACCTGTTGCAGGTCTTTCTCGTAAGCCTGGGTGTAGTTGTTCAGGTCTTCACTGGCCTTGCCGTTGACCGCAACGATCAAATCATTGGACTCTTTCAGGCCGGAGACGATTTCCGCCAGGCGCTTGCGGCCTTCGGTGTCGTTGACGGTCTTGGCCTTGCGGTCAGCCACCAGCTTGGTGAACGCGCTCTGGTAGCACTGCTGAGATGCCTTGGCGTACGCGGTGCTGCGGTCGATGTCCGAAGCGCTTTTGTTGACGTCAGTGGCGTAGGAAGCAATACGCTGGTTGTCATCGGTGATCTGCTTCTGGCGCTCGGTGTAGTAACCCGCGGCACCACCGGCCAGGGCGCCGCCCGCAGCACCGATGGCGGCGTTACGGCCGCGATTGTCGGAGTTGCCGGTCAAGGCACCCAGCAATGCGCCACCCGCAGCGCCAATGGCTGCACCGGTCACGACCGACTTGGTCATGTCCGAATCAGTGGCACGCAAGTGCTGCACCGGCTCGTAGCAGTTAGGGTAGTACTCGACCTTGGTGGTCGAGGCCACCTTGGAGGCAGGGGACGTGGCGCAACCGGTCAATACCGTACTGAAGCCGGCGGCGATCAGCAGCAGATGACGCTTGGAAACCGAAGCAGAAGCTTTACGGGAGAAAAGCATAGTTGTGTACTCTTTTAAGTTTGACCAGCCCAGCACGGCCCACCGCCGCCTGAGTCCCTTCCAAGCTCGCTGTACAACCAACGGTCAAGACCGCTGACCGCTCGCTGCGAGCAATTCCTTCAATATCGTCGCCGGGTCGGCTCGCTGTTGTTTGCGATAGTTGCCGACATGACGAACGAATAGTGTTGCGCGCGTCACCAAGCTCTTACCCAGCACTGGCTTGCGATCCAACTCTTCCTTGATCCTTTGAAACTGCGCCTGAATCACTGCATCGGTGTAGCGCGTACCCGTCGCCAGGTTATCAATATAGATCGTCACCGCGCCGTCCAGCGCACTGCGTCCATTGTCGATGGCCATGGTGAACAGCTTCGCGCTGGCCTCGTCCTTGGCGTCCACGGCCTGCTGACGGCTTTTCTGCAGATTGGTCAGGCGGATGTTGTAGTTGTTGATGGTCTCGGCCACCAGGGCGGCGGATTGAATCAGGTTGCCGGCGGCTTCCTCGCGCTGCTGCGCGATCAGCGAGACGTTGCGCTTGAGCTCCTCGTTGACCAGCCCCAACTCGGCTTGCAGGCGCGGATCGACGCTGGCGGCGATGATGCTGTCCAGACGCTTGGTCGGGTCCTGGGCATCGTCGATGGCGTCGGTCAGCGAAGCTAGCCGACCTTCTTTCTGCCACTGGGCGAACAGCTCCTTGTAGCGCGAACGGGGCGCCGACAGCGCGCCAATCGAGACGCGAAAACCGGTGGTCTCGTTGCTTTGTTCGGTGCCATCCGCCGCAAACAACGGATACTCGCGACGCATGCCGGTGAACAGCGTGCCCTCACCTTCCAGGTAATTGCCGCCCTTGACCACAAAACCGCCATAGGTCCCCTGGCGGCGTCCAGCGTGGACCAGTTGGAACGACTCCTGAACCATCTCGGCGGCGTTACCGATCACATCGAACATACCGATCGGGTTCGCCAGCTTGGTGCCGATGGGCATCAGCCGCGCTGCCTGGCCAGTGCCACCGGCGACCTGGTTGAACACTGCCCAATCCGCCAGCGGGCCGTCGCTTTCGCTGCCCTCGATACGGCGTGGGAAGAGTCGACCTTCCAAATCCTGACGGCTCACGGCCTGGCCGCCCCGCGCGGCAAACTCCCATTCCACTTCGGTGGGCAACCGGACAAAGCCCAACCCGCCGTCTTCCGCCGACGAACCACGACCACTGACCGGCAACAGCTCACGGTGATATTTCATTAGCCAGGCGCTGTACACCGCCGAGAAGCGCTCGGCCTCAAACCGCGACAGCTTGACCTTGGGCAAACGTCCGGCCAGGCCGGTGGGCGCATCGCAGGTCGGGGCCGGCTCACCGCTGGCCAGGGACTGAGCCTGGGACATGACCTGGGCGTATTGGCGAGCGGTGACTTCGTACTTGCCGATGAAATACAGCATCGGCTTGAGCGGGGTCTTGGCGTCGGTCTTGGGCATCAGCGGCGCAATGACCTTGTTCCAGTCCGTGGGCAGGTCCTTGAGGGTGAACTGGCCGTTGATGAAGTCGCGGCGATAACCAGAGATGAACGACTGTTGATAGCCTGCCTCGCCCTCGCTGAACGGGTAGCCGAGGCTGATTTCGCGGTCATCCAGGGTGCCCTGGGCCAGCACGTAGACGTAGCGGAACACCATGTTGCCTTCGCAGGGCAGCGGCAAGCTGACGTCATCCGCCAACGGCTTGGGGTTATCCAGCTTATCGCTCGCTTCATCGGCCCAGGCCATCGAAGCCAGGCTCAGCGCCACGGCGGCGCCCAGTAACTTATACATCTCTGATTCCTTCCGACGCCTGGATACGCGCCACTCGCCAACCGCCACACATCGCTGCCACGGCGCTGATGCCAAGGATAGCCACCAGCGCCACACCGTAATGCTGCGCCAGCAGGTGACTGGCGTACTCGCCCGGCACCTGCACGAATAATTGATTCAAGCCCGTCTCGGCCAAACCGTACAGCCCGGCACTGATCACGGCCGCGAAACTCGCACTGTAAAGCGCCTGCAACACCACAAACAGCAACAGCCCGGCAGTGGAAAACCCCAACAGTCGCAGCACTGACAATTCCCGACGCTTACGCGCTACCGACGCCAACGCGCCGGCGAAGATCGCCGCAAACGCCCCGGCCAGCGCCAGCCCGGCAATGATCCAGAACACGATCGACAGGTTGCGGCTCAGGGACTGCACCTGGGCGATGGTCTGGGCCTGGGTCGAGACCAGTAGGTTTTGCCCGGCAAAAAGTACCCGCAACGGTTCGACGTCCATGAGGCTTCTGGCGTACAGACGGAACGCCGGGTACACCCGTTGCTCAGTCACGCCTACCGCATCCCCTTCCCAGCCCAACGCCGGTACTGCGCGGCCATCCCGGTAATCTTCCGCCGCTTCCAGCAACCCCAGGGGCGCAAACAAGCCGTCCCGGGCGAACGCTTCCAGCGGCAACACATTCAACACCTGAACCCGGGTGCGTTGCGCCTCGACGCGGCCTGCCACCTGGCGGCCAAAACTGGCTTGCAACCAGTCACCGGCCTTGGCCCCGAGCTTCTCGGCAGCGGTGCGGCTGAGCACCACCTGGTCCAGGCCGTGGGGTATCGGCAAACCGGCCAGCAGCGGATCCTTGGCGGCGGTCGGCAACATTTCCACCGTCACCAGCGCCGAGCCGTCGACAGACAGATCCGCGGTCGCCGCAATCTGCCGCGTACGCGGCAAGGCAAACGCCACATCGCCACGCTGACTGAGCTGCTCGACAAATGCGCCACTGAATCGACCACCGCCCAGGGGAATGATTTCACGAGTGGCCGGATCATGCTCCAAGCGTTCGGTCAAACTGCTGACCAGTCCAAACTTCAGCCCAAATAACACCAGCAACGGTGCGATCACCGCCACCAACGCCAGCACCGAACACGTCGACAGCCAGGCATCGTTGCGGTAATCCTGCCAGGCCAGGGAAGCCACCAGCGCGCCGCGCATCAGTAGGCCTCCCCTAGCGTGGCGGTGACGCCACCGTCGGTGTCACGCCGACAACTGATGCGCCGCACCGGCAAGCCACTGGCCCGGGCCAACGGTTCATCATGGGTGGCGATCACGCAACACGTGGCGTTTCCCCGGGCCTGAGCCAGTAGCGCCTGCATCACCCGCTCGGCGTTCAATGGATCGAGGGCGGCGGTGGGTTCATCAGCCAACAACAACTGCGGACCATGGGCCAAGGCACGCGCGCAACTCACGCGCTGGCGCTGACCGACGGACAAGGCCGCTGGCTTCTTGGCCAATTGATCAGTGATCTCCAACTGCTCGGCCAAACGCGTCACGCTGCCGTCATCCTTCAAGCCCAGCAGTTTGCGGGACAGCGCAATGTTGCTGCGCACATCCAGAAAGCCCAGCAAACCACCGGTTTGCAGCACATAGCCCAAGTGCCGGCTGCGCAAATCCGCCAGGGCACTTTGCTGGCCGGCACGCCAAAGCCCGGCGATGTCGACGTTATTGAAGGCAAACTGGCCCACCTGATCCGGCGCCAATACCAGCGCCAGCAAATCGAGCAAGGTGCTTTTGCCGCAGCCACTGGGGCCGACAATCGCCAGTTGCTCACCGGCGTTCAGGCGCAGCGCCGGAATCACCAGGCTATAGCGCTGGCTACCGACACCCCGGCTTTTGTGCACCCCGCTCAGGTTCAGCATTACGGCAGCGTCGACAAAGGCACGCGGTACAACGCATCGCCCGGTTCGGCATCACCGAAACGAACCCAGTTGGACACATCGTTGTGGAAGGTTTCGTAGAGGCGGATTTTCGAATCCAGCTCGTCGATAAAGTCTTCCTGCTCAGCCACGCTCAACGACAACCACAAGTCCTGGGTCATGTTCAGCGACTTGCTGCGGTACGGCAGGCCTTCCAGGTATTCGCCGAGAATGCCGCCGTCGGCCAGGTTGCCACCCTTGCGCAAGGCAGACGGGTCGCGGCTCATGTAAGCGCTGGCGCTGGCGATTTCCTGGAAGAAGTTCTTCGGTGAGGTCTGGGTTTTACGCGCCGCATCGACGATCAGTTTCAGCGACTGCTGCAAGTCGTTGAGCTGCAACTTGGTCAGCATCACGCACACCTGGAACGCTGGCAGCGCCGGGTTGGTCAGGTCGCGGTCGGCGGTCCAGGCGCTGACCAGTTGCGGCGCCTGACTCGCGGTTTTGCGGCCGAGGAAGTCCATGTGCATGGCGTAGCCGACCGCTGCCGACTTGTCCGCCAGGCTAGGCGCGGCACTCAGCAGCGGCACCGATTGTGGCGTGTTGCTCCGCACCTGATGCACAAGGTTGGCGAACACGGTGCCGATTTCGTCGACGCGCTCACCCAGCTTGTGTACATCGCCACCGGGCACCGCCGTGTAGAGATCGCCAATCTGCGGGTTGGCGTCGGCGGTCAGGGTGCGGTATTGAGTTTCTGCACCGCTATGGGTTTTCTTGCCGGCATCGGTGCGCAGGTGCAGCGCATAGATCTTGATCTGTTTGCCCAAGGCCACCTGACGCACCTCAGCTTCGTTCATTTGGGTGGTGGCGAACGGGTCGTTCTTGCGCAGCGCACCGGCGTCGGTCACCAGCAGGATCAGACGCCCGCCATAACCTGACCAGTCCATGCCCTCTACCGCTTGCATCACCCCGGCAAACGCATCCTCGTTGAACGAGTGGCTGGACACGGTCGACGCCTTGACCTGCCGCGCCATGTCGAGGAAACGTTGCGGGTCGCGGCCCTGGTCGAGGGTGATCAGGGTCTTGGCCACATATTCCAGGCCCGGGGTTTTCTGGGTGCTATTGCGAAAGCCGACCATGCCGAAGCTCACGCTATCCAGCTCGCCACGCTCGGCAATGCGGGTTTGCAACTCGTGCACCACGTCGCGAATCTGGTCGATGTAGGGTTGCATCGATACGGTCGTGTCCACCACCAACACCACGGCGGTCCGGAAGGAATCAGCGTTGGTACTCAGCACCGGTGTCGCGGCCCTGGCCACGGTTTGCGGCGTGCTGCCAGGGTCGATGGAGGCGACGTTGAGCAACTGCACCGGCTGGCCGTTCTCGTCGAGGCTCTCCTTGGAGTCGAAGATCGGCAGCAGGTAGAACTGGTTTTGCGGAACGGCGCTGGCAGCAGGTTCCAGGGCCAACACCTGCTGATTGTCCTCGCTGTTTTTCTGCGCCTTGAGCAGCAGGTTTTTCGCGGCCGCAGGGTTAGCCAGGAGCTTTTCCACTTCGCTGGATTGGCGCAGGAACATTACCGGCGCCCGGCCCGACCGCTCGGTGAACTTGAGCACCAGGCTCTGCTTCCAGTCACTGACTTGCGAGGCCGGCAACCAGCCGTCACTGCGCCCGTCGGTGGCGGCGCCGATACGTAGCCATGGGCTGCCGTTGACGTCCTTGCGCTGGTAAACGTAGAGCACGGAAAACGCCGGCAACGCCTTGCCCGCCGCACCGCCCGCGTCATCGGACAATTTTGCGCCAGGCTTGCTGAGCACCCGCTGGAACAGGGTCTTCTTGCCGGCCATCAGCAACGGACGCTGACCGCCATCCGCATCGGCCACTACCGGCTGAGCCACGGCAGGCGGCGTCTTGACCGCAGGTGTATTGACCGCAGGCGTCTTGGGTACCGAAACTGCTGGTGGCGTGTCTGGCGCATCGCCGCTCAACCACCAGTAACTCGCACCACCGATGGCAAGCGCCACCGCCACCGCAACGGCGGCCAGGGCCAGCACGGGCCCACGGTTTTGCGTGGAGACTGCAGAATGCTGCGTCGCGGTGACCACCGGTTTACGCACCGGCTGAGGTGGGGCTTGAGGCCTATCGGTAGGAATCTCGATGGACACCGGAGTCAGGCCCGCCAGGTCGCTGCTCACCGGAATGGGCATGACCGCCGGCCGAATCAGCGTGGCTTCTACCGCGTCCTTGGGCAATTGATCCAACGCCAGCAGCAGGGCTGCCGCATCCGGAAAACGCTCCGCCGGGTCCTTGGCCAACAGCTTGCGCAACACGCCCTGATAGCGGCCATGGTGCACCGGCAGTTCCGGCAGCGGCTCGGTGAGGTGCGCCAAAGCGGTGGAAAGTGCGTCCGTCCCGGTATAGGGCAGCTTGCCCACCAGAATTTCGTAAAGCACCACGCCCAACGCGTACAGGTCGGCACGGCCATCAATGTCCTGGCCCCGCGCCTGTTCCGGGCTCATGTAGCTTGGGGTACCAACGGCAAAACCGGCCTGAGTGAACTGGGTGCGATCGTCCAGGGACTTGGCAATACCGAAGTCCGACAGCACAGCGGTGCCATCGGCGCGAAAAAGGATGTTGGCCGGTTTGACGTCACGGTGTACCAGGCCCTGGGCGTGGGCATAGCCCAGTGCTGAGGCGATCTGGCGGATATAGACCAACCCCGGTTCCGGCGTCAGGCCAGAGGCGATGCGCTCCTTGAGGGTACCGTTGGGCAGGTACTCCATGGCCATGTAATACAGCTCACCGACGTTGCCGATGTCATGAATGGTCACGGTGTGTGGATGAGACAGCCGCGCCAGGGTCTTGCCCTCGCGCAGGAAGCGTTCGCAAAAACTCGGGTCAGCGGCCAGCGCGGCCGCCATGATTTTCAGCGCCACCTTGCGTTCCAGGGAACGCTGGGTGGCCAGGTAAACGCTGGCCATGGCGCCTTCGCCGATCTCGCCCTCGATGTCGAAGCCGGGAATGACGATGTTCATGACGACACCTTCACGACGATCGCCGTGATGTTGTCCGGCGCCCCACGGTTAAGCCCCAGGTGCACCAGGCTGCGCACGATCTCGTCCGGCTCGTCATGGCTCAGCACTTCGCGAATCTCATGGTCCTCGACGGTCTTGTTCAGACCATCGCTGCACAGCAAGTAACTGTCGCCGGGAGCGATCAGCAGGTCGACCGACGACAACTCCAACTGCGCCTCCACGCCAACCGCGCGGGTGACGATATTGGCGCGTGGATGCACGCGTGCGTCGGCTTCGCTGAGCAGGCCGCTGTCTTGCAGGTCTTGCACGTAGCTGTGGTCGCGGGAGATGCTTTCCAACACACCATCGCGCAAGCGATACAGGCGACTGTCGCCCGCCCACAGGCACACGCCACGCAAGCCCCGGGTGGCGAGAAGCACCACGGTGCTGCCCATCATGGTCACACCACGATTGGCGGTTTCTTCGCGCACCGCGCCATTGACCCGGATCAGGTCCGTGCGCAGCGTCGCCGTGTATTCATCCAGTGAGCGGCCCGCCGCAATGCCCCGCAGGCTGTCGACAATCAGGCTGCTGACGTAATCGCCCGCCGCGTGCCCGCCCATGCCGTCAGCGACTACCCACAAGCCGTTTTCCGGCAGGTCCAGGCAAGCGTCTTCGTTGACCTGGCGGACCATGCCGACGTGGCTCTTGCTCGCGGATTTAAAGGTGACGCCTTGGGTGGACCGCATCTACACAACACCTTCTTGTCCGAGCAAAAATTGCGCAAAATCGCCGGCGGCAGGCAGGCCCTGACACCGCAATAAACCAGGAGAAATCCGTTCCGAACCACGGCCCCACCACAGGCTTGCGCCTTCGCAGGCCTGTTCCGCCAACACGGTCATGCGCGCTTGCGGGTCGGTGGCGGTAAAACGTTGCAAACCGGCGAAGCGACTGCCCAAGGTGCGCGGCTGGCACGCCGGAGCGCCGAGGGCTTCGAGCCCGTCACTGAAACCTTCGAAGCTCGCCTCGACATCCAGGGTGCTCAACAGCAACTCTTCTACCTGTTCAAACCAGGTATCCGGGCCGCCGATGACCGACGCAGGGTCGGTGTCGTGATCCAACAGCGCGGCGACCGTCAGCGGAAAATAGCGCCCTACCCGGTCGATACTCGGCATCACCACGCCAACGGCCGCGTCCGGCCCGCACACGCCCGGCGCCAGCACAAAGCGCCACAACGGGCTGACCAGGTACACGTTCAACCATTCGGCACCGAGGCTGGTCTGGCTGGCGAGCAAACCCGAGGCCAGCCAACTGTCCCACGGGCCGATAAAGCTTTGTGGCAAGGCGCGGCTGACAAAGTCCCCGCGACTGGCCAACTTGCCGTAGAAACCCACCGTCGTCATAGCCGCTCCGGCAGGCTGAAACCGCTGAGCACGCGGCTCCTGAACGGGTTAAAGGCACTGTTGGCCCGCAACTCGTAGGAGATGCTCGCGCCATCGACCCGCAGCCGCAGGTTGAAACGGTCCGGCGAGTTACCGGCGGTCAGGTCCGATTGCTCCAGCAGACGGAACCAGGCCCACGGCCCGTCCAGAGTAATGCCGGAGCGGCCGCTGGCCGACGGCGGCATGATGGAAAGCCGCACCACACCAATACTGCCGGTGTTGGGCCACTGCATCGCGACCGGTCGCGCCGGGCCGTGGTCGTAGCTCAGTTGCTGGCCGTCCAGGTCCAGCAGGAACTGGGTGATGGTCGCGTCCATCGCCACCGGCTTGAGCTCGAAACGCACCATCGGCTGGGTGCCGCCGGAGCGGAAAAATGCATCACGAATGGTCGCCGCACGCTGAAAGGTTTGCAGTATCCCTGGCGAGATCCCCAGTTTCTGCGCGGCGCCCGGCTGCCAGCGCCAGGTTTGTGCCGAGGTGTCGACATAAGGCTGCAGGTATTTACGGAAGTAGTTATCCATCACCCCGCCCACGCCGAAGAACTGCCCGAAGTCATCCAGCGTTGCGTCTCGGGCGCTGCCGGGCGACATCGGGTAACGTCCGGCCAGAGACTGGCGATAGACGTTGACCACTTCACTGACCCAGGCTGCGTTCAGTTGATTGCGCACCCCGCCCATCATGCTGTTGGTGGTGGAGTTGACCACCGACTTGACCATGCCCTGCACCAGCGGCGGCTGGCGTTCGGCATTCAGGCTGACGCGGGTGGCAGCAGCAGACGCCTGGTTCTTGGCTTCACCGAGCAAGGCATCACCACTGGCACCAACCATCGCGCTGACCTGCACATACAGCGCATTCATGTCAGCCAGCAGCCCGTCGATGGCCGCCGGCTCACCTTCGTTCTTGGCAACGATGCTATTGAGCTCGGCAAAGTGCGCGGTCACCGGATCATCGCTGGCAGCCGGTGCGTTGGTCGCGGGCGACTCATCCTGACCCAGCAGGTTGCCCAGACGCGTCTTGAGCTTGTCGACGCCACCTTCCACCGGCGCGCCCTTGGCGGCCAGCAAGCGTTCTTCCTGTTGCAGGTCGGTTTCCTTGGCCACCGCCACCAACAGTTTTTTCAGCGGCGAGGTGGGACCGGAAATCACCCGCAGCACGTCGGCCGCCTGGGCCACGCTGGTGATCGGCACAAAGTCGATATCCGCCAGCAAGGCATCCCACTGGCGCTGATAGTCCTGGAAGTACAGGCGGCGCACATCGGCAGCCAGGCTGACGACGTTCTGCTGATCGGCCTGCTCCTGGCCCAGCACCCATTGCTCTTCGGCCAGGGTACCGGTCTGGTTCAGGCTGCTGAGCAGGAAGGCTTGGCGATAGCCTTTGGCGGTGAAGAAACCGCTCAATGGCTCGCCCAGCGGCTTGCCACTCTTGCGGCTGAACACCAGCGCAGCATCGCGGCCAGCGGCTTCGTTGATGCGAAAGTCCGGGATACCGTCCGGCAGCTTCTGACGCTTGACCCGGTCGTACACACGCTGAGCTACGGGCAGTTGTTGCAGTTGCCGACGCAAGTCGTCAATCAGGCGCGGGTCCAGGCGTGCGCTTGGCGGATGGCGTTCGAACAGCGACTGCAAATGCCCGGTCAGTGCCAGGCGCTGATCGGCCGGCAGGTCGCGCGGCAGGTTGCGGTCCCAGTCCAGGGCAATCCAGGCCTTGATGAAGTCCGGGTCGTAATGCTCGTTATCGGCGAGCATCAGGTAAGCCTTCAAACCCTCGTAGAGGAAGTCGGAATTACCACCGCCGTGCAGTTGCTCTTCGATGCGCGTGACCAACCGTGGCGCGAACACCGCGATCAACAGCTTGCGGTAGACGCTACCGGACTCTGCTTCGAGCATGTCGCCCTGATACAGACCCAGGCCTTCGGACCAGCTCGGTGAATCACCGGCGAGGTTTTTCACGGCATTGAGCAGCGGCAACACGGCGAGGACTTCCCGTTGCGCCGGACTCAGGTTCTGCACGGTCTGCCCCAGAGGCGCAACCTTCTGATCCACCTGGGCGATGTACGCCTGGTTGGCGCGATAACTCACCCACCACAACGTGCCCACCACCAACACCACGGCCACGGTGGCGGCCAGGACACCGCGCGCAATCCACTTGCGTCGACGCTCGACCTTGGGGTTGACCCCCACCAGGCCACGTTCGGCAAACGCCACGGCGTTGAACAGCTTCTCGATGAAGTAACTGCGCCCGGTGCCGCTCTGGCGCGCCAGGTGCTGGCGGTCCAGGTTCATGCTCTGGGCCATGGCCCCGATCAAGCGATCAATCGGGCTGCCTTCCTGGGTGCCGCTGGTGAAATACACGCCGCGCAGCAATACGCGCTCTTCAAAGGCATTGGGCTTGAACACACCTTCGAGGAAGCTTTGCAGGCAGTCTTTCAAGGCGCCGAACTGCTGCGGGAAACCGTAGATCAGATCGCGGCGCGCCGGGTCTCGTTCCTGTTGCAGGCGTTCCACCAAGCGCTCGTTCAAACGCTGCTCCAGGCCGGCGAATTCGCTGTGCAGATGGGCCAGGGGGCTGTCGCTGTTTTTGCCGTCGTCCAGGGCAAACGTCATGCCCCAGACCTGAGCGCGCTCTTCCTTGCTCAGGTTGTCGAAGAACTCCATGAAGCCCGGCACCAGGTCGAGCTTGGTCAGCATCAGGTAGATCGGGAAACGCACGCCCAACTGGGTGTACAGCTCCTGAATGCGCAGACGGATTGCCGCCGCATGGGCGGCGCGCTCGGCGTCGCTGCCCAGCAGCAAGTCAGAGAGGCTGATGGCGATGAACGCGCCGTCAATCGGGCGCCGCGAACGCTGCTTTTTCAGCAGGTCGAGAAAGCCCAGCCAGGCAGCTTTATCCACCGTGGAATTGCTGTCCTGGGTGGTGTAGCGGCCAGCGGTATCGAGCAACACGGCCTGATCGGTGAACCACCAATCGCAGTTGCGGGTACCTCCAACGCCACGCACGGCACCGGCGCCCAACTGCGCGGCCAACGGGAAATGCAGGCCCGAGTTGACCAACGCGGTGGTCTTGCCCGAACCCGGTGGGCCGATGATCACGTACCACGGCAGCTCATACAGATTGCGGCGTTCGTCACCGCCCAGCTTGGCCTTTTTCAACAGGACCAGTGCTTCGTCCATGCGCTGGCTCAGGGTCGCCAACTCTTCGGCGGTGGCGACGCTGGCCGGATCCGGCGGGGCTTGCGCGGCTAGGCTGCGCATCACTTCGGCGGCCTGACGGCGCGCCTGGATAATGCGGAACACCCGGTAGGCGATCCATACCGCGAACACCAGAATGATCAGCGCCCAACGCCGCCCTTCCGGCACCAGAAACTCGAGCAACGGCCCGACAAACCAGATGATCAGGCTCAGGGCGATCAGGCCCAGCAACGGGATCACCCAGCGAATTACAAAACTGAAAAACGCCTTCACTCGACGCCCTCCGCCAATACGGTGATTTCAACCCGACGATTGCGGGCACGGCCTTCGGCTGTGGCGTTGGTCGCCACCGGCTCGGTATCGCTGCGGCCCTCGGCACTGAAGCGATCCGGCTGGCCGGTCTTGGCGGCCAGAATCTGCAACACCGACTTGGCCCGAGCTTCCGACAGGGCCCAGTTGGACGGGAAACGCAGGGTGGCAATCGGACGGTTATCGCTGTGGCCGGTGACCCGCACCTGGCCTTTGACCTTGCGGATAGCGTCAGCGATACGCAGCATCAGCGGCTGGAAATCGTCGACGATGCTGGAGCTGGCCGAGGCGAACAGCTCATCGCCACGGATGGTCACCACCGAACGGTCGACTGCATCTTCCACCGCCACGCGACCGGCCCTGATGTCTTCAACGAGGAAGCCCGCCAGGCGTGGTCGCTCGACAATTTTCGGCTGTACCACTGGCCGGTCGATGGCCTGCACCGGAATCTCACCCAGGGCATGAATGTTCTTGAACACTGGCTCGGCATCCGACGCCAGCTTCATCCGCAAGCCGAACAGCAGCGCCAACAACAGCGCCACGCCGATGGCCACGGCGATCCATGGCGGCATGAATTGCGCCAGACGGTCTCGCGCCACGGTGACGCCACGCCAATGGGGCGACAACTCGCGCTCATGTTCGCCACGCACGCTGCGGATCGTCGCAGCGGTGCGCTCGCGCAGTGCTTCCAACTGGCTGCGACCGTCATTCATCACCCGGTAGCGCCCTTCGAAACCCAGGCACATGCACAGGTACAGCAGCTCCAACAGGTACAGGCGCTCCCGTGGACTTTGCAGGCAGTGGTCCAGCAACTGGAAAACTTTCTCCCCGCCCCAGGCTTCGTTGTGCACGGTGATCAGCAGGCTTTGCTTGCCCCAGTCACTGGCACTGCCCCATGGCGTGCTCAGCACCGCTTCATCGAGGGCGGTACACAGCGCGTAACGGGCCAGCAGTACTTCATTGCGGGCCACGCCTGCAGCTTCGGCGCGCTCTTCGAACTGGCGCAGGTAGGCCAGCAATTGCGCCCGCAGGCTCGACGGCGCCGGATGGGAAATGGTGTTGCGCAGTCGCGTCAGCAAGGCCAGCAGCGGGCCGGCGGCGCTCTCCAACGGATTGAGGCCTTCTGCTTTACCCGTCAGGGCAGGCGCGGCCGGCATCGACAGCGGCATGGCAGCCGCCGGCTCTGAGCGATTCGACTCTGGCGCACGGCCACCCGGACGCGGCATAAACTGGGTGCGGTCATCATCATTGGGATGCATCGCGGATTATCCTCGGATGGCCCAGAACGCCAGGTTCAACCCCGGGAACTGACCGGCAATATGGAAGGCAAAACCACCGGAATTGCTCAACTGCTGCCAGTGCTCGCTGCCCCGGTCCAGTTCGTAATAGGTGGAGCCTGCGTGGTACGGAATCTGCCGTGGCGCCACCGGAAGCGGCAGCAGGCCAATGCCTGGCAACTGCAGGTTGACCAGGTCGCGGATGTGCTCCACCGAACCGACTTTGCTCTGCTGGGCGAAACGCCCACGCAGGGTTTCGCCGGGGACGTCGGCGCGTACCACCAGGATGAAGCTGGCGGTATCGATCAGGGTCTTGTCGGCCAGCATTGCCACGTGTACGCCATAGGCTTTCTCGACAATCGGGATCGGCGTGGCCTTACTGTCGATCAACATCGACAGCGCTTCACGCAGGGCCTGCATCACCGGGATGAAGCTCAGGGCCAGGTCGTCGTGCTGGTATTGCGGGTATTCCTGAGGACGGCGGCCGGAGGTGGAGAACGTTGAGAACTCACCGGCCAGGCTTACCAGTTCGCTGAAGAAACGCTCCGGGTGCAGTGGGCTCAACTGGCTCAGGTGCTGGATCAGCGGCTGGGCGCGGTTGACCAGTTGCAGCAGCATGAAATCGGCAATCTCCGAAGCACCACCGGCGCCCGACGCCACCACGCGGCCGGCGAGAGCTTCGCCACGCTGGTGCAGCAGGCCCAGCAGTTCGCTGCGAAACGCCGTCAGCGGTTTGCTGGCGACCACGTCCAAGACCGGCGGGATGTAGCTGTCGTCGAGTACCAGGGCACGGTCGGCGCGCTTTTCCTTGACCCGCACCAGGCCGATGGCGGCGTAGTCACTGATGCCCTCTTGCGCGGTCAGCAAGCGCAAGGCACGGGAGCCGACGGCCACCGGCGCACGGTTTTCGAATGGGGCGTTGTCGTCCCGCACTTCCCGTACCTGGCTGACGTAGCGAGCAGCACCCGGGGTTTCGCCTTCATCAACGGTGTCGCGGGCGCCCGCGCGTTTGAGGGGCAAGGCCAGGTAGATCAGGCCGTCGCGCAGGTTGTCGTCGATGTTCAACGGGCTCGGCGCCACGTCATCCTGGGGGATATTGAACGGTGTGCCATCCGGCAACAGGCCGCGGGCCGAAACGATAGCCAGCTTGCCTTGGGCCAACAGGCCCTGGTCGATCAGCAATTCGGAGAAGCCCCAGGCACCCGCCGACAACGGGCGGCTGCGGGCGTCAATCAGGTTTTCCAGGTAACGGTCATGCTGCTGGAAGTGCTGCGTTCCGATGAACATGCCTTCCGACCAGACCACTCGATTGTTCCAGGACATGGGGGCTCCGATTGCTTATTGGGCAGGGCTGGATGGGGGAACCACGACGTCGGCGCGCACGGCACGAACATCAAGGCTGATCTGATATTCGGTGTACTGGCGCGCCGGGACAGTGAGCACCGTGCGCCACTGCGCGCGGTCCAGCTCGCGATAGCCCACCAGCAGGCCGACCTGACGGGTGTCCGGGTCCAGGTCCCGTTTGATGCTCAGTTGCTGGTCGGGCTGGATCATGACTTCGTCCTGGTCGAGCAGGTCCAGGCCGAGGGTCGACTGGGCGCGGTCGGCCAGGGCGAAATAGTCGGAGCGGCTGAACGTCGCGGCGTTTTTCAGCTCGAAAATCCGCACCCGCACCGGTGCCGGCTGGCCGTTGGCACCGGGGTTGAGGCCGGCAATGGCATGGAAGTGCAGCTCAATGGCAGCGGTGTCCGCTTCAGCCTCGACTGCTTCGGGTTTGACGGCATCCTTGGCACACGCCGTCAGCAGCAGCGCGGTGGCGGCTACGAGTAAAAACCTGGGAATCATCCTGTGTCCTCAATGACTATTTAGCTGTCCGTTGTTTCATTTTTTGTTATTCGATAACGCCACTCAAGGGCGACGCTGTCGTGCGCTGTGCTCTTCGTAGGCACGGCTGAATTCACGCCCGAACAAGTCCTGGAAATCCTCCTGGGCCTCACGGGAAATATTGCTGTAGAGCTCGGTGAACTGCTGCCAATACTGGGCCTGGCGCGAACCGTTGAAAATACTCGAGAGACCGCCGGGCTTGCCCATGCGCTCTTCCAGTTGGGTGGGTTCAAAGCGCGTGAGCAGATGCTTGATGGCCGCCTCGACGCCGGCCATTACCGCCAGTTGGTGAGCGCGCAGGTCATTGAAACTGTCGCGCACCGCCAGGTCCGGCGCCATAAACGCCTGGTTACCGTGACGCAGCAACAGCAGTAACGCTTCGTCGGCATTGGGCGCGAATTTCAACGGATTGTTTTCCACCGGTTGAATCATCGTCTGTTGCATGCGGAACTCGCCCTTGAGGCTGCTTCGGGCGCGCAACACGTCGATCAGGCCCTCGACCATCAGCCGGTAGCTGCGACCGATGCTTTCCATCTGCGCTTCGGCCTGGGCCTTGTCCAAGCGCAATTGATCAATCCCTGCGCCACGCAAGAAGGCTTGCAGCAGGTCAGGCTGGTTGCTGCCGGCCACTGGTTGCAGGCGCTCGACGACGGGCGGTTCGACGACCGGTGTTGGCGGTGTTGGTAGCGGTGGCGGCTCAGGCGTCGGAATCGATACCGGCGCGGGCGCACTGACCACAGGCGCTGGCGCGTCACCAAACAGATCCCAGTCGTCGGGAATCGTCGAACCCGAGGCGACAGGCGGCGCAGGCGGTTCAGCCACCGGCAGCGGCGTTGGCGGGCGGAAGTCATGCTGCTGCGCCGGTACATGGTCGGGCTGAGTGGCAGGCGGGACGGTGGTGGGCGTCAGGAAGTCGAACAGGTCCGGGAGGGTGTCCATCGACGACGCACCCTGGAACTGCGGCGCGATCACCGGGGTTGGCGTCGGGGCTGATATCGGCGTGTTCACGACGGCACCCTGACGCCCCATCAGAGCCTCGAAGCTGTTCGACGAATCGCCAGCAAAAGGCTGGCTTTCAGTGACTTGCAGATTGAAGTCGATGCGCGCCTGAATTTCGTAATCACCGATACGGATCAGTTCGCCATCTTCCAACAGCTCACTGCTACCCCGGCGCAAACGAATACCGGACTTGACCAACTCAACACCATTGGTGCTGTTGTCGGTTAAGTAGTAACGGCCGTCTTTGTATTGAATAACGCAGTGTTGCGCGGAAACCAGACGCTCAGGGTCGGGCAATACCCAGTCATTCTCAGGACTGCGGCCAATTGCCATCACGCCCTGATCCATGGACTTTTCAGGGCATTGGCCAGGGGTAATCTTGTGATAACTAGTGATAGTCAAACACAGCGACATCATGCCTCCTTGCTGATACTTCGCGCACGGTTGACGCAAGGGAAGGTAACCCCTCGAGCTCCCCGACAGATGGTGCTAACAACCATCCAAAGCCTGTTTTATCAGCATGATCACTGATCTTACTCGGCTCTTGTGACAAAAACCCGGTGTCAGTGCCTGCGCAGGCCTTACGGTCGTGGGGGTTGTTAAGCACTGCACATCTGTCACACAGGGTGAATAGCTTACCTTGACAAGGCATAAGTACTACACCAAAAATGCATAACTTCTTGAATACCAATGATGGCACTTTAGAATCAAAGTGTTTATAGACCAAGAAAGCATGCCGATGACGCGCAAGTATTACTTTCGCAACTAAGGCATGAACTGCCCGCACGCAAGCAGGCTGATAGGGAGATCGAACTCAGTGGATGTGCCTTTGCTGCTCGCCGCCGTTTCCGCGACTTCGCCATGTGGCGAAGACCTGGAATATGACGCGGCTTATTTGCAACTTGAGCGTGACGCTCAAGGCCAGCCTGAGCGCAGTATGGGCGACTCGATCCTGCCCGCTGAACCGCCACAATGGCGCAGCATCCAGCAGCAAAGCCTGGACCTGCTCCAACGCAGCAAAGACCTGCGCATCACCCATTTCCTCCTGCAAAGCTCCCTGGCCCTGCAAGGTGTTACGGGATTGGCCACCGTCCTCACGCTGATCAACGAACTGCTGCGTCAGTACTGGGCCGAACTGCATCCACGCCTGGATGCCGATGACGACAACGATCCCACCGTGCGCATCAACGCCCTCGCGGGTTTGACGTCCGATGACACCATCCGTCTGCTGCGCGAAAGTATGCTGACCCGCTCACGGGCTTTCGGCCCCGTCAGCCTGCGCGCCGCCCTCAATGCCAGCGGTTTGCAAAGCTTCCCGGGTGAAAGCCTCGGTGCCGAACAGTTGGCCGGCGCCTTTCTCGACAGCGATGCCGAGCAGTTGAACGCCACCCGTACCGCGTTGAACGAAGCCCGCGCCGCCTGCGAAGCCATCGAACAGCACGTCAGCGATCAGGTCGGTTCCGCTCAGGGCGTGGACCTCGGCCCGTTGAAGTCCCCCCTCAAACAAGCCTTGCAGGTCCTGGCGCAATACGCGCCGCACGGCGAAGGCAGCAGCGATCCCGAAGCCGTCAGTGACGACAGCGCCGCCCCGGTCGAATACGCCGCTACCCCCGCCGCACCGCGCAACAACGGCGACATCGCCAACCGCGATGAAGTCCTGCGCAGCCTGGACCGCATTCTCGCGTACTACACCCGCCACGAGCCTTCCAGCCCGCTGCCGGTACTGTTGAACCGAGCCAAGAATCTGGTGCACGCCGACTTCGCGGCCATCGTGCGCAACCTGATACCTGATGGCATGTCCCAATTTGAAAACCTGCGTGGACCGGACGGCGAATAAACGTCTGTACCGCGCAGTAACAACACCGTCGCTCAAGCGACCAGGAGCAGCAACGTGGCGAAGCAAAGTTCTCAGAAGTTCATCGCGCGCAACCGTGCGCCTCGGGTGCAGATCGAGTACGACGTCGAGCTCTACGGCGCCGAGAAAAAGGTCCAGCTGCCCTTCGTCATGGGTGTCATGGCCGATCTCGCCGGCAAGCCGGCCGAGCCGCTGGCAGCCGTCGCCGACCGCAAGTTCCTTGAAGTGGACGTCGACAACTTCGACTCCCGCCTCAAGGCCATGCAGCCCCGCGTCGCGTTCCACGTGCCCAACGAGCTGACCGGCGAAGGTAACCTGAGCCTGGACATCACCTTTGAAAGCATGGACGACTTCAGCCCGGCCGCCGTGGCCCGCAAGGTCGACTCGCTGAACAAGCTGCTCGAAGCTCGCACCCAACTGGCCAACCTGCTGACCTACATGGACGGCAAGACCGGCGCCGAAGAAATCATCATGAAGGCGATCAAGGACCCGGCATTGCTCCAGGCACTTGCCAGTGCACCGAAGCCCGCCGAGCCCAAGGCTTAATCAGGACGAATGATCATGACCGATACAGCCCGCGAAGGCGCACAGAACCTGGGCGCCACCGAAGAAACCAGCGAGTTCGCTTCGCTGCTGCTGCAAGAATTCAAACCCAAGACCGAGCGTGCCCGCGAAGCGGTAGAAACCGCCGTGCGCACCCTGGCCGAGCAGGCCCTGGCGCAGACTGACCTGGTGTCCAACGACGCCATCAAGTCGATCGAATCGATCATCGCCGCCATCGACGCCAAGCTCACCGCCCAGGTCAATCAGGTCATTCACCACCCGGACTTCCAGCAGCTGGAAAGCGCCTGGCGTGGCCTGCACTACCTGGTCAACAACACCGAGAGCGATGAGCAGCTGAAGATTCGCGTGCTCAACATCTCCAAGCCCGAACTGCACAAGACCCTGAAGAAATTCAAGGGCACCGCGTGGGACCAGAGCCCGATCTTCAAGAAGATGTACGAAGAAGAATACGGCCAGTTCGGTGGCGAACCTTACGGTTGCCTGGTGGGCGACTACTACTTCGACCAGTCGCCTCCCGACGTAGAGCTGTTGGGTGAACTGTCGAAAGTCTGCGCCGCCATGCACTCGCCGTTCATTGCTGCCGCTTCGCCGACCGTAATGGGCATGGGCTCGTGGCAGGAACTGTCGAACCCGCGCGACCTGACCAAGATCTTCACCACCCCGGAATACGCCGGCTGGCGCTCGCTGCGTGAATCGGAAGATTCGCGCTACATCGGCCTGACCATGCCGCGCTTCCTGGCACGTCTGCCCTACGGCGCCAAAACCGACCCGGTGGAAGCCTTCGCCTTCGAAGAAAACACCGACGGTGCCGACAGCTCCAAGTACACCTGGGCCAACGCCGCATACGCGATGGCGGTGAACATCAACCGTTCGTTCAAACACTACGGCTGGTGCTCGCGCATCCGCGGTGTGGAGTCCGGCGGTGAAGTGGAAAACCTGCCAGCCCACACGTTCCCTACCGATGACGGTGGTGTGGACATGAAGTGCCCGACCGAAATCGCCATCAGCGACCGCCGTGAAGCAGAACTGGCGAAGAACGGTTTCATGCCATTGCTGCACAAGAAAAATACCGACTTCGCCGCGTTCATCGGCGCCCAGTCGTTGCAGAAACCGGCCGAATACGACGATCCGGACGCCACCGCCAACGCCAACCTGGCCGCGCGCCTGCCGTACCTGTTCGCCACCTGCCGTTTCGCTCACTACTTGAAGTGCATCGTGCGCGACAAGATCGGTTCCTTCAAAGAGAAGGACGAAATGCAGCGTTGGTTGCAGGACTGGATCCTCAACTACGTCGACGGTGACCCGGCGCACTCCACCGAAACCACCAAGGCTCAGCACCCGTTGGCTGCCGCCGAAGTGATCGTGGAAGACGTCGAAGGCAACCCGGGGTATTACAACTCCAAGTTCTACCTGCGTCCGCACTATCAGCTCGAAGGGCTGACTGTGTCGCTGCGGCTGGTATCGAAACTGCCTTCGGCCAAAGGCGCGTAACAAAAACGATGCTGTAGCCGCTGTCGAGGTACGAGGCTGCGATGCGGTCCGCAGGACCGCCCTCAAGGGCCGCTTCGCAGCCCATCGCAGCCTCGTACCTCGACAGCGGCTACGGGAATGGTGTCAGACAAATACCGTGGTAGAGACCACACAGGGAGCAAACATGGCTGTTGATATTTTCATCAAGATCGGTGACATCAAGGGCGAGTCCCAGGACAAGGCCCACAAGGACGAAATCGACGTTCTGAACTGGAGCTGGGGCATGTCCCAATCCGGCAACATGCATGTGGGCGGTGGCGGTGGCGCGGGCAAGGTGAATATCCAGGACCTGTCGCTGACCAAGTACGTCGACAAGGCCTCGCCTAACCTGATGATGCACTGTGCCAGCGGCAAGCACATCGACAAGGTGACCCTGACCGTGCGTAAGGCCGGCGGTGAAAGCCAGGTCGAGTACATGATCATCAACCTGGAAGAAGTGTTGGTCACTTCCCTGAGCACCGGCGGTTCGGGTAGCGATGATCGCCTGACTGAAAACGTCACGCTGAACTTCGCCCAGGTGATGGTGGATTACCAGCCGCAGAAAGCTGACGGTACCAAGGACGGCGGCGCGATCAAGTTTGGCTGGAACATCCGTTCCAACACCAAACGCTGATCTGCCCTGCCCTATACCCCTTTACTCCGTAGCAGCTGTCGAGTGAAACGAGGCTGCGTTCGACTGCGAAGCAGTCGTAAAACAGACACCGAGATTTATCAGATAGATCCAGGTGTTCGGTTTGCGAGGGCTTCGTCCTCGAACGCAGCCTCGCTCCGCTCGACAGCTGCTACGGGGCTGTTCTTCCTGCAACCTGTCCGTGGAGCTGCTTTAGTGGTAACTGAAATCGCTTCCCGCGACCGTCTGCAACCGTCCCTGCTGGACCGGTTGACCGACGACGACCCGACCAATCCAAAGGAAAGCGCCGATAAACGCGTGCTGTCCCTGACCCAATTAAAAGCCTCGGTGCTGCGTGACCTGGCGTGGCTGCTCAACACCACCTCATTGCTCGATGCCGATGCGACGTTGCACACCCCCGCCGGCACCTCGGTGGTCAATTACGGCCTGCCGGCGCTCGCAGGTAACAGCGCGTCCAGCATCGATGTCAGCGCCCTGGAAACCTTGATTTACCAGGCCATCGCTACCTTTGAGCCGCGCATCCTGCGAAATACGTTGCGGGTACGCGCGCGGGTGGCTCATGGCGAGATGAACCACAACGCCTTGAGCTTCGAGATCGAAGGCGACCTGTGGGCGCAGCCGGTGCCGTTACGCCTGTTGCTGCAAACCGACCTGGACCTGGAATCCGGCCACGTGCGCGTGGTCAATGCCGACCAGCGGAGGCGCCCATGAATCCGCGCCTGCTGGAGCTGTACAACCAGGAACTGCACCACGTGCGCGAAAGCGCCGCGGAGTTCGCCAAGGAATACCCGAAGATCGCCAGTCGGCTGACCCTGTCCGGCATGGACTGCGCCGACCCGTACGTCGAACGTTTGCTGGAAGGCTTCGCCTACCTCACTGCGCGGGTGCAGCTCAAACTCGACGCCGAGTACCCGACCTTCACCCATAACCTGTTGGAAATCGCCTACCCACACTACCTGGCACCGACGCCGTCGATGACCGTAGTGCAATTGCAGGCCGATCCCGACGAAGGCTCCCTGGCCAGCGGTTTTGCGCTGCCCCGAGACACCGTATTGCGCGCCGCCCTGGGCCGTGAAACCCAGACGTGCTGCGAGTACCGCACCGCGCATCCGGTGACGTTGTGGCCGTTGCAGGTCAGCCAGGCCGAGTACTTCGGCAACCCTTCGGCCGTGCTTGGGCGCTTGGCCGCCAGTGAGCCCAAAGCCAAGGCCGGCTTGCGCCTGACGTTGCGCACTGGTGCCGAGCTGCCGTTCAACAGCCTGGCCCTGGACAATCTGCCGCTGTACCTCAGCGGTGCCGACGAGCAGCCGTTCCGCCTCTACGAGCAATTGCTGGGCAACGCCTGTGCGGTGTTTGCGCGCAAGCCGGGCGGCGACTGGGTCGAACGCCTGCCGTCGGATGCCCTGCGCTCCCGGGGGTTCGACGACGTCGATGCGGCGATGCCGGTGGTGCCACGTGCCTTCCAGGGCTATCGGCTGCTGCAGGAATACTTCGCCCTGCCCCATCGTTTCCTGTTCGTTGAGTTCGCTGAACTGAGCCGCGCCGTCAAGCGCTGCGACGGCCAGGAGCTGGAATTGATCGTGCTGTTCGACCGGCATGATCCGAGCCTGGAAGGCAGTGTCGGCGCCGCGCAATTCGTGCCGTTCTGCACCCCGGCGATCAACCTGTTTCCCAAGCGCGTGGACCGGATTCATCTGTCCGAGCGAGTCAACGAACACCATGTGATCGCCGACCGCACACGGCCGATGGATTTCGAGATTCATTCCCTGAGCGCCATCACCGGCCACGGCACCGGGCCAGAACAGCCGTTCTTACCGTTCTACGCCGTGCGCGATCCGTCACGTTATGGCCGCGACCAGGCTTACTACACCGTACGCCGTGAGCCACGCGTGCTGTCCAGCGACCAGCGTCGCAATGGTCCGCGCTCCACGTATGTGGGCAGCGAAACCTTCGTCAGCCTGGTAGACAGCCGGCAGGCACCCTACGGCCATGACCTGCGCCAACTGGGCGTCAGCGCACTGTGCACCAACCGCGATCTGCCGCTGTTCATGAGCGTGGGCAATGGCAAGACCGACTTCACCCTGGCCGACAGCGCTCCGGTGTTGGCGGTGCGCTGCGTTGCCGGGCCCAGTCGCCCGCGCGCCAGCCATGCCCATGACGCCAAGGCCTGGCGCCTGATCAGCCAGTTGTCGCTCAACTACCTGTCCCTCAGTGAACAAGGCCAGGGCGCCGCCGCGCTGCGCGAATTGCTGCGCCTGTATGGCGACAGCAACGACGCCGCGCTGCAATTGCAGATCGAAGGCTTGCGCGAGGTCAGCAGCAAAGCCGTGACTCGGCGTCTGCCGATGCCCGGGCCGATCGTGTTTGGGCGCGGGTTGGAAATCACTCTGGAATTTGATGAAAACGCGTTCCGCGGTACCGGTGTGTTTCTGCTCGGTGCGGTGTTTGAACGGTTCCTGGCACGCTACGTGTCGATCAACAGTTTTACCGAGACGGTGATCCGTACCACCGAACGCGGCGAGATCATGCGATGGAAAGCCAAGCCCGGACGCCGTCCGACCCTGTAAACACGCTGTCGGCGATGCATCAGGAGCCCTGGGAATATGATTTCTTCCAGGCGCTGCGTCGTATCGAGTGCGAATCGCCGAACCTGCCGCGCCTGGGCCATTCCCTGCGCCTGGCGGATGACCCGCTGCGTCTGGGGCAACAGGCCGACTGCACGTTCGCCCCGGCCACATTGGCGTCGGTGGAGCCCGGTTTCGACGGCAAGCCGGCGCGGCTGGAACAGTTCTTTTTCGGCCTTGGCGGCCCCAATGGCCCGCTGCCGCTGCACATCACCGAATACGTGCGCGAACGCCAGCGCAACAATGCCGACAGCACCAGCAAGCGCTTCCTGGATGTGTTCCACCACCGCCTCCTGAGCCTGTTTTACCGGGCCTGGGCCGAGGCACGGCCGACGGTCAGTCATGACCGGCCGGACGACGATTACTGGTCGGCACGCCTGGCGGCGTTGAGCGGACGGGGCATGCCGAGCCTGCTGGAACAGGGGCTGATTCCCGACACCGCGAAGCTGCATTACAGCGGCCACCTGTCGGCGCAGACCCGCTACCCGGATGGTTTGAAAGCGATCCTCAGCGAGTATTTCGGCCTGCCGGTGGATATCGAAGAGTACGTCGGCCAATGGCTGGAACTGCCCGAACGCAGCCGCATCGGTGTCAGCGCCAACCAGTTGGGCGTGGACTTTTGCCTGGGCAGCCACGTGTGGGATCGCCAGCATAAATTCCGTATCCGCCTGGGGCCGCTCAAGCTCGACGACTACATGGGCATGTTGCCCGGTAGCCAGCCGTTCAACGAACTGGTGGCCTGGGTGGCCGAGTACCTGGGCCATGAACTGGACTGGGATTTGAATCTGATTCTTCAACAACCGGAAGTCCCGGCGTTGCAGCTCAACGGCCAGTTCCGCCTGGGTTTCAATACCTGGCTCGGCCAGCCCGGGCACGACGCCAACGACCTAATCCTGGCCCGGCATTACGCCGAGCTAGCCAACACCTCAAGGAATCCAGAGCATGGGTGAAATCAGTCGCGCCGCCTTGTTCGGCAAACTCAACAGCGTGGCCTACAAGGCCATCGAAGCCGCCACCGTATTCTGCAAGCTGCGGGGCAATCCGTATGTGGAACTGGCTCACTGGTTTCACCAGTTGCTGCAACTGCAGGACTCGGACCTGCACCGCATCATCCGCCAGTTCAACCTCGAGCCGGCACGGCTGGCCCGCGATCTGACCGAGGCCCTGGACCGTCTGCCGCGCGGCTCGACGTCAATCACCGACCTGTCATCCCATGTGGAAGAAGCCGTGGAGCGCGGCTGGGTCTACGGCAGCCTGATGTTTGGCGAAAGCCAGGTGCGCACCGGTTACCTGGTGCTGGGCATTCTCAAGACCCCGAGCCTGCGCCATGCGCTGCTGGGTTTGTCGTCGGAATTCGACAAGATCAAGCCCGAAGCCTTGAGCGAGCGCTTTGACGAGTACGTTGGCGATTCGCCAGAAAACGCCCTCACCGCCAGCGACGGTTTCAATGCTGGCGCCGTACCGGGTGAAGCCAGTGGCGCGATGGCACCGAGCGCGATGGGCAAGCAGGAAGCCCTCAAGCGCTTTACCGTCGACCTGACGGAGCAAGCCCGCAGCGGCAAGCTCGACCCTATCGTCGGCCGTGATGAAGAGATCCGCCAACTGGTGGATATCCTCATGCGTCGCCGCCAGAACAACCCGATCCTCACCGGTGAAGCCGGGGTGGGCAAAACCGCCGTGGTCGAAGGTTTTGCCCTGCGCATTGTCGCTGGCGACGTACCGCCGGCGTTGAAAGACGTGGAACTGCGCAGCCTTGATGTCGGCCTGCTGCAAGCGGGTGCGAGCATGAAAGGCGAGTTTGAACAGCGCCTGCGCCAGGTCATCGAAGACGTCCAGGCCTCACCGAAACCGATCATTCTGTTTATCGACGAAGCCCACACCTTAGTGGGTGCCGGCGGTGCGGCCGGGACCGGTGATGCGGCCAACCTGCTCAAGCCTGCACTGGCCCGTGGCACCTTGCGTACCGTGGCCGCTACCACCTGGGCCGAGTACAAGAAGCACATTGAAAAAGACCCGGCCCTGACCCGCCGTTTCCAGGTGGTACAAGTTGCCGAGCCATCGGAAGACAAAGCCCTGCTGATGATGCGCGGCGTGGCCTCGACCATGGAAAAACACCATCAGGTGCAGATTCTCGATGAAGCCCTGGAAGCCTCGGTGAAACTGTCCCACCGCTACATTCCCGCACGCCAGTTGCCGGACAAATCCGTGAGCCTGCTGGACACCGCCTGCGCCCGCGTCGCCATCAGCCTGCACGCGGTACCGGCGGAAGTCGACGACAGCCGCCGCCGCATCGAAGCGCTGGAAACCGAGCTGCAAATCATCGCCCGCGAACACGCGATCGGTATCGCCATCGGTACTCGTCAAACCAACAGCGAAGCCTTGCTGACGGCCGAGCGTGAGCGCCTGGCAACCTTGGAAAGCCGCTGGGCCGAAGAGAAAACCCTGGTAGACGAACTGCTCGCCACCCGCGCGACCCTGCGGGAAAAGGTCGGCGTGGTGGACAGCGATGCCGGTACCGACGACAGCCAGGCCCTGCGCGAAAAGCTGGTGGACCTGCAACAACGCCTGACGGCTTTGCAAGGTGAAACCCCGCTGATCCTGCCGACCGTGGATTACCAGGCGGTGGCCTCGGTGGTCGCCGACTGGACCGGCATCCCGGTGGGCCGTATGGCCCGCAACGAACTGGAGACGGTGCTCAATCTCGACCAGCACCTGAAAAAACGCATCATCGGCCAGGACCACGCCCTGCAGATGATCGCCAAGCGCATCCAGACCTCTCGCGCCGGCCTCGACAACCCGAGCAAGCCCATCGGCGTGTTCATGCTGGCCGGCACCTCTGGTGTGGGCAAGACCGAAACCGCCCTGGCCCTGGCCGAGGCCATGTACGGCGGCGAGCAGAACGTCATCACCATCAACATGAGCGAGTTCCAGGAAGCCCACACCGTGTCGACCCTCAAGGGCGCACCACCGGGCTACATCGGCTATGGCGAAGGCGGCGTACTGACCGAAGCCGTGCGGCGCAAACCGTATAGCGTGGTACTGCTGGACGAGGTGGAAAAAGCCCACCCGGACGTGCACGAGATCTTCTTCCAGGTGTTCGACAAAGGCGTGATGGAAGACGGTGAAGGCCGGGTGATCGACTTCAAGAACACCTTGATTCTGCTCACCACCAACGCCGGTACCGAGCTGATTTCCCGGGTCTGCAAAGACCCGGCGAATATCCCGGAACCCGAGGAAATCGCCAAGGCCCTGCGCCAGCCACTGCTGGAAATTTTCCCGCCAGCGTTGCTGGGGCGCCTGGTGACTATCCCGTACTACCCGCTGAGCGACGAGATGCTCAAGGCGATCACCCGCCTGCAACTCAACCGCATCAAGAAGCGCGTGGAGAACACCCACAAAGTGGCCTTCGATTACGACGACGACGTGGTCGACCTGATCGTGTCCCGCTGCACCGAAACCGAAAGCGGCGGACGGATGATCGACACCATCCTCACCAACAGCCTGCTGCCGGACATGAGCCGCGAGTTCCTCACCCGCATGCTGGAAGGCAAGGCCTTGGCGGGAGTACGAATCAGCACGCAGGATAACGAATTGCACTACACATTCAGCGACACCGATTGACCTGACGAAATGCAATCCAAATGTGGGAGCGGGCTTGCTCGCGAAGGCGATTTAACATTCAGCATTGATGCTGCCTGACACGCCGCTTTCGCGAGCAAGTCGAATCGTCGCACCGCCACTCCCACATTTGGGCCGGTTTCTTCAGTGATTACGACACTTACGGGACACTCGATGTTATTCAACCAAGCCTCACGCCTGGCCAAGATCACCAGCCCCCTGGGGCCGGATGTGCTGATGCTCAATGAAATGGGCGGAGGCGAAGAGTTGGGAAGGCTGTTCAACTTCGAGTTGCAACTGACCTCACTCAACGCCGCCATCGACCTCAACCAGTTGCTGGGCAAGCCCATGTGCCTGAACCTGCAACTGGCGGACGGTGGCGAGCGCTTTTTCCATGGCCTCGTGGCCCGTTGCAGCCAGAACATCGACCAGGGTCAGTTCGCCAGTTACCAGGTCACGTTGCGCCCGTGGCTGTGGCTGCTGAGTCGCACCTCCGACTGCCGGATTTTCCAGAACCTGACCATCCCGCAGATCATCAAGCAGGTGTTTCGCGATCTGGGGTTTTCCGACTTCGAGGACGCGCTGAGCCGTCCGTACCGCGAGTGGGAATACTGCGTGCAGTACCGCGAAACCAGCTTCGAGTTCGTCAGCCGGTTGATGGAACAGGAAGGCATCTACTACTTCTTCCGTCACGAACAAGACCGCCATGTACTGGTGCTGGCCGATGCCTATGGCGCCCATACCGGCGTGGTCGGCTACGGCTCCGTGCCCTACTACCCCAAGGACGAGCAGCAGCGCGAACGGGACCATATGCACAACTGGCACCTGGCGCACGAAGTGCAGCCCGGCTCGCTGGAGCTCAACGACTACGACTTCCAGCGCCCCAGCGCCAGCATCGACGTGCGCTCGGCCATGCCGCGCCCGCACACCGCCGGTGACTACCCGCTGTATGACTACCCCGGCACCTACGTTAAAAGTGAAGACGGCGAACACTACGCCCGCACCCGCATCGAAGCCCTGCAAACCCTGCATGAACAAGTGGAGTTCAGCGGCAACGCCCGAGGCCTGGGTTCCGGCAACCTGTTCAGCCTCACCGGCTTCAGCCGCCGGGATCAGAACCGCGAATACCTGATCGTCGGCGCCCGCTACTACATCGTCCAGGAAAGCCTGGAAAGCGGAGGCGGCGCGCCCTCAGCACAATTCGAAAGCAGCCTGACCTGCATCGATGCCCAGCAAAGCTTCCGTCCTTTGGCCAACACCCACCGCCCCATCGTCAAAGGCCCACAAACGGCGTTGGTCGTGGGGCCAAAAGGCGAGGAAATCTGGACCGATCAGTATGGTCGGGTGAAGGTGCATTTCTATTGGGACCGTCACGACCAGTCCAACGAGAACAGCTCGTGCTGGATTCGTGTGTCGCAATCCTGGGCAGGGAAGAACTGGGGCTCGATGCAGATCCCACGAATCGGCCAGGAAGTAATTGTCAGCTTCCTTGAAGGGGATCCGGACCGGCCGATCATCACCGGCCGGGTGTACAACGCCGAGCAGACGGTGCCTTATGACCTGCCGGAAAACGCGACCCAGAGCGGCATGAAAAGCCGCTCCAGCAAAGGCGGCACGCCGGCCAACTTCAATGAAATCCGCATGGAGGACAAGAAGGGCCTGGAGCAGTTGTACATCCATGCCGAGCGCAATCAAGACATCGTGGTTGAGGTGGATGAGAGCCACTCGGTGGGGCATGACCGTAACAAAAGTATTGGGCATAACGAGACGGTGACCATTGGTAATAACCGCCTGCGTATCGTCAAACACGAAGACATCCTCTCAGTGGGTCAGAGGAAGACCGACAGCATCAGTCAAAGCTACGTCATTGAGGTGGGTGAAAACCTGCGCTTGGTGTGCGGTAAAAGCATCCTGGAGCTGAACGCCAGCGGACAGATCAACCTCACCGGCGTGCAAATCAGCTTCTACGCCAGCGGCGACGCCGAGTTCAACACCGGCGGCGTACTGCACCTGAACAATGGCGGCGGCCCTGGCGCCACACCCGATGGCCAGGGCTCCAAAGCCAGCATCGATGCCAACGTGAAAGCCGCGTTCCCAGCGCCCAAAAGCTCCTGACGAGACCTGTTTGCCATGACGTACCGAATCAACGAATTTCAGTTCCAACTGCCCGCCGGCGAGCTGCAGGATGCAACGATCAATATCCTCAAGTTCCCAGAGCTGGGTACTTCCTTGATCGTTAGCCGCAGCTTGCTGGCCGAGGGTGAAACCTTACAGAGCAACTTCGACGACCAGCTCAAGCGCCTGGAAAAACAGGTGCAGGACTTGCGCTTCCAACCCGGTGTCTCAGTGCGCCTGGGGGCTGCGCAAGAGGTGGAAGGCATTGAGTTACGCAGCCAGTTCAACAAGGGCAACGACAAGGTGTTCCAGTTCCAGCTTGCGTTGGTGTTGCCAGGCACCCGCAAGATGCTCGCCTTGAGTTACGTGAAGGCGGACAAATTGGGGGATGCCGAAGCGGCGCACTGGGCGACGATAAAAGGTTCGCTGTTGTTCGACGCTATTTCCTGATGAGCACAGCGCATGTCTGACACTCTCTGGGCCGCCCGCATGGGCGATGCGTTATCCCATACCTCGATGATGGCGGATATCCTCGGCGGTGTACTGGAGGTAGCCGCCAATATCGCGATTACTGCCGTGGCGACCTTCGCCGTAGTCGCCGCCACCGGCATTACCGTTGTCACCGGTGGGCTCGGGTGTTTCCTGCTTGGCGCGGTGGTGGGCACGATTGTCGGCCTCCTCATGAGCAAGAGCGGGGCCGACAAAGGCCTCACCCAGTTATGCGATAGCTTCAGCAACGCCCTGTTTCCGCCCACGGTGCAGGCGAACATTCTCACCGGTGCCACCGACACCCTCACCAACAACCTGCCGGCCGCCCGTGCTGCCGGGGCAATTACCTCGCACGTCGCACCCGCCGGCACCGAGCTGGAAGAAGCCAAGCCTGAAGCGGACCCCAGCTATCTGGACATGGCCGAGAGTTTCTTCTCGCAGATGTGGCGCCCCACCGTCGCGACTCCTGCTCCAGGCGCCGTGCCCAAGCCGTTGGACTTGATCGTCTGCATGAAGCATCCGCCGATGCCGCCGCAGTTTCTCGCCGAGGGTTCGGAAAAGGTCACGATCAACGGCCAACCCGCCGTGCGTAGCGGCGACCGCAGCACCTGTGATGCGACGGTGGTGTCGTCCGGGCTGATCTCATCGAATGTGACCATTGGCGGCGGCTCGGTCGTGGTGCGTGAAATTCGCAGCGGCAAGACACCGGGCGTCGGGCTGGCGGTCACGGCGCTATTGATGCTCAAGGGCGGCAAGGGCAAGTTCTTCAGCAAACTGCCGTGCATGCTGATCGGCGGCGCAACCTCGATGGCTGTCAGCAGTGCGATGGGTGCCTTGGCCAACGCCGCCATAGGCTCGTCGAACCCGGTGCACGCAGCGACCGGGGCCAAGGTGCTCGGCGGCGACGACGAGTTGGATTTCGTGCTGCCTGGCATCTTGCCGATTGACTGGCAACGCTTCTACAACAGCCGCGACGAACGCCGCGGCGGGGTGTTCGGCGCCGGTTGGAGCGTCGCCTACGAAGTGTGCGTCGAAATCCTGCCTCATCCCGAGGGCGGCGAAACGCTGGTCTACACCGACGAGCAGGGCCGGCCGATCGACATGGGTTCGATTCCGTTGGGCGGCGCGGTATTCAGCGCCGGCGAAGGACTCTCCGTGCGGCGGCACCTCAACGGGCAGTTGCTGATCGAAAGTGATGACGGCCTTTATCGCCTGTTCGAACCCACTCCGGCCAATGCAACCTTGCTGCGCCTGAATCAGCTCGGTGACCGCAACGACAACCGCATCCATATCGATTACGACGAAGCCGGACGCCTGATACGTCTGCGCGATACCTTCGATCTGGTGCAGGTCGAACTGATCCGCGCCCCTGAGCACGTCACTCGCATCGAACGTCTTTATCCCGATCAACGCCGTGAAGTACTCGTCAGCTATGGCTACGACGCCATCGGTAATCTGGCCGAGGTGCGCGATGCCACCGGCCAGGTGCAGCGGCGCTTCGCTTACGATGCCGGTCGCCGCATGGTGGAACATCAGTTGCCCACCGGGTTGCGGTGTTTCTATGAGTGGGCCTTGATTGAAGACTTGGAATGGCGCGTGGTCCGGCACTGGACCGATGAAGGCGACACCTACCAATTCGATTATGACCTGCAAGCCGGTACCACACGCATCAGCGACGGTTTGCAGCGCGTCAGCACGCGGCACTGGAACACTCAGCACCAGATCACTCAATACAGCGACAACCTCGGCCAGACCTGGCTGTTTGACTGGAACGACGAACGCCAATTGCTCAGCGCTACCGATCCGCAGGGCGGGCGCTATGAGTACAGTTACGATGAGGCCGGCAACCAGATCGGCGAAACCGACCCGCTGGGTCGCAGCGATTCGACGTTGTGGCTGGAGCACTGGGCCTTGCCGCTGGTGGAAACCGACGCGGCCGACAACAGTTGGCAGTATCGCTACGATCAGCGCGGCAACTGCATCGCCGAAACCGACCCTCTGGGTTATGCCACCCGCTACCGCTACGACGCGCACGGCCAGGTCGTGGAAATCATCGACGCCACCGGCAAAAGCAAAAAGCTGCGCTGGAACCCGTTCGGGCAACTGGTCGAGCACATTGATTGTTCCGGTTACCCGACACGCTTCAGCTACGACGAGCGGGGCTATTTGCAGGTCATCATCGATGCCCTCGGCGAACGCACTCAATTTCGCTACGACGCCCAGGGACGCCTGCTCAGCAGCCAACTGCCGGACGGGCGCACCGAGCAGTATCAGCGCGATGTCAGCGGCCAATTGGTGGGTTACACCGACCCGGCCGGGCACACCACGCTCTATCAGCACAATCGTCGCGGCCAGGTGCGCCAGCGCACCGATGCCCATGGTCGGCAGGTGCAGTTCGCGTATGACAGCTACGGGCGGCTACAAGCGCTGGTCAATGAAAACGGTGAACGCTATCGATTTGCGTGGGATGCCGCGGATCGTCTGACAGAACAGCAAGACCTCGACGCAAGTGCCAAGCAGTACACCTACGACCTGCTGGACAACGTCGCGACGGTGACCGCCGTACCGGCGCCTTACGGCAATGGCCTGGCTGTGGTTCCCGAGACGCCGGTCGCCCCCATCATTCATCGACTGGAACGCGATGCGGTTGGCCGATTGATTGCCAAAACCACCGACGATGGACGCACCGACTACACCTACGACCCATTGGACCAACTGACCGCCGTCACCTTCACCGATCTGCAGGGCAATGCGCAGGCCCTGAGCTTCGCCTATGACGCCCTCGGCCAATTGATCGCCGAAGGGAGTTCAACCGGCCACCTGCAACACCACTACGATGAACTCGGCAATCTGGTTCAGACTCAATTGCCCGACGGCCGCTGGCTCAATCGCCTCTACTACGGCAGTGGCCACCTGCACCAGATCAACCTCGACGGCCACGTCATCAGCGACTTCGAGCGCGACCGCCTGCACCGTGAAGTGCTGCGCACCCAGGGTCAGATCAGTACCCGCAGCGAATACGACCGCAGCGGCCGCTTGCGCTCACGCCAACGCCGGCACACCAACCAGCCGTCGCTGATGCCGGCGACAGTGCAAAAACAGTTCGAGTACGATCCGGCCGACAACCTGATCGGCAAACTCGACCAGCAACCCGCCGCTCAGCACCGTCAACTCCTGCACTACGATGCCACTGGCCGCATCATCGCCAGCCAGGACAACCTGCACGGCCAGCGCGAAACCTTTGCCTACGACGCCGCCGCCAACTTGCTAGACGGCCCACAGCCCGGGGCCGGGCTGGTGGTGCACAACAAACTGCTGACCTATCAGGACAAGCGTTACCGCTACGACGCCTTTGGCCGCACGATTGAAAAACGCAGCGCTGCACGTGGCCTACAACGCTTTGCCTACGATGCTGAAAGCCGACTGGTTGAAGTACACAGTGAAAACGGCAGCGTAGTCAGGATGACCTATGACCCGCTCGGCCGACGTATCGAAAAAAACGAACACGGCAGCGATGGCTATCCGTTGGGCGAAACCCGATTCACCTGGGACGGCCTGCGCCTGTTGCAGGAACACAAACACAGTCAGACCAGCCTGTATGTTTACGAAGACGAAGGCTACGACCCCCTCGCCCGCGTCGATGGCTGCGGGCCGCTGCAAAAAATCCGCTACTACCACAACGACCTCAACGGCCTGCCGGAACAACTGACCGAAGCCGACGGGCACGACGTCTGGAGGGCGACTTATCGGGTGTGGGGCAACACGCTGGAAGAGGTGCGCGAGTCCTACTACATCGAAGAGCAGAACCTGCGGTTTCAGGGGCAGTATCTGGACCGGGAGACAGGGCTGCATTTCAATACGTTCAGGTTTTATGATCCGGACGTGGGAAGGTTTACGACGCCGGATCCGATTGGGTTGTCGGGGGGAATAAACCTCTATCAATATGGGCCTAACCCCCTTGGATGGATCGACCCTTGGGGCTGGAGTTGTGTCCAGTTCAAACGTTGGAAGCGAGGCCAGGCCATCGATAAGCCTTTACCTAACGGCAAAGCGCCTGCATGGGATGTCGTGAGGAATAGGTACTGGAAAAATCGGCACGAAGCCTCAAAAGGCTCAGGTGAATTCAGCCCGGCCAACATGAGTCGCATGAAACGTGGCTCCGCACCGCTGGACGCGAACGGAAACTCGATGGAGTTGCACCATCACAACCCTCAACGTAACGGTGGAACCAGCGTGAACAACCCACGGAATCTACGTGAAGTCACCCGAGAACAGCACGCAGCGCTTGATGAATTCAGACATTTAGGAACCAAATAATGACCGCTATAGAAATCATCAAGCAATTCGTCGAAGGGTCTATTTCACCCAAAGCATTTGAAGAAAAAGTCTATGCAGACTCAGCTGTCGAAGCGTTGCTAAAAGGTGAGAACAACCTACCGGCCTATATTATTGAGCCTGACCTCTACACCTACGCAATCAGTCAGAACTATCTGAATCTGGAGTGCATCTACAACATTCAGACACTTTTATCGGGTGTCTTGAACAAGAAGGGTATCGCTCACACGGTGGAAAAAAAATACGAAGACCTGTTTAACCTGACACTAAAAGTGCAGCCAAAATGGCTATCGCTACCGTCGGACTATCTTTCTATGCTCATCGAAGAGCAAAAAAATCTCAGCCCCAAAGAATTACAGTCATGGCTGAAGGAAAAAATAAAATCTGACTTCCGGTACCTGAAAACGCCGCCAAAATGGCTTCAGAGCCCCGAATGGCCGATAGAGGGTGGAAAGCCGATGGTTTTCTTGGGGCAGCTTGACATCAGCGAACTGAGCCATGATCTCGCTCAGGCGTACTTGTTTTTTGATGAAGGGAAAAAGACCTTTCATACCATCACCCAAGCGTGCTGATACATATTTCACGCAAAGTCGTAACGACGTTTAACTTTGAGTGAAAACAGAGTCATGTAAAGCCGGTCCCCGCCCTGAAGAATCCCAGGCAACCATTGCGTTCGCACCACTCAACAAAAATGGGCACCCGACCCAGTCGGCGTGCCCATTTTTTATCCTGCTACGCCTCCCTTCGAGACGGTGCTGCCTGTTACGGGTTGACGCTGTCTTTGAGCGACTTGCCCGGCTTGAACGCAACGGTGTTGCTGGCCTTGATTTTTACCGGCTCGCCGGTTTGTGGGTTCTTGCCGGTACGGGCGCCGCGGTGGCGTTGCAGGAAGGTGCCGAAGCCAACCAGGGTGACGCTGTCTTTGCGATGCAGGGCGCCGGTGATTTCTTCGAGAACGGCGTTGAGTACGCGGTTGGCCTGTTCTTTGGTCAGGTCTGCTTTTTCAGCAATAGCGGCTGCGAGTTCTGGTTTACGCATAAATGAAGCCTCTTTGACGGTTTTTTGTTGTTATGTCCGTGCTGCTCTCTGGTGGAGCAGCGCCCAAGGCGCCGCAGGCTCTACTCTGCGGCAGACGGGAGTGAGGATGGCATGCCATCGGACACTGCGCCAGTCTCGTGGCGACCTTTCTGCGCTCAAAACAGGGGCTATTCCGACAGAACGACCGGTATTTACGCCAGCAACGGCGGAAGTTCTTTGTTCAGGGCCAGTTTCTCCATGACGGCCGTGCCGGTCAGCGCATAACCCAGCAGGCGACCGCTGGCGTCGCGGCACAATGCCTTGATGTCGGTGCCCTGGCCTTCGACGCTCCAGACCCCTTCGGTGCCCCGTGGCGGCGGTGAGACCACCAACGGGCAGACCGGGGTTTTCACGGTGACCGGCATAGGCCCGTAGCTGACTGCCGTGGCGTTGCCCGCCAGGGTCTGGGCCAGGGCGCGCGCGCAGCTCATCAGCGGCATGACGTACAACAAATTCAGGCCATCGACCTCGGCGCAGTCGCCCAGGGCGTAGATATTGGCGTGAGAGGTCTTGAGGTGACGGTCGACCATGATCCCGCGGTTGGTCTGCAAGCCGGCGGCAGCGGCCAGGTCCACGCGAGGACGCAAACCAATGGCCGAGACCACCAGGTCACACTGAATCACTTCGCCATCAGACAGGTGCGCCTCCAGACCGTCAGCGGTACGTTGCAGGCGGTTGAGCACCGGCCCCAGGTGGAAACGCGCGCCGAGGCTTTCCAGCCCAGCCTGGACCGCAGCGGCGGCGGCCGGGTGCAGCAGGGTCGGCATGACTTGCTCACACGGTGCCACCAGGTCGATTTCGTAGCCGCCCAGGATCAAGTCGTTGGCAAACTCACAGCCAATCAACCCGGCACCCAGCAACAGGACCCGACGTTTGCCGGCCGCTGCCACACGAAAGCGCGCGTAGTCTTCCAGGTCGTTGATCGGAAAAATCAGCTCCGAGGCGTCGCCCTGCACCGGCACCCGCACAGTTTCCGCGCCCCAGGCGAGAATCAGGTCGCGATAGGCCACGGCTTCTTCACCGATCCACAGGCGCTTGTGGCCCGGGTCGATGCCGCTGATGCGCGTGTGGGTGCGCACTTCGGCCTTGAGTTGCTCGGCCATGGCGCCAGGTTCAGCCATGCTCAGGCCATCGGCTTCCTTGTTCTTGCCAAAACCGGTGGAGAGCATGGGCTTTGAGTAGGAGCGCCCGTCATCTGCGGTGATCAGCAGCAGCGGGGTTTCGCTATCGAGTTTGCGAAACTCCCGGGCCAGGTTGTAACCGGCCAGTCCGGTGCCGACGATCACGACAGGTGCGTTCATTCCTTTCTCCTTGTAGTGCGTTTCTTAAAGTCATTTCTTTAATTCAAAGAATTAACCGATCTCGATCATTTCGAAATCCATTTTGCCGACGCCGCAGTCCGGGCACAGCCAGTCTTCCGGGACGTCCTGCCACAGGGTGCCCGGAGCGATTCCGTCATCCGGCCAGCCGTCCTTCTCGTCATAGATCAGGCCACAGACTACACATTGCCACTTCTTCATTACTTGCTTCCTCAGGGTCCAGGCTTTACTGGCCGACAGTCGATAGATCCAGCGTTGCCGTACGGCTCAGGGCGTTTTGTACTGATCGGGGCTCGCAGATGCAAGCATGATCGACGCCTGGAGCAGTATGTCCCGGCAAAAGCCCGGGTCACCATGGTAAGCTCGCCGCCTCTTTTGCTGCCAATAATGACCCACCGTGCCGCACTCAAACGCCGCTTCCGTTGCTTGCCGATGGCTGACCCAGAGCCTCCTGAGCCCCCTGCCCGCGCCGCTGATCCTCAACTGGCTGTTCGATGACGGCTCGCTGACACGACGCCTGACGCGCCTGTCCAATGACGGCTTCAGCGTGACGCCGTTGGTGGAAGGCTGGCAGCCGCTGCGGGACGATGAGTGCGCCGCCCTGGACTTGCCGCCGGCCAGCATTGGCTGGGTTCGCGAGGTGTATTTGCGCGGCCACGGCCAGGCCTGGGTGTTTGCCCGCAGCGTGGCGGCCCGCAATGCCTTGCAGGGTGACGGCTTGCATATGGATGAGCTGGGCAGCCGCTCGCTGGGCGAACTGTTGTTCTGCGACCAAGCGTTTGCACGCCGGGCCATTGAGGTTTGCCATTACCCACGGGAATGGCTGCCAACAGCCGCGCAAGCCGATGAACTGTGGGCGCGCCGCTCACGCTTTGATCGCGGATCATTGAGCGTGCTGGTGGCCGAAGTTTTCCTGCCGAACCTGTGGCACGCCGTGCACGAACATCCGGAGAATGGTTGATGTATCAGCGTCTGCTCAAATCCCTGAATCACCTGAATCCTCGGGCCTGGGACTTCATCCAGCTGACCCGCATGGACAAACCCATCGGCATCTATCTGCTGCTGTGGCCGACACTCTGGGCACTGTGGATTGCCGGCAAGGGTTCGCCGTCCCTGGCCAACATTGTGATTTTTGTCCTGGGCGTCACGCTGACCCGCGCTGCCGGTTGCGTCATTAATGACTGGGCCGACCGCAAGGTCGACGGGCATGTGAAGCGTACCGCGCAACGCCCGTTGGCCAGCGGCAAGATCAGTTCAAAAGAAGCCCTGGTGTTCTTTGCGGTACTGATGCTGATCAGTTTCCTGCTGGTGCTGCTGACTAATTCCATGACCATCTGGCTGTCGCTGGGCGGTCTGGCACTGGCGGTCAGCTACCCGTTCATGAAGCGCTACACCTACTACCCGCAGGTGGTATTGGGCGCTGCGTTTTCCTGGGGCATGCCAATGGCGTTCACCGCCGAGACCGGCAGCCTGCCGGCCACCGCCTGGCTGCTGTACATCGCCAACCTGCTGTGGACGGTGGCCTACGACACCTACTACGCGATGACCGATCGTGACGACGACTTGAAAATCGGCGTGAAATCCACCGCGATTCTGTTCGGTGACGCCGACCGGGTGATCATTCTGACCTTGCAGGGCTTGGCGCTGGTTTGCCTGCTGCTGGCAGGCACGCGTTTTGAACTGGGAGGTTGGTTCCACCTTGGGCTGCTGGCGGCGGCCGGGTGTTTCGCCTGGGAGTTCTGGTATACACGGGACAGAGATCGGATGAAGTGCTTCAAGGCGTTTTTGCACAACCACTGGGCAGGGTTGGCGATTTTTGTCGGGATTGTGGCGGACTACGGGTTTCGGTAATTCCCTTCTGTAGCCGCTGCCGCCAGACTGCGATCGCCGACACGGTCGGCGCGCAAAATCCAAGATCGTTGAAGGCCTTCGGCCTTATCGCAGCCTGGCGGCAGCGGCTACAGGGTTGGTTTACGGTTTGGCGACCTTCCACGCCCCGTCCATTTTGTCTTCGCCGGTCATGTCACCGGCTTTTTTGTCCATGACGAAGGTATAGAGCGGTTTGCCACCGTAGGCCCATTGGCTGGTCTGGTCATCACGCGTGATGACGGTCCATTTGCCGGCTGGCGTATCCGTGGATTCCGCTTTCAGCGGTGGCCAGTTGGCAGCGCACTTGTCGTTGCACACAGACTTGCCGTCAGCATCCTTGGCAAAGGTGTAGAGCGTCATGCCCTTGTGATCCACCAGCATCCCGTCCTTGGTCATCGCAGGATCCGCCGCAAAGGCCAGGGTCGGCAGCGTCAATGCGGCCGTTACCAGCAGGGCTTTCCAGGAAAAAGTACTGTAAGTCATCGGAACCTTCCTTTTGTGGTTGTCAGGATTCGGACCCAAAGCGTAGTCCAGGAAGGCGCCGATTGCCCGAGGCACTAAAATACTGTCACACGACTGCAATAATTCCGTTATCTAATGCGGCGCAAGACAGTTAAATGACAAGAGGACTTAGCATGGTTGGCAGGAGCATTCTGATCGTTGACGACGAAGCGCCTATTCGCGAAATGATCGCCGTTGCGTTGGAAATGGCCGGCTATGACTGCCTGGAGGCGGAGAACTCCCAGCAGGCCCATGCCATTATCGTCGACCGCAAGCCGGACCTGATCCTGCTGGACTGGATGCTGCCCGGTACCTCCGGCATCGAATTGGCCCGCCGTCTCAAACGCGATGAACTGACCGGGGACATCCCGATCATCATGCTTACCGCCAAAGGCGAAGAGGACAACAAGATCCAGGGCCTGGAAGTCGGCGCCGATGACTACATCACTAAGCCATTTTCCCCACGGGAGCTGGTAGCCCGTCTGAAAGCCGTGCTGCGCCGTGCCGGACCGACTGATGGCGAAGCGCCTATCGAAGTCGGTGGCTTGCTGCTGGACCCTATCAGCCACCGCGTGACCATCGACGGCAAGCCCGCCGAGATGGGCCCCACCGAATATCGCCTGCTGCAGTTCTTCATGACCCACCAAGAACGCGCCTACACCCGCGGCCAGTTGCTGGATCAGGTGTGGGGCGGCAACGTGTATGTCGAAGAGCGTACCGTTGACGTGCATATCCGTCGCCTGCGTAAAGCCCTGGGCGATGCCTACGAGAGTCTGGTACAAACCGTGCGCGGCACCGGTTATCGGTTTTCCACCAAAGGCTGAGCCAGCCTTCCCCTGCCCGAACAGCTGACAAGGACGCGTGTTTAAGTGAATCAAAACTGGCATGGCACCCTGATCCGCCACATGCTTCTGCTGATCACCGGCTGCCTGCTGGTGGGCCTGATCAGCGGTTACTACGGCTGGAGCCTGGCCATTGGCCTGGGCGTCTATCTGGGTTGGACCCTCAAGCAACTGCTGCGCTTGCACGAATGGCTACGCAAGCACCAACCCGACGAAGCACCACCCGACGGCTACGGCCTGTGGGGCGAGGTGTTCGACAGCATCTATCACCTGCAACGCCGCGACCAACGCGTACGCGGGCGCCTGCAAGCGGTGATCGACCGGGTCCAGGAATCGACCGCAGCGCTGAAAGACGCAGTGATCATGCTCGACAGCGATGGCAACCTGGAATGGTGGAACCGCGCCGCCGAAACCCTGCTGGGCCTCAAGACACCTCAGGACAGCGGCCAGCCCGTGACGAACCTGGTGCGCCATCCGCGCTTCAAGGAGTACTTCGAGCAGGACAGCTTCGAAGAAGCCCTGGAAATCCCGTCGCCGACCAACGATCGGGTGCGCATTCAGCTGTACCTGACGCGCTACGGCAACAACGAGCATTTGATGTTGGTGCGCGACGTCACCCGCATCCATCAGCTGGAACAGATGCGCAAAGACTTTGTGGCCAACGTCTCCCACGAGTTACGCACGCCACTGACGGTGATTTGCGGGTATCTGGAGACGCTGCTGGATAACGTCGAAGAGGTGAACCCGCGCTGGACCCGTGCCCTGCAGCAAATGCAGCAGCAAGGGGGGCGCATGCAAACGCTGCTCAACGATCTGCTGTTGCTGGCCAAGCTGGAAGCCACCGATTACCCCTCGGACAACCAGCCCGTATCAGTGCAAAGCCTGCTGCAGACCATCAAGAACGACGCCCAGGCCCTGTCCGGGCAACGTGAGCAAAGCATTTCCCTGGAGGCCGACCCATCGATCCTGCTCAAGGGCAGCGAGGGCGAATTGCGCAGCGCGTTTTCCAACCTGGTGTTCAACGCGGTGAAGTACACCCAGGACAAAGGCACCATCCGCATCCGTTGGTGGGCTGACGATCAGGGTGCGCACCTGAGTGTTCAGGACTCCGGCATCGGTATCGACAGCAAGCACCTGCCACGCCTGACCGAACGCTTCTACCGGGTGGACTCCAGCCGCAACTCCAACACCGGCGGTACCGGCCTGGGCCTGGCGATCGTCAAACATGTGCTGCTTCGCCATCGCGCTCGCCTGGAAATCAGCAGTGTGCTGGGACATGGCAGTACCTTTACCTGCCATTTTCCACCGGCGCAGATGACACGCTCGCGGGTGAATCAGGACCTGTAGGCTGCCCCGCCCGGCAGCCGCTACTAGGCAAGCGCCCCATCAGCCGCTACATTGGCTGACTTGTGCCTGCCCTTCAGGTCCACCTGCTAACCCTTTTTGAATACACGGAACCCGCAAAACCCCATCATGGACCCTTCCCCTGGTATCACCCTCGCGACACTCTTCGCCGATTTCGGCATGATTCTTTTTGCACTGATCCTGGTACTGCTCAACGGTTTCTTCGTTGCGGCGGAATTTGCCATGGTCAAACTGCGCGCCACCCGGGTCGAGAGCATCGCTCACAAGAACGGCTGGCGCGGGCAGATCCTGCGCACCGTGCACAGCCAGCTCGACGCCTACCTGTCGGCCTGCCAACTGGGTATCACCCTGGCCTCCCTGGGCCTGGGCTGGGTGGGTGAACCGGCCTTCGCGCACATCCTGGAGCCGCTGCTGGGCGCCATCGGCGTGCAATCGCCCGAAGTGATCAAGGGAGTGTCGTTCTTTGCCGCCTTTTTCGTGATCTCCTACCTGCACATTGTGGTCGGTGAACTGGCGCCCAAATCCTGGGCCATTCGCAAACCCGAGCTGCTGTCGCTGTGGACCGCAGTGCCGCTGTACCTGTTCTACTGGGCGATGTACCCGGCGATCTACCTGCTCAACGCCAGCGCCAACGCCATTTTGCGTATCGCCGGCCAAGGCGAGCCTGGTCCGCACCACGAGCACCACTACAGCCGTGAAGAACTCAAACTGATCCTGCACTCCAGCCGTGGCCAGGACCCGAGTGACCAAGGCATGCGCGTGCTCGCCTCCGCTGTGGAAATGGGCGAGCTGGAAGTGGTGGACTGGGCCAACTCCCGGGAAGACCTGGTGACCCTGGACTTCAACGCCCCGCTCAAGGAAATCCTCGCACTGTTCCGCCGCCACAAATTCAGCCGTTACCCGGTGTATGACGCGGTGCGCAACGAGTTTGTCGGCCTGCTGCACATCAAGGATCTGCTGCTGGAACTGGCGGCTCTGGACCACATTCCCGAGTCGTTCAACCTGGCCGAACTGACCCGCCCACTGGAGCGCGTATCCCGGCACATGCCGCTGTCGCAACTGCTGGAACAGTTCCGCAAAGGTGGCGCGCATTTCGCCCTGGTGGAGGAAGCCGACGGCAAGGTCATCGGCTACCTGACCATGGAAGACGTGCTGGAAGTGCTGGTGGGTGATATCCAGGACGAACACCGCAAGGCCGAGCGCGGCATCCTCGCCTATCAGCCGGGCAAACTGCTGGTGCGCGGCGACACGCCTCTGTTCAAGGTCGAACGGTTGCTGGGTATCGACCTGGACCACATCGAAGCCGAAACCCTGGCCGGGCTGATCTACGACACCCTGAAGCGGGTGCCGGAAGAGGAAGAAGTGCTGGAGGTTGAGGGGCTGCGCATCATCATCAAGAAGATGAAGGGCCCGAAAATCGTGCTGGCCAAGGTGATGATGCTCGACTAGGGCGTGCCCTTGTAGGGGCAAGCTTGCTCCTACAGCCTCATGGCGTGCCCAACGCAAAGTTGGGCAACACCCCTACCGGTTGATCAAACTCGTAGGGAATCGACGCCAGCCCCAACTCCGTGGTGCGCTGTACCACAAAATGCAGATGCGGCCCGCTGCTGTTGCCGGTATTGCCCGACAACGCCAGCGGGCTGCCCACTGCCACTCGTTGCCCTTGCCTGACGCTGACTGAACCTTGCTTGAGGTGCAGGTACACGCCCTGGGTGCCGTCATCGTGTTGCACCCGCACGAAATTGCCCGACGGGTCGCTACCGCGCCCGGCCTGGTTATTCTCGGTTTTCACCACCACCCCACCACGCGCCGCGATGATCGGCGTGCCCTCAGGCATCGCGATATCCATGGCGAAGCGGCTTTTGAGGTCGGTGTGGCTGAAGGTGCCGTTCGGTCCCTGGGTCAGACGGAACGGTCCGCCGCGCCAGGGAAAGGGAAAGGGATAGCGATAGGTTTGGATGACGCCAACAGGGGCTTTGGGCTGCTGGATATCCCGCACCTGACGCTTCAAGGGTTTGACGACCCGATCCTGAAACACAAACGCCTGCGCCCCCGGGGTGTGCCGGTCGCTGAAGACAACGACACCGTCAGCATCGACGGATTTGTAGAGGGTCATGGCCGCTGCCGAGGCGGCAACCGTGAATACTCCACAGAAAAGTAGCGCGCGTGCGAACATGAACTGAGCCTGCCAGGAACGACTGGATGGCAGGCTAGCAAGGGATCATGACAATGCTGTGTGGACTCAGGCAGGCAACGGCGCGAAACAAATGTCCACATCCAGATGGGCCGCCGCAGAAAGGTTGACCAGAGCATCCAGTGAGAACTTGTCGATCTTGCCGCTCAGCACGTCATTAAGGCGCGGCTGACTGATATGAAGCCGCTGGGCGGCGTCTCTCTGGGAGAGCTCCCAACCGCGGATGGTTTTGCAGAGCTCCAAAAGCAGCTTGGCGCGCAAACGCATGTTCGCCGCTTGCTGGGGAGTGTCTTCCAAGGCATCCCAGACGCTACTGAAACGCTCGGTTTGAAACTTTTGGTCTGTCATGGGCCTACCCTAATTCCTGCAGTCTGGCGCGAGCCAGTTCGATATCCCGCATTTCGGTTTTCTGTGTGGTTTTGCGCAACGCATGCAGCACGTAAATGGCCTCAGGCCGGTTGACCACATAAAACACCCGAAACGCTCCTGACTCGTCGAAAATCCTGATCTCATTGACGCCCCGCCCGATGGTCTTCATCGGCTTACAGTCAAAAGGCTGCTCGCCCTGCTGTAAAAGATCCAATTGAAAACCAGCGGCTCTTCGCGCATCGAGCGGGAACGACTTGAGATCCTTGAGCGAGCTTCCCACAAACACCACGTCCTTGTGCCTTGGCATCCACTTCTCCTTTTCTGGAAAGGAAAAGCGTAATTGACGATCAGCAAAAAGGCGGTGGCGGTGTGTTTCAAGGCGTAGCGAACACTCGATAGCGACAGCGCGCTATCGAAAGACTATATCAAAACAGATATAAATCAAACCGAACGCCTAGAATCAGACAGTTGGTCGATTCACGGTAGTGGCGGGGAGTTCAGGCGCCCGGCACAAAATGCTTCTGGGCCGTCCCGCGTGCAATCAGCCGCGAGATGTAATCCAGCTTCTGCGCATCCTGATCGATAAAACGGAAGGTCAGTTGCAGCCAATCGCTGTCAGGCTTGGGTTCATAGGCGACGATGGCGTGCAGGTAGCCGTTGAGGCGCGCGGTTTCGGCGTTCTCGCCTTGCTCAAGGTCGAGCACGGCGCTTTCCAGCACCTGGGGCAGGACGTCGCCGCGGCGCACCACCAGCAGCGCTTCCTTGATGCTCAGGGCCTTGATCACACACTGCTGGGTGCCGCTGGACAAGCGCAACTGGCCTTGCCCCCGCCCGCTGGCTGGCGATGCGGCTGCAGGCGCCTGTACCGGCGGACTGCTGAGCAGGCCTTTGCTGGGTGTGGCGGCAGGGGCCGGCTTGACCGCCTCCGGTTTGCCGCCGGTCAAGGCGCTCAGGGAGTCGTTGCCGAAAGCCGAGTTCATCTTGGTCGGGGCGCTGGCGATCAGCGCGTCCAGGCGGCCGATCTTGTGCAGGGCCTGCTTGACCTTGTTCAGCAACTGCTCGTTGGTGAAGGGTTTGCTGACATAGCCGGAAACCCCGGCCTGGATCGCCTGGACCACGTTTTCCTTGTCGCCACGGCTGGTGACCATGACAAACGGCATGGCCTTGAGATGAGGTTGCTCACGGCACCAGGTCAACAGTTCCAGGCCGGACATTTCCGGCATTTCCCAGTCACACAGCACCATGTCGAAGGTTTCGCGCATCAGGATGGCCTGGGCCTTTTTGCCGTTCACCGCATCTTCGATCTTGATGCCCGGGAAGTAATTGCGCAGGCACTTCTTCACCAGATCGCGAATAAACGAGGCGTCATCCACCACCAACACACTGACTTTACTCATCGACCCTTCATCCTTTAAAAACCCCGGCAAGCATAACGCTTCGCTGATGGCATTTCGCCAAAACTCTTCAGTCACGCCGGGACTTTACTGGTGTCCGCAGCGCAAAATTCATACGCCACAAACGAAAACGCCCGACCAAAGGCCGGGCGTTTATTTCTCGGGCAATCTTACTTATCGTCAGCAATGTCCGGAACATTAGAGATTTGATCAACGGTGCCTTCAACTTCGGCCTTCATGCGCTTGAGGCCCATGTGGCGTACATCGGTGCCGCGCACCAGGTAGATCACCAACTCCGAGATGTTGCGAGCATGGTCGCCGATGCGCTCCAGGGAACGCAGGACCCAGATGATGTTCAACACCCGCGAGATCGAGCGCGGGTCTTCCATCATGTAGGTCGCCAGTTCACGCAGGGCGGTCTTGTACTCGCGGTCGATGATCTTGTCGTACTGGGCCACCGACAACGCCAGTTCGGCGTCAAAGCGGGCAAACGCGTCCAGGGCATCGCGGACCATGTTGCGCACCTGGTCACCGATGTGGCGCACTTCAACATAACCGCGCGGCGCTTCGCCTTCTTCGCACAGCAGGATGGCGCGACGGGCAATCTTGGTGGCTTCATCGCCAATGCGCTCCAGATCGATCACCGACTTGGAGATGCTGATGATCAAACGCAGGTCAGACGCGGCCGGTTGCCGACGAGCGAGGATGCGCAGGCATTCCTCGTCGATATTGCGCTCCATCTGATTGATCTGGTCATCGATCTCGCGCACCTGCTGGGCCAGGCCGGAATCAGCCTCGATCAGCGCGGTAACGGCGTCGTTGACTTGCTTCTCCACCAGCCCGCCCATGGCCAGGAGGTGGCTGCGCACTTCCTCAAGTTCAGCGTTGAACTGCGCGGAGATGTGATGGGTAAGGCCTTCTTTGCTAATCATGTTGGCGTCCTTGGAGCGTCCGGTAAGGTGCGGTCGACCGCAGCATCAGTTCAGTGAAAGCAGCCGCTTGCTAGCCGTAACGACCGGTGATGTAGTCTTCGGTCTGCTTCTTCGCCGGATTGGTGAACAGGGTATCGGTATCGCCGAACTCCACCAGTTTGCCCATGTACATGAACGCGGTGTAGTCGGACACCCGTGCTGCCTGTTGCATGTTGTGGGTCACGATGACGATGGTGAATTTGGATTTCAGCTCGTAGATCAGCTCTTCGACTTTCAGGGTGGAAATCGGGTCGAGTGCCGAGCATGGCTCATCGAGCAGCAGCACTTCCGGCTCCACAGCAATGGTGCGAGCGATCACCAGACGTTGCTGCTGACCGCCGGACAGACCCAGGGCCGATTCGTGCAGACGGTCCTTGACCTCATCCCACAATGCCGCGCCCTTGAGCGCCCACTCCACGGCCTCGTCGAGGATACGTTTCTTGTTGATGCCCTGGATGCGCAAGCCATAGACCACGTTTTCGTAGATGGTCTTGGGAAACGGGTTGGGCTTCTGGAACACCATGCCGACCCGGCGACGCAGCTCGGCCACGTCTTCACCCTTGCGGTAGATGTTGGTGCCGTAGAGGTTGATCGCGCCTTCCACACGGCAGCCGTCCACCAGATCATTCATCCGGTTGAAGGTGCGCAGCAGCGTGGATTTACCACAGCCGGACGGCCCGATGAAGGCCGTCACGCGCTGCTTGGGGATGTTCATGCTGACGTCGTACAGCGCCTGCTTGTCACCGTAGAACAGGCTCAGGCCCGGGACTTCGATGGCCACGGTTTCCTGGGCCAGGCTCAGGCTCTGCTTGTCGCGACCCAGGGCAGACATGTTAATGCCGTGGGAATGGGTTTCGTGTTGCATGGGATGCTCCCTGTGCTACCAATTCGGGGGGAGCGGGCTTGCTCGCGAAAGCGTCAGGTCAGTCGACCTAAGTGTTACTGAAACACCGCATTCGCGAGCAAGCCCGCTCCCACATTTAGTCCGCGTTCACTTCAATCAGCTATCCAGCGCCTTGTACTTCTCGCGCAGGTGGTTACGAATCCACACCGCCGACAGGTTGAGCGTGGCGATCACCAGCACCAGCAACAGCGCTGTGGCGTACACCAGCGGCCGTGCGGCTTCAACGTTAGGGCTCTGGAAGCCGACGTCATAAATATGGAAGCCCAGGTGCATGATCTTCTGGTCCAGGTGCAGGTACGGGTAGTTGCCGTCCACCGGCAGCGACGGCGCCAGTTTCACCACACCCACCAGCATCAGCGGCGCCACTTCACCGGCGGCACGGGCCACGGCGAGGATCATGCCGGTCATCATCGCCGGGCTGGCCATCGGCAGGACGATCTTCCACAGCGTTTCCGCCTTGGTCGCGCCCAATGCCAGGGAGCCTTCACGCACGGTACGAGGAATCCGCGCCAGGCCTTCTTCGGTGGCCACGATCACCACGGGGACTGCCAGCAGCGCCAGGGTCAGGGACGCCCAGAGCAAACCCGGGGTACCGAAGGTCGGTGCGGGCAACGCTTCCGAGAAGAACAACCGGTCCACCGAACCGCCCAGTACGTAGACGAAGAAGCCCAGGCCGAACACGCCGTAGACAATGGCCGGAACGCCCGCCAGGTTGTTCACGGCGATGCGGATAATTCGGGTCAGGGTGTTCTGCTTGGCGTACTCACGCAGGTACACCGCCGCCAACACGCCGAACGGGGTCACGATCATGGCCATGATCAGCGTCATCATCACGGTGCCGAAGATCGCCGGGAAGATCCCGCCTTCGGTGTTGGCTTCCCGTGGGTCGTCGCTGAGGAATTCCCAGACCTTACTGAAGTAGAAGCCGACCTTGGTCATGTAACCCATGGCATTGGGCTGGTAGGCATGCACCACCTTGCCGATGCTGATTTCCAGTTCTTTGCCGTTGGCGTCGCGGGCGGTCAGGCTGTCGCGGTTGAACTGGGTATGCAGGTCAGACAGGCGCGCTTCGATGTCCTTGTAGCGATTGTTCAGCTCGGCGCGGCCACTGTCCATGTCGGCTTGAGCGGTGGCGTCCAGCTTGCCTTCCAGCTCCAGCTTGCGACCATGCAGGCGGATACGTTCCAAACCTGCGTTGATCGCGCCGATATCGGACTTTTCAAGGGTCTTGAGCTGAGCCGCGAGCTTGTTGACGCGGTCCACACGGGCTTGCAGTTCCGGCCACGCGGCAGGGCCTTCAGCGATAACCTTGCCGTCCTGTTTGACGTTGACCAGGGTGCCGTAGAAGTTACCCCACTCACGGCGCTCGATGGTCATCAGCTCTGCGGGCTTGGTCTGGTTGGTCAGCCACTCGCCGACGATCCAGGTGAAGTCATTGCCGTTCAAGTCGCGGTTACCGACCTTGATCAGCTCGCGGGTCATGAATTCCGGACCTTGATCCGGTACCGGCAAGCCAGCGCTTTTCAGGCGCTCACGAGGCACTTCTTCTTTCTGTACCACCTCGCCGATGACCATATGGTTGGCCTGGCCCGGTACGTCATAGTTGGCCTGGATCAGGTCAGCCGGCCAGAAGTGGCCCAGGCCACGCACAGCAATCACGGCCAACAAACCAATGGTCATGATGACCGCGATGGACACCGCACCACCGCTGATCCAGACGCCGGGAGCGCCGCTCTTGAACCATCCATTCAGGGAGTTCTGTTTCACAGACTTCTACCTTTCTTAAAGCGACGAGTATTTCTTGCGCAGACGCTGACGAATCAGCTCGGCGAGGGTGTTCATGATGAAGGTGAACAACAGCAGCACCAGCGCCGAGAGGAACAGCACGCGGTAGTGGCTACCACCGACTTCCGACTCGGGCATTTCCACTGCGACGTTAGCCGCGAGGGTACGCAGGCCTTCGAACAGGTTCATTTCCATTACGGGGGTATTGCCGGTGGCCATCAGCACAATCATGGTTTCGCCGACCGCACGGCCCATACCGATCATCAGCGCCGAGAAAATCCCCGGGCTGGCGGTCAGGATGACGACACGAGTCATGGTCTGCCACGGCGTAGCACCGAGGGCCAGGGAACCCAGGGTCAGGCCGCGAGGTACGCTGAACACGGCGTCTTCAGCAATGGAGTAGATGTTCGGGATCACCGCAAAACCCATGGCCAGGCCGACTACCAGGGCGTTGCGCTGGTCGTAGGTGATGCCCAGATCGTGAGAGATCCACATACGCATGTCGCCGCCGAAGAACCAGGTTTCCAGGTACGGGCTCATGTACAGAGAGAGCCAGCCCACAAACAGGATCACCGGGATCAGGATCGCACTTTCCCAGCCGTCCGGTACTCGCAGGCGGATAGACTCAGGCAGACGGCTGAAGACGAAGCCGGCCACCAGAATGCCAATCGGCAACAGCATCAGCAGACTGAATATCCCCGGTAGATGCCCTTCGACATACGGCGCCAGGAACAGCCCGGCGAAGAAGCCGAGGATCACCGTCGGCATCGCTTCCATCAGTTCGATCACCGGCTTGACCTTGCGGCGCAGGCTCGGGGCCATGAAGTAGGCGGTGTAGATGGCAGCAGCGACGGCCAGTGGTGCGGCCAGCAGCATGGCGTAGAACGCAGCCTTGAGCGTACCGAAGGTCAACGGCGCCAGGCTCATCTTGGGTTCGAAGTCGGTGTTGGCGGCGGTCGATTGCCAGACATATTTAGGCTCGTCGTAGTTTTCGTACCAGACCTTGCTCCACAGCGCGCTCCAGGACACTTCCGGGTGCGGGTTGTCCAGCAGCAACGGTTGCAGCTTGCCGCCGGCTTCGACGATCACACGGTTGGCCCGTGGCGACAGGCCGAACACGCCTTGACCATCGACCACCGGGTCCACCAGCAAGGTGCGGTGGGCGGTGCTGTGGAACACGCCGAGCTTGCCGGAAGCGTCGAGGGCGACAAAACCTTTGCGACGTTCTTCGGCGGTGATTTCGATGACAGGCGCGGTGCCCATCTGGAAGGTGCGGATCTGCTTCAGGCGTTGTTCGCCATCCGGATCACGGGCCATGAACCACTGAGCCAGGCCGCCCTTGGAATCGCCGACGATCAACGAGATACCACCCACCAGTTGGGTACTGGCAGTCACGTCGGCACCGGCGTCTTCCAGCAGTTTGTAGCGACCGTTGAGGCTGTTGTCCCGCAGGCTGAATACATCGGCCAAGGCGCGACCGTTGATCACGTACAGCCATTGCTGACGCGGGTCGACGAAGATGGCTTTGACCGGCTCAGTCATTTGCGGCAGCTCGATGCGCTTCTGCTCGCTGGTGACTTCACCGGTCATCATGTTTTCTTCGCGACTCACGGACAGCACGTTCAAGTGCGACCCGGCGGAACCGGCCACCACCAGAGACGAATCCGTGGCGTTGAGCGCAACGTGCTCAAGCGGGCGACCTTGCTCGTCGAGCACGATAGGCGTTTCGCCGTAAGGGTATTCGACCGCAGGTGTAATGGTCTTCTTGCCGTCCGGGTAGGACACTTTGTAGGTATGGCGGAACACCAGGGACTCGCCGTTGGACAGGCCGAGGATCACCAGCGGGCTGCCTGGCTGGTCCTCACCGATGGAAGCGACGCTGGTACCGGCCGGGAGTGGCAGGTTGACGCGCTTGAGTTCAGCCCCGGTGTCGATATCAAAGAACAGCGCCTGGCCCTTGTCGGAAACCCGCATGGCAACCTGGTTCTGTTCTTCCAGGGAGATCATCAGTGGCTTGCCGGCGTCCTGTACCCAGGCAGGCGTCAGGGCCTCTTCCTTGGTCAGGCTGGCACCCTGGAACAGCGGCGCAACCACGTAGGCGAGGAAGAAGAAGATCAAGGTGATCGCGCCCAAGACGGCGAGACCGCCAATCAGGACATACCAACGGGTCAGGCGATCCTTGAGCGCGCGAATGCGGCGCTTGCGTTGCAGCTCAGGCGTATTGAAATCAATGCGCTTGGGGGGAGAAGTCGTCGTCATGGTGGAATTGGCCAGATCATTCATGCGCACACCCTAGCGATCCTGTATGACAGAAAGATGACAATGCAGTGACGCAAAAAATCCGCCGCGTAGCAAAGCTGGCAGCGGACTGAAAAATTAGGGGTATGGGAGGTCTAGTGTGGGAGCGGGCTTGCCCGCTCCCACAGAAGAGCACACTCCTACACCAGGTGGTGCGGGCTTACTTGCCGCCTTCTTTCAAACCCAGGTCAGCCAGTGCCTTGGCGGCAACTTTGGCTGGCAGTGGGATGTAGCCGTCTTTCACTACAACTTCCTGGCCCTGTTTGGACAGAACCAGTTTCACGAACTCAGCTTCCAGCGGAGCCAGAGGCTTGTTCGGGGCTTTGTTGACGTAAACGTAGAGGAAGCGCGACAGCGGGTATTTGCCGTTCAGGGCGTTTTCTTCGCTGTCTTCGATGAAGTCAGTGCTGCCTTTCTTGGCCAGGGCCACGGTCTTCACGCTGGCGGTCTTGTAGCCGATGCCCGAATAACCAATGCCGTTCAGCGAGGAGCTGATGGACTGCACGACCGAAGCCGAGCCTGGTTGTTCGTTCACGTTAGGCTTGTAGTCGCCTTTGCACAGGGCTTCTTCTTTGAAGTAGCCGTAGGTGCCGGATACCGAGTTGCGACCGAACAGTTGTACTGGCTTGTTGGCCAGGTCACCGGTCACGCCCAGGTCGCCCCAGGTTTTCACGTCGGCTTTGGCGCCGCACAGACGAGTCGAGGAGAAGATCGCGTCGACTTGTTCCATGGTCAGGTGCTGGATCGGGTTGTCCTTGTGCACGAACACGGCCAGGGCATCCACGGCAACCGGGATAGCGGTTGGCTTGTAGCCGTACTTCTGCTCGAAGGCAGCCAGTTCGGTGTCCTTCATCTTGCGGCTCATCGGGCCCAGGTTGGAGGTGCCTTCAGTCAGCGCAGGTGGCGCAGTGGCGGAGCCGGCGGCCTGAATCTGGATGTTGACGTTCGGGTATTCCTTTTTGTAACCCTCAGCCCACAAGGTCATCAGGTTTGCCAGGGTATCGGAACCAACGCTGGACAAGTTGCCCGACACACCCGTGGTCTTCACGTAAGCCGGAATTGCCGGGTCAACACCAGCGGCCACCGCGTGGGCAGTCGCAACGCCAGCAGCGACAAAAGTCATTGCCGCCATCAAACGCTTCAGTTTCATGCCTTACTCCTAGCAGATAGGGATAGTTGGATCGGGGCCAAGTATCGGTAGGCCGTGTGAACACTCTATGTCTGGAATGTGACAATTAGATGAAAGGCCAGTATTCGAGAAGAACACTGGCCTTTGGGGGAAATACCTGAAAATACGGGGCAAAACAGGAAACGAGGGCGTTGATACGGGGACTGGGAAACACTCTGCAATGGTTAATGGGCTGCGCCTGGCGACACAGCCCTACAACGAGTCGTTAGCGACCACGCTTCCACAAATACCCGCCCACCAGCATCCCCATCGTGCAGATCACTGCCACATAGTAAGCCGGCCCCATCGGGCTTTCCTTCATCAGCAACGACACCGCCAATGGCGTCAGGCCGCCAAACACCGCGTAAGCAACGTTGTAGGAAAACGATAATCCGCTAAACCGGACTACTGCTGGAAAGGCCTTGACCATCACGTAGGGCACCACGCCAACCACACCCACAAACAGGCCCGTCAGGGTGTACAGCGGGAACAGCCAGTCAGGGTGATCAAGCAAGCTGTGGTAGAGCGTCCAGGAGGTCGCCAGCAGCAGCGCACAGCCGGCGATCAACACCCGACCTGCGCCGAAGCGGTCCGCCAGGGCGCCGGACGCGATGCAACCGAGGCTCAGGGTGACGATCGCCAGGCTGTTGGCTTGCAATGACACGGTAGGGCTGAAGTGGTAGACGGTCTGCAGCACCGTCGGGGTCATCAGAATGACCACCACGATGCCGGCGGAGAGCAGCCAGGTCAGCAGCATCGACAGCACGATGGCGCCACGGTGGTCGCGCAACACGGCACGCAGCGGCAACTCGGCGGCCAGTGTCTTGCGTTGCTGCATCTCGGCGAAAATCGGCGTTTCATGCAGCCAGCGACGCAGGTACACCGAGAACAGACCGAAGACGCCACCCAGCAGGAAAGGGATCCGCCAGGCGTAATCCGAGACCTGCTCCGGGGTGTAGACCGAGTTGATCGCGGTGGCCACCAGCGACCCGAGCAAGATCCCGGCGGTCAACCCGCTGGTCAGGGTGCCGCAGGCGTAGCCGATGTGCCGTGGCGGCACATGCTCGGAGACGAATACCCAGGCACCAGGCACCTCACCGCCAATTGCCGCGCCCTGGATCACTCGCATCAGCAGCAACAGGATCGGCGCCCACAGCCCGATCTGTGCGTAGGTGGGCAGCAGGCCCATGATCAGAGTCGGTACGGCCATCATGAAGATGCTCAGGGTGAACATCTTCTTGCGGCCCAGCAGGTCGCCGAAGTGGGCCATGATGATGCCACCCAGGGGCCGAGCCAAGTAACCAGCGGCGAAAATGCCGAAAGTCTGCATCAGGCGCAGCCATTCGGGCATATCAGCCGGGAAGAACAGCTTTCCGACCACAGTGGCGAAAAATACGAAGATGATGAAATCGTAAAATTCCAGTGCCCCGCCCAAAGCAGACAGCGACAGGGTTTTGTAGTCGTTGCGGGTCAGCGGTCGTGCGGGCTGCGCAATGCTTGAAGGCACTGTGGTCATGGCAAGGCTTCTCTTATTGGTCAGATCAGGAATCGCAACGGCGTCGGTTGTGGTCTGGCAGGTCCGGCACGATAGCAAATTGCTCGAAAAAGCATAGCCTCAACACCTAAACGGTTATTGAGCCAACTCGCGCCCCGCCAGCCAATATCTTGCCGGGATGGGTATTCCTTCTTTGAATTATTGTTGGGGACCAGAAACGCCAGCAAATACTGGGGGCCAACGCTGAAAAGGCACAATGGTCAAACCCCTCAACTTCCCTGACTGCTTTGGCCAGTTTTTTGACGCCAAACCGGCCGGATCCTGCACCCTCAACGCAGTCATTCAGATAGACGATCAAAAACAGAACCGGAAGGTCGTCTCAGCGTCTATCGACCGATATACTGCAAACCCTGCACCTGCTTATATCTGGGGTTACTGCGCGAAAACGTCGTTGGCATTGTTCAGCCGCTTTCGCAGAGTTTCCCTTCAGGCGCCTTTCGAAAAACGTGACGAACGTAGTATGTTCGGGGCTGAATCGTTTTTCCAAGACGGCTATTCACCGGCTACATACTCCAAGAGTCACGGGTCAGAGGCACCCCCGGCATGATCGAACTCGAACAAGAAGATCCTATCCCGCAAGGCGATCTCGCCCTGCAAATCACCGCGCTCCCGCGTGAAACCAATGGTTTCGGCGATATCTTCGGCGGCTGGCTGGTAGCCCAGATGGACCTGGCGGGCACGGCAATGGCCAGCAAAGTTGCGGGTGGCCGCGTCGCGACCGTCGCGATCGATCGCATGGCGTTCCTGGTGCCGGTGGCAGTAGGCGCACAGCTGTCCTTCTATACCCAAGCCCTGGAAATCGGCCGCAGCTCGATCCAGATGATGGTCGAAGTATGGAGCGACGATCCCCTGTCCAGTGAATGGCGCAAGGTCACCGAGGCGGTGTTTGTGTTCGTCGCCATTGATGGCAGTGGCCGCACCCGATCGGTTCCGTCGCGAGCGCGTTAAACCTCGCTGCGGTTTGACGGTCCATTGCACCGAATTGTCTGTCATTGAGAGAACACCTATGTCTACGCCTGACGTTGAAATCGTGAAACTGGATGAGCTGACCTGCTGGCGCATCCGCCACGAAGGAGCCGAATTGGTGATCGCCCAACAAGGCGCCCACCTCGTCAGCTACCAGCGTGCCGGCGAAAAGCCGCTGATCTGGCCCAACGACAACGTGGTATTCAAGACAGGCAAAGGCATCCGCACGGGCGTGCCGATCTGCTGGCCGTGGTTTGGGGTTTTCGACCGTAACCCGCAAAGCGTCAAGGCCATGCGTCACAGTGACACGCCGGCCGGGGCCCACGGCTTCGTGCGCACCGCTGACTGGACGCTGGAAAAGACCACCACGAGTGCCAATGCCTTGCAGTTGGATTTTGCACTGACGGTGCCGCAGGGCGGTTTTGCGCAGTGGCCCCATCAGGTCGACCTGAAGATGAGCGTGCTGCTGGATGATCAGTTACATATCCGCCTGAGCAGCCATAACCGCAGTACCGACACCGTGACCATCAGCCAGGCGTTGCACAGCTATTTCGCCGTCAGTGACGTGCGCAATGTGCAGGTCGAAGGGCTGGATGGGCTGGAGTACATCAATACCGCAGACGACTGGAAGACCGCCAAACAGTCCGGCCCTCTGCACTTTACCGGCGAAACCGACCGCATCTACCTCGACACGCCGACGCAGTTGAACATTGTCGATAAAGACTGGCAGCGCCGCATCCAGCTCACCAGCACTGGCTCCCATTCGACGGTGATCTGGAACCCCTGGACCGAACGGGCCAAGGCCTTCAGCGACATGGCTGACGATGGCTGGCAGGGTATGCTGTGCGTCGAGACGGCGAATGTGCTGGGCGATGTAGTGAGCTTGGCGCCGGGTGAAAGCCATACCTTGGGTGTGAGCATCACTGGCATCGCGCTGTAAACCCGCTGTAACCGCTGCCGAGGCACGAGGCTACGATGCGAGCCGCAGGACAGCCCTCAGGGACTGCATCGCAACCCATCGCTGCCTCATACCTCGGCAGCGGCTACAGGTCGAACTCCTTCACCGCCCGCACTGTCCCCGCCTCCAGCGCATACGCCGCGTCAGCCAGGTCATTGTTGACCGTCTCCACCTTCAACGTCCCCGTCACCCACAGCGGTGTGTAGATGTCATCCAGCTTCAAGCCTTTGGGATAACGCACCAGCACCAACTGGTTAGGCGGCGGTGGCGGCACGTGAATGCAGGCACCTGGGTAAGGCACCAGGAAGAACAGCGTGCTGCGGCCCTTGGCGTCGGTCTCCAATGGCACCGGATAGCCACCAATGCGGATGTGCTTGCCGTTCATGGCCGCCACGGTCTTGGTGGAATACATCACCGCAGGCAAACCCTTGCTCTGCTTCAAACCACCCTTTGCAGTAAAGGTGCCTTGGGCTTCCGGAGAGTTGTGGTCGATTTCCGGCATTTGCTCGAGGGCTTTCTGGTCCGACTTGGGCATCAATTCAAGCCAGTCGGTTTCCGGCAATTCGCCGGCATGGGCCAGGCCAGTGCCCAGCAAGAGGAGAGTCAACAAGAAACGGCGCATGAAAGAGCTCGGCAAGGAAACAATGCCGAGCATTCTAGCCCTCTGCGCCTGCATAGCGCAGAGGGCTCAGCGCTGAATTACTTCTTTTTCAGCAGACTGTAGATCACCAACAGAACCACGGCACCCACCAGCGCACCGATAAAACCTGCGCCCTGGCCTGCCTGGTAGATACCCAGTGCCTGACCGCCGTAGGTGGCGGCCAAAGAACCGGCAATACCCAGCAGGATGGTCATGATCCAGCCCATGCTGTCGTCGCCCGGCTTCAGGAAACGTGCCAGCAGGCCGACGATCAAGCCGATAAAGATGGTTCCAATAATACCCATGGCATTTCCCTCTGAATGAATTTAGCTAGAGCCTAGTCAGACTTTGGCATCCTGCAATCAGAGGATGACGGTTACCAATGGTTCCCGCCAGCGTTTGGGTTATTGTTCGGCGATCAGCGCTTGGACCTTGAGGATCTGTTGCTCCAGGGTCACTCGATCCTTGCTGCGCAGGTTGGCATGGCCGACTTTGCGCCCGACCTTGAACGCCTTGCCGTAGTGGTGCAGGTGGCAGTCATCGATAGCGACGACCTTTTCCACCGGCGGGACCACCCCGATGAAGTTGAGCATGGCGCTCTCGCCAACCTTGGCCGTCGACCCCAACGGCAAGCCCGCTACCGCCCGCAGGTGGTTTTCGAACTGGCTGCACTCGGCGCCTTCGGTGGTCCAGTGCCCCGAATTGTGCACACGTGGGGCGATTTCGTTGGCCTTGAGGCCGCCGTCGACTTCAAAGAACTCGAACGCCATCACGCCGACGTAATCCAGCTGCTTCAACACCCGGCTGGAATAATCTTCGGCCAGGGCTTGCAGCGGGTGGTCGGTGCTGGCCACGGACAGCTTGAGGATGCCGCTGTCGTGAGTGTTGTGCACCAACGGGTAGAAACGGGTCTCGCCATCACGAGCGCGTACGGCGATCAACGAAACTTCACCGGTGAACGGCACGAAGCCTTCCAGCAGGCAAGCAACGCTACCCAGCTCGGCGAAAGTGCCGACCACATCGGCGGCGGTGCGCAGGACTTTCTGGCCCTTGCCGTCATAACCCAACGTGCGGGTCTTCAACACGGCCGGCAGGCCGATGGCCGCGACTGCAGCATCCAGGTCCGCCTGGGACTGGATGTCCGCGAACGCCGGCGTTGGAATGCCCAGGTCCTTGAACATGCTCTTTTCGAACCAGCGGTCGCGCGCGATGCGCAGGGCTTCGGCGCTCGGGTACACCGGGACGAATTGCGACAGGAAGGCCACGGTTTCGGCCGGAACGCTTTCGAACTCGAACGTCACCAGGTCGACTTCATCGGCCAGTTGGCGCAGGTGATCCGGGTCGCTGTAGTCAGCCCGCAGGTGTTCACCCAACGCCGCAGCACAGGCGTCCGGCGCCGGGTCCAGGAAAGCGAAGTTCATCCCCAGCGGGGTGCCCGCCAGAGCCAGCATGCGACCCAGTTGGCCGCCACCGATTACACCGATTTTCATCAATCAACAACCTCAGGCGATGCGTGGGTCTGGATTGTCCAGGACGCTGTCTGTCTGTTCAGCACGGAATTTTTTCAGCACCGCGTGGAACTGCGGGTGCTTGGCGCCCAGGATGCTGGCGGACAGCAAGGCTGCGTTGATCGCGCCGGCCTTGCCAATCGCCAGGGTCGCCACCGGAATACCGGCGGGCATCTGCACGATGGACAACAGCGAATCCACACCCGAGAGCATCGACGACTGCACCGGCACGCCGAGTACCGGCAGGTGGGTCTTGGCCGCACACATGCCCGGCAGGTGCGCCGCGCCACCGGCACCGGCGATGATCACCTCGATGCCACGCGATTCTGCTTCATCGGCATACTGGAACAGCAAATCCGGCGTGCGGTGGGCAGAGACCACTTTCACTTCATACGGAATGCCGAGCTTTTCCAGCATATCGGCGGTGTGGCTAAGGGTGGACCAATCGGACTTGGAGCCCATGATCACGCCAACCAATGCACTCATCGTCGTGCCTCTTCTCTCTGGGCGCCCGCAGGCGCGTCAAAAAACAACAAGCCACGCGGGAAATCCGGCGTGGCTTGTTGTACGAATTAAGGCCGGTTGGACCGGCCGAAGGCCGCGCAGTATACCGTAATAATCCAGATAAACAGCCCCTGGGATGACCATCTGTCTAGCGGCGTAAACCAGCGGTTTTATTGACTTCCAGGTCAGTCCCAGACATCACTGAACCCTGTGGGAGGGGGCTTGTTCCCGAAAGTGGTGTGTCAGTGACAGATAAGTGCCTGAAACACCGCTTTCGGGAGCAAGCCCCCTCCCACATTTGATCTGTGTTGGTTCAGGTATTTTGCGCCGCACCGCCTTCCAACTTGCGCCACAACAACCGCACATTCGCCTTGCGCACCAACGCGCAGCGGTACAGTCGAATCTCCAGCGGCACATGCCATTGCGGACCACCGCACACCACCAACTCACCTCGGGCCAGTTCGGCACGCACGCTCAACTGTGGCACCCAGGCAATCCCCAAGCCTTCCAGGGCCATGCTTTTCAGGCTGTCGGCCATCGCCGTTTCATAAACCGTGGTGAAACGCAGGGCCCGCTGGCGCAGCAACAGGTTGACCGAACGCCCAAGAAACGCCCCGGCGCTATAAGCCAACAGCGGCACGCTGCCCTCACCTTCCAGGTCGAACAACGGCTTGCCGTCCGCATCAGCGGCGCACACCGGGAGCATTTCGGTATTGCCCAGGTGCAACGACGGGAAGATCTCCGGGTCCATCTGCATCGCGGCATCCGGATCGTAGAATGCCAACATCAGGTCACACCCGCCTTCACGCAGTGCATGCACGGCGTCACCGACATTGGTGGCGACCAGCCGCGTGGCGATGTTCAGACCTTCGTTTCGCAACTGGGCGATCCAACGCGGGAAAAACCCCAATGCCAAGGAGTGCGCAGCCGCCACTTGCATGACTTCCCCCTGCCCGCCTTCCAGATGGTGCAAGTGGCGCAGCACTTCACCGAGTTGCTCGACCACGGTGCGCGCCGTCACCAGGAACAACTGCCCCGCCGCCGTCAGTTCGACAGGCGTACGCGAGCGGTTGACCAGTGTCAGCCCCAGCGCGGCTTCGAGGCTGCGGATTCTGCGGCTGAACGCTGGCTGGGTAACGAAGCGCCGCTCCGCCGCCTGGGAGAAACTGCGGGTGGCAGCCAAGGCGCTAAAGTCTTCCAGCCATTTGCTTTCAAGGTTCATCAGGTCCTCCCAGGGTATGCACCATTTTGGCACACACGCCCGCCATGGTAATCGGGTCACACCAACATTATGCCGTTTCTGCATAGGCCAGTGCTTAACAGCATTGGCCCTAAAACTTCTGCAAGCCTAGCATTCGCAGCGTTCCGGCCAGTTCCGGGTCCATATCGAGATGATTTCCGTCATGTCCTCCGCTGCATCATTCCGCACAGAAAAAGACCTGCTTGGCGTACTTGAAGTACCCGCTCAAGCGTATTACGGCATCCAGACCCTGCGAGCGGTGAATAACTTCCGCCTCTCGGGCGTTCCGATTTCGCATTACCCGAAATTGGTGGTCGGCCTGGCAATGGTCAAACAAGCCGCCGCTGACGCCAACCGTGAGTTGGGCCAGCTCAGCGAAGCCAAGCACGCTGCCATCAGCGAAGCCTGTGCCCGTCTGATCCGCGGCGATTTCCACGAAGAGTTCGTGGTGGACATGATTCAAGGCGGCGCGGGCACTTCAACCAACATGAATGCCAACGAAGTCATCGCCAATATCGCGTTGGAGGCCATGGGCCACAACAAAGGCGAATACCAGTACCTGCACCCCAACAACGACGTGAACATGGCGCAGTCGACCAACGACGCCTACCCGACTGCGATCCGCCTGGGTCTGCTGCTGGGTCACGACGCGTTGCTGGCCAGCCTCGACAGCCTGATCCAGTCGTTCGCCGCCAAGGGTGAAGAATTCAACCACGTCCTGAAAATGGGCCGTACCCAGCTGCAAGACGCCGTGCCGATGACCCTCGGCCAGGAATTCCGCGCCTTCGCCACCACCCTGGGTGAAGACCTGGCACGCCTGAAAACCCTGGCGCCGGAGCTGCTGACCGAAGTCAACCTGGGCGGCACCGCCATCGGTACCGGCATCAACGCCGACCCGCGTTATCAGGCCCTGGCCGTTTCGCGCCTGGCCACCATCAGCGGCCAGCCGCTGGTACCGGCTGCCGACCTGATCGAAGCCACTTCCGACATGGGCGCCTTCGTGCTGTTCTCCGGCATGCTCAAGCGTACTGCGGTGAAGCTGTCGAAGATCTGCAACGACCTGCGCCTGCTGTCCAGCGGCCCACGTACCGGCATCAACGAGATCAACTTGCCGGCTCGCCAGCCAGGCAGCTCAATCATGCCCGGCAAGGTCAACCCGGTGATCCCGGAAGCCGTTAACCAAGTCGCGTTCCAGATCATCGGTAACGACCTGGCACTGACCATTGCTGCCGAAGGCGGTCAATTGCAACTGAACGTGATGGAGCCGCTGATCGCTTTCAAGATCTTCGACTCGATCCGCCTGCTGCAACGGGCCATGGACATGCTGCGCGAGCACTGCATCGTCGGCATTACCGCCAACGAAGCCCGCTGCCGCGAGTTGGTGGAACACTCCATCGGCCTGGTTACCGCGCTGAACCCGTACATCGGCTATGAAAACGCCACCCGTATCGCCCGTATTGCCCTTGAAAGCGGCCGCGGCGTGCTGGAACTGGTGCGCGAAGAAGGCTTGCTCGACGACGCCATGCTCGACGACATCCTGCGCCCGGAAAACATGATTGCCCCACGCTTGGTGCCTTTGAAGGCCTAAGCGTTTGTTGCACCGCTCACCAGGTTGAGGGACTAGACACCTCTCACCTTTTGAGGGCCTGAAGGCTCGTTCTTCAGGCCCTTTTTTTTGCCTCAAGGTTGTGAAATGACGCCAATAAAAACTCCAAGATCGCCCAGTAAATCCGCCTTGTCCGTAACGCCTTGGCTGAAACCTTTAATCGCCTCGTGCAGACGGATCACACACTCCTAGGTATAGTGCCGCCCCTCTTCGCGTCAGCGGTCGTCGATAACGAGACCCTGGAAGCGCGAAACAGCATGAATAACAACACCCGCAAAAGGATTGGGTGTCGACCGTCGCGCACTGCCTGGTGCTTTGCGGCGTATCGGACCGTCCTGCGTTTGCCATTAGAAAAATCAGCGAGGAACACTCCATGCTAGAAGTCATCAACGACTTCCTCTCAGGGAAAGTATTGATCGTGCTCATTGTCGGGCTCGGTGGTTACTTCACGATCCGCTCGCGTTTCGTTCAGTTGCGCCACTTTTTCCACATGTTCGCGGTGTTCCGCGACAGCCTGAAAAGCAGCGCCGGTCAACTCAGCTCGTTCCAGGCGCTGATGCTCAGCCTGGCCGGCCGCGTCGGTGCCGGTAACATCGCAGGTGTCGGCATTGCCGTGACCCTGGGTGGCCCGGGCGCCGTGTTCTGGATGTGGGTGACCGCTCTGGTGGGCATGTCTTCGAGCTTTATCGAATGCTCCCTCGGCCAACTCTACAAGCGTACCGACGCTGAAGGTACGTACCGTGGCGGCCCGGCCTATTACATCCAGCACGGCTTGCACAAACGCTGGCTGGGGATGGTGATGGCGTTCCTACTGCTGGTGACCTTCGGCTTCGCCTTCAACGGTCTGCAAGCCCACGCTGTGACCCACTCGCTGAACAACGCCTTTGGCCTGGACACCACCTACACCGGCCTGGCCCTGGCGGTATTGCTGGGCCTGGTGTTTATCGGCGGGATCAAGCGTATCGCCTCGATCGCCGACCTGCTGGTGCCGGTCAAGACCCTGGTCTACATCGCCGTGACCCTGTACGTGATCGTGCTGCAATTCGACCACGTGCCGGCCATGCTGATGACCATCGTCAAGAGCGCCTTCGGCCTCGACCAAGCCTTCGGTGGCCTGGTGGGCAGCGCCATCATCATGGGCGTGAAACGTGGCGTGTTCGCCAACGAAGCCGGTCTTGGCAGTGCGCCTAACGTGGCGGCCGTGGCCTCGGTGGAACACCCGATCGCCCAAGGCGTGGTGCAAGCGTTCAGCGTATTCCTCGACACGTTCATCATCTGCACCTGCACCGCGTTGCTGATCCTGCTCTCGGGTTTCTACACTCCAGGCTTTGAAGGCGACGGTATCGCACTGACCCAGAACTCCCTGGCGGCGGTCGTCGGTGACTGGGGCCGGATGTTCATCTCGGTGGCCCTGGCGTTGTTCGTGTTCACCTCGATCATGTACAACTACTACCTCGGCGAGAGCAATCTGCGCTTCCTGGTGGGCAACAATCGCAAGGTGCTGATGGGTTATCGCGCACTGGTGCTGGTGCTGATCTTCTGGGGTTCCATCGAGAACCTCGGCACCGTGTTTGCCTTCGCCGACATCACCATGACCATGCTCGCGTTCGTCAACCTGTTCGCCCTGGCGTTCCTGTTCAAGATCGCCATGCGCATCCTCAACGACTACGACAACCAGCGTGCTGCGGGTATCAAGACCCCGGTGTTCGATTCCAGCCAGTTCCCGGACCTGGACCTGGATCGCAAAGCCTGGCCCGCCAATCCGGTGAAGCCTGCGCCTGTTGCAACAGCTACGGCTGAACTGAACGCTCAAGCGCAACGCTAAGAGCGTATCCGGTCTCGCCAAAAGCGGAACTGTATCGCTGAGACCGGATACCCCGTGACACACCGCCCGGCCTTGGGCATGCTCTGGGCCGCGCGGTGTTTTTCGTTCAGGAGAATTCTCGATGTCCCCAGCTAACAACGTCATGGTGCTCTACACCGGTGGCACCATCGGCATGCAGGCCAGCGCCAACGGCCTGGCCCCCGCTTCAGGTTTTGAAGCACGGATGAGCGATCACCTCGCCAGCCAGCCACAGCTCACCGTACCCGCCTGGCGTTTTCGCGAGATGGCGCCGTTGATCGACAGTGCCAACATGACCCCCGCCTACTGGCAGCGTTTGCGCATTGCCGTGATCGAAGCGGTGGATGCCGGCTGCGACGCCGTACTGATCCTGCACGGTACCGACACCCTGGCCTACAGCGCAGCCGCCATGAGCTTCCAACTGCTCGGCCTGCCGACGCCGGTGCTGTTCACCGGCTCCATGCTGCCTGCGGGCGTGCCCGACAGCGATGCCTGGGAAAACGTCAGCGGTGCCCTGGCAGCACTGGGCAAAGGCTTGGCGCCGGGTGTGCAACTGTATTTCCATGGCGAGCTGATGGCGCCGACCCGTTGCGCGAAGATTCGCAGCTTTGGCCGCCATCCGTTTGCCGCGTTGCAGCGCAATGGCGGCGTGGCCAAGGCTGACTCGGTGCCTGCGGCGCTGAATTATCGTCATGACAAAGAGCTCGCCAGCGTCGGCGTACTGCCGCTGGTTCCGGGCATCGTCGCTACGCAACTCGACGGCCTGATCAACAGCGGCATTCAGGCGCTGGTGCTGGAATGCTTCGGCAGCGGTACCGGGCCGAGCGATAACCCGGAGTTTCTCGCCAGCCTCAAGCGGGCTCAAGAGCTGGGCATCGTGGTCGTGGCAATTACCCAATGCCATGAAGGCGGCGTGGAGCTGGACGTGTATGAAGCCGGCAGCCGCTTGCGGGATGTTGGCGTGTTGTCGGGTGGCGGCATGACCCGCGAAGCAGTGTTCGGCAAACTTAATGCGCTGATCGGTGCCGGGCTCGCGACTCAAGAGATTCATCGACTGGTCGAGCTTGACCTGTGCGGCGAGCTTAGCTGATCGACGGCATATAACTTGCTCGCTTCCAGCCAACCCTTGGCTGGAAGCCCCCATGCTTCACTCGCACCTCACCACCCTCAACGCCGTCTCCCTGATACTCGACACCTTCAAGGCCGAAGGCGTCGCCAGCGAGGTGCTACTGGCCGGCAGCGGCATCTGCGGCGCCGACCTGAGCCGTGCCGACACGCGCATCACCACCAATCAGGAAATGCGCGTATGCACCAATGCCGTGGCCTTGCGCCGAGACATCGGCCTGGAACTGGGCCAACGCATGCATGTGTCGTCCTACGGCATGCTCGGCTATGCGCTGCTGACCAGTGCCACCTTCGGTGACGCTTTGCGCCTGGCCCTGCGCTACCCGGCGCTGTTGGGAACACTTTTTGAGCTGAGCCTGGAAGAAGACAGCCAGCGAATCTGGTTCACCGCCAGCGATTACCGGGAAAACCCGGCGCTGACCGAATTCAATGTCGAGTTCTGCCTGGTCTCGCTGAAAGTCATCTGTGACGATTTGCTGGGGCATTCCCTGCCATTACTCGGTGCCCGTTTTGAGCACTCGGCCCCCGACTACCGCGTGCGTTATGCCGAGCGTTTCGACTGTTCGTTGCAGTTTGAGGCCACCGCCAATGCCTTCGCCTTTGACCGGCGCTGGCTTGACCAACCCTTGCCGTTGGCTGACGCCATCACCCACCGCGCCATGGCCGAGCGCTGCCGCAAACAGAACACCGAATTCACCGGGCGCCAGGCCTGGCTGGGCCGAGTACGCCTGTTGCTGGAGGCTCATTTGAGCGTCGCACCGGGCATAGATGGATTGGCCGAGCAGATGAACTGTTCACCGCGCACCTTGCGCCGGCATCTGCATGACCTGGGTTGCAGCTACCAGGAACTGCTGGACGAACTACGCTTCGAACGGGCCAAGCAGTTACTGGGGGAGGATGAACTGCCGATCTATCGCATAGCCGAGCAGTTGGGCTTCAGCGAAACCGCGAGCTTCAGGCATGCCTTCGTGCGCTGGAGTGGTGTGGCACCGAGCCAGTTCAGGCCGTGATGCGCCATCACTGGGCACCGCTGCTTCATTGAGGGGCGAATAACGGACATACACTTTGGCCATATTTATCCCCTTTTGGCCGCTCCTGCCGTTCTCCAAAACCCCGCGCACCGCAACACTGCAAGGCATCCCAATCAGCCAGCGGAGAACAACAATATGCTGACGATCTACTCGGACGATCATCATCTGCACCACGGCCGTTGCGAATTGATGGACGGGCAGTTGATGCCTTGTTTCGAAATGCCCTCCCGCGCCGACCATGTCTTGCAACGGGTCAAGGATCGCGAGCTGGGCCCCGTGCAAGCTCCGCAGGACTTTGGCCTGGCGCCGCTGCAACGCATCCACAGCCGCGACTACCTGGACTTTTTCAAAGGCGCCTGGCAACGCTGGACCGAGTTTGGCCAGGACGGCGACCTGCTGCCCTACACCTGGCCCGCCCGGACCTTGCGTCGCGTATTGCCCACCAGCCTGCATGGTCAGTTGGGCTATTACAGCTTCGACGGCGGCGCGCCGATTACCGCCGGCACCTGGCAAGCGGCCTACAGCGCGGCCCAGGTAGCGCTGACCGCTCAACGCGCGATCCAGCAAGGCGCCCAAAGTGCCTTCGCCTTGTGCCGGCCGCCGGGACACCATGCCGCTAGCGACTTGATGGGCGGTTATTGCTACCTCAACAACGCCGCCATCGCCGCCCAGGCCTTTCTCGATCAGGGCCACACAAAGGTCGCGATCCTCGATGTCGATTACCACCACGGTAACGGCACCCAGTCGATTTTTTATGAGCGCAGTGACGTGCTCTTCACCTCGATCCACGGGCACCCGGAAGCAGAGTTTCCGTTTTTTCTGGGGTATGCCGATGAGCTCGGTGACGGCGCAGGCGAAGGCTTCAACTTTAACTACCCGCTTCCCGCCGGCTCCGGCTGGGACAGCTGGAGTGCTGCACTGGAAGAAGCCTGCACGGAAATCGAGCGCTACGGCGCCGACATCATCGTTGTCTCCCTGGGCGTGGACACCTTCAAGGACGATCCGATCTCACAGTTCAAGCTCGACAGCCCGGACTACCTGGCCATGGGCCAACGTATCGCGCGCTTGGGCAAGCCGACGCTGTTCGTGATGGAAGGCGGCTATGCCGTGGAAGAAATCGGCATCAACGCCGTGAACGTACTGGAAGGCTTTGAACACGAGGGGTCGCCACAATGAACATGCTCAAGTCTCTGGTCCTGTGCACTGCGCTCATCGGCGGCGTCGCCCACGCCGAAGAAAAAACCCTGCGGGTCTACAACTGGTTCGACTACATCACCCCCAAGGCCCTGGAAGACTTCAAAGCCCAGAACCCCGCGATCAAACTGGTCTACGACATCTTCGATACCAACGAAGCCCTGGAAGCCAAGCTGCTAACCGGCAACTCCGGGTACGACGTGGTGGTGCCGTCCAATGTGTTCCTGGCCAAGCAGATCGAGGCTGGTGTGTTCCAGCCTCTGGACCGCAGCCAGTTGCCGAACTGGAATCACCTTGATCCCAAGCTGATGAAGTTGATCGAGGCCAACGACCCGGGCAACAAATTCGCCGTGCCTTACATGTACGGCACCATCCTCATCGGCTTCAATCCAGACAAGGTCAAGGCGGCGCTGGGCGCCAATGCACCCGTGGCTAGCTGGGACCTGATCTTCAACGAAGCGAACATCAGCAAGCTCAAGCAATGCGGGGTGGCGCTACTGGATTCGCCGTCGGAAATCCTGCCGCTGGCACTGCAGCACCTAGGCCTGGACCCCAACAGCAGCAACCCCAAGGACTATGAAAAAGCCGAAGCGCTGCTGATGAAGATTCGCCCCTACATCACCTACTTCCACTCCTCCAAATACATGGCCGATATCGCCAACGGTGACATCTGCGTCGCCGTCGGTTACTCCGGCAGTTTCTCCCAGGCCGCCAACCGCGCCAAGGAAGCCAAGAACGGCGTGACCGTGGACATGCGCCTGCCCAAAGAGGGCGCGCCGGTCTGGTTCGACATGCTCGCCATTCCCAAGGGCGCGAAGAATCCGCAGGACGCCTACACCTTCATCAACTACCTGCTGCAACCCAAAGTGATTGCACCCGTGAGCGATTTTGTCGGCTATCCAAACCCAAACAAGGACGCCACCGAGTTGGTCGACCCGGCAATCCGCAATAACCCCAACCTGTACCCGACCGAAGCGGCGATGGCTACGCTGTACACCTTGAAACCATTGGACAGCAAAGCTGAACGCGCCCGGACTCGCGCCTGGACCAAGATCAAGTCCGGAACTTGAGCCACACATTGGCCCGGGCAGGCCAACCCGCCCGGGCTATCTAACTAACACCTGCCATACCCCACAGCTCGCTAGCTTTCGCGTCATAACGGTACCGCTCACCGGTACCGATTTGGACAAGGAAAAAGCTATGAGCACAACCCCTCCAACCTCGCACACCGCCCCACTCACACACCCACTGCTGGAAAAAGCCCTCCTCACCCGTCTGAGCTACGAAGGGCCAACCCTCCACGAAGTTGCCTCGAACCTGCTGCGCATAGAGTTGAAAGCCTTCTACCCCGATCTGGACATCGATCCCGACGACACGATGATCGCGACCCCAGCCTGGGACTTCATCGATAACGAATTGATCTGCAGTCACATCCAGTACACCTCCTTGAGCCGGGCCCTGGTCGGCCAGAGCCTGGACGAAACAATCGCCAACTTCCTGGAAGGAGAGCATTTTCTGACGCGACAACCTTTCTCCGACAACCCGGTACACCTGGAAGTCAGCATCGAGAAGATCGCACAACTGCTCAATGATTTAGCTCCCGTGTTTTTCTTCGCGTTCAAGGAGCAGCAACTGGCCTTCTGGAACGCCACCGGTACCAAACTGCCTCGCTGGCAAGAGCTTTCCGACGGCCTTCGAAAAGCACTGAATGTGCAGGAAGTCGGGGGGTGGAATGCCGATCACTGCGCCATTGCCCAAGCGGTATCGGCATTCCCCGACAAGCAGGAGCGTATAACCCAACGACCAGAGATGGCAGACATCCAAGCCTGCCTGGTCGACATCGACATCCCAAACGGGAATACCCTTAAACATCTATCACTGGCAGGTATCGCAGTTCTACAAGGCCGCTACAAACAGCGCGACATCCTGCTGATGTACACCGTCGAATTCGGCTATGAAACATTCAGCTCTCTGAGCGCGCTAGGTGCCGCATTACGCCCACTGTTCGAACCGCTGAGCGCTTCAGAGCCGTTTTCCTGGCGGCTGGTGGAGCCCGAAGGCAACTTTTTCGACCATATGGCCTGGGCCTTGATCAGCACTCAACTCAAGGAAATCGAATCACTCAATATCATCGACCCGCCGGCGCCCGCCGCTCAGGAAAATGTCGTTACAACGCCTCCAGCCACTGAGTTCAGTGATCGGGAAACCACCCGGCTGACGCAACTTGAAGAGTCGATACCCGACTGGCTACTCGACGCATCGACACATGAACTGAGCGACTACAGCCAATACCTGATTGAACTGAGCACGCTGCGTAATCAGACACCGGATGACCTGTTCTGCATCCCCCCGATCACAGCCTTCGCCCAGAAGACGATGCGTGAAGCCATCATTGCCGACAAGGCCAAGGAGGGCGCCGGTAAACTGCCGCTCGATGAACTGCAAATCACCCGGACGGAAAGCTTCACGGCGGGTGCATTTACCCTGCCCAATCCGTTTGAACGGCATGTCCAGACCCTTGGCGAATATGGCCTCACCAACGCGCCACCCTACCTGGCCAGCGTGAACTTCAAACATGGGCAAACCGTTCCTGACTGGCTCACCATCAGTTATCTGACTGGCATCGCAGAACACGTCGACATCGGCAAGATTTACCCCGAGTTGATCAAAAGCAAATTGGTCGATGACACGCGCGAAGCGCCCCGACAAAAGCGATTCCAGAGCCGCCAACTGCGTTCGACACTGCCGCTGCTGGCACTGGAATGCAAAGTCAAACAACAGGGCAATGTGAATGCCCAAGGCTATCGCTACATCGTCGAACTGGTTCAGCCGACGCCCGATAACCGACAGCCTATCGTCATCAGGCCCCTGTCGATTCGCCCACAGGGGCGGCTTAGCAGCACCAGCGATAACATCCTCAACATGTTTATTATTGGTCCACGCAACCCGGAAGATGGCCCCTGCCTGCTCTATCGTCCCTTGATGGATAACCCGTTGCTGCAGTTCCAGTCATTCCAGAACATGTTCTACGCCATGCATCAACCGGGCGAACTTCGAGATTCAATACTGGCCTGGCTGCCTGACCGAGCGCTGAGCTTCAACTACTCCCAATACATCTTCCCCATTGGCCTGCCTTCGCCCTGGCTGACGGTTCAATCGTTGTCTGAGCCCTTGAGCCTGCACGAGTGGACAGGGCCCGTCATTTTCACCAGCACTGAACTGACGGGCGATATTTTCGGAGCCCTGTTTGATGCCAATGCAAAGGCCATGATCGAACTGGCAGACCGCCAATCGCTCTCCAACGCCCAGAGACGATGGGCCCTGCTCGAAGACAGTGGCTGGGCCATTTTCAACGCCGCCTCGAACTTTCTGAACGGGTCCGCCGGAGTAGCCGTATGGGCCTGGCAAGCCATTAGCGATATCCAACAAACAGTGGACGCCCACAACCAAGGAAATGACTTGATCCAATGGACGAGCTTGGGCGATGTATTGATGGCGCTGGCGATCATGGTTGCCCATCAAGCTCATCACCACCGCCAAACAGGCCTCAGACGGCCCTCTCATTTCAGACCGGCATTCACAGGGAGTGAAACGTCGACAGCGATGCAAATCCGGCCCACGGCGGTCGCCCACAGCTCATTGCCCCACAGCCAATACGCAACCATCGCGATCGGTGGTTCGGTGCAGCGTCGGACACCTGAACAATTGAATACTTACCTGGACAGTTTCAAGGTGGCGGCGCCAAACCTGCAGGGCAAGACAACAACGCTCACAGCCTCACCTGCCGCGCCAGCTTCGCCATTGCACCAGTTACAGGACAGCCATTACGCGCAGGTTGGCCAACGCTGGTTCGAAGTGGTGACTGATGAAGATGAAAACATCCTGGTGCTCGACCCCCTGCATCCTTCCCGGGAGGGCCCTCGCCTCGCCCATGAGCCAAGTGGCTCATGGCGTATCGATACCAGCTTGCGCTTGCTCGGCAGCGGCGCAAGCCTGAAAAGCCAACTAAAAGCCAAGCGAGCGGTTAAAGCGCAGCAGCGACTGGCGCTGGAGCAACAATTGGCAGAACGCAGGGCAAAGGAAACCCCATTGAAGACAGAGCTGAGAACACTGTATCGAGACTTCATGCTGGAAGAAGAATCGACGCAGTATCAGTTGAAGCTCCAGCGCAGCCTGGTCAAGACCGAGGAGCTCACCACGCATTATCAAGAAACACTGGCTCTGTTCAAAAAGTGGCGAGAGGCAGGAGGCACTGAGGGGTACACACAGGAATTGCTCAGGCTGAGCATTGAACACCACAAGCATCTCAGCCTGTGGATATCAATCAAGCAAATTGGCTATTCCAGCGTCATGTCACGTATCGAGAGCGCCCTGAAGTCTGAGCCTGGCCTTTCTCGACAGCCGCTTCTGGACGATATCAACCTGGGCGTTCAACTGAGTCACGAAATGCAAGCCAAACTCGCCCACCTGAACGAGGTGCAGGATGAGCTTGCGGACCTCGGTGCACCCGGCGTCATGGAGGTCATACGGTTGAAAGCATTGGCACCCAAGTTCACCAAATGGGACTTGAAAACCAATGAGATCGCTACCGCCTACGAGCTGTGCATCCGTGAACAAGCCGCCCAGGACATGGAGGAAGCGCGAACAATGGTCGCCTACGTCGTACACCGTGCCGGGTTGGCCAGCAAAGCGCTCGTGCACATGATGCGGGGCGTAGAGGACAGCCCTGCGGGAGCAGATCAAATCGAGCACCTGCTCAGAATCATTGATGATTACAGCAGTGTCAGCCAGCGCATTGATGAGTTGCCGGGGGATTACCCCGACCTGGTTGAACCCACTCAACTGACACGCCTGAACGTACTGGTTGAGGAGTTTCAGCACTTGGCGCAGAGAACACTCGATAGCCTGACTTCACAACAGACTGCTTCCGCGACAGTCACAGCAACTGCCGGTCCCTCCAGGTTGCGTCCCAAAATAAAAATCACCAAAACGCGCCCCCGGGACCAACCCAAAAAACCAGTCGATACCCGCAAACAAGAACCCCTAAAGCTTATTCAGCCGTGGGCCGCTCATCCTTCAACCGGCCACGGCGACTATGCCCAAACGATCAGCGACGCGATGGACCTGAACATAGACATCAATGACTTCATCAAGCGCACGCAAAAGGACGCCCTCAGGCCCAAGCGGGTACCTGCGGACATGCAGGATATTTTCGACCAGCACGCTCTCAAGCTAGAGCAGGCGGCCACGGCTGTCGAAACGCTTAATGCCGATCCATCCAACATCGGAAAACTTGCGCCTGTGGCCAGCCTGCACTTGGAGCTGCGTGCAGGGGCCGCCCGGCTACGCCGTGAAGGCATCAATACCCGGGCAAAAATCCTCAAGACCCGCAAACCTCGCCAGGCCTATTTTGAGTGGCTGCTCGACAACAATCAGGTACGGGTCACCCGCAACGACGCCGGCAGAATCAAGACCCAGCAGCATGATTACTTCCAAGAGTACGTGATTCTCGACACGGCCAACAAGGATCAGCCCCTGTGGCTCGCCCACTTTCATTACCCGAGCCTCAAGACCCCCGCCTACGCATTTACTGCGGCTCATCTCAAGATTTCCGACACGCATTTGCAGCAGTTCACCCCCGCTATGCAGGATGAGTTGACTCACCGTACCCCCCTGGATAACCAAGTGCGCAAGCTCAGCGATCCGTTGATGCAGGCGGTGTTTCTGAAGCTCGAACGCCCTCAGCCTTAACCGCCGGTGCGTTTACCGGGGCTGCCACACCTTGCGCAACCGCGCCAGCGCATCAGTGATAGCGGCCTCGGGCACGGCGGCAAACCCGAGCACCAAGCCGGCACGCTGATCCGCTGGAGTGTCGGAGTTCGGCAGCCAGTAGCCGCTCAAACCGTTGACCTCGACATCTGCCTCGCGGGCCTGGCCCAGCAATTCACCCTCTCGGGCCAGGCTGTTCACCCTCACTGTAAGGTGCAGACCTGCCGCAACACTGGGCAGGTTGCCCATGCCTGGCACGTCGGCGGGCCAGCCGGCCAGCAAGGCATTGCGCCGACTCAAGGCCGCGCGACGCATGCGGCGAATATGCCGCTGGAAATGCCCCGCCGCCATAAACTCGGCCATCACCGCCTGGGTGCTGATCTCCGAGTGCCGCACATCCACGGCGCGGCGCTGGGAGAAGGCGTCCACCAGGCCTGGCGGCAACACGAGGTAACCCAGACGCAATGCCGGAAAAGCAACTTTGCCGAAGGTGCCAACGTAGAGCACTCGCCCGCTGCGATCCAACGCTGCCAACGGCGCCAAAGGCGCGCCGCTGTAGCGATACTCACCGTCGTAGTCGTCCTCAATGATCCAGCCACCGCTGCGCTCGGCCCAGGCCAGCAACTCCAGGCGGCGAGCCAGGCTCATGACCACGCCCATCGGGTACTGGTGGGACGGGGTGACGTAGGCCAGGCGGCAATCCTTGAGCACGTTCAGCGCTGTGCAGTCGATGCCTTCAGCGTCCACCGCCACGCCGTGGAGCTTCGCACCGGCAATCGCGAACGCATGCCCCGCTGCCCGATAGCCGGGATTTTCAATCGCCACCATGTCCCCAGGCTCCACCAGCAGCTGTGCACAAAGGCTTATTCCCTGCTGCGCGCCGCTGGTGATCACTATTTGCTCAGCCGTGCACTGCATGCCTCGAGAACTGCGCAAATAGGCTGCGATCAGCCCACGCAGTCGCTCATCTCCCGCCGGGTCGCCATAACACAGTTGCTGCAGGTCGGGTTTGCGCCAGAAAGCCGCATTCAGCTTGGCCCAGACGTCAAACGGGAACAGGTCGAAGGCCGGTACGCCCACGCGAAAAGCTCGCGGCGGGCCAGTGGGAGGCTGAGGTAAATGGTTGTTTTCCAGCCGTGCCAAAGCGGGGCTGTGGATAACTTTACTGGACGAAATCCCAGTGGAATTTGATGATTTTGTGGATAAGGTTGGGGATAAGCCTGTTGAAAACCCTGTGGATAGTTTTGTGGATAGTTTTTTTGCCGGCTCACCAGTTGCAGGCAGTTGTGCCACATAAGTCCCGTCGCCAACCCGCCCTTCGATAAAGCCTTCTGCGTAAAGCTGATCGTAGGCCCGCACCACGCTGTTACGGGAAATCGACAACGCCGCCGCCAGATCTCGGCTGGCTGGCAGCCGCGTGCCACCGACCAGTCGCCCATCCAGGACTCGCTGGCGCAAGGCCTGGTACAGCTGACGCGTCAACCCCTGCCGTCGATCCAGTTCGATTCCGGCAGGGTTGAACGACAGCGGTGGCTCTAATGAGGGCATGGCAAACGCTCCGCAAATTGGACCTATGAAATGGACCAAAGATGGCTCTTACAACGAACCATTAGCCTGCCTAGGATGTAGCCATTCGCCAAGGAAAATATTCATGTACACACCCCGCGCCTTTGCCCTCGATGATTTGCCCGAACTCCAGCAACTGATCCAGCACACGCGCCTGGCGCAGGTGGTGACCTTTGGCGAGCAAGGCCTGCAAGCCAGCCACTTGCCGCTGCTGCTCAACCCCGATGAAGGCCCCAACGGCACCCTCTACGGGCACATGGCCAAGGCCAACCCACAGTGGCAAGATCTGCAAAACGGCACGGAGGCCCTGGTGATTTTTGCCGGTGCCGATGCGTACATCAGCCCATCGTTTTACCCGGCCAAGGCTGAACACGGCAAAGTGGTGCCCACGTGGAATTACCTCGCAGTCCATGCTTACGGCCAGGCCGAGGTGTTCACCGATGCCGAGCGTCTACTCAAGCTGGTCAGCGCCCTGACCGATCGTCACGAATCCGCTCGGGTCCAGCCCTGGAAAGTCAGCGATGCCCCGGCGGACTACATTGACGGCATGCTCAAGGCCATCGTCGGCTTCGCCCTGCCGGTCCAGCGCCTGGAGGGCAAACGCAAACTCAGCCAGAACCGCAGCGCGGCAGACATCGCCGGTGTCCGTGAAGGGCTGGCCGCAAACGCTGACCTGCGCGACCAGACCCTCGCCCGATTTATCCCCAAGGAGCCAACATGAGCCAGATCGAAATCCGCCGCGTAGAAGCCGCCGACCACGCCGCCTGGTTACCCCTGTGGCAAGCGTACTTGCGCTTCTACAACACCGAACTGCCAGACGCGGTCAGTACCAGCACCTGGCAACGCCTGATCGACCCCAGCGAGCCGACTCACTCGGCCCTTGCCTGGCAGGACGGCAAGGCTGTGGGCATGGTCAACTTCATCTACCACCGCTCCAACTGGAGCATCGAGAACTCCTGCTACCTGCAGGATCTGCTGGTAGACCCGGCTCAACGGGGTACCGGTGTGGGCCGCAAACTGATCGAGTTCGTCTACACCACCGCCAAGGCGGATGGTTGCTGCAAGGTCCACTGGCTGACCCACGAGACCAACGCCACCGCTATTCAACTTTATGAACGCATCGCCGAACGCCCTGGTTTTATCCAGTTTCGCAAAGGCCTTTAAGGAGCACCGCATGTCGACATCACTGGCAGACTGGAAAGGCGTTCCCGCACCGACGGTCCAACTGATCGAAGGGCGCTTTATCCGCCTGGAAAAACTTGACCCGGCCCGCCACGGCGATGGGCTGTGGCAAGCCCTCGCGGGCCCGGGCGCCGACCCCAAGCTATGGGACTATTTACCCTACGGCCCCTTCGAGCGCAGTGCGTTCGATGCTTGGCTGGACAACCACGCGGCCCATAGCGACCCGTACTTCTTCAGCGTCATCGACCGCGCCAGCGGCGAGGTGCAAGGCATCCTCAGCCTGATGTCCATCGTCCCGGCACAGGGCCGTATCGAAATCGGCCACGTCACCTTTGGCGCACCGATGCAGCGCTCGCCGAAGAGCACCGAAGCGGTGTTCCTGCTGGCCAAGCACTCATTCGAACAAGGCTACCGTCGCCTGGAATGGAAGTGCAACAACGGTAACGCCCGCTCCAAATATGCGGCCGAGCGCCTGGGCTTCAGTTTTGAAGGGGTGTTCCGCCAGCACATGGTGGTCAAGGGGCAGAACCGCGATACGGCATGGTTTTCGATTCTGGATTCGGAATGGCCGGCGATTGGGGCGGGGTTTGAGCACTGGCTTTCGGATGAAAACCAGACGGTTGACGGGCAGGTGAAGACGCTGGTGGAGTGCCGTAGCTAAAGACTCCAAACACCACCGATCAAATGTGGGCTGGGCTGGCTTGTTGCATCGTCACACCGTCGCGATGGGCATAGGTATCTACACAACTTCGAGGACTTGGCTTTCTGCCTCGGCTACTCAGATAAACGTCGCCCTCTGTAACCGCTGGCGCAGCCTGCGATCGGCTGCGTAGCAGTCGCCAGGATCTTGAAACCACCGAAGGTCCTTCGGCCCTTATCGCAGCCTCGTGCCTCGGCAGCGGCTACAGGGCTTTCAGGGGACTCAAGAAATGTGTAATCGCGGCGGTGCAACGATTCGACAAGCCAGCCCACATTAGATCGTTATCGTTTTCGTACCCTTTGCTCGGCCCTGCTCCTTCGTCATCTTTCCGACATATTCCTGTAAACACCCTCCGCTATACAGGTCGCCTCGTTTCCTAAAACAAGGTCGACCGCCATGCCCTCCTCGCCTCACCGTCTTGCGCTCACACTCGCCCTGCTGACCGGCGGCGGTTTCGTTGAACTGGCGCAGGCCAAGACGGTGCAGATCGACACGCCAACCACCACCGCACAAACCCTCGGCGGCAGTGACACGTTGACGACCTCGGCGCCCGGCAGTATCACCACCGCCAAGGTAGCCGTCACACTCAAGGATGGCACCAGCGGCAAAGGCGTGGTGATTGATAACGCGGGCAACCTCGCTTCCACCGGCGGCCGGGCCATCGATAGCAGTGGCGACCTCTCCAAAACGCGCAACTACAGCATTTACAACCGCGCAGGCGGGGTAATCCAGGGTGCCAACGACGCGCTGCGCATCGACAGCAATTTCGCCAGCGGCAGCCTGTTGATCGACAACAGCGGCACCATTCGCTCTGCCACCGGCCAAGGCCTGGACCTGGATGCGATCCGCAGCAACAACGTCACCACCACCCTCATCAACCGCGCAGACGGGTTGATCCGGGGCGATACCAGCGACGGCATGAAGACCGGCGCCAACGCCACCATCACGAACTATGGCGAGATCTCCACCGGGGACACCTTCTCCCGGGATGACAAGTTCGATGGCGTGGATATCGACTCGGCCACCGGCGTGACCGTGACCAACTACGGGACCATTTCCGGTGGCCGTCACGGCATCACCACCGACCTGGGTGCGACGCTGACCAACTACGGCACAGTGATCGGTCGCAACGGCTCGGGCTTTGGTTCTGATGGCGACGGCACGGTAATCAACCACGGCACCATCACCGGCGCGTACTCCGGGCTGCAACCGGATGGCGACGGTGATGGCGTAGACATCGACAAGATCGCCCATATCGAAAACTACGGTGTCATCCAGGGCACAGGTGCCGGTGGCGTCGACAAGAACGGCTTTGCCAACGGCAGCGAAGGCATAGCCCTGGGCGGTGGCTATGTATTCAACGGCATTGGTGCACGGGTGAGTGGTGCCAACAACGCGATCCTGGTGGACGACGGCAGCGATGGCCCGGGACTGGCCGCGACTACATTGGAAAACCACGGCACTATCGAAGGCCAGAATGGCTTTGGTGTGAAGTTCATCGGCGAGTTTGCCGACACGGTAATCAACGCAGGCTTGATCAGCGGCAGTAACGGCCTGGCCCTGGATCTGGGCGCAGGCGATGACAACCTGATCCTGCGTCATGGCAGCCGCTTTATCGGCGCGGTCGACGGCGGCAGCGGTTACGACCGCCTGACCATGGACGACGCCGCGGGTGGCAGCTTTGGTGACAGTCGCAATTTCGAATGGCTGAACGTCAAACAAGGCACCTGGACCCTCACCGGCAACGGCGACTTCAGCGACGGCGGCGAGATCTACAGCGGTGCCAAGTTGATCAACCAGGGAGGGATCGCCGGCAACCTGACGGTCGACGAAGGCGGGATTTATGCCGGTGGCGGCAATGTGGGCAGCCTGTTGATCAAAGGCACACTGCAAACCAATACGGCGCTGGGCACCGCCAGCATCACTCGCGACCTGACCATGACCAGCGGTTCGACGCTAGCCTATGGCGTCAACGCCGATGGCAGCAGCGCACCGGTCAATGTCGGCGGCACCGCCTACCTCAACGGTGCAACCCTGGCCGTGAATCCCGGCAGCGGCACTTTCCCGTGGCAGAGCCACTACACGGTGCTGCAAGCAGGCAGCATCAATGGCACATTCGGCACGGTCACCAGCGACTACGCCTTCCTGACCCCGACCCTGGATTACAGCCCGACTCAGGTCGGCCTGACCTACGCCCGTAACGATGTAGCGTTCAATCAGTTCGCCAGCACCGGCAACGGCAGCAACGCCGCCAACAGCCTGGCGACCCTGGGCAAAAACAACGCGCTGTATAACGCCTTGCTCAACACCACCACCGGCACCGCAGGCGCAGCCATCGAACAATTGGCGGGCAGCAGCACCGCCAACCTGACCAGCGCCACCCTCGGTGCCAGTGCCCAGGTCGGCAACAGCATGCTGACGGCCATGCATCAACTGGGCGGCGGCGCGGGATTGCTGGTCGGGGTTGATCAGGGCGATGCACCTGTTCTCGCGGCCACTGGCGTACCGGCCGAGGCGCGCAACCTCAATGATCCGAATGCCCGTGGCCGCCTGTGGCTGCAAGGCATCGGCAGCTACGGCAAGCTCGACGGCGACCACGGCAGCAACGGCCTGACCCAGCGCACCAAGGGCAGCGTGCTCGGTGCCGATTGGGCGCTCACCCCTGAGTGGCGTGTGGGTGTGCTGGGCGGCTATTCGAAGACCGACCTGGACACCACCGGCGTCGACGGCAGCGTCGACAGCTGGCACGCCGGGGCCTATGCCATGCGCCAGAGCGGGCCGCTGGCCTTGCGCCTGGGGGCGGCTTACAGCGGGCATCAAGGAGACAGCAAACGCACCGTGGCCTTCAATGGTTTCAACGATCGGCCCAAGGGTGACTACGACGCCAACAGCCAGCAAGCCTTCGCCGAAGTGGGCTACGCCATGGGTAGCGGGCGCCTGAGCGCCGAGCCGTTTGCCAACCTGGGTTATCAGCGCTACCACCGTGACAGCTATCGCGAAAAAGGTGGCGCCGCGGCGCTGCGGGTCGAGGGGCAAACCCAGGATAATTTCAGCAGTACGTTCGGCCTGCGCCTGGCGCATTTGAGCCAACTGGAAAGCGGCATCAGCCTCACGCCACGAGTCAGCGCCGGCTGGAAACATACCTACGGCGACGTCGACAGCAGCACCCGCCAGGCTTTCCTGATGGGGGGCACTGCCTTCAATGTCGAAGGCAGTGCCTTGGATCGCGACAGCCTGCTGCTGGAAGCGGGGCTGGATGTCGGCCTGTCGGCACGCCATACCCTCGGTGTCGGCTACAGCGGTGAAATCGGCAGTAACAGTCGTAATCATGGCCTGATCGGGCAATGGCAGATGAGTTTTTAATCGCGCCAGACTAGAGACGCCTCCCGCAAGCGAGGAGTAAAAGCCCTGACAGTTATTGCCGCCGCGCCTCGCTAAATTCCCCGACCTCATACATCAGAGGTTGGGACAGCATGCCTTTCACATCACAGCGACTCGTACTCGCTATTACCCTCGCGCTGGGCGCTACCGGCATTCAATACGCCCAGGCACGGGGAGACATGGAGCCGGACAGCGAACGGCTCATCCAAAACCCCGTTGACGGCACAAAGGAGTACCACTACCCCGCGCTACCCGAGCCCACCACCGACTTCTACTTCGCCGACCACGCGACCTCCCGCAACGGCCTGCGCGCGGCCCATGTAATGGACACTGCCGTAGATACCCTGCTGGAGTCGGACGAGTTGACCGAGTGGGATCGATACGAACTCGAGAATATCGGGGCGTACCTGGGCGGCCTGGAACCGGGCCGGGTGGGTGCCGTCCTTGAGCAACTGGCCGCCACTCAGAATGCCAACCTGGGCACCGCCACCCAGAACAGTATGAAACAACTGAACACCAGCCTGCTCACGACCCTGCGCCAGTTGAGCGACAACAGCGCCGAAAACAGCAATGGCCGGTTCTGGTTCCAGGGCCTGGGCAACACAGGCCGGCTTGACAGCCAGCATGGCAGTGCGGGTTTGCAGCAACGTACCCAAGGCCTGCTGCTAGGCGCGGACTGGGCGGTAGACCACGCGTGGCGAGTCGGCGTGATGGGCGCTAAAACCGGCAGCGACCTAAGCGCCAAACGCTTCAAGGGCGAGTTGGACAGCTGGCATCTAGGTGGTTACGCCGTGCGCCAGGACGGTCCTTTGGCCTTACGCCTGGGTGCGATCTATAGCGACCACAACGGTCAGAATAAACGCGGCGTCGACTTCGATTTTGTTAATTACAAGGAACAGGTCACAGGCAAGTACGACGCCCAAAGTCAGAACGCCTTCGCCGAGTTGGGCTATCAGCTGGACAAAGGCAATTTGAACGTCGAACCCTTTGCTGGCATTGGCTACCAGCGTTACCACCGGGACCGCTTCAAGGAAAAGGGCGGCCTTGTGGCGCTGAACGTTGGCGAACAGAAGCAGGAAAACCTCAGCAGCACCTTCGGCGTTCGGCTGGCCAGCCTTCACTCGCTGGATAACCAGATGACCCTCAAGCCACACCTGAGCACGAGCTGGAAACACCTCTACGGTAACGTCGACAGCCAGGTTCGGCAGTCGTCCATTCTGGCGGATAAAAAAGACTTCAACAGCGACTTCACTATCAACGGTACCGCCCTGGATCGCGACAGCCTCGCGCTTCAGGCGGGCCTGGATATAGGCCTTTCCGCCCACCAGACCATAGGCCTGACCTATACCGGTGAGTTTGGCAGCAACAGCCGTAATCAGGGCATCATGGGGCAATGGGCAATGGGCAATGGGCAATGGCCTTCTAATACGGCCTCTTATTCCGGGCGAAAAAAAGGGGGCACATGCCCCCCCGAGGATTAAACGGTAGTCTCGAAGGCTGTTTTTCAGCCTTCGATTTCGATCAGGATTTCGCCAGGGTTAACCCGGTCGCCCTTGGCCACATGAACAGCGGTAACCTTGCCGGCGATAGCTGCCTGGACTTCGGTCTCCATCTTCATGGCTTCAGTGATCAACACGGCCTGGCCGGCTTTCACCACATCGCCTTCCTTGACCAGCACATCGACGATATTGCCCGGCATTGCGGTGCTGACATGCCCCGGCTCACTGGCGTGCTTGCGCTTGCTGCCGCCGCTGCTGACAAACTCGTTGAGCGGCTCGAACACCACTTCTTCCGGCATGCCGTCGATGGACAGGTAGAAATGACGCTTGCCTTCGGCCTTGACGCCCACACCGGTAATATCGACGCGGTAGCTTTCGCCGTGCACGTCGATAACAAATTCGGTCGGCACACCTTCCCCACCGGCACGCGTCACACCGCCGGCTTCCGGGATCGGCAACAGCACTTCCGGCGTCAGGGTGCCGGCGTCGCGCTCTTCGAGGAACTTGCGCCCGATGTCCGGGAACATCGCGTAGGTCAGCACGTCTTCTTCAGACTTGGCCAACGCACCGATTTCGCCACGCAGCTTGGTCATTTCCGGCTTGAGCAAATCGGCTGGGCGGACGTCGATCACCTCTTCGCTGCCGATGGCCTGACGCCGCAGTTTTTCATTCACCACGCCCGGCGCCTTGCCATAGCCGCCTTGCAGGTACAGCTTCACTTCGTTGGTGATGGTCTTGTAGCGCTCGCCAGCCAATACGTTGAAAAACGCCTGGGTGCCGACGATCTGCGAAGTCGGCGTCACCAGCGGTGGAAAGCCGAGGTCTTCACGCACACGCGGAATCTCTGCCAGCACTTCGCTCATACGGTTCAGCGCGCCCTGCTCTTTCAACTGGTTGGCCAGGTTGGAAATCATCCCTCCCGGTACCTGGTTGACTTGCACGCGGGTATCGACGGCGGTGAATTCGCTTTCGAACTGGTGGTACTTCTTGCGCACGGCGTAGAAGTACAGGCCGATTTCCTGCAGCAGTTCCAGGTTCAAACCGGTGTCGAACTCACTGCCTTTAAGGGCTGCGACCATCGACTCGGTGCCTGGGTGGCTGGTGCCCCAGGCGAAGCTGGAGATGGCGGTATCGATATGATCGGCGCCGTTTTCAATGGCCTTGAGTTGGCACATCGCGGCCAAACCAGCCGTGTCGTGGGAATGGATGAACACCGGCAGGGTCTGCTCGGCTTTCAGCGCCTTGACCAGCTCGCCAGTGGCGTACGGGGTCAACAGGCCGGCCATGTCCTTGATCGCCACCGAGTCGCAACCCATGGCTTCCATTTGCTTGGCCTGGGCCACAAACGCCTCGATGGTGTGCACCGGGCTGGTGGTGTAGGCGATGGTGCCCTGGGCGTGTTTACCGGCGGCTTTCACCGCTTCGATGGCCACGCGCAGGTTACGTACGTCGTTCATCGCATCGAAGATGCGGAACACATCGATACCGTTAACCGCAGCCTTGGCGACGAAGGCCTTGACCACGTCGTCGCTGTAGTGACGATAGCCCAGCAGGTTCTGGCCGCGCAGGAGCATTTGCAGGCGCGTGTTGGGCAACGCGGCGCGCAGTTTGCGCAGACGCTCCCACGGGTCTTCTTTCAGGAAACGTACGCAGGCGTCGAAGGTCGCGCCGCCCCAGACTTCCAGGGACCAGTAGCCGACTTTGTCGAGCTTGTCGCAGATCGGCAGCATGTCGTCGGTGCGCATGCGGGTCGCCAGCAACGATTGGTGAGCGTCGCGCAGGATGGTGTCAGTTACGAAGATTTTCTTAGACATTGGAATGTTCCTCACAGGCCTGCGTGGGCGGCGATGGCGGCGGCGATGGCCAGGGCCAGCTCTTCGGGTTTGCGCTTGATCGAGTAGTTGGTCAGCTCAGGGTGGCTTTCCACGAAACTGGTGTTGAACTGGCCGCTACGGAATTCCGGGTTGCGCAGGATTTCCTGGTAGTACGCGGCGGTAGTCTTCACGCCTTGCAGGCGCATGTCGTCCAGCGCGCGCAGGCCACGGTCCATGGCCTCTTCCCAGGTCAACGCCCACACCACCAGCTTCAGGCACATGGAGTCGTAGTAAGGCGGAATGGTGTAGCCGGTGTAGATCGCCGTGTCGGTGCGCACACCGGGACCGCCGGGCGCGTAGTAACGGGTGATCTTGCCGAAGCTCGGCAGGAAGTTGTTCTTCGGGTCTTCGGCGTTGATACGGAACTGCAACGCGAAACCACGGTGCTGGATGTCTTCCTGCTTGACCGACAGTGGCAGGCCCGATGCGATGCGGATCTGTTCACGGACGATGTCGATGCCGGTGATTTCTTCGGTGATGGTGTGTTCCACCTGCACCCGGGTGTTCATCTCCATGAAGTACACCTCGCCCTCGGCGAGCAGGAACTCCACGGTGCCGGCGTTCTCGTAGCCCACGGCCTTGGCGGCACGCACCGACAGATCGCCGATGTAGGCGCGCTGTTCCGGCGTCAGTTGCGGGCTGGGAGCGATCTCGATGAGCTTCTGGTTGCGGCGCTGGATCGAGCAGTCGCGTTCGAACAAGTGCACCACGTTGCCAAAGCTGTCACCGAGAATCTGCGCCTCGATGTGCTTGGGATTGACGATGCACTTTTCCAGGAACACTTCCGCCGAACCGAAGGCCTTGGTGGCTTCGGAAATCACCCGAGGGAAGGCTTGTTCAAGTTCTTCACGGCTGTTGCAACGACGAATGCCACGCCCGCCGCCACCGGAGGTTGCCTTGAGCATCACCGGGTAACCAATGCGGTCGCCTTCGGTCAGGGCTTCGGCGATGTCTGCGACGTTGCCTTCGGTGCCGGGGGTGACCGGTACGCCAGCCTTGATCATGCTGCGGCGGGCTTCGGTCTTGTCGCCCATGCGGCGAATCACTTCTGCCGACGGGCCAATGAACTTGATCCCGCGTTCGACGCAAATATCCGCCAGCTCGGCGTTTTCCGAGAGGAAGCCGTAGCCTGGGTGCAACGCGTCGCAACCGGTTTCCACCGCCAGGTTCACCAGCTTGCGTGGGTTCAGGTAGCCGGCCAGCGGCTCGGCGCCGATGCTGTGGGCCTCGTCGGCACGCTTGACGTGCAAGGCATGGCGGTCGGCGTCGGAATAGACCGCGACCGAACGAATGCCCATCTCGGCGCACGCACGCACGATTCGTACGGCAATCTCACCACGGTTGGCGATCAGGATCTTTTTTATCACTTGGAAATTCCCTTGAGCCGATTGCTGCGTTCTTCGACCCGCTAGACCTGGGTCGGCGCGGGCAACAAAATGTTTCAAGCCAGTCGCGTGACACACACTATGCCCCGCGGAGGATTAACAAAAATCAATAATAATTGGGTCGTGTATAAGTAAAGACTTATAGTTGGCGCAACGGCGGTGGTCAGGGGTGATTGGATAATGCGTAAATCATTGATGCGTATGACATTGCGTCAATTGCAGATTTTCAATGAAGTCTGTGATTTACGTTCCTACAGCCGTGCGGCCGAGGAAATGTCACTCACGCAACCGGCCGTCAGCCTACAAATTCGCCAACTGGAAGAGCTGATCGGCCAACCGCTGTTCGATTACGTCGGCAAAAAGCTCTACATGACGGAAGCGGCTGAAGCGCTGCAAAAAGCCAGCCGAGACATTTTCGGGCGCCTGGAAAACCTCGATATGCAGCTCTCGGACATGCAAGGCTCGTTGCAGGGGCAACTGAAGCTGGCGGTGGAGTCCAGCGCCAAGTATTTCGTGCCTCACCTGTTTGCCGCCTTCAAGCGCCAGCACCCGGAGGTCAATCTGCACCTGACGGTGGTCAACCGTGCCCAAGTGATTCGCCGGCTTTCCGACAACCGCGACGACCTGGTGATCATGTCCATGGTGCCCCAGGACATGGGCCTGGAGTTCCTGCCGTTTCTCAACAATCCGATTGTCGCCGTAGCGCCGCCCGACCACCCACTGAATCATCAAGGGCCGTTGCGCCTGCAGGACCTTGAACCTTACACGCTGCTGTTGCGCGAGCCAGGCTCCGGAACCCGGATGGCCTGCGAGGAGTACTTCAAGGAGAAACGCGTGCACTTCACCCAGACGGTGGAAGTGGCCTCCGCCGAGGCTCAGCGTGAATGCGTGGTCGCCGGGTTGGGCGTGGCCCTGTTGACGCGCCACGCCTTGAACCTGGAACTGGCCACCGGCGGGCTCAAAGAGCTGCCGGTGGAAGAACTGCCGCTGTACCGCAGTTGGTGCCTGGTGCAGGCCAAGGCCAAGCGCCTGTCACCGGTGGCCCATGCGTTCCTGGGCTTTATCCGCAGCGAACGGGTGCAGATCAGCGCCCTGGCTGAGCGTTTCGCTGGGCGGCCACTGGCGCCTGCCAGTGTGTGACGAGCTGTAATTCCGGGTAGTCGGTGATGTTCTGGAGCAATTGACGCTGTTCACAGCGGTCTTCAATTGCGCGACGGAACGCCATGCGGCGCTGGTCTTCCTGTTGGCGACGAGTCTTGACGGTGCTGGTGCTGTCTTCGTATTGCCGGGCCATTTCGAGTCTCCCAATGCGAGTACGGGGAGGTCAGGATAGGCACAGGGGATTACCGTTTAGCGGCGCGGGGATGACAAGCTGATGAATCTTCTGGATATGACGCAATTCAAAATGTGAGAGCGGGCTTGCTCGCGAAAGCGGTCTATCAGTAAACACCTCAGTGCCTGACACTCCGCTTTCGCGAGCAAGCCCGCCCCCACATTTTTTGACCGCGCATGACCCTTAGTCGTCCAGGGCTTTGACGGACTTGGGCGACAACCGAAGGCTACGCAGGCTGCGCTTGACGCTCTTGAGGTGGTTGACCAGGCTCGGGCCACGGGCCATCGCCACGCCCATCGCCAACACATCGATCACCACCAGATGGGCGATACGCGAGGTCAGCGGAGTGTAGATTTCGGTGTCTTCATGCACATCGATCGCCAGGTTGACGGTCGACAGCTCAGCCAATGGCGTCTGGCTCGGGCACAAGGTAATCAACGACGCGCCGCTTTCACGCACCAGGTTGGCGGTAATCAGCAGGTCTTTTGAACGACCGGACTGGGAAATACAGATCGCCACGTCGGTGGGTTTCAAGGTCACCGCCGACATCGCCTGCATGTGCGGGTCGCTGTAGGCTGCCGCCGTCAGCAGCAAGCGGAAAAACTTGTGCTGGGCATCCGCCGCCACCGCGCCCGAGGCACCAAAGCCATAAAACTCCACGCGCTGGGCTTGGGACATCGCCGTCACGGCTTTCTGCAACTCCACTGGGTCGAGCTTTTCTCGCACTTCCATGAGGGTGTGCAGGGTGGTGTCGAAGATTTTCAGGCTGTAGTCAGCGACGGAGTCGTCTTCGTGAATGGCGAACTGCCCAAAACTCGCACCGGCCGCCAGGCTCTGGGCCAGCTTGAGCTTCAAGTCCTGGAACCCGGAGCAACCGATGGCACGGCAGAAGCGCACGATGGTGGGCTCACTGATACCCACGCTGTGGGCCAGGTCAGCCATGGAACTGTGCATCACAGCCGCAGGATCAAGCAGCACGTGATCGGCAACCTTGAGTTCCGATTTGCGTAACAGGTGGCGCGACTGGGCGATATGTTGCAACAGGTTCAAAGGGCTGGACTCTTGTTATTGGCTGACGCCAGGGATGTAGCAAGCTTGTAGTTATACTACAAGAATTGCCGGTTTGCCCGTTCGATGCATCACTTAATCGCCCTGCTGCCCCCTATTTTGGCGGACACGCTGTATGTAGCCGCTGGCGCAGCCTGCGATCGGCCGCGCAGCAGTCGTCAGGATCTTGAAACCGCTGAAGGCCCTTCGGCCCTTATCGCAGCCTCGTGCCTCGGCAGCGGCTACAACGGGCCAAATGTATGACCTGACAGGGCTCTTGCCTGGTGACGCGCAAGGCGGTATCTACAGGAACTGACTATTTTTTCGTAACAAATCCGCCAAGTCGTCGGCCTCCATCGGCCGACTGATCAAATAACCCTGCACCTCATCACATTGCTCGGCCCGCAGGAAATCCAGCTGCTGCTGATCCTCCACACCCTCGGCCACCACCTTGAGCGCCAAGCCATGAGCCATGGCGATGATCGCTCGGGTAATCGCCGCGTCTTCACGGCCCTGACCCAGGCCACGGATGAAGGTTTGGTCGATCTTCACGTAATCCACCGGGATGCGTTTGAGGTAACTGAGGGACGAGAAGCCGGTGCCAAAGTCATCGATGGCCAATTTCACCCCCAGGTCCCGCAACTGCTGGAAGGTGGAGATGATGTGTTCAACGCTGTCGAGCAACTGGCTTTCCGTCAGTTCCAGTTCCAGGTATTGCGGCGCCAGGCCGGTTTCTTCCAGTACTTGCCGCACCAGGCTGACCAGCTTGCCCTGGCGCAACTGGTGCACCGACAGGTTTACCGACACCCGAATCGGCGCCAGCCCCTGGCGCTGCCACTCGCATGCCTGCCAACACGCCTGACGCAGGACAAACTCACCCAGCGGCACGATCAACCCGGTTTCTTCCGCCAGGCCGATGAAATCACCGGGCGGCACCCTGCCCCATTGCGGGTGATCCCAGCGCACCAGCGCTTCGGCGGCGTTCATCTTGCCCGTGGCCAGGCACAATTTGGGCTGGTAATAGACGTTGAGCTGACGCTCCTCAATGGCCTTGCGTAACTGGTTCTCCAGCTGCAAACGCTCCAGGGTACTGGCCTGCAGACTGTCGGTATAGAACTGGAAGTTATTGCCGCCCAAGTGCTTGGCGTGTTGCATGGCCATGTTCGATTGACTGACCAGCGCAGAAATTTCCCGCGCATTGTCCGGCAACAAACTGACGCCGATTGAGGCGCTAACCACCAGCTCATGCCCTTCTACCGTCACCGGCACCCGCAACTTGGCCAACAGACGGGTCGCCACCCTCGCCAGGCTCGACAAACTGCCATAGGCATCAAACAGCACGGCGAACTCATCCCCCGAGAGACGGGCAATGGTGTCGGCTTCCGGCAAGGCGTTGATCAGTCGCCGGGCCATTTTCTGCAACAGTTGGTCGGCCACTTCATGACCGAGGCTGTCATTGAGCAGCTTGAAGCGGTCCAGGTTGATGTGCAGCAAGGCCAGGCTACGGCCGCCCTGACGTACGCGCTGATGGGCTTCGCGCAACCGCTCGCGGAATAGCGAACGGTTGGCCAGGCCGGTCAATTCGTCGTAATGGGTGAGGTAGCGCATGCGTTCTTCCGATTCGCGCCGCGCTGAAAGATCGGCGAAAAAGCCCACGATATGGCTGACATTTCCCCGCACATCACGCACCACATTCAGTTGCAGCCATTGCGGATAGAGCTCGCCGTTTTTACGCGCTTCCACCAGCTCACCTTGCCAGGTGCCGTGGGTTTGCAGGGCTTGGCGGATCACCGGGAAGTGGCGCCGGGCGTCGCGGCTGCTGGGCAGCTCCACGACGTTGCGCCCCAGCATGTCGTCGATATCGAAACCCGTCACACGGCTGAACGCCTGGTTGACGGCAATCAGCGCGTAGTCCGGATCAAGAATCACGATCCCTTCGCTGGCGGCCTCGAACACCGTGGATGCCAGCCGTTGCTGCTCTTCTATGGCCTTGCCGGCGCTGATGTCACGCCGGGTACCCAGCATCCGCGTGACCCGTCCGTTGGCCGAATGCTCGACGGCACGGCCCCGGTCCTGGATCCAGACCCAATGCCCGTCGCCATGGCGTATCCGGTATTCCACCCGATAGTCCTCGCTACGGCCTTTCAGGTGCTCCACCAGGGCATGCTTGAGCAAAGGCAGATCATCCGGATGCAGGCGCGGCTTGAGGTGGCTGAGCATCGCCGTGACGTATTCCGGCTCCAGGCCGAACAGCTCCTTGAGCTGGGTGTGGTGGACCTCATCGGTTTGCAGGTTCCAGTCCCACAGGCCCAGTTCGCTGGCCTGTAACGCCATGGCCAGACGGGCTTCGCTTTTGCGTAGGGCCAGGCTGGTAGCGTCCAGTTCCTGGCTGCGCTGTTCGACGCGCTGTTGCAGGCCGACCTGCGCCTCTCGTAACTCCTGTTCGACCAGACGCCGCTGCTCCACTTCGCGAACCAGCTCCTGATTCAATTGTTCGCTGCGCTGGCGGGCTTGCTGCAGGTGCTCGATCAATGCCTGGTTCTGGAAACGCCGCAACAGTCCACGCTGAATCAGACGGTTGACCTGCCACGCCACCACGCTCAGGGACGCCAGCAGAATCAGGCACAAGCAGCCCCAACCTTGCAGCTGCGGGTCACCGCTCCAGAACAGATAAACAATGGCAGGCACCAAACAGGGCAAGGCAAACGACAGGAACGCCAAGAGGCTCACGGCATAGGCGACACTGGCGGACAGCGTCGCCACGCCGATCAAGCCGAACACCCAGACCTGTTGAGCGAAACTGTCTACGGGCACCAGGACAATGGCCGCACTGGCCAGCGTCAAGCCGCTCACCGCCGACCCCAACATGAACATGCGCCGCCAGATCGGCTGCGCCTGGCGACTCGGCATCGCGGAGTCGAACGCAGCCACCTGAATCACCCGCAAGGCCACCAGCGCCAGCAGCCACACCAGCCAAACGCTGACCAGCAGATAGCGCTGCGGGCTCCAGAGCAACCAGGCGCAGACCAGACCGTTGAGCAACATCAATAAGGTAGGCAACAGCGAGCCTTGGTACAGCTGGCGCGTGCGCTCGACCGCCATCTCCATGGCGTAATGTTTGCGAATAACCTGTGCCGGCACCACAGCGGGCCCAGACAGGTCAGAGCTAAGGGTCATAGGCAGTGTTCTTATAATGGTGAGCCCGAAACGTGGACGGAGCATACACAAGCAAACGTGCAGACCAAACAGCTGCGGATCATAAAAATGGGTCGCCAAATGGGCGCAAACCTTGGAGCCAGAGGGGCTGAGCGAGACGGGGCGCGGGTTGTGGGGGATGACCAGCCGGTCATCATTGGGAGCAGATTGTTGGTTTTCCTTCGACCACCGGGCATTGGGATTTGCCCCCCTTCCCCCGGCACCCTAGAATGCGCCGATGCGCGATGATCTCTCTCTTTTGCTGAACTCCCTCAACGATGCCCAACGCCAGGCCGTAGCAGCCTCCGTCGGCCGTCAGTTGGTCCTGGCCGGTGCTGGCTCCGGTAAAACCCGAGTGCTGGTGCACCGTATCGCCTGGTTGATCCAGGTTGAAAACGCCTCACCGCATTCAATCCTGTCGGTGACCTTCACCAACAAGGCCGCTGCCGAGATGCGTCATCGCATCGAGCAGTTGATGGGCATCAGCCCGGCCGGCATGTGGGTCGGTACCTTCCACGGCCTGGCGCACCGCCTGCTGCGGGCCCATTGGCAGGAAGCCGGGCTGAGCCAGACGTTCCAGATTCTCGACAGCGACGACCAGCAACGCCTGGTCAAGCGGGTGATCCGCGAGCTGGGTCTGGACGAACAGCGTTGGCCCGCCCGTCAGGCCCAGTGGTTCATCAACGGCCAGAAAGATGAAGGCCTGCGCCCACAACACATCCAGGCCAGCGGCGACCTGTTCCTGGCCACCATGCGCAGTATCTATGAAGCCTACGAAGCAGCCTGCCAGCGTGCCGGCGTCATCGACTTCTCCGAACTGCTGCTGCGTGCCCTCGACCTGTGGCGCGACAACCCGGGCTTGCTGGCGCACTACCAGAAGCGCTTCCGCCATATCCTGGTGGACGAATTCCAGGACACCAACGCCGTGCAGTACGCCTGGTTGCGCCTGCTGGCCAAGGGTGGGGACAGCCTGATGGTGGTGGGCGACGACGATCAGTCAATCTATGGCTGGCGCGGCGCGAAAATCGAGAACATCTACCAGTATTCCGACGACTTCCCGGACGCCGAAACCATTCGCCTGGAGCAGAACTATCGCTCCACCGCCGGGATTCTCAAGGCCGCCAACGCCTTGATCGCCAACAATACCGGGCGCATGGGTAAAGAGCTGTGGACTGACGGCGGCGAAGGTGAAGCGATCAATCTGTACGCGGCCTTCAACGAGCACGACGAAGCGCGCTACGTGGTGGAAACCATCGAAAGCGCCCTGAAAACCGGCCTGGCCCGCAGCGATATCGCCATTCTGTACCGCTCCAACGCCCAGTCCCGAGTGCTGGAGGAGGCCTTGCTGCGCGAGCGCATTCCTTACCGCATCTATGGTGGTCAGCGCTTCTTCGAGCGGGCGGAAATCAAGAACGCCATGGCCTATCTGCGCTTGCTGGAAGGCCGTGGCAACGATGCGGCACTGGAGCGGGTGATCAATATCCCGGCCCGTGGCATCGGCGAGAAAACCGTCGAGGCCATCCGCGACCACGCGCGCCACAGCGACGTGTCGATGTGGGAAGCCATGCGCCTGCTGATCGCCAACAAAGGCCTGACCGGCCGTGCTGCCGGTGCCTTGGGGGTGTTTGTCGAGTTGATCGAGAACCTGGCCGCCAAGTGCATGGAAATGCCCCTGCACTTGATGACTCAGACCGTGATCGAACAATCCGGCCTGATCGCTTACCACGAAGCGGAAAAGGGTGAGAAAGGTCAGGCTCGGGTAGAAAACCTTGAGGAACTGGTCAGCGCCGCCCGGGCGTTTGAAAACAGCGAAGAAGATGCTGAGCTATCGCCGCTGGCCGCCTTCCTGGGGCACGCGTCGCTGGAGGCCGGTGATACCCAGGCCGACGAGCACGAAGACAGCGTCCAACTGATGACCCTGCACAGCGCCAAGGGCCTGGAGTTCCCCTACGTGTTCCTGGTGGGCATGGAAGAAGGCCTGTTCCCTCACAAGATGAGCCTGGAAGAACCGGGCCGCCTGGAAGAAGAACGCCGCTTGGCCTACGTCGGCATCACCCGGGCCATGCACAACCTGGTGATGACTTACGCGGAAACCCGACGCCTGTACGGCAGCGAGACCTACAACAAGGTGTCGCGCTTCGTACGTGAAGTACCGAAAGGGTTGATACAGGAGGTACGGCTGTCCAACAGCGTCAGTCGGCCATTCGGCGGTGGCCAGCAGCAGAACTCCAGCAGCATGTTTGCCGGCTCTGAAATTCCCGAGACGCCGTTCAGCCTTGGCCAACAGGTCAAGCATGCGATCTTCGGCGAAGGCGTGATCCTCAACTTCGAAGGCGCGGGCGCTCAGGCCCGGGTGCAGGTGAACTTCGCCGAAGGCAGCAAGTGGCTGATGATGGGTTATGCCAAGTTGGAAGCGATTTAAAGCCCCGCCGCACATGAAGGTATATGGCCCGCCCTTGTTTTTACGGGAGACGGGCCAATATCTGTAATACGTCCTACAGACCATTCTGATTCGGTCTTACGCAAAAGCCCGAAACATTATGTCGCTAGCCACTGTCACGACACCTGTGCAACATGGCGCGCGTGCAATCCACAAATGGGAATTCCCTTTATGAAACGTTTTCTTAGCATCGCCATGGCGTTGTGCATCGGCCTGACGATGAGCCTCGACGCCAACGCCAAGCGCTTCGGTGGCGGCAAAAGCATGGGTTCGGCGCCGAGCCACCAGACCAGCCAAATGGCGCCTTCCGCCGGTGTCGGCGGTGCCGCTGCCACCGCAGGTGCTGCCGGTGCCGCTGGCGCTGCTGCCAAGGCTGGCGGTGCTTCGCGCTGGTTAGGTCCTCTGGCCGGTATCGCTGCCGGTGGCCTGCTCGCTTCCATGTTCATGGGCGGCGGCTTCCAGGGCATGCAGATCTTCGACATCCTGATCATGGCGGTCATCGCCTTCTTGATCTTCCGCTTTATCGCCGCCCGTCGCCGCAAGCAGCAGGAGCACATGGCTCCGGCTGGCGCGCCAATGCAGCGTGAAGTGTTCGAGCAAAAGCCTGCCATGGGTTCGATCTTCGGTGGTTCGGCCGCACCTGCCGCCGCTCGTCCGGTCATCAATGCGCCCGCTTGGTTCAACGAAGAGCGTTTCGTTGAAGCGGCACGCAACCACTTCCAGTCCCTGCAGCAACACTGGGACGCCAACGAAATGGACAAGATCGCCGAGTTCGTGACTCCGCAACTGCTGGAGTTCCTCAAGCGCGAACGCGCCGACCTGGGCGAAGGCTTCCAGTCGACCTACATCGACGACCTGCGCGTACAACTTGAAGGTGTGGATGACCGCGCCGACAAGACCATCGCCACCCTGACTTTCAGCGGCGTGTCGAAAACCTCGCGTTTCGACCAGGGTGAAGTGTTCAGCGAAAGCTGGAACATGGAACGTCCGCAGGGCGAGAACCAGCCTTGGCTGGTGGCCGGTATCCGCCAGAACGGCTAAGCCCTACGCGCTTTGAGCACCCAGTAACAAAAACCCCGGACTTGTCCGGGGTTTTCTATTTCACGGTTGCACTTATAGCAAGCTACTGTATAAAGCGCCCCTATAAACCGCGCCATCTAGCAAGAGGATCCCGGCCGTGGAAGAAGTCATCGAACAATTGCGTGAAGCCAACGAACCGGTTCCGGTTCCTCTGGAACTGCCTGATGAAGACCAGATTGTGGAAATCGAAGAACAACTGTTCATCGATATTCCATTCGTCTTCCGGGAATTTCTGCTGACGGTCAGCGACGTGGTCTACGGCAGCCTGGAGCCGGTGACCGTCACCGACCCACAATCCCACACCTACCTGCCAGACGTTGCCGCCAACGCCTGGGATGCCGGTGTTGACCGCAGCATGATCCCGATCTGCCAGAACGGCGACGACTACTACTGCGTCGAAGAAGACGGCACTGTGGTGCTGTGGTCCGGCGAAGAAGAACTCGTCACCGAAGAAACCTGGGAATCCGTGTGGCACTGGGCGCGGGACGTCTGGCTGGAAAGCTGAGACCCGCACCACCTTGTAGGAGCGAGCGTGCTCGCGAAAAACCTGAGAGCGCTGCGTTCTCTCAGGAGGGCAGCGTCATCGTTGACGTTTTTCGCGAGCACGCTCGCTCCTACAAGGTGTCTTTATGGTTATCCAGGGTTTCCAGCAAGGCCACCTGCATCCGCGTATGCACGCGGATGAACCAGCGCCAGAGCACGGCGGCCACCGCGGCCGTCACTACGGCGATCAGCACGAGCAACTTGTTGGTTGGCAAAATGCTGGCCGACAAGGCTGCCAATAGCAGGAAGATCACCAGCAACGAGAGCAGCGGGATCACTTCGGCGATCACCCGACGCACGCGCTGGGTATGGCGCCCGGCCATTTCCGGCTTGACGCTCATCTCTGCCAGCAACATCGACAGCGCCTTGAGCTTGCGGTACGCCGCAATCAAAAACGGCAGCGACAACAACAGCGCCCCGCCCCAGATCAATGCCTTTTGCCAGCTCGGATCGCTGATCCAACCCTCCAGATAACCGCCAATACGCCCCGCGAAGAAGCTGCCGGCAAAGAAGATCGCGATCACCAGCGCCAGATTCACCCCGACCTGCAGAATGATCTTGCGGATCATCGACGCCAGCATCGCGCCCTCGCCTTGAGGCTGGATGCTGCGCAGCCACTCGCCATACATGCCGAATACCCGGCTCATACGTTTGGGCATCACCGCCGCAATCTTCAACGACAGCGGGTCGGCGCCACGAATCAGGTAAGGCGTGAGCAGTGTGGTAATGGCCGATACAGCCACCGCCACCGGATACAGGAAGTCGCTGGTCACCTGCAACGTCATCCCGAGCGCGGCGATGATGAACGAAAATTCGCCAATCTGTGAAAGCCCCATCCCCACCCGCAACGACGTACGGCCATCGTTACCCGCGATAAACGCCCCCAGGCCGCAGGACAACATCTTGCCCAGCACCACGGCCACGGTAATCACCGCGATCGGCCAGGCGTATTGCAGCAGGATCTGCGGGTCGATCATCAAGCCGATGGCAACGAAGAAGATCGCGCTGAACATGTCGCGAACAGGCTCGATCAAGCGTTCAATCTTCAGCAGTTGCCGGGACTCTGCCATGATCGCACCGATCAGGAACGCCCCCAGCACCATGCTGTATTCCAGCTTCACCACCAGCAGGCAGAAGCCGAAACACAGGCCCAACACCGTAATCAACAGCATCTCGTTGCTTTCAAACTTAGCGACGTATTCCAACAGCCGTGGCACCAGCAAAATGCCGATGACCAACGCGACGATCATGAACAACGAGAGCTTGCCGACGGTAGAGAACACCTCGCCGGAGCTGACCGTACCGCTGACGGCGATACTCGACAACAAGGCGATGATGCCGATGCCGAGGATGTCTTCGACGATCAGCACGCCGAAGATCAACTGGGCAAAGCGCTGGTTCTTCATCTTCAGGTCATTGAGCGCCTTGACGATGATGGTGGTCGAGGAGATCGCCAGGATCGCGCCCAGGAACAGTGAGTCCATGGTGTTCCAGTCGAACCAGCGGCCGATTTCGTAGCCGATCCAGATCATCAGGATGATTTCCAGAAAGGCGGCGATAAAAGCGGTGGCGCCAACCTTGAACAATTTGCGCAGGCTGAACTCCAGGCCCAGGCAGAACATCAGGAAGATCACCCCCAGTTCGGCCAGGGTCTTGATGGTGTCTTCGTCGTGGATCAGGCCGAACGGCGGAGTATGAGGGCCGATGATGAAGCCGGCGACGATATACCCCAGGACCACTGGCTGCTTGAGGCGGTGAAACAGAATGGTGACCACCCCTGCCACTAACATGATCACTGCCAGGTCCTGGATAAAGCTGATGGCGTGCATGGCGAGGGGCTCCTTGAGGGTACTGGCGCTTTATCGAAATAAGCTGAAGGAAAAGTCTGCCTTGATCGTAAGAAATACCCTTGAAATAGGCTTTTGAAGGGTAACACCACGACTTCCGGCAGAAAGCCGGTGCAATATATGGAAACAGATCGCTCCAGGCGTGACGGCAAGCCACATGACGGCGTCCCGTTAGGAATGGCTCTGCAAAGATTTCAGCACCCGCAGAGGTGCCACCCCAACCGATGCCTACAACCGTGAGTGTGCTATGGAACCCGGAAACGCCCAGCTGTCGATGACGGTACTGATGACCCCTGACATGGCCAACTTCTCAGGCAATGTCCACGGCGGCACCCTGCTCAAGTACCTCGACGAAGTTGCCTACGCCTGCGCCAGCCGTTACGCCGGGCGCTATGTGGTAACCCTGTCGGTGGACCAGGTGATTTTTCGCGAGCCGATCCATGTCGGTGAGCTGGTGACCTTCCTGGCCTCGGTCAACTACACCGGCAACACCTCGATGGAAGTGGGGATCAAGGTGGTCACCGAGAACATTCGCGAGCGCTCCGTGCGCCACACCAACAGCTGCTTCTTCACCATGGTGGCGGTGGACGACCAGCGCAAACCGGCTGTCGTCCCGCCGTTGCAACCGCAGAACAGTGAGGACAAGCGCCGGTTTGTCCAGGCTCAGCAGCGCCGGCAAATTCGCCAGGAATTGGAGGCGCGGTATCGGGAAATCAAAGCGGACGCGCCCTGATTCCAAGTTGTGAACCCAATTAAAATGTGGGAGCGGCGGTGCGACGATTCGACTTGCTCGCTCCCACATTCGACTTGCGTTTCTACAGGCCGATCGGCGTTGCTTCGAACCGGACTCGCGGGTGCGCGATCCGGTCCTGAGCGCGCACCAGTTCCAACTCGTAGCTGGCACAGGCCTGAGTCTCCAGCAGCACTTCATGCACTGCCGCAGCGGTGAACTCGAATGCTGCCAACAGGCTGTCGCCCAACAGTACCCGCGCCAGGAACAGACCTGAAGTCAGGTCACCCACGCCCACTGGCTGGCGAGGGAAAGCCAGCAGTGGTCGGCGCAGGTGCCAGTTGCCTTCAGCGGTTACCAGCAGCATCTCGAAGCCGTCCGGCAGTTTGCCGGGGTAATCCAAGTGTTTGACCAGCACCGCCTTCGGCCCACGGGCCAGCAATGCGCGAGCCATGCCCAGGCAATCGAACAGTGACTGCGGCTTGCGCCCGGCAAAGCTGTCCAACTCCAGCTGGTTGGGGCACAGGAAGTCCGCCATGGCAGCCGCTTCTTCCAGCAGAAAATCACTGACTTCCTGGGGCACAATGCAGCCTTTTTCCGCATGGCCCATCACCGGGTCGCACAGGTACAAGGCCTTGGGGTTGATCGCCTTGATTCGCGCCACACCGCTCAGGATTGCCCGGCCCTGAGCCGCGCTGCCCAGGTAGCCCGACAGTACCGCATCACAGTTGCCCAACTCGCCAATGGCCGCGATGCCTTCCACCAGCGCAGGAATTTGCTGCGGCGCCAACACTTCTCCCGCCCACTGACCATACTGAGTGTGGTTAGAGAACTGCACCGTGTTGAGCGGCCAGACATTCACCCCGACCCGCTGCATGGGGAACACGGCGGCGCTGTTTCCAGCGTGGCCAAAGACCACATGGGACTGGATCGCAAGCAGATGAGGAGTACGTTTCATGCGGGAAATGTCCGTAAAGCCGTTGAAATTCTGGCCGCGCAGTATGCGACTAAACGCAGCCTGTACGACAGACCGAAGACACAGTTAAGCTGGTCGCACTTTGTTGGAGTTCATCGAATGCTGACCCTGGGAAATATCTTCGTGCTGATGCTATTGGCGACCGGCGCCGCTTGGCTGTGGCACAACCATGGCTTGCGGGAGCGGGCGCTGGAACGGGTCAAGCAGCATTGCGCCAAGCTCGACATCGAGCTGCTGGACGGTGCTGTGGCACTCAAACGCATCGGTTTTGTGAAGGATGCCAGCGGTCGCAAGCGGTTGGCACGGATTTATAACTTCGAGTTTACCGTGACCGGCGAAGCGCGCCATCCAGGGACTATCACTCAGTTTGGCGCCCACAGCGCGCAAATCGAACTGGCGCCCTACCCGTTCGAGATCAAGACGCCGCAGCCCAGCGCCGAGGTGATTGAGCTAAGCCAATGGCGTCAGGAGCACGGCAAAAGTCGTCACTGACGGCAATCAGCCAAGGCACGCTGCAATTCGGCGACGCCCTGAGCATCACTGAAGATCAGTTCAATGCGTGAATCCCGACGCCACTCACTGGGTTGCCAAGTGAAGGTGGTGTTATCCACAGCGTTAGCCGAGCGCCAGCCTTGCGGGCTGTGGATAACCAGCTTGGCCCGCCGCCAGCTCAGGGATTGCAGCCAGTGTTGCAGGCGTTGCGGATCGAATTGCTGACTCGGGTGCCAGCGCCAGCCAATACTCCAGCCCCCCTCCTGCGCCTGACTCAAACAAATCGGCAACGTCGGGTCACTCCAGATCGCCGGTATCTGCGCCAAGCCTTTGGGCACCTCGAACTTGTCCGCAACCCCGCCCGCCTGAGCGGCCACCCCCGGTAACTGCCCCAAGGGGAGATGTGCATGACGCGTCCAATAAGTCGGACAGGCCGGCAGTTGCTCTTCAATCGTCAGGCGTTGCGTGTCATCCAGGGACTCGTCCTTGTTCAACACCAGCAACCCTGCACTGGCCAGCGCTTCCCGTTGCGCATCAGGCAGTGGCTTACCTGCCGCCAGCGCCTGGGCGTCCAGTACCAGCACACAAGGTTGAACAGCCAGAACCCCTTGCCAAGGTGCTTCACGCAATTGCTTGAGCAACTGAGCCGGATGGCCCAGTCCGGAGGGCTCGATAAACAACCGATCTGGCTTGGCCTTACGCAACAAACGGCCCAGTCCTACCTGGAACGGCGCACCGTTGACACAGCACAGGCAGCCACCCGCCACTTCGCCCAAGGCGATGCCGTCGTCATCACGCGCCAGCAGTGCGGCGTCCAGGCCAATCTGCCCGAACTCGTTGATCAACACCGCCCACCGCTCGTTGGCGGGGCGCTGGGCCAGCAGGTGTTTGATCAGGCTGGTCTTGCCGGCGCCCAAGGGGCCAGCAATCACATGGGTGGGTATGTTCTGCAGCATGGAGGGAATCATTCAGGCCGTGTAGAGAGATTTGATCCTACCCGGTTATGCCAGCCAATCCAGCGTCAGAATTAACCGCCGCTCGTTGGCGTTCAGCTGCGGCGACCGGTGGATCAGGCCGAGGCCTTCATTGCCGTGCCATTTTTCACCCTTAAGCAGCGCCACTTCACCACAATGGATTTGCTCGACGCCCTCTTCGGGTTCTGCGTTGGCCTGGCTCAGGTATCGACGATCCATCAGACCTTCGCGCAACCATTGGCTACCGATACCCGCATAGGTGGTGATCAACCGCACCGGCACATGATCCACATGGAAACGCGGGCACATGGCCTTATCCAACAGGCGCAGGCGCACGCCAATGCGCTTGGCGCCGAGCAAGCAGGCGAAAGCACTGACCAGCCACGACACATCAGCGATAAACCCTTCGTAGCCTTCAAGATCACTGCAACTGGAGGCCAGCCCCTGTAAATTCGGCTCTGCATCCTCACCGCTCAACTCAATGACCAGCGACTCGGCCAAAGGCTCGTTCAACGAAATCAGCAGCTCACCAAACTCAGCAATGTGCAGGGGCAGCTGGCGCTGCCACAAAACCAGGTTCACGCCGTCTTTCAGGATATCGGCGAGTACCACCGGAGTTTCACCGCGGGTCTGGCGGATCACCGGACGCAGTTTCAGAGTCGGTGCCAGCATCAGGCCGCTGCCTCCTCAAACCAGGGGCCAAAGGGGTCTGCCAACAAGCGCCAACCCTCGACACCCACGGCCATTTCGTCGTCGGTCAGCAGGCAATCATCGAGCTCGGCGGTGAGTCTGGCGAAGTCGATGTTCTGCCCGATAAACACCAGCTCCTGGCGGCAATCGCCGGTGCTGGGTTGCCAGTTGCCCATGATCGCCGCGACGTTTTCTTCGTCCTGCGGCCACTGGCTCTTCGGCACAAAACGCCACCAGCGTCCGGCAAAGCCATGGCGCATCAAGCCGCCGGCCTGTGACCAACTGCCAGCGTCCTGGTGCTTGCTGGCCAGCCAGAAAAACCCTTTGGAGCGCAGCAATTTACCGTTGACCCATGGCCGATCGATGAAGTCGAAGAAGCGCTGGGGATGGAACGGACGGCGCGCGCGATAAGCGGTAGAAGCGATACCGTATTCTTCGGTTTCCGGCACATGCTCGCCACGCAACTCCTGCAGCCAACCCGGTGCCTGGGCTGCGCGTTCGAAGTCGAAGCGGCCAGTATTGATGATCTTGGCCAGCGGCACTTCACCCATGACCATGGGGATGATTTCTGCCTGGGAATTGAGGCGTTCGAGGATTGCCATCAACTCCTGACGCTCAGCGCTGCTGATCAGATCGATCTTGCTGATGAGGATCACGTCGGCGAATTCGATCTGCTCGATCAATAGGTCGGTGATGGAGCGTTCGTCCTCTTCACCGAGGGTTTCGCCGCGCGATGCCAGGCTTTCCGCAGCCTGATAGTCGAGCAGGAAATTCATGCCATCAACCACGGTGACCATGGTGTCGAGGCGCGCGATGTCCGCCAGGCTCTGGTCGTTTTCATCGCGAAAAGTGAAGGTTTCGGCCACCGGCAGTGGCTCGGAAATACCGGTGGACTCGATCAGCAGGTAATCGAACCGACCTTCCTTGGCGAGCTTTCCGACTTCTTCGAGCAAGTCTTCGCGCAAGGTGCAGCAGATGCAGCCGTTGCTCATCTCCACCAGCTTTTCTTCGGAACGGTTGAGGGTGACGTCGCGCTGAACCTCGCTGCCATCAATGTTGATTTCGCTCATATCATTGACGATCACCGCTACCCGCAGGTTTTCGCGGTTGCGCAGGACATAATTGAGCAGCGTACTTTTACCGGCGCCGAGAAAGCCGGACAGCACAGTAACGGGGAGACGATTGGGCATCAGGTAATCCTCATCAGGGTTGGCCGGTCAAATCGCCCGTCGATGGCGTTCGCGCAGCTCTTCACGTTCTTTGGCTTCGATACACAGGGTGGCCGTAGGCCGTAGCAACAGGCGCTGCAGGCCAATGGGCTCGCCGGTTTCACGGCACCAGCCATACTCGCCGCGGGCCAGGTATTCCAAGGCGTCGTCGATCTTGTCCAGAAGCTTTTTCTCGCGCTCAAGCAGGCGTAATTGCCACTGACGCTGTTCTTCGGCGCTGCCGACATCAGCAGGATCGCTGTTGGGTTCTTGCTCGCGCAGCACCATGAATTCGGCATCGATGCGCGCTTGCAGATCATCGCGCTGGGCCAGCAACAGCTCGCGGAAGAAACCTTGCTGGGCTTCGTTCATGTAATCGTTGGACGATTGGGCGAGGAGGTCTTGTTCAGTCATGGGCGGGGTTCACGGATCAGGCTTTCTTTGATGTTATAGTATAACAATACAAATAAGCCAATCCTCGCTTGCTCACCGCGACGAAGGGCGCAATGCTTGAGCTCATCACCCCCCCGAGAAAGCTTATGAAATACCTGCTGTGCGGCCTGTTGCTGGTAGCTGCAACCCACGCAAGCGCCCAGGCGCCGAACCTGCTGCCCAACTGCACTCGCAGCGCCAACCTACTGTCGTGCGTGGATGCCCAAGGCAATGCCTATAGCGTCGCCACTGCCGGCAGCACCACGTATTTGCGGGGTTTCGAGGTGATCGGCAAACGCTATTGGGCGCAGACCAATAGCCGTTATGGGCAACTGACGTTCTTTACCGGGTTGGCGTCTGATGGCGAAGCATGGGTCGGCTATACGCGGCGTGTGGGCTGGACCACCATCAACCGGTTTTCCAGTTCCGGAGGGTCCAGCGCCAAATTTACCTGCAGTCGTATTACCGGCTGTTAAACCTGACCTTTCTTCTGTTCCTGAGCCCAGGCCATGTAGCTGTTCACCGGCGGGTTCTTCTGGAAGTAACGCTGTAAACCTTCAAACAAACCATCTGCCACTGCTTGTTGATGGCGCGCTGTGACCAACCGTTGACTGTCACGGGCGTTGGAAATAAAACCGGTTTCCACAAGAATCGACGGCACGTCCGGTGACTTGAGCACCGCGAACCCTGCTTGTTCCACGCGCTTCTGATGCAGTGTGGTGATACCCGCCAAACTGCCGAGCACCGTACTGCCCAATTGCAAGCTGGCGGCGATGGTGGCGTTCATCGACATGTCGAGAATCACCCCGGCCAACATCGGGTCCTTGTCTTTGAGATTGAGCAAGCTGGTCGCCCCCAACAGATCGGCACCGTTTTCCCGTTGTGCCATGAAACGTGCGGTGGCGGAGGTCGCGCCACCTTCAGACAACGCGTAAACCGATGCACCAGAGGCGGTGAGCCGCGGCGCCGCATCGGCGTGTACCGAGATGAACATGTCGGCCTTGTGCTTGCGGGCAATGTCCACACGCTTGCGCAGCGGCACGAAGAAATCGTCGTTGCGCACCAGTTTCACGTCAAAGCCCTTCTCGCGCTTCAAGCGTTTGGCCAGCAATTGGGCGATCGACAACACCACATCTTTTTCCCGTTCGCCCTTGGAGCCAATAGCGCCTGGGTCCTTGCCACCGTGGCCGGGATCGACCACCACGATGATGTCGCGCTTGGGGTGAACCTTGTCCGCCGGTACCACCGCCAACGGCGCCACAGCGGCGGCGATCTGTAGGGGCGCCTTCGTGACGTTGGTCAAATCCAGCACCAGTCGATGACCTTGACCATCCTGTGGTGGCAACAGAAAGCTGTTGAGTTGCATCGGTGCGGCGAGATCCAGGACGATCCGTGTATCACCCTTGCCGAAATGCCCGGAGCGAATCGAGGTAATACCGCTGTTGGCTAGGGCGAGCTGGCTGAAATCACCACTCAGCTTCGAGCCGGAGAGGTCGATGATCAACCGCTCCGGCGCGGTCAGGGAAAAAGTCTTGTACTGCACCGGCCCGCTGAGATCGAACACCAACCGCAACTTGTCATCCGATCGCCAAAGGCGGGCATTGCGAATCTGCGTGGCCGAAACGCCGAAGGGCAAGGTGAACACTGCACTGGCCAGCAGCAGGTTGAGGAGTTGACGTCTATGCATGACATATACCGCGAATGGAGGAGCGTCCGTACTCGACATGACTGAATAAAAGACTGGAGCAGAAAAACAATCGTCGACTCAATCGTTATAATATAACATGTCTTTTTATTTCAAACGATGGACCTGCCCATGAATGCGCTGACTCTGCCGGATATCGCCGCGCAGGCTTCACGCCAAGCCTTGCCGCTCGAATGGGTGGGCATGTGCGGCATTGCCCTTCCCATCCTGATTGACGGCCAGCACCTGAGTGCCAAGGCCGATGCAGGTGTCAGCCTGGATGACGGCGAAGCACGCGGTATTCACATGTCGCGGCTGTACCTGGCGCTGGAAATGCTTGAACAAAAAAGCCTGACACCTGCCCTGTTGCGCCAAGTGCTACAGCGCTTCCTCGACAGCCATGAAGGTTTATCCCACAACGCCTACCTGCGAATTCACGCGAACTTGCTGCTCAAACGGGCCGCCCTGGTCAGCCCATTGGCCGGCTGGAAGACCTACCCGGTGAGTATCGAAGCACGCCTGGAAAACCAGATGTTCCACGTGGAACTAAAAATTGACGTTACCTACTCCTCAACTTGTCCCTGCTCCGCCGCCTTGGCCAGGCAGTTGATTCAGCAGCAATTTATCGAGGATTTCGCCAACACGCCGTTGCAGCATGAACACGTCCTGACCTGGCTCGGCAGCGCAAAGGGTATCGTCGCCACGCCCCATAGCCAGCGTAGCAGCGCGCAGTTACAGATCCATTTGCAAGACAACCAGCAGGCGCTGCCGCTGACCGATCTGATCAACAACGCCGAAGCGGCCCTCGGCACCGCGGTGCAAACCGCCGTGAAACGTGCAGATGAACAAGCCTTCGCTCTGGCCAACGGCCAGAACCTGATGTTCTGCGAAGACGCCGCCCGACGCCTTAACCTCGCCTTGAAACGCTCGGATGCAGTCAAAGCCTTCCACCTGAAAGTGATCCACGCCGAAAGCCTGCACGCGCACGATGCCGTGGCTGAAAGCCGCTGGACAAGGCCCTCCAAATGATCACCTGCAAAGCTCTGCGCTGGGGCGCTCCCGGTCAACCGCTGACACCTGCCGTGGATTTCGCGCTGGCCCAAGGCAGCCTCACTGGCGTGATCGGCGCCAACGGATCTGGCAAAAGCAGCCTGCTGAAAGTCATCGCCGGCTTGCAAAAGCCTCTCGCAGGAAAAGTCATCCTGGATGTTCCACGACGCGGCAGCCTGTCGTTCCTGCCCCAGCAACAACACCTGGACCGCCAGTTCCCCATCAGCCTGCAAGAACTCGTGGCCGCAGGTTTCTGGGGCAGCAAACAAACACCGCAACAACGCAGCCAACGCCTGCAAGCCGTGCTGGAAGACTGGTGCCTGAGCGGCCTGGAGCACCGCCCGTTGATGGCCCTTTCCGGCGGCGAACTGCAACGCGCCCTGCTCGCCCGCATGAGTCTGGCCGAGGCGCCAGTGCTGCTGCTCGACGAACCCCACGCCGCCCTCGACGAGCAAGGTCAAATCCTGCTGTGGAAACACATCCACGCCTGGCATGCCGAGGGCCGCACATTGCTCGTGGTGTGCCATGACCTGGCCGCCGTGCGCCAACATATCCCTCAGGCACTGCTGATCAAAAGCAGCGGCTGCGCGCTGGCGCCCAGTAAAGAACTGATCCTCCAGCAACCGCAAACGCAGGTGGCGTGATGCACTTCACCGCCCACCTGTGGCTGCCCTTCCACGACTTTGTGTTCATGCGCCGTGCCTTGCTTGGCGGCTTGGTCCTGGCCTGCAGCACGGCACCGCTCGGTGTGTTTCTGATCCTGCGCCGCATGAGCCTGATCGGTGACGCCGTGGCACACGGCATCCTGCCCGGCGCGGCGCTGGGCTTCTGGTTCGCCGGCCTGAGCCTGCCGGCGCTGACCATCGGTGGCCTGGGTGCCGGCCTGAGCATGGCCGGCCTCGCGGCGTGGATAACCCGTCGAACAGGACTGAAGGAAGACGCCAGCCTCGCCGCCATCTACCCAATCTCCCTGGCCAGCGGCGTACTGATCCTCGGCATCGCCGGTAAACGCCTCGACCTGCTGCACCTGCTGTTCGGCTCGGCCCTGGCGGTAGATGGCCCGACCCTCACTGGCATGCTCTGGGTGTCCGGCTTCAGCCTGATCGCCATGGCGCTGATCTACAAACCACTGTTGCTGGACACCCTCGACCCACTGTTCCTGCAAACCGTCAGCCGTCTCGGCCCACTGTCCCATGGCGTGTTCCTGACCCTGGTGGTGCTGAACCTGGTGATCGGTTTCCAGGCTATCGGCGCTTTGATGGTGGTCGGTTTGATGATGTTGCCAGCCATTGCTTCACGCTTCTGGAGCCGGCGCCTGCCGGTATTGATCGCGGTATCGGCGGTGCTGGGATGCCTGTCGGTGTGGATTGGTTTGTTGCTGTCGTTCTACTACTCGCTGCCCAGCGGCCCGGCGATTGTGCTGGTGGCTGGCGGCTTGTACCTGCTGTCCGTGGTCTTCGGTCCGGTGCATGGCTTGCTGCGCCGCCCGCCTTTGCTTACATCCCAATGAGGTGTTTCCCGATGCGCGCTCTACTCGTGCTGTTCAGTGTCTTGCTGCCGCTGTCGTTCGCGACCGCCCAGGCGGCCGACAAGCTTCAGGTGGTTACCAGCTTCAGCATCCTCAACGACATGACCCACCAGATCGGTGGCGATCATATCCAGATCAGCAATATGGTCGGCCCCGACGCAGACGCCCACACCTATGAACCAACACCCGATGACGCCAAGGCCCTGCTCAAGGCCCGGGTGATCATCAAAAACGGTCTCGGTTTCGAACCGTGGCTGGATCGTCTGATCACCAGCACCGAGACCAAGGCCACCGTGGTCGCCGCCAGCAAAGGCGTGATCGCTCGCACCATGGAGGAAGACGGCGACACCATCCCCGACCCTCACGCCTGGCACAATCTGGCCAACGCCGAAATTTATGTGAGCAACATCACCAAGGCGCTGATCGCGGCCGACCCGGCCAACAAGACCGACTACCAGCACAACAGCCAGGTGTACCTGAAAGACATCTACCGTCTGCTGGCTGAAGCCAAGACCAAGTTGGGTTCGCTACCTCCAGGCAACCGCCGCATCGTGACCTCTCATGACGCCTTCGGTTACCTGGGCCAAGCCTATGGCATCGACTTCCTGGCTCCCCAAGGCCTGTCCACCGAACGTGAGCCGTCGGCTGCCGAAGTCGCAGGGCTGATCACTCAGATTCGCAACGACCACGTCAAAGCCGTATTCATGGAAAACATCAAGGATTCGCGCCTGCTCAAGCAGATCGCGGACGAAAGCGGTGCCCATATCGGCGGCACGCTGTACTCCGATGCATTGGCGGCGGATGGTCCGGCCAGCACCTTTACCGGGCTGTTCGAATACAACCTCAACACCTTGTACGCCGCCCTGAGCACGCCATGACCCTGAGCCTGCGCGATCTGGAAGAGGCTGCCTTGGGCAGCCGCTTTCCACTTGATCCGGTGCTCGATGCCTTGCCGTGGAACAGCGATGGCCTGATTGCCGCCATCGCCCAGCAACACGGCAGCGGCGAAGTATTGATGCTGGCCTGGATGAACCGCCAGGCCCTCAACGAGACACTGGCCACCGGGCAAGTCTGCTACTGGTCGCGCTCGCGCCAGCAACTGTGGCGCAAGGGCGAAACCTCCGGTCACCGCCAGCAACTGGTGGAGGCACGCCTGGACTGCGACGGCGATGCGGTACTGCTGATCGTCAACCAGCAAGGCCCGGCCTGTCATACCGGCCGCCCCTCCTGTTTCTACAACGCCATCGTTGGTAGCGAAGTGCACATCATCACCGCGCCCCTCAAGGAACCTGCCGCATGATCCGCAAGAACCCTTCCGGCGACCTGCCCGTCATTGCCGAATCAGCCTACGTCGATAAGACCGCTATTATCTGCGGCAAGGTCATCATCGGCGAAAACGTCTTCGTCGGTCCCTACGCCGTGATCCGCGCCGACGAAGTCGATGCAACCGGCGACATGGACCCGATCACCATCGGCGCCAATTCCAATATCCAGGACGGCGTGGTGATCCATTCCAAGTCCGGCGCCGCCGTCACCATTGGTGAATTCACCTCCATCGCCCACCGCTCTATCGTCCACGGCCCCTGCACCGTCGGTGACCGGGTGTTTATCGGTTTCAACAGCGTGCTGTTCAACTGTGCAGTTGGCGATGGCTGCGTGGTGCGCCACAACTCGGTGGTGGACGGGCGCGACTTGCCACCGGCCTTCTACGTGCCCTCCACCACCCGCATCGGCCCCAACACCGACCTGTCGCAGTTCCCACCGGTAAGCGTCAGCGCCTCGGAGTTTTCCGAGGACGTGGCACGCACCAACGTCGACTTGGTGCGCGGTTACAAAGCCCTGCAAAACGAGTTCTGACCATGAGCCGCCTGCTGATCCGCAACGCCCGCCTGGTGAATGAAGGCCAGGAATTCGACGCAGACCTACTCGTCGCCAACGGCCGCATCGAAAAGATCGCCAGCAGCATCGATGGCGAAAACGCACCCGTGGAAATCGACGCCCAAGGCCAATGGCTGCTGCCGGGGATGATCGACGACCAAGTGCATTTCCGTGAGCCCGGCGCGCCGGACAAGGGCAGTTTCTACAGCGAATCCCGTGCCGCCGTGGCGGGCGGCATCACCAGTTTCATGGACATGCCCAACACCCAACCGGCGACCTTGACGCTGCAAGCCCTGGCCGATAAAAAACACCGCGCCGCCCTGCATTCGGTGGCCAATTATGGTTTTCACTTTGGTGTGAGCAAGGACAACCTGGACACTGTCGCCGCCCTCGATCCGCGCGAAGTGGCCGGGGTCAAAGTGTTCATGGGCGCCTCTACCGGCAATATGCTGGTGGATGATCCGCGGATTCTGGAGCGGCTGTTCGCCGAGGTGCCGACCATTCTCTTGGCGCACTGCGAACACACGCCGAGCATCCTGGCCAATGAACAACGTCTAAGGGATCGGTTCGGCGACAATATTCCTGCGGTGGCACACCCACTGATTCGCGATGCCGAAGCGTGCTATCGCTCCTCGTCCCTCGCCGTGGAGCTGGCCCGTCGACACGGCACGCGCTTGCACGTATTGCACATCACCAGCGCTCGGGAGTTGGCGCTGTTCGAGGACAAACCCCTGGCGGAAAAACGCATCACCGCCGAAGTCTGCTTGCACCATTTGCTGTTCGATGACCGCGACTACACGCGCCTCGGCCACCAGATCAAATGCAACCCGGCGATCAAGACCCGCGCTGATCGCAATGCGCTGCGCCTGGCCTTGTTGAGTGATCGTCTGGATGTGATTGGTAGCGATCACGCGCCGCACACCTGGGCGCAAAAACAGCGGCCGTACCGCGAGGCGCCATCAGGCTTGCCGCTGGTGCAGCACGCCCTGCCAGCGCTGCTGGAACTGGTAGCCGACGGCTTGCTGCCATTGACCACGCTGGTGGCGAAAACCAGCCATCGCGTCGCCGACCTGTTTGCCATTCCCGATCGCGGCTACCTGCGCGAAGGCTACTGGGCCGATCTGGTGCTGATCAAACCCGAACCCCATGGCAAGCCTGTCAGCAGCCAGCCGATCCTCGCTCGCTGCGGTTGGACGCCCTTCGCCGAGCGCAGCTTTCGCCACAGCGTCAGCACCACTCTGGTTTCCGGCCACCTGGCCTGGCACGACGCACGGGTGCACGACAGTTGCCAGGGCTTACCTCTGCATTTCCAGCGTTAAGCGCGGGGTTTGACGGTGCCGCAATTGCTGCCCAGCCATTGCGCACTCGTGTCCAGGCTGCCGTTTTGCTGAATGCCTGTGGCATTGAACGTACCGTTAACCGTGGTGGTGAATGCTTTCTGACTCTGGAATGTCGCCACGCCAGTGCCCTGGGCTTTCGGGCAACTGAAACGGAATTTCCACTGGTTGCCGGTCTTGTCCGTCACTTCCTGTTTGCAGCCCGACTGTGGGTCGGTCAGCGGGATCGAATCGGACGCCACCTGGGCGGGAGTCAGGCAGACCTGAACACCTTTGCCGGCCATGGTGATGCCTTGTTTCTCCAACATCGCGCGTTGTTCCGGGGTCATCTGTTGCTTCAGTTGACCGAGAATCAGCGACAGGTCCGGCAGGGCCTGGTTATCGACTTTCATGTTGCTGGTGGTCAATTCCCACAAGCCCGGCGCCAGCATCTGCGCTTGTGCCGCCACCGGCAGCGATAAACCAATAACCATGGCCAAACCAAGCAGACGAGCCTTCATCGGGTAACTCCTGGACAATTGTCGGCTTTAGACGCCGCAAAGCCGCCAGTGTTGCACAGCAAATAAAATAGCGACATTCATGGCCGAACATGGTCTGTTACGCATTGGATTGTCAGGAGTCATGTTCTCCATGGATTTTTTTGGCCCGCACCTGCTCGGCTACTTTATTGCCACGTTGCACTTTTTGGGCACCCTCGCCGCCATCCACGCGGTGTTGACCGTCAGGACCGCCCAAGGCTCGATTGCCTGGGCCCTGTCCTTGATGTTCATTCCTTACCTCACACTGATTCCCTACCTGATCTTTGGCCGAAGTACCTTCGACGCCTATATTCAGGCCCGCCGTCAGGCCAACCAGGAAATGCACAAGGCAATCACCGAGCTGAACTGGCGGCCTTGGGTCGAGGAAGCGCTGACCGCCCGTAACTCCCGCGCCTATGCCTCCTTGCGAGCCATGCCCAAATTGGGCCGCATGCCTTGCCTGGCGAACAATCAGGTGCGCTTGCTGATCAATGGTGACGCCACCTTCGGCGCGATTTTCGAGGCGATTCGTTCGGCGAAAACGGCGGTGCTGATCCAGTTTTTCATCATTCATGACGATGAGCTCGGCCGCCAACTGCAAACCCTGCTCAAGGAAAAAGCCGCCGAAGGCGTCGCCATTTACGTGCTCTACGATCGTATTGGCAGCCATTCCCTGCCCCATCGCTATGTGCAGTCGCTGCGAGACGCGAACGTGCAGGTAAAAGCGTTCGCCACCCGCAGCGGCTGGCTCAATCGCTTCCAGGTCAACTTCCGTAACCACCGCAAGATCGTCGTGGTCGATGGCATCACCGGATTTGTCGGCGGCCACAACGTGGGTGATGAATACATGGGCAAGAGTCCGCCCCTGGCGCCCTGGCGTGATACTCACGTACAGGTCAGCGGCCCGGTCGTGGCGTGCCTGCAAGAGTCGTTTGCCGAAGACTGGTTCTGGGCGGCGCGGGAACTGCCGCCGCTGCTCCTTCCCGACACCTACCTGGATGACGGTGTGCTCTGCCAATTGCTGGCCAGCGGCCCGGCCGACCCCTATGAAACCTGCTCGCTGTTTTTCGTCGAGGCGATTCATGCGGCCACCGAGCGGGTGTGGATCACCAGCCCGTACTTTATCCCCGATGAAGCGGTATTTTCCGCGCTGAGGCTGGCGGTATTACGCGGAGTGGATGTGCGCTTGCTACTGCCGTCCCGACCTGATCACCGCGTCGTCTACGCCGCGTCCAGCCTGTACGCCATTGAAGCGGTGCACGCCGGAGTGCGGGTGTTCCGCTACACGCCGGGCTTCCTGCATCAGAAAGTGGTGTTGGTGGACAGCGAGATCAGCGCCATCGGCAGTGCCAACCTGGACAACCGCTCGTTCCGGCTCAACTTCGAAGTGATGTTGCTGACAGTGGATGAAGCCTTTGCCAGCGAAGTGGAAAAAATGCTGATGGACGACTTCGCCCTGGCCCATGAAATCAGCCAGGAAGAAAACCGCCAGACCCACCGCCTGCAACAACTGGGCATGCGGGTCGCGCGGCTTATTTCACCGATTTTGTAGGCTCACCCCGAAACACATGTGGGAGCGGGCTTGCTCGCGAAGGCGGTGGATCAGTTGGTACATATCTGACTGACCCACCGCCTTCGCGAGCAAGCCCGCTCCCACACAAGCCCATTCCCACATTAGCCCTTCAGTGTTCCCATTCAGCGATACAGATCATCCCGCGTCCACGGCAACTCATGGCTACCATCGGCATGAGGTTTCACCGCCAGAATCTGATGCAGGTTGATCCAGCCCCGGGCAAACGCATACGCACAGCCCGCCAGGTACAACCGCCAGATCCGCAACGCCTGCTCCGGCACCATCTTCGCCGCCGCTTCCAGATTGTCTTCCAGGCGCTCGCTCCAATGATCCAGGGTGCGGGCGTAGTGCAGGCGCAGGCTTTCCACGTCGACCACTTCCAACCCCACCTCGCTGATTTCGGCAGTCATCATCGATAAGTGCGGCAACTCGCCGTTGGGGAACACATAGCGCTCAATAAAATCCCCGGCGCCACGGCCCACAGGTCGGCCATCGGTGTGCTTGGCGGTAATACCATGGTTCATCACCAAGCCACCCTCGCGCACCGCACCGAACAAGGTCTGGCAATATTGCGCCAGGTTGGCGTGACCGACGTGTTCGAACATGCCCACGCTGACCACCTTGTCGAAACGACCGTCTTGCGGCAGGTCGCGGTAATCAAGCAGTTGCAGTTCCACTTGATCTTCCAGTCCTTCGGCTTTCACCCGTTCCTTGGCCAGCTCCAACTGTTCCTTGCTCAAGGTAATGCCAAACACCTTGACCCCGAACTCCCGCGCGGCGTACCGCGCCAGCCCTCCCCAACCGCAACCCACGTCCAGCAAATACTCCCCCGGCTGCAGCCGCAATTTGCGGCACAGGTGACGGAATTTATCTTGCTGGGCTTGATCGAGGGATTCGCTGCCGGTCTCGAAATACCCGCAGGAATAGGCCATGTCGCGGTCCAGCCAGAGCTGGTAGAACGCATTCGACAGGTCGTAATGATAGGAAATAGCGGCTGCGTCAGTGGCCTTGTCGTGAATCGAGCGCACCGGACGACTCCCCTCGTCGTCATCAACCAGGGCCTGACTCAACTCGTCACATACCCGGATCACTTCGGCGATGGAGCCTTCCAGCTCCAATTTACCCTCGATAAATGCTTCGCCCAGAGAGTCGAGCGTGGGATGAGTCAGCTTCGTGACCATCATGGGGTCCTTGACCACAATGGTGACGCTGGGCTCCGGGCCCAAGTTGAATTCATGGCCGTCCCAGAGTCGCAGACGCAGCGGAAGCTGAAGATTCTGTAAGGCCGGTGGAAGTTGCGCGAGCATGAGTAGTCCCCCTTGTTTCAGACGTCTGAAGAGAGGGTAGACCATCCAGAGAAAAGTAGGAGGCTATCGAATTGATAGCCCTTTTCTATGGTGCCCGCAGTTGGAGCAAACCGTCCTGGACCCACTGTTTCAACCAGGTAACCGCTTGCAATGGCGCGCCCTCTTGATAAGTGACTGCCAACTCGGCGCACAGTTCTGAAAAACTCCATCCGGTGGTCACCATGCCCATCAAAGCCCAGGCTTCAGCCGGTTCCAGGGTGCGGTACTGGCATACATTCTGATGGCGCCAGATCAGGCAAACCTGAGCCTCGGTCAACGCGTCACTGCCAGGAAAGTCCGCCTGGTTCTTGCTCGATCGCCAGACCGCCACACTGTTGAAATGACACAGCATCTGCTGCACCGAAGGCGCCAACTGCACCTGCAACCCAGGCCAGTCCTCGGGAGGCAGCTGCGCCATGTCCTGCAACATCAGCGGCTCGCCCTGTGGTGCATCGAAGGCCAGGGTAAACGCCCATTCAAGACGTGCCAGCTCGGCCAACGGCGCGCCTTGCTCGGCGACCAGATGCTCGAAGATAAACTCGGGAAACCGCTCACCGAACCAGCGCAGGCTGTAATGAGCCGAGGGATAGCGGCGAATATAGGCCGTGCTCAACAGCGCAAACTCTTCGTCCCCCAGCCAGAACCACACGGCACTGAAATCATCGCGCAACACGTCCTGCAATCGTGCATGGTAGGCGTTGTGGTAGATCGCCAGCCCCGTGTCGACATCCAGCGTCGGGCCGCCGAGTAACGTCGCGCTGAAGTTGCTGTTGACGGTCTCTGATAACAAATGTTGTTCAAACGCCAACTGCCAGTCGGTCAGGCGCATAGAGATCTCCTGCCCAAGGCCGTCGCACCCAGCTCCCGGGCCTTGGCCAACTCGACGAGCAACTCTTCAAAGGGTGGAAAGTGGTCGTCACGTTCCAGCAAAGTCGAGACCGGGCCCAGGTGTTCCAGGGTCTGTTGATACAGCGCCCAGACCGGATCACACACCGGGTGATCATGGGTATCGATCACGTAGTCGCCATAATCCATGTGCCCGGCCAAATGCAGTTGGCGGATGCTCTCGGGTGGCAGGTTGCGGATAAACGTCCAGGCATCAAAGCCATGGTTGCGGGAGCTGACATAGACGTTATTGACGTCCAGCAACAGCTGGCAACCGCTGAGGTGGGTCAGGGCGTTGAGGAACTCCCACTCAGTGAATTCGTCCGCCTTGGATCGCACATAACTGGAGACGTTTTCCAGCACCAGCGGACGCTGCAATACCTCTTGCACCTGCCGCACACGATTGGCGACGTGGTACAGACTTTCTTCGGTGTAAGGCAGTGGCAGCAGGTCATGCAACTGGTGCGCGCTGCCACGGCTCCAGCACAGGTGGTCGGAAATCCACGCCGGTTGGACCCGCTCGGCCAGTTGTTTGATTTGCTTCAGGTAGTCGATATCGAGGGCATGGGGCCCACCGATGGACAGGGACACCCCATGCATCACCAGGGGATAACGCTCGGCTATCGCGTCCAGGTAGTACAAGGCTTTACCGCCCTGGACCAGATAATTCTCGGAGATCACCTCGAACCAATCCACGGCAGGGGATTGTTCAAGAATCTGCTGGTAGTACTCGCTGCGTAAACCCAGGCCGTAGCCCAGAGTCGGGAAGGAGGTGGACATCGCGAACTCCTGGGAGAAGTGTCCGCAGCGGCGGGGGCCCGCTGCGGTTGCACTCTATTGCCGGTTATTCGCCGACTTTGCCGCCAGCCGCATCACAAGCAGCCTTGGTCATTGCCTTGAAGCCGTGACCCTTGCAAACACCCTGGCCTTTACAGGCGTTTTCGGCGGTCTTGCAATCGTTCATGCCTTTGCAGGACGTCACGCCGTAGCAATGAACCTGGGCATCTGCAGCCTGCACCTGGGTAGCGACACCGGCAAACATGCCAGCAGCAGCGATAGCGAAGGCAGCACCAGCAACAGCGGATTTAATGCTCATTGTTGTATTCCTCATGATCGGTAATGGAGTCGGCTAAACGGATCGTTCAGTCCCGACACAGCACTAGAGTGAGGTGCCCTGGTGCCGTTACATCATGCTCGAACAATTTCTGAAATTTATTCCTCAAGCTTCATCAACGGTTCCTGAAACCGCAGCAAACGCCCGGCGTTACCCAACACCAGCAGGGTACTGAGGTTGTGCAGCAGCGCCGCAATCATTGCCCCCGCTGCGCCCAGCCAACCAAAGGCTGCGAACACTACAATCGCCAGGGTCCAGCCCAAGCCGATGATCACATTGACCTGCAACGTGTGCCGGCATTGGCGACTCAGCCGCACGCAGGTGCCCAGACGCCGCAGGTCGCTGCCGATCAACACCACGTCCGCCGAGGCCAGGGCGATATCCGCCCCGCCCGCGCCCATGGCCACGCCCACCACACCGGCCTTGAGGGCCAGGGAATCGTTGATCCCGTCGCCCACCACCATCGGGCGGAAACCACTGCCGATTTCTCCCAGCACGCGGTTGAGTTTGTCTTCGGGCAAGGCCTGGGCTTCGACATCGCTGATGCCTACTTCCAGCGCCAGGCTGTCGGCCACGCTCTGGCGGTCGCCGGTCAGCAGCAACTGACGACCAAGACCCAGCTCTCGCAGTTCCTTCATGGCCTGGCGCGCCTCCGGCTTGAAGCTGTCAGCAAGCAACAACCAAGCGAGGAATTGTCCATCAAGCGCCAGTCCGGCAATCGGGCCGTCATGGTTGGGCACGGTCGTGGTCGCAATACCCAGTTGCTCAAACAGCTCCGGCCGACCAAGGGCTGCTTCGCCCTGCTCGGTTTGCGCCACCACGCCCAAACCCTGACGTTCACGAATATCCGACAGCACCAGCATCTGCTCTTGCGTCGCGAGCCCGGCCAACGCCCGGCTGACCGGGTGGCTGCTGGCCGAGCCGAGGCTGGCCGCCAGGTTCAGTAGCACTTGGTGATCCGGCGCCGAGGTCTCAATGGACTGCAAACGCAAGGTGCCAAACGTCAGGGTGCCGGTCTTGTCGACCACCAGGGACGTCAGGTCTGCCAGCTCTTCGAGAAACGCCGAGCTGCGAATCAGAATCCCATGGCGCGCCGCCACGGCAATCCCGGCAATTGCCGTGGCCGGCGCCGACAACACCAACGCACACGGACACGCCGCCACCAACACCGCCAGCATGGCCTGAGCATCATTGGTCACAAACCAGGTGACTGCCGCCAGCAGCAATACCAACACCATGTAACTGCCGGCATACCGCTCCAACAGCCGGGTGATCGGCGGCTTGGAGCGCTCGGCGCTTTGCATCAGGGCGATGACTTTGCCCAGGGTCGATTCGTTGCCGGTACGGGTCACTTCCAGGCGCAGCAAGCCATCGAGGTTGATCGCGCCACCAAACACCTGCACCCCGACGCTGGCTTCCAGCGGCACCGACTCACCGGTAATCGGCGCGGTATCGAGGCTCGCCTGGCCCGACAGCACCACGCCATCGGCCGGCACTCGGTCGCCGGCCCGCACCTCAACAATATCGCCGGTCTTCAAGGTGCCGTTGTCCACTTCCACAATGGTTCCGTCGGCCTGCACCAGACGGGCATGGCTGCGGGTCAACTTGCCCAGGGCATGAATGGCCTCTTGGGAACCGATCACGCTGCGCTCTTCCAGCACGTGACCGAAGATCATGATGATCGGCAGCAAGGCGGCGGTCAGCAGGTCACCGGTGGCCCAGGCACCCAACATCGCCAGAGCGATCAATTGGTCAGTGATGCCATGCAGGCTCGGGTAACGCAGGCTGTACCAAGCCGAACGCATCACCGGTACGGCCACCAGTAACGAGGCGACGCCCAGCAACAATTGGCTGACGCCGGTTTGATCCGGGGACAGCCAGCGCCAGACCAGGCCCAATGCGAGCAAGCCGAGGGCCAGCATGGCCAAGGTCAATTGGCGGGCAGCGCTGCGTTGTTCGGCCGACGTCAGCATGGGAGCTGCATGAGCAGTCATTGTTCAGCTCCTTGAATAATCAGGCGGGAATCGTCTTTAGGGTCGACCGTGGTCACCGAGCCGGCCTGACCGAGGATCTTCGGCAAGCGTTCGCGGTACAGGCGCAGCAACAGGCCAGGGTCTTTCACCTGGGCCAGGCTGGCGACGGTGGCGGTTTGTGCCTGAGCATTGGCCAGGCGCTCGCTGGCTTGGGCGTGAGCCACTTGCACCAGGCGGTCGGCGTCCTGGGTGGCGCCCTGGGTCAATTTCTCGGCGTCGGTGCGGGCATTGGCCACGGCCTTATCGGCTTGCTGGCTGGCGGTCAGTACCGCGTTGAACGCATTTACCGCCGGGCTCGGCAGGCTCGATTGCACATCAACCCGAGTGACTTCGATGCCCAAACCCAGGCCGGTAGATGCCAAGTCCACCAGGCGCTGATTGATGCCTTGCACCAGATCACCGCGCAGGCGTTCGCGACGCTCGGCGGCCTGGTTGTCGGCGCCGATCAGCTCGGGGCGAGCGACCAGAATGGTGTCCAGGTCCCGCGCTGCTGTCAGGGCCACGGCGCTTCGGGTGACCAACCGATCCAGCGCCGGCAACACATGATCACCCTGCAACACAAAGGCGTAAGGCTCGGTCACCTTGTAGAACACCCGCACATCCAGTTGCACCACGCCGGCATCGCCGGTCAGCAGATAGCCAGAGCCGGCCAATGCATCACTCAAGGGCGTGGCCAGACTGGCCACGCGGTCGGCCTGGATCGCGGCATCGGAGCGCAGCAGGTTTTCCACCCGACGCTCGATCACGCGGTCGGCCGCCGGCAAAAGCACGACTTGCTCGAACGGACGCGGCCAGGCCAACAACAGCCCCGCATTCTGAATCCGGTCCAGCGCACCGAAGTGCAACACCACGGCACGGTTCTGCGGGTCGATCTGCCGCACATTGGAAAATACCCAGGCCAGCGCCGCCAGCACGGTCACCGCGTACAGCGCGAGGAAAGTCAGGCGCCCGGCCTGGATCCACGGGCTGTCGAGGTTGTCCGGGTCTTTGGACGCCTCACTCATGGCTGAACGTCCTTGGGTCCGTCCACCAACGCACGGAACGGCGCAGCGTCAGTGCGCAAGATGATTTTGGTGCCCGGCGTCACCACGGTGCCCAGGGTGTCGAGGGAGCGCAGCAAGTTGTACAACTGTGGATTTCCTGCATAGGCCCGGCCATAAATTTGCGCCGCTTCGACGCGGGATTGGGCTTCGATATCGGCAGCTTTCACCGTGGCATCGGCCTGAACGATTCGCGCATCCCGCTCGGCGGCGGAGCGAATCTGCGCCGCTTCACGTTTGCCGACGGCGGTGCGCTCGGTGGCAATGGTTTCGCGCTCGGCACGCATGCGGTCGACGGTGGCCGCCAGCGTCACCGAAGGCAAGGTCAGCCGTTCGATACCCACCTGCACCACGCGCACGCCGTAGGTGGTGAGCAATTGTTGATCAATCTGCTGGCGCAATTGCGCCTCGAAGTCGGCGATATGCACCTGGTTGGCATCGGTGTTCACCAGGTTGGCCAGGTCAAAACTGCTGGCCGTGGTTTCCAGGGCCGAGCCGACAAAAGTACGAATCTGCCGTGCCGCTTCGTCCGGCTGGTTCTGCACCGCACGCATAAAACGTTTCACGTTGTCGGCATCGCCCTGGACCTGCCAGGCCACATAGGCCTGCACGATGATCCGCAAGCCATCCCGCGTACCCACGTCCTGCAAGCCGCTGGAGGTAGTACGCAAGCGCAAATCCACCGGGATCGCCGCTTCGAACGGCGCCGGCCAGCGCCAGCCAAGCCCCGGATCCAACAGTACCCGCGCAGGATTGCCAAAGCGGGTGATCACCGTGGCTTCGCCGGAGCGCACCTGCACCAGGCTCGCGGCAGCGACAGCAAACAGCACCAGCAACACCGCCCAGGCCATGCGGCGCCATGGGAACGGGCCGGCTTCCTGCTCTTCATCGTGATGGTGATGATGGTGGTGGCCGTGGTGGTGACCATGATCGTGAGAATGAGCGCTCAACAGACAGACTCCTTATTGAACGGCTTTACGCGGCACCGAAGGGTCGGCCGGCAAAGTAAAAGAACGCAGATCAATCGTCGGTGCACTGCTGCCCCCCAGACGATGATCAAGAATAAGCAACTTGGCATGGGCCAGGCCCTGGCTCAGTTGGCTGAGGTACTGCTCCAGCACAAACGCCTGGCCGGCATTGGCGTAGGCCTTTTGTTCAGCAGCAAAGCGCAGATCCGCCGCTTGGGCACCTGCGTTGACCTCATGGGCTGTGGCCTGAGCCAAATCGCGGGCGGTACTGGCTTGCAACTGTGCCTGGTTGGTTTGCTCGCTGGCCGCACCGCGCTCACGAGAAATCAACGCCTGAGCGCCAATCTGCGCCGCCTGTACGCCGTGGTAAGCGTTGGCTGCACCGGCAGGCGGGTGAATGGCTTCCACCACCGTGGCAAGGATTTCCACGCCGCTGTCGAGTTTCTGCAAATCGGTTTGCACGGCCTGGCCTATTTCATCGGCGAGACCGGTGCGCTGTTCACCCAGCAATTCATCGAGGGTGCGCGAGGCAAAGTCATGCACGAGGATGCGGCTGGCGGTGCTGCGGATCAGCGTGGGCACATCGGCACTGTTGTAGGTCGCGGCGAGCGCGGCCTGATCGGTCAGGCCGATACGGTAGACGAAGCGCACGTCCATGTTGACGATCTGGAAGCTCTGCTTGTCGCCACTGCTGCTGGCGATCACCTGGGATTTGTCATTTACATGGCTGGCGTCCCACAGGCGGTTGGCAATCAACGGTGCCGGGCCCTCGGCGGGCGCCAACTCGGTGGTGGCCGTTTCACCGACGCTGGTGGCCAACTCGTGAACCACGCCATTTTCCACGCTCAGCACCCGACCCAACGGCCAAGGCAAACCCACATGCAAGCCCGGCCCGAAGACCTCCACCGGTTTGCCAAATCGCTCATAAATCCCACGGCCTTGCAGCGCAACTTCATGCACGCCAGTGAGCAACCAGCCCACCGCCAGCACCACCACCAACACCGGCAGAAACGCCCGGCGCATGTAGGTAAACGCCCAGATCTGCCGCAGGTCGATGCCAAAACGGTTGTGCAATTCGTGCTGCAAGGCGAGCAAGGGTTGCGGCGGCCAGCGCAGCATGTCGGCAATAAAGCTTTGCGCCATCAACCGAGGTTCCAGGCGTTCCTGGCGCGGGCTGAACAGCGACAGCACGCCCCGCAGCAGAAACTCCAGCGCCACCAGTGCCGGCAGCAAGCCGATCAACACCGCGAGGCGCAGTGGCCAGATGGATTCTTCACCGGCAAATAACAGACAGATTGCACTGACCACCAGGCAGATGATCGCCACCCGGCTCAACTGCGCCAGTTGCCCGGCTTCCGGCCACTGGGCGGTGCTTTCCTGAGCCAGGCGTCGCTCAAATACCAACAAACCAAAAGCCAGCAGCAACGCAACCGCCGCACCGACACTCGCGGCCTGGCCGACTGCGGCGGGAGGTAATGCCAGGTTCCAGAATTCGACAATGCTGGCCAATGCCAACAGGGACCAGCCGCACAGCCACAGGACCGGCGCACCGATCTGCACCAGCAGGTCACCCCAACCGCTGCTGATGCGGCCAAGCAGTCGGTCGTACCAACCGGGATCTTCCACGGTCACCGGCGAGTCAATCAGTGGCGCTGTCGCCCCTTCCAAGGCTTGGGCCCGCCAGTCGGCCACCCACCAGGCGGATTGCAACCCGGCCACCAGCACCAGCAATGCCGAGGAACAGTTGATAAGCATCACCGGCCAGATCGACAGCGGCGCAAACAACGCCACGAACAGCGCCAGCACCCAGCCGCTGATGGCCAGTGCCGTCAGGCCGATACCGGCCTGACGCAAACGCCGGGCATGAAACATCCCTTGCTGAAAACGCGGCAACCCGTCGACGGCAGCGCCTTCAGCTTCTAGATCCACTCGCATCCACACACGTCCGCTTGTACACAATTCGTTACCATATAACACATAGCGTGAAATTTTTGTTTGATTGCACATGAAGAACGGCAAAACCCCTATAAACACGAGCCATCACTAGTGTCCGCCGTGATAAGTCGTCACACTCCGGAAAAAGTGTTTCGCGGGTCAACGGACAAGGAAGCGCCACCTTCATGATTTCGATCTATCAACTCAAACCGCGTTTTCAAAACCTGCTGCGGCCATTGGTCCAGCGCCTCTACGACAACGGCACCACTGCCAACCAGATCACCGTGCTGGCCGGGGTCATTTCCTTGCTGGTGGGTTTGCTGATTGCCAGCTTTGCCCAGCACCTGTGGCTCTTTGCGCTGATCCCTTTGTGGATGATCCTGCGCATGGCCCTCAACGCCATCGACGGCATGCTCGCCCGGGAATTCGGCCAGCAGTCGCGACTCGGCGCCTACCTCAACGAACTCTGTGATGTGATCGCCGACAGCGCGCTGATCCTGCCATTTGCACTGATCCCTGGTGTGAGCCTGGCACCGGTGCTGCTGGTGGCCTTGCTGGCGGTGTTCAGCGAGTACGCCGGCGTACTTGGGCCGATGGTGGGCGCTTCGCGGCGCTATGACGGCCCCATGGGCAAAAGTGACCGGGCGTTTGTCCTCGGCGTACTGGCCACCGGCGTTGCGCTCGGCTGGCTCGGTGCCGTTTGGGTCGACGCGGTCATGTGGCTCGTCGCTGCGTTGTTGGCCTATACCTTAGTCAACCGTGTACGCCAAGGCTTGAAAGAAGAATCGACCTCTCCTTCTGCATAAGGATTTTGCGATGCGCGAACAGCAAGAACACACCTTCAGCACCCATGACGGTGTGGAGCTTTTCTACCGTCACTGGCCCGCCACTGCAGCGACAGACGGAACGCCGCGCAAGGCGATCCTGCTGTTCCATCGCGGCCATGAACACTCTGGGCGCATCGCCCACCTGGTGGATGAATTGGACCTGCCGCAGTTCGACTTCTTCGCCTGGGACGCCCGCGGCCACGGCCAATCCCCAGGTGAGCGTGGCGACAGCCCGAGCTTCGCCACCAGCGCCCGGGACGTGCAGACCTTCTGTGACCACATCCACGCCACCTATGCCATCGAGGAAGAAAACCTCGCCGTCATCGCCCAAAGCGTGGGCGCGGTGATCGCGGCAACGTGGGTCCATGATTACGCACCGAAAATCCGCTCCCTGGTGCTCGCCTCGCCGGCCTTCAAGGTCAAGCTCTACGTGCCTTTCGCCCGGTCTGGCCTGGCGCTGATGCGCAGGTTTCGCGGCAACTTTTTCGTCAACAGCTACGTCAAGGCCAAGCTCCTCAGCCATGACCCGGAACGCGTGGCGTCCTACGACAGCGATCCGCTGATCACCAAGGCGATTTCGGTGAATGTGTTGTTGGGCCTGTATGAAGCCGCTGACCGAGTGGTAGCCGATGCCCAGGCGATTCAGGTGCCGACCCAGTTACTGGTTTCCGGCTCGGACTTTGTGGTCCACCGCAAACCGCAGCAGCAGTTCTTCGACCGCCTCGGCAGCCTGAAAAAAGAGATGCACATCCTCCCCGGCTTCTTTCACGACACCTTGGGTGAACGTGACCGCGCCGTAGCCTTGAGCAGCGCCAAGCGCTTTATCCTGCAGAACTTCGAACACCCGCTGGACCGCGCCTCACTGCTGGACGCCGACAAGATCGGCCTGACCTGCGCCGAATCCGAATCCCTCGCCGCGCCGCTGCCCCACAACTCGCTGCGTGACCTGTACTGGCGCATGACCCGCGCCAGCATGGGCCTGGGCAGCAAACTGTCGGATGGGGTGAAGCTGGGCTTCGACACCGGCTTCGACTCCGGCAGTACCCTGGACTATGTGTACCGCAACACGCCCACCGGCAAGGGCGCACTGGGGCGGATGATCGACACCAACTACCTGAACTCCATCGGCTGGCGCGGCATTCGTCAGCGCAAGTTGAATGTCGAAGAGCTGCTGCGCCTGACCATGGCCAAACTGCGTGCTGAAGGCCGCGAGGTGCGGATCGTCGACATCGCCGCCGGCCATGGCCGCTACATTCTGGAAGCCTTGCAGGGTGTTACACCGCTGCCGGAATCGATCCTGCTGCGCGACTACAGCGATATTAATGTGCGCGACGGTGGCGCACTGATTCGTGAGAAAGGCCTGGGCGACATCGCCCAGTTCGTCAAAGGCGATGCCTTTGACCGCGCAGACCTTGCGGCGCTGGAGCCCAAGCCAACCTTGGCGGTAGTGTCTGGCCTGTATGAATTGTTCGCGGATAACGCCATGGTCGGCGGTTCGCTGGCCGGGCTGGCCGAAGCGGTGGAGCCCGGCGGTTACCTGGTCTACACCGGCCAACCGTGGCACCCGCAGCTGGAATTGATCGCGCGCGCCCTCACCAGTCATCGTCAGGGCCAGGCTTGGGTGATGCGTCGGCGCACCCAGGCGGAAATGGATCAACTGGTGGAAGCCGCAGGTTTTCGCAAGATCACCCAACGAGTAGATGAATGGGGCATTTTCAGCGTGTCTCTGGCACAGAAGATCTGACCATGCGCGAACCGGGCCTGTTAAAACCGGCGGTGCTGTGGCTGCTGCTGTTGGCACCGCTGTTTTTCAGCACCTATGGGTTTGCCACGTGGGTCACCAGCCAACGCAGCGATGTCGGCACGATGGTGTTTGGCTGGGAAACCCATATCCCGTTCTGGGCCTGGACCATCGTCCCCTACTGGTCGATTGATCTGCTCTACGGCTTCTCCCTGCTGCTGCCCTCTACTCGCCATGAGCTGAAACAACACGCCCTGCGCCTGCTGACGGCCCAAGTGGTTGCGGTCAGTTGCTTCCTGATCTGGCCGTTGCGCTTCACCTTTGAGCGGCCGGAACTGGACGGCGTGTTCGGCTGGCTGTTTGCCGTGCTCGCGGGCTTCGACAAGCCGTTCAATCAGGCGCCTTCGCTGCATATCGCCCTGCTCGTGGTGCTGTGGATAATGTTCCAACGGCATACCCAAGGCCTGTGGCGCTGGCTGGTCCACGGCTGGTTTGCCCTGATCGGTATTTCAGTGCTGAGCACTTATCAACACCACTTTATCGACTTACCCACAGGGGCTCTGTTGGGCTGGTTGTGCGTGTGGCTATGGCCACTGGAACACCCGAGCCCACTGTTGAGTGCGCGGCTCACGCGAGACCCGCAGCGTTGGCGGCTGGGCTTGCGTTATGGCGTTGGGTCTTTGGCGTTGGTGATCCTGGCGTTTGTACTGGGTGGCGGCTGGCTGTGGCTACTGTGGCCGGCGGTTTCCCTGGGGTTGGTGAAGGCGAGTTATTTGGTACTGGGCGCTTCGGGCTTTCAGAAACGCGCCGATGGACAACTCAGCCCGGCGGCGCGCTGGCTGTTTGCGCCTTATCTGGCTGCTGCCTGGGTCAATTCACGGCTGTGGACGCGCAAACATCCACAGCCCGATCAGGTTGTGGATAACGTTTGGCTGGGGCGGATTCCCACAGGCAGCGAGCTGGGTTCGTTCAAGGCCATTGTCGATCTCTGCGCCGAGCTGCCCCTTGATCCACAGGGCCGAGCCTATTACAGCGTGCCCGTCCTGGACCTGACCGCCCCCACTACCGCGCAATGCCTGGATGCGGCGCAAGCCATCGAACGCCTGCGCCAACACGGGCCGCTTCTGGTGTGTTGCGCCCTGGGTTACTCCCGCAGCGCCACCGCCGTCGCCGCGTGGTTGTTAAATAGCGGTCGTGCGGCCACTGTCGAGGAGGCCGTGGCCATGATTCGTACAGCACGCGCCCAGGTGGTTCTGCATCCTGCCCATCGTGAAGCCTTGGAGGGCCTGTCTTATGCGCGCTGACATGGAATTACAGGTCGTCGCCAGCCTGCTGCGCCGGGGTCGTTCGCTGGATCAGTTATCCACAGGTCTGACATTACTCGGCGTATTGTTCGGCCTGGCTCAGTTGTTGATGGCCACCGTCACGCCGATCTGCCTGATTTTGAGCCTGTGGATGATTATTCTCGGCCTGCTGCAAAAGTACTGGGCGTTGCGGGTGGCCTTTGACGCCGACCTGTTCGCGCTGCTGGCCCGTAATAAAGACCGCACACCCGACCTCGACCAAACCCTGCAAAGCCTCGGCCTGCAACCGGCCAGCCGCGCCGCTCGGCCCTGGACCGAGCGCCGTCGTGGCGCCCTCAAACTATTGCGCAAGCAAGTGTACCTGCTGGCCGCGCAAGTGCTGCTCACATTGGCCGTCATCCTGGCCAGCCCCTGGCTGCCCTTCGCTGGATAAGGAATCCTTATGTTCGAACCCGTGGTCGCCACCCTGATTACCTCCATGGCCCGCACCGTCACCGGCGCCCGCAGCCTATGGCTCGGTTGCGCGCCGGTCCCGGTGCAACGCATCTATTTTGCCAACCACAGCAGCCATGGCGACTTCGTGTTGCTCTGGGCATCGTTACCGCAGCACCTGCGCAAATTCACGCGCCCGGTGGCCGGCAGCGACTACTGGAACAAGAGCGCCCTGCGTCGCTACATCATCAGCCGCGTGTTCAACGGCGTACTGATCGACCGAGAGCGCAAGGACCCTGTGGATAACCCTTTAGCGCCCATGCTCGCTGCACTGGAAGGCGGCGACTCGCTGATCATCTTCCCGGAAGGGACACGCAACCTGGAAGACGGCCTGCTGCCGTTCAAGAGTGGCCTGTATCACCTGGCGAAAAGTTACCCACAGGCTGAGTTGATCCCGGTGTGGATCGCCAACCTCAACCGCGTCATGCCCAAGGGCCGCGTCCTGCCGCTGCCGTTGCTGTGCACCACCAGCTTCGGCGTGCCGCTGCAACTGGAAGACGGAGAAGACAAAGCCTTGTTCCTCGCCCGTACCCGCGACGCCTTGCTCGCCCTCGCCCCGGAGCATTCCTGACATGAATAGCCAAACCTTGATGTTGTTCGGCGGGATCGGCGCGATTCTGGTGCTGGCCTCGCTGATCGGTCTGATCCTCAAGTTGCGTACACGTGGCACCCCGAATGCGGTGATCGACAACCTCAACGCCCGCATCAACGCCTGGTGGGTGATGGTGGTGCTAATCGGTATTGCCTTCTGGCTCGGCACCGGTGCGGTGATCCTGCTGTTCTACGCGGTGTCGTTCTACGCACTGCGGGAATTTCTTACCCTCACGCCAACCCGACGCAGCGATTACCCGGCACTGGTGGCCGCGTTCTACCTGGCCTTGCCGCTGCAATACCTGCTGATCTACTTCGACTGGTACGGGCTGTTCTCGATCTTCATTCCGGTCTACGTGTTCCTGCTGCTGCCGATCCTGGCCTCGTTGGGCGGTGACAGCACGCACTTCCTGGAACGCGCGTCTAAGGTCCAATGGGGCTTGATGATCGCGGTGTTCTGCGTGTCCTTCGTACCGGCGCTGCTCACCCTGGATATCGTCGGCTATGAAGGTCGCAACCTGCTGCTGATCGCCTACCTGGTGATCGTGGTGCAGCTGTCGGACGTGTTGCAGTACGTGTGCGGCAAGCTGTTCGGCAAACACAAGATTGCGCCCAACCTGTCGCCGTCGAAAACCGTGGAAGGCTTTGTCGGCGGGATCCTGCTGTCATCGCTGATCGGCGCGGCGCTGTGGTGGACCACCCCGTTCAACCCGTGGCAGTCGTTCTTGATTGCGCTGTTGATCAATCTGCTGGGGTTTGCCGGCGGGATTGTGATGTCGGCAATCAAGCGCGACCGCGGGGTGAAGGATTGGGGGCACATGATCGAAGGCCACGGCGGGATGCTCGATCGGCTGGATTCGGTGTGTTTTGCCGCGCCGATATTCTTTCATCTCGTGCGGTATTGGTGGACCTGATCTGCCTCACTGATCGTTCCCTTCCAGTGGGAACGATCAGTGCCTGTTGGGCCTCAATGGAAACGCCTGTGCAGATCCGGAAATATCAATTGCGCGAACCACACAGGCAGCCCGGGAAAGACAGAACGCGACTTCGCTGAAGGTGCTTCGACCACCCCCATCTCGATCAACGTTGTCAGTTGATCGCTCGCCACTCGGTTGTGAAGCCCAGAGAATGTTTTGAAATCCGCTCGGGGACCTTTTCCGATTTTTTTACAATTGACACTCTAAATATTGGCCAATGGTAGCTGGACGATAAGACGCTTAATGGCATTTAATCAGATTTATTTTTCCGATTTATTTTCACATCTGATTTGAGCTTTTACGGCTACGAAAAGACATCGCTCATTGAATACGCAAGACAAGTAAAAAGTGGTGGCAAGCTCTCACCGACTTAAACGCGATAACGTCTGAAACTACCCCGCTGAACGCCCCTTCCCTTTCCTTCGAAGGACATTTCCGAGAGAATCCCCAGCGCTTGTGCCCTGCCTTTTCGGCGTCTAGTCTGCGCCCGTCACTGTCAATTCAGTGACCGGGTTTAGTCGCTCGGAAAGCATTTACATTGGGCGCACAAGCGCCATCGCAAGCCTGGCGTTTTTTTCCGCCAACGCTTTATGGTGGCTGTGCGCAGGGCATCTTCGGGTGCGCCGGGTTCCCAATGTTCCGGTCGACTAACCTGCGTACAGCTGCCACCCATCGTTTAGTCGCGACTACTGGCAGCTCCAATCGCCTACATTGGAGTTATCGCAATGGTCAAAGTAACGCCCGCCCCACCTTTCGCCTTCTTTATCCCTCACCCTGAACTCAGCTTCGAAGATGCCCTCGCCCATGCCTCCGCGCTGCTCAACTGCGCAGTGGCTTGCGAATCCGCTGATCAATTGAGCGGCTCATCCCGAGCAGCGATGCACCTGGTAGAAATGGCCAAGGTGATGGTGGATAGATCGCTGGATTGCCTGCACCCTCAATAAAGCAACCTTCAGCCGGGGATGTACCCCGGCATCTTCACCGTCTGAATCGCAAAGCAGCCTGTTGATCGCCTTTGCTGTCCGTCTAACCTTCCTCCAGCCAGCCTGAGTCGCATAACCGCAAAAAACACTGGCTGCGCGGTGTATCTACGTCATCTTTTGTATCAAAGACGCGTGTAAGATATGCCGCACATAGCCAGGGATGCTCACCATGTTTGACTCGTTCAAAACGACCAGTCGCCGACTTTTCGGTGCATTAATTTCAGTGGTGAGTGTTCTGTTCGGCGCCGTCCGATGGTTGCTGCGCAGCCTGTTCGGCCAATGGCAGCCGCCACGCTGGCTGAAAGCCGTTGGCAATGGGTTGGTCAGCGTCGGCCACCAGGCTGGTGCCCACCCGCGTCAGGCCGCCGGCGGCGTGCTGGGCCTGGTGTTGTTGGCGGCCGCTGGCTTCTACGGCTGGCACTGGTACTCCAACCTGCCGCAGCCCCACACCGTGGGTTATTCGCTGCATAAGCCGAACCTGACCGACTACACCCAACAACCACCGGTTGTGGATAACTTGCAAGTGCGCTTCGCCGAGTCAGTGGCGCCGCTGCAAAACATCGGCAAGACGGTCAGCCAGGGCATCGTGATCAAACCCGCTATCCAGGGCACGTGGCGCTGGACCGATGACCGCACGCTGTTGTTCGCCCCGGATAAAGACTGGCCCATCGACGCCCACTACAGCATCGATCTGGCCAAGAACGACCTGCTGGCGGGCGGTGTCTTGCTCGACCAATACAGCGCCCAATTCTCCACCCAACCGTTCCACGCCAAACTGGCGCAAAACGAGCTGTATCAAGACCCGGCCAACCCGACCCTGAAACAGCTGGTGGCGACCTTCCGCTTTTCCCACCCGGTGGATGAAGACAGCCTGCGCAAACGCGTTTCGGTGGTCCTCGGCAAGGGCCTGGCCTATCGCGACGCCCAACTGCCGAACCTCCCGGAAATCACCTTCGACGACACCAAACTCAATGCCTATGTGCGCTCCGCCGCGCTGGCGACGCCGTTGGAAAGCACCCCGGTCAGCGCCAAGATCGACGAAGGCATCAAAGCGCGCGACGGCGGCAACGCCAGCTCTGCGCCGCTGCTGGCGGAAGTCACCGTACCCGGGCGCTATCGCCTGACCTTTACCGGTGCTGAAGTCAGCTTTGTCGACAACGAGCGCGGCGAGCCCGAGCCGGTGATGATGTTCAGCAGCTCCAGTGCGGTGGCCGATGAGACCATCGCCACTAAAGTCCAGGCCTGGTTGTTGCCGGAAAAAGCCCAGGACGATACTCAGCCCTGGAACACCAAGGATATCGACGACAAGCTGCTGGCCCGCAGTACGCCCGTCAAGCTGACCCACGTTCCCAGCGTCGAGCCCCTCAATACCCTGCACGCCTTCAAGTTCAAGGCCCCGGCCGGTCGTGCCCTGTATGTGCGGGTACCGGCCAACCTGGAAGCCATCGGCGGCTACCTGGCGAAAAATCCAACCGCCTCCCTGATCAGCATGCCGGCTTACCCGCGCACCTTGCAGTTCCTGTCTGACGGCGCCTTGCTCAGCCTCAACGGCGAAAAACGCCTGGGCTTTATGGCCCGTGGTGTTCCGGGCGCCCACGTGGAAATCGCCCGCGTGCTGCCTAACCAACTGCAGCATTTGGTGGACCAGAGCAGTGGCAGTTTTGCCCGGCCGAATTTCTCCAACGACTACTTCGACCGGATGGTGGAACGTCAGTCCCTGGATATTCCACTGTCGGCTGCCGACCCGTCGAAAACCCTCTACGACAACGTCGACCTGAGCAGCTACCTCACCGCCAACGGCGGTCGCCGAGGCATATTCGTCCTCAAGCTAAGCCCCCAGGACGACCCGGCCGAATACACCTTCGACTATTCCCGTAACAGTACCAGCGACCTGCGTTTTATCGTGGTCACTGACCTTGGGATCATCGCCAAGCGCTCCAGCGACGGCAGCCATGACGTGTACGTGCAGTCCATTGGCAACGGCTCGCCTGTCGCCGACGCCCAGGTCGATATCATCGGCCGCAATGGTTTGCCGGTCGGCAGTGGTCACACCGACGCCGAGGGCCACGCCCACTTCGCCAAGCTGGATGAACTGCGCCGTGAGAAAACGCCACTGATGTATGTGGTCAGCCGCGGTAACGACCAATCCTTCCTGCCCATTGCCCGCCAGTCCCAACAGTTGGATCTTTCTCGTTTTGACGTCGGAGGCCTGGAAGAAGACGGGGCGATTAATCGCCTCAGCGCCTACCTGTTTACCGATCGCGGCCTGTACCGGCCGGGCGAAACCGCACACCTGGGCATGATCGTGCGCAGTGGCAATTGGAAAGGCGACCTGCAAGGCTTGCCGGTTGAACTGCAAATCACCGACCCACGCGGGCTGGAAGTGATTCGCCAACCCCTGAAGCTCTCCACCAGCGGCTTTGAAACCTTTGATTTCCCCAGCAGTGAAGTCGCCCCTGCCGGTGATTACACGGCCACTCTGCAATTGATCGGCGAGAAACAGACTCGTACTGACCTGGGCAGTGTCAGCTTCAAAGTCCGCGACTTTGAACCAGACCGCATGAAAGTCAGCCTGAGCCTGCACGACACGCCTGTGCAAGGCTGGATCCCTCCGGACCAAGTGGTGGCCAAGGTCACTGCGATGCACCTGTTCGGCGCCCCGGCGTCTGGCCGGCGTGTCACCGCAAAAATGTCCCTGAGCCCGACGCTCGCGGCCTTCGATCGCTACCCTGATTACCGCTTCCGCCTCAATGACTCACTGGAAGAGGCCAACTCCGAAGACCTGGCCGAAACCACCGTCGACGACAACGGCCAGGCCGTACTCGACCTTAACCTGCAACGCTACGCCAACAGCACCTACCGTCTGCAGGTCATGACCCAGGTGTTCGAAGCCGAGGGCGGGCGCAACGTCGCCGCGCAAAGCGCGTTGTTGGTGTCGTCGGCACCGTATCTCGTGGGTGTGAAGAGTCAGGATTCGCTGTCGTTCGTTGCCAAGGACGCGCCACGTCAGGTGCAATGGCTGGCCGTAGCGCCCGACCTCACGCCAATGGCGGTGGACGGCCTGACCAGTGAAGTGGTCGAGCATCGTTATGTCTCGGTGCTGGTGAAACAATCCAACGGCACCTACAAGTACGAGTCGCGGATCAAGAACATCAGCCAGCCGGCCTCGCCTGTGGTGATGACCAAAGAAGGCGCCAAACAGGCGCTGAACACGTCCACCCCTGGCGATTTCACCCTGCAACTCAAAGATGCCAACGGCAACCTGCTGAACCAGATCGATTACAGCATCGCTGGCCGTGGCAACACCTCGCGCTCCCTGGAGCGCAACGCCGAGCTGCAACTGCGCCTGGATAAACGCAGCTACGCCACTGGCGATGAGATCGCCATCAGCATCCGCGCGCCGTACACCGGCGCCGGGTTGATCACCATCGAGCGGGACAAGGTCTACACCCAACAGTGGTTCAAGGCCGACAGCACCAACAGCGTGCAACACATTCGGGTGCCGGCAGGGCTTGAGGGCAATGCCTACGTCAACGTGCAGTTTGTGCGGGACATGGGTTCGTCCGAGGTCTATATGAGCCCGCTGTCCTACGGCGTGGTGCCATTCAGCATCAACCTGGATGCGCGGCGCATGGCCTTGAAAGTCGAAGGCCCAGCGAAGATCGAGCCGGGGCAGACCCTGGACATCAAGGTCAACACCGACCGCCCTTCCCGTGCGGTGATCTACGCGGTGGACGAAGGCATCCTGCAGGTGGCGCGCTACCAGACGCCGGACCCGCTGGGCTTCTTCTTCCAGAAACGCGCACTGGAAGTCGGTACCAGTCAGATTCTTGACCTGATCCTGCCGGAATTCAGCCGCCTGCTCAGTGGTGCAGCGCCAGGAGGCGATACGGAAAACGCCTTGGCCTCACACCTGAATCCATTCAAACGTAAACACCAGCCGCCTGTGGCCTGGTGGTCAGGACTGGTGGATCTGCCGGCCGGTGAAACGGTGCTGCATTACCAGGTGCCGGACAGCTTCAATGGCAAGCTGCACTTGTTTGCGGTGGCGGTAGATGCCGACAGTGTGGGCGTCAGCGAAGCCAACACCGAAGTACGTGGACCGTTGGTGATCACGCCGAACGTGCCGGCTTTTGTGGCGCCGGGAGATGTGTTCAGCGTCAGCGCCGGGGTATTCAGCAACCTCGAAGCGGCAGCGGATGTGAAGTTCGAATTGCAGACCAGTGACGGCCTGCAAGTCCAGGGCGACAAGGCCAGTACGCTGGCGCTGCAACCGCGCAAGGAAGGCGTCGCCGAGTTCAAGATCAAGGTCCTGGAAAACCTCGGTTCGGCGGACTTGCGTTTCGTCGCGGTGCTGCCTGATGGCAAGCGTATCCAGGTGGCGGAAACCACCTCGATCCGGCCGTTGAGCGAACATCGGGTCGCCCTGAGCCTGGGTCGTTTCGACACTGCCAGCAAAGAGCTGAAACCCACCCGCCAGCTGTACACACAGCTGCGGGACGTGCAATTGGGCGTGGCCGCCTCGCCGCTGGTGTGGGCTAACGGTCTCAAGCATTACCTGGATGACTATGGCTATGCCTGCACCGAGCAACTGGTCTCCAAGGCCATGCCGGCGTTGATCTGGGGCGGTAACGCGCCTGAGGCCGAACAGGCCTTCAGCGGCGCGGTACGTATGCTTCGTCAGCGGCAAAACCAGGCCGGCGGCTTCGGTTTGTGGGCGGCCAACCCGGATGTAGCGCCGTACGCCAGCCTGTACGCCACCGACTTCCTGATCGAAGCCAAGGAACGCGGCCTGCCGGTGCCGGAAGACGTGTTGGTGCGTTCCAACGCCTACCTCACCGACCTGGCCAACGGCCCGAGCGAAGGCCTGTCGGAATTGCGTAATCGCGCCTACGCCAGTTACCTGTTGAGTCGTCAGGGGATTCTGGTCAGCGGCGCCTTGAGCGATATCCGCGAGCGCTATGAAAGCTACTTCAAAGACACCTGGCAGAACGACATTGGCGCCGCGTACCTGGCCGCCAGCTACAAGTTGCTCAAGCAGGATCCCCAGGCCGATGCGCTGTTCCGCAAGGTCCCATGGCGTTCATTGACCGATAAGTGGGACAGCGACGGCCTGTATTACGACCCGTTGGTACACGACGCCGAACACCTGCATCTGCTCGCCCGGCACTTCCCTGAGTTGCTGGACGACGTGCCCGCGACCTTGCTGGATAAACTCGGCAAGCGCCTCAACGAACAGCGCTACAACTCGCTGTCGGCGGCGCTGTTGCTGCGGGCCCTGGACAACTATGGCCAGCGTGCGCAAAGCGACATGACCCTCAAGGCCACCGCCTGGCTGGCAGACAAGCAGCAACAACTGTTGCAGATGGCCGGCCAACCGCCGCGCGCTGCCGTGCCTGGCACCACGCAAAAGCTGTTGATGGAAAAATCCGACGGCCCACCAGCGTTCTACATGCTCAGCGAAGCCGGTTTTGATCGGGGCACCACCCTCAAGCCGATCAACAAGGGCCTGGAAATCATCCACGAGTACCTCGACCTGGAAGGCAAGCCGGTGAGCAAGGTTGCGGTGGGCGATGAGTTCCTGGTGCGTCTGCGCCTACGGGCAACCGATCGGGATCAGGTGCAACAAGTGGCCGTGGTCGACTTGCTGCCCGGGGGGGTCGAGCCTGTGTATAACTTGCCGCCAGAACCTGAAGCCGCCAGTTCCGAAGAAAGCGAAGGCGACGATTCGGAGTACGTGGAAAGCAGCGAAGACAGCGAAGAAGCCGAGGCCTGGCAAGCGCCCATCGGCGAGACTGATCTGAGCAACTGGCAGCCGGACTACGTCGATGTGCGGGATGATCGAGTGGTGTTGTACGGCACTGCGCTGCGGGATGTGGGCACTTTCGTCTACCGCGTGCGCGCCACCAACGCGGGGATCTTCAACACGCCACCGGCCTACGCCGAAGGTATGTACGAAACTACCCTGCAAGGGCGCGGCAAAGTAGGCCAGCTTGAAATCGTCAAACCTTAAACCGCTACTGGCGACCGGGCTGGCGGTTGTAGTGATCCTTGCGGGGCTGCGCTTGTGGCCCCACGCATCGCTGGAGCAAGCGGCCACCTCTTCACGGGTGGTGCTGGCCGACGATGGCTCGCTGCTGCGCATGACCCTGGCCGCCGACGGCCAATACCGTCTGTGGCTGCCGTTGGAGCGGATTTCGCCATCGCTGGTGGAAGCACTGTTGCTCAAGGAAGACCGCAACTTCTACTGGCACCCCGGAATTAATCCGCCAGCGTTGCTGCGGGCGGCGATGGCGACCTACAGCGGCGGCCAGCGTCAGGGCGGTTCGACCTTGAGCATGCAATTGGCGCGGCGATTGTGGGATCTCAACACACGCCAAGTACCGGGCAAGCTGCAGCAAATGGTGTTGGCGCTGTGGCTGGAAGCCCGTTACAGCAAGCACGACATTCTTGAGGCCTACCTTAATCTCGCGCCCATGGGCGGCAATATCGAAGGCGCCGAGGCGGCCAGCCGGATTTATTTCGGCAAGGCGGCGGCGCAGTTGTCCTTGTCTGAAGCCCTGGCGCTGGCGGTGATTCCCCAGCAGCCGGGACGGCGCGCGCGCTTTGGGCCATCACTGCAAAACGCCCGGCTGCGGTTGATGGCCGACTGGCGCGAAACTTATCCACAAGACGCGCGTAACGACAGTTTGCTGGAGTTGCCGCTGGAAGCACGCACCCGGCAGCAGATCCCGTTTCTGGCGCCGCACCTGAGCGAACAGTTACTGGCCTCCCAGACTGGCAACGAGTTGAACAGCACCCTCAACTTGCCACTTCAGCAACTGCTTGAACGCCTGATCACCGGCTTTATCGCCGAGCGGCGCAGCAATGGCGTGGAAAACGCCACGGCTATCCTGATCGACAGTCGCGACCAGAGCGTCAAGGCGCTGGTGGGCTCGGCGGATTACTTATCCACAGGCATCCATGGCCAGGTCAACGGGGTGCTGGCGCGACGGTCGCCGGGGTCCACCCTCAAGCCGTTTCTGTATGGGTTGGCGCTGGATCAAGGGGTGATCCATCCCATGAGCATCCTCAAGGACATGCCCAGTAACTTCGGCTACTTCCAGCCGGAAAACTTCGACGGCAGTTTTGTCGGGCCACTGACGGCGCGCGATGCGTTGATCCGTAGCCGCAATATTCCGGCTGTGTGGTTGGCCAATCAGGTCAAGTCACCATCGTTGTACGGTTTGCTGCAACGGGCCGGGATCAAGGGCCTGCGGGGTGAAAGCCATTACGGCCTGGCTCTGGCGCTGGGCGGCGGGGAAATGACACCCGAGGAACTGGCAGGCCTGTACGTAATGCTGGCGGGGGATGGGCATTTGAGGCCACTGCGCTATTTGGTGGAACAGCCTCAGGTCACCGGGGCACAGTTACTCACACCCCAAGCGACCTTTATGGTGCGTGACATGCTGCGGCGCAATCCGCGCCCGGACGGCCTGCCTGCGAAGCGTTGGCGCACCGCCTGGAAAACCGGTACCTCGTGGGGGTTTCACGATGCCTGGAGCGCCGGCCTGGTGGGGCCGTATGTGCTGGTGGTGTGGGTGGGCAATTTCGACGGGCGCCCGAACCCGGAATTTATCGGCGCGAAAACCGCTGCGCCGCTGTTCTTCCGGATCGCCGACGCCTTGCCCCTGGCCTTGCCCACTGTGGCCGACAAACCGGACAAGCCGCCTACCGGTCTGATCCGCATCGACATCTGCGCCGCCTCCGGCGAACTGCCCAACCGCTGGTGCCCTCGCACCCGTAAGACTTGGTACATCCCCGGCGTGTCGCCGATCCGGGTCTCCAACCTGCATCGCCCGGTGCTGATCGACACCCGCACGGGCAAGGCCGCGTGCCCACCGTTTGATCCGCAGTACACCCGCGAAGAAGTCTTCGAATTCTGGCCCAGCGATGTACAACGGTTGTTCCGCGCCGCCGGGCTGCCACGCCGCACGCCACCCTCCGTGATGAAAAGCTGCCAGCCCAATCGCCTCGGCGACCAGAGCGAAGCACCGCAGATCCGCTCACCGCTTACGCAGGTCAGCTATCACCTGCGCCTGTCCCAGCCACAGGAAAGTATTCCACTGAGCGCCAACGCGGCCAGTGACGCACAAACCCTGTACTGGTTTGCCGACCAGACCCTGATTGGTCAAGGCCCGCCCCAGACCACCTTGAATTGGCGGCCGGGAAAATCGGGCGAGTATCGGTTGCGGGTCAGTGATGACCAAGGCCGCAGCGCCAGCCGCGGGTTGCGGGTGGAGTTTGTGCCTTAGGGTGATTGGGTCTTGAGAGCGCTCACCATCAGCGCCCGCAAGACCCGTTGCAGGGTCATGTACCAATCACGCCTTAGCGACCTGATGAATAAAACCACTGCACAAAAGAAAAACCCCCGAATATCGGGGGTTTTATCTATGTATCTGCACGCTTTTAAAGGCTTATTCCACCGTCACCGATTTCGCCAGGTTACGCGGCTGGTCAACGTCCGTGCCCTTGAGCACCGCGACGTAGTACGACAGCAGTTGCAGCGGAATGGTGTAGAGGATCGGCGACAAGGTGTCGTGGATGTGCGGCATGTTGATGACGTGGGTGCCTTCACCATTGGTCATGCCGGCCTTTTCGTCAGCGAACACGATCAGTTGACCGCCACGGGCGCGGACTTCCTGCAGGTTGGACTTGAGCTTCTCCAACAGTTCGTTGTTCGGTGCGACGGTGACAACAGGCATGTCGTCATCCACCAGGGCCAACGGGCCGTGTTTCAGTTCACCGGCCGGGTAGGCTTCGGCGTGGATATAGGAAATCTCCTTGAGTTTCAGGGAGCCTTCCATCGCCACGGGGTACTGCGCGCCACGGCCAAGGAACAGGGTGTGGTTCTTGTCGGCAAACAGTTCGGCGACTTTTTCCACGGTGCTGTCCATCGCCAGGGCTTCACCCAGGCGAGTCGGCAGACGGCGCAATTCTTCCACCAGGGTGGCTTCAACGCCTTCAGCGAGAGTGCCGCGCACTTGGCCCAGGGACAGAGTCAGCAATAGCAGACCCACCAATTGGGTGGTGAAGGCTTTGGTCGACGCCACACCGATTTCACGACCGGCCTGGGTCAGCAGGGTCAGGTCGGATTCGCGCACCAGGGAGCTGATGCTGACGTTGCAGATCGCCAGGCTGCCCAGGAAGCCGAGTTCTTTGGCATTGCGCAACGCAGCCAGGGTGTCGGCGGTTTCGCCGGACTGGGAGATGGTCACAAACAGCGTGTCCGGCTGCACCACCACCTTGCGGTAGCGGAACTCGCTGGCCACTTCGACCTGGCACGGGATGCCGGCCAGCTCTTCCAGCCAGTAACGGGCAACCATACCGGCGTGGTAGCTGGTACCACAGGCAACGATCTGCACGTTGCGCACTTTGGCGAACAGCTCGGCCGCTTGCGGGCCGAAGGCATTGACCAGTACCTGGTTCTGGCTCAGGCGGCCTTCCAGGGTGCGTTGCACCACGGACGGTTGCTCATGGATTTCCTTGAGCATGAAGTGGCGGAACTCGCCTTTATCAGCCGCTTCGGCACCATCGCGGTACTGCACAGCTTCGCGCTCGACGGTGCGGCCGTCGACGTCCCAGATTTGCACGCTTTCACGGCGGATCTCGGCGATGTCGCCTTCTTCCAGGTACATGAAGCGGTCGGTAACCTGACGCAGGGCCAATTGGTCGGAGGCGAGGAAGTTCTCACCCAGGCCAAGACCAATCACCAACGGGCTGCCACTGCGGGCGGCGACCAGGCGGTCCGGCTGACTGGCGCTGATCACGGCCAAACCGTAGGCACCATGCAATTCCTTGACGGTGGCCTTGAGGGCTACGGTCAGGTCGCTGTGGTCCTTGAGCTTGTGGTTCAGCAGGTGGGCGATGACTTCGGTGTCGGTGTCCGAGGTGAAGACATAGCCAAGAGCCTTGAGCTGTTCACGCAGCACTTCGTGGTTTTCGATGATGCCATTGTGAACAACCGCCAGGTCACCGGAGAAATGTGGGTGGGCATTGCGTTCGCACGGCGCACCGTGGGTGGCCCAACGGGTGTGGGCGATGCCCAGACGGCCTACCAGCGGCTCACCAGCCAGAGCGTGCTCCAGCTCACTGACCTTGCCCGGACGACGCATGCGTTCCAGCTTGCCGGCGTTGGTGAAGAGCGCCACACCGGCGCTGTCGTAGCCGCGATATTCCAGGCGTTTGAGGCCTTCTAGCAAAATGGCAGTGACGTTGCGTTCAGCGACTGCGCCAACAATTCCACACATGGTTTCTCTCCTAGATGACTGCCGCGCAAATCAGCGTAATGCCGCGGGCTTGAATCTGGTCGCGGGCCTCAAGCGGCAGGCGATCATCGGTAATAAGGGTATGGACGCTGCTCCAAGGCAGTTCCAGGTTGGGGATCTTGCGGCCGATCTTATCGGACTCGACCATGACCACCACTTCGCGGGCGACCTCGGCCATGACCCGGCTCAGGCCCAGTAACTCGTTGAAGGTGGTGGTGCCGCGCTCCAGGTCGATGCCGTCAGCACCGATAAACAACTGGTCAAAATCGTAGGAACGCAGCACTTGCTCGGCGACCTGGCCCTGGAACGAGTCCGAATGAGGGTCCCAGGTGCCGCCGGTCATCAACAGCACCGGCTCGTGCTCCAGTTCACTCAGGGCGCTGGCCACATGCAGCGAGTTGGTCATCACTACCAGGCCGGGCTGTTGGCCCAGCTCGGGGATCATGGCGGCGGTGGTGCTCCCACTGTCGATGATGATTCGTGCGTGCTCGCGCAGTCGCATCACGGCCGCACGCGCGATGGCGCGCTTGTAGACCGAAATGGGCTGGGCGAGATCACCCACCAACTCTTGAGGCATGGTGATCGCACCACCATAGCGACGCAGCAACAGACCGTTGCTCTCGAGGGCGGCCAGATCCTTGCGGATGGTCACCTCCGAGGTTTCGAAACGCTTGGCCAATTCGTCCACACTGACTTCACCCTGCTCGGTAAGCATGGCAAGGATATTGTGGCGACGTTGGGGTGTATTTCGTTTCGACATGATGGCTTTAAGTTTCGTTTCGAAAGATAACGAAGGAAATCAAAACCTATTGGCTCAGAATCGTCAAGCGGCAGCCATAAAATTTTTGAAACCACACAGACCAAATGTGGGAGCGGCGGTGCGACGATTCGACTTGCTCGCGAAAGCGGTGTATCAGTCAGCACAGGTAGCAACTGACAGATGGCCTTCGCGAGCAAGTCGAATCGTCGCACCGCCGCTCCCACATTAGGGATATGTTGTATTCGAGGTTGTGGATAACTCAGGTCTTTTTGATTTTTACCGGGCGCTTCCAACCGTCGATGTTGCGCTGACGTGCACGGGCCACCGCCAGCTGTGACTTATCCACATCCTGGTTGATGGTTGAACCCGCGGCAGTATTTGAGCCATCACCGATGGTTACCGGCGCTACCAACGAGTTGTTGGAACCGATAAACACATCTTCACCAATGGTGGTCTGGTGCTTGTTGGCGCCATCGTAGTTGCAGGTGATCGTACCGGCACCAATATTAGTACGGGCACCGATCACCGCATCACCCAGGTAAGTCAAATGGCCGACCTTGGCTTCCTCACCCAGCTTGGCGTTTTTCAGTTCGACGAAGTTACCCACATGAGCCCTGGCGCCCAACACACTACCCGGACGCAAGCGCGCGAACGGACCGGCATCGCTGCCCTCGCCCATGACTGCGCCATCAATGTGGCTGTTGGCTTTGATCACAACGCCTTGGCGCAAGGTACTGTCCTTGATCACGCAGTTAGGACCGATCACCACGTTGTCTTCGATAACCACCCGGCCTTCGAGGATCACGTTGATATCGATCAGCACATCGCGGCCCACGGTGACGTCGCCACGCACGTCAAAACGTGCCGGATCACGCAAGGTCACACCCAGGGCCATCAGTCGGCGAGCTTCGCGCAGTTGGTAGTGACGCTCCAGTTCCGCGAGTTGCTTGCGGTCGTTGGCGCCCTGGACTTCCATCGGATCGTGAGGCTGCTCGGTGGCAACCACTAGGCCGTCGTTGACGGCCATTTCAATCACGTCGGTCAGGTAGTACTCGCCCTGGGCGTTGTTGTTGGACAGGCGGCCCATCCAGTCAGCCAGGCGGTCGGCGGGTACCGCGAGAATTCCGGTATTCCCTTCAGTGATGGCGCGCTGGGCCTCACTGGCGTCTTTATGTTCAACGATGGCAGTAACCTTACCGTCGGCGTTGCGCACGATACGGCCGTAACCGGTAGGGTCATCCAGCTCGACGGTCAGCAAACCCATCTGGCCCGGTACCACGTGCTTGAGCAGACGCTGCAGAGTTTCCACTTCGATCAGCGGCACATCACCGTAGAGGATTAACACGGTGTCGGCCTTGATGAAGGGCACCGCTTGCGCAGTGGCGTGACCGGTACCCAATTGCTTGTCCTGCAATACGAAATTCAAGTCGTCCGCCGCCAGGCGCTCGCGCACCACATCGGCACCATGGCCAATCACCACATGGATGCGTTGCGGCTCTAATTGCCGGGCACTGTGGATAACATGTCCCAGCATGGAGTTTCCGGCAACCGGGTGCAGCACCTTGGGCAACGCCGAACGCATACGGGTGCCCTGGCCTGCGGCGAGAATTACGATTTCAAGAGACATGAATGGCTACCAATCCTGGGCGGTCCGGCTTCAGACCAAAGAAGTGTTTTGCGAAAAAAGAAAAAGGGTAGCCGAAGCTACCCTTTTTAATCAATCACACATGAGGCGCGACGGCTTAGCCACCGAACTTCTTGCGGATCTGCTGGACGGTGCGCAGCTGGGCTGCGGCCTCGGCCAGACGTGCAGCAGCAGAACCGTAGTCGAAATCTGCGCCTTTTTCGTTCAGGGCCTTCTCGGCAGCCTTGACGGCTTCCTGAGCGGAGGCTTCATCCAGGTCAGCGGCACGTTGCACGGTATCGGCAAGTACCTTGACCATGTTCGGCTGAACCTCGAGGAAACCACCAGAGATGTAAAACACCTCCTTTTCCCCGCCTAGCTTGGTCAGAGTGATCGGACCTGGCTTCAAGCTGGTGATCAACGGTGCGTGACCCATGGCAATACCAAGGTCACCCAGCTCGCCGTGCGCAATCACCATCTCTACCTGGCCGGAGAAGATTTCCCCTTCCGCGCTGACGATATCGCAATGGTATGTCATAGCCATCTGCTTGCCTCAACCTGATTAGCGCCCGTTACCGGGCGCCGGAATTACAGTTTCTTGGCTTTCTCGATCGCTTCTTCGATGCCGCCGACCATGTAGAACGCTTGTTCTGGCAAGTGGTCGTAGTCACCGTTGAGGATGCCTTTGAAGCCAGCAATGGTGTCTTTCAGGGAAACGTATTTGCCCGAAGCACCGGTGAAGACTTCAGCCACGAAGAACGGCTGCGACAAGAAGCGCTGGATCTTACGAGCGCGGGATACCAACTGCTTGTCGGTTTCCGACAGCTCGTCCATACCCAGGATCGCAATGATGTCCTTCAGTTCTTTGTAACGCTGCAGCACGTACTGAACGCCGCGAGCGGTGTCGTAGTGCTCCTGGCCGATCACGTTCGGATCCAGCTGGCGCGACGTCGAGTCCAGTGGATCGACCGCTGGGTAGATACCCAGGGAGGCGATGTCACGGGACAGTACAACGGTGGCGTCCAAGTGGGCGAAGGTGGTCGCTGGCGACGGGTCGGTCAAGTCATCCGCAGGTACGTATACCGCTTGGATAGAAGTGATCGAACCTTCCTTGGTCGAAGTGATACGTTCTTGCAGAACGCCCATCTCTTCAGCCAGGGTCGGCTGGTAACCTACTGCCGAAGGCATACGGCCCAGCAGTGCGGATACTTCAGTACCGGCCAGGGTGTAACGGTAGATGTTGTCGACGAACAGCAGAACGTCGTTACCTTCGTCACGGAACTTCTCGGCCATGGTCAGGCCAGTCAGTGCTACGCGCAGACGGTTACCCGGCGGCTCGTTCATCTGACCGTAAACCAGTGCCACTTTGTCCAGAACGTTGGAATCCTTCATCTCGTGGTAGAAGTCGTTACCCTCACGAGTACGCTCACCCACACCAGCAAACACGGAATAACCGCTGTGCTCGATGGCGATGTTACGGATCAGTTCCATCATGTTTACGGTTTTGCCTACACCGGCACCACCGAACAGACCGACTTTACCGCCCTTGGCGAACGGGCAAACCAGATCGATAACCTTGATGCCGGTTTCCAGCAGGTCGTTGCCGCCTGCCTGCTCTGCGAACGACGGCGCAGGACGGTGAATGCCCCAGCGCTCTTCAGTGTCGATCGGGCCAGCTTCGTCAATCGGGTTGCCCAGCACGTCCATGATCCGGCCCAGAGTCGCTTTACCGACCGGTACGGAAATGGCTGCGCCAGTGTCAGTGACTTCCAGACCGCGCTTCAAGCCCTCGGTGGAACCCATTGCAATGGTACGAACCACGCCGTCGCCCAGCTGCTGCTGAACTTCCAGAGTGGTGCCGGCATCGCTTTGGACTTTCAAAGCGTTGTAGATGCTCGGTACGCTGTCGCGTGGGAATTCCACGTCGATAACGGCGCCGATGATTTGAACGATACGTCCGCTACTCATAGCTGGATCCTCTGAATATTTGAACCGTTAAACCGCGGCAGCGCCGCCGACGATTTCCGAGATCTCTTGGGTGATCGCAGCCTGACGCGCCTTGTTGTAGATCAGTTGCAAATCACTGATCAAATCACCGGCGTTGTCGGTAGCGTTCTTCATCGCGATCATCCGCGCAGCTTGTTCAGCCGCGTTGTTCTCGACCACCGCCTGGTACACCTGCGACTCCACGTAGCGCACCATCAAGCCGTCAAGCAGCTCTTTGGCGTCTGGTTCGTAGAGGTAGTCCCAGTGGTGCTTGAGTTCCTGATCCGGGGTCGCCACCAATGGAATCAACTGCTCCACGGTCGGCTGCTGGGTCATGGTGTTGATGAACTTGTTGGATACCACGGACAGGCGGTCAATCCGGCCTTCCAGGTACGCATCCAGCATCACCTTCACACTGCCGATCAAATCATTGATCGACGGCTCTTCACCCAGGTGGCTGATAGCTGCAACGACGTTACCGCCGAAGTTGCGGAAAAAGGCCGCACCCTTGCTACCAACAACACACAGATCGATCTCGACGCCTTTTTCGCGGTTTACCGCCATGTCCTTGACCAGGGCCTTGAACAGGTTGGTATTCAGACCACCGCACAAACCACGGTCACTGCTCACTACCACATAACCCACACGCTTGACTTCGCGGTCGATCATGAACGGGTGGCGGTATTCCGGGTTGGCGTTAGCCAAATGCCCAATTACCTGGCGGATACGCTCCGCATAAGGACGGCTAGCAGCCATGCGCATTTGTGCCCTGCGCATTTTGCTGACCGCCACTTTTTCCATGGCGCTGGTAATCTTTTGCGTGCTTTTGATGCTCGCAATCTTACTGCGAATCTCTTTTGCGCCTGCCATGTAACACCTATCAGGTTAGCAAGCGGGAGCCTCGCGGCTCCCGCTGCGGCTTACCAGGTTTGGGTGGCCTTGAACTTCTCGATACCGGCTTTCATGCCAGCGTCGATTTCGTCATTGAAGTCACCCTTCACGTTGATCTTCGCCATCAAATCGGCGTGATCTCGGTTGAAGTAAGCAATCAGCGCTTGTTCAAAGCTGCCGACCTTGGCGATTTCGACGTCAGTCAGGAACCCACGCTCAGCGGCATACAGCGACAACGCCATGTCAGCGATCGACATTGGGGCGTATTGCTTCTGCTTCATCAGCTCGGTAACGCGCTGACCATGCTCAAGTTGCTTACGGGTCGCTTCGTCCAGGTCAGAAGCGAACTGGGCAAATGCCGCCAGTTCACGGTACTGAGCCAGAGCGGTACGGATACCACCGGAGAGCTTCTTGATGATCTTGGTCTGAGCGGCACCACCCACACGGGATACCGAAACACCGGCGTTCACAGCAGGACGGATCCCGGAGTTGAACATGGCCGATTCCAGGAAGATCTGACCGTCGGTGATGGAAATCACGTTGGTCGGAACGAACGCGGAAACGTCGCCAGCCTGGGTTTCGATGATCGGCAGTGCGGTCAGGGAACCGGTTTTGCCGGTCACTGCGCCGTTGGTGAACTTCTCTACGTACTCTTCGGAAACGCGGGATGCGCGCTCCAGCAGACGGGAGTGGAGATAGAACACGTCGCCTGGGTAAGCTTCACGGCCTGGTGGACGGCGCAGCAGCAGGGAAATCTGGCGGTAAGCCACTGCTTGCTTGGACAGATCGTCATAAACGATCAGCGCGTCTTCACCGCGGTCGCGGAAGTATTCGCCCATGGTGCAACCGGAGTACGGTGCCAGGAACTGCAGCGCAGGAGATTCCGAAGCACTGGCAGCCACGATGATCGTGTTGGCCAGGGCGCCGTTTTCTTCCAGCTTGCGAACCACGTTGGCGATGGTCGATTGCTTCTGACCAATGGCTACGTAGACGCAGAAAATGCCGCTGTCTTTCTGGTTGATGATCGCGTCGATCGCCAGAGCGGTTTTACCGATCTGACGGTCACCGATGATCAGCTCACGCTGGCCACGGCCGACAGGAATCATGGCATCGACAGCCTTGTAACCAGTCTGTACAGGCTGGTCTACCGACTTACGCCAGATCACGCCTGGAGCAACTTTCTCGACCGCATCGGTCTCGGTGTTGTTCAGCGGACCTTTGCCGTCAACTGGGTTACCCAGTGCGTCGACTACGCGACCCAGCAGTTCCTTACCAACCGGAACTTCGAGGATGCGGCCAGTGCACTTGGCGCTCATGCCTTCAGCCAAAGACTGGTAAGCGCCCAATACAACGGCACCTACAGAGTCTTGCTCAAGGTTGAGAGCCATACCGAAGACGCCGCCCGGAAACTCGATCATCTCGCCGTACATGACGTCGGCCAGACCGTGAATCCGCACGATGCCGTCAGATACGCTGACGACAGTGCCTTCGTTACGGGCTTGGGAGGTCACATCGAGCTTGTCGATGCGGCCCTTGATAATTTCACTTATTTCGGAAGGATTGAGTTGCTGCATTGCTCTGCTGCCCCTTCAAACTCAAGATTTCAATGCTTCGGCAAGGCTCGCGAGTTTGCCGCGAACCGAGCCATCGATAACCAGGTCGCCGGCGCGAATGACAACACCCCCGATGAGGGACCTGTCTTCCGCAACTTGCAGGCGCACTTCCCGGTCGAGTCGTGCACTGAGAACCTTGGCGAGTTTGTCTTGCTGTTCTTGGTTCAATGCAAAAGCACTGGTGACTTCAACGTCTACCGACTTCTCTTGCTCGGCCTTGTACAGGTCGAAAAGAGCGGCAATCTCCGGCAAAAGCGGGAGACGGTCGTTTTCGGCAACGACGTGAATGAAGTTCTGCACTTTTACATCAAACTTGTCGCCGCACACGTCAATAAACGTGGCGGCCTTGTCTGCGCTCGTCAGTCGCGGGGCCTTGAGCACGCGCTGCATAGTGTCGTCTTGCGACACTGCTGCAGCCAGGCCGAGCATGGCTGACCAAGAGGCCAGCTGCTGGTGGGCCTGGGCGTGCTCGAAGGCTGCCTTAGCGTAAGGTCGGGCCAACGTGGTCAATTCTGCCATGATCGCCCTCGCTTAAATTTCAGCAGCCAGTTTGTTAACCAGCTCCGCGTGCGCGTTTTGATCGATTGTGGCACCGAGGATCTTCTCAGCACCGCCGACCGCCAGAGCACCCAGTCGGGTACGCAGCGCGTCTTTGACGCCGTTCAGTTCCTGTTCGATCTCGGCATGAGCCGAAGCCTTCACACGTTCAGCTTCGACGCGGGCTTTATCAACAGCCTCTTCGACGATCTGATTACCGCGTTTCTTGGCTTGCTCAATGATTTCAGCTGCCTGTGCTTTCGCATCGCGCAGTTGATGGCCCGCTTTCTCTTGGGCCAACTCCAGGTCGCGAGCTGCACGGCTGGCAGCGTCCAATCCATCAGCGATCTTCTTCTGACGTTCGTGCAAAGCCGCGATGACCGGAGGCCACACGAACTTCATGCAAAACACTACAAAAATGAAGAACGCAACGGATTGGCCAATCAGGGTTGCATTAATGTTCACGCCAACACCTCGCTCATTCGTTGTCCATCACCCCAATCAACTCGAAAAATTCGAGTGATTAGCCAGCGAGTTGACCAACGAAAGGGTTCGCGAAGGTGAAGAACAGAGCGATACCAACGCCGATCATGGTCACGGCGTCGAGCAGGCCGGCAACGATGAACATTTTAACTTGCAGCATTGGAACCATTTCTGGCTGACGCGCTGCGCCTTCCAGGAACTTGCCGCCCAGCAGGCCGAAACCAATGGCAGTACCCAGGGCGCCCAGGCCGATCAACAGTGCAACAGCGATAGCGGTTAGACCAACTACAGTTTCCATCTTTCCTCCCGACTTTTACGTCGTATGGTTTAGGTTTTTTAGATTTTAAAGCGGTAAAACAAATCGTTTCATAGCCCTTTCAGGCCACCTTCCCGTTTGACCGGGAAGGACATCAGACTAGTCGAGACTGGTCTTAATGGTTCTCTTCGTGCGCCATCGACAGATAGACGATGGTCAGCATCATGAAGATAAACGCCTGCAGGGTGATGATCAGGATGTGGAACACCGCCCATGCCCACTGCAGAACTACGCCCAGGCCGCTAAGCCAGAGCAGACCGCTGCCGAACATCACAGCGATCAAAATGAACACCAGCTCGCCGGCATACATGTTGCCGAACAGTCGCAAAGCCAGGGAAATCGGCTTGGCGATCAGGGTCACGAATTCCAGCAGGAAGTTCACCGGGATCAGCAGGGCTTGAACAAAAATGTTCTTGCTGCCGAACGGGTGCAGGGTCAGTTCGCCGATGAAGCCGCCGATGCCCTTGACCTTGATGCTGTAGAAAATGATCAACGCGAACACCGACAGGGCCATGCCCAGGGTGGCGTTAGGGTCTGTGGTCGATACGGCACGGAATGGAATGTGTGCATCGCCAGTGATCAGGATGGCCAGCTGAGGAATCCAGTCGACCGGTATCAGGTCGACAGCGTTCATCAGGAAGACCCAGACGAAGATGGTCAGCGCCAACGGTGCAATCACCGGGCTACGGCCATGGAAGCTGTCTTTCACGCTGCCATCGACGAATTCGACCAATACTTCAACGAAGTTCTGCAAAGCACCTGGCTGACCGGAAGTCGCCTTCTTTGCCGCCATGCGGAAAATCAGGACGAAGATCAGACCCAATGCGACAGACCAGCCCAGAGTATCCAGGTGGAATGCCCAGAAGCCCATTTCTTTGGCTTCTGCTGCGGTGTGGGCAAAGCCCCAGCCGCCATTGGGTAGCTGACCGAAGGTCAGGTTCTGCAAGTGGTGCTGGATATAGCCCGAAGCGGTTGTTTCTGCCATGGTTGCCTCAAACGCCCTAAGGTCTCGAAAGTCTTGTTTTCATAAGCAGGGGAGCGAACCAGTTGACCAGTTGGGTCAACACGAAGACACCGAATACAGCTAGCGGCGCCAATGGCTTCACACCTGCAAAGGTCAGTGCGAACAGCACTGCCGTCAAAATCAGTTTCCCCGCCTCGCCGGCATAAAAAGACCGGACGATGGCTTGGGCTGCTCGGGCGCCGGAAAACCGAAAGGCCCTGTGAGCAAAATACATATTGGGCAGCAAGGCTATCAGGCCTCCGCAGAGTCCTGAATACCCGGCAACGACTCCATGCCAATACCAAAGCGCCAAAGTGGCAATCAATAAAATGACAAATTGGGCCACTAAAACCGGGAAAACGGCCAAGCGATGGAACGGCGACGTGTTTGGCGTGCGGGTTTCCATCACTCTTGCTCCTCAATAGTCGGCTGCCGGAAATCAATAACTTGGCATAATTTGTGCCGACAAAATGCGCGCAGAGTATAGGGGCGGTTCTGCCCCTATTCAACTGCCGGGTAGTGATTTCCGACTGCGCGCTACATAAGCAATTGTTTCAGCGGATGTGGGCAAGGACGCCCTGAAGCTCATCCAATGAGTTATATCCGATGACCAATTGCCCTTTGCCTTTCTTCCCGTGGCGAATTTGCACCGCAGAGCCTAGGCGCTCGGCCAGGCGCTGCTCCAGGCGTGCGATGTCCGGATCAGTTTTGGCCGTCTCGACCGGTGCAGGTTTGCCACTGAGCCACTGGCGAACCAGCGCCTCAGTCTGACGAACGGTGAGACCTCGTGCGACAACGTGTCGCGCCCCTTCAACTTGTTGATTTTCCGGCAAACCGAGCAATGCACGGGCGTGACCCATTTCCAGGTCTCCGTGGGAAAGCATGGTCTTGATCACTTCCGGCAAGGCAATCAGGCGTAGCAGGTTGGAAACGGTGACGCGGGATTTACCCACGGCATCAGCAACCTCCTGCTGAGTCAGCTTGAATTCCTGTTGCAAGCGCTGCAGGGCGATCGCTTCCTCGATCGGATTGAGGTCTTCGCGTTGGATATTTTCAATCAACGCCATGGCGATGGCGGTTTCATCCGGCACATCACGGACCATCGCCGGGATAGTTTCCTGGCCAGCTTGTTGGCTGGCACGCCAGCGGCGTTCACCGGCAATGATTTCAAAGCGGCCACCGCCAATCGGGCGAACCACGATCGGCTGCATCACGCCCTGGGCCTTGATCGATTGCGCCAGCTCTTCCAGTGCCTGCGGATCCATGTCTCGGCGCGGCTGGTATTTGCCTCGCTGGATCAGGTCCAGCGGCAGGTGCTGCAGCTCCCGCTGGTCGGCCTGTACCGCCTGTTCTTCAAGCGAAGTGACAGTCGGACCACTCAGCAGTGCATCCAGTCCACGTCCGAGACCTCGTTTCTTGACGGCCATGAGGATTCCTTAAGTTGGCTGGGCTGCAGCGGTGCGTGAGTTGCGGCGTTGGCGGCGAACCATCTCGCCCGCCAGGGCCAGGTAGGCAATGGCACCACGGGATGACTTGTCGTACGCCAGCGCGGGCATGCCATAGCTTGGCGCTTCGGCCAGACGAATGTTGCGTGGAATCACGGTGTCGTACAACTGCTCACCAAAGTGTTCCTTGAGCTGCGCCGACACATCGTTCATCAGGCTCAATCGCGGGTCATACATGGTCCGCAACAAGCCTTCGACTTTGAGGTTCGGGTTGAGCAGTTCAGCGATGCGCTTGATGTTATCCACAAGGTCGCTCAAGCCTTCCAGGGCGAAGTACTCGCACTGCATGGGGATAATCACCCCATCGGCGGCGACCAATGCGTTGAGCGTAAGCATCGACAGCGACGGTGGGCAGTCGATCAAAATGTAATCGTAATTATCGCGGATCGGCGCCAAGGCGCTACGCAGACGGCTTTCTTTCATCTGCATTTCCAGCAGCACCACTTCCGCCGCAGTCAAATCGCGGTTGGCCGGCAGCAGTTGATAACCGCCGTGCTCGGAATAGTGCATGGCCTGGGCCAGGTCACACTCGCCAATCAGCAAGTCATAGACCGAGTTTTCCAGGCCGTGTTTATCCACACCGCTACCCATGGTGGCGTTGCCCTGTGGATCGAGGTCGATCAACAGCACCCGACGCTTGGTAGCGACCAGCGATGCTGCGAGGTTGATGCAGGTGGTGGTTTTGCCCACTCCACCTTTCTGGTTCGCTATCGCGAATACCTTAGCCATTCTTGCTTGTGTTCCCAATCATGCCGTGCGGCGCAGTATCAGCAGATGGCGTTGGCCTTGGCAACCGGGTACGGCCAAGGCGTGTTCGCTATCGAGGTGGAAGTCTGCCGGCAATGCTAACAGCTCGTCGCTTGGATGAACGCCCTTCATTGCCAGCCAACGCGTATCACGGTCGCCAAGATGGCGGGTCCAGTTGCTGAAGTTCTCCATGCTGCTGAACGCCCGGGACACAATTCCGTTGAAAGGCTGTTCAGGCGTGAAGGCTTCGACGCGGCTGTGGATAACTTGCAGGTTGTCCAGCTTGAGTTCGAGTTTAACCTGAGTCAGGAAGCGGGTTTTCTTGCCGTTACTGTCCAGGCAGGTCACTTGCGACTCGGGAAACAGGATCGCCAACGGGATGCCCGGCATGCCGCCGCCGCTGCCAACATCGAGCCAGCGGCCATTTTCGATAAACGGCATGACGCTAAGGCTGTCGAGCAAATGCCGGGAAACCATTTCATCTGGATCCCGCACCGCCGTTAGGTTGTAAGCCTTGTTCCATTTGATCAACAGGGCCAGATAGCCCAGCAGCAATTCGTGCTGGGCCTCGGTCAGGTTGACGCCAAGTTGGCGAGCACCTGTGGATAACTCTTCGGCGTGTTGCAAGGTGACCAACGAACTCAAGCGCTTTGCTCCAACTGACGGCCCGCGCCGCGTTTTTTCAAATGAATCATCAACAGCGAAATGGCTGCCGGGGTGACGCCCGGGATACGCGACGCTTGGCCCAGAGTTTCCGGCCGAGTTATCCCCAGCTTGCTTTGGATCTCTTTGGAGAGACCCGAGATGTTCGTGTAATCGATATCCACAGGCAGCTTGGTATCTTCACTGGCTCGCAGACGAACGATCTCGTCTTGCTGGCGATCGATGTAGCCCGCGTACTTGGTCTTGATTTCGACCTGCTCGGCGACCTGTGGATCTTCTGCACCGCCGCCCGTTACCGAGATCAGACCAGCGTAGTCGATTTCCGGACGGGACAGCAGGTTCAGCAGGTTGTACTCGTGAGTCAGCGGCGTACCGAATTTTTCAGCAATGGCATCGCCCTGCTCGGTGCCCGGGCGAACCCAGGTACTTTTCAGGCGCTGCTCTTCCAGATCAATGCTTTCGCGTTTTTTGCAGAAGGCGGCCCAACGCGCGTCATCCACCAAGCCTAGTTCGCGACCTTTTTCGGTCAAGCGCAGGTCGGCGTTGTCTTCACGCAGAATCAGGCGGTATTCGGCCCGGGAAGTAAACATCCGGTACGGTTCCTGGGTTCCCAGGGTAATCAGATCGTCGACCAACACGCCGATGTACGCTTCATCGCGACGCGGGCACCAGCTGTCTTTGCCTTGTGCACGCAATGCTGCGTTGGCTCCGGCCAGCAAACCTTGGGCGCCGGCCTCTTCGTAACCGGTAGTGCCATTGATTTGCCCGGCAAAAAACAAACCGCCGATGACTTTGGTTTCCAGGCTGTACTTCAGGTCACGCGGATCGAAATAGTCGTATTCGATGGCATAGCCAGGCCGCACGATATGAGCGTTTTCCATACCGCGAATCGACTGCACGATCTGGATTTGCACGTCGAACGGCAGGGAAGTGGAAATTCCGTTCGGATAAAGCTCGTGAGTGGTCAGGCCTTCTGGCTCGATGAAGACCTGATGGCTTTCCTTGTCGGCAAAGCGGTGGATCTTGTCTTCGATCGATGGGCAATAGCGCGGACCAATGCCTTCGATCACCCCGGAATACATGGGCGAGCGGTCAAGGTTCGCGGCAATGATTTCGTGGGTTCGGGCGTTGGTGTGGGTAATCCAACAACTGACCTGCTTGGGATGCTGTTCCTTGGAGCCCATGAACGACATCACCGGAATCGGCGTATCACCGGCCTGCTCGGTCATCACCGAAAAATCCACAGAACGGCCATCGATGCGCGGTGGTGTGCCGGTTTTCAGGCGGCCCACCCGCAGTGGCAGTTCTCGAAGGCGATGAGCCAGGGCGATTGACGGTGGATCACCGGCACGACCACCGGAATAGTTCTGCATACCGATGTGGATAAGTCCACCGAGGAAGGTACCGGTGGTCAACACCACGGATTCTGCGAAGAAACGCAGGCCCATTTGGGTGACAACACCGCGTACCTGATCCTGCTCGACGATCAGGTCATCGGCGGCTTGTTGAAATATCCACAGGTTCGGCTGGTTTTCCAGGGTTTCGCGGACAGCGGCCTTGTACAGGATCCGGTCGGCTTGAGCCCGGGTGGCTCGCACGGCCGGGCCTTTGCGGCTGTTCAATACGCGAAATTGAATACCACCCTTATCGGTGGCCATGGCCATCGCGCCGCCCAGGGCATCGATTTCCTTGACCAGATGGCTTTTGCCAATCCCACCAATGGCGGGGTTACAGCTCATGGCACCGAGGGTTTCCACGTTATGCGTCAGCAACAGGGTTTTTGCCCCCATGCGTGCTGAGGCCAGTGCTGCCTCGGTACCGGCATGACCGCCGCCGATGACGATCACTTCAAAACGGGAAGGGAAATCCACCACGCACCTCGTGCCTGCTTTCTGTAGGTAATTAGGAATAGGCGTTCGAGCTTGGGTTTTCGAACGCGTTGGCAAGTATAGGGACTTCGCCCTTCCTAAAGAACCCTTTGCACAAAATTTAACCAGCTGTGGATGAATCACAGACAATAGAAATTAAAAGAGAGAAATTTATTAAATCTTTGTTTTTATGTTTATTTCTATTGAGCCACATTTCTGTGGATAGAATCCTACAGGCTATATTTTACGCTGTGTACAGAGATTCAAAAGTCTGTGGTTAGGTACCAAGGAGGCCCTTGGATAAGTGGTTTAAGCCTGTGGATTAAACAGGTGGTTATCCACAGATGGAGTTTTACTCAGTTTTCAAGCCCTGTTATCAACTGGGCACAAGGGCGGTTATTCACAGGGCTTAATCCACAGAAAATCGCCGGCCACCGTAAATAGCGCCCACAAAAAAGCCGCCGCTACCGATAGCGTTTATCAAAAGTTGGAGTTGAGTACCCTGAAACGGGCAAAACAGACAGGCACGAATGGCCTGTCTGTGAGTAACGTAGGACTATTTACTTACCGATACAGAAGCTGGAAAAGATCCTGCCCAGCAGATCATCGGAGCTGAATGCGCCAGTAATTTCCCCCAGCAGCTGTTGAGCCTGACGCAAATCCTCGGCAAGCAGCTCTCCTGCTCCAGCCAACGTAAGCTGCGCCCGTCCATGCTCAAGGGCAGTGCTGGCATGTCGCAGGGCCTCCAGGTGCCGGCGGCGAGCACTGAAGCTGCTTTCCGACGTCTGTTCGTAGCCCATGCACGCTTTGAGGTGCTCGCGCAGCAGTTCCAGACCATTGCCTGCCGACTTAGCACTGAGGCTGATGGTCACGTGGCCATCCTCACTGACTTCCAGGGCAATTGGCTCTCCCGTGAGGTCTGCCTTGTTTCGAATCAGGGTAACTTTGGCCGGATCCGGCCGCTGCTCGAGGAATTCCGGCCATAGGGCAAAAGGATCCACAGCCTCCGGAGCGGTGGCATCCACCACCAACAACACCCGGTCGGCTTCGCCAATGGCCTTGAGCGCTCGTTCCACACCGATTTTTTCCACCTGGTCATCGGTATCGCGCAGCCCTGCGGTATCCACGACGTGCAGTGGCATGCCGTCGATGTGGATATGTTCGCGCAAGATGTCCCGCGTGGTACCGGCGATCTCTGTAACGATGGCTGCCTCACGTCCGGCCAGGGCATTGAGCAGGCTGGATTTACCGGCATTTGGCCGACCGGCAATCACTACGGTCATCCCGTCACGCAGCAATGCACCTTGCCCGGCTTCGCGAAGAACGGTGGATAACTCGTCACGGACCTTATCGAGCATGGCCAACACATGGCCATCGGCGAGGAAGTCGATTTCCTCTTCCGGAAAATCAATGGCCGCCTCGACGTAGATCCGCAAGCTGATCAACTGCTCGGTGAGGTTATGCACACGTAGGGAAAACGCGCCCTGCAACGAGCGCAACGCATTGCGGGCAGCTTGTGCAGAACTGGCCTCGATCAGGTCTGCGATCGCTTCAGCCTGAGCCAGGTCAAGCTTGTCATTGAGAAACGCGCGTTCGCTGAATTCACCCGGTCGGGCCAGGCGGCAACCCAGTTGCAGGCAGCGCTGCAGGAGCATGTCCAGGACAATCGGGCCGCCATGGCCTTGCAGCTCCAGCACATCTTCACCGGTAAAGGAGTTGGGTCCTGGGAAATACAGGGCAATACCTTCGTCCAGGACTTCTTCGTTACCGCCCAGAAACGGGCCGTAATGGGCGTACCTTGGTTTCAGCTCACGGCCACTGATGGCCTGTGCCGCCACGCGGGCGAGCGGCCCGGAAATACGGACGATACCGACACCACCACGACCTTGAGCGGTGGCAACGGCGGCGATGGTTTCACGAGGAGCGCTCATCAACGGGTACCCAGACAAAAGTGACGGAAAGCAAAACGCCCCACTAGGGGGCGTCTTGAGTGGTTATCCACAGAGTAAGTTACGCCTCGGCTTTTTTGGTAGCCGCTTCGATCTTACGTGTGATGTACCACTGTTGAGAGATCGACAACACGTTGTTGACCACCCAGTACAGAACCAGACCAGCCGGGAACCACAGGAAGAAGAAGGTGAAGATGATTGGCATCATTTTCATTACCTTGGCCTGCATCGGATCCGGAGGTGTAGGGTTCAGGCGCTGCTGGATAAACATGGTCGCGCCCATGATGATCGGCAGGATAAAGAACGGGTCCTTGATCGACAGGTCAGTTATCCACAGCATGAACGGGGCCTGGCGCATTTCCACGCTTTCCAGGAGTACCCAGTACAGCGACAGGAATACCGGCATCTGTACCAGAATCGGCAAGCATCCACCCAACGGGTTGATCTTCTCTTTCTTGTACAGCTCCATCATGGCTTGCGACATTTTCTGCCGGTCATCGCCATGTTGTTCTTTCAGCGCGGCCAGTTTAGGGGCCACGGCACGCATACGCGCCATCGACTTGTAGCTGGCAGCCGACAGTGGGAAGAAGATCCCCTTGATCAGCATGGTCAGGAAGATGATCGACCAGCCCCAGTTACCGACGATGCTGTGGATATGTTGCAGCAGCCAGAAAATCGGTTGGGCAATGAACCACAGGAAGCCGTAATCCACAGTCAATTCCAGACCTGGGGACAACTCTTTGAGCACAGCCTGGCTTTTCGGACCGGCATACAGGGTAGCGCTGGTTTCTGCCTTGGCACCTGGTGCGACGGTCAATACCGGGCCAGTGAAACCAATGATGTAGTTACCTTGGCTGTCTTTGCGGGTTTGAACCAGGTTGGCATCACCCTTGGCCGGAATCCATGCGGTCACGAAGTAGTGTTGCAACCAGGCAACCCAACCACCTTGAACGGTTTCTTTCAGCGAGCCCTTGTCGATATCTTTCATCGACACTTTTTTGTACGGCTCGCTACTTGTCCACAGGGCAGCGCCCAGGTAAGTAGCGGTGCCAGTAGCGGTGCTGGAAGATGGATCAGAGCTGGCGTCACGCTTGAGTTGGGCAAACAGGTTGCCCGTCCATGGCTTGGCGCTTTCGTTGTCGATCAGATAAGTGACTTTCAGATCGTACAAGCCGCGGGTAAAGCTGAAGCGTTTGATGTAGTTGACGCCGTCGTGACTGAATTTCAGGTCGACGTTCAATTGGTTCTGGCCATCAGCCAGTTGATAAGTCTTTTGTTCGGTCGAATAAATCGGACGACCGGTAGCACGAGCATCCGGACCGTCAGTGCCAGTCAGGCCACTTTGAGCCAGATAAGTACGTTCACCACCGTTATCGAACAGTTGGAACGGAACATCTGGATGGTCTTGGCGACGTGGATACAGCGGCAGCTTCAGCTGGGCAATATCACCACCTTGTGGGTCGATAGCCAAGTCGAGCACATCCGTTTTGACGTGGATGAGGTCTTTATTGGTAACGACTGGAGTTTCCAGAGGTGCGCTGGTGTTGGTATTCGCGCTGGGTACATCGGCACTGGCGGCAGCATTGTTACCCAACGGGGCGTCCGGAATAGCCGGTGCAGCCTGATTGGTAGCAACATTCTGAGTCGGCAGGGCAGCCTGGCCATAGTCCTGGTTCCACTTAAGAACCATGACGTAGGACACGATTGCCAGGGCGACGATCAGGATCGTGCGTTTAATATCCATGATTACTCGGCCATCGAAGAAGAACGGGAGGTAGGGATAGGTGGAACCGGGTCATAACCACCGGGATTCCACGGATGACAGCGACCTAAACGACGAAAGGCCAGCCAGCCACCGCGCAGAAGGCCATGATTTTCTATGGCTTCCAACGCGTAGCAGGAACAACTGGGGTAGAAACGACAGTGGTTTGCCATCAGGGGACTAATGGCATAGCGATAAAACTGGATCGGAACGAGGGCCAGTTTACGCATCAGTACTGTCTACCCCTACAGTTTCGGTGCCGACTGCTGGTGCTGGCTTGTTGGTACGAGCCAAACGTTTCCAGAGCTTGCCGAAATGCTGAATCAATTCGGGGTTTTCTACATCCCCCAAGCCTTTGCGCGCGACGATAACAATATCCCAACCAACCAGAGTGTCCTGGTGGAGGCGAAACGATTCGCGCATCAGACGCTTGAGGCGATTGCGCTCAACGGAGAGCTTTACGCTCTTCTTGCCAATCACCAACCCAAGACGGGGGTGATCAAGATCGTTGTTACGCGCAAGGAGCAGGAGATTTTTCCCCGGAACCTTGCCGGTGGGGGAGTCAAAGACTGCCTTGAAATGCCGGGGGGTTAGCAGACGCTTTTCCCGACTGAAGTCCTGACTCACCACCAGTGCCGGATTATCAAACTGCCAGACGCGCACGACCTTTGGCGCGACGACGCGACAGGACGGCACGACCGTTCTTGGTGGCCATGCGGGCACGGAAGCCGTGGGTACGGGCGCGTTTGATAGTGCTGGGTTGGAAAGTACGTTTCATGGCGTGTTACCTGGTTCGTCCACAACGGGCCGGAATGGCCCCCGTTTTAAGAGACCGGCGATTCTAGAGAAAGCAAGCCTCTAGGTCAATTTCCAACCAGCTTTTCCTTCAATTAGGTATCTGGGACGTTTTCAACCCGTCGGGCTTTCATGAGCAATGCCATAGATATAAAAATAAAGAAGGAAGTTATTTAAAGCTTTTCTGTAAAGCTTATAAAAGCTAGGGAGGCCATCTCCTGTGGATAACTGCCTTCAGACCATGTTCTACGTGATGTACAGAGAATGACAACACAGGGGAGAAACGGTGCTCTGCCTGTGCTGCGCTATCGGATAAGCTGTGTGTGGAATGGCTAGTTATCCACAGGCCAGTTACCCACAGACTTTCACCCCCACTTGTACAACGAGCTTAGGGTGGCTTATCCACAGAGCTTATGCACAGACCATTTGTCGCCTTTTTTACGGTTAAGGCATTGATTCTTGGTGGCCTGTGAGCAACCTACATGTGGATAAGTGGGCGGCTGGCCGCTACAATGGCGGCTGTTTTTGCCTCACCGGCTTTCAACTTAGGGGATATCCGTGTCAGTGGAACTTTGGCAGCAGTGCGTGGAGCTTTTGCGCGATGAGCTGCCTGCCCAGCAATTCAACACCTGGATCCGTCCGCTACAGGTCGAAGCCGAAGGCGACGAGTTGCGTGTCTACGCACCCAATCGCTTTGTTCTCGACTGGGTCAACGAGAAGTACCTGAGCCGCGTTCTCGAATTGCTCGATGAACATGGCAACGGGCTTTCCCCAGTGCTTTCCTTATTAATAGGTAGCAAGCGCAGTTCCGCACCTCGTGCTGCACCGAACGCGCCGCTGGCGGCTGCTGCATCGCAAGCCCAGGCTGCGGCGGCACCGGTCAACAACACGCCGGTCGCGCCTGCTGCTGCGGCCCGTTCCAAATCATCGGCGCAGAAAAACGCGCCGATGAACGAAGAGCCATCCCGTGACAGTTTCGATCCGATGGCAGGTGCCAGCTCACAGCAGGCCCCGATTCGGGCCGAACAGCGCACTGTGCAGGTCGAAGGTGCGCTCAAGCACACCAGCTACCTGAACCGTACGTTCACATTCGAGAACTTTGTCGAAGGTAAATCCAACCAGTTGGCCCGTGCGGCTGCCTGGCAGGTCGCCGACAATCCCAAGCATGGCTACAATCCGCTGTTCCTTTATGGTGGCGTTGGCTTGGGTAAGACTCACTTGATGCACGCTGTGGGTAACCATCTATTAAAGAAGAACCCGAATGCCAAGGTTGTGTACCTGCACTCGGAGCGCTTCGTGGCTGACATGGTCAAGGCCTTGCAGCTCAATGCAATCAACGAGTTCAAACGGTTCTACCGTTCCGTTGACGCACTGTTGATCGATGACATTCAATTCTTCGCCCGCAAGGAACGTTCCCAGGAAGAGTTTTTCCACACGTTCAACGCCTTGCTTGAAGGTGGCCAGCAGGTCATCTTGACCAGTGACCGCTATCCAAAGGAAATCGAAGGCCTGGAAGAGCGCTTGAAATCGCGCTTTGGCTGGGGCCTGACCGTTGCGGTAGAGCCGCCGGAGCTGGAAACCCGGGTCGCGATCCTGATGAAAAAGGCCGATCAGGCAAAAGTCGATCTGCCCCACGACGCGGCATTCTTCATCGCCCAGCGCATTCGCTCCAACGTGCGTGAATTGGAAGGCGCGCTCAAGCGGGTCATCGCTCACTCGCACTTCATGGGGCGCGATATCACCATTGAGCTGATTCGCGAATCCCTGAAGGATCTGTTGGCGCTACAGGACAAACTGGTCAGTGTGGATAACATTCAACGCACGGTGGCCGAGTACTACAAGATCAAGATTTCCGACCTGCTGTCCAAGCGCCGTTCGCGCTCGGTAGCACGTCCTCGTCAGGTGGCCATGGCGCTCTCCAAGGAGCTGACCAACCACAGCCTGCCGGAAATCGGTGATGTGTTTGGCGGTCGCGACCACACTACGGTCTTGCATGCGTGCCGCAAGATCAACGAACTTAAGGAATCCGACGCGGATATTCGCGAGGACTACAAGAACCTGCTGCGTACACTGACTACTTGATGAACACCAGCGCAGCTTATTAAGGCAAGGGACTAGACCATGCATTTCACCATTCAACGCGAAGCCCTGTTGAAACCCCTGCAACTGGTCGCAGGTGTCGTCGAGCGCCGACAGACCTTGCCGGTGCTTTCCAACGTATTGCTGGTTGTCGAAGGCCAGCAACTGTCGCTGACCGGTACTGACCTGGAGGTCGAACTGGTTGGTCGTGTCCAACTGGAAGAGCCCGCCGAACCTGGCGAGATCACCGTGCCGGCGCGCAAGCTGATGGATATCTGCAAAAGCCTGCCCAACGATGCACTGATCGACATCAAGGTTGACGAGCAGAAGTTGGTGGTCAAGGCGGGTCGCAGCCGTTTCACACTGTCCACCTTGCCGGCCAACGATTTCCCGACCGTGGAAGAAGGTCCGGGTTCGTTGACCTGCAGCCTGGAGCAAAGCCGACTGCGTCGCTTGATCGAGCGCACCAGCTTCGCCATGGCCCAGCAGGACGTGCGTTACTACCTCAACGGTATGTTGCTGGAAGTATCGGAAGGCATCATCCGCGCCGTAGCCACCGACGGTCACCGTCTGGCCATGTGCTCGATGAAGGCCGATATTGGTCAACCGGATCGTCACCAGGTCATCGTGCCGCGCAAAGGTATCCTCGAACTGGCACGTCTGCTCACCGAGCCGGACGGCAATGTCAGCATTGTCTTGGGTCAGCACCACATCCGTGCGACCACCGGGGAGTTCACCTTCACCTCCAAGCTGGTAGATGGCAAGTTCCCGGACTACGAGCGTGTGCTGCCTAAAGGTGGCGACAAGCTGGTGATCGGTGATCGTCAGGCCCTGCGTGAAGCCTTCAGCCGTACCGCGATTCTGTCCAACGAAAAGTACCGAGGTATTCGTCTGCAACTGGCCAATGGTCAGCTGAAAATCCAGGCCAACAACCCGGAGCAGGAAGAAGCGGAAGAAGAAGTGGGCGTCGACTACAACGGCGGCAACCTGGAAATCGGCTTCAACGTCAGCTACTTGCTGGACGTGCTGGGTGTGATGACCACCGAACAGGTTCGCCTGATTCTGTCCGACTCCAACAGCAGCGCTCTGGTTCAAGAGTCCGACAACGATGACTCGGCTTACGTTGTCATGCCGATGCGCCTGTAATCATGTTCAGCAGAAGCTAGATGTCCCTTAGTCGTGTCTCGGTCACCGCGGTGCGCAATTTGCACCCGGTGACCTTCTCCCCCTCTCCTCGCATCAATATCCTCCATGGCGCCAACGGCAGTGGTAAAACCAGCGTGCTGGAAGCCATCCACTTGCTGGGCCTTGCCCGTTCCTTTCGCAGTGCCCGTTTATTGCCGGTGATTCAATACGAGCAATTGGCGTGCACGGTATTTGGCCAGGTCGAATTGGCCGAAGGTGGGCATAGCAGTCTGGGGATATCTCGTGATCGCCAAGGAGAGTTTCAGATTCGTATTGATGGGCAGAACGCTCGCAGTGCGGCGCAGTTGGCGGAGATTCTGCCATTGCAACTGATCAACCCCGACAGCTTTCGGCTGTTGGAAGGTGCACCGAAAATCCGCAGGCAATTCCTCGATTGGGGAGTGTTCCACGTGGAACCGCGCTTCATGGCCACTTGGCAGCGCCTGCAGAAGGCCCTGCGGCAGCGGAACTCATGGCTGCGGCATGGTACACTTGACGCCGCTTCACAAGCTGCCTGGGACCGGGAACTGTGCCTGGCCAGCGCTGAAATAGATGAATACCGCCGCGCCTATATCAAAGCCTTGAAACCAGTCTTTGAGCAGACCTTGAGCGAGTTGTTGGAGCTCGAAGGTTTAACGCTGAGCTATTACCGCGGTTGGGACAAAGAGCGAGAGCTGAGTACAGTGCTCGCGACGTCCTTGCAACGGGATCAGCAAATTGGCCACACCCAGGCCGGACCACAGCGGGCTGATTTGCGCCTTAGATTAGGTGCACATAATGCCGCAGATATCTTGTCTCGCGGTCAGCAGAAGCTGGTGGTGTGTGCGCTGCGTATCGCCCAAGGGCATCTGGTTAGCCAGGCCCGGCGAGGTCAGTGTATTTATCTGGTGGATGACTTGCCGTCCGAATTGGATGAGCAGCACCGCCGCGCGCTTTGCCGCTTGTTGGAAGACTTACGCTGCCAGGTGTTTATCACCTGTGTAGACCACGAATTATTGAGGGAAGGCTGGCAGACGGAAACGCCAGTCGCTTTGTTCCACGTGGAACAAGGCCGTATCACCCAGACCCACGACCATCGGGAGTGAAGGCATGAGCGAAGAAAATACGTACGACTCGACCAGCATTAAAGTGCTTAAAGGTTTGGATGCCGTACGCAAACGTCCCGGTATGTACATCGGCGATACCGATGATGGCAGCGGTCTGCACCACATGGTGTTCGAGGTGGTCGATAACTCGATCGACGAAGCTTTGGCCGGTCACTGTGACGACATCAGTATCATCATCCACCCGGACGAGTCCATCACCGTGCGCGACAACGGGCGCGGCATTCCGGTAGATGTGCATAAAGAAGAAGGCGTTTCGGCGGCAGAGGTCATCATGACCGTGCTCCACGCCGGCGGTAAGTTCGACGATAACTCCTATAAAGTATCCGGCGGTTTGCACGGTGTAGGTGTTTCCGTGGTGAACGCCCTCTCCGAACTGCTGGTGCTGACCGTGCGTCGTAGCGGTAAGATCTGGGAGCAGACTTACGTTCACGGCGTTCCGCAAGAACCGATGAAAATCGTCGGCGAGAGCGAAACCACCGGTACCCAGATTCATTTCCGTCCTTCTGACGAAACCTTCAAGAACATCCACTTCAGCTGGGACATTCTGGCCAAGCGGATTCGTGAGCTGTCGTTCCTTAACTCCGGTGTTGGTATCGTCCTCAAGGATGAGCGCAGCGGCAAGGAAGAGCTGTTCAAGTATGAAGGTGGCCTGCGGGCGTTCGTTGAATACCTGAACACCAACAAGACTGCGGTCAACCAGGTGTTCCACTTCAATGTCCAGCGTGAAGACGGCATCGGCGTGGAAATCGCCCTGCAGTGGAATGACAGCTTCAACGAGAACCTGTTGTGCTTCACCAACAACATTCCACAGCGTGACGGCGGTACTCACCTGGTGGGTTTCCGTTCCGCGCTGACGCGTAACCTGAATACTTACATCGAAGCAGAAGGTCTGGCGAAGAAGCATAAAGTCGCCACCACTGGTGATGACGCTCGTGAAGGTCTGACTGCGATCATCTCGGTCAAGGTTCCTGATCCGAAGTTCAGCTCACAAACCAAAGACAAACTGGTGTCTTCGGAAGTGAAGACCGCAGTAGAACAGGAGATGGGCAAATACTTCTCCGACTTCCTGCTGGAAAACCCGAACGAAGCCAAGCTGGTTGTCGGCAAGATGATCGATGCCGCACGCGCTCGTGAAGCGGCGCGTAAAGCCCGTGAGATGACCCGTCGTAAAGGCGCGTTGGACATCGCGGGCCTGCCGGGCAAACTGGCGGACTGCCAGGAGAAGGACCCTGCCCTCTCCGAACTGTACCTGGTGGAAGGTGACTCTGCTGGCGGCTCCGCCAAGCAGGGTCGTAATCGTCGCACCCAGGCCATCCTGCCGTTGAAGGGTAAGATCCTCAACGTCGAGAAGGCACGTTTTGACAAGATGATCTCCTCGCAGGAAGTCGGCACCTTGATCACGGCCTTGGGCTGTGGCATTGGCCGTGACGAGTACAACATCGACAAGCTGCGTTACCACAACATCATCATCATGACCGATGCTGACGTCGACGGTTCGCACATCCGTACCCTGTTGCTGACGTTCTTCTTCCGTCAGTTGCCGGAGCTGATCGAACGTGGCTACATCTACATCGCTCAGCCACCGTTGTACAAAGTGAAAAAGGGCAAGCAAGAGCAATACATCAAAGACGACGACGCCATGGAAGAGTACATGACGCAGTCGGCCCTGGAAGATGCCAGCCTGCACTTGAACGATGAGGCCCCTGGGATCTCCGGTGAGGCGCTGGAGCGTTTGGTAAACGACTTCCGCATGGTGATGAAGACTCTCAAGCGTTTGTCGCGCCTGTACCCTCAGGAGCTGACCGAGCACTTCATCTACCTGCCAGCCGTCAGTCTGGAACAGTTGGGCGATCATGCACACATGCAGGATTGGCTGGCCCAGTACGAAGTTCGCTTGCGTACAGTGGAGAAATCCGGTCTGGTCTACAAAGCCAGCCTGCGTGAAGACCGTGAACGTAACGTCTGGCTGCCAGAGGTCGAACTGATCTCCCACGGCCTGTCTAACTACGTCACCTTTAACCGCGATTTCTTCGGCAGCAACGATTACAAGACCGTTGTGACCCTCGGCGCGCAACTGAGTACCCTGCTGGACGACGGTGCTTATATTCAGCGTGGCGAACGCAAGAAAGCGGTCAAGGAGTTCAAGGAAGCGCTGGATTGGTTGATGGCCGAAAGCACCAAACGTCACACCATTCAGCGATACAAAGGTCTGGGCGAAATGAACCCGGATCAGCTGTGGGAAACCACCATGGACCCAGCCCAGCGCCGTATGCTGCGGGTGACCATCGAAGACGCCATTGGTGCGGATCAAATCTTCAACACCCTGATGGGTGATGCGGTTGAGCCTCGTCGTGACTTCATCGAGAGCAACGCCCTGGCTGTTTCCAACCTGGACTTCTGATCGGGTTCTCAGCCGGTAAAACTAAAAAGGCCAACGCTTAGCGTTGGCCTTTTTTATTGGACGAGAATTGAGGTTTTTAGAAATGCTCCACGTGGAACATCAAAAAACGTCTCAGTTGTCAGTGGTCGTCACACTCTCCAACCGATACCCATATCCATAGATCGTCAGCAACTGCCAACCCCTATCCGCGGTAAGCCCCAGTTTGTTGCGCAGACGATAGATATGCGTATCCAGCGGGCGTGAGGACACCATCTCTTCATGGGTCCAGAACCGTTCATAGAGGTACTCCCGGGATAGCGGACGCGCCAGGTTAGCAAACAGGCAGCGAGCCAAGCGGTACTCGCGCTCGGTCAGGCTGATGGGCTTGCCGGCCCGAGTGACGGTCAGCTCGGCGTCATCGAATGTCAGGTCATTGAAGGTGAGTACTTCGCCAGCGGCAGACTTCTGCAAGCCGTGGCGTCGCAGGACAGCTGTCACGCGAGCCTTGAGCTCGTTGGGGCGAAAGGGCTTGCTGACGTAATCATCCGCGCCGCTGTTCAGCGCCTGAACGATATCGCTCTCGGCATCTCGGCTGGTGAGCATGATGGCAGCGGGTGGTACCTCCATGTGCTCACGCGTCCAGCGCAACAGCGCCAGACCGCTTAAATCAGGGAGTTGCCAATCCAGGATCAACAGGTCGAACGTTTCACGGCGCAGTTGGCGCAGTAGGTCTTCACCGCTCTCAAAGCAATGCAGCGTCCATGGCTGTTCCGAGGCGGTGGGGATTTGTCGCAGTGTCTGTTCCACCCGCCGTAATTCTGCAGGTTCGTCATCCAGTATTGCGACACGCATGGGAGGGGTCCTTTCTTCTTGAAGAGTGCGGCTAGTTGTCGGCCTGTTTCGATAAGGGCTGTATGCGTAAATTCTAGCTGTTGAATCTGAACAATTATCGCCAAATTCTCAAGCCCCCTGGATCTATAGGTACGCTGATATCAAATGGCCGTTAAGCCGTTGGAAATCATCAATACCCAGCTGGGAAGATACCGGCTCGAGACCGTCAGGAAAAGGATCAATGGCAATCAGGCTTTATGCTGTGTCGGGACGAGCGATCGTTATGGAGCGGGTCAATGTGTGGGGGCGGATGGTTTTGTTGGTGATTGCGGCGGGTCTGGGGACCGAAACGGTAGGAGCCTCCAGCCCGGCAGTGGCGCCTACCCCGTTTGACCAGCGGCAGACATTAAGTGAACCAGGCGATGGAATGGGCTTCGCGAGCTCGTCCTTCCAGCGAGCCAGCGTGACTCAGGAGAACCAGCGCTGGGTCTTCTAGTGGTGTTGAATCTGAACAAATGTTGCAGATTCCCCTGATGCACCTCTGCTGTAGGTAAATTCTCTCCCGCTGAGTGACACACATATTGGAGCGCGGGAGGCGCTCCGACACAGGATGTGTCAACCACAGTCCGAGGTCCGCCACGAACTGTTGTCGGAGGGATGAGAAGGACCGTGCTTCTTCGATGTATATCCGGACCAGGACACAAGGCCGGATTCGACACAGGGACGTGTCATCCTCTGCAGTGGATCCCACGCCCCGAACATTACGGCTATCGAGTGCGATGCATCATCGGGTATCGTAGGCGGTATTCAAGGTCTTCCCTGCTGCAAGACGCTTTCTGAAAGTGCTTTCTGATGACCCATTAGAACTAGAATCTTGATGAGCGCCATGACCTTCTTTTCCTGCCGATACCGCCACCTCTTTTCCACACTGTTGGGCTCAGGCCTGATCGTTACGCTGGGCGCAGCCAGTCTGCCCGCCATTGCGCGCCCCGCTCTTCCTCGCGCGCCCTACATTGATGACAATCTGCTATGTCGTGCGCAGCCGTTGCCGGCCGTCGTCCAGCATCTGACGGGCGAAGCCTGGAAACTGGATGACAAAGGTGTGCCGAGCGTTCTGATGGAAGGCATGGTCATTGATGAGCAGGAGAGCGTAAAAACCTCTCCTTCGGCGTTTGTCAGCCTGTTGCTGGGAGATGGTTCGCGAATCGTGCTGCCTTCCAACTCCCAGGTCCGCTTGCACCTGGTAGAGGAACAGGCGGTCCCTCAGGTCATTCTTGAGCAGGGCCAGGTCGAAGCCTATGTGATCAAGCGTGCCAGCGATTATGACCGTTTCCAGATCGTGACCCCGGTGGGCGTATTGGGTGTACGCGGTACGCACTTCCGGGTTCGCAACGATGGCGAACAATCGGTGGTCGAAGTGCTCAACGGGCAGGTGGCGGTCAATCGTGACCAGACGCCGCCCACCACTAAGTCCGTTAAAAAGAAACCGGTGATCGGTCCGGTGGCGGGCGAAGTGAAGGTCGGGGCTCGCCAAGGGTTGGTGTTCAAGAAACAAGGGGAGCTCAAGCCAGTGGAGCTGCTGGACCCTCCTACCCTTGTGGGCCAGGATGGTCAGAAGGGTGACGCGCCAGTCTGGACCCTGTTCCTGCGACCGCTGCCGGGCGCTCAACGTTATCGGGCCCAGGTCGCTACCGATAAGGAGTTCATGAACATCAAGCAGGAAAACTTCTCCAGTAAGCCGCAAATGAGCTTCACTGGGCTGAAAGCGTCGTTCTATCACGTGCGCTTGTCTGCTTATGATGAACAGGGGTTGGAGGGAGCCACCGGGGTCTACGACATCTTCTACTACCCGCCCGCGACGGGTGTACCGCAGACCTCCGGCGGTTGACCGGTGAGGCTGTGGCGCAGGGCTGAGAAGCGCCAGCCGACCCAGGCTCAGCGGCTGTTCAACGGCCTGGTGCGTGAGTGGCTGTGGATTAGTCTTCTGTTGTTGCCCATGACAGCATTCCTGTCCCTCAGCCCGGGACTTGCCCTCAATAACCTGCTGTATGACAGCCTCCGCCGCTTCAGCCCCTTATCGGTTGATCCACGCATTCTGCTGGTGACCATTGATGACCGCAGCCTTAAACAGCTGGGTCAGTGGCCGTGGTCGCGGCGCGTACACGCCGACCTCATTGATCGCCTGAGTGCTGCCAAACCCGCAGGCATTCTGTTTGATGTGATTTTCAGCGAGCCGGCCCGTGAGCCCGCCAACGATCAACGTTTGGCCGAAGCTATCTGCAACGCCGGTAATGTATTACTGCCACTGATTCGTGAAGGGATGCCCCGCTACGGCCAGCCTGTAGCGCAGATCCAACCCGTGTTGCCGCTGCGTGATTGTGCCCGGGGTGTTGGCCATATCAATGTGGAAGCCGACAGCGATGGGATTGTTCGCAGCCTCTATTTGCGTGAAGGTCCACCCGGCCAAATGACGCCACAATTGGCGTGGCTGGCGTTCGAACTGGCTGGACAGGACACCTCGATGCCGGGCTTGTCCGAGCCATCGGAGCGTGCCGATTGGCAGCGGGAGAATGCCATTCGGATTCCCTTCATTGATGCCAGTGCCGGCTTTGCCAGCGTCCCCTATGTCAGCGTGTTGCGCGGAGAGGTTCCGCCTGAGATTTTGCGCGATCGTCTGATTCTGGTGGGTGCCACTGCGCCCGGTATGGGCGACCGCTATGTCACGCCGCTGTCAGCCAGCGTGGGCACCACTGCTGGCGTCGAGATTCAGGCCAACATCCTCAACGGCCTTCTGCAAGAGCGCAGCATCGTAGTGTTGCCCGGTTGGCTGGCAGCGTTGATGGCCACCGCCATGGTGGCCCTGCTGCTGGGTTTGCTGCTGTTCCGCCCTCGCTACGCACTGTGGCTGACCTTGGGCTGCATGAGCGTCACCCTCCTCAGTTCCTGGGGCTTGTTGCGCTTGGGTGGCTGGTGGTCGCCTGCAGCGTGTCTGATCGGCTTGCTGCTGGCCTACCTGATCTGGAACTGGCGCCGCCTGAGCGTGATCCTGGCGTATTTCGGCTGGGAACTGGCCCGCCTGGACAACGAACCCAAGGTGCTGCCGGAACGCCGTCGTGCGCCCGCCAGCAAGGGCGATGTGTTGCAAGGGCGGATCTTTGCCCTGGAACAAGCCGTCAGCCGTACCCGCGATACCCGTCGCTTCATGGCCGATGGTTTGGAGTGCTTGCCGGTGGCCACGTTGATCACCGACCCGGTGGGGAACATCCTGCTGGCCAACCGGATTGCCCGAGACGTGTTTGGTAATGAGTTGATTGCCGAAAACCTGCTCGGACAACTGGCTGAATTGGGGTATCCGCCGCTGCAGGATGGCCTTCGTCCTTCGTTGTCGACATTGGAACTCGTCGAGTTTCGTGACACCCAACAACGCAGCCTCCGCCTGGACCTGGCCCCCTTGCGGCAGGCAGACGGTGATGTGGCCCTGGGCTGGCTGCTGAGCATGACGGACTTGAGTATCGAGCGTGATGCCCAGCAGCAACGGGAAACCCTGTTGCGCTTTCTGTCCCATGACCTGCGCGCACCCCACTCGGCGATCTTGGCCTTGCTGGATGTCCAGCGCCACGAATCCCCAGGCGCCGCGCCAGTATTTGCCCAGATCGAACAGCAGGTACGACGGGCGCTGAGCCTTACTGAATCATTTGTCCAACTGGCCAAGGCTGAATCCGATGGCTATCAGTTCCAGCCCAGTCTGTTCGCCATGCTCGTGCTCGACGCGTTTGATCAAGTGGCGCTAATTGCCCAACTCAAGGGTATCCACTTGGTTCACGACCTGGATGAGGCCGGTGAAGAAATGGTCTCGGCGGATCAATCGCTGCTGACTCGTGCTCTGTTCAACGTGCTGGAGAACGCGGTCAAATACAGCCCGCCCGGGACCACGGTAACGTTGAGCCTAAGGTGTGCTGGCGAGTGGCTGACATGTCGAATCAGCGATCAGGGCCCTGGTATTGCCCCGGAGGACTTGCCTGTCTTGTTTGGTCAGTACCGGCGCTTTGCGTCGTCCCAAGGCAGCGAAGGCTTGGGGTTGGGGTTGACCATGGTCAAGGCGGTAGTGGACCGCCATGGCGGACGTGTCGAGTGTGAGAGTGAGGTAGGGAAAGGCACCACATTCAGCCTGCAATTGCCGTTGTGGACCGAGTGAGTTGGCACGCTTTTTACCTGTGCATAAAAAACCGGCTGCGAGAGCCGGTTTTTTTATGCGTAAAAAACTTATGCACCTTTTTCGTTGTTTTATGAGCTTGAGAAATATGTAATTAAATCAGAAAGTTATGAGATAAAAACGCCAATTCGCCAACAAGCCGTACACAGGTTATCCACAGAAATTCAAATTGCCGCCGAATCAATTTCAACAGGCAGCGGAGGCAATGAACCCATGGCCCGTTGTTGGGCCTCATTCCATGCTGCAGCGCGGTCATTGAGCGCCGCAATGGCTCTCGGCCCTTCGCCTTCGGCATACATCGGTTCGCCGATCACTACGGTGATGGTGCCCGCACGTTTGGCCCAACCACTCTTCGGCCAGAACTTGCCGGCGTTGTGGGCAATCGGCAGCACGGGCAGATTGGCATTGACTGCCAGCGCTGTACCACCGCGCGAGAACTTGCCAACGGTGCCATACGGTACACGCGTACCTTCCGGGAAGATCAGTACCCACACCCCGTCCTTGAGCAGCTCATCACCTTTCTTTGCCACATGCTTGAGCGCTGCCTTGGGGTTGTCGCGGTCGATGGCGATCGGTCGCAACATGGCCATGGCCCAGCCGAAGAACGGCACGTACAGCAACTCACGCTTGAGCACCTGGCTCAGCGGTGAGAAGTAGGCAGACAGGAAGAAGGTTTCCCAGGTGCTTTGGTGGTTGGACAGAATTACGCAAGGCTGGTCCGGGACGTTTTCGGCGCCCTTGATCTCGAAACGAATATTCAGGAACACCTTGGTCAGCCACAACGCGCAGCGGCACCAAAAGACATTAATGAAACGATAGCGTGCCTTGAACGGCAAAAAAGGCGCGATAAAAAAGCTCAGGGTGCACCAGAGAAACGAACTGGTGCCCAACAGCAGGTAAAAGAAGAAGGTTCTGATGGCCTGCAAAATCGACATGGCGGCATTTACCGTTGCGGGGCTACGCCCGCCTGTTAAAAGCGCGCTCCCGAACAGTCCTTGGTCAGGAAGTCAGAAGGGCTGCTAGTTGTTGATAAGTTCTGCGGCAACGGCCGCCAGATCGTCAAAAATCAAGGTGCCTACCGGCAGGGTTTTACCCTGGGTCTTTTCGCCTTTCCCGGTTTTTACCAAAACGGGCTGTGAGTCGACGGCCTTGGCCGCCTCCAAGTCACCGAGACTGTCCCCGACGAACCATAGGCCAGTCAACGGCACATTGTAATATTCGGCAATGGTTTTTAGCATGCCCGGTTTGGGCTTGCGGCATGCGCAGCCCTCATCCGGCCCGTGAGGGCAGTAAACCACCAGCCCCAACTCACCGCCCTGCTCTGCCACCAACGTGCGCAAACGCGCATGCATGGCGTCCAGGGTGGCGATGTCGTAGTAGCCGCGGGCAATGCCGGACTGGTTGGTGGCGACTGCCACCGTCCAGCCGGCCTTGCTCAACTGCGCGATGGCCTCGACCGAGCCGGGCAGTGGAATCCACTCCTCCACCGACTTGATGTAAGCGTCGGAGTCATAATTGATCACTCCGTCCCGATCGAGAATCAGCAGTTTCAACATGATCAGCCCAGCACGGAAATGTCAGCGATGTTGATGAACAACCCACGCAGGCGCGCCAGCATGGCGTAGCGATTTTTCCGCACACCCGCGTCTTCGGCGTTGATCATCACGGCTTCGAAGAACGCATCCACCGGTTCACGCAAGCTGGCCAGGCGTGCCAGTGCTTCGGCGTAATTGCGCTCGGCAATCAGCGGCTTCACGGCGTTTTCCGCCTTGGCGATGGCCGAGTTCAGGGAGAACTCCTTGGCATCGGCAAACAGGCCCGGGTCGACTTCGGCATTGCCGAGGTTGTCGGCCTTGCTCAGCAGGTTCGACACACGCTTGTTCACGGCGGCCAGGGCACCGGCTTCCGGCAATTTGCGGAAGGCCTGTACGGCCTGTACGCGCTGATCGAAGTCCAGCGCCGAACCGGGTTGCAGGGCACGCACCGACAGGTACACCGACACGTCCACGCCTTCGTCTTCGTAACGGGCACGCAGACGGTCGAACACGAACTCCAGCACTTGCTCGGCCAGGCCGGCTTGCTTGACCTTGGTACCGAACTGGCCGACCGCAAACACCACGGCCTGGGTCAGGTCGAGGTCGAGTTTTTTGTCGATCAGGATGCGCAGCACGCCCAGGGCCGCGCGACGCAGGGCGTACGGGTCTTTGCTGCCGGTAGGCAGCATGCCGATGCCGAAAATACCCACCAGGGTATCCAGCTTGTCAGCGATGGCCACGGCCGCACCGGTGAGGGTGGTTGGCAGTTCGGCGCCAGCGCCGCGCGGCATGTACTGCTCGTTCAGGGCCAGGGCGACATCTTGTGGCTCCCCGTCATTGAGGGCGTAGTAGTAACCGGCAACACCTTGCATCTCCGGGAACTCGCCGACCATCTCGGTGGCCAGGTCGCACTTGGACAGCAGGCCTGCACGTGCCGCCCAAGCGGCGTCACCGCCAATGCGTGGCGCGATGTAGGCGGCCAGCTTGGAAACCCGTACAGCCTTGTCGTAGACGCTGCCCAGTTTTTCCTGGAACACCACGTTTTGCAGGCGCAGGTTGAAGTCTTCCAGCTTCTGCTTCTTGTCTTGCTTGAAGAAGAACTCGGCGTCGGTCAGGCGCGGGCGAACGACTTTTTCGTTACCGGCGATGATCTGCTGTGGGTCCTTGCTTTCGATGTTGGCCACGGTGATAAAGCGCGGCAGCAACTTGCCATCGGCGTCCAGCAGGCAGAAATACTTCTGGTTGTCCTGCATGGTGGTGATCAGCGCTTCTTGCGGCACATCGAGGAAACGCTCTTCGAACGAGCACACCAGCGGCACCGGCCACTCGACCAACGCGGTCACTTCGTCCAGCAGGCTTGGCGGCACAATGGCGGTGCCTTCCTGCAGACGGGCCAGCTCTTCGGTGCGCTTGCTGATCAGCTCGCGACGCTCGTTGGCGTCGGCCAGCACGTAAGCGGCACGCAGGTCGTTGAGGTAGTTGGCGGGCGCAGTGATGCGTACGCTTTCCGGATGGTGGAAGCGGTGACCACGGGAGTCACGGCCAGCCTTCTGAGCGAGGATGGTGCAATCGATGACCTGGTCACCGAGCAGCATCACCAGCCACTGGGTCGGACGCACGAACTCTTCCTTGCGAGCACCCCAGCGCATGCGCTTAGGGATAGGCAGGTCGTTCAGGGAGTCTTCGACGATGGTCGGCAACAGGCTGGCGGTTGGCTTGCCCTTGATGACCTGGCTGAAACGCAGCTTTGGGCCGCTCTGGTCGATTTCGCTCAGCTCGACGCCGCACTTCTTGGCAAAACCAAGGGCAGCCTGTGTCGGATTGCCTTCGGCATCGAAGGCCGCCTGGCGTGGCGGGCCGTCGAGGTTGATGCTGCGGTCCGGCTGCTGGGTTTCCAGCGCGGTGAGCAACACGGCCAGGCGACGTGGCGCGGCGTAGACTTTCTTCGCTTCGAACTTCAGGCCGGCGGTTTGCAGGCCCTTTTCGATCCCGGCCAGGAATGCATCGGCCAGGGTGTTCAGTGCCTTGGGTGGCAGCTCTTCGGTGCCCAGTTCAACCAGGAAATCTTGAGCACTCATTGTGCAGCCTCCAGCTTAGCCAACACTTCATCACGCAGGTCCGGGGTTGCCATCGGGAAGCCCAGCTTGGCGCGAGCCAGCAGGTAGGCTTGGGCGACAGAACGCGCCAGGGTGCGTACACGCAGAATGTATTGCTGGCGCGCGGTAACCGAGATGGCACGGCGGGCATCCAGCAGGTTGAAGGTGTGGGATGCCTTCAGGACCATTTCGTAGCTTGGCAATGGCAGCGGTTGATCCAGTTCGATCAGGCGCTTGGCTTCGCTTTCATAGAAGTCGAACAGCTCGAACAGTTTCTCGACGTTGGCGTGTTCGAAGTTGTAGGTCGACTGCTCCACTTCGTTCTGGTGGAACACATCGCCATAAGTGACCTTGCCGAACGGACCGTCAGCCCACACCAGGTCGTAGACCGAATCCACGCCTTGCAGGTACATGGCCAGACGCTCGAGACCGTAAGTGATCTCGCCGGTTACCGGGTAGCACTCGATGCCGCCCGCTTGCTGGAAGTAGGTGAACTGGGTGACTTCCATACCGTTGAGCCAGACTTCCCAGCCCAGACCCCAGGCGCCCAGGGTCGGCGATTCCCAGTTGTCTTCGACGAAACGGATGTCGTGGACCAGCGGGTCCAGACCGACATGTTTCAACGAGCCCAGGTACAGCTCCTGGAAATTGTCCGGGTTAGGCTTCAAGACCACCTGGAACTGGTAGTAGTGCTGCAGACGGTTAGGGTTTTCGCCGTAGCGGCCGTCAGTCGGGCGACGACTGGGCTGCACATAAGCGGCGTTCCAGGTTTCCGGGCCGATGGCCCGCAGGAATGTTGCGGTGTGGAAAGTGCCGGCGCCTACTTCCATATCGTAGGGCTGAAGTACCACACAACCTTGCTCGGCCCAGTATTGCTGGAGGGCGAGGATCAAGTCTTGGAAGGTACGCACGGCTGGCGTAGGCTGGCTCACGAAATTCACCTGTTACTTGGGCTGCGATTTAAAGAGCGGGAGTATACCCGATTCGGCCCCGCCACCACTCACTGGAGCCTTATGCCACGCTGCTTTTGGTGTTCTGAAGATCCGCTATACATGGCTTATCACGATCAGGAGTGGGGAACGCCGCTGCGCGATGCGCAGGGTTTGTTTGAACTGCTTTTGCTCGAAGGGTTCCAGGCGGGCCTGTCCTGGATCACCGTTTTACGCAAACGCGAGCATTATCGGAAGGTCTTGTTTGGCTTTGATGCACCGCGTCTGGCGCAGTTGAGCGATGAAGAAATCGAGGCACTGATGCTCGATCCGGGCATCGTGCGTAACCGCCTGAAGCTCAACGCCACCCGGCGCAATGCCGCCGCCTGGCTGGCGTTGGAGGATCCGGTGGGTTTGCTCTGGTCGTTTGTTGGCGGTGTACCCAAGGTCAATCATTTCAAGGACCGCAGCGAAGTCCCGGCGATTACGCCAGAGGCCGAAGCCATGAGCCGCGCGCTGAAAAAAGCCGGATTTACTTTTGTTGGACCGACCATCTGCTACGCGTTCATGCAGGCCTCGGGCATGGTCATGGACCACACTCGGGACTGTGATCGCTACGCCACCTTGGTCCACGGCGGTTAGAATGACCGCTTTGCGCACCACACAAGATCAGGAGTGACCTGTGGAAAAGTTTAAAGGCGCCTTGTTGGTAGGCGCTCTTCGGTTGTTTGCCCTGCTGCCCTGGCGCGCCGTGCAAGCCGTGGGATCGGCCATTGGCTGGATCATGTGGAAAACCCCTAACCGCTCCCGCGAAACGGTACGAATCAACCTCTCCAAATGCTTCCCGGACATGGACCAGGCCGAGCGCGAGCGCCTGGTAGGCCAGAGCCTGATGGACATCGGCAAGTCGTTGACGGAAAGCGCCTGCGCCTGGATCTGGCCGGCCCAGCGCTCCATCGACCTGGTGCGCGAAGTTGAAGGCCTGGAAGTGCTGCACGAAGCCCTGGCGTCGGGCAAAGGCGTGGTGGGCATCACCAGCCATCTGGGAAACTGGGAAGTGTTGAACCACTTCTATTGCAGCCAGTGCAAACCGATCATTTTCTACCGTCCGCCCAAGCTCAAGGCGGTGGATGACTTGCTGCGCAAACAACGGGTGCAATTGGGCAACCGAGTCGCCGCATCCACCAAGGAAGGCATCCTCAGTGTGATCAAGGAAGTGCGCAAAGGTGGCCAGGTGGGCATTCCCGCTGACCCGGAGCCGGCGGAATCGGCCGGGATCTTCGTGCCGTTCTTTGCGACCCAGGCGCTGACCAGCAAGTTTGTGCCGAACATGTTGGCGGGCGGGAAGGCAGTGGGTGTGTTCCTGCATGCGCTGCGGCTGCCGGACGGTTCGGGCTACAAGGTGATTTTGGAAGCGGCGCCGGAAGACATGTACAGCACCGACACGGCCACATCCTGCGCAGCAATGAGCAAGGTGGTGGAGCGCTATGTCGGTGCCTACCCGAGCCAGTACATGTGGAGCATGAAGCGCTTCAAGAAACGGCCACCGGGTGAGGCGCGGTGGTATTGATCTACTTCTGACTCTAGGTTGACGCCGGCGAAATGTGGGAGCGGGCTTGGCGATCGAGTTTCTTCAGGAATACCGCCATCTCTTTTTCGGCCTGCTTGTCACCGTGGGCCTGGGCTGCTGCTATCCCCTGCTCCCACGCCAACCGCGCCACAGCCTGATCCCCCAACCCCACCTGCGCCTTCCCCAACAACTTCCACGCCGCCGAATACGTCGGGTCAAACTCGACGCACTTCTGCAAATGCTCGGCCGCCTTGGCGTTATCTTTCAGATCCAGATAACCCTTGCCCAAACCAAACCGCAGCAATGAGTTATCCACACCCTTGGCGAGCATTTTTTCCAGGGATTCGAGCATGTTGTGAACTCCGTATAGACCTTTAGCCGCTGCCGCAGGCTGCGATAAGACCAAAGGTCTTCAGCGATCTGGAAATTTTACGACCCTGCGGGCCGATCGCAGCCTGTGGCAGCGGCTACAAGATCAGAAAAAGCTCAACCCCACGTGGAACAACTTCTCCACGTCGCGGATATGTTTTTTATCCACAAGGAACAGAATCACATGGTCGCCGGTGGCAATCACGGTGTCGTCGTGGGCGATGATCACTTCTTCATCGCGAATGATTGCGCCAATCGTGGTGCCCGGCGGCAAGCCTATGTCACGGATCGCCTTGCCAATCACTTTGCTCGACTTCGAATCACCGTGGGCGATTGCCTCGATGGCTTCCGCCGCGCCTCGGCGCAACGAGTGCACGCTGACAATATCGCCGCGCCGCACGTGGGCGAGCAAGGTGCCGATGGTCGCCAGTTGCGGGCTGATGGCGATGTCGATATCGCCGCCCTGGATCAGGTCGACGTAGGCCGGGTTGTTGATGATGGTCATCACCTTCTTCGCCCCCAGCCGTTTTGCCAGCAACGACGACATGATGTTGGCTTCGTCATCGTTGGTCAGGGCCAGGAAGATGTCGGCATCGGCGATGTTTTCTTCCAGCAGCAGGTCGCGGTCCGACGCACTGCCTTGCAGTACGACGGTGCTGTCGAGGGTGTCGGATAAGTACCGGCAGCGCGCCGGGTTCATCTCGATGATCTTCACCTGATAGCGGCTTTCGATGGCCTCGGCCAGGCGCTCGCCGATCTGCCCGCCACCGGCGATGACAATGCGTTTGTAGTTTTCTTCGAGGCGGCGCATTTCGCTCATGACTGCACGAATATTCGCTTTGGCGGCGATGAAGAAAACCTCGTCGTCAGCCTCGATCACTGTATCGCCCTGGGGCAGGATCGGTCGGTCGCGACGGAAGATCGCGGCTACCCGCGTCTCGACATTCGGCATGTGCTCACGCAACTGCCGTAGTTGCTGGCCCACTAACGGCCCGCCGTAGTAGGCCTTGACCGCCACCAGTTGCGCCTTGCCTTCGGCGAAGTCGATCACCTGCAAGGCGCCGGGAATCTCGATCAGGCGCTTGATGTAGTGGGTGACCACCTGCTCCGGGCTGATCAGTACGTCCACCGGAATCGCGTCGTTGTCGAACAGGCCGGCGCGGGTCAGGTAGGCCGCCTCACGCACCCGGGCGATTTTGGTCGGGGTGTGAAACAGGGTGTGCGCCACCTGGCAGGCGACCATATTGGTCTCGTCGCTGTTGGTTACCGCCACCAGCATGTCGGCGTCGTCCGCGCCGGCCTGGCGCAGCACCGTGGGGAACGACGCACGACCTTGCACGGTGCGGATGTCCAGGCGGTCACCGAGGTCACGCAGGCGCTCGGCGTCGGTGTCGACCACGGTGATGTCGTTGGCTTCGCTGGCCAAATGCTCGGCCAGCGTGCCGCCGACCTGCCCTGCGCCGAGGATGATGATTTTCATCCGGTCACTCCCTTAAAACTATTCAGCCGCGTGCGGCGGCAATCTTGATCAGCTTGGCGTAATAGAAGCCGTCATGGCCGCCTTCCTGGGCCAGCAACTGGCGCCCATGAGGCTGCTTGATCCCGGCCTGGATGTCGAGGTCCAATTCCCGTGCGCCGCTGGTGCGGGCGAGGAAGGCTTCGATGACCTCGGTATTCTCGGTAGGCAGCGTCGAGCAGGTGGCGTAAAGCAGGATGCCGCCGACTTCCAGGGTGGGCCACAACGCGTCCAGCAGCTCGCCTTGCAACACGGCCAGGGCGGCGATGTCGTCGGGTTGGCGGGTCAGCTTGATGTCCGGGTGGCGACGAATCACCCCGGTGGCGGAACACGGTGCGTCCAGCAGGATGCGCTGGAACGGCTTGCCGTCCCACCAGGCGGCTGTATCGCGGCCGTCGGCGGCAATCAATTCGGCGCTCAGGCCCAGGCGTGCGAGGTTTTCCCGCACGCGTACCAGGCGTTTGGCTTCAAGGTCTACGGCCACCACGCCGGCGAGGCCAGGCTCGACCTCCATGATGTGGCAAGTCTTGCCCCCCGGTGCACAGCAGGCGTCCAGCACCCGTTGGCCGGGCGCCAGGTCCAGCAGGTCCGCGGCCAGTTGGGCGGCTTCGTCCTGCACACTGATCCAGCCTTCGGCAAAGCCAGGCAGGCTACGCACGTCGCCAGGCTCTGTCAGAACGATACCGTCCTGGCTGTAGACACAGGCACTGGCCGCTACACCGGCTTCGCTTAGCAATGTGAGATAGGCATCGCGTGTCTGGTGACGGCGATTGACCCGCAAAATCATCGGTGGATGAGCGTTGTTGGCCGCGCAGATGGCTTCCCACTGCTCAGGCCAGAAGGCCTTCAGGGATTTTTGCAGCCAGCGCGGGTGGGCGGTGCGCACTACCGGGTCGTGTTCCAGTTCTGCCAGCAGGGCTTCGCTCTCGCGCTGGGCGCGGCGCAGCACCGCGTTGAGCAAGGCCTTGGCCCAGGTTTTTTTCAGCTTGTCGGCGCAACCCACGGTTTCACCGATGGCGGCGTGGGCCGGGACGCGGGTGTAGAGCAATTGGTAGAGACCCACCAGCAGCAGCGCTTCGACATCGGAATCTGCCGCCTTGAACGGCTTTTGCAGCAGCTTGGCCGCCAGCGCCGACAGACGCGGCTGCCAGCGGGCGGTGCCAAACGCCAGGTCCTGGGTGAAGCCGCGGTCACGGTCCTCGACTTTATCCAGCTGGGTTGGCAACGAACTGTTGAGGGAGGCCTTGCCGTTGAGTACGGCGGCCAAAGCCTTGGCGGCGGCCAGACGTGGGTTCATTGGGCTTCCACCGCTTGGCCCAGGATGATGCCTGCGGCAAATTTCTCACGGCGACTATTGAACAAATCGCTGAAGTTCAGCACCTTGCCACCGGGCAATTGCAGACGGGTCAGGCACAACGCCTGCTCACCGCAGGCGACCAACAGGCCGTCCTTGCTGGCGCCGATGATCTCGCCCGGTGCGCCTTTGCCTTCGGCCAGGCTGGCAGCCAGTACTTTCAAGGCTTCGCCATTGAGCGTGCTGTGACAGATCGGCCACGGGTTGAAAGCACGTACCAGGCGCTCCAGCTCTACGGCCGGGCGGCTCCAGTCGATGCGTGCTTCGTCTTTGTTCAATTTGTGGGCGTAGGTGGCGAGGCTATCGTCCTGGATTTCGTCTTCCAGGGTGCCTGCCGCCAGACCGGCGATGGCCTGGACGACGGCGGGCGGGCCCATTTCGGCCAGACGATCATGCAGGCTACCGCCGGTGTCTTCAGCGCTGATCGGTGTGGTGACTTTCAGCAGCATCGGGCCAGTGTCCAGGCCTGCTTCCATACGCATCACGGTCACGCCACTCATCGCGTCACCGGCTTCGACGGCACGTTGGATCGGTGCCGCACCGCGCCAGCGTGGCAGCAAGGATGCGTGGCTGTTGATGCAGCCCAGGCGCGGGATATCCAGCACCGCCTGGGGCAGGATCAAGCCGTAGGCCACCACCACCAGCAAGTCGGGTTTCAGCGCGGCGAGCTCGGCTTGGGCGTCGACGTTGCGCAGGGTCGGCGGTTGCAGCACGACGATGTTGTGCTCCAGAGCCAACTGCTTGACCGGGCTGGGCATCAGTTTTTGCCCACGACCGGCCGGACGGTCCGGCTGGGTATAGACCGCCACGATCTCGTAGGGGCTATCGAGCAGGGCCTTGAGGTGTTCGGCGGCAAACTCTGGGGTACCGGCAAAAACGATGCGCAGTGGCTCGGTCATGGAAACGTCTCACAAAAGAAAAGGCTTGCCGGAGCAAGCCTTTGAAAGAAAGGAATCAAGCTTGCTGGCGATGTTTCTTTTCCAGCTTCTTCTTGATCCGGTCGCGTTTAAGCGTGGACAGGTAATCGACAAACAACTTGCCGTTGAGGTGATCGCATTCATGCTGGATACACACCGCCAACAGGCCTTCGGCAATCAGCTCGAACGGCTTGCCGTCACGGTCCAGGGCCTTGATCTTGACCTGTTGCGGACGGTCGACGTTCTCGTAGAAGTCCGGCACTGACAGGCAGCCTTCCTGGTACTGGCCCATCTCGTCGGTCAGGGTCTCGAACTCAGGGTTGATAAACACCAGAGGCTCGCTGCGATCTTCGGACAGGTCCATGACCACGACGCGCTGATGCACGTCGACCTGGGTCGCGGCGAGGCCGATGCCCGGGGCCTCATACATTGTTTCAAACATGTCATCGACCAACTGACGAACCTTGGCGTCCACTACGGCCACTGGCTTGGCGATAGTGCGCAGGCGTGAGTCCGGAAACTCGAGGATGTTCAAAATAGCCATAAGCGTAATTGCTGCACATGTGAGGTAAAGGCAAGTCGGCATCGGGGATGGACCCCGGGAGTGCCGGTGGAAAACGTCCGAAAGCCGCTAAGGCCAAGGCGTTTCACGCGAACGTACATAATAAAGGAGATTCACCCCATGAGGAAATCGCTACTCGTCTTGCTGTTGTGGGCCATGACCGCCGACGCCCATGTACCGGCGCTATCCGACGACACTTCTCCACAGCAGCCCCAGGCACTGGACAACCAGACCCGAAAGGCTATTCAGCGCTTTTTGCTGCACAACCGGATACTCGACACCCCGGGCATTCTGGACACCGCGCCTTACATTATTGCCGCAGAGGCTGGACGGGTGTTGGGTGCCAATGGTGAGCGAATCCACGCCCGGGGCGTTCTGGACCCTGTGCAACCCACCTATGGAATCTTCCGCCGGGGCAAGGTTTACACCGACCCTGACAGCCAGGAATTCTTGGGAATCAACGCCGACGATATCGGTACCGCCCGTTTTGTGATGGCGGGCGATGTGACGACCCTGGCCGTGCAACGCGTGACCCAGGAGGTGCGACCGGGGGATCGTTTGCTCGCCGCGCAGCCCTCTGCCTCCCTGTCGGACCTACTGGCCCAAGTGCCTGCGCACCGTATTGCAGGGCGAATCATCGACGTGCCCCGGGGCGTGACGCAGATTGGTGTGCTCGATGCGGTCACCCTGAACAGGGGGCGCCGCGACGGCTTGATGGAAGGCCATTTGCTGTCGGTGACAAAGAGCGGGGAAACCGTACGCGACCGAGTCACGGGCGATGTGGTGAAGATCCCGGATGAACGTGCCGGTACCCTCTTGGTGTTTCGCACCTATGAAAAACTCAGTTACGGACTGGTCCTTAGCGCCTCACGCTCACTGGCAGTGATGGACCGTTTCGAGAGTCCTGAACAAACACAATAATTAGCCTGCTAAATAAGTTACCAACAGAGTTATCCACAGCTTGTTGCGATCAAGGATGATCACATGTCATCGACCGATACCCGTACCCTTTCCCCGGCAGAACTGGAAGCACGCTTGCGTTTGCACCGGCTGCCGGAGCTTGGGCCAAAACGTTTCAAAAAGTTGATCGAGGCCTTTGGCTCGGCCTCGAAAGCCATCAGCGCGCCAGCCAGCGCCTGGCGCTCCCTGGGTTTACCGATGGTTTGCAGCGAGGCCCGGCGTAGCCAGGAAGTTCGCGATGGCGCCAGTGCCGCGTTGGCCTGGCTTGAGCGTCCGGCCCAGCATTTGCTGATGTGGGACCTGCCGGACTACCCCGCACTACTGGCAGAAATTGCAGATGCACCACCGCTGTTATTTGTCGCCGGCGACCCCACCATCCTGGAAAAGCCGCAATTGGCCATGGTGGGCAGCCGTCGCGCATCCTGGCCTGGCATGGACACTGCGGCGGCGTTTTCCCGCAGCCTGGCAAGTGCCGGTTTTGTCATCACCAGCGGCTTGGCGCTGGGAATAGACGGCGCGGCGCACCAGGCGGCATTGGATGTCGGTGGGCAGACAATCGGCGTGTTGGGCACCGGGCTGGAAAATTTTTATCCACAGCGCCATCGACGTCTGGCTGCGGCGATGATTGCCCAGGGCAGCGCGGTGGTTTCCGAGTTCCCCTTGGACGCCGCTCCTCAGGCAGGCAACTTCCCACGGCGCAATCGCATCATCAGCGGTTTGTCCCTGGGGGTATTGGTGGTGGAGGCCAGCGTCGCCAGTGGTTCGCTGATCACCGCTCGGCTGGCGGCAGAGCAAGGGCGCGAGGTGTATGCGATCCCCGGTTCCATCCACCATCCGGGCGCCAAGGGTTGTCACCAGTTGATTCGCGATGGCGCAATGCTGGTGGAGACCATCGAACACATTCTTGAGGGCCTGCGGGGCTGGCAGGCGTTGTCCCGCCCGGCGCCGATCGCGGTGACTCATCCATTGGTGGCGCTGCTGCATGCCGCTCCCCACACCAGCGAAGCCTTGGCGGTTGCCAGCGGCCAAGCGCTGTCCCATGTGCTGGCGACTCTCACGGAATTGGAACTGGAGGGCCGGGTTATCTGTGAAAGCGGTCGCTGGCTTGCGCGCAGCTAGGTTTTGTAACGAAGATCGGTAAACTGCGCAGAGCTTTAGTTCGGAGAGTGAGCAATGGTCAACAGGTGGCGTGTGCGGGAAGCCGCGCGAGAAATTCGTGCAGGCGCGGTAATTGCCTATCCAACCGAGGCGGTCTGGGGCCTGGGCTGCGACCCTTGGAACGAGGAAGCGGTGGATCGCTTGCTGGCGATCAAGGGCCGTTCAGTGGATAAGGGCCTGATCCTGATTGCCGATAACATCCGCCAGTTCGATTTTCTCTTCGAAGACTTCCCTGACCTGTGGATAGATCGTATGGCCAGCACCTGGCCGGGTCCCAATACCTGGCTGGTGCCTCATCAGGACTTGCTGCCTGAGTGGATCACCGGGGTGCATGACACGGTGGCGTTGCGGGTCAGTGATCATCCACTGGTGCGGGATTTGTGCTCGCTGGTTGGGCCGCTGATCTCCACCTCGGCCAACCCTCAGGGCCGCCCGGCGGCGCGCACGCGGATTCGCGTGGAGCAGTATTTCCGTGGGCAGGTGGATCTGGTGCTGGGTGGGAATCTGGGTGGGCGCAAGAACCCGAGCCTGATTCGGGATCTGGCGAGTGGTGAGATTGTGCGCCCGTCTTGAGACCGATGCGCGGCCTTCGCGAGCAAGTCGAATCGTCGCACCGCCGCTCCCACATTTGACCGAGCTCCATCTTTGGAATGCGGTCAAATGTGGGAGCGGCGGTGCGACGATTCGACTTGCTCGCGAAGAGGCCCTCAGAGCCACTGAAAATCTAAAGTATCAAGGCAAGAGAATGGTCGACCCCGTAGTCCGCCGCGCCGACAACTCCGTCTGCGCCTTCGCCGCATCCGCCAGCGAATACCGCTGATTGATATCAATGCGCACCTTGCCGCTCTTGATCATCGAAAACAGATCATCCGCCATCACCTGTAAATCCTTTGGATTACTCGCATAGGTCGCCAGTGTCGGCCGGGTCACGTACAGCGAGCCCTTGGCCGCGAGAATCCCCAGGTTAACCCCATCCACCGCGCCCGACGCATTACCAAAACTGACCACCAGGCCCCGTGGCGCCACGCTGTCCAGCGAGGTCAGCCAAGTGTCTTTGCCCACGCCGTCGTACACCACCGGGCATTTCTTGCCGTCGGTCAGCTCCAGCACACGTTGTGCGACGTTTTCCTTGCTGTAGTCGATGGTTTCCCAGGCGCCGAGGGATTTGGCCTGCGCGGCTTTTTCCGGTGAGCTGACGGTACCGATCAGCTTCACGCCCAGGGCCTTGGCCCACTGGCAGGCCAGGGAACCGACGCCACCGGCAGCGGCGTGGAACAAGATGGTTTCGCCACCTTTCAACTCATAGGTCTGGCGCAGCAGGTACTGCACGGTCAGGCCCTTGAGCATGGCGCCTGCGGCCTGTTCGAAGCTGATGTCGTCCGGCAGGTGCACCAGGTTGGCAGCCGGCAACACATGCAGCTCGCTGTAGGCGCCCAACGGGCCGCTGCCATAGGCCACACGGTCACCGACCTTGAATTGAGTCACTTCACTGCCCACCGCATCCACCACCCCGGCGCCTTCCGCGCCCAGGCCGGATGGCAACGCCGGTGGTGCGTACAGACCACTGCGAAAATAAGTGTCGATGAAGTTCAGGCCAATGGCCTTGTTGCTTACCCGAACCTGCAGCGGGCCCGGCTCTGCCGGCGTGTAGTCGACATACTCAAGCACTTCGGGGCCGCCATGGGCACGGAACTGGATACGTTTGGCCATCTGCACTCTCCTCAAGTCAATGTCGCGAAGGGCTCCTATCGGACTCCTAAGCTTGATCTTCGTCAACTGCGGTGCAACCCGGTGCGGTGGTATCCTGTGCGCCCATTTGCCGCCGACGCCCAATGGCCTCGCGTAGCTTTGCCCGATTCAAGGTGATGCCATGACTACTCGCACCGAGGCTGTTAAAGCCTACCTGCTCGACCTGCAAGACCGCATTTGCAGCGCCCTGGAAACCTTCGAGACGGACACTCGCTTTATCGAAGACGCCTGGACCCGGCCTGCCGGCGGTGGCGGTCGTACCCGTGTGATCGAAAACGGTTCGGTGATCGAAAAAGGCGGCGTCAACTTTTCCCACGTCTTCGGCAGCGGCCTGCCGCCGTCCGCCAGTGCCCACCGCCCGGAACTCGCCGGCCGTGGTTTTGAGGCCCTCGGCGTGTCGTTGGTGATTCACCCCCATAACCCTCACGTGCCGACTTCCCACGCCAACGTGCGCTTTTTCATTGCTGAAAAAGAAGGTGAAGAGTCGGTGTGGTGGTTCGGTGGCGGCTTCGACCTGACGCCCTACTACGGCAACGAAGAAGACTGCATCCACTGGCACCGTGTGGCCGAGCAGGCCTGTGCACCCTTCGGCCCGGACGTTTATTCGCGCTACAAGGCCTGGTGCGACAGCTACTTCCACATCAAGCACCGCAACGAGCCCCGGGGCATCGGCGGCCTGTTCTTCGATGATTTGAACGAGTGGGACTTCGACACCTGCTTCGCCTTCATACGCGCCATTGGCGATGCCTACATCGACGCTTACCTGCCGATCGTTCAGCGCCGCCAAGCCACGGCCTATACCGAACAGCAGCGCGAATTCCAGGAATTCCGCCGTGGCCGCTACGTCGAATTCAACCTGGTCTATGACCGTGGCACGCTGTTTGGCCTGCAATCGGGTGGCCGCACCGAGTCGATCCTGATGTCCCTGCCGCCGCAAGTGCGCTGGAGCTATGACTGGAAAGCAGAGGCCGGCAGCGAAGAGGCACGCCTGACCGACTACTTCCTGCAGGACCGCGACTGGCTGGGTGTTGTTGCGCCCAAGGCAGCGGTCTGATGGATCGCTATGTCGTCTTTGGTAACCCTATCGGTCACAGCAAGTCGCCGCTGATTCATCGCCTGTTCGCTGAGCAGACCGGCGAACAGCTGGACTACAGCACCTTGCTGGCGCCGCTGGAGGATTTCACTGGCTGTGCCCGTGAGTTTTTCCAGCAAGGCCGTGGTGCCAACGTCACCGTGCCGTTCAAGGAAGAAGCCTATCGCCTGGCCAACACCCTGACAGAACGTGCCCAACGCGCCGGCGCGGTAAACACCCTAAGTAAACTCGCAGATGGCAGCCTGTTGGGCGACAACACCGACGGTGCCGGCCTGGTGCGGGACCTGACTGTCAACGCGGGCTTGAGCCTGCAAGGTAAGCGCATCTTGCTGCTGGGCGCGGGCGGCGCGGTGCGTGGTGCGCTGGAACCGTTGCTGGCTGAACTGCCGGCCTCGTTGATCATTGCCAACCGTACTGTGGAAAAGGCCGAATTGCTGGCGGCGTTGTTTGATTATCTTGGTCCCGTATCCGCCAGTGGTTTTGACTGGTTGCGCGAGCCCGTGGACGTGATCATCAACGCCACCTCGGCCAGCCTGTCGGGTGATGTTCCGCTGATTGCCGGCAGCTTGATCGAACCGGGCAGGACCTTTTGCTACGACATGATGTACGCCAAGGAGCCTACGGCGTTCTGCCGCTGGGCCAGTGAAAATGGTGCTGCGCAGGCGATGGATGGCTTGGGCATGTTGGTGGAACAGGCCGCCGAAGCGTTCTTCCTGTGGCGCGGCGTGCGACCGGAGTCGGCGCCAGTGCTGGCTGAGTTGCGGCGGCAGTTGGCCTGACACAAATCTAAATGTGGGAGCGGGCTTGCTCGCGAAAGCGGTGGGTCAGTCAAATTTTTATCAACTGACCCACCGCTTTCGCGAGCAAGCCCGCTCCCACATTTTTAACCGTGTTCAGTCTTCAAAGTGGAGGGGGCATTTATCGGCCCCGTCCAGCTTCTTGAGCTCTTCCACCACCTGCGGCCTGGCCCGACGCAACGTCAGGCTGCGCCCCAGCCCCTTCAGTCGCCGCGCTTCCTGGTGCAGCATTTCCACGCCGGAATAGTCGATAAAGTTGATCTGCTGCGCCTCGATCACGACCCGCTGGCCCTGCAAGCTTTGCAGGCGTACTTGCAGGTAGTGGCTGGCTCCAAAAAAGATCGACCCACCCACCCGCAACACATCTTCCTCGCCATCACGCCATTGCTGGACCCGTGGCTGCGACGTGCGTTTGAGGTAGAAAAACAGCGACGCCAATACCCCGGCGTAGATCGCCGTCTGCAACTCCAGCAGCAGCGTGGCGATGCAGGTCAGGCTCATCACCACAAACTCCGCACGGCTGACCCGGAACAACGCCCGAATGCCCCGATGGTCCACCAGCCCCCAACAAATCAGCAAGATGCTGGCGGCCATGCTCGGGATCGGGATGTGGGCGATCAGCGCGGCGCCGAACAACGCAAACAACGCGACCCACAGCGCAGAAAATACGCCCGCCAATGGCGAACAGGCGCCCGCCTCGTAACTGAGGCCCGAACGGGTGAAGGAGCCGGCTGACAGATACCCGGAGAAAAATCCGCCCACGATGTTCGACAGTCCCTGGGCGCGGACTTCCTGATTGGCGTCGAGCAATTGTTGCGAACGCGCCGACAACGAGCGAGCAATCGACAGGCTGGTTACCAACCCCAGCATACCCACCGCCACGGCACTGGGCAGCAGACGCAGGACCATGTCCAGATCCATCGGCAGCGGGCTGAACGGCGGCAGTTTGCCAACGAAGGCGCTGACCAGCGCGACGTGCCCGAACATCGCCGGCCACAGCCAGGCCACCAGGCTGCCCAGGGCCAGGGCAATCAACAAGGTCGGCCAGCGCGGCACCACTAACTTGAGCAATACACCCACGGCCAAGGTGCCCAGCCCGAGCACGAGCGAGGGACGATCCCACTCCCCCGCATGGTTGATCAGCGCCAGCAGGCTGTTGACCGCCGTGGCCTCGCTCGGCAGGTCCAGGCCCAGCAGATTGGGCAACTGCCCCAAGGCAATCACCACCGCGGCGCCGAGGGTGAAGCCCAGCACCACGGAGTGCGAAACGAAATTCACCAGCGCGCCGAAGCGCAGCATGCCCAGCAACCACTGAAACACCCCGGCGAGGAGGGTCAGCAGCAGGATCAAGGTGATGTAGTCCTGAGAGCCGGGTACTGCCAGCGGGCTGATGCTGGCATAGAGCACGATGGAGATCGCCGCTGTCGGGCCGCAGATCAAATGCCAGGATGAGCCCCATAGGCAGGCGATCAACACTGGGATGATGGCGGCGTAGAGCCCATATTCCGGTGGGAGGCCGGCGATCAGTGCGTAGGCAATGGATTGCGGTAACGCCAGGACTGCGCCGCTGAGCCCGACGATGGCATCTCGTCCGACACTGGCGCGGGTCTGGCGCGGGAGCCAGCTCAGGAACGGGAAGAGGGTATGGCGGTTGGGCCGGGGCATGGGGTGCTCAGGTTGAAAAGGGTTGAATCAGGGTATCAGTTGGCTCTGCGTAGCAGCTGTCGAGCCTAGGCGAGGCTGCGTTCGCAGTGTATCTGACACACCGCAGACGCAGCCTCGCCTAGGCTCGACAGCTGCTACGTCGGGTTCACCTACTGATAGGGGACGGGCGTTAGAGCTTGGCTTTTACCGCCGTCAACGCGTCCTGGCCATCCACGGTTTTAACCCCGTCCAACCACTTATCCAGCACCGCCGGATTCGCCTTGATCCACGCCTTCGCCGCATCAGCATTGCTGACTTTCTTGTTTACTACTTCGGCCATGATGCTGTTCTCCATCTCCTGGGTGAAACTCAGGTTGGTCAGCAGTTTCCCCACGTTGGGGCAAGCCTGTGCATAACCCTTGCGCGTCAACGTATACACGCTGCCTGTATCGCCAAAGTACTTCTCCCCACCCTTGAGGTAACGCATCTTCAACTGCACGTTCATCGGGTGCGGCGTCCAGCCGAGGAAGGTCACGAAGCGCTGTTTCTTCACCGCCCGGGACACTTCGGCGAGCATCGCCTGTTCGCTGGATTCGATCAGCTTCCACTGACCCAGGTCGAAGTCATTCTTCTTGATGATCTCTTGCAGCGAAATATTCGCCGGCGCACCCGAGCCGATGCCGTAGATCTTCTTGCCGAACTTGTCGGCAAATTTGTTGAGGTCGGCAAAGTCATGCACCCCGGCGTCCCACACATAGTCCGGCACGGCGAGGGTGAACTCGGTGCCCTCGAGGTTCTTCGCCAGTTGCACCACATCGCCATTGGCCACGAACTTGTCGTAGAAGCCTTGCTGCGCGGGCATCCAGTTACCCATGAACACATCCACCTGGCCGTCCTTGAGCCCGCCAAAGGTGATCGGTACCGCGAGGGTATCGACCTTGGTCTTGTAGCCCATGCCGGTCAGTAAAAATCCGGTAATGGCATTGGTCGCGGCGATATCACTCCAGCCTGGATCGGCCATTTTCACCGTCTCGCAACTCGAGTCCGCGTAAGCGTTGGCACTGCTGAATGCCAGCAGTCCGACGCCCAGTGCTGTGGATAACTTCATCATGGCCTTCCCTTTGGTTTTATTGGTTTTGGCAGGGTTGTGGGTAACGTGCTTTACGCTCCAGATCGTCAAGGTCGATATGGTTGCGCATGTATTGCTGACTGGCATCTACCAGTGGCTGGTGGTCCCAGCTCTTCAGCTTGCCCTGGGTCAGCGCCTGGCTGACCAGGCGACGACGGCGTTGGCTGGCGAGCACCTGCTGGTGGATCGCCGGGATGTCCCATTTGGCCCGCGCTTCATTAAGGAATGCATCGAACCGCGCCCGGTGTTCCGGTGACTGGCTGAGTTCCTCCAGCTCGCGTGGGTCATTGTGTACATCGAACAATAGACACGGATCGTCTTCGCTGTAGATGAACTTGTAAGCGCCCCGACGGATCATCATCAGCGGCCCGATGGTGCCTTCGGCCATGTATTCGCCGAACACTTCGTCATGCCCGCCCTGCCCTTGCAAGTGCGGGACCAGTGAGCGGCCATCCAGCGGCAGGTTGGCTTCCAGCTCGCCACCGGCCAGTTGCACCAGGGTCGGCAGCAGGTCGGCGGTGGAGACCGCTGCTGTCACGCGACCTGCCTTGAATTGCCCTGGCGCACTGATCAGCAGCGGCACCCGGGCGGCCATTTCAAACCAGTGCATTTTGTACCAGAGCCCTCGTTCGCCGAGCATGTCGCCGTGGTCGCCGGAGAAGATGATGATGGTGTCTTCTGGCAGGCCGGTGTCTTCCAGGGTTTGCAGCAGCTTGCCGACGTTGCTGTCGATGTAGCTGCAGGCGCCGAAGTAGGCGCGGCGGGCATCGCGGATCTTGTTCACGGGCAGCGGTTTGTCCCACAGGTCATAGACCTTGAGCAGGCGCTGGGAGTGAGGGTCGAGATCAGCCTGTGGCGGGGTTGCAGGCAATGGGATGTCGTTGTCGTCGTACAGGTCCCAGAACGGCTTGGGAATGGTGTACGGGTCGTGTGGGTGGGTCATAGACACGGTCAGGCAGAACGGCTGGTCGCCATCCTCACGAATATGGTCGAACAGGTATTGCTGAGCCCTGAATACCACTTCTTCGTCGAAATCCAGCTGGTTGGTGCGCACGCACGGCCCGGCTTGCAGCACCGACGACATGTTGTGATACCAGGTGGGGCGCACGTCCGGTTCATCCCAGTTCACCGCCCAGCCATAGTCGGCCGGGTAGATGTCGCTGGTCAGGCGCTCTTCATAGCCATGAAGTTGGTCAGGGCCACAGAAATGCATCTTGCCCGACAGCGCAGTGCGGTAGCCGAGGCGGCGCAGGTAGTGGGCATAGGTCGGTACGTCGGCAGGGAAATCCGCCGCGTTGTCGTAGGCGCCGATCTTGCTCGGCAATTGCCCGCTCACCAGGGTAAAGCGCGAGGGTGCACACAGTGGGCTGTTGCAATAGGCGGCGTCGAACACCACACCTTCGGCGGCGAGGCGGCTCAGGTTCGGCAGTTTGATAGGCGAAGGACCGTAGAACGGAAGCATCGGCGCGGCCATTTGATCGGCCATGATGAAAAGAATGTTCTTGCGCTTCATGGTTTCGCGGCATTCCATAGTCAATGTTTATGCGATTGAGCATGCAGGCCATGTAAAACGTGGTAAAGCCCATGAAAAGCAATGTCTAGGATAAGCACAGCTTATGTATGAATCCCTCGGCAACCTGTCACTGGATCTGCTGCGCGCCTTTGAAGCGGCAGCGCGGCAACGCAGTTTTACGGCGGCGGCGATGGAACTGGGCACTACCCAGCCTGCCATCAGCCAGCAGATCAAGCGCCTGGAAGAACAACTGGCGGTGCGCCTGTTTGATCGCATCTACCGTGGTATTGAACTGACGGATGCCGGTGCGTTGCTGTTCGAGCATGTGCAGGCCGGCTTGCAGAACATTAACCAGGGCCTGAGCACCATCATCCAACAGGACCAGCACGAAGTGCTGCAAGTGGCGACCGACTTTGCCTTCGCCGCCTACTGGCTGATGCCGCGTCTGCATCGCTTTCATGAAGCCAACCCGCAGGTGGATGTGAGCCTGGTCACCAGCGAGCGCAATCACGCTACGTTGCGCAGCGATATCGATGTGGCCGTGTTGTTTGGCGACGGCCGTTTCAAGCAGGGTGAGAGCCTGTGGCTGTTCAACGAGGAAGTGTTTCCGGTGTGCAGCCCGCAGTTGCTCAAGGACCACGCTACCCCGTTGACCGTGCAAAGCTTGCAGGCGTTTCCCTTGCTGCATCTGCGCCAGGAAAACAACAGCCAGTGGTTCGACTGGAGCGGCGTGTTCCGCGAACTGGGCATCACCGCCGCGCCCACGCCTGGCCAACTACGCTTCGATAACTACACGCTGTTGATCCAGGCGGCGATTGCCGGCCAGGGTGTGGCCATCGGCTGGCGGCACCTGGTGGATAACTTGCTGGAACAGAAGTGGCTGTGCCGGCCGATTGGCGACACCGTGGTCTCGCGCTTTGGTTATTACGTGGTGCTCCCCCAGCGCAAACGCCGGGGCCAGTTGATCGAGCGCTTCGTTGACTGGCTGGTGGCGGAACAGGCCCGCAGCGCCCAATCCCTGACCGGCTTGGCCCTGCCTTCCATTGCGGTCTAGGATTTACCGATCATTGAGTCCGGAGGCTGTCATGCAACGTATCAAGGGCTACCACGCCCATATCTATTTCGACGCCAGCACGATCGAACAGGCGCGCAAGCTCTGCGAAGAGGCCGCGCAATTGTTCCCGCTGCGCATGGGCCGAGTGCATGAACGCCCGGTGGGGCCGCACCCGGATTGGAGTTGCCAGTTGGCGTTCGAGCCGGAATACATCGGGGTGGTGTTGCCGTGGCTGGCGCTCAATCGCAATGGTCTGGTGGTGTTTCTGCATCCGGATACAGGTGATGACTTGAAGGACCATACCGAGCATGCGATCTGGATGGGGGCTATGCGGACATTGGATTTGTCGATATTTTAAGTTTTCTCCCTATATATGGGATTGATATTTATATATTGAGAAGTTGTCGGTCTTGGGTTTATATTCGCCTCATCCGCTCAGAACACTTCAGGTGAAGCGATGCAGGCGCAATTGATCGCGCTCGATTGGGGAACCAGTTCCCTTCGTGCTTATAAGCTCGGCCCCGCAGGCGTTGTCCTCGAACGACGCGCATTGGCGTCAGGGATCATGCACCTGCCTACCGAGCCTCGGCAGATCGCCGGGGTTTTGTGCAGCAATGGTTTCGAATTGGCATTTGACGCCGCGTGTGGCGATTGGCTGGATGAGCTGCCCACGCTTCCTGTCATCGCCTGCGGCATGGTGGGTAGCGCGCAGGGCTGGAGTGAGGCGGCTTATCGCGACACGCCGGCCGATGTCGCCACCCTCGGCCAGGCGTTGCACGTTGTGCGCAGCCTGCGGGGCGTCGATGTGCATATCGTGCCCGGTGTGATCCAGCGCGGCAGTTTGCCTAACGTAATGCGTGGCGAGGAAACCCAGGTGTTGGGGGTGTTGCAAAGCCTGCCGCTCGACCTGACCAACCGACGGTTGATCGGCCTGCCGGGCAGCCATTCAAAATGGGTCGAGGTGGTGGAAGGCTGTATCACCCATTTCGACACCTTCATGACCGGCGAGCTGTTCGCCGTGCTTAGCCAGCACAGCATTCTGGGACGTACCCAGCAGCCGTCCGCGCAGTTTCAGGCCGAGGCATTTGATCGAGGCGTGCAGGTCGTGTTGTCGGCGGATGGCCAACGTGGGCCGCTATCGACCCTGTTCAGTGCGCGCACGCTGGGGTTGACCGGTGAGCTGGCGGGCCGTGAGCAAGCGGACTATTTGTCCGGGCTGCTGATTGGTCATGAATTGCTGGCACTCAATAGCGACCCGCAGCCCGATATCGTTCTGGTGGGCAACACTCAACTGTGCACCCGCTACCAGCGTGCGCTCGCACTTTGCGGTTTCACCCACGTGACCCTGGCACAAGAGGCCACCGAGCGCGGTTTGTGGCAGCTGGCGGTCGCCGCCGGGCTGGTTCCTGCATCCGTTCAACCTGACTAGAGGCTCGACATGCTCAAGCAAGCACTGACACATAACGGTTTGATCGCGATCCTGCGGGGCGTGCGTCCTGAAGAGGCCGCGGGCATCGGCCAGGTGCTGTACCAAGCCGGCTTTCGGGTGATCGAAGTGCCACTCAACTCACCGGATCCGTACACCAGCATTCGCACCCTGCGCGATACCTTGCCGGCTGATTGCCTGATCGGTGCCGGTACCGTGTTGACCCCCGAACAGGTGACGCAGGTGAAAGCCGCCGGCGGTCAAGTGATCGTCATGCCCCACAGCGATGCCAAGGTATTGCGGGCGGCCAAAGCGGCAGGTTTGTACCTGTCACCCGGGGTCGCCACGCCCACTGAAGCCTTCGCCGCGCTGGCTGAAGGCGCCGATGTATTGAAGCTGTTCCCTGCCGAGCAAATGGGCCCGGCGGTGGTCAAGGCCTGGCTCGCGGTATTGCCGGCCGGCACGGTGTTGCTGCCGGTAGGCGGAATTACACCAGAGAACATGCAGGTGTTTTTCGACGCGGGCGTCAAAGGTTTCGGCCTGGGCTCCGGGTTATTCAAGCCGGGCATGAGCGCCGATCAAGTGGCGAGCCGCGCCCAAGCCTACGTCTCGGCCTGGAACGCCTTGGGCTGATTACCTTTCTCCATCTACAAGAGCGATAAGAAGATGAAAATCACCAAACTGACGACCTTCATCGTCCCGCCGCGCTGGTGCTTCCTCAAGATAGAAACCGACCAGGGCGTGACCGGTTGGGGCGAACCCGTGGTCGAGGGCCGTGCCCATACCGTGGCCGCCGCTGTGGAAGAGCTTTCCGACTACTTGATCGGCAAAGACCCACGCAACATTGAAGACATCTGGACCGTGCTCTATCGCGGCGGCTTCTACCGTGGCGGCGCGATTCACATGAGTGCGTTGGCCGGTATCGACCAGGCGCTGTGGGACATCAAGGGCAAAGCCCTCGGGGTGTCGGTCAGTGACCTGCTGGGTGGTCAGGTGCGGGACAAGATCCGTGTCTATTCCTGGATCGGTGGCGACCGCCCTGCGGATACCGCCCGTGCCGCGAAAGAGGCTGTCGCTCGCGGTTTTACCGCCGTGAAAATGAACGGTACCGAAGAGCTGCAATTTCTCGACAGTTTTGAAAAAGTCGACCAGGCCCTGGCCAACGTTGCCGCCGTACGTGATGCGGTGGGGCCTAACGTCGGTATCGGTGTGGACTTCCATGGCCGAGTGCACAAGCCCATGGCCAAGGTGCTGATGAAGGAGTTGGACCCTTACAAACTGATGTTTATCGAAGAGCCGGTGCTCAGCGAAAACTACGAAGCGCTGAAAGAACTGGCGCCCCTGACCAGCACCCCGATAGCCCTCGGCGAGCGGCTGTTTTCCCGTTGGGATTTCAAGCGAGTGCTCAGCGAAGGCTACGTCGACATCATCCAGCCGGATGCCTCCCACGCCGGCGGCATCACCGAAACCCGCAAGATCGCCAACATGGCCGAAGCCTACGATGTGGCCCTGGCCCTGCACTGCCCGCTGGGCCCGATTGCCCTGGCGGCATGCCTGCAACTGGACGCGGTTTGCTACAACGCATTCATCCAGGAGCAGAGCCTGGGCATTCACTACAACGAGAGCAATGACCTGCTTGATTACGTCCGCGATCCGGGGGTTTTCGACTACGACCAGGGCTTCGTGAAAATCCCTAACGGGCCAGGCCTGGGTATCGAGATCAACGAGGAGTACGTGATCGAGCGCGCCGCCATCGGTCATCGTTGGCGCAACCCGATCTGGCGCCACGCCGATGGCAGTTTTGCGGAGTGGTAAACCCCGCGCGAGTCATCTGAAGGAACGGGTCGGTGTGGGCTTGCTGTAGCCGCTGCCGAGGCACGAGGCTGCGATGGGTTTGGTGCGGCATTCCGACGTAGCGGCCCTTTGGGCGGTCCTGCGGACACGCATCGCAGCCTCGTACCTCGGCAGCGGCTACAGCAAGCCCGCACCACCTTTGACTCGGTTTCTCCAATAAGTCCCTCAATAAACATAAAAAGAGGCACCCCCCATGCAACCTGAATCCTTCACAGGGCAGGCGAAGCTGGTCACGCCCAGCCGAAAGCGCTATTTCATCATGGTCCTGCTGTTTATCACCGTGGTGATCAACTACCTGGACCGCAGCAACCTGTCGATTGCCGCCCCAGCCCTGACCTCTGACCTGGGTATCGACCCGGTGCATGTGGGGTTGATCTTCTCCGCCTTCGGCTGGACCTACGCCGCCATGCAAATTCCTGGTGGGTGGCTGGTGGACCGGGTTCCACCACGTATTCTGTACACCGTGGCCTTGTTGCTATGGTCTATTGCCACCGTCATGCTTGGCTTTGCCGCGAGCTTCATTGCGCTGTTCGTTTTGCGCATGGCGGTGGGTGCTCTGGAGGCCCCGGCTTATCCCATCAACAGCCGCGTGGTCACCAGCTGGTTTCCCGAGCGTGAGCGCGCCACGGCCATTGGTTTCTATACCTCCGGGCAGTTTGTCGGGCTGGCGTTCCTGACACCGGTACTGGCCTGGATGCAGCATCACTATGGCTGGCAAGTAGTGTTTTTCAGCACCGGGGCCGTGGGTATTCTCTGGGCGTTGATCTGGTACGCGGTGTACCGTGAGCCCCGGGATTTCAAGGGGGTTAACAGCGCTGAAATCGAATTGATCCGCGAAGGCGGCGGACTGGTGGATCTGTCTTCGCAAACGGCCAAACGCAAGGCCTCCTTCAGTTGGGTTGATCTGGGGATTGTGTTGAGCAAACGCAAACTCTGGGGCATTTACCTGGGGCAGTTCTGCCTGAACTCCACGCTGTGGTTCTTCCTGACGTGGTTCCCCACCTACCTGGTGAAATATCGCGGTATGGACTTCATCAAGTCTGGCCTGCTGGCGTCCCTGCCCTTCCTGGCGGCGTTTGTCGGCGTACTGTGTTCCGGCTTGTTTTCCGACTGGCTGATTCGTCGCGGCGCTTCGGTGGGTTTTGCCCGTAAGCTGCCGATTATTAGCGGACTGTTGATTTCCACGGCGATCATTGGGGCCAACTTTGTCGACTCGACAGGTTGGGTGATTGCGTTCTTGGCAGTGGCATTCTTCGGCAATGGTCTGGCGTCGATCACCTGGTCATTGGTGTCGACCCTGGCGCCTGCGCGGTTGCTGGGGTTAACGGGCGGCGTGTTCAATTTCATTGGCAACCTCGCGGCGATTACCACGCCGATTGTTATCGGCTTTCTGGCCAGCGGGGATTCGTTTGCACCGGCTATCACGTACATCTCAGTACTCGCGCTGCTGGGTGCGTTGTCCTATGTGCTGCTGGTGGGCAAGGTTGAACGTATTGAATTGAAGGACGAGCGGGCGACCTGAGGTCGCCCGTTTTATCCAGGTTACGGCGCTATCGGGACCGACATTTCGTTACGGAAGATATTGTGAGGGTCCCAGCGTTTCTTGGTGCGGCGCAGGCGGCTTTCAATGATGGTGTTCGGGAAAAAGATCCGGTACCACTGGTCGTTTTTCCCGTTGGCCGGATCGCCTCCCAGGAACATCATGTCCAAGTCTGGATAGTTGATGTAACACCCCTCGAACTGATCATTGACGGGTACGCCCGAAGTGTCGGAGAAGGCCTGGAAATAGAGTCCACGGATCTACCCTGCGTGGGCCTGGTCCGACTCGGCAGACGCGTCACGCCAGTAACATTGCGGTTGCCACTTGAGGTAGGACGAGCGTTGGGCCGCCGAGGTCTGCGCTCGTACCGGGCCATCCATTTCATTGATGCGACCGCCAAAGGACTGGATCTGGATCAGGCTCTGGGTCAGGAAGTTCTCTGGGTCTGGTCGGGTCAGGGTCGCCCAGATCGCGGTGAGCACCTGAGGCGTAAAAATACCTTTCTGGTAGGCCGACTTGTAGCGGCCTCGTTGGTTGTCGCCGGAGCCGTTGACCGATTGGGTGAAGGCCAGCCAATCCATGCGCCTGGCCACTTGATGCGCCACCTCCAGTGAGTCGATCGTGCGTCCGGCCTGGCTGCCCCGCGGCAGGTGAACAACGTAGAACGGTGTGATGGATTCGGTCGCCCTTATCCCGGCGGCGGCGAGCAGGCGGCTGACGAAATCATCGAAGGGCGCCATGTCCTCAAGCAGTCCATTCTTGTCCACATAGTGAATGCCCAATGTCACGTTGCCAGTGTGCTGATGACGCATCTCCAGTTTGGTCGCCAGACCCCAGGTGTCGGGGTTTGCCTGGTTGTCGACGAACCAGGCTTGATAGGCTGCCAGCAGGCGATTGAGAACGTAGGGAGTCAGGTCGGCCCAGTCCCACTCCAGCACCAGCCAGTAAACCTCTTTGGGGGCTTCCGGCAATGTCTTGAAATAATAACTGGTAATAATCCCGAACTGACCACCACCGGCACCGCAGCAGGCAGCAAACAGATCCAGCTCGTCGGGGTTCGTGCTTTCCCGGGATACGTGGATGGGCTGCAGCCCAGTGCCTTGCGGGTTTGGCACCAGAAGATCGACGCCGGACAACCAGTCGCAACTCAGGCCGTGCTTGCGTGACAGAAAACCGTATCCGCCGCCACAGATATGGCCGCCTGCACCAACGGAATAACACGAACCGCCGGGAAGGGTTTTACCAGCCGTTTTGTACAGCGCGACATAGGCATCCCAGTTCTGGCTGCCGGCCGCGAGGCGAAACTGATAGCGATAAGGTGCATTCGGTACAAGCACGGAGCCGACTTGCCCGTCGGCCTGATAAGCCATGGCGTTCAACGGCCCGATGTCGAGAATCGACAGCACTTCGGCGGGATCGTCGGGCATTCGGTTGGAGACAAACCCTTCATAGCAATGGCCACCGCTGCGTACGGTAACGCGCCCACCAGGAATGGCCAAGGCTTGGGCGGCAGCGTCGACAATGCCTTGTTCGTCGTGGCAGACATAGATACGTTCCGCGCCATTGGGTGACGATTCTCCCTGCACATTGCCTATGGGCCAGCGCAGGTTGAAACCTTTCTGCAGGGTGGAGTGGCGACGGTCCGAGGGGGTGATGAGATCAAATGCCATGATGTACTCCAAAGAGTCAGAATGACTTCTGATGCGACTAAACTTAACGACCGAAATGGCAAGAAATGCAGGTGCGAGCTTGCGGGGCAGTTAGATAGCAATAGGCATGAAGTGCGTTACGGGCCCGGATACCTATGAAGCCCGCCTATTGAGCCTAGCGCAGAAAATGAAACGGCCGAGGGTTTAAGCAACCCCTCGGCCGTTTGTTCTCCAGATGGGTTCTAGTACAGAGCACCGTCCAGAATCTGATAGACGATGCTGGTGCCAATCGCGATCAACACGACATCCCCACCTGAGCGCCGCCATTCGTAGCCGGGGTATTGCGGCAGGCGCGCCAGCGCACGATTGTCCAGGCGTTCGCCGTAGTAGTTACGCGGCAGTGGCTGGCCTCTGACCAGACGAACACCGGGAGGCGGCGGTGCGCCTCGGCGGAAATCGTTGTGGTTGTCGCGGATGACTTGTCGCACGGGACCGAAGTCCTGGGGTGGGCCGCCACGGTGGTTGTCCTGGGGGCCACGATGATCGTCGCCCCGTTGCTCATATTGGCCTTGGGGGCCACCGTGATCAGGGCCGCCGCGTTGGTCAGGTGGTGCCGCTTGCACCAAGGCACTGGCACCGAGCATCAGCACGCCTGCACCGACAATCAAACGTTTGGGCATCTTCATTGGGTATTCCTCACGGCGCGAACAACAAAAAGGGATTTCAAACGAGGTTCGAAATCCCTTGGTCTTGCTGCTTAGGCCGTGATTTAGCGGCATGATTCCTCTGTATCAGGAACTTTACCTACCGCTTACAGGCCGCTTACTTGCGAGCGTTGCGAACACCTTCCGACAGCGCGGCACACAGGCTCAAAACCCCATCGATCGCCTGCTGGTCATTGCTGGCATTGGCGATGTGGTCGATCAGTGCCGAACCTACCACCACACCGTCCGCCAGGCGCGCGATGGCTGCGGCCTGCTCCGGGGTGCGGATACCAAAACCGATGCTGATGGGCAGGTCGGTATGGCGACGCAAACGCGTAACGGCTTCTTCAACATGCTCCAGAGTGGCAGCGCCGGCACCCGTCACACCGGCAACCGACACGTAGTACACAAAGCCGGAGCTGCCGTTGAGCACGGTCGGCAGGCGCACATCGTCGGTGGTCGGCGTGGTCAGGCGGATAAAGTCGATACCGGCAGCCTGGGCTGGGTCGCACAGCTCGCCGTTATGTTCCGGCGGCATGTCGACCACAATCAGGCCATCAACACCCGCTTCCTTGGCATCGCTGATGAAGCGCGGCACGCCGTACATGTGAATCGGGTTGAAGTAGCCCATCAGCACCAGCGGTGTGTCGCTGTTGTCCTTGCGGAACTCGCGGACCATCTGCAGGGTTTTCACCAGGTTCTGCTTGGCAGTCAGCGCACGGATGTTAGCCAGTTGAATGGCCGGGCCGTCGGCCATCGGGTCGGTGAAGGGCATGCCTAGCTCGATCACGTCGGCACCGGCCGCCGGCAGGCCCTTGAGGATTGCCAGTGAAGTGTCATAACCCGGGTCGCCGGCGGTGACGAAGGTCACCAGGGCGGCGCGGTTTTGTTCTTTCAGTTGCGCAAAACGTGTTTGCAGGCGGCTCATGAGTGTTTCTCCTGCTGAGACTGTTCCATGTGGTGCATCACGGTTTGCATGTCTTTGTCGCCACGGCCGGACAGGTTGACCACCATCAGGTGATCCTTGGGCAGGGTCGGTGCGCGCTTGAAGACTTCGGCCAGGGCGTGGGCGCTTTCCAGTGCAGGAATAATCCCTTCCAGGCGGCAGCATTTGTGAAAGGCGTCGAGGGCTTCGTTATCAGTCACCGAGGTGTACTGAACACGGCCGATGTCATGCAACCAGGCGTGTTCAGGGCCGATGCCGGGGTAATCCAGGCCGGCGGAAATCGAGTGGGCGTCGATGATCTGGCCGTCGTCGTCCTGCAGCAGGAAGGTACGGTTGCCGTGGAGCACGCCCGGTACGCCGCCGTTGAGGCTGGCGGCGTGTTTGCCGGTTTCGATGCCATGGCCAGCCGCTTCGACGCCGATGATTTCCACGCGGGTGTCATCCAGGAACGGGTGGAACAGGCCCATGGCGTTGGAGCCGCCGCCGATGCATGCCACCAGGCTGTCGGGCAGACGGCCTTCCTGGGCTTGCAACTGGTCACGGGTTTCCTTGCCGATCACCGCCTGGAAGTCGCGGACCATGGCCGGATACGGGTGTGGACCGGCCACGGTACCGATCAGGTAGAAGGTGCTGTCGACGTTGGTTACCCAGTCACGCAGGGCTTCATTCATTGCATCTTTGAGGGTGCCGGTGCCAGCAACCACGGGGATCACTTCGGCGCCCAGCAGCTTCATGCGGAACACGTTGGCCTGTTGGCGCTCGATGTCGGTGGTGCCCATGTAGATCACGCATTGCAGGCCAAAGCGCGCGGCGACGGTGGCAGTGGCTACACCGTGCATGCCGGCGCCGGTCTCGGCGATGATGCGTTTCTTGCCCATGCGCCGCGCCAGCAGGATCTGGCCGATGCAGTTGTTGATCTTGTGAGCGCCGGTGTGGTTCAGCTCTTCGCGCTTGAGGTAAATCTTGGCGCCGCCGCAGAACTCGGTCAGGCGTTCGGCGAAGTACAGCGGGCTTGGACGTCCGACGTAGTCGCGCTGGAAGTAGGCCAGTTCTTCGTTGAAGGCCGGATCGATCTTTGCCGCTTCGTATTCGCGGGCCAGGTCGAGAATCAACGGCATCAGGGTTTCCGCCACGTAGCGGCCGCCGAACGCGCCAAACAGGCCATTGGCGTCAGGGCCGTTGCGTAAATCGGTCTGGGTCTGAGTCATGGGGACGCTCCAGGGCTGCTATTTGAAAAGAGGAATAAGAAAACAATGACGGCCACTCTACCCCTGACGCTTTGCGGTGAAAACCGATAAGATCGCCGTAACCTGTCAGGAAAACTCACAGATGAATCGAGACCTTCCGCCACTCAACGCTCTGCGCGCGTTCGAGGCCACTGCCCGGCTCAACAGCGTCAGTCAGGCCGCTGAGCAGTTGCATGTGACCCATGGTGCGGTCAGCCGACAGCTGAAAGTGTTGGAAGCACACCTGGGCGTCAGCTTGTTCGTCAAGGATGGACGCGGCCTTAAACTCACAGATGCAGGCATCCGGTTGCGAGACGCCAGTTTTGAGGCGTTTGAGCGCTTGAGGGAGGTGTGTGCAGAACTCACGCAAAGCAGTGCGGACGCGCCGTTTGTGCTGGGTTGTTCAGGAAGTTTGCTGGCCCGCTGGTTCATTCCCCGATTGGGGCGCCTGAACGCCGAGCTGCCGGATTTGCGTCTGCACCTGTCGGCCGGTGAAGGCGATCTCGATCCCCGGCGCCCGGGGCTGGACGCGCTGCTGGTGTTTGCCGAACCGCCATGGCCTGCTGATATGCAGGTCTACGAATTAGCCCGTGAGCGTATCGGCCCGGTGATGAGCCCGCGTTTTGTTCATTATGAGCGTCTGCGCCAGGCGCCTGCCGAGTCGCTGCTGGGCGAACCCCTGCTGCACACCACCTCGCGTCCGCAAGCCTGGCCCAGTTGGGCGCAGCACCACGGGATCGAGTCCGGCGCGTTGAAGTACGGGCAGGGTTTCGAGCATTTGTATTATTTGCTGGAAGCCGCCGTGGCCGGCCTGGGTGTGGCGATTGCCCCTGAGCCGCTGGTGGCGGAAGACGTGCGGGCGGGGCGCCTGGTTGCGCCATGGGGTTTCAGTGAAACCCCGGCGCAACTGGCGTTGTGGCTACCCAAGCGCGCCGCTGACGGGCGCGCTCGGCAACTGGCGCAATGGCTCAAGGCTGAGCTGGCGCGGCAAGACGTTTAGTCGCCGCGTTTGCACAGCAGGTAAGCAGCCAGCAGGCCCAGCGCACCGATGGCGACGCCTGCAGTAGTCCATGGGTGTTCTTGGGCGTAGTCCCGGGTGGCGACACCGGTTTCACGGATTTTAACTTTGCTTTCTTCATAAGCATCGCTGATCAGATGACGCGAGTGCTTGAGGGCGTTCTCGGCATTGCTTTTCAGAGCCTTCAAAGTTTTGCGCGACTCGTCGGACGCATCGTCCTTGAGGCTCTCGAGGGATTTGAGCAGGCTCGAAATCTCGGCTTCCATGCTTTCCAATGACGCTTTGCGTAACGAGGTGTTGGCCATGTGGGCTCTCCAGGAGTGATTGAGTGGCGTGTGTTGATTCCGACTGCGGCGGTTTCAGAAAGTGCAGTAAATCTGAACTTTCGAGTGGGAACGGTCGCCAGAAGCAGTACGAGGAATCACTGCTAGGCTTGATTAACGACTAAAGGAGAAACTGCCATGACTGATCATCACACCTACAAGAAAGTCGAATTGGTGGGCTCGTCCCCTACCAGCATTGAAGACGCCATCAACAATGCCCTGGCCGAGGCCAGCAAGAGCATCAAGCATCTGGAGTGGTTTGAAGTGACCGAAACCCGTGGCCACATCAAGGATGGCAAGGCGGCGCATTTCCAAGTCACCCTCAAGGTGGGTTTCCGCATTGCCAATAGTTGATTGCGTGGGTTGAACTTGCGCGCTGGCCGATTGCCATAAGCAGCGCTACAACCATAGGGGGCCGATGCGCTACGTGTCGGTGCGCTCTTTTCAACCAGCGCAAGGAAAGTAACGGATGAAAAATTTCTTTTTGGTAACAGGTTTGGCGATAGGTTTGTTAGGTGCGGGCACCGCTCTGGCGGCCAAACCCTGTGAAGAGCTGAAAAGCGAAATTGCAGCGAAAATCGATGCCAAAGGTGCTACAGGGTATTCCCTGGAAGTAGTCGATAAAGGCGCTGCGGCTGACGGCAAGGTCGTTGGCACCTGCGACGGTGACACCAAGGAAATCGTCTACAAACGCGGGTGATCCCGTGTTTCAGACATAAAAACCGACGCAGGTGCGTCGGTTTTTTTATGCCTCGCGCTTAACCCTTCATCACCTGCGACAGCAGCTCGTAGGAATGAATCCGGTCAGCGTGCTCGTACAAGTCGCAGGTAAAGATCAGTTCATCGGCGCCGGTTTGCTCGATCAACACTTCCAGCTTGGCGCGAATTTTCGCCGGGCTGCCCACCATCGCCAGTCCGAGGAAGCTGCCTACGGCGTCTTTCTCATGAGGCAACCACAGACCGTCCATGGTTTTCACCGGTGGGCGCTGCACCAGGCTTTGCCCACGCATCAAGGCGAGGATTCGCTGGTAAACCGAGGTGGCCAGGTAATCGGCCTGCTCATCGGTGTCGGCGGCTACCAGCGGGATGCCGAGCATCACGTAGGGCTTATCCAACACCGCCGAAGGCTTGAAGTGGTTGCGATAGACGCGAATCGCCTCGTGCATCAGGCGTGGTGCGAAATGGGAGGCGAAGGCGTAGGGCAAACCGCGCTCGCCCGCCAGTTGCGCGCTGAACAGGCTCGAACCCAATAGCCATACGGGCACGTTGGTGCCGGTGCCTGGTACAGCAATCACCCGTTGGTCCGGAGTGCGCGGGCCCAGGTACGCCATCAGTTCTGTCACATCTTCCGGGAAGTCATCGGCGCTGCCGGAGCGTTCGCGGCGCAGGGCGCGGGCGGTCATCTGGTCGGAGCCGGGCGCGCGGCCCAGGCCCAGGTCGATACGGCCCGGGTAGAGGCTTTCCAGGGTGCCGAATTGTTCGGCGATCACCAGCGGCGCGTGGTTGGGCAGCATCACACCGCCGGAGCCGACCCGGATGGTCGAGGTGCCGCCGGCCAGATAGCCCAGCAATACCGAGGTCGCCGAGCTGGCGATGCCGTCCATGTTGTGGTGTTCGGCCACCCAGAAGCGGTTGTAGCCGAACTTCTCCACATGCTGGGCCAGGTCCAGGGAATTGCGCAGTGATTGCGCCGGACTGCCGTTGGCCCGCACGGGCACCAGGTCGAGGGTTGAGAACTTCACGTCGGACAGCGGTTTCATAAGCCTGCTTCTCCAAGGGGTGCGCAGGCTTTTTTGATGAGCCAAAACCTGCCGCTTCATGTGCATGCTCTATGCAATGAGGGCATATACCCGAGATTCAATAGCTGATACGAATTTGCCTACTCGATAAGTGGGTCTGTCCGACAAGATGAACTTTGCCAGAGCTTCTATCCTCAGAACCCTTACAGACGCAAAACCACAGTTGAGGAGACAGCTATGAGTATCCAGAAAAAAGCATCGGCTCATTGGGAAGGTGATCTGAAAACCGGCATCGGTTCGATTTCTACGGAGACCGGCGTACTCCGTGAAGCGCCCTACGGCTTCAAGGCACGTTTCGAAGGCGGCAAGGGTACCAACCCTGAAGAACTGATCGGGGCTGCCCATGCGGGGTGTTTCTCCATGGCCTTTTCCATGATTCTCGGGGATGCCGGGCTCAAGGCCGACAGCATCGACACCGAGGCCGAAGTCACCCTGGACCAGGTGGATGGCGGCTTTGCGATCACGGCGGTGCATCTGACCCTCAAGGCGAAAATCCCCGGGGCCAGCCAGGCGCAGTTCGATGAGCTGAGCAAGAAGGCCAAGGAAGGTTGCCCGGTGTCCAAGGTGTTGAATGCCAAGATCACATTGGATGGCACCCTGGTTAGTTGATCCAAGCCCCTTGCAGGAGCGAGCAAGAACTAGGCGTCCCCCTCGCTCCTGCCTATGCAAATGTGGTCGAATAGATGACTGCAGCGTGAGCGCACACTCGTGCGCAATGCATTTAGGGAGCTTCACTCATGAAACGTTTTGCCTTGGCGATTATCTGCGGTGCATTGGCGACTTCGGCCCTGGCCGCGCCAAAGGACTGTGAAGAGCTTCGCAAAGAGATCGAAGTCAAGATCCAGGCCAATGCCGTTCCGTCCTACACCCTGGAAATCGTCAGCAAGGAAGAAGCGGATAAGCACGATAGCGCCATGGTCGTTGGTACCTGTGAAAACGGCACCAAAGCCATTGTTTATCAAAGGAACAACGACTGATCAGAGGCAGTTGACGCTGCGTTCCTCAGCCAGCAACTGGCGCGCCGCGTTGTACAGCCGGATGTTCGGGGTATAGGCCAACGACCGTCCTTCCAGGCGGTACCGCTGGCCGGCTTCGAAATGGTCGTATTGCACGGTAATGAAGCAGGTCCGCTCACCCATTTGCCCCAGCCCGCCGAAGCTGCCGCCGGTAGGCACTTCGAAATCAAAGCGCACCATCAATTCGTGGCTGCCGGGCGGGACCTGGAAGAAGCGCCCGTCGCTCAGAGTTTTTCCATCCAGACGTTGAGCCATTACCAACTTGGCCCCGGGTGTCGGGGTGGCGAAGTCGATCCAGGCTTGCTGTGGGTCGACCGGCGGGATGGGCGTCGACGTGCAGGCGCTTAGAAAAATCGCGGCAATTGAAAGCAAAAGCTGACGCATGGTAAGCACTCGACGCTAGGAATAGCCCCAGCATAGCGCCGATCAACTCTGTTGGCAGCCCGCGGGTTTGGCTTGGCTGATGACCTTGTGATCCTGGTCATACAGTTTTGCCCAAGCCCTGAAACCGGTGCTACCGGCCTGCACCTGGTAGCGCTCGCCCGCGCTGAAATCCTTGAACGTCAGGTTGAGCCGGCAATCACGCCACAGGCGCTGCGCATCGGGGCCTATGTTGCTGGCCTCGACGGGGAATTGATAACGCACGGTTAACTCATGGCGGCCTGGTGGCACTTCGAAATAACGTTTATCAGTGGTGGTCTTGTCATCGACTTCCAGCGCGTGCAGCGCCGCTTCTTGGCCGCTGTCGAGGTCAATCCAGGCCTGGGCCGGATCGGGGTCCGGTAACCCGACGCAACCGGTCAGGATCAGCACACTACCGGTCAACATGAACATGCGCATGGCAAAACTCCGTGCAAGCGAGATAGTCTGGCGGGCAGACTCTCCGAGGTGGTGGTAATGGTTGGGCGTTGGTGTTCACGTCATGGGTTACTTGATCGTCATTTCCGGTTTTTGTTTCCGGGTCTCATGCTTTGGCTGCTCAACGGTTGTTCGAGCGTGGGTTACTACGGCCAGTTGGCGAGCGGCCAATGGCAACTGTTGCGTGCCCGGGAGCCAGTAGCCCAAGTAATCGCGGACCCCTCGCGGCCACAGCTCCTGCGCGCTCACCTGGCCCAATCGCAGAAGGCCCGCACTTTCGCCAGTCAGCACCTGCACTTGCCGGACAACCGAAGCTACCGCCTCTACGCTGATATTGGCCGGCCCTTTGTCGTCTGGAATGTCTTCGCCACGTCCGAATTTTCCTTATTGCCACAGACTCACTGTTTTCCGATTGCCGGTTGTGTGGCCTACCGGGGTTATTACAGCCAGGGCGCCGCCCGTGGCGAGGCGGCGTTGCTGCAGCAGCAAGGCATGGACGTGTCGGTGGGTGGTGTCGAAGCCTATTCGACCTTGGGCTGGTTCAATGACCCGATCATGAGTTCGATGATGAGCTGGGGCGATGAGCGCCTGGCCACATTGATCTTTCATGAGTTGGCGCATCAGCGGTTTTATGTGAGGGATGACACCGAGTTCAACGAGTCGTTTGCCACCTTCGTCGAGCAGGAAGGTACGCGCCAGTGGCGTGCTGCTCGCGGGTTGCCACCGGCCAGTGAGTCGGCGTTGAAACAGCGGGATCAGTTTATCCAGCTGATTCTCGACACCCGCGGGCGACTGGAGCGCGTGTATCTGCAGCCATTGTCAGCAGACAACATGCGTCTCGCCAAAGCCGCTGAGTTTGAGCGCTTTCGCAGCGACTACCGGCAGATGCGCGATGGGCAATGGCGCGGTGATAAGCGCTACGACACCTGGGTTAATGCGCCGATGAACAATGCACGGCTGTTGCCGTTCGGCTTGTATGACCGGTGGGTGCCAGCGTTTGCAGCACTGTTTCGGCAGTCGGGCGGGGACTGGCTGAAGTTTTATGCGGCGGTGGAGAAGCTGGGTGGATTGCCGGTGGATAAGCGCAAGGTGGCGCTGAGCCAATTGGAAGGCTGAAGTGCTGCTACGAAAAATCTTTCTTCATAAACGCCTGATGCAGCTCGGCCAAGGTTTCAAAATGCCAGGCCGGCGACTCTGCGCTCAACTCCTCACGGCTGCCAAACCCATACCCCACGGCCGCCGCATCCAGCCCATTGTGGTGGGCGCCGATCAGGTCGTGTTTGCGGTCGCCGATCATCAGGGTGCTGGCTGGGTCCAGGCCTTCTTCGGCCATCAGGTGGGCAATCAGCTCGACCTTGTTGGTCCGCGTGCCGTCCAGCTCGCTGCCGTAGATCACTTTGAAGTGCTTGGCGAAATCAAAATGCCGGGCGATTTCACGGGCAAACTCCCAGGGTTTGGAGGTGGCGACATACAGCTGCCGGCCCTGGCCGTTCAACGCCTCAAGTAGCGGCATGACACCCTCGAACACGCGGTTTTCATACAGCCCGGTGACCTTGAAACGCTCGCGGTAAAAATTCACCGCCTCCCAGGCCTTGGCCTCATCGAAGCCGTAAAACTGCATGAACGCCTGCAGCAGCGGCGGGCCGATGAAGTGTTCCAGCTTGGTCAGGTCCGGCTCATCGATCCCCAGTTTAGCGAGGGCGTATTGGATCGAGCGGGTGATGCCTTCCCGAGGGTCGGTCAGGGTGCCATCCAGGTCGAACAAAACGGTTTGGTAATGCATGGGTGTCCTTAACATTGGTCGAAGCCTTCGGCCAGGTGCAGGTCTTTGAGCTTCACGTAGTTCGCGGCACTGTAGGTGAAAAAGGCGCGCTCCTTGTCAGTCAACGGCCGGATCTGTTTCACCGGGCTGCCGACATACAAAAAGCCGCTCTCGAGTTTCTTGCCCGGCGGCACCAGGCTGCCGGCGCCGATGATCACATCGTCTTCCACCACCGCGCCGTCCATCACGATGCTGCCCATGCCGATCAGGATCCGGCTGCCCACCGTGCAGCCATGCAGCATGACCTTGTGGGCGATGGTCACGTCGTCGCCGATCAGCAGCGGGAAGCCGTCAGGATTGAAGGGGCCGGCGTGGGTAATGTGCAGCACGCAGCCGTCCTGGACGCTGGTGCGTGCACCGATACGGATACGGTGCATGTCGCCGCGAATCACCGTCAGCGGCCAGACCGAGCTGTCGGCGCCGATTTCGACATCGCCGATCACCACCGCCGATGCATCGACAAAAGCCCCGGCACTCAAGGCCGGCGTGTGGTTCTGGTAGGTGCGAAGGGTCACGATAGGCTCTCTCTCTTCTGCTGATAGCTGCGGTGGACATTGATTGTAATTAAGATGGCCCCATCTTTGTTCATACATGTTTCTTCAGCCAAGGTGCCCACCGTGAGCGCGAACAACCCTCTTCTGCAGTCCTACGACCTGCCGCCGTTCTCGGCGATCCGTGCCGAGCACGTGCAACCGGCCATCGAACAGATCCTGGCCGACAACCGTGTCGCCATCGAAGGCATCCTGCAAAGCCAGGGTAAAAATCCGACCTGGGCCGGGCTGATCCTGGCCATGGACGAACTCAATGACCGCCTGGGCGCGGCCTGGAGCCCGGTCAGCCACCTCAACGCCGTGTGCAACAGCGCCGAACTGCGCGAAGCCTACGAGGCCTGCCTGCCGGCATTGAGCGCCTATTCCACCGAGATGGGCCAGAACCGCGAGCTGTTCCAGGCCTTCGAAGCCCTGGCCAATAGCCCGGAAGCTGCCGATTTCGATGTGGCGCAAAAAACCATTCTGGAACACTCGCTGCGGGACTTCCGTCTGTCGGGTATCGACCTGCCTGAAGCTCAGCAAAAACGTTACGCCGAAGTACAGAGCAAGCTGTCGGAGTTGGGCAGCCGCTTCTCCAATCAATTGCTGGACGCTACCCAAGCCTGGACCAAGCACGTCACCGACGAAGCCACCCTCGCCGGCCTGACCGATTCGGCCAAGGCACAAATGGCCGCCGCTGCCCAGGCCAAGGGCCTTGATGGTTGGCTGATCACCCTGGAATTCCCCAGCTACTACGCGGTGATGACCTACGCTCACGACCGCGCCCTGCGCGAAGAAGTCTATGCAGCCTACTGCACTCGAGCGTCGGACCAAGGCCCGAATGCCGGTCAGAACGATAACGGCCCGGTGATGGAGCAGATCCTCGACTTGCGTCAGGAACTGGCTCAACTGCTGGGCTTTGCGTCTTTCTCCGAACTGAGCCTGGCCACCAAAATGGCCGAGTCCAGCGACCAGGTGTTGAGCTTCCTGCGGGACCTGGCCAAGCGTAGCAAGCCGTTCGCCACCCTGGATCTGCAACAGCTCAAGGCCTACGCCGCCGAACAAGGCTGTCCGGACCTGCAAAGTTGGGACAGCGGTTTCTACGGTGAAAAACTGCGTGAACAGCGTTACAGCGTTTCCCAGGAAGCCTTGCGCGCCTACTTCCCCATCGACAAGGTGCTGGGCGGCTTGTTCGCTATTGTCCAACGCCTGTACGGCATCGAGATCGCCGAGCAGAAAGGCTTCGACACCTGGCACCCGGACGTTCGCCTGTTCGAAATCAAGGAAAACGGCCAGCACGTTGGCCGCTTCTTCTTCGATCTGTACGCCCGCGCCAACAAGCGTGGTGGCGCCTGGATGGACGGTGCCCGCGATCGCCGCCGCACCCTCGATGGCGTATTGCAAAGCCCGGTGGCTAACCTGGTGTGCAACTTCACCCCGGCCGACAGTGGCAAGCCTGCCCTGCTGACTCACGATGAAGTGACTACGCTGTTCCACGAATTCGGCCACGGCCTGCATCACCTGTTGACCCGTGTTGAACACGCGGGTGTGTCCGGTATCAACGGTGTGGCCTGGGATGCGGTGGAGTTGCCGAGCCAGTTCATGGAGAACTGGTGCTGGGAGCCGGAAGGCCTGGCGCTGATTTCCGGTCACTACGAAACCGGTGAACCGCTGCCTCAGGACCTGCTGGAAAAAATGCTCGCGGCGAAGAATTTCCAGTCCGGCCTGATGATGGTTCGTCAGTTGGAATTCTCCCTGTTCGACTTCGAACTGCACGCCACCCACGGCGATGGGCGCAGCGTGTTGCAAGTGCTTGAGGGCGTACGTGACGAAGTCTCGGTGATGCGTCCGCCGGCCTACAACCGTTTCCCTAACAGCTTCGCCCATATCTTCGCCGGCGGTTATGCCGCGGGTTACTACAGCTACAAGTGGGCGGAAGTGCTGTCGGCGGATGCGTTCTCCAAGTTTGAGGAAGACGGTGTGCTCAACGCCGAAACCGGCCGTGCCTTCCGTGAAGCGATCCTGGCTCGTGGTGGTTCTCAGGCGCCGATGGTGCTGTTCGTCGACTTCCGCGGACGTGCGCCGTCGATTGACGCACTCTTGCGCCACAGCGGCCTGACCGAGGACGCAGCAGCATGAGTGAAGGACCTGTGAAAACTAAAAAGCGCTTTATCGCCGGGGCAGTCTGCCCGGCGTGCAGCGAGCCGGACAAGTTGATGATGTGGAGCGAGGACGACGTGCCGCACCGCGAATGCGTGGCCTGCGGTTATTCCGACACGCTCAATGAACAAGGTCTTTCGGTGCCCAAGGAATTGGGCACGCGGGTCAATACGTCGGCGTTGAAGGTGCCGGATCCCAAGGTGCAGGCGGTGCAGTTTTTCCCCAATCCGAAGCTGAAAAAAGACTGACTGAAATACCCATCGTCTTTCGCCCCTCCGAGGCGCAAGGCGATGTACATAGATACTGCTTTGCCCGGGTTCGTTCTTCTTAGACTTTTGAGTTCCAGTCCAAGGATGATAAGGATCGAACCCATGCCCGACCATAATCCGTTGTTACAGGTCTCTGACCTGCCATCTTTCTCGCAGGTTCGCACTGAACATCTTGCTTGGGCAGCGCAGGCGCTGATTGCCGACAGCCGCCGTCAGGTGGGCGAAATCATCCAAACCCAGGCCCTGATCCCTACATGGGATGACTTGGTGCTGGCCATGGATGACATTTACGCTCGTCTCGATGTTGCCCAAAACATGGTCACTGTACTGGGCTCTACTGTCGACAGTGGCTGGAAGAGCGCTGCCAGCGACTTTCATGGGCAGATGAACGGTTATAGAGCCGAACTGGCCGTCAATGCGCAGCTGTATGCTCTGTACGTACGCCTTGATGAGAGCCCGATAGCGGCGCTTTTCGATCCGTCACGTCAACGCATACTGAAGAAAACTCTGTCGCGGTATCGGCAATCAGGTGTCACGTTGCCGGCAACTGACCGTGACCGTTTGACTTACTTGACGGCGACCAATGCACAGCTTGAAAGCGATTTTTCCGAACGGCTCATTCAAGCGACCGCTGCGTGGAGCAAGCATGTCGAGGATGAGGCATTGCTCGAGGGCGTGCCAACAAGAATCAAGGACTCGATGGCGACCAAGGCTCGTGCGCAAGGATTGACGGGATGGCTGGTCACACTGGAGGCCGAGACGGTTCGGCGTTTGATCACTGACGCCCAGAACCGGACGTTGCGCCAGCAAGTGTGTGAAGCTTTTTTTAGCCGAGCGTCTGATATCGGACCCCACGCGGGGCTGTACGATAACAGCGACCACCTGGTGGTGGTGATGGAAGGGCGTCATGAGATAGCCAAATTGCTGGGTTACGACAACTTTGCCCAGTTGGCGCTTGAAAATCAGATGGTTGAGTCCACCGACCAAGTATTGGGTTTCTTCCAGAAACAGCTGGCGAACGAGCAATCCGCCTTTGCCAGTGAGCGCCTGCAACTACAGGCTATTGCCGCTACCTATGGCGTCTTCGACCTGAAGCTGTGGGACTACGCTTTTTTCTCGGAAAGGATTCGCCAGCAAGTTGCGGGTGTTTCGCCGGAACAGTTACGTGAATATTTTACGTTGGATGACACGCTCTTTCGTTTATGTGGGCTCCTCCAACAATTGTTTGGCGTGCAGATCGTTGAGCGCACGGATTCTGACACGTGGGCTGCGTCGGTTCGCCTGTTCGAGGTGAGGGAATATAACGAGGTCATCGGCTATGTGTTCTTCGAGCCTTTTTGGCGCGAAGGGTCAGATCAGGTTCCAAACACGGTTGCATTGCGTGATCGACACAAAGACGCAGAGGGTTTACTGACGCGTCCGATTGCGGTCTTGCAGTGCAACTTCATGCAAGGGCCGCCTGACCTTCCCTATTTGCTTGATCACACGCAGCTTAGAATTCTGTTCCATGAGTTTGGGCACTGCTTGCAACAAGTGCTGACAAGTGCCGAATCCCGGGAGATTTCGAGTTTGTCGGGTTATGGGCGTGATACTTCGGAGTTTATTGGCGAGTTTCTGGAGCAGTGGTGTTTCCATCCAGAAGTACTCATCTGGCTGTCCCGTCACTATCAGACAGGCGAGCGCCTGCCGAACGACCTGGCAGATAAACAGCTGGCCCATATCACTATTCAACGCAGCTGGGACACGGCCGAGTTGTTGATCAGTGCCCTATTCGATTTCGAGTTGCACAGGACATGGGGCGATGGGCGCAGCGTCAAGCAGGTGCTCGATGATGCGGCTGCGCGCGTCGGCCATCTCACCGAGTTGTCTGGCTTGCGACCGGCCAATCAACTGACTCACATCATGCAAGGTTATGCGGCCAGCCTATATTCCTACCGATGGTCAGGTGTTCTCGCAAAAGAAGCTTTTCAACGGTTCCAACGCGAGGGGTTGTTCAACCCGAAAACGGGACGTGGCTTGCGCGAGGCCGTATTGGCTCCGGGGAATTCGCGATCACTGCGTGATTCATTGCAGGCATTTCTTGGTGTGATGCCGGACACCTTGGTTTAGGGTCAGGAGCCACTGCTCGCCGTATTAATCCAACTCTTCATCGAGCACAGCGCAAACGCGCTGGTGCTGCAATCACCATTGGCCAGCGCCGTGCGCAGTTTGTCGATATCGGCCTTCATCATGTAGCGAACGCCATCCTTGAAGTGGGAGCTGTCGCCGAAACCACCCAAGGTCATTTCGTTCAGGGCATCTTCTTTGCTCCAGCCCTGCACCACCACTCGGTACATCGCCGAAATCAATCCTGTGCGGTCCGAACCATGCTTGCAGTGCATCAAGACCGGGCTGTTGGCCTCTGCGGTTTGGATGGCACGCAGGGCCGCCAGGATGTCGGCATCGTCGACATGGTTGGTGCGATAAGGCAATTGCACCTGTTTGATATCAGGCTTTTTCAGCCAACTGTCGTCTGATTCCGGCAGGAAGTTGATCACCGTTCCGATCTTGAGGCTTTCCAATACGGGAAGGGCAGTGCTGTCGGGCAAAGCACTGCGGTAGAGCGTGGGAGACATTTGATACAGGTTGTATTGCTTGGCCACAGGCTGAGCCCATTCCGCCGGGCGGGTGGGGGGCGCGTCGTCGGCTCGGGCGTGAACTGCCGCAAACAGTGTCATGAACGACAGGCAAAGTGCAGGCAGCAAATGATTCTTGAACATGCGCGGCGTAACCGAATAGGGAAATGGCTGATGGAGTTCAGGTTCGCCTATGGGGGGTCAACGTCGTGTGAGGTGCTCGTCAAAGAATCATGAATATCCGTGCTGATGCGAATGTTTTTACCGTGGATCGGTAAGATTTCCAGGCTGAATCGATTCCTCTTGATCCTTAGGCTGCTATCATTTGTAACGATTGATTGCTGCAGTGTTCTATTTTTCGGGGTCGGCTGGATCCCATTTACTGCCAAAAAGACAAGCCGCTCCTTGAAGCGGCTGATAACCCCGTGACCACATGATGAGGTGCCACCATGTCTGATCAAGATCGAGACAACCCCCGGCGTGAGTTTTTGCGCAAATCCTTGACCTTGATCCCTGTGGTCACCGTTGCCAGTACGGGCCTGGGTGGTTCGGTGCTGATGGCGTCTTCCGAACCCGCTCGAGCCAGCGAGCCCAAGGCTCCTGTCAGCAGCAAGGCCTACGAGCCGAGCTATTTCACGGCCGAAGAGTGGGCGTTTATCAATGCGGCTGTTGCACGGCTGATCCCGGCGGATGCCCAAGGCCCAGGTGCGCTGGAAGCTGGCGCGCCGGAATACATCGACCGCCAGATGAATACCCCTTATGCCAGTGGTGCTCTGTGGTTCATGCAGGGCCCGTTTAACGCCGACGCTGCGCCTGAGATGGGCTGGCAAAGCAAATTGGTACCCAAGGAGATCTATCGCCTGGGTATTGCCGCGACGGATAAGTGGTCGAAGGCGTTCAACGGTAAAGTATTTGCTGGACAAGACAGCGCTACCCAGGACGATATGCTCAAGCGTCTGGAGGCTGGCGGCGCTGAAATGGCTGCGCATTTCGACACGGTGCCACCAAAGATTTTCTTCAACCTGTTGCTGCAAAACACCAAGGAAGGGTTCTTCTGCGACCCGATCCACGGTGGCAACAAAGGCATGGTCGGCTGGACCATGATCGGCTTCCCCGGCGCACGCGCCGACTTCATGGATTGGGTTGAACGCAACGAGCAATACCCCTTCCCGGCTGTTTCTATCCGTGGCGAGAGGGCGTAAAGCATGGCAACCATCATGAAGAAAGTGGATGCGGTCATCGTAGGCTTTGGCTGGACGGGCGCGATCATGGCCAAGGAACTGACCGAAGCGGGTTTGCACGTCGTTGCGCTTGAGCGTGGGCCGATGCAGGACACTTACCCGGACGGCAACTATCCCCAGGTCATCGACGAACTGACCTACAGCGTTCGCAAAAAGCTCTTTCAGGACATCTCCAAAGAGACGGTGACCATTCGCCATAGTGTGAATGACGTTGCCTTGCCCAATCGCCAACTGGGCGCTTTCCTGCCGGGTAACGGTGTGGGCGGCGCCGGCTTGCACTGGTCGGGCGTGCACTTTCGCGTCGACCCTATCGAATTGCGCATGCGCAGCCATTACGAAGAGCGCTACGGGAAAAGTTTCATTCCCAAGGACATGACCATCCAGGACTTCGGCGTCAGCTATGAAGAGTTGGAGCCGTTTTTTGACTATGCGGAAAAGGTCTTCGGGACCTCCGGCCAGGCTTGGACGGTGAAGGGGCAATTAGTGGGTGAAGGTAAGGGCGGCAACCCCTATGCGCCCGATCGTTCGAATGCTTTCCCACTGGAATCGCAGAAAAATACCTACTCGGCGCAGCTGTTCCAGCAGGCCGCCAATGCCGTCGGTTACAAGCCCTACAACCTGCCGTCCGCCAATACCTCGGGGCCTTACACCAACCCTTATGGCGCGCAGATGGGGCCGTGCAACTTCTGCGGTTTCTGCAGTGGTTATGTCTGCTACATGTATTCCAAGGCCTCGCCGAACGTGAACATCCTGCCGGCCTTGAAGCAGGTGCCTAACTTTGAACTGCGGCCTAATTCCCATGTGCTGAAGGTCAATCTCGACAGCACCAAGAGCAAGGCCACCGGCGTGACCTATATCGACGCCCAGGGGCGTGAGATCGAGCAGCCGGCGGACCTGGTGATCCTCGGTGCCTTCCAGTTTCATAACGTACGATTGATGCTGCTGTCGGGCATCGGTAAACCCTACGATCCGATTTCCGGTGAGGGCGTGGTGGGCAAGAACTTCGCCTACCAGAACATGGCCACCATCAAGGCATTCTTCGACAAGGACGTGCACACCAACAACTTCATCGGCGCCGGTGGCAACGGTGTGGCGGTGGATGACTTCAACGCCGACAACTTCGACCACGGGCCCCACGGCTTCGTCGGTGGCTCACCGATGTGGGTCAACCAGGCGGGCAGCCGGCCGATTGCCGGTACGTCCAACCCGCCTGGCACACCGGCCTGGGGCAGTGCATGGAAGCGTGCCACTGCCGATTACTACACCCATCAGGTGTCGATGGATGCCCACGGTGCTCATCAATCCTACCGCGGTAACTACCTTGATCTGGACCCGGTTTACCGCGATGCCTACGGCTTGCCGCTGCTGCGCATGACCTTCGATTGGCAGGAAAACGACATCAAGATGAACCGCTTCATGGTCGATAAAATGAGCAAGATCGCCGAAGCGATGAACCCCAAGGCGATTGCTTTGTTGGGCAAGAAAGTCGGTGAGCACTTCAATACGGCGGCCTACCAGACTACCCACCTCAACGGTGGCGCGATCATGGGCACCGATCCGAAAACCAGCGCCTTGAACCGCTACCTGCAGTGCTGGGATGTGCACAACGTGTTTGTCCCTGGTGCATCTGCATTCCCACAAGGCTTGGGCTACAACCCTACAGGCCTGGTGGCTGCTCTGACCTATTGGTCGGCGCGGGCGATTCGCGAGCAGTACCTGAAAAACCCCGGCCCACTGGTTCAGGCATAAGGAGCGATGACCATGAAAGCATTCGTTATCGCCTCCCTGGCGCTGTTCAGCAGCTATTCGGTGAGCGCGGCTGAAACCGACTTGATCAAACAGGGCGAGTACCTGGCCCGTGCCGGTGACTGCGTGGCCTGTCATACCGCCAAGGGTGGCAAACCCTTTGCCGGTGGCCTGCCGATGGAAACCCCGATTGGCGTGATTTATTCCACCAACATCACCCCGGACAAAACCGGCCTGAGTGACTACAGCTTCGAAGACTTCGACAAGGCCGTGCGCCATGGTGTCGCCAAAAGCGGTAGTACTCTTTACCCGGCAATGCCCTACCCGTCTTATGCGCGGGTCAGCGAAAGCGACATGCAGGCGTTGTATGCGTACTTCATGAAGGGCGTTGAACCGGTCGCGCAAGAGAACAAGGACAGTGATATTCCCTGGCCCCTGAGCATGCGTTGGCCTTTGGCGGCCTGGCGCTGGATGTTTGCCCCCGCTGTCTCTGACGCTCAGGGTCAGGCCGCTGCCGATCCGGTGATCAGCCGCGGTGCATACCTTGTTGAGGGCCTTGGCCACTGCGGTGCATGCCATACGCCACGGGCGCTGACCATGCAGGAAAAAGCCTTGAGCGCCTCTGAAGGCAGTGCCTTTCTCTCTGGCAGCGCGCCATTGGAAGGCTGGATCGCTAAAAGCTTGCGTGGCGATCACAAGGACGGCCTGGGCAGTTGGAGCGAAGAGCAACTGGTGCAATTCCTCAAGACCGGTCGCAGCGATCGCAGCGCGGTATTCGGCGGCATGAGCGACGTTGTGGTCCACAGCATGCAGTACATGTCGGAAGAAGACCTGACGGCTATCGCCCGTTATCTCAAGAGCTTGCCGGCCGTTGATCCCAAGGATCAGCCGCATCAGTACGACAAGCAGGTAGCGGACGCACTGTGGAAGGGGGATGACAGCAAGCCTGGGGCGTCGGTCTATATCGACAACTGCGCGGCGTGTCACCGCACCGATGGCCATGGCTACACCCGGGTATTCCCGGCGCTGGCAGGCAATCCGGTATTGCAGACGGCAGATGCCACATCGCTGATCAACATCGTGTTGAATGGCGGGACGTTGCCGGCGACTCACACCGCGCCTTCGACTTTCACCATGCCGGCATTTGCCTGGCGGTTGTCGGATCAGGAAGTGGCGGACGTGGTCAGTTTCATTCGCGGCAGTTGGGGCAACAAAGGCGCTCCGGTGAAAGCCAGCGAAGTGGCGGGATTGCGCAAGAACGACATGCAGACCACGTCGGGTGATGATCTGGGCCAGGTGACACAGAAGCACTGATTCAACCCTTGCCGCCCAACGGCACTGGTCAGAAGCATCGCGCCTCTATACTGTATATAAAAACAGTATAGAGGCGTTTTCATGTCCACTGCGTTGCCACCCCGCGGGCGCGGCACTGCCACCAACCTGCACAATCGCTTTGCGCCCACCGTCAGCGTGGCTGAGGACGACGGCTGGTTTCAGGAAGTGCCGCAGACCCAGGGCACCGAAGTCCGCCTCGAGATGGCGAAAACCATCATTACCCGCAACAACTCGCCAGATTTGCCGTTTGATCGGTCCATCAATCCATACCGAGGCTGCGAGCATGGCTGTATCTACTGCTACGCCCGGCCCAGTCATGCGTATTGGGACCTGTCACCGGGGTTGGATTTCGAAACCAAACTGATCGCCAAGACCAATGCCGCCGACGTGTTGGAACAGCAACTGTCGAAACCGGGCTACACCTGTGCGCCGATCAACCTGGGGTCCAATACCGACCCGTATCAACCCATCGAACGTGAATACAAGATCACCCGGCAAACCCTGGAAGTACTGCTGCGCTATCGCCACCCGGTGACGATCATCACCAAGGGGTCGCTGATCCTGCGCGACCTCGACCTGTTGACCGAGTTGGCCCGCCAGCGGTTGGTGGCGGTGATGATCAGCCTCACCAGCCTGGACGACGAGCTCAAGCGCATCCTCGAGCCGCGTACGGCGGCGCCCAAGGCCAGGTTGCGCGCGATCAGAGTGATGCGTGAGGCGGGGATTCCGGTGGGTGTGCTGTGTTCACCCATGATCCCGATGATCAATGACAGTGAATTGGAAAGCCTGTTGGCCGAGGCCCATGCCGCCGGGGCGCAAAGTGCGGCCTACATGATGTTGCGCCTGCCCCTGGAAGTGGCACCGCTGTTCGAGGAGTGGCTGGCGGCGCATTATCCGCAGCGGGCGGCCCACGTGATGAGCCTGGTGCGGCAGGTGCGGGGCGGTGAGGTCTATGACAGTCGCTTCGGAGTACGGATGCGCGGTGAAGGGCCATTTGCCGATCTACTGGCGCAACGTTTTGCCAAGGCGATCAAACGGTTGGGGCTCAATCGCAGGGAAGGCTTTAATCTGGATTGCACGGCGTTTTGTCCTCCGGGCAGGCAGATGGCATTGTTGTAAACTACCAGGTGAAAGTGAACTTCCGTGTAGGAATAGTCGCGTTTTGACATCACTGAAACCCGCGACCTAGAGCGGTTCATTCAGTTTGAGTTAAGTTTCGGCGGGTACGGTGTTCATCGAGTGACTAGTGAGTCGGCGCTGCGGGTTCGGCGCTGAACCGCACTGGAAAACGGCCCTACTCCAATCAAGAGGATGAATCATGAGTGACAAGGATAAACAGCCGTTGGCTGCGTCGGCTTCAGCCCCTTACGAGGCGGAATCCGCCGATGCAGCGCTGCAGCACATTGTTGAAGGATTTTTGCACTTCCATCACGAGATCTTTCCTCAGCAGGAAGAACTCTTCAAGAAGCTTGCCACGGCCCAGAGCCCACGAGCGATGTTCATTACCTGCGCCGACTCGCGCATCGTTCCGGAATTGATTACCCAAAGCTCCCCGGGTGATTTGTTCGTGACCCGTAACGTGGGTAACGTTGTGCCGCCCTATGGGCAGATGAACGGTGGTGTTTCCACGGCCATCGAGTACGCGGTACTGGCCCTTGGCGTGCAGCACATCATTATCTGCGGCCACTCCGATTGCGGCGCCATGCGCGCGGTACTCAACCCCCAGAGCCTGGAAAAGATGCCCACGGTCAAAGCCTGGCTGCGGCATGCCGAGGTCGCCAAGACCATGGTCCAGGACAACTGTGATTGTGCCAACGAAAACGAAAGCATGCATGTGTTGACCGAAGAAAACGTCATCGCCCAGTTGCAGCACCTGCGTACACATCCGTCGGTGGCCTCGCGCATGGCCAACGGTCATTTGTTTATCCATGGTTGGGTCTATGACATCGAGACCAGCGAAATCAGAGCCTACGATGCGGACCAAGCGGCGTTCCTTCCGTTGAACGGTACCCTACCGATTCCTTCGGCGACGCCTAAAGCGCGCTTCTAAAACATTCCCCTGCCGGGTAACGCGATGGCTGCCATTTGTGCAGCCAGGCCTTGTCATGCCCGGCGAATGCCTCGGGAGAGTCATTATGCGTGCTGCTCAACTAAAAGCTGTGCTGCCACGGGAGCTGCTGGCGTCCGTGGTTGTGTTTCTGGTCGCCCTGCCCTTGTGCATGGGGATCGCCATCGCCTCCGGTATGCCACCGGCCAAAGGTTTGATTACCGGGATTATTGGTGGCCTGGTAGTGGGTTGGCTGGCCGGTTCGCCATTGCAAGTCAGTGGTCCGGCGGCCGGATTGGCGGTGCTGGTATTCGAACTGGTGCGACAGCATGGCATGGCCATGCTCGGGCCGATCCTGTTGCTGGCGGGCTTCCTGCAGTTGGTGGCCGGGCGTTTGCGCCTGGGTTGCTGGTTCCGTGTGACCGCCCCGGCGGTGGTGTATGGGATGCTGGCAGGGATCGGGGTACTGATCGTCCTTTCACAAGTCCATGTGATGTTCGACGGCGTGCCGAAACCGTCCGGCCTGGATAATCTTGTCGGCTTCCCGGCGGCTCTGGTTCAGGCCATTCCGACCTTGGGCGGTGGGCTTGGCTGGCAGGCCGGTTTGCTTGGGTTATCGACGATTCTGGTGATGTGGCTGTGGGACAAATTCCGTCCACAAAAGCTGCGTTTCGTGCCCGGTGCCCTCTTGGGCGTGGGCTTGGCGACGGTAACCAGCCTGGTGCTGGCCTTGCGGGTCAAGCGTGTGGAAGTGCCGGACAACCTGGCAGACGCCATCGATTGGCTACGCCCCAGCGACCTCCTGAACCTGGCGGATCCCAGTTTGTTGATTGCAGCTTTCGCCGTAGCCTTTATCGCCAGCGCCGAAACCCTGCTTTCGGCGGCGGCCGTCGACCGTATGCATAACGGTCAGCGTTCCGATTTTGATAAGGAACTGTCGGCGCAAGGCGTAGGCAACATGCTCTGTGGCCTGGTGGGCGCGCTGCCCATGACCGGGGTGATCGTGCGCAGCTCGGCCAACGTGCAGGCAGGTGCCACCACGCGCTTGTCGGCGATGTTCCACGGTGTGTGGTTGCTGGCTTTTGTGTTGCTGCTGTCCAGTGTGCTGCAAAGCATTCCGGTGGCGAGCCTGGCGGGTGTGTTGGTGTACACCGGCATCAAGCTGGTGGACATCAAGGCTTTTCGTGGCTTGGGCCGCTATGGTCGGATGCCGATGTTCACCTACGCCGCCACGGCCTTGGCGATCATCTTCACGGACTTGCTGACCGGTGTGTTGGTGGGCTTCGGTCTGACCTTGGTCAAACTGGCATGGAAAGCTTCTCGACTGAAGATAGGCTTGATCGACTTGCCTCAAGACGGCGAAATGGAGCTGCGACTGACCGGTGCCGCGACCTTTCTCAAGGTGCCGGCGTTGACTCAGGTGTTATCGACGATACCCGCGGGTACCACCGTGCATGTACCGCTCAATAACCTGAGTTACATCGATCATTCCTGCCTTGAACTGCTCGAGGAATGGGGGCGTGCCAATGCGGCCAAGGGCTCCAGGCTGGTGATTGAGGCGCGGGGGTTGAAACGTCGGTTGGAAGGGCGGGTGCGCACGACGAGGGGAATAGGGTCGGCTGCTGCTTGAACGCTGTGGGAGCCGGGCAAACCCGGTTCCCACTTTTGATCTTTGCCAGTCGTAAGTTTACGCCGGCTGATCCAACTCCAGCTCCACGCCCAACTGCCGTGACAGGGACGGCCAGCGCTTCCAGGCTGCTTCGGTGTCCGGGCTCTTGAGCTTGTCGCGGTAGGCTTCGACCGACTCCAGGGCGAAGCTGTCTTCATTGAGCATCTCGTCCACCGCATGGTGCACGGCTTCATCCAATTGGTTGGCGAATGTTTCACCGATCAATTGGTGGGCAATCAGATTGGCCACGGTGGTATCCAGCGGAATCAGCGGTTGGCCGAAATGCTTGATATACAGATCGTTAACCTCTTCCACCAGGCGATGAGCCAGGTAAGCTTCGTCCAGCAAGCCGTCCAGGCCTTCGTGGCCATCCAGGATCGCCAGCGGCTGAAGGAAGAACTGCTCGGCGATTTTCAGCACCGGCTTGATCTGGCTTTCAATACCGGCTTCACGGGCCACATCGTTGGCTGCGTCGAGCAACTCTGGGACTTGGTCGATATAGGCGGTGACAAAACGCGTCATCACACCCTTGGCGTCAACATCGGGCAGGGAAATCGCGGGGTGCAGATGGGGTAACTGGACCTCCAGCTGTTGAGCAAGCTGGCCAGTGCTGGCTTCGTGTTGATGGGCACGGGAAATCTGCTCGCGCAATGCGGCGGTGTTCATGAAAGCTCCGGGAATACAGGGGTAGGAAAAGGGAGATGATAAGGTAGCTCGTTTATACGAGCGGCTAAGACGCATTTGGCATAATTATTTCATGGTTATGCGCCGGTGTTATATCGAAATGCCATCGTTCGTCGGATAACCCCCGCCATCTGCCGGTTTGCTGGCTCCGTTCGTCCATTTTCGCTCATTTGCCCCCTCACATTGCGGGGTGGCGGTCGGTGTCTATACTCGGGTTTGTACGCAATTAGCTGATGACGCCAGACTGCATAAGCAGGCAAGGCTTGGCGGTGTGTTTGCAATTTGGAAGCCGCTCCCTTGGCCGCAGGTGCAAACCGGCGGGATAACAAGAACGATAAGGGGAACCCGCAATGACGCGACATCCACATGTTTGGATGGGCTTACTCTTGTGGTCAGTATTCAGCCAGGCGCAGGCCGCCTGGACAGTGAATATGGCGCCAGGGGCCACTGAAGTCAGTCACGCTGTGTTCGACCTGCACATGACCATTTTCTGGATCTGTGTGGTGATCGGCATCATCGTGTTTGGCGCGATGTTCTGGTCGATGATCGTTCATCGACGTTCAACCGGTCAGGTGGCGGCCAAGTTTCACGAGAGCACAACGGTCGAGATTCTCTGGACGGTGGTGCCTTTTCTGATTCTGGTGGCGATGGCTATTCCGGCCACCAAGACCCTGATTAACATCTACGACAGCACTGAATCGGATATTGATATCCAGGTCACCGGCTATCAGTGGAAGTGGCATTACAAATACCTGGGGCAAGACGTCGAGTTTTTCAGCAACCTGGCTACGCCTGCCGAGCAGATCCATAACCAGGCCGTCAAAGGCGAACATTACCTGTTGGAAGTCGACCAGCCGCTGGTACTGCCGGTGGGCGCCAAGGTGCGCTTTTTGGTGACGGCTGCCGACGTGATCCATTCCTGGTGGGTACCGGCCTTTGCGGTCAAGCGCGACGCCATCCCCGGCTTCGTCAACGAGGCCTGGACCCGGGTCGAGAAGCCCGGCATTTATCGTGGTCAGTGCGCTGAGCTGTGCGGCAAGGACCATGGCTTCATGCCGATTGTGGTCGACGTCAAATCCAGGGCCGACTACGACACCTGGCTCGGCGAGCGTAAAGCCGAAGCCGCCCAGCTCAAGGAGCTGACCTCCAAGGAGTGGACCCTTGAAGAGTTAGTGGCCCGTGGTGACAAGGTCTACCACACCACCTGCGTGGCCTGTCACCAGGCCGAAGGCCAGGGCTTGCCGCCGATGTTCCCGGCGCTCAAGGGCTCGCCGATTGCCATCGGCGCCAAAGAGGATCACCTGCATCGCGTGTACTTCGGCAAGCCAGGCACCGCCATGGCCGCTTTCGGCAAGCAGCTCTCGGAAGTTGATATCGCGGCGGTCGTGACCTACGAACGCAACGCGTGGGGCAACAACAAGGGCGACATGGTCACTCCCAAAGATGTGCTGGCTCTGAAACAGGCGCAAAGCAAATGACCTCCTTCATTGCGTATTCCCTGAACCGTCCCGCCCACTCGTTTGCAGGAGAAAGGCCATGAGCGCTGTGATCGATGACCACGGTCATGCCGGTGACCACGCTCACGGCCCTGCCAAAGGCCTGATGCGTTGGGTGCTGACCACCAACCACAAAGACATCGGAACCATGTATCTGTGGTTCAGCTTTGCCATGTTCCTACTCGGTGGCTCGTTCGCCATGGTGATTCGGGCCGAGCTGTTCCAGCCTGGCTTGCAGATCGTTGAGCCGGCGTTCTTCAACCAGATGACCACCATGCACGGCCTGGTGATGGTCTTCGGTGCGGTGATGCCAGCGTTTGTCGGCCTCGCCAACTGGATGATCCCGTTGATGATCGGCGCGCCGGACATGGCTTTGCCGCGGATGAACAACTTCAGCTTCTGGCTACTGCCGGCGGCGTTCCTGATGTTGGTCTCCACCCTGTTCATGCCGGGCGGTGGGCCGAACTTCGGTTGGACCTTCTACGCCCCGCTCTCCACCACCTATGCGCCGGAAAGCGTGACCTTCTTCATCTTTGCCATCCACTTGATGGGTATCAGTTCGATCATGGGCGCGATCAACGTGATCGCCACCATCCTCAACCTGCGCGCACCCGGCATGACCCTGATGAAGATGCCGCTGTTCGTCTGGACCTGGCTGATCACCGCGTTCCTGCTGATTGCGGTGATGCCGGTGTTGGCGGGTTGCGTGACGATGATGCTGATGGACATCCACTTCGGTACCAGCTTCTTCAGTGCTGCCGGTGGCGGTGACCCGGTCTTGTTCCAGCATGTGTTCTGGTTCTTCGGTCATCCCGAGGTGTACATCATGATCCTGCCGGCCTTCGGTGCCGTCAGCTCGATCATTCCGACTTTCTCGCGCAAGCCTCTCTTTGGCTATACCTCGATGGTTTATGCCACGGCGAGCATCGCCTTCCTGTCGTTTATCGTGTGGGCGCACCACATGTTCGTGGTGGGCATTCCGCTGGTGGGCGAGCTGTTCTTCATGTACGCCACGCTGCTGATCGCTGTGCCCACCGGGGTGAAGGTGTTCAACTGGGTCAGTACCATGTGGCAAGGCTCTCTGACCTTCGAGACGCCGATGCTGTTTGCCGTGGCCTTCGTGATTCTGTTCACCATTGGCGGCTTCTCCGGGCTGATGCTGGCCATTGCCCCGGCGGACTTCCAGTACCACGACACCTACTTTGTGGTGGCGCATTTCCATTACGTACTGGTGCCTGGGGCGATCTTCGGGATCTTCGCCTCGGCGTACTACTGGCTGCCGAAATGGACCGGCCACATGTACGACGAAACCCTGGGCAAGCTGCATTTCTGGCTGTCGTTCGTGGGGATGAACATGGCCTTCTTCCCGATGCACTTCGTCGGCTTGGCCGGCATGCCGCGCCGGGTGCCGGACTACAACCTACAGTTTGCTGATTTCAACATGGTCTCCTCCATCGGTGCCTTCACCTTTGGTGCGACGCAGATTTTCTTCCTGTTCATCGTCATCAAGTGCATCCGTGGCGGCAAACCCGCGCCGGCCAAACCATGGGATGGGGCCGACGGGCTGGAGTGGAGCATTCCTTCGCCTGCGCCGTATCACACCTTCACGACCCCGCCGGAGGTCAAATGAATACGTTATTGCGGTTGGAACGCGGTAAGTGTGGGAGCGGGCTTGCTCGCGAAGATGGTGTGTCAGTCAATATTTTCATTGGCTGTGAAACCGCTTTCGCGAGCAAGCCCGCTCCCACACTTACCGCGTTCGTTTCGGGTGAGCGCCATGTCTGAGTCGGTGCCTATCAAGCGCCTGGTCACCCGCTTGCTGATCCTGGTGATGGCGATGTTCGCCTTCGGCTTTGCCTTGGTGCCGATCTACGACGTGATGTGCAAGGCGTTCGGCATCAACGGCAAGACTGCCGGGCAGTACGAGGGTGAGCAGATCGTTGATCCGTCACGCCAGGTGCGGGTGCAGTTTCTTTCCACCAATGCCATCGACATGGTCTGGGAGTTTCACTCCAAGGCTGACGAGATCGTGGTCAACCCAGGCGCGGTCAACGAGATGCTGTTCGTGGCCTACAACCCCACCGACAAGCCGATGACCGCCCAGGCGATACCGAGCATTTCGCCCGCAGAAGCGGCGATGTACTTCCACAAGACCGAGTGTTTTTGCTTCACCCAGCAAGTGCTGCAGCCAGGTCAGCGTATCGAGATGCCCGTGCGCTTTATTGTCGACCGCGACATGCCCAAGGATGTGAAGCATTTGACCCTGGCGTACACGCTGTTCGATATCACCGCGCGCCAACCGCCCGTGGCTGTCCATACCGGCGGCTAGGCGTGCCTGCGGGCTCGATTAGGAGAACGAATACATGTCGAATCATGATACGTACTACGTACCAGCACAAAGCAAATGGCCAATAATTGCCACCGTGGGCATGCTGATCACGGTGTTCGGACTGGCTACCTGGTTCAATGACCTGAAGGCTGCGCGCCCGGAATCCCACGGCCCGCTGATCTTTTTCGTTGGCGGCCTGCTGTTGGCCTACATGATGTTTGGCTGGTTCGGCGCTGTGATCAAAGAGAGTCGCGCCGGTTTGTACAGCTCGCAGATGGACCGCTCCTTTCGCTGGGGCATGAGCTGGTTCATCTTTTCCGAGGTGATGTTCTTTATCGCGTTCTTCGGGGCGCTGTTTTATGTGCGCCATTTGTCCGGCCCGTGGCTGGGAGGGGAAGGCCATAAAGGCGTGGCGCACATGCTCTGGCCGAATTTTGAATTCGCCTGGCCATTGCTCAATAACCCTGACCCAACGCTGTTTCCAGCGCCCAAAGGCACCATCAGTCCCTGGGGCTTGCCGCTGATCAATACCATCTTGCTGGTCAGTTCCAGCGTGACCATCACTATCGCCCATCACGCCTTGCGCAAAGGTCATCGCGGCGCGCTGAAGATCTGGCTGGCGATCACCGTGTTACTGGGGTGGGCATTCCTGGGCTTTCAGGCAGAGGAATACATCCACGCTTACAAGGAGCTGGGCCTGACCCTGGGTTCCGGCGTGTACGGCGCGACCTTCTTCATGCTCACCGGTTTTCACGGTGCCCACGTGACCATTGGCACCATCATCCTGTTCGTGATGCTGATGCGGGTCATGCGGGGGCATTTTGACGCTGAGCACCAGTTTGGCTTCGAGGCAGCCAGTTGGTATTGGCACTTTGTCGATGTGGTGTGGATCGGGCTGTTTTTCTTCGTTTACGTGCTGTGAAGCGCTCTACCACGGCGCATGTGAGACCAACTGGCCGCTGAAGAAACCCCAGGCGATTAGCGCCACGGTGATGACGGCCAGTACGACACGCACGGTCAGGGCAGTGACGAGGCGATTGGAGTTGCCCTCGTCCTTGACCAGGAAGAACAAGCCACTGAACAGACTCACAACGGTAGCGATCAGCATCAGGGCAATGGCTGCTTTGAGCATGGTTTGGCTCCGGGGCTCTTTTGGGGAGGGGCGAGCAATGAGATTCAGTATAGCCAGTGCAGCACTGACCTCTACGGTCACGCCATGAAACGCTTTCGTCCCGGGATTGCGCCGACGCTGGTGGTGTTAGTGCTGCTACCGCTGCTGGTGTCTCTCGGTTTTTGGCAGTTGTCCCGTGGCCAGGAAAAACAAACGCTGCTGGACAGCTACGCTGAGCGTCGCGCTGCCGAGCCCATGAGCAGCGAGCAACTGCGTACGACGACTGATCCAGCCTTCCGTCGAGTGCGTCTGCGTGGGCAGTTCGATACCGAGCACAGCGTGCTGCTGGATAACCGCTTTCGCGACGGCAAGGTGGGCGTCGAGTTGCTGCAACCCTTTCATGATCAGGCCAGCGGTTTATGGTTGCTGCTCAATCGCGGCTGGCTGCCTTGGCCGGACCGACGCACGCCGCCGGTCTTCACCACCCCTGAACAGTTGCTGAATATCGACGCGTGGGTCTACGTAGCGCCCGGGGCCGCGTTCCAATTGCATGCAGACCCGGCTGGCGCGCCATGGCCACGCCTGCTGACCGTGCTGCACCCCGACATGCTGTGGACGGAGCTTGCGCGCAGCGGGTTTGGCTACGAGCTGCGAGCCGAAGCGGGCCCCGGCACCTACGAAACCAACTGGCCGGTGGTGGCCATGGGGCCGGAAAAACACCTCGGGTATGCCGTGCAGTGGTTCGCCATGGCGCTAGCCCTGTTCGGTCTTTACCTCTACCTCGGATGGCACAACGCAAAGGAGAAGCACGATGGGAGCGGCCATGAATCCACTCAACATGTCTGACGCGCCTGCGGCGCCTGACCGGCGCAAGGGGCGCTGGCAACTGATCTTTATCCTGCTGATGGTGATCGGCCCAATGGTGCTGGCCACTTTTATGTACAAGTTGCAGTTCTGGGTGCCGGAAAGCCGCAGTTACCACGGCGAGATGATCGGCAATGGTCAGACCCGCGCCGATATCGGCGTGCAGGCCGAAGAGGGCCGCTGGCAGTTGCTGGTCACTGCACCTGCGGCCTGCGCCGCCGATTGCCGGCAACTGGTGTACCTGGCGCGCCAACTACAGATCGGCCTGGGCCGCGATGCGTCCCGCGCCAGTCATGCCTTGGCCAGTGCGCAGCCCGTCAGCACTGACTATGACGCCAAGCTCAAGGCCGAATACCCGCAATTGCAGCGTTACTCCCTGGACCTGTCGACCTTCAATAAAGACGCCGCAGCCCAGGGCAGCGGTGATGCGCAGCTGTGGATTATCGACCCTCACGGCAACCTGGTGTTGCGCTATGACGCTCAGGTCAAGGGCAAGGATTTGTTGAACGACCTGCGCCTGCTGCTGAAACTGTCGAATATCGGATAAGGGCATCGTCATGGCCAAACTTGGATTTCGCCTCGCGCTGTTTGCCACCTTGCTGGCGCTGATTGTGGTGCTGCTCGGCGCCTATACCCGGCTGACTCACGCGGGCCTCGGTTGCCCGGATTGGCCGGGTTGTTATGGCTTTATCAGCGTGCCGCAAAGCGAATCCCAGTTGGCCCATGCCGAACTGCACTTCCCGGACACGCCGGTGGAGGCTGACAAGGGCTGGAGCGAGATGGTCCACCGCTACTTTGCCGGTACCCTTGGTCTGTTGATTGTACTGTTGGCTGCACGGGCCTGGACCCATCGGCATCATCCCGGCCAGCCGCTGAAGTTGCCTTTGTTTTTGTTGGCCGTGGTGTTTGCCCAGGCCGCGTTTGGCATGTGGACGGTGACGCTCAAGCTCTGGCCCCAGGTGGTGACCGGGCATTTGCTCGGTGGGTTTGCGACCTTGAGCCTGCTGTTTTTGCTGACCTTGCGATTGTCCGGCGTGTTGCCGGCGTTGATCGTGCCCAAGCGTTTGCAGTATTGGGCGACAGCCGGGCTGGTGGTGGTGATCGGCCAGATTGCGTTGGGCGGTTGGGTCAGTTCCAACTATGCGGCGGTGGCCTGTATCGACTTGCCGACCTGCCACGGGCAGTGGTGGCCGGCGGCGGATTTCGCCAATGGGTTTCACCTGACCCAGCATATCGGCCCCAACTACCTGGGTGGCCAGCTCGACAGTGATGCGCGTACCGCGATTCATCTCACCCACCGGATAGGTGCTTTGGTGGTGACCGTCGTGTTGCTGGGCCTGGCCTGGCAGCTCAAGGTCGTCGGCATGACCCGTCTGGCTGGCCTGTTGCTGATAGCCCTGGCGGCGCAAATCAGCCTTGGGTTGAGCAATGTGTATTTTCACCTGCCGCTGCCGGTGGCAGTCGCTCATAACGCCGGTGGCGCAGCGTTATTGCTGACGCTGGTGCTCATTAACTACCACGCCCGAACCAGCCTGGTCCGGGTCCGCCATCACTTGCCGCTGGGATGGCGCTTCAGCCCTCGCGGGCAGGTGTCGGGCCTCATAACAATAAAAGGAGAGATGCCATGGCGACCCTGACCGGCGAGCGTCACCGCCAGGCAATCTGGCGTGACTATCTGGAACTGACCAAGCCCAAAGTGGTGGTGCTGATGCTCATCACCTCCCTGGTCGGCATGTTCCTCGCAACCCGCGCCGGGGTGCCGTGGGCTGTGCTGATCTTCGGCAACCTGGGGATCGCCCTGTGTGCCGGTGGTGCGGCGGCGGTCAATCATGTGGTGGACCGGCGCATCGATGCAGTGATGGCTCGCACCCACAAACGCCCGCTGGCGGAAGGTCGTGTCTCACCGGCCGCGGCCCTGACCTTCGCCCTGGCGCTGGCGGTGGCCGGGCTGGCCTTGCTGCTGGCGTTTACCAATCCGCTGGCGGCTTGGCTAACGCTGGCCTCGCTGCTGGGTTACGCGGTGATCTATACCGGCTTTCTTAAGCGCGCGACACCACAAAACATTGTGATTGGCGGCCTTGCCGGCGCCGCGCCACCTTTGTTGGGTTGGGTAGCGGTTACCGGCCATGTCAGTGCCGAGCCCTTGCTGCTGGTGCTGATCATCTTCGCCTGGACCCCGCCACATTTCTGGGCCCTGGCCATTCACCGCAAGGAGGAATACGCCAAGGCCGATATCCCGATGCTGCCGGTGACTCATGGCGAGCACTACACCAAGGTGCATATCCTGCTGTACACCTTCGCCTTGCTGGCGGTCAGCCTGATGCCCTATGTCATCCATATGAGCGGCCTGTTGTACCTGGGATGTGCATTGGTTCTGGGTGGGCGCTTTCTGCAATGGGCCTGGGTGCTGTACCGTGGCAGTCGGCCGCACGCGGCGATCAACACCTTCAAGTACTCTATCTGGTACCTGTTTTTACTGTTTATCGCCCTGCTCGTAGACCACTACTTACTGTTGAACCTATGACTCGAACTCAAAAAACTGTCTTTATTCTGGTGGCCGTGGTCGCATTGATCATGGGCCTGACTGTCAACAAAGTACTGTCCGGCAAGGGCGAAGGCGATCCGACGACGTTGATCGATGCGGGGATCATCCTGCTGCCGCAAAGCCGGCAACTGCCACCTGTGACCATGACCAATCAGGACGGCCAGCCGGTGGTGGTCAATGAGTTGAAAGGCAAGTGGAGCGTGTTGTTCTTCGGCTACACCTTCTGCCCGGACATCTGCCCGACCACTCTCGCCCAGCTACGGCAGATCAAAAGCGAGCTGCCCAAGGACGTAGTGGACAAACTGCAGGTGATCCTGGTCAGCGTGGACCCCAATCGTGATAACCCGGCGCAGCTCAAGCAGTACCTGGGTTACTTCGACCCGCAATTTGAAGGCCTGACCGGTGCTTCGGTGGATGACGTGCAGAAGGTCTCCAATGCCGTGAGCATCCCGTTCATTCCGGCGGACACCAGCAAGCCGAACTACACCGTCGACCACAGCGGCAACCTGGCGTTGATCGGGCCGGATGGCACCCAGCGTGGGTTTATCCGTGCGCCGCTGAACAACCAGAAGCTGGTGGCGCAGTTGCCAGGGTTGTTGCAGCGCAAATAAGCCTGGCGGTGGCGCAAAAAAGTGGGAGCTGGCTTGTGTGGGAGCTGGCTCCCACACAAGCCAGCTCCCACAGTCGATCTCCAGTGTTCTGGAGATCGGAGCTTTTCAGGTTGGATCAGAACGCCGGCAAGATCGCGCCTTTGTACTTCTCAAGAATGAACGCTTTCACTTCCGGGGTGTGCAGGGCTGCAACCAACTTCTTCACCGCGTCGGAATCCTTGTTGTCCTCACGGGTCACCAGGATGTTCACGTAAGGCGAGTCTTTGCCTTCGATGACCAGGGCGTCTTTGGAAGGATCCAGCTTGGCTTCCAGCGCGTAGTTGGTGTTGATCAGCGCCAGGTCAACCTGGGTCAGCACGCGCGGCAGGGTGGCGGCTTCCAGCTCACGGAATTTCAAGTTTTTGGTGTTGCCGGTGATGTCCTTGATGGTCGACAGGATGTTGGTCGGGTCCTTCAGGGTGATCAGGCCGTTGTTGGCCAGCAGCAACAGCGCGCGGCCGCCGTTGGTGGCGTCATTCGGGATCACCACGTTGGCGCCATCAGGCAGCTCGGCGAGCTTCTTGTACTTGCTGGAGTAGGCGCCCAGAGGCTCCAGGTGCACGCCGGCGACACTCACCAGCTTTGTACCTTTGGCCTTATTGAACTCATCCAGATACGGCTGGTGCTGGAAGAAGTTGGCATCCAGGCGCTTTTCGGCCACCTGTACGTTCGGCTGAACGTAGTCGGTGAAGACCTTCACCTTCAGATCAACCCCTTCCTTGGCCAGTGCCGGTTTCACGAACTCGAGGATTTCCGCATGCGGCACCGGTGAAGCGGCGACCGTCAGGGTCTCGGCGGCGTGGGCGGAAAACGCGGCAACGGCGGCGAAAGCAACCAGTAGTTTTTTCATCCAGCAAGCTCCTTGTTCGGGCATTGGTCGGCTTCGCGCCGGCAACAGCCGTTATTTTCGAGAAAAGTGCACCACTAGCTTATCGCCAACGGTTTGCAGAATTTGCACCAGGATCAGCAGCAACACCACGGTGACCACCATCACATCGGTTTGGAAGCGCTGATAGCCAAAGCGGATCGCCAAGTCACCCAGGCCACCTGCACCCACCACGCCGGCCATGGCCGTGTAGGAAACCAGTGTAATCGCCGTCACCGTAATCGCTGCGAAAATACCGGGGCGAGCCTCTGGCAGCAGTGCATTGGTGATGATCTGGCGAGTGCTGGCGCCCATGGCCTGGGTCGCTTCGATAATTCCGCGATCCACTTCGCGCAGGGCGGTTTCCACCAGGCGCGCGAAGAACGGCGTCGCGCCGACCACCAGTGGCGGAATCGCACCCGCTACCCCGAGGGAGGTGCCGGTAATCAGTACCGTGAACGGAATCATCACGATCAGCAAAATGATGAACGGCAGCGAGCGCAGGATGTTCACGATCAACGACAGCAGGGCGTACAGGCCTTTCTGTTCGAACAGTTGGCGTGGGCTGCACAGGAACAGCAACACGCCCAGTGGCAGGCCCAGCAATACGGTGAACAGCAGCGAACCGAAGAGCATGAGCATGGTGTCACCGGTGGCGAGCCAGATTTCATACCAGTCGATGTTGGCAAAAAAACTCAACAGGGTCTCCATTAGCGCAGCACCTCCATGTGGACGTCTGCCGCGGTGAAGCGGGCGAACGCCGCCTCCATGTCGCCGCCGGTGACGGCGAGGGTCAATTGCCCGTAGGGGATGTCTTTGATGCGGTCGATACGGCCGGCGAGGATGCTGTAGTCCACGCCTGTTTCACGCGCGACGGTACCCAGTAGCGGTGCGTAGGTCGCTTCGCCCTGGAATGTCAGGCGCACGATGCGGCCGGGTACGTGGGCGAAGTCATCGCGCTGTTCGCTTTCGTCGACCTGATCGGCTTCTTGTACGAAGCGCTTGGTGGTCGGGTGCTTCGGGTGCAGGAAGACGTCGGCTACAGAACCTTGCTCGACGATCACGCCAGCGTCCATCACGGCTACCTGGTCGCAGACCCGGCGGATCACGTCCATTTCATGGGTGATCAGCACGATGGTCAGCTTCAGCTCGCGGTTGATCTCGGCCAGCAGTTGCAGGACCGAGGCGGTGGTCTGGGGGTCGAGGGCGCTGGTGGCTTCATCACACAGCAGGATTTTCGGCTTGGTGGCCAGGGCGCGGGCGATGCCGACGCGCTGCTTCTGGCCGCCAGACAACTGCGCCGGGTACTTCTTGGCGTGGTCCGACAAGCCGACCCGCTCCAGCAGTTCAGCCACACGCTGGTCAATCTCGCGGCGCGATAACTCGCCCGCCAGGGTCAGCGGCAGCGCCACGTTGTCGGCGACGGTCTTGGATGCCAACAGGTTGAAGTGCTGGAAGATCATCCCGACCTGCTGCCGAAAACGCCGTAGGCCGTTGGCATCCAGGGCGGTGACTTCTTCGTCATCCACCATGATCTGGCCACCGCTGGGTTGCTCCAGGCGATTGATCAGGCGCAGCAGGGTACTTTTTCCCGCACCGGAGTGGCCAATCAGGCCGAACACCTGGCCGTTTTCGACGCGCAGGCTGGTGGGGTGCAGGGCGGGGATATCCTTACCGGCGACCCGGTAGGTTTTATGGACGTTATGAAACTCGATCACGTAGCGAACCTTGTGGGGCGCATTGAAAAGGGATCAGCGGTTAGCCGGGCGCGCATTTTAGCCTGTCCGTATAGAGGTTCTTAGCATTTATTTCGCATTCAACCAGCGATTTGGCGATAACGCGATCAAAGGTCATAAAAAAGGAACGGTACAAAAACGTATCAGTCACTAATTAGGCAACTCGAAATTCCCGGGTGCCGTGCCTGGGTTTTGCTCAAACGAGCCGGAGACCGCTCTGGCCAATGCAAACGAGGAGTTTTTGTCTGATGAGCACGAAAAAGCCAGTGACCCCGCCCAAGAGCGAACTCGCAGGTACCGATACCCTGGACCGGGGCAACACCAATGCCAAGCTGCAAAGCCTGGAAAAATTTCGCTCTGATGCGACGGGCCAGGCGCTGCGTACCAACCAGGGCGTAAAAGTCTCCGATAACCAGAACACGTTGAAGGTCGGTTCCCGAGGGCCTTCGCTGCTGGAAGACTTCATCATGCGTGAAAAGATCACGCACTTTGACCATGAGCGCATTCCCGAGCGCATCGTGCATGCCCGCGGTGTGGGCGCCCATGGGTATTTCCAGTCCTACAGCAATCATTCGGCCCTGACCAAGGCCGGGTTCCTGCGGGATCCGGGGCATAAAACCCCGGTGTTCGTTCGCTTTTCCACCGTACAAGGCCCTAGAGGTTCGGGCGATACCGTGCGAGATGTGCGCGGCTTTGCCGTGAAATTCTTTACGGAGGAAGGCAACTTCGACCTGGTGGGCAACAACATGCCGGTGTTCTTCATTCAAGATGCCATCAAGTTTCCGGACTTTGTCCACGCGGTAAAACCCGAACCGCACAACGAGATACCTACCGGGGGCTCGGCTCACGATACGTTTTGGGATTTTGTTTCGCTGCAGCCAGAGTCGGCACATATGGTGATCTGGGCCATGTCTGACCGGGCGATTCCAAAAAGCCTGCGAAGCATGCAGGGGTTTGGTGTTCACACCTTCCGTTTTGTGAATGCCGAAGGTCAGTCCAATTTCGTCAAATTTCACTGGCGTCCTACGGTGGGTACCTGCTCCCTGGTGTGGGATGAAGCGCAAAAGCTGGCCGGTAAAGACACCGACTTTCACCGCCGCGACCTGTGGGAATCCATTGAAGGTGGCGATTACCCGGAATGGGAGCTGGGGGTGCAGATCATTGCTGAAAAGGATGAACACACGTTCGACTTTGACATTCTCGACCCCACCAAGCTGATTCCCGAAGAGCTGGTGCCCATCACACCGCTGGGCAAGATGGTGCTCAACCGCAACCCGGATAACTATTTTGCGGAAACCGAGCAGGTCGCCTTTTGCCCGGGGCATATCGTGCCGGGTATCGACTTCTCCAATGACCCGCTGCTGCAAGGTCGGCTGTTTTCCTACACCGACACGCAGATCAGCCGCCTGGGTGGGCCGAATTTTCATGAGCTTCCGATCAACCGGCCGGTCACGCCGTTCCATAACAGCCAGCGCGACGCCATGCACCGCACCACTATCGACAAGGGTCGTGCTTCCTACGAGCCGAACTCGATTGATGGCGGCTGGCCAAAAGAAACCCCGCCCGCGGCGCAGGATGGCGGCTTTGAAACCTATCCGGAGCGCATTGACGCCTACAAGATTCGTGAGCGCAGCGAGTCGTTCAGCGATCATTTCTCCCAGGCGCGGTTGTTCTTTCGCAGCATGAGCAAGCCTGAGCAGGAGCACATCATCGCCGCCTACAGCTTCGAACTGGGCAAGGTGGAGCGTGAGTTTATCCGGGCTCGGCAGGTCAATGAGGTCCTGGCCAATATCGATCTGGAATTGGCCAAGCGTGTGGCGCAGAACCTGGGGCTGCCGGTGCCGAAGAAAGGTACGGTGCCAGAGCGCAAGACGTCCCCGGATCGCTCGCCGGCGCTAAGCCAGGCGAATCTCTTGTCGGGTGACATCAAGACGCGAAAAGTCGCGATTCTGGCGGCCAACGGTGTCGATGGTGCAGCGATTGCCGCGTTGAAGAAGGCATTGCTGGCCCACGGTGCTCACGCCAAGCTGCTGGGGCCGACGTCGGCACCGGTGATCACGGCGGATGGAAAGAGCTTGCCGGTGGATGCGTCCATGGAAGGCTTGCCGTCGGTAGCGTTCGACGCGGTGTTTGTGCCGGGCGGAGCCAAGTCGGTGCAGGCGTTGAGCGGCGACGGTGTGGCGTTGCATTACTTGTTGGAGGCGTACAAGCATTTGAAGGCGATTGCCTTGGCCGGTGAGGCGAAGCAATTGCTGGATGTGCTGAAGCTAACGACGGATGCGGGCTTGATTGTCGGCGGGGATGCCAAGGCGTTGAAGGCGTTTTTTGCGGCGATTGCCCAGCATCGGGTCTGGGATCGGGAGCCGAAGGCCAAGGCGGTTCCGGCTTAAGTCATCGGTTGTTTGTTAGGTCGCTATCGCAGGCAAGTCGAATCGTCGCACCGCAGCCCCCACATTTTGAAATGTATTCACAATTCGAAATGTGGGGGCTTGCTCGCGAATGGCGTTATTCAGTCTTGCGCGGGATCAGGACTACTTGCGCCGGGATGTTCTTCAGAATCTGCCGGTGAATCTTCAGGTCATACCCCGAATCGATCCGTTTTACCCGTTTGGTCAGCAATGTGGCCAACCATGGGTAGTCCTGAGTGCGTGGAGCCTGGATGCTCACGTCACACTGGTAATTCACCACATCGGTAGCGATTGCATCCAGTTGATGGCGCAATTCCGCGATATCGGTGAGGTTCAGCGCAACTGTGGTGCTTTCAGCGGTCGGGTCGATGACCTTGGCCGGTGGCTGGGCTTCGGCGGCTTTCAACGCAGCTTCGGCTTTATCCAGCTCCGCTTTACGGGCGTGGGCGATGGCACTGTTGACGCCGCCGGTCAGCGCTGGGGCCTTGGGCATCAATGCGCGGGCGCGGCTCAAAGCGGTGGCGGCGGCGTTGACATCACCTTTTTGCAGAACGATCTGGCTGCGCTGCAAGTAGGCTTCGGCCAATTGGCGCTGGTAAGGCTCCAGCGTCGGGTCGTTGGGGGACTGAGCCTGCAGTGCGGTGAGTTGGTCTTCAGCGGTGGCCAGCTCACTGCTGGCCAGGTTTTGTTCCAGCTGCGCAATGGCCGAAGCCCGTGAGTCCGGGGCCTCAGGGGGCACGGGCGGCGTGCTTTGGCAGGCGCCCAGCAGCAGGGAAAATGCGGCAAGGAGCAGATAACGGGAGGTGAACAGCTTCATTCCTGCGACTCTCTAATTGCGCAAAAAGCGAGCAAGTCTACACCCCACGACGGGGCAGGACAAAACTCAGCAGAAACAGTGCGGCCGCCGTGACCACAATTGACGGGCCGGCCGGGGTGTCCTTGAACCAGGACAGCGCCAGGCCACCACACACCGCAAGCATTCCCAGCAGGCTTGCGCCAATCGCCATTTGCTCCGGAGAACGGGCGTGACGCTGGGCGGCAGCGGCGGGAATGATCAGCAGCGACGTGATCAACAATACGCCGACAATCTTCATTGCGACAGCAATCACCACGGCAATCAGCAACATCAGGGTCATGCGCAGCGCCGCTACGGGCAAGCCTTCAACAGTGGCCAGTTCTTCGTGGACGGTGATGGCCAGTAACGGGCGCCACAGGGCCACCAACAGCACCAGCACTGCCGCGCTGCCGCCGAGGATCCAGGCCAGGTCCGTTGGGCTGATCGCCAGCAGATCGCCGAACAGGTAGCCCATCAGGTCGATCCGCACTTCGTGCATGAAGCTCAGCACCACCAGGCCCAGCGACAGGGTGCTTGGTGCCAATATCCCCAGCAATGTATCGGAGGCCAGCGGCTGGCGCTGTTGCAGGGTCACCAGCAGCACCGCTAGCAGCAGGCAGCCGACGGTGACGGCGATGGTCGGGCTGACATCCAGCAGAAAGCCCATGGCCACACCCAGCAGTGCTGCGTGGGACAAGGTGTCGCCAAAATAAGCCATGCGCCGCCAGACCACGAACGAGCCCAGCGGGCCCGCCACCAATGCCAGAGCCAAGCCTGCCAGCAGGGCGTAGAGCAGAAAATCAGCCATGCTTGCAGCTATCTCCATGAACGTGAGTGTGGGAGGCGGATGTGTCGTTGACCACGGCGCCATGCAGGTCATGGGCGTGATCGTGGTGGTGGTGATAAATCGCCAGGCTCTGGGCGTTCTTGCCGAACAGTTCGACGAAGGCCGGATCGCCGCTGACTTGTTCCGGGTGGCCGGAGCAGCACACATGGCGATTGAGGCACACCACCTGGTCGGTAGTGCTCATCACCAGGTGCAAATCGTGGGAAACCATCAGTACGCCGCAGCCGTGGCGGTCTCGCAGCCGGGTAATCAGGCTGTACAGCTCGGCCTGGCCGGCGACGTCGACGCCTTGTACGGGCTCATCGAGTACCAGCAATTCCGGTTCGCGCAACAGGGCGCGGGCCAGCAGCACACGCTGCATTTCGCCACCGGAGATGCTTTGCACCGGGCTGTCGATGACCTGCTCGGCACCGACTTCCTTGAGGGCGGACAGTGCGCGGGCACGGTCCACGCCAGGCACCAGGCGCAGAAAACGCAGTACCGACAGCGGCAAGGTCGGATCGACGTGCAGCTTTTGCGGCATATAGCCGACCCGCAGCTTCGGCTTGCGCCAGACACTGCCGCTGTCGGGCTTGAGCAGGCCCAGTACGGCGCGTACCAGCGTGGTCTTGCCGGCACCGTTGGGACCGATCAGGGTGACGATCTGCCCCGGCTCGACGCTTAGCGCAATGTTATCCAGCACGTTTTGCCCGGCGAACGTGACCCCGACTTGCTCCAGGCGGATTAGCGCAGTGCTCATCAAGCCCCCTGGCAACCCGAGCAGATGCCGACCACTTCGACGGTTTGCCCTTCGACCTTGAAGCCGACTTCGGCAGCGCTCTTGATGATGCTGTCGCTGATGCTTTTTTGTTCAAGCTCGATGGCGGCGTGGCATTCGCGGCAGATCAGGAACTGGCCCTGGTGGGCGTGCTCCGGGTGATTGCAGCCGACGAAGGCGTTGAGCGAGGAGATACGGTGTACCAGACCGTTTTCCAGCAGGAAATCCAGCGCTCGGTAAACCGTCGGCGGCGCGGCGCGGCGGCCGTCCTGCTCGCTGAGCACGCCGAGGATGTCGTAGGCCCCCAGAGGCTTGTGGCTCTGCCAGACCAGTTCCAGCACCCGACGGCGCAGGGCGGTCAGGCGCAGGCCTTGACGTGCGCACAGGGCATCGGCCTCCGACAGCGCGGTATGCACGCAGTGAGAGTGGTCATGGGGACGGCTGGCAAGCGGTGTTTTAGGCATGAGCGGCGACAGATATTTGTGAGAGACGTTATTATGTTACCTGTTCCTGCCTCCTTGAGTGGTCATCGTGTCCAGACTTTTTCCCATTTTTGTCGTATTTGTCACCAGTTTATTCATTACGGGGGCTGCTCAGGCTGAGGTTCGGGTGCTGACCAGCATCAAGCCCCTGCAATTGATCGCCGCCGCCGTACAGGACGGGGTGGCGATTCCAGAGGTGTTGTTGCCGCCGGGCGCGTCGCCGCATAACTACGCGCTGCGTCCTTCCGACGTACGGCGTGTGCAGTCGGTCGATCTGCTGTATTGGATCGGGCCGGACATGGAAAGCTTTCTGCCGCGCGTATTGAAAGGTCGCAGCTTGCCAACGGTAGCGGTGCAGGATCTTCCTGGGATGAAACTCCGTCGCTTTACCGAAGATAGCCACTCTCATGCCGAAGATGCCGACGAACATGATCACGATCACCGTCCAGGCAGCCTGGATGCGCATTTGTGGTTGTCGTCGGTTAATGCCCGGGTGATTGCTGCCCGCATGGCAGCGGACCTTAGCGCCGTTGATCCAGCCAACGCGGAGCGTTATCAGAGCAACGTGAAAGCCTTTGATGGCCGCCTGGATGCGCTGGATGCTCGCTTGAAAGCCCGGATGGCGGATGTTGCCGGCAAACCTTACTTTGTGTTCCATGAAGCGTTCGATTATTTCGAAAACGCCTACGGCCTCAAACATACCGGTGTGTTCAGCGTTGCGGCGGAGGTGCAGCCCGGTGCCCAGCATGTGGCGGCGATGCGGACGCGCTTGCAGGAGGTCGGCAAGACCTGCGTATTCAGCGAACCGCCGTTGCGCCCGCGTCTGGCGGAGACGCTCGTCGCCGGTTTGCCCGTGAAACTGGCGGAACTGGACGCGCTCGGCGGCTACACCCCGGCCACGGCCCAAGGGTATGAGCAGGTGTTGGAGAAGTTGGGGAATGACCTGGCGGGCTGCCTGGAGTCGTTGTAAGCCACAGCACAAGCCAAATGTGGGAGCGGGCTTGCTCGCGAAAGCGGTGGGCCAGTCGCCGGATATGTTGACTGATCCACCGCTTTCGCGAGCAAGCCCGCTCCCACATTTTGACCGAGTACACTTGTTCTATTGCTTACAAGGCAAACGGCAGTGGCGTATTGACCTGCTGGCGTTGCGCCAAGCGCTGCTGAAACTCAGCCGGGTCATGAATCAGCACGTCCTGGCCGGCAAAGGATTCAGCCGCGATCAGCCGTGACAGCCAGAACCGCACGCATGCCACCCGTAACATCGTCGGCCACAGCTGCGCTTCCTTCGCGGTAAACGGTCGCAGTCCGGCATATGCCCCCAACAACGCTCGTGCCCGTTGCCCGTCGATCACGCCGTTGGTGTCCGAACACCAGTCATTCAAGGCAATGGCCACGTCGTACAGCTCCGGCCCGGAGCAGGCGTTGTAGAAGTCGATCAGCCCGGTCAGGTGCGTGCCTTCGAACATCGCGTTGTCGCGAAACAGGTCGGCGTGGATATTGGCCCGGGGCAGTGCGAGGATCTGCGCCTTGTGCTGCTCGATCTCGTCCAGAGCGTCTTGCAGCAGGCGCCGGGGCTCCTCGTCCAAGTGCGAGATCAGTTGCGCGCCTTCGCTGAGCATCCAATCCAGCCCGCGGTCGGTTTTGCGTTCCAGCACTTTCGTGCCTTGAGTGGCCAGGTGCAGGTGGCCGAGCAATTCGCCCACTTGCACGCAATGCTGGGCGTTGGCGTCTTTGATGTGCTTGCCGGCCAGGCGCGGTTGTAGCAGTGCCGGTTTGCCGGCGAGTTCTCGCAGGGCCACGCCGTCGGTGGTGCGCAGGGCGTAAGGCACCGGCAGGTTGGCGTCGTGGAGCACGTCCAACAGCTCGATGAAGAACGGCATTTCCTGCACCGGGCCACGTTCTACCAGGGTCAGAACAAACTCGCCCTGTTCTAGACTGATAAAGAAATTGGTGTTTTCGCTACCGGCGGCAATCCCCTGGAAGTCGAGCAGGCGGCCGAGCCCGTAAGGGGCAAGAAAGGTTTCCAGCTCGGGCCGAGCCAGGGGGGTGAACACAGACATGGTTAAAACTGCCATTACGGGCGCTGCAGGGCGCAGCGCCGGTTTAAGTTAAGAAATCATTTCCATTCGAAGATCTTCCATGACGGGATCAGCATATCCGGCTGGTCCGAGCGAATGAAGTTCGCATCGGTTCCGTCCGCGCGCACCAGAAAATACGGTGGTGCTCCCTTTGGGGTGACCTTGATCGCATACAGGAAGCCGTTTTGGCGGTATTCCTGGATCGTTTTGTCGCCTTCGGTGCGGATGGTTACTTCCGGACCTGCTGAAGGCGCAGTGTCTGCCGCGACGGCAGCCAGTGGAACGAATGCAATCAAGCCCGTCAGCAACAAGCGATTTAGTGTGCGCATGATAACCTTGTCCCTTTGTCGTCATTGGTCCGGCTATTCTAGCGCCTGACCCGCCGAAAAGGTTGATCCTGCTCATGAGCCAAGCCCCCCTCGTCCTGGTGGACGGTTCTTCATACCTGTACCGCGCCTTCCACGCGTTGCCACCACTGACCACGTCCAAAGGCCTGCCGACCGGTGCGGTCAAGGGCGTGTTGAACATGCTCAAAAGCCTGCGCAAGCAGTACCCGAACAGTCCGTTCGCGGTGGTGTTTGATGCCAAGGGCGGGACATTTCGCGATGAGATGTACGCCGAATACAAGGCCAACCGCCCGAGCATGCCCGATGACATGCGCCTGCAGATCGAGCCGCTGCACCAAAGCGTGATCGCCCTGGGCTTCCCGCTGCTGTGCGTCGAAGGCGTCGAGGCCGACGACGTGATCGGCACTCTGGCCCGCAGCAGTGCGGCCGCCGACCGGCCGGTGGTGATCTCCACCGGTGACAAGGACATGGCGCAACTGGTGGACGGGCACATTACCTTGGTCAATACCATGACCGGTAGCGCCATGGACATTGAGGGCGTGAAGGAGAAATTCGGTGTCGCTCCCGAGCAGATCATCGACTATCTGGCGCTGATGGGGGATTCGTCCGACAACATCCCAGGCGTTCCCGGCATTGGTCCGAAGACCGCTTCCGGCTTGCTGGTGGGCGTCAACGGTGGTTTGAAGGAGCTCTATGAGCAGCTCGACATCGTTCCGACCCTGCCGATCCGGGGGGCCAAGACCCTGCCGGCCAAGCTTGAAGAGCACAAGGAGATGGCTTTCCTCTCCTATCAGTTGGCGACCATCAAGATCGATGTGCCGCTGGACGTGGGGCTGGAAGATTTGCACCTGATCGAGCCTGATCGTGAAAAGCTGCTTGAGCTTTACACCCTGCTTGAATTCAAGAGTTGGTACGAAGAGATTCAGCGCGACGCCAAGCGTGTCGAGCTGAAAGCGGTTGCCGAGGCTGCTCCGGTGGCTTCTGCCGTTGTGGAAACGGTTGTTGAAGCGGGTGCGACGGTTTCTGTCGAGCCTGTGTACGAAACCATCCTCGACCAGGCTCGATTTGACGTCTGGTTGAAGAAGCTCAACGACGCGAAGTTGTTTGCCTTCGATACCGAAACCACCGGGATCGACGCCCAGCAAGCACAGCTGGTGGGTGTGTCTTTTGCCGTGCAAGCCAATGAAGCGGCCTACATCCCGTTGACCCATTCCTACATTGGCGTGCCGGATCAGTTGGACCGGGACACCGTGCTGCTGGCTTTGAAGCCGCTGTTGGAGGACCCGCAAAAACTCAAGGTCGGCCAGCACGCCAAGTTCGACATGAACATTCTGGCCAACTGCGCCATCGGCGGTGACCCAGCATGTGGCATCACCGTGCGCGGTATTGCCTTCGACACCATGCTCGAATCCTACGTGTTGAACTCCACCGCGACCCGGCACGACATGGACAGCCTGGCGAAAATGTACCTGGACCATGACACGGTCAGCTTCCAGGACATCGCTGGCAAGGGTGCCAAGCAACTGACCTTCGACCAGATTCCTCTTGAGCAGGCTGGCCCTTATGCGGCAGAAGACGCCGATGTGACCCTACGCTTGCACCAGGCACTCTACGAACAGCTCACGGCCCTGCCGAGCCTGGCCAGCGTGTTGACGGACATCGAGATGCCGTTGGTCCCGGTGTTGGCCCGCATCGAGCGCCAGGGCGCCCTGGTAGATGCCGAGCTGCTGGGTGTCCAGAGCATCGAGCTGGGCAACAAGATGGTGGCGCTGGAGCGTGAGGCGTTTGAGATCGCTGGTGAGGAATTCAACCTCGGCTCGCCCAAGCAGCTGGGGGCGATTCTCTACGAAAAGCTGGGACTGCCGGTACTGAAGAAGACCGGCAAGGGCCAAGCCTCCACCGCCGAGGAAGTACTGGCCAAGTTGGCCGAAGATGACTATCCGCTGCCCAAGGTGCTGATGCAGTACCGCAGCATGAGCAAGTTGAAAAGCACGTATACCGACCGGTTGCCTGAGCAGATCAACCCACGTACCGGACGTATTCACACCTCGTACCATCAGGCCGTGGCTGCGACCGGGCGCCTGTCCTCCAGCGATCCGAACCTGCAGAACATTCCGGTGCGTACCGCGGAAGGCCGACGGATCCGTCAGGCCTTCGTCGCCCCCAAGGGCTACAAGTTGCTGGCGGCGGACTATTCGCAGATTGAGCTGCGCATCATGGCGCACCTGTCCAAGGATGAAGGTTTGCTGAATGCGTTCCGCGACAATCTGGATGTTCACACGGCCACGGCGGCCGAGGTGTTCAAGGTTGAGCTGGGGGAGGTCACGTCCGATCAACGTCGCAGCGCCAAGGCGATCAACTTTGGCCTGATCTACGGTATGGGCGCGCAGAAGCTGGGCAAGGACATCGGCGTCGACACCAAGACGGCCAAGGCTTATATCGATGTCTACTTTGCCCGCTATCCCGGGGTTCGCGAATATATGGAACGCACCCGCGCCCAGGCCTCTGATCAGGGTTACGTCGAAACGTTGTTCGGGCGCCGGCTGTATTTGCCGGACATTCACTCCAACAGGCCTCAGGAGCGCGCTGGCGCAGAGCGTACGGCGATCAACGCGCCGATGCAGGGCACTGCGGCGGATATCATCAAGAAGGCAATGGTCAAAGTGGATGACTGGCTGACGGCGTCAGGCCTGGATGCCAAGGTCATCCTTCAAGTGCACGATGAACTGGTGCTTGAGGTCCGTGAGGATCTGGTGGCCGAAGTCAGCGAGAAGATTCGCGAGCACATGAGTGGTGCCGCGAAGCTGGATGTGCCGTTGCTGGTGGAAGTCGGAGTGGGCAATAACTGGGACGAGGCGCACTAAGAGCCCCGCTTTGCCGCGGCATCATGTCGCGGCAAACGCTTGGCAGTGCTTTAGGTCGGTAATCGCCGAGCCTTATTGCCAATAGTTTTTTCTGGCCTGCCGGAACTTAACCCGCGAAAGGTCACTCAGAGTTACTGAATGGGTGGTGAAGCCCTTCAATGCTCCTATGTTGTGTTAAGTGTTGGCAGATATCTGGACCTTACCCTAGCGGTCCGGAACTTGTACCCCGAACTTCCCTCCCCATACGAAGTCCGGGGTTTTTTTTGCCTGAAGCTTTTTATTCTGCTGCTTCAGAACCCTTGTCCGCCAGTTCCATCCAGCCTGCCAGCACGGTGTAGGCCTCTTCCAGGCCCATGCGTTTTGGCGCCGAGAACAATTGGATGGTGATCGCGTCGCCCCAGCCTTTACGAATTTCGGTCTGTACCTTGAGCAAGGTATTTTTCGCTGCGCCGTAGGTCAACTTGTCGGCCTTGGTCAGCAGAATGTGCATCGGCATGCCGCTGGCGACGGCCCAGTCGAGCATCAACAGGTCGAAGTCGGTCATTGGATGACGGATGTCCATCATCAGAATCAAACCCTTCAAACTCTCCCGGCCACCCAGATAGGCTTCCAGGTGACGCTGCCAGTGCAGCTTCAGCGGGATGGGTACTTTTGCATAACCGTAGCCCGGCAGGTCGACCAGACGCCGATCATCGTCTAGCTTGAAGAAGTTGAGCAGCTGTGTGCGCCCTGGCGTTTTCGAGGTGCGCGCCAGGCTGGCATGGGTCAGGGTGTTCAGCGCGCTGGATTTGCCGGCGTTGGAACGCCCGGCGAAGGCGACTTCAAAGCCTTCGTCATCGGGGCATTGGTCGACTTTGGCGGCGCTGAGCATGAAGGTGGACTGTTGGCACAGGCCGAGGATGGGGTTCTTGAGTTGCATGAGATTTCCGATGTGGGCGGTGCCGGGAGTAGGTGCGGCAAGCGGTGTCGTTTCCGTTTCAGTAGCGCCAGTATATAATGCCGCAGATTTTGTGTGTGCTTTGTCCCAGCGAAGGATGAAGTTCACGGGAGCGATAGACCTTTATTGCGCATTAGAACGCAAAACGCTCTCAAACCCTGAAAAGGTTGTTGCATGACCAAGTGGCTGCTAGCTGTCGGTGTCCTGATACCGCTTTACAGCGCTCAGGCTACACAGGATCCGGAAGCTGTGTACAACCGTGTTTGCGTGGCCTGCCATGCCGGACAACTGCCAACCGCCCCCAAACGGGGTGACCAGGCAGCTTGGGCGCCAAGATTGGCACAAGGCATGGAGACGTTGGTGCAACACGTGACCCAGGGTTTCAAGGCGATGCCGCCGCGTGGTTTATGCATGGACTGCAGTACCGAGGATTACCAGGCCATCATTCGTTTGATGGCGAGCAAACCCGGTCCATAACTCTATAACCCTTAGCCGTAGTTGGATTAGCTGATGAACAAACTGATCGTGAGTCTGCTGTTGACCTTGGGCATCACCGGTGTTGCCCATGCTGCAGGCGACGCCACTGCTGGCCAGGCGAAAGCCGCCGTATGTGGTGCTTGCCATGGACCGGATGGCAACAGCCCGGCGCCAAACTTTCCCAAACTGGCGGGCCAGGGCGAGCGTTACCTGACCAAGCAGATGCACGACATCAAGGACGGCAAGCGTACGGTCCTGGAAATGACCGGCTTGCTGACCAATCTCAGCGATCAGGACCTGGCGGATATTGCATCGTATTACGCCAGCCAGAAGGGCAGCGTTGGCGCAGCGGATCCCAAGCTGGTGGCGCACGGCGAAGAGTTGTTCCGTGGCGGCAACCTGGAAAAAGGCATGCCTTCGTGCATCGGTTGCCACTCGCCTAATGGCGCCGGCCTTGCCGCTGCAGGCTTCCCGCACTTGAGCGGCCAGCACGCCCAGTATGTGGGCAAGCAACTGACCGACTTCCGCGAAGGTAACCGTACCAACGACGGCGATACCAAGATCATGCAGAGCATCGCGGGTAAATTGAGTAACAAGGACATCGAAGCGGTGTCCCAGTACATTCAGGGCCTGCACTAAGGCCGGGCGTTGCAGGGGATCACATCTCTTGCAACGTTAACGCTCGATTAATCTGTCGATGCGAGCATAAAAAGGGTGGCTTTGGCCGCCCTTTTTTGTGGCCGCTGCCGTTACACTAACGAACTCATGCCCGTGTAGACCTGTCTGAATAAAGGTCGCGCGAGGCGACTTTATTTGTCCAGGAGTAAAGCATGCGTAATCTGATCCTCAGCGCCGCTCTCGTCACGGCCAGCCTCTTCGGCATGACCGCACAAGCTGCCGACGTGCCGCTTGAAGCCGGTAAAACCTACGTTGAATTGGCCAATCCTGTACCGGTTTCTGTGCCGGGCAAGATCGAAGTCGTGGAGCTGTTCTGGTATGGCTGCCCGCATTGCTACGCGTTTGAGCCGACCATCAACCCTTGGGCCGAGAAGCTGCCATCGGACGTGAATTTCAAGCGTATTCCAGCCATGTTCGGCGGCCCTTGGGATGCTCACGGCCAGTTGTTCCTGACCCTGGAAGCCATGGGTGTTGAGCAAAAGGTCCACAACGCGGTGTTCAATGCCATTCAGAAAGAAGGCAAGCGCCTGACCAAGCCAGATGAAATGGCTGATTTCGTCGCCACCCAAGGCGTCGACAAGGACAAGTTCCTGGCGACTTTCAACTCTTTCGCCATCCAGGGCCAGATCAAACAGGCCAAGGAACTCGCTCAGAAATACGGCGTGCAAGGCGTTCCAACCATGATCGTCAACGGCAAGTACCGCTTTGACCTGGGTACCACCGGTGGTCCGGAAGAGACCCTGAACGTTGCCGACCAGCTGATCGCCAAAGAGCGCGCAGCCAAGTAAGGGGCCCGTCATGCGCCGCTGGGGTACTGAACGTGTGGTTGGTCTGCATGACCCGCAGGTCAACGAACACCACCTGGAATCCACAGGCTTGCCGGCAGACAGCCGGTTGCGCCTGCTGAGCTTCAATATCCAGGTGGGGATCAGTACCGAGAAATACCGGCATTACCTGACTCGGGGCTGGCAGCATTTGCTGCCCCACAATGGGCGTGCCGGTAATCTGCAAAAGATTGGCGATCTCTTGGGTGACTTCGACTTGGTAGCCTTGCAGGAAGTCGATGGTGGCAGCCTGCGTTCCGGCTACGTTAATCAGGTCGAGCATCTTGCTCAGCTGGGTGCATTTCCTTACTGGTATCAACAACTCAATCGCAACCTCGGCCGCCTGGCGCAGCACAGCAATGGTGTGCTCAGCCGCTTGAAGCCATGGGCGATCGAGGATCACCCGTTGCCGGGCCCCAAGGGCCGAGGGGCGATTCTCGTACGTTTCGGTGAAGGCCCCGAGGCGTTGGTGGTGGTGATGATGCATCTGGCGCTGGGGGCTCGAACCCGCACTATGCAACTGGCCTACATCCGAGAGTTGATTGGCGGTTACAAACACCAGGTGCTGATGGGTGACATGAACACCCATGCCAGCGACCTGCTGCAGAATTCCCCGTTGCGCGACCTTGGGCTGTTGGCTCCACAAGTCGAGGCCACGTTCCCCAGTTGGCGCCCGCAACGTTGTCTTGACCATATCCTGCTAAGCCCGACCCTGACGCTCGAACGTGTGCAGGTGCTGGCGCAGCCCATCTCCGATCACCTGCCGGTCGCGGTAGAGATTCGTCTGCCAGGTTCGCTCACGGCTGATGCATTACCCGCGTTGAGCCCCGGCCCTCGCGGATCCCTTGCATGAGCGACGACGCCCAGCGCTGGAAAGAAAAATACCTGTTAAGCGTCGAGCAACAAGACAAGCTCGAGCGCCGCTGGGCTGCCCGCCTCGACCTGTTGCGTCGGGGGCTGGTGCGCAGCACATTGGCGGCTGAGGGCACCGACCGGGCGGTTGATCAATGCATGAAGGAAATGCGTGATGTTGTTCGCACTGACGACATGGACGCCGGTTTGGCCGCTTTGTTACCGCGCCTGGAAAAAGCGGTGCTGGACTCCGAGCAACGTCGAGAAACCCGGGTTGATCAGATCGGCACCGCGCTCACTGCGCTGGTGACACAGTTGCAGGCGCTGCCGCTGCCTCGTGAGGTCAGTCGTCCGCTCAAGGCGTTTGCCAAGCAACTGGACAGCCGGGTGGGCCAGGCGCGGGAGATTCCGTTGCTGCTCAGCGAGTTGAGTGGTCTTCAGGGGCAGGCGTTAGATAAGCTGGAGCCGGAGAGCGAGTCCAGTCGTCCAGGGTTGTTGCAACGCTTGTTTGGCGCAAAGGAGGCTGACGCAGAGGTGCTGGACGCTAAGCCGGCAGCACTGTCGCGCCATCCAGTGGAGGCGCCGGCGGTTGCGGTGAGCAACACTGCGAAGCTTGTGACTGCGCCAGAACCCCCTCCGCAGTCGGTGGAGCTGACGCAAGCGTTGCGGGCTTTTGTTCCGTTATCAGAGGCTGCACCTGCTCCCACGCCTGCCCAAGCACCTGCGCCCGAGGCTGAGCGCCCTGCGGTGGTAGAGGCTGCCGAGGTCGCCAACGAAGCATTCGTACTCTCCCCGCCGATAAACATCGTGCCTCCTGCGCCAGTTCTTGAAGCACTGCCAGAAACCCTCGAGTCCCTGAAGGCCGAACAAGGCGCCGACGAAACGGATGAGCCGGTACCCGAAAGTGCTCTGGCTGCGATGGTTTCAGCGCCTGCGGTTCAGGTCAGCACGCCGGAGTTCACGGCTATCGGTAGTCTGTCCTTGCCGCCGGTCCTGGCCGACGAGTCGGAAGACCTCAATCCTGAAGTATTGCAATACGCTTTGCCGGACTCTCCCGAGCCTTCCTACAGCTCGGTGGCCAAGCATATCGAAGACACTCTGCTGGGTTTGCTGGAAGACTTGTCCTTGCCCGAGCGTCACCGGCCCCAGGCCGAAGCGATGCGCGAGCGACTGGCTCATGGGCTGAACTGGTACGAGTTGCTGCCAATCCTTGATGATCTGGCCGTGTTGATGCTGGCGGTTACCGACAGCGGCCAGCACGAGTTCGAAGCCTACCTCAAGCAACTCAATGGTCGGCTTGAGGCGTTCCAGAGCAATTTGCAGGCGGCCAGTGATGGCCACGCAGACGGTCGCTCGGCAGCGCGGGAGCTGGATACGCAAATCCGCGAGCAGGTGGATGGCTTGCAAAGCAGTGTTCAAGACGCCGCCGACCTGGAAAGCCTCAAGCATGTACTGGAAAGCCACCTTGAAGGCCTGTTGGGCACCATGGATCAGCATCAGCAGCAGCGTGACCAGCGCGAGCAGGAGGTCGCCGCGCGTTTGCAGGGGCTGGCGGAACGGGTCGCGAACATGGAGCAAGAGGCTCAGGGCTATCGCGAACACCTTGAGGTGCAGCGCCAGAAGGCCTTGATTGATCCACTCACAGGGTTGCCCAATCGTGCGGCCTGGAGCGAGCGCCTGGAACATGAGGTCAACGCCTGGCACCAGCGTGGTAACAGCCTGTCGCTGGCCATGCTTGACCTGGATCACTTCAAGCGTATCAACGACGGCTACGGCCATTTGGCCGGCGACAAGGTGCTGAAAATCATCGCTAATGTGTTACGCAAGCGCCTGCGGCCTACGGATTTTATCGCGCGTTTTGGTGGTGAGGAGTTTGTCCTGCTCATGTCGGAATCAAGCCTGGCCGACGCACTCGCGTTGGGTGAAACCCTGCGTGCAGCCATCGAAGCGTGCCCATTTCACTTCAAGGGCGAACCGGTGACGATCACTGTGTCCATCGGCATGGCGCAGTTTCAGTCGGGGGAGCGCAGTGAATTGGCCCTCAAGCGCGCCGACGAGGCGCTGTATCGGGCCAAGGCGGCGGGGCGCAATCAGGTGCAGGCCGCCTGAAAAATGTTCCATTTTGTTTAAAAGCCCGCATTTGGAGGTTTGGCAGCAAACGGTACGTTACACTGTTGCATTATCGTCTTTAAGCGTACCGTCTTCTGCCATGAAATTTCTGTGTTCTGCCCTTCTGTTTCTGATGCTTGCCGGTTGCGCGAGCGGCCCTCGCCTGGATACCAGCCACCCTTCGGTGAACCACGACAACCGTGTGCAGTTTGTCATCGTGCACTACACCTCTGCCTCCCTTGAGCGTTCACTGGCGTTATTGACCCATGGTCAGGTCAGTAGTCATTACCTGATCGGTGATAATGCGTCCGCCACCATCTATAAGCTGGTAGATGAAAGTCAGCGCGCCTGGCATGCCGGGGAAAGTGAGTGGATGGGCCGCACCTGGCTCAACTCCAGTTCCATCGGGATCGAGATCGTTAACCCCGGGTATCGCGATACACCGACGGGCCGTGTCTGGTACCCCTATTCCGAAGCTCAGGTCCAGTCGCTGGTGGTCTTGCTCAAGGACATCAGCAAGCGTAACAAGATCGACCCGCGAAACATTATTGGCCATAGCGACATCGCCCCGCTGCGCAAGCTGGACCCGGGGCCGTTGTTCCCCTGGAAGCGCCTGGCTGACGAGGGGCTTGGGGTCTGGCCGAACGCTCAGGCAGTCGCTCGCTATAAGGCACAGTACGCGAGTCAGCTACCGAGCATTACCTGGTTCCAGGAGGAGTTGGCGCGATTAGGCTACCCGACGCCGCAGACAGGTGAGCTGGACGTGGCGACGCGCCATGTACTGGCGGCGTTCCAGATGCATTTCCGGGCATCGCTGTTCGATGGGACGCCGGATGCCGAGAGCGCGGCGATCTTGCGGGCGTTGAATCAGCCGTAGCAAAAAGCCTATAGCGGCAGGGCCATATAAAACTGTGTGCCCTGCCCTGGCCGCGAATAGACCCCCATGCGCCCGCCATGCAGTTGCACGATCTCCTTGCACAGCGCGAGGCCCAGGCCGGCACCGCCTTTCTTGCGGCCCACCTGAACGAAGGGTTCGAAGATCCGCCCCTGTTGGCCATAGGCGATACCTTCGCCGTTGTCCTCGACGCTGACGATCACCCGCTCCCCGTGACGACGTGCTTGTAGATGGATTTGCCCACCTTCAGCGGTATGGCGCAGGGCGTTGCCCAGCAGGTTATCGAGGACGCGTTCCAGCTGCGTCTGATCGGCATGCAGTCTCGGCACCCGGGATTGCACCTCCACCAGCAGTTCGATGTTTTGGGCATTCGCCTGTTCGGCGAAACGCGCGCGGGCCTGTTCAAGCAGATCAGTGATATCGCAGGGCGCCAGGGTGAGCTTCTGCAAGCCGTTCTGGTAGCGCGAGAAGTTGAGCAAGTCGTTGATCAGTTGCATCAGGCGCTGCATTTCTTCATTGACCGTGCTCAGCAGGTCAGCTTCGCGAGACTCGGGAGGAAACTTTGCCCGTTCCTGGAACAGACCGAACGCCATGTGCATACCGGTGACCGGTGTACGTAGCTCGTGGGAGGCGCGTAATACAAATTCGCTGCGCACCCGCTCGAAAGCGCGTTGTTCGGTGACGTCGTGCAGCACCATCACTGCCCCCAGGATATGCCCTTGGGTGTGGCTGACCGGTGTCAGGCTGTAGGTCAGCAGGCGCAGTTCACCCTCGACTTCCACTTCCAGGTCCTCGGGCGCTCGTTCCAGATTGCCCCCGCGCAGGACCAGATGCAGCTGTTCATCCAGTTCAGGACGCTCCAGCGCCTCACCCAGGCCTTGGCCCAGTCGATGCTCGTCCCAGCCCAACTGGCGCTGAGCCACCGGATTAAGGTGTTCCAACCGGCCCTGGCGGTCGATCATAAGCAAACCATCGTCGATGCTGTCGAGCACCGCCTGCAGACGTTGTTGCCCTGCGAGCAGCTCATCGACATTGGTTACCTGATGCTGGCGCAAGGCTTCAGCCATGATGCCAAAGCGTCGGGTCAGCAGGTTCATCTCTGCGGCGGAGGAAATAGGCAGCGTCACCTCAAAGTTGCCCTGGCTGATCTTGTCGGCGGCCTTGGCCAGTGCCTCGATCGGCCCGCCAAAACGCCGGGCAATGCCGTGGGCCGTGACAAAGCCGATGATCAGCACCGCGATGCCGACCAGCCCCAGCAGGCCGGCAATCAGCAGGGCGCGTTCCCGGGACTTGTGCTCGGTGTCGTTGATGTTTTCCAGGGCGCCCTTGTGCTCGGCGATCAGGCCGTTGCGCAACACGTTGAAGGTGTCGGTGAGCTTGTCGTTGTTGCCCAGCGCCGGTGAGGCTTGATGGGGCTCATCGAAAGCCTTCAGGAAGTTCAGGTAGTCCGTGCGTGCCTGGGTGAACCCGCTGCTCTTCCCGTCACTCTGTTCGTGGGCGATCCCTTGGTCCAGCAGGTCGAAATATTGCTGTTTTGAGGCTTGCAGCGCGGCCTGGTCCGGATGCTCGTTGAGCATCATGATCAACTGGTCGCCCAAGGTCTGACGCAGTTTGAGCCCAAGGTCCAGGGTGATGAAATTGCTGCGGATCAGCGACTCCTGGGTCTGGGCCATTTGCATGACGCTCACCAGGCCCAGCAACAATCCCAGCAGGGCAACGGTGATCAGCGCTGAAATACTCAAAAACAACCGAGTGCGCAGTTTCATCGCAAGCTTCATAGGGTGCAGCTCACAGGTTGTATTGTTTGCGTTTGCGGTACAGCGTCGACGCATCAATGCCGAGGGTTCTGGCCGCTTGGTCAAGGGTATCGCTGGTGGCCAGGACCGCGCCGATATGGGCTTTCTCCAGTTCGTCCAGGCTCAACGCCGCACCGATGCGGGGGGCGTTATTGGTCGGCTGCTCGGCCATCCCAAGGTGGCTGAGCTCAACCTTCTCTTGAGCGCAGATGATGCTGGCTCGCTCCACTACGTTACGCAGCTCGCGGATGTTGCCTGGCCAGCGGTAGTTGAGCAGTGCTTCCCGCGCCTCATCGCTGAAACCCCTGGCCGGCCGGGCATATTCCTTGACGAAGCGCGCAAGGAATCGGTCGGCGAGGGTGAGGATGTCTTCGCTGCGTTCGCGCAGCGGTGGCAGGTGCAAGGTGATGACGTTCAAGCGATACAGCAAATCTTCGCGGAAACGCCCGTCACGGACCATGTCTTCCAGGTTCAGGTTGGTGGCTGCCAGGATCCGTACATCAGCACGGCGAGTGACCGGGTCGCCGACGCGCTCGTATTCCTTGTCCTGGATAAAACGTAACAACTTTGGCTGCAACGTGAGGGGAAAATCGCCGATTTCATCGAGAAAAAGCGTGCCGCCATCGGCCTGGTTAACCCGACCCAGGGTGCTTTCGCTGGCGCCGGTAAAGGCGCCGCGGCTGTGACCGAAGAGTTCGCTTTCCATTAGCTCTGCTGTCAGGGACGGGCAGTTGATGGTGACGCAGGACTTCTTCGCGCGTTTGCTCCAACCATGGATCGCCCGGGCCAGCTCACCCTTACCGGTGCCGGACTCGCCGAGGATCAGGATATTGGCGTCAGTGCTCGCCACTTGGCGCGCGGTTTCCAGCACCACCATCATCGCCGGGCTGTGGGAGTCGAGGCCATCCTTGGGTTGGCGCACTTCGCCTTCCAGTGCTTCCAGGCGGGCCGAGAGCTGGCGTACTTCCAGTTGTTTGGCGGTGGCCAGGCGCAACTGATCAGGGCTGCACGGCTTGACCAGATAATCGGCAGCTCCGGCTTGAATGGCGTCGACGGCTGTGTCGACGGCCGAATGGGCAGTGACAATCACCACGCGCATCCACGGCGCCTGGATGCGCATTTGCGCCAACACATCGAGGCCGTTGTCCTCCCCCAGACGCAAGTCCAGGAAGCACAAGTCGAACACTTGGCGTTGCAGCAAGGCATCGGCCTGGGCGGCGCTGTTGGCAGTGGCTACGGTGTAGCCTTCATCTTCCAGGCAGTAGCGGAAGGTGCGAAGGATCGCGGACTCGTCATCCACTAAAAGAATGCGGCCTTGAAGTTCCTTGGCTGATTCCATCTGTCCCGCGCTCCCTTAAAAATGAATGATCTTGTTTAGTCCCGGAATAATCGGGCAAGTTGCATGGTTTATTCTGATTGATTAAATGCCCCCACTGCCCCGCTATCTGCGACGGCTCCTCGAAGGGGCCGATTGAGAGCGTACAAGCATCCCTGTGCCATTCCGGCATTCGAGACACCGTTTCCTATCCCTTGATCCGACCACTGACCATCGTGCATTTCGCACGGTATGGAAAGGGGCATCGTGCAGGATGCTCGTAAGATGAAAATCACATTGATAATAACCTATTGATTTTATTGATTTTTATCTCATTAAAAAACTGGCATGCGGACTGCAATAGTCCTTTTGCAAGCATCGCTGGGCAATGAAACAGCCTACGAGCTAAAACGAATAATCAGAATGCGGAGAGATTCAGGATGACTCGCCAAAGCTTCAGCCAATTGCATGTATCGCCGCTGCGCTTGCAGCAAGGCCTGTTTGCCAGTCTGGCATTGATGGTGACCTTGATCGGTGGTCAGCAGGTGCAGCATTGGAAACAGAGTCAGCCGCCTGTTGCGCAGTTCGAGCATCCGATGATGACTCAGACCCATTTCCGTTCTGTTGGCAGCACCGCCGCCGACGTGACAGCCCCGCAATTGATGACGGTTGACCAAGGCTCGGCCCTGGATGACCTGCCTTATCAGGAGCGTTGGGTGTTCTAGGCATGAAGCGGTTGCTCGAGTTGAGTACCTGCAAGGTTGCACCGCTGTTACCTCTAAAGAAGCGAAAGGAGAATCACCATGTTGAGTTGGGCAATCACATTTCTGATCATCGCCATTGTGGCTGCAGTCCTGGGCTTCGGTGGTATCGCGGGCACCGCCACGGGTATCGCCAAGATTCTGTTTGTGGTCTTCCTGGTGATGTTCATCGCGTCTTTCTTTTTTGGTCGTCGTGGCCGAGGCTGAATATGTTCAATTCGTCTCTTAAAGCTGTAGCTGCCGTCCTGTTGTTGGGCGGCAGTGGCCTGGCCATGGCGGCCAATGACGGCCAGTCCAGGGTCAACGAACTGCTGGGTGCGGACCCGCAATACCGCGAAACCTGGCAGGGCGTGGTCAAGAAGGAAGAGCGCCTGCCTGAGTGGGTCATGAACCTCTCGGGCTCCGCCGAGCAAATGAACGCTGTGACTGAAGATGGCAATCAGTATTTGGTAGGACCGCTCTGTGAAACCGAGCAGACCTGTCTGAGCAAACGCTTGATTGTGGCCGTCAGCTTCGACAAGAAACATGCCTATGGGATGTTGGTGGAAGTGCCTGCCGGCCTGCCAGCGGATAAATCCCCGACACGGCATGCCGAATACCGTTTCCTCGGTAAGCCGGACGAAGGCATGCAAGGGTTGCTTAAAGAGCAACTGAAGAAAGATCCGAATTGGTATTAGGCTCCGTCTGACGGGCCTGGCATACCTGGAAAGAAGCCCACCGCTTCTTTCTGTTTGCACCACTCTATAAAGGTGATGCATGACCAAGGGGCCGGGTTGCACTGATCAAGCTGGATCGGCGCGACCTACGGGTACAGGGGGTGCCTGCGCAAGGGCCGGGTCAGGAGAAAAGCTGCGACGCAAGTTCACAAGCCCGGTGGCTTGTTGAACTTGCGACGGGCTTGCTGCTCTCATGCAGCTCATATCTCATGCCGTTCTTAGCTGCAAATTCCCCTTTTGCTTCATCCCAACCATTTCTTGGTGTTTCCAGGCGACCATCTATCGAGAAAGTTTGCGCCCCACCAGAGGACTTTTCTGATGGTATGCATAGGAATTTTCACAAGTTTTTATCGCCCGATATAAATTTTCTAAAATCCCTGAGCGAGCCTGAAATGGCTGGTTCACGGCAGGTATGCCTGCCGAAATGTCGTATTTGAACTGACCGTTCGGACAAAAAACTTCATGCCGATTCGGCATAGGGTAGGCGTTTACGGCATTAGACGTCGCCTCCGTGCATCGGAATAGTTGCGCCTTTTTCGCCTGCCAGTGAGCCATGTCGGTTGACTTGCGGTGACCTTCTACGGGGGCCGATGCACACACTTTTTCGCTCTCGAGCGTTCCAGCTGGCGCATCTGCCTGAGTCCACTTGAAGTAAGGGTAATGACATGAAGAAGGCAAAGCTAAGCCTCGCCTGGCAGATCCTCATCGGTCTGGTGCTGGGGATTGCAATCGGTGCGGTGCTTAACCATTTCAGTGCCGAAAAGGCCTGGTGGATCAGCAACGTCTTGCAGCCTGCTGGCGATATCTTTATCCGCCTGATCAAGATGATCGTTATCCCGATCGTGATTTCGTCGCTGATTGTCGGAATCGCAGGTGTTGGTGATGCGAAAAAGCTCGGTCGGATCGGTGTAAAAACCATTCTTTACTTCGAAGTCGTCACCACTATCGCCATTGTGGTCGGTTTGTTGTTGGCCAACCTGTTCCACCCTGGTGCCGGTATCGACATGAGTACGTTGGGTACCGTCGATATCTCCAAGTACCAGGCGACTGCCGCTGAGGTTCAGCATGAGCATGCGTTCATTGAGACCATCCTCAACCTGATTCCGTCGAACATCTTTGCCGCCGTTGCTCGTGGCGAAATGCTGCCGATCATCTTCTTCTCCGTGCTGTTCGGCCTTGGCTTGTCGAGCCTCAAGCCAGAGCTGCGCGAGCCTCTGGTCACGATGTTCCAGGGCGTGTCCGAAAGCATGTTCAAAGTCACCCACATGATCATGAAGTACGCCCCTATCGGTGTATTCGCGCTGATCGCGGTGACCGTTGCCAACTTCGGCTTCGCCTCCTTGCTGCCGCTGGCCAAGTTGGTGATCCTGGTTTACGTCGCCATCCTGTTCTTCGCCTTTGTGGTTCTGGGATTGATCGCTCGCCTGTTTGGCTTCTCGATCATCAAGGTGATGCGCATCTTCAAGGATGAGTTGGTCCTGGCTTACTCCACCGCCAGTTCCGAAACCGTGTTGCCGCGCGTGATCGAGAAGATGGAAGCCTACGGCGCGCCGAAGGCTATCTGCAGCTTCGTGGTACCCACCGGCTACTCGTTCAACCTCGACGGTTCGACCTTGTACCAGAGCATCGCCGCGATCTTTATTGCGCAGCTGTATGGCATCGATCTATCGATTGGCCAGCAACTGATGCTGGTGCTGACCCTGATGGTCACCTCCAAAGGCATCGCCGGTGTTCCGGGTGTGTCGTTCGTGGTGCTGCTGGCCACCTTGGGCAGCGTGGGTATTCCGTTGGAAGGCCTGGCATTCATCGCCGGTGTCGACCGCATCATGGACATGGCCCGTACCGCACTGAACGTGATCGGCAACGCCCTGGCGGTGCTGGTTATCTCTCGCTGGGAAGGCATGTACGACGATGCCAAGGGCGAGCGCTACTGGAACTCCCTGCCACACTGGCGCACCAAACAAGTCCTGCCAGCTGGCGAGGCTACTCGCGGCTAATAACGCGATGTCTGCCTGACCTGAACAAACCCCGGGAAATCCGGGGTTTGTCGTTTCTGTCAGCCCCGCTATCATTCGCCCCATCTTTCGGGGGATTTAACTGATGCTCAATGGCCTGTGGCTTGGCTTCTTTGTCGTGGCAATGGTGTCAGCACTGGCGCAATGGTTGATTGGCGGTAACGCCGGGATCTTTGCGGCGATGGTGGAAAGCATTTTCGCCATGGCCAAGTTGTCGGTAGAAGTAATGGTGCTGCTGTTCGGCACCCTGACCTTGTGGCTGGGCTTTCTGCGCATCGCCGAGAAAGCCGGGATCGTCGACTGGCTGGCCAAGGCCCTGGGGCCGTTGTTTCGGCGCCTGATGCCGGAAGTACCCGCCGGCCACCCGGCCATCGGCTTGATCACCCTGAACTTTGCCGCCAACGGCCTGGGCCTGGACAACGCCGCGACGCCTATCGGCCTCAAGGCCATGAAGGCGCTGCAAGAGCTCAACCCCATCCCCAATACCGCCAGCAACGCGCAAATCCTATTCCTGGTGCTTAACGCGTCCTCCCTGACCCTGCTGCCGGTGACCATCTTCATGTACCGCGCCCAGCAAGGCGCGGCCGACCCGACGCTGGTGTTCTTGCCGATCCTGCTGGCCACCAGCGCTTCGACTTTGGTGGGCCTGTTATCGGTGGCCGTCATGCAGCGCCTGCGGCTGTGGGATCCGGTGGTGCTGGCCTATCTGATTCCGGGGGCATTGGTGCTGGGCGGTTTCATGGCGTTGCTGGCGACGCTGTCCGCCACAGCCCTGGCTGGCCTGTCATCGATCCTCGGTAACCTGACGCTGTTTGGCCTGATCATGTTGTTTCTGGTGATCGGTGCGCTGCGCAAGGTGAAGGTCTACGAGGCATTCGTCGAAGGTGCCAAAGAAGGCTTCGACGTTGCCAAGAACCTGTTGCCTTATCTGGTGGCGATGCTCTGTGCGGTAGGCGTATTACGGGCCTCCGGCGCGCTGGACTTCGGCCTGGAAGGGATTCGCCATGTGGTGGCCTGGACCGGTATGGACACCCGCTTTGTCGATGCGTTGCCGACGGCGATGGTCAAGCCGTTCTCGGGCAGTGCGGCGCGGGCGATGTTGATTGAGACCATGCAGACCCAGGGCGTTGACAGCTTCCCGGCGCTGGTGGCAGCGACGATTCAGGGCAGTACCGAGACCACGTTCTATGTGTTGGCGGTGTACTTTGGGTCGGTGGGCATTCAGCGGGCGAGGCACGCGGTGGGGTGTGCGTTGTTGGCGGAGTTTGCTGGTGTGGTTGCCGCTATCGCGGTGTGCTACTGGTTCTTCGGTTAAGGCTTCAATTGCTTTCGCGAGCAAGTCGAATCGTCGCACCGCCGCTCCCACTTGCTCGCGAAAGGGCCCTCAGCGTTTGGGCGCTGTATATTGCCTTGTCCCACCACCCAAGCCACCACCTGCTTGTTCAGCGCATCCCCAGCCTGACCAAACCCTGCAACCACCGCCGGGACTTTGGTATCACTTACCGGCTGGCGCACTTCAAACCGCCGGCTGGCAATAATCCGCTGATCACCGGCTCGCACCAGCCGCGCGTCCAAGCGAATCACCACCTCGACCGCCCCGCCCCGGTACTCACTCTGGAATGCCTGCAACTGCCCGCCTAACTCAAAGTCGGCTTGCAGATTGGTGTCATCGGTGCTGAGCAGCGTCACCCGCCCATCCCGCTGGAACCCATCCAGTAGACGATTACGCAACAGCACCGGCGCCGGATCGCTCCAGCGCGAATTTGCATAACTGCTGATCAAGTCACCCTGAGGCACCACGGCAATGCGTGGGCTGTCGAGGAATTCGCTGGTCTGTGGCTTGGCCAGGCGCAGCGACCAGGACACAGGTGTGCCATGGGTGGCGACCTGGGCCGAAGGCAACCGGTAGACGTCCGACGGGTCGGCCTTGGGCAAGATCGAGCAAGCGCTGACCAAGGCCAGGGCTACAGGGACGATGACGCGGTAAGCACGCTTCATGGCGTGAACTCCTTGTTCTTGTCGCTGCCCAGCAGATAACCGCTGGGGTTGGCTTCCAGGCGGCGGGAAATGGCCCGCAGCGAACCCAGGGTATCGCGCAGCTCGCGCACGGCCGGGGCCAGTTCGTTGAGGCCCTGCATGCCGCTGTTCAGGGAGTCCTTGTTGTCGGTCAGCAAGGCATTGATGGTCGCGGTGCTTTGTTCCAGGGACTGCATGGCCTGTTCGGCGCTGCCAAACACTTGCTTGCCCTGCTCGTTGAGCAGGCCGTTGGCGTTGCGCATCAGGGCGGTGGTCTGCTCCAGTGTGGCGCTCGCCTGCTTGCTGACTTGCGTCAATTGCTGCATGACGACCTTGATATCGCCACGCTGATCGGCAATCGCCCCGGTGGTTTGTTGCAGGTTGTCCAGGGTCTTGCTGAGCCGGTCGACGTTGTCCCGGGAGAACATGCGGTTGGCGTTGTGCAACAGCAGGTTGATGCTGGTCATCAGGTCGTTGCTGTTATTCAACAGGCGCGCAATCGGCGACGGCGAGGCGATGATTTGCGGCAGCTCGCCGTCCTTGCCCTGGAGTTCCGGGCTTTGTGGCGTACCGCCGCTGAGCTGGATGATCGAGGTACCGGTGATGCCGGTCAGTGCCAGCTTGGCCTGGGTGTCTTCCTTGATCGGCGTCTGCCCGGCCAGGCGGATGCGTGCCAGTACCCGGCGTGGATCCTTGGGGTCCAGGCGCAGGCTGGTGACGTCACCGACCTTGATCCCGCTGTACTGCACGGCGCTGCCCTGGGACAGACCGCTGACCGCTTCGTTGAAGATCACTTCGTAATCCTGGAAGGCGCTGTCGACGCTGGACTTGGCCAGCCACAGGCCGAACAGCATCGCGCCGACCACCACCAGTACGCTGAACAGGCCGATCATCACATGATGGGCTCGGGTTTCCATGTCATACCTCGTTGAGCTGTTTAGCGGCATCCAATGCCGCGCGGCCGCGTGGGCCATGGAAGTATTCGTGAATCCAGGGGTCGTCCGTTTCCGAGACGACATCGATGGCGTCGGCCACCAAGACTTTTTTCTGCGCCAGCACCGCCACTCGGTCGGTGATGGTGTACAGCGTGTCGAGGTCATGGGTGACCAGGAACACACTCAGGCCCAACGCATCGCGCAGGGTCAGGATCAATTGATCGAATTGCGCCGCGCCAATGGGGTCGAGGCCGGCGGTCGGCTCATCAAGGAACAGGATGTCCGGGTCCAGTGCCAGTGCCCGCGCCAGGGCCGCACGCTTGATCATTCCGCCGGAGAGCGAGGCCGGGTACTTGTCGGCGGCTGACAGTGGCAGGCCGGCCAAGGCCAGCTTCACCGCCGCCAGGTGTTCGGCGTCGGGACGGCTGAGGCCGGCATGTTCGATCAGTGGCAACGCGACGTTTTCCGTGACCGTCAGCGAGGAAAACAGTGCGCCCTTCTGGAACAGCACGCCGAAACGCCGCTCCACCAGCGACCGCTCGTGTTCCGAAAGGCTGGGCAAATTTTGCCCAAACACCCGCACTTCCCCTTCGCTGGGCCGGCGCAGGCCGATGATGCTGCGCAACAGCACCGACTTGCCGCTGCCGGACCCACCGACCACGGCCAGGATCTCACCCTTGTATAAATCCAGGTCGAGGTTTTCGTGGACGCTCTGGGCACCGAAGCGGTTGCACAGACCACGGACTTCGATCACCGCCTCGGCAGGCGCACGATGTACGCGATTCACCAGCCCATCTCCATGAAGAACAAGGCGGCGACCGCATCCAGCACGATCACCACGAAAATCGACTGCACCACGCTGGAGGTGGTGTGGGCACCCACCGACTCGGCACTGCCGCTGACCTTGAAGCCTTCCAGGCAACCAATGGCGGCAATCAGGAAGGCGAAGATCGGCGCTTTGACCATGCCCACCAGGAAATGCTGAACGCCAATGTCCGATTGCAGCAGCGAGAGGAACATCGCCGGTGAGATATCCAGGGCCACGGCGCAGACCACGCCACCGCCGACAATCCCCGAGAGCATCGCCAGGAACGTCAGCATCGGCAGCGCCACCAGCAGCGCCAGCACGCGGGGCAGCACCAGCAACTCCATCGGGTCGAGGCCCAAGGTGCGGATAGCGTCGATTTCTTCGTTGGCCTTCATCGAGCCGATTTGTGCGGTGAAGGCGCTGGCGGTACGGCCGGCCATCAGGATCGCAGTGAGCAATACCCCGAATTCCCGCAGGAAAGAGAACGCCACCAGGTCCACGGTGAAAATGCTTGCGCCGAAACTGGCCAGCACCGTGGCACCGAGAAACGCCACCACGGCGCCCACCAGAAAGGTCAGCAAGGCAACGATGGGCGCAGCGTCCAGGCCGGTTTGTTCGATATGGGCAACCATCGGCGTCAGGCGCCAGCGCTTGGGCCGGAAAACGCCGCGGGCGAAGGTTTCCAGGATCAGGCCGATAAAGCCCAGCAGTTTCATCGCGTCTTGCCAGACCGTATCCACTGCCCGGCCGATACGCGCCAGCACTTGAATGCCGACGGCTTCTTCTGGCTCTTTGACGGGCACGCAGAAATCGTTCAAGGAGCGGTAGACGGTTTTGAGCAGCGCACGATCGGCGATGGAAAGGTTGCAGTCGGTGTGTTCGGCCGATTGCTCGAGGCGCTCGGGGCCGAGCAATTCCACCAGCAACGAAGCGCCAGCAGTGTCCAGGGCGCCAAGGCCGTTCAGGTCGATGCGAGTGCTGGCGTCATATTGGCCATCAAGGATTTCGGACAGTTTTTTCAGGTTGCTGTAGTGGGCCAGAGTCCAATCCCCCGTAACCCTGAGCTGCGCAGGGTGGGCGGAGGTGTCCAAATGGGCGTTACCGGCGGTTGTGCTGCTAGTCATAAGCTCCGTGCTTGTTTGGCTACTACACAGTTCCTACGTAATAGCACGATCCAGCCTACTTTGGCGCGTCTGTCGTCGTCGTGTCAGTCACCTTGAAGCGCAGCACGCCGATCACTTGCCCGTCTTCGGTCAGCACCTGAACTTGCCAGCGCCCTACTGCGTCGGGTGGGAAATTCTGCTTGTGGGTCCAGGCTCGATAGCCTTCCTTGCGCCCACCGTGGATATCCAAGGCGATGCGGTCAACCTCTGTGCCGTTGAATTTCCAGACGTGGTAGATCCGCTCATCCAGGCCGCGCGGTGCATTGATAGCGGTGTAGGCATACAAGCCGCTGCTGCGCAGCTGGCTGGCGCTGACTTCTTTCAAATCATCACCAGGAGTGCGGTCCTGCAATTGGGTGCTGATGGCTACTTCGGTCATCCACAGGGTCGCGGGCGGGACCCAACTGCGCAGGAACCAGCCGGCGCAACCGATGGCGGCGGTCACGGCCAGCAACATCGCCCAACCGCGCACGCTGCGCAGGGGCAGGCTGACGGCGAGGCTCGGAATCGACAACGCCATCGCCACACCGAGCGCCAGCTTGTAACTCTCGGCGGTGGTCAGGTGCAGGATGATCGGTAATGCGGTGAGCAGTGCCGCAAACAGGGTCAGGGTGTGCAAGGCCAGGAACAGTGAGCGCTTGGGTGCCAGCCATTTGTAATACAACGGGTCGATGATCGATACCAGCGCCGCCGCCCCCAACAGGCCGGTGAAAACCGATTGGCCACTGTTCCAGGTGGTGGTGACGAAAAAGAACGGCAGCACGAAAAACAGGCTTTCCTGATGAATCATTTGCGTGGCGTAACGCAGCAGTGGCTCGGGGATTTCCCGTTTGAAGACTTTACTGAACAACTGGGTGAAGCTGTTTTCCAGCATCAGCCATAACCAGCTCACCAGCATGATGACCGCGATCCAGCTGGCCATACCCTGTTGGCGATCCACCAGAATGAAGCTGCCCACACCCGAGATAAAACCGCCGAGCGCAATCACCCCTGGGTAGCGCTTTATCAGTTCCAGGATGCGCTGGATGTAATGGGTCAGGGTAGGCATTCGGCGGTTCACAGTCGTTGTAGGAAAAAATCCCAGACAGAATAACGCCTTAGCTGTTTTGTCGGGGCTTCATTACGCAATTCCTTTGCGATAACGGCGGATGCCGAGCAACACAATCGCAATCAGCCCGAGTACGCCCCCGGTGATCCAGCTCAGGGCGTCGTAACTGAACAAGGGTTTCTCGATGCGCCAGTACCCGGGCTGCTTGAAGAGCTGGCGCATGGCCTGGTTGGTTTGTTCAAGGCTGACGGCCTTGAGACGTTTGACTGGATCGCTGAAGTGCCCGTCGGCGTAGTCGCCCGAGGCGCTCCAGTAATAGTCAGCCAAGGCACTGTTGCCCTGCACCGCCCAAGCCTGGCGCGCGATGGCAGCCTGTTGCAGGCGAGCGAACGTGGCCGGGTCGAGGCCGTCCTTGAGCAATTGGGCCCTAAGTGTTTCCAGTACCTGCTCGGCCTCGGGCAGTTTTTCCCGGTCAAGGTCGGCATTGAGGCTCTGGAAACCCACGCCGCCCAGCACTTCTCGCTCGGTCCAGGGACCGTAGGACAAGCTGTGCTTGAGCCGCAACTGGCGATACAGCGCCCAATCCAGGTAGTCCTTGAGCAGGTCGTAGGTTTCATCGTGCTGGTCATCCAGTACCGGCTCGGGGAGCAGCCAGTGCAGCTTGGCACCGTCGCCGACCCAGCCGTGGATCAGATCGCGATGCGTTGCGGCCGCGTGTTGGATTTCTGGCAGCGGGCGATGCTCGGTGGGGTCAACCGGGTCGAGTTGGCCGTAGGTGCGCTCCAGGTAGGCCGGCAGCAGCTTGTCGAGGTCGCCGACGATGATCAAGGTCATGTTGTTTGGGGCGTACCAATCCTGGCGCAGCTTTTCCAGTTGGGTGCGGGTCAGGTGGTCGACCTCGGCACGTTCGGCGCATTTGAGACCCAGCTCTACGGCCAGCTGGTTACTGGCGCTGTGGCCCAGGTCCTGGCGGTCCAGCAGGCGTTGCAAGTGTGAATAGTGGCCGCCGTCTTCGCGCTCGACGACTTGCTTGGCGGTGGTGATTGCCGCATCGGTCAGTTCGGTGCGGGTCAGGATCGCCAGCAACAGGTCCAGCACCTTGCGCTGATTTTGTGCGGGGGCTTCGATGACGAAGGTGGTGTCGGCGTTGCTGGTGTAGGCGTTCCATTCTCCGCCCAGGGCTTGCATCCGCTCCTCCAGGGCGCCTTCGCCGCCACCGTCGATACCGCTGAACAACAGGTGTTCCAGCAGGTGCGGCAGCTCTTTGTCTTCGCAACTGAAGTCATCCAGGCCCACACCCACCACCAGGCGAATGGCCACATGCCCGCGCTCGGTGCCCGGTTTGAGCAGCAGTTGCAGGCCGTTGGGCAGCGTATAGCCTTCGACCTGCAGGCGATCGAAGGCAAAGGAGTGTGCTGATCCCATCAGCAGGCAGGCGAGTAGCATGCGACGCATAAGCAGGTCCCTGGCAGAGAGTGTGTTTCTCCCGTCAGCTATAACTGACTTCTGTGTCGGCCGGACGTTCAGGGCGAATGGGTGATATCGGTCATATTGTCCGCCCCCAGTGCTCCGGTCTCGGAGGTTTCCAGTACCACATAGGCACTGCTGCAGAACAGCGAGTTCAGACGTTTCATGTCGGCTATCAGCTCCAGGTGCAGGGAACTGGTCTCCAGGCTTTGTACGATTTTGCGTTGCAGGCGGCTGACGTGGGCGTGAGCCAGGCGCCGCTCCTGGGCGCGGAACCGGCGCTTTTCCCGCAGCAGTTGCCGGGCGCTTTCCGGGTCGGCACTGAGGAACACCGAGAGGCCCAGGCGCAGGTTGGCGATCAACTGTGTTTGAAGGCCCGCCAGTTCTTCCAGGCCGACTTCGGAAAACGAGCGGCGCTGGGAGGTCTTTTGCTGCTGGACCTTGCGCAACATGCGCTCGATCAGGTCCCCGGCCAGTTTCAGGTTGATCGACAGTTCGATGATCTCGGCCCAGCGGCGGCTGTCCTGTTCGCTGAGGTCTTCGCGAGGCATTTGCGCGAGGTAAAGTTTGATGGCGCTGTAGAGCGCCTCGACGTCGTCGCTCAGGCTGCGTATTTCCTGGGTGATGGCGGTCTGCTTGCCCCGCAGCACTTCCAGCATTGCGGTGAGCATGTTGTCGATCAGGTCCCCCAGGCGCAGGGTTTCGCGGGCCGCGTTGGCCAGCGCCAGGCTCGGGGTGGCCAATGCCGTCAGATCCAGGTGGCGCGGCTTGGCCAGGCCGTTGACCTCTTCACGCTCCGGCAGCAGCCAGGCGCACAGGCGGGCCATCGGACCGATGGTGGGCAACAGAATCAGGCAGCGGGTGACGTTATAGAGCAGGTGAAAGGAGATCACCATGCCTTGGGGGCTGTAGTCCAGGCTGTCCATCCACTTCACCAGCGGATCGAGGACCGGAATGATCAGCAGTAAGCCGATCAGCTTGTACAACAAGCTACCCAGGGCCACTTGGCGACCGGCGGCGTTCTGCATGCTGGTGCTGAGAAACGCCAGCACGCCGCTGCCGATGTTGGCACCGATCACCAGGCCGATGGCCACGTGCAAGCTGATAACTCCCGCGCCGGCCAGGGTGGCGGTCAGCAGGACGGCGGCCAGGCTGGAGTAGGAAATCATTGCGAACAGGGCGCCGATCAGAGCGTCGAGCAAGATATCCCCGGTCAATGAAGCGAACAGGACTTTAACGCCCTGTGCATGGGTAATGGGGCCGGCGGCTTCGACGATCAATTGCAGCGCGAGGATGATCAGGCCCAGGCCGATACCGACTCGGCCCATCTGCCCGGCTCGGGTCTGTTTGCGGGACAGGAAGAAAATCACCCCAAGAAAAATCAGCAGCGGCGACAGCCAGGACAGGTCCAATGTCAGCACCCGGGCCATCAGCGCGGTCCCGACGTCAGCGCCGAGCATGGTTGCCAGGGCGGGCACCAGCCCCATCAGGCCCTGGCCGACAAAGGAGGTCACCAGCATTGCCGTAGCGTTACTGCTTTGCACCATGGCGGTCACGAGGATGCCGGCGATAAACGCCAGCCAGCGCTTGGACATGTTCTGCCCGATGACTTGGCGCAAGTTGGAACCGTAAACCCGCAGGATGCCGGTCCGGACGATGTGCGTACCCCAGATCAACAGGGTCACGGCGGAAAGCAGATTGAGCAGGGTCAGCATGCTCGGCCCCCTGTATTGAGTCGTGCCCCATCGGGGCAAGTAATAGTGCCGCGTGCTGTGCTACGTCTTGTACTTAAGCTGTAGTTGGCGAATGGGCTCTGCGCCAGCATCGCATAGCTAAAGATGGGATTGAAACAAAACTGTCATGAAATCAGCTTTTTGCAGATGAAAAAAAGGGGCTCTGTAGGAGCGAGCTTGCTCGCGAAGAGCGTCAGGACACCGCGTTTAACCAGACAGTACGCGGTATCGTTGACGACCTTCGCGAGCAAGCTCGCTCCTACAGGGAGCCCCCAGCTTATTGACCCGGAATGTCCTTGCGCAGTTTCACCGGGTCCTGCTGTTTCTTCTTTTTCGCGATGGCGGTGCGCATCTTGATGTTCACCGCTTCTACGGCTAGGGAGAAGGCCATGGCGAAGTAGACGTAGCCTTTCGGCACGTGAACGTCGAAGGCTTCGGCAATCAGCACGGTACCCACCACCAGCAGGAACGACAGCGCCAGCATCTTCAACGACGGGTGTTTGTCGATGAATTCGCTGATGGTGCCAGCGGCCAGCATCATTACCAGTACGGCGACGACGATCGCGGCCACCATCACCGGGACGTGGGACACCATGCCGACGGCGGTGATGACCGAGTCCAGGGAAAACACGATGTCGATGATCGCGATCTGGATGATGGTGTAGATGAACTTGCCACCGGCGCCTTTCGGCTCGTCCTGGGTTTCGTCTTCACCTTCCAGGGCGTGGTACATCTCCTGGGAGCTTTTCCACAGCAGAAACAGGCCACCGAAGAACAGGATCATGTCGCGGCCGGAAATACCCTGGCCGAGAACCACGAACAGATCGGCGGTCAGTTGCATGACCCAGGTGATCGACAGCAGCAACAGGATTCGCGTGACCATGGCCAGGGCCAGGCCGAAGATCCGGGTGCGCGCCTGCATATGCTTGGGCATACGGCTGACCAGGATCGAAATCATGATGATGTTATCGATGCCCAGGACGATCTCGAGAGCCGTCAGGGTGAAGAAGGCAATCCAGATTTCCGGATTGGTCAGCCATTCCATGTGTATTCCTTTGAGCAAGTGTTAACCGCGCCAGCTGAAGCGCCGCGCGGTGATTCGGTACGATTATAGAGTGCTGAACAGCGGAAAAATCCCCATCAGCAACGCGGCGAACATTATGCACAGGCATACCAGCACTGCCCACTTGAGAGTAAAGCGTTGGTGATCACCGAATTCGATACCGGCCAGGGCCACCAGCAGGTAGGTCGAAGGCACCAGCGGGCTCAGCAGGTGTACGGGTTGCCCAACGATCGAGGCGCGGGCCATTTCCACGGCGGTAATACCGTAGTGGCTGGCGGCTTCGGCCAGTACCGGCAATACGCCGTAGTAGAAGGCATCGTTGGACATGAAGAAGGTGAACGGCATGCTGACGAGCGCAGTGATTACCGCCAGGTAAGGACCCATTGCCTCTGGGATTACCGCCAGCAAGCTCTTGGACATGGCGTCGACCATGCCGGTGCCCGACAAGATGCCGGTGAAGATACCGGCGGCGAAGATCAGCCCGACCACCGCCAATACGCTGCCGGCGTGGGCGGCGACGCGGTCTTTCTGCTGCTGCAGGCATGGGTAGTTGACGATCATCGCAATACTGAAGGCCACCATGAACAGCACCGGCAACGGCAACAGGCCGGCGATCAGGGTGCACATCAGGGCGAAGGTCAGGGCGCCGTTGAACCAGATCAGCTTTGGACGGCGGGCGTCCGGATATTGCGAGACGCTGATTTCGCTGTGGTCGATTTCATCGCCCTGCAAGTGCAGTTCACCGAGGCGTGCACGTTCGCGCTTACCATACATGTAGGCAATCACCAGGATCGCCACCACGCCAGCGAGCATCGCCGGGATCATCGGCACGAAAATGTCCGACGGGTCCACGTGCAAGGCACTGGCGGCACGGGCAGTCGGGCCACCCCAAGGGGTCATGTTCATCACGCCGCCGGCGAGGATGATCAAGCCGGCCATGATCCGCGGGCTCATGCCGATGCGCTGGTACAGCGGCAGCATGGCGGCCACGCAGATCATGTAGGTGGTGGCGCCGTCACCGTCAAGGGATACCACCAGTGCCAGTACGGCCGTACCGACCGAGACTTTCAGCGGGTCGCCCTTGACCAGCTTGAGGATCTTGCGCACGGCCGGGTCGAACAGGCCAGAGTCGATCATCAAGGCAAAATAGAGGATGGCAAACATCAGCATCACGCCAGTCGGCGCGAGCTTGGTGATGCCTTCGAGCATCATCGGGCCGATCTTCGGTGCAAAACCACCGAACAGCGCGAACAGTATTGGAACAATGATCAGAGCGATTAGCGCGGACAGGCGCTTGGTCATGATCAAGAACATGAACGTGATGACCATGGCAAAGCCAAGGAAAGTCAGCATAGGAATACTCCAGGCGTAGCGCGGCTAGGGAATGGCGAACCGGTTAGGGGTCAGCGCAGAACGAAAAGCGCGAGGCGTACGGGTGGGGTCGGGGCGAACAGGCGGGTACGAGGGGACATCGGGAATCACCATTGTTGTTGTTAACAACCGGTCTGTTGCCGGTAGTGGGAGGCGATCCTAGACCCGGAAGCTTTCAGCCAGCTTTCGCTGAGCAAACAGGCGACGGGGAGTAATCTGACGAATTGATGAGCCTGGGAGGTGGAAAATGAGCGAGCAACACGCTGGTGGCTGCCATTGCGGCAGCGTGCGTTACCGGTTCGATGGACCGTTGGTGGACATTGCCCATTGTCACTGTTCGATTTGCCGGCGTGTCAGTGGCGGGCTGGTGACGACCTGGATCACCCTGCCCCGATCAGCGTTCACCTGGGTCGCCGGGCAGCCTGCGCAGTACGATTCTTCAGCGACGTGCACGCGATATTTCTGTTCGAATTGTGGGGCGCAGTTGGCGCTGGTGACACAACTGAGCCCGGAGAGCATCGATGTGACTATCGCGACGCTGGATTATCCTGAGCGGGCACCGGCAGATCGGCATATTTGGGTGGCGAACCGATTGCCGTGGTTGCATCTGGATGAGCAGTTGCCGGAGGAGCATGGCGAGGCGTTGTAGACGGTGTTGTTGGGGCGATAAGTTGAAGCGTACACGGTCAAATGTGGGAGCGGGCTTGCTCGCGAAAGCGGTGTGTCAGGCACTGAATCTGCGACTGATGCACCGCTTTCGACTTGCCTGCGATGCCTTCAAGGCAATTCCAATCCACCGGCCGCTTTGTGCAGCGCACGCAAGTGTTCGCCCAGTTGCTTGAGATTGGCTTCGCTCGCGGCAATCTGCGCTGCACGGGACGGATCAAGCAGCGCCCTCACCTCTTTATCCAGGTCGCCGGTCAGCAACTGCAGCTGCTTCTGGCGCGAGGCGCTTTCCGACTCCAGACGTTGCGACTCGACGGGCTGCGGCAGGCCGTAACCACGGCTGCCGAGCAATTCCGCCGGGCGACTGAGGAAGCCGCTATTGGCGAGGATCTGCTGCAAGGTGGCATTGGCCTTGTCCATCCCGCCGTTCTTCAGCTCCCGGGCGCCGAGGTAGCGTTGCTTGACCTCATCCTGAGCCAGCATCAGTTGCCGGCGGAAACTTGCCTGCTCCAGCAGCAGCAAGGCGGCGCTGGTGCGCAGGTCGGCCTTATCGAACCATGGGCGACGCTCTTCGGCGCTTAGCGCCAGCCAGTCTTCGACCTGGGTCTGTTGGATGGGCAGGTGTTTGCGCAGCACCTCGAACATCGCCTGGTAACGCTCGCGGAAGGAATCGAAGTGATAGCCCAGGCGCAGTGCCTCTTTAGGGTCGTCCAGCACGCTGGTGTCGGCCAGACCCCGGCCCTTCAGCACTTCCAGCAAACCGTTGGGGGTGATGTTGTCCAAACCGGTCAGTTGCGGGTTGGCGCTGCCGCTGCGTAACAGTTTCAGGCCCTCCACCGCGCAGTTGTTGGAGAGGAAGAAGTAATTACCGTCGTAGCTCCAGTGCATCTCAGCGGCGTGCTCGACAGTGTCGTTGATCTCCTGGCGCGTCAGGATCAGCGGTACCGAGGCCAGGCTACGCAGTTCGGTCTTGGTGTATTCGTCGATCACCTGGGCCAGCGGCAGCACGAACAGGCGTGATGGGTACTTGCCCACCAGGCCATCCCAGCTCGACAGTTGTACGTCACCAACGAAGGCGCGGTAGGACAACACCAGGTGTTGGTCCAGATCCAGCCGACAATCCGGGCCTCGGGGCCGGCCTGGCGCGCAGATCACCAGGCGCAACATGCTGTGGCCCCAGCGGCTTACCAGGTTCTGGTTGGCTTCGGCCAGCAAGTAGTCGATGGCGTATACCCGTTCCGGGTCGACCTGGCCGAGGGGTGTTTTGGCGAAATCATTACCGGCATTGAGGAAGGCGAACGTCTTGGCGCAGGTGTCCTTGGCCGGCGGCGCCCAGCCGAAGTGTTCCTGGTAATAGCGATACAGCGCGGGGCGTCGGCAGGCGTAGCTCGGGTCAAGAAGGAAGTACTCCATGTTGACCGCGACGAACTCCAGAGGGCTGGTGGTTTCGTAGATGTCCGGGCTACGCGCGACCTGGTGGTTGTTCTGTTCGCGTTCGCCACGGCGGCCGACATATTGCGGCCAGCCGGCCAGGTCCAGCAGGCGTGGGTCATCGCTGAGGGTGAAACGGCGGTCATTTTGGCCACGGCATTGATCGGGCAGGCCAATCAGGCCGGTGATGCTGTTCTGTCGGCTGCAACGCTGGATCAGCGTGCGGTCGGCGCTGGACCACAGGCGCGCGCGGTCGTAGATGTGGGTCAGTTCATGCAGCACGGTGGCAAGCATTTCCCGGCGCACGGTGCCGTGGGGGCGGTTGGTCTGTTTAGTTGCGGCGCTGCCGTCGGTGAGGCTGGCCAGCAGGTTGCGGTTCAGGTCCAGTTCGGACACCAGCGAAGCCTGGCCGTAAGCGTTTGCGGGCATGTTGTTGGTCCAGCCGACGTCGATACGTCGGTCCAACTGCTCGATGAAGCGCGGCGGCAGGGATTGCATGGCTTCATCCAGCAATGCCTGGCTGGCCTGCTGTTCGGCAGGGCTCAAGCCATCAGTCTTGAGCCGCAGTTGCAGGCTGGCCTGGGCTGCGCTGGCACACAGCAGCACAGTCCCGGCCAGGAGCCAGGCTGCGAGGCGCCTCACAGTGCGAGGATGGCTTCGGCGAGGACCTGATCACTGGCGTCGCGGGCTTCGGGCACACGGGTACGCAGGGTATCGAACGCGGCTTCCAGTTGGGCGCCGCGAATGTCGCCGTGGGTGGCAACGAAACTGGCGGCGTCGTCGTGGGCTTCGCGCACGACTTTGGAGTCACGGATGGAAGTGGTGGTGTCCGAAGTGAAATCAATGGTGCGGCCAAAGGCACGAACAATGATGTTACTGGTGGCCACCAGGGTTTGCGCCTGGGCAACGTCGGTCAGCAACAGCAGGCCGAGGGCGGCGGCGATCAGCGGTCTACGCATGGGGTGACTCCGAAACATGAAGATGATTATTGGACGAGAATTGCTTGGGCCAGTTCAAGGTCACTGGCTTTAAGTTTTGGCTGGGTGCGACGCAGATAGTCCAGCGCTGACTCCAGTCGGGCTCCCCGCCATTGGCCGTCAGTGGCAATGAAAGCAGCAGCGTCATCCTGGGCGGCCAGTATCAGTTTATGGTCGAACGGTGCGGAGGTCACTTTGCTGGTGGCATACGCACTGACAACGACGCTCTGGGTGGACAGGTCAAAAGCCAGGGCCGTTGACGACCAGCAGGCAGAAAGCAACACGGAAACGATCAACAGGCGGTATGAAAAAGCCATGGGACTCGACAACTGAAAACGAGCGCCAAGGCTAGCGTAATGCCCGGACGAGAGCCAGCGGCGTCGAATCAGGGGGCGGTTGGCGCCCCCTTCGTTCCAACCTTCGGTCAGATGGCCAGGATGGCCTGGGCCAACTGTGCGTCAGTGGCGGTGTTCAGTTGTGGGGCCTGTTGGCGGATCTGTGCCAAGGCGCTTTCCAGTTTCACGCCGCGAATGGCGCCTTCGCTGGCAACAAAGCTGGCGGCGTCGTCACGGGCGGCGCGTACGACCTTGTTGTCACGCAGGGAAGAGGTTGCATCGGAGCTGGCGTCGGAAGTGGCTTTTAACGCGCCGACAATCGAATCCGTGGTCATGATCAGGCTGGAAGCGTTGGCGTTGGCAGCCAGGACCAGCAGCGCAGCAGCGCTCAGCACGCGAAGACGGGACATAGGGTGACTCCTGTAAATGAACGAAAGGTGGCGCACAGCTGCCACTGTTAAGCGGGACGTTGTTGCCATTGGGCATCAGACGGCCGTTCTACAGGGTTCGCCACATGGTGACAGGATATTAAGCTGCCGTTTATCCATTCGGATAGTCCGTTGGTGCGATTACTCCCGCCAGAAGGGCCTGGACACATCGGCCATGGCGGTCTGGAGCACCCTGTGGGGAGAGTCAGGCTTTACCTGGTCAGATACACCAAAGCTAAATTGTACTGGTTTTTTGTTTTGTTTTTTAAACTGTACTTGTCGCTGTGCAAGCCATCTGCACGCGACCCGAAATTCAGGTCCCAGAAACAACAAAACCCGCCTCCGGTTACCCGGGGCGGGTTCTGCTACAACAATTCGGGATGCTGGCGGTGGACCCGGTGGGTCAGGGCCAGCGGACGCTAATTAGCGCCAGAACGGCTTGCTCAGCTCTTCGTAGCGTTGAGCTTCGCTGATACCGGCGTCAGCCAGCAGACGCGAATCCAGACGAGCCAGTTGATGGCGGCTGGAGATGCGGCGCTGCCACAACATCAGGTTGGCGAGAACGCGCAGAGGCAGGGAAGCCTGGGTGTTTACAGCTTTTTCTTCGAAGAACAGATCGGAACTGAGTGTACGTTCCATGATGACATCCTTCCGCTTGTGGCGGGATTAGGTAGTGGTTTAACTGATGCCAATGATCCTCCTCCCGCGCAAGACTCTCTAGATACAGTTCACCTGTATTGTGAGGGGGCAGTTAACTGTTTATAAGGGCTGTACTGTACGGAAATGGGGCAACTGTACCTATCTGCACTTAAATGGTGCGAAGTTGGCATTTTTCGAAGGGTATGTGGGATTTTTCGGTAGGAAATGACCAGTACAGCAGTACAGTTTTTTGAAAATACCTCGGTGGCAAGCACGGGCTGAAGAAAGTGTATTTGCATCAGCCCGGATCTGTATCAATCAAGCCTTCAACATGCGCCCGGTTTCTTCCAGGTTGATGTGCCAGCTCAATGCTTCGCGCAGGATGTGCGGCGTGTGACCGACGATTGCACAAGCAGCAGTGAAGTAGCTGTTCAAGGCGTCCCGGTAATCAGGGTGCACGCAGTTATCAATGATGACCCGTGCCCGTTCCCGTGGCGCCAAGCCCCGCAAGTCCGCCAAGCCGATCTCGGTGACCAGGATGTCGACATCATGCTCTGTGTGGTCGACATGGCTGACCATCGGCACCACGCTGGAAATCGCCCCACCCTTGGCAATCGACTTGGTGACAAAGATCGCCAGGTGCGCATTGCGGGCGAAGTCGCCCGAGCCGCCAATCCCGTTCATCATCCGCGTGCCGCAGACGTGAGTGGAGTTGACGTTGCCGTAGATATCGAACTCCAGCGCGGTGTTGATGCCGATAATGCCCAGGCGGCGTACTACCTCAGGATGGTTGGAGATTTCCTGGGGGCGCAGTACCAACTTGTCTTTATAGCGTTCCAGATTGCCAAACACGTCGGCATTACGGCGCTCCGACAAGGTGATGGAGCTCCCCGAGGCGAAGCTCAGCTTCCCGGCGTCGATCAGGTCGAATGTCGAATCCTGCAGTACTTCGGAGTACATGGTCAGGTCTTCGAACGGCGACTCGATCAGGCCGCACATCACCGCGTTGGCGATGTTGCCGATGCCGGCTTGCAGCGGGCCGAGCTTGTTGGTCATGCGGCCGGCGTCCACTTCCTGCTTGAGGAAGTTGATCAGGTGATTGGCGATCCACTGGGTGTCGTGGTCAGGCGGAGTCACGGTGGACGCGGAGTCCGCTTTGTTGGTGATGACGATAGCGACGATTTTTTCAGGCGGAATCGGGATCGCGGTGCTGCCAATACGGTCGTCGACCTTCACCAGCGGGATCGGCGTGCGGGTGGGACGATAGGTCGGTATATAGATGTCGTGCAGGCCTTCCAGGTTCGGATTGTGCGCCAGGTTGATCTCAACGATCACTTGCTTGGCGAAAATCGCGAAACTGGCGGAGTTGCCCACTGAGGTCGTCGGAACAATATGCCCCTGCTCAGTAATCGCCACGGCCTCGATCACGGCGATGTCTGGCAGTTTGAGTTGATTGTTGCGCAACTGTTCGACGGTTTCCGAAAGGTGCTGGTCGATAAACATCACTTCGCCGGCGTTGATCGCCTTGCGCAAGGTGCTGTCAACCTGGAACGGCATGCGCCGCGACAGTACGCCAGCCTCGGTCAGTTGCTTGTCCAGGTCGTTGCCCAGGCTGGCGCCGGTCATCAGAGTGATTTTCAGCGGTGAGGTCTTGGCCCGTTCGGCCAGGGCGTGAGGCACGGCCTTGGCTTCACCGGCGCGGGTGAAGCCGCTCATGCCGACGGTCATGCCGTCCTCGATCAGTGCAGCGGCATCAGCCGCGCTCATGACCTTGTTCAACAGCGAAGGCAAGCGGATACGATCACGGTGCATGGATGGTTATCTCGGGCTACGGAAGCAAGATGCGCAGTCTAGTGATTTCAAAAAGTTTCGTCCCGCTACCATGGTCGAATGCCGGGCGGCGATTTAGAGCCTTCTGTCGGGTTTTCAGCGGTAATAAAAAACCCCAGCCTACTAAAGGCCAGGGTTTTGGGTATTGCGCTGGCGCAGTGTTTATTCGACAGCTTTAACCATATCTTCGATGACCTTCTTGGCATCGCCGAAGACCATCATGGTTTTGTCCAGGTAGAACAGTTCGTTGTCCAGGCCGGCATAGCCGCTGGCCATCGAGCGCTTGTTGACGATGATGGTCTTGGCCTTGAACGCCTCGAGAATCGGCATACCGGCGATCGGCGAGTTGGGGTCGTTCTTGGCGGCCGGGTTGACCACGTCGTTGGCGCCCAATACCAGCACCACGTCGGCCTGGCCGAACTCGGAGTTGATGTCTTCCATCTCGAACACCTGGTCGTAAGGCACTTCTGCCTCGGCCAGCAGTACGTTCATGTGGCCGGGCATACGACCAGCGACCGGGTGGATCGCGTACTTCACGGTCACACCGCGGTGGGTCAGCTTCTCGGTCAGCTCCTTCAGGGCATGTTGCGCACGGGCTACCGCCAGGCCGTAGCCCGGAACGATGATCACGGTGTCGGCGTTGGTCAGCAGGAAGGTGGCGTCGTCCGCTGAGCCGGATTTCACCGGGCGTGCTTCTTTCGATCCTGCAGGGCCTGCGGCATCCGTCGTGTTGCCGAAACCGCCGAGCAGCACATTAAAGAAGGAGCGGTTCATCGCCCTGCACATAATGTAGGAGAGGATCGCACCGCTTGAGCCCACCAGGGAGCCGGCGATGATCAACATCGAGTTGTTCAGCGAGAAGCCGATGCCTGCTGCTGCCCAGCCGGAGTAGCTGTTGAGCATCGAGACAACTACCGGCATGTCGGCACCGCCGATCGGGATGATGATCAGCACGCCCAGCACAAATGCCAATGCCAGCATCAGTGCGAAGGCACTGAGGTTGCCGGTGAACATGAAAGTCAGGCCCAGGCCCAGCGTGGCCAGGCCCAACACCAGGTTCAACTTGTGCTGGCCGCCGAACTGTACGGGGGCGCCCTGGAACAGTCGAAACTTGTACTTGCCCGACAGCTTGCCGAAGGCGATCACCGAACCGGAGAAGGTGATTGCACCAATGGCCGCACCAAGGAACAGCTCCAGGCGGTTACCGGCTGGAATCGAATCCCCGAGATGTTTGACGATGCCCAGGGACTGCGGCTCGACCACGGCAGCGATGGCAATAAACACTGCAGCCAAGCCGATCATGCTGTGCATGAAGGCCACCAGCTCCGGCATCTTGGTCATTTCCACACGCTTGGCCATGATCGAGCCAGCGGTGCCGCCGACCAGCAAACCGACGATGACATAGCCGATACCGGCTGTTGCCAGCTCGGCGCCGAGCTTATAGATGAGGCCTACGGTAGTGAGGACCGCCAGCGCCATGCCGAGCATGCCGAACAGGTTGCCGCGCCGCGAAGTGGTCGGGTGCGACAGGCCTTTGAGGGCCTGGATAAAGCAGATCGACGCGATCAGATAGAGCGTCGTGACCAGATTCATACTCATGACGATTGCACCTCTGCTTTAGCCTTGGGCGCTTTCTTCTTGAACATCTCAAGCATTCTGCGAGTAACAAGGAAACCACCGAATACGTTCACCGCGGCGAGGGCCACGGCCAGGGTGCCCATGGTCTTGCCCAGCGGCGTCACGGTGAGTGCGGCAGCCAGCATGGCGCCGACGATCACAATCGCCGAGATGGCGTTGGTCACGGCCATCAAGGGCGTGTGCAGCGCAGGTGTCACGTTCCAGACCACGTGATAACCGACATAAATCGCCAGCACGAAGATGATCAGGTTGTAGATACCGGGGGAGATAAGCTCTTCCATCGTCTGAATCCCTGCTTAGGCGTTTTTGCGGATGACTTGGCCGTCGCGGCACATCAGGCACGCGGCGACGATGTCGTCTTCGAGGTTGATTTCAAACTGCCCTTCCTTGGTGAAGACCAGCTTCAGGAAGTCCAGCAGGTTGCGCGCATACAAAGCGGAGGCGTCGGCTGCGACAGCGCCCGCCAGGTTGGTCGGGCCGCAAATGGTCACGCCATTTTCGACGACAACCTGGTCGGCCACGGTCAGCGGGCAGTTGCCGCCTTGAGCTGCCGCGAGGTCGATGACCACGCTGCCAGGCTTCATCTGCGCGACGGTTTCGGCACTCAGCAGTGTCGGAGCTTTGCGACCGGGAATCAGGGCCGTGGTGATGACAATGTCGGCTTGCTTGGCGCGCTCGTGTACGGCCAGGGCTTGACGCTGCATCCAGCTGGCGGGCATGGGGCGGGCGTAACCACCGACACCGACGGCGCATTCGCGCTCTTCATCGGTTTCGTAAGGTACGTCGACGAACTTGGCCCCGAGGGATTCGATCTGTTCTTTCACCGCCGGACGCACGTCGGATGCTTCAATGACGGCTCCCAGACGTTTCGCCGTGGCAATCGCCTGCAGACCTGCCACTCCGGCGCCAAGGATCAACACGCGAGCGGCTTTTACCGTACCAGCGGCGGTCATCAGCATCGGCATGAAACGTGGGTAGTGGTGAGCGGCCAGCAACACAGCCTTATAACCGGCGATGTTGGCTTGGGAGGACAGTACGTCCAGGCTTTGCGCACGGGAAGTACGTGGCGCCGCTTCAAGGGCGAAGGCGGTGATGCCGCACTCGGCCAACTTGGCGATGGTTTCATTGCTGAACGGATTGAGCATGCCCACCAGTACGGTGCCGCTTTTGATCAGTGTCAGTTCGCTGTCGTTGGGGGCAACCACTTTGAGGATCAGCTCTGCGCCAAGCGCGTCGCTGGCACTGCCAATGGTGGCGCCTGCCGCCTCATAGGCACTGTCGACGACACTGGCATTGACGCCTGCGCCGCTTTGTACAGTGACCTTGTGGCCCTGGCCGATCAGCTTCTTGATGGTTTCCGGGGTTGCAGCAACCCGCGTTTCACCGGTCTGGGTTTCGAGAGGAACACCAATGTGCACGTCAAATCTCCTGCATGATCTTTTTGCTTTTGATTTTGTAAAAAGGCCAGTGCACCGCGAGTGGCACATCTGGGGCGGCCGATCAGCACGATCCCGCTGAAATGACAGCGGGGCGCGGCATTTTGCAGGCGAACTTTACGGCCTTCAAGGGATTATGACGTGTGACGAAAAATTAACTACAAGTCACCCTGTGACTGATTGTCGCAACACTTCGAAATAACCTCTTTAAATACAGGTGTTTAAAGGGTTGTAGGTGAATGCAGAGGTTTTCTCCATGGCCACTATGAATAAGCGAGTATTGGGCCCGAATAGGGGCTATAAGCCACGTAGTCAGTGGGTTGTCCGCTGATTTTAGGCGGACAGGTACAGTCTGTTGAATTGCGACATATACGTATATCTGTAGGCTTTAGAATTAATTGACTACAAGGTCAATAAACATGAATCTCCCTTTAAACATTGGGGTTGTAGCGCTGTGACTGGTCCATCAGCCAGTCCCTGAATGCATGTAGAGAGGCTGATTCGACCTTCCTTTCGGGAATCATCAGGTAATAAGCCTTGGAGCTGGTCAATACTTGAGGGCTGGCGACCACCAGGTGGCGCTCGCTTAGCTCTCGTTGAATAAGGAAGGGCGGTATCAGTGCGACTCCCATGTCATGCATGGCTGCCTGGGACAGCATGGAGAATAGCTCGTAGCGTGGGCCTGTCATGTCGCGCGGAACATTCAACTGCTGCGCGTTGAACCACTGGCGCCAGGCGTAAGGTCGGGTGGTTTGCTGCAGAAGAGGCAGCTCGGCGATTTCCTGCGGGCTGAAATGTGTTCGGTCCCCCAGCAAGCGTGGGCTGCACACGGGAAGTGGGTTTTCTCCCATAAGTCTATGGGATTCGGTACCGGACCAATCGGCGTCGCCGAAGTAGATCGCGGCGTCGAATTCGGTATCGGCGAACAGGAAGGGCCGTGTGCGATTGGTGAGGTTGACGGTGACTTCCGGGTGTTGGTGCTGGAAATCCTTAAGGCGGGGGATCAACCACTGGGTGCCGAAGGTTGGGACCACGGCCAGTTCGATGACATTGGTGCCCTGCTGACCCATCACGGACAGCGTATCCCGCTCCACGGCATCCAGTTGCGTAGCGACTCGGCGGCTATAAGACAGCCCGGCTTCTGTCAGCTTCACCCCGCGGCGAGAGCGCCGAAACAGCTCGACACTCAAAAATTCCTCAAGGCTGGCGATCTGTCGACAGATGGCGCCTTGAGTGATGGAGAGCTCCTGTGCGGCCTTGGTAAAGCTCTCATGGCGGGCTGCGGCTTCAAAGCTGACCAAGGCTGTGGTGCTGGGGATCTTTCTACGCATGTACCGTACCCTCACTAATAGAGCGCATATATGCCCTTTTGAATTGTTACGGAGTGAGAAATTAGCACAAGGCTATGCAAAAACCTCGTTTGCCCTCCTCGCCTGCCGGGCCTAGGCTCCATGCACGACTTTTGGTTTTACTTCGCGAGGGTTTTCTCATGGGTGGCAAGGCAAGCTTCAACTGGATCGATCCACTGTTGCTGGATCAACAGCTCACTGAAGAAGAACGCATGGTGCGCGACAGCGCCGAGCAGTTCGCCCAGGACAAGTTGGCGCCTCGTGTCCTGGAAGCCTTCCGCCATGAAAAGACCGATCCTGCGATCTTTCGCGAAATGGGCGAAACCGGCTTGCTCGGTGCGATGATCCCGGAGCAATACGGTGGTAGCGGCTTGAACTACGTCAGCTACGGTTTGATCGCCCGGGAAGTGGAGCGCGTCGACTCTGGTTATCGTTCAATGATGAGTGTGCAGTCTTCACTGGTCATGGTGCCTATTAATGAGTTCGGCACCGAAGCGCAAAAGCAGAAATACCTGCCGAAACTGGCCTCGGGCGAATGGATTGGCTGTTTTGGCCTGACCGAACCTAACCATGGCTCTGATCCTGGCGCGATGATTACCCGTGCGCGCAAGGTGGACGGCGGCTATAGCCTCACCGGCAGCAAAATGTGGATCACCAACAGCCCGATTGCTGATGTGTTCGTGGTCTGGGGTAAGGACGACGCCGGCGACATCCGTGGCTTTGTACTGGAAAAGGGCTGGAAAGGTCTGAGTGCTCCAGCGATTCACGGCAAGGTCGGCCTGCGCGCCTCGATCACCGGTGAAATCGTTATGGATAATGTGTTTGTGCCGGAAGAAAACATCTTCCCGGATGTGCGTGGCTTGAAAGGTCCGTTCACTTGCCTCAACTCGGCGCGTTATGGGATTTCCTGGGGCGCGCTGGGGGCTGCGGAGTTCTGCTGGCATACGGCGCGCCAGTACACGCTTGATCGCCAGCAGTTTGGGCGCCCGTTGGCGGCTACTCAATTGATCCAGAAGAAGCTGGCAGATATGCAGACCGAGATCACCCTGGCCTTGCAAGGCTGCCTGCGGTTGGGTCGTATGAAGGATGAGGGGACGGCTGCGGTTGAGATCACTTCCATCATGAAGCGCAACTCGTGCGGCAAGTCCCTGGATATCGCGCGTATGGCGCGTGACATGCTTGGGGGGAACGGTATCTCTGATGAGTTCGGGATTGCCCGTCACTTGGTCAACCTTGAGGTGGTGAATACCTACGAAGGTACCCATGACGTGCATGCGCTGATCCTGGGGCGCGCGCAAACCGGCATTCAGGCGTTCTATTAATAGGAGGACGACCATGGGCGCGCTATCGCACCTGCGGGTACTGGATTTGTCGCGTGTACTGGCGGGCCCTTGGGCTGGGCAGATTCTGGCGGACCTTGGGGCTGAGGTGATCAAGGTCGAGCGACCTGGTAACGGCGATGATACCCGTGCGTGGGGGCCGCCTTTCCTCAAGGACGCTTACGGTGAGAATACCAGTGAGGCGGCGTACTACCTGTCGGCCAATCGCAACAAGGAGTCGGTGACTATCGACTTCACGCGTCCGGAGGGGCAGAAGTTGGTGCGCGACCTAGCGGCGAAGTCGGACATCCTGATTGAGAACTTCAAGGTGGGTGGCCTGGCGGCTTATGGGTTGGATTATGAGTCGCTGAAGGAGATCAATCCTGAATTGATCTATTGCTCGATTACGGGGTTCGGCCAGACAGGCCCTTACGCCACGAGAGCGGGTTACGACTTCATGATTCAGGGGCTTGGCGGACTTATGAGTCTGACCGGTCGACCTGAGGGTGATGAGGGAGCCGGGCCGGTGAAGGTGGGCGTGGCGCTGACCGATATCCTGACAGGGCTCTACTCAACGGTTGCGATTCTGGCGGCTATGGCACACCGCGATCATGATGGCGGTGGCCAACATATCGACATGGCCTTGTTGGATGTGCAGGTGGCTTGTCTGGCCAACCAGGCAATGAACTACCTGACCACAGGTGTCCCTCCAAAGCGGTTGGGCAATGCGCATCCGAATATCGTGCCTTATCAGGATTTCCCCACGGCAGATGGTGACTTCATCCTGACGGTGGGTAATGACGGGCAGTTTCGCAAGTTTGCTGAGGTGGCTGGGCAGCCGCAGTGGGCGGATGATCCGCGGTTTGTCACTAATAAGCTTCGGGTCGCCAATCGGGCGGTGCTGATTCCATTGATTCGTCAGGCTACCGTATTCAAGACGACGGCTGAGTGGGTGGCGCAACTTGAGCGAGTGGGCGTCCCTTGTGGGCCTATCAATGATTTGGCACAGGTGTTCGCCGATCCGCAGGTGCAGGCTCGCGGTTTGGCTATTGAGCTGCCTCATGCGTTGGCGGGTATGGTTCCCCAGGTAGCGAGCCCTATCCGCCTTTCCAAGACGCCTGTTGAGTACCGAAGTGCGCCTCCCTTGCTGGGTGAGCACACTCGCCAAGTGTTGGAGCAAGTGCTGGGGCTGTCGCCTTCAAGTGTTGCAGTGTTGAGGGAGGCTGGGGTCATCTGATTCGGTTCTTCTATATAGAGAGCGGATGACGCTCTCTATATAGAAGAGCTGCTCGTTTCTTAACCATTCCTAAGTAATTGATAGAAAAGCAAAATTAGGGGTTGACGGCAGATTCTGGAAGTC
>NZ_JAGGOG010000044.1 GCF_018614655.1 Pseudomonas fluorescens | reverse complement strand
CTTGCAGGGTAATGAGATCAGAAGGCGTTAATGCGAAGGGAGAAGCTGGCCGAGGCATGCGTATAACCAATCCATGACATTGGGCGCATAGTATATATGTCGCTCGTAGAAAAATGAATTAACCGCTCAGGCCACTAGATCGAGAGGTCCACGGCTGAAGTTTCTATCGTCGTATCGACCTCTCTAAGAGGAATAATGAAACGACACATTTCTCCCGCATTTTTGTCAAACCTTGCCAAGTATGGGCTTGAGCCCCCATCGCGGTAATCACGGTCTTGCTCTTTTCAGATAGTGCTGACGACCTGCTCAAATGTGGAAAACACACCCAGATCCGCGTTTTTCCATTTTAGCCGCTCTAGACCGGACCTCTCCCATTCTCGGTTCAATTCCTCGGTACGGGCCAAGCGTGACAAATCTTTTCCAAAAACTGAAAATTTTTTCTCAAAATGAAAAACACCCCAGTCCGCTAAACACCCCAGCCCGTTTGGTCGGGACGGGTATTTTCATTGCGTCGCCTCTTCATCGAATAGCTAGGTGAGGATGGCACGAATACTCTTACTTGCTCGGCGATGATCAACGTCCGCAGGATGGCTACCAAGCCCAATACCACGTCCATGGTCTCTACGCGACACTGCCACGCGGGCAAGCAAGGCAACCGGTATGGGATTCCCCCATGCCACGGCGTACCCGCTCTGGAGCATCCAATACATCCACTTGGCCAACGGTCAAGCACCTGGAAGTCCGCGCGATCGACCGACAACAGCGTTGCCGATCGGAACACCCCGCACGCGGCATCATTCTGGCAGATCTATCAGTACCTTAATGAACGCCGCGTCACCATCACCGATACCGATGGCACCCGCGAAGAGATTCAGGAAACCCTGAACCACAGTGCTGAAAGAGGAGTGATCGGTATCAACTCGAGTCCAGGAAGCCTGTCGAAAGTCTGGCCAGGAACTCCTCACACGGGCTCAGCTATAACGCGCTTTACCTCAGAGCACCACCTACAAGTTCATCGAGCGAACCAAGAAGCACTTCTGCATCGAGGGACCCAGCATTAACCAATGGCTGTTGCGGATTCCACGACACTTGGACACCCAGCCCATCATCATTTGGACACTCGTTCCACGCTCACTTGGACACCTATTCCACGTCCATTCGGACAGGCAGTCGGAGCGCAGCGACGCAGGTTCGCATTGTTAGTCTGAAGTGCCCGATGCCGTCAATTTCGTTGCGCGTCTGCGCATCGATTCGCCCTTCAGTTCGATCCGATAAACGTTGTGCACCAGTCGGTCGAGGATCGCGTCACCCAAGGTCGGATCGCCGATCAGCGCATGCCATTTGTCCACCGGCATCTGGCTGGTCACCAGCGTCGAGCGATGCCCGTAACGGTCGTCCAGCAGCTCCAGCATGTCGCGCCGTTGCGCAGCGGTAAACGGCGCCAGGCCCCAGTCGTCGAGGATCAGCAGATCGGTCTTGGCATAACCCGCCATCAGTTTGGCGAAGCGGCCATCACCGTGGGCCAGGCCCAGTTCTTCCATCAAGCGCGGCAAGCGCAGATAACGCACGCTGTAACCGTCGCGGCAGGCCTTGTGCGCCAGCGCGCAGGCGAGCCAGGTTTTGCCTACGCCAGTTGGGCCGCCGATGATCAGGTTCAGGCCGTCGCGCAGCCACTGGCCGCTGCCCAGTTGCAGGATCAGCGACTTATCCAGGCCGCGCGGGCTGCGGTAGTCGATGTCTTCCAGGCAGGCGTTATGGCGCAGTCGTGCGGCTTTGAGCCGAGTCGTCAGACGGGCATCTTCACGCTCGGTCAGCTCGCGGTCGACCATCAGGCCCAGGCGTTCATCGAAGCTGAGGTCGTTGATGTCGGGCGTTGCGTGCTGCTCACCAAGCGCCTTGATCATGCCGTGTAGGCGCAGGGTTTGCAGTTTGTCCAGCGTCGGGTTAGGTAGCATTTAGTGCTCCTTTTTCAGGTCAGTGGTAGTAGCCGGGGCCGCGCAGGTTGATGTGTTCGTCGGGCAGTAACGGCAGGTTTTGCTGGGCCAACGGCAGCCGTTCCAACCGTTGGCGCAGGATCGATTCAAGGCTTTTGTAGCTGCACGCGCCCAGTGCCAGCGCTCGCTGGCAAGCGGCTTCCAGCCGCTCTTCGCCGTGCTGTTTGCTCACGCGCAAGATGCCCAGGCAGGCGCGGAAGCCGTGCTGCGGATGGATTCGGCGTTCGAGGATGTGAGCGATGACGCCGGCCGTGTTCGGCCCGGTCTGCTCTGCCCAGCGGATCAGCCGTTGCGGCGTCCACTCGGCGTGTTCGCGGTGGCTCTTGGGCATGTGCTCGGTCTGGGTGGTGTGGCGGCCTTTGTGCGGCGAGCGCAGATGGCTGGCCACGCGCTGGTTGGTATGGAAGCACTCGACGGTCTGCGCGGTCAGCCGCACTTCGAGTTGGTGCTTCACCAGCTGGTACGGCACCGAGTAGTAATGGCCGTCGACCTCGACGTGGTAGTCGATGTGTACCCGCACTTTTTTCCATTCGGCGTAGACGTACGGATGTTCGGGGAGCGGTTGCAACGCGGGTTGGTCGATGGTCTCGAAGGCCGAGCGGCGCGAGCCGGGCAGCTTTTTGAAGGGCCGTTGATTGAGCCGATCAAGCAGCAGACCAATCGCCTTGTTGAGTTCGCCGAGCGAGAAGAACTGGCGGTTGCGCAGCACTGCCAAGATCCAACGCTCGACCACCTGCACACCGACTTCAACCTTGGCTTTGTCCTTAGGTTTGCGCGAGCGAGCGGGCAGTACGGCTACGCCGTAATGTTCGGCCAGATCGCGGTAGCTGGGGTTGATGTCCGGTTCGTAGCGATGCGCTTTGGTGACGCCGCTGCGCAGATTGTCCGGCACCAGGATCTGCGATGTGCCGCCGAGAAAAGCAAAACAGCGGGCGTGCGAGCCCAGCCAATCGGGCAGTTTCTGCGACCAGGTGGCCTCGGCGAAGGTGTAGCTGGAGGCGCCCAGCACGGCAACGAAGATCTGGGTCTGGCGGGTTTCGCCGGTCTGCCGGTCGATAACGGGTACGGTCTGGCCGGCGTAATCGACAAACAGCTTTTCACCGGCGCGATGTTCCTGGCGCATGACCACGTCGATCTTGGCGGCCCAGAGGCGGTAGTGCTCGCAGAACCAGCTGTACTGAAAGCCTTGTGGGTGGCTGAGTCGGTACTCTTGCCAGAGCAAAGCCAAGGTGACGCCGGGGCGGCGCAGCTCTGCATGAGCCCACGCCCAGTCCGGCATCGGACGCTGATCGCTGGGAACCATCGGCGCTGGCGGGAACAGACACCGTTCAAGTTCAACATCCGACAACGCTGTCGGCCAAGTCAGACCGCAGGCGTTGAAACGATGCAGGTAATTGCCGGCACTGCCGCTGCTGATGCGAAGGCTGGTGGCGATCTTGCGCACGGACAGGCCGGCGTCGAACTTTAGGCGTAGTACCTCTCGGATTTTACGCATGGATAAACGCTCCACGACGACCTCTTCGCTTCGAAAAAAGAGGTCGATGGTAGTGAAAAATCCTGCGTCGTTGCCTGCCTGAGCATGGGGTGGATCAGTGAGAGATCACTGTCCAAATACTCGTGGAATCAGTGTCCAAGTGGCCGTGGAATGAGTGTCCAAGTCAGCGTGGAATCGCTGTCCAAGTGTTCGTGGAATGGGTGTCCAAGTGCGCATGGAATCCGCAGGCTGTTTCAGAAACGCAGATAACCCCTTGATCTGCAATTAGATGTTGCCTGGAATGAGTGCTGCCTGCGTTTTACTGAAGAGTCTGTGTGTTAACCTTTTGTTTGTGTGGAATAAATGGAAGTTCATGGTAAATAACTAATGAATACAGCAACTTATACAAAACACTCAGTGGAAGGTCAGAGGAAGGCGCTGGAAGGTTTTTCCTCCCACCAACATTCCACTTTTTTGCCTGACTCTTCAACCTGGTTGCAGGCCTTTGAAACCGTGGACTCCAGCGATCCATACACACACCGACTTTCCAGCACCTTCCATTCGTACTGGAAGGCCATTTTTCTGCAGCCCAAGCAAGACAAGGGGGCTACAGCGAAATCTTCCACTTATTCCACACGTAGCTGGTCACCCCGCGACTTTTATATGTACGAGCAACGCCATGACCGGACTTTCTGAGCAGGAAACGTTTCGTCGGGACTGCCTGGTACGGCACCTACTCAGCCGCTGGAGCCGGCAGGAGATCGTCGAGTGGCTCAACGAACCGAAAAAACCGAGCGCTTTCGTGAAGACATGCGACGGCGACTGAACACTCAACGACATGTACTCAATCACCACTGAAAAGGAATAGGCAAATGCAAGTCCACGTCATCACCGGCCAACAGGCCACGGGCAAGACCGTGCAGTTACGGGCCATACAGACCGAGCTGAAAGAAGGCCTCGAGGTCGAGATCCTCAGCGGCAATAGCTGCACCACGCCGTATTTTTTGGAACGACTCAAGCGGCGGGCAGCCTCCGGAGCCAAATACTTTTGGCTGATGACGGCACCCGGCCACAAATTCAGGCAGTTCTGCAGTGGCAGGGCCACGAAGAATCGGATTTGCCTGACGACCTGATCGTGCACTTGGTGCGCCAAGCCTGAGCGGAGAACAACCATGATCATTCGATACAGCGCCAACGGCCTACCCGGCAAGTTGCCGTTACCGTCCAGTTACATCGATTCCCGATCGCCAGAAGAACTGGCCGAGCTGGCAGCAGCGGCACATTGGTGGGATCACCCAGAGGACACACCGACGTTCGTCACGGTCGTGCATATGCGCGATGTGGATGGGCATGACCTGGGATTGTTTGAAGTGCGTTGTGAACAGCGTCCGATATTTAGCGCAAGCCCATTGCGGCAAGCGTGAGCGAAACGGTGTCGAGGAGTTACACCGATGAAAGCGACGCACCACAGCAGCAGTGACCACTAGGATACCACCCCACCGAATCACAGTGGATCCCCCACACCTTTAAACCATCACCGCCATTGCTGGCCACGGTAGTGATAGGGCCTCGTTGATCGGCTATCTGGTACACAAGCCCCCCGGACGAACGTCTGCGTTTGGGGAGCCTAGTCAACATGGCCCAAACCATGGATGACCTGAGCGAGCGTGACGCAGCCGTCATCGCCGAGCGGCTCTCCAAACCCACCGTCCAGAGCCGCTTTCAAAGAGAACCGCGCTATGTCTTCTAAAACAATCGGCATCCCCGAGCCGACCAGCCCATCACCTTGTTGGCAGCGCCCTGCACTCAGCTCTTTGGTCCGGATTGCTTCATTGAACTTTTGTACAGAGAGCTGAGCAAAATTGCGCCCAGTCTCGAACACCGTTTAATGCGCTGGCCGCGTTGTGGTACTCAGGCAAGTGCCACCGCCGAACGGTAAAATTGCTGCTCAAATCTGCATCGGCCCAAATCGGAGTGTGATTGTTCCGACGGCAGTGCGCCGGGGCACAGGGTCTAACTGAGATTGCTGAACAAGTGACGGAGAATCTCAATGGTTGAGCACTCGATGATCAAGCAATACACCGTCAAAGAGTCCTGGAAAGACCTTGAGGTCACACTTGAGGTCGACCTCCGAGTCCTGACCGAAAATCGAGCCACGATGATCAACCAGTTCTGGTCGGAAGATGACGATCGCCTGGAAGCCGAGGACGGGGATGTCGTCAAGGCCGTGATCGGCTTGACAGGATCCACACTGTCAATACCTTTTTTGGAGGGTGGCGCCAGTTTCAGCGATGACACGAAAAACCTGCTCGGCACCTCGGTGGGGGATTACGTCAGTACCAGCTTTCATAACGAGGAAGGTTGGGGTGAGACGATCTTAGGATCCCCTTATGGTTGGTGCGGTATCCGCGTTATTGCTGCTGATGTGGAGACACCCAGTTTTGACGATGTTGAGTTGGTCGAGGTGAGTTATGAAGGCTGATCAGTGCGACACCATGGTTGAGCAGAAACGATTCGCCCAAGGTTGGCTCTCGCCAAGAAACGTCCCAATGTGGCACCTGTCAGCAGGACGATGGAAAAATCCATAACCCCGACTCATTGTCGGAGTTGGTCAGCTTTCGTTGTGCCCTTGGTGACTTCGCCACGACCCGCACCGCGATCTGTGCTCAGTACGACGAGAAGCACCGTGGACAACCTGAAAACGCGGCGTCGCATCGTGCCAGTAGAAGGCGATGCTCTGTTGTTCTGCCAAGACTACGACTGTAACCAGGAAAAGCACGTGATCCACACCATCGTCAAAGGCACAGGGTTACAGATGGACATGGCACTTTTGGCGTCGGGTCCGTTCACCCAGCGGCCATCGCTCAGGCACTGCTTGAAGAGACCCACTCCGACCAAGGCAGCCAAGGCGAATTCAACCATCAGCTGTCACCAGTAGAGTTTGAAATGCGTTAAGCAACGAGACTGGAGAGTGTCTAGAAAACCCGGGGCGATTCACGCCATAGATAGAGACATCTGGTGTTTCATCACCATTTTTACGTTCGTTTGGAACTATTTTAATCAGTGCGCCACTATTTTCTAGTGGTCGCCGACATTCAGAGTTTTGGGTTGGTATGCGACCTAACTTAAACGGAGAAGTTTATGAACGTCAATGGTATTGCGCCATCTACTGCACGTTACGCTAATGCCGAGGCAGCATCGTCATCCCCAGGCCGGTCTAAGTGCGGCGAGTTAGCAACTAAGTGTGCTGGGACGCAAGTTGACTGGGGTGGTATATCAACTAAAGCTGCAAGGGAGACGTGTGGGCAGCGGGAAAGCGGACGGGCGGAGGATGGGGGGGGAGTGCGCAATTTTTTCAAAAAATTGATGGAGATGTTTGGCATCGGACGGTAGTGCTTTGTACCTGCTCTGGGGTTTCCCCAGAGCAGGCTTTGCTTCAGTTGAAGCTTGAGGTGTGACCGTAAAAGCGCATTCTTTCGAGTTTTCCCAGCGGCATCAGGTGGCAGTGGCGACTTACACGGGATCCTACTCGACTTAGGCTAACCAATACAAAGGCAACTTACAGCGATTGGATCTTGATAGCTTCCATCTCCTGGTTGACTCGTGTTTGGATGTCACTGAGCACTGGGGCCACGTCATCAGCGGTGGCCTGCATCCAGCTAAAGGAGCGCTGCATCAGGTCAATTTGCCTTTTGTCGATAAAAATCGAACGATTCTTTTTTGTGCCAGTACACAGTCTTTGAGCAATTCAACGAAAAATAGGCTGGCTTGCGCGGCTTCTTCGATGGCGTTGAGCTCTCTTAACGTTACTTTCACTCTCATTTCTATCATTTATCACTCTCTTCCCTGTGTAAAGAAACAACTATCAGGAGGCATCAGTCTGCCTCTATCTCAGTCGTAAGCTCCTCTAAAATCGACTTGATTTATTTTTTATTTGCTACCTTGCGTCGTTCAGCGCACTTACCCTTGGACGGATACGTGCTTTTCTTGGCGTCCCTTCAGGCCTGTGTACCCTCCCATCAATTGACGTTGCGCAACTGGATGGCCATTCGCATAACGCTAAATTAGGTATTAATACGGTTTCAGGTTTCCTGCAGACAAAGTTGAAGTAGGGGAGGGGCGCAAGACTGCTAGGACTCAGTGGCACTGGGAAATATGAATGTGTATGCGCTTATTTGACCATTGATTCCAGAACTTTCATCGCTCGTAGAGTGCGCTCATTTACAGCCAAGACTTCATCTATTTGTTCACGAGTAAATGTTTTGATTTGTGTTGGTTTGGTCGCATTGATCCAGTTCAAAAGCGCCAAGCTACACGATTTATATCCCGCCAGGATGGTGGATAACGCCACTGACTCCTCGCGCGTCATTTCCGCGGTTCCTCATTGTTTACGACATCCAGTTTTTGTAAATTGTCGTGTGTGGATTATCAATTTTCCGTTGCGTTCAACGTTGAAGCGAGTCTCAGTGTACGAAGAAATGATTTTTAAACCAACACTGAAAGGGTCCGACCTGGTACAGCGACTCGTTTCGAGACGGTGTGTCCGAATCAATAGATCATTCACTCTGTGTTGGCCCGGTCGAGCGCTCGCTTGAGAGCATATTTTGTCTCCCATACGACATTTTCTGTTCGCTCAGCCATGTCCATAAGTTCGTTAAGGAGAACAAGGCTAATGGTCGCTATTTCATCTTCTCGTCTTTTGCGAAGCACCCACTGAAGATCTTCCAGAAACGTATTACAAATACGCTCGGCGCGCGTGAAAACATCAATTTCCCGTTCAATGAGCACTTGTTTTACCTCCCGGTCTGCAAAAAAATTGTTCGCACTGTTCGTCGCTGCCACCTAAGAGAGAAACCTACTGAGCGCTTTTGAAAGTGTCTTTAAGAAATGCCTCAAAAATGCCTTGTTCTCCTTCTCCACTCTCGGGCTTGGTTGGGTTTCGCGATCTTTTGATCACTGTAATCATGTCCTCGACTCGCAACCGTACTGCGCTTTTTATTGGTGTCGCTTGTAGCTGTTTGAACGCGTCGGTTTCCTTGAAACTAGGTTTTACTACCTAGATCGGACCGTGCTAAGGAATGAGGTCGTGGTAGCTCTGAGCCCAATGGTTCGCATCCAGTAATCATTCCGTACCCGGTTGATCAAAAATGCCAAAAGACCTCCTCTGCAGGAACCCTCAGGGTTTCAATAGACTAAAAATACCCTGCAGCGCCGAGCCGGCCTCGCGTAGACCCAGGTGCAGAGGGTGCAAGGACATCGTCCTAGTTAGGCCGCGTCGTGGTGGCGGGGCATCATCGCTGGCGGGGGAGGCCGTACGGTTGAGGCCCGCATCATCTGATTGTTTAGGCGTGTGCTAAATGCAGCGAGGTGTAGACCGTGCGACTGCTGTGCACCTGCCGATTATTGGTCGAGGACGACCATTCGATCGGCCGAACAATCCGACACTGGCTGAGGCGCTGGACATGAACCAATTCTTCGACGCTGGTTCGTGATAGGCGTGTCGCTTGGGCAGCACCGTGCCGGAAAGGTCGGGTGTCGTGTTCAGTTTGCTTTCGCCGTGTTTAAAAAATCTCAGGCAGTGGAGTACTAAGCGCAAGCTGAACCGTTTGCACCAGCGCATTCGCCTCCAATGGAGCGGGCGGGTGCCAAAGCCCGCAAGTTTGTTCACAAAATTACTGTTTTATTGTGTCTCCCCCTTCTTTTGATATGCCTCTTTTTTTGATTCCAATTCGCCTAGGAACTTCTTTACGATGAATCATTATGGTCTCTGGTGCCTCAATACCCAGCGTGATTTGCTGATTTTTGACCTCCAACACTGTGATTCTTATATCGTCCATAATGCAGATGGTTTCGCTTGGATTGCGGGAAATGACCAGCATAGATTTTCCTTTCTGTCACCGGATCTCTTACCAGGGAAGGTTGGGGCGTTTCGGAGTCGACCGCCGCAGAAACTAACTCAGCTATTGGGTGTGTAATAAATTAGGGTGGAGACTTACAAGCGCTGCTGTTTTGCTAATCGTTGGAGAAAGTCTATCGTAACTCTTGTTAGAGTTTTTGAACTTTCCCAAACAATTGAGCCGCCGCCACCTGAACTGTGCACGAAACGCTGCCGAATCAGCTAGAAATAAAATGTTTCAGCATCATTCTAAAACGGAGAGCTCATATTGGCAGTGAACGATTGGCGGACCGAGTCATCTTGGAAAAACTGAATGCTTTCATCAAGACGGATCCATCCTGAAAGTCGGATGCCTTAAGGGGGCGACCATCAAGCTTGAGGATATTCAACGCTGCGAGTCCCGACTTGCCGAGCCTTACGCGTATCGCCATGAAAATTACACTACCTCTGATATCGCTTCTGCCCAACCTCTGCTGGTGAGGCCTACATCCCAAGCCTGTACGGTCGCCCGCGTAAGCGCTGCCGCTGGTTGCGGACGACAAGGGCGATGACGCCGCAGCCTTGCGCCGCTACTGTGATCATTACTGGATGCAGCCGGTAATCCCGCTGCGCAGCATGAAGCGCAAGCCGAGGCCGGGCTTGCCAAGACGGTTTGATCGCCCCCAGTACCGGCAGCGCAACATCATTGAGCGCATGTTCGGGTGACTCAAGCAGAACCGCCGCGTCGTTACACCCTTCGGCAAACTCACGAAAAGTTACGCCGCGATGATCTCACTGGCTTGTGCCATGCGGTGTTTGCGACATTACTTTTCGCGATTAATACAGGTTCATTTAGCCAGAAAAATCTGACATATACGATGATCCTTCCAGTTGCCTGTCAGCCCAGCGTTAACAGTGCTTATATAGTTAGCGCAAAGAAAATAATTTTTCAACCAGCGGCCCATAATACTGGTATGTGAGGTGGCTGGTGAAGGTTGGTCCGTACTCCCGGATAGCATCATCGTCAACAGGTAAACCTTCCTTGGCCATCTCTGCACTGATCGTTGCTTTGTAGAGCTCCGGGTCCGAGACAATATCCTCGAACGCCTCCTTGACCTGGGCAAATTCAGTAGGAAAACGCCTCTCAAGGACCGTCTGCATTGACTCATTATTGGCCAGATATTCGTTGAATTTTTTAGCTTCGGTCAATCTCACCTGCTGTTCAGCCTCTGCAAAATCGCTGGCTTTCAGTCCAGACCCGTATCTCGTTACCGAAACCTCTGTCGGTAATTGAAGCGTATCCCGTAAATGAACCTGATAAGCGAGGTAAACCTCGATGGGGTCGACAACCCTCATCGTCGAGGCTTTCTCACGTGCAATCTCCTCAAGCAGCTCCAAACGATATAAACCCCGCAAAACTTCTCTGAGCTCAGCAGGATGTTGATCATATTTACCGGCTCTAACCTCATCATGCAGAAGCACTTGCTGCATATTGTTATACGCCAGTGCCACCCGATCATCACAGGTGTCTGTTGCACAATGGCTGGCTACGAACGAGTTTTTTCGTAGCTCCTTATTATTTTCAAGCTTTTCAAGCCAGTTCCTTACCTGAGCCCGGAATTCTGCACTGTTGTAGTTAGGTGTGCCGCGCAGCCTATCCAGAAAGGCCGAGAATTCTTTTGCAGAATCTTCCTGGTCAAATCGGGACCAGAGATCCTGTCTGTCGAGAGGTAAAGGATCTTCATACCAGGATGACACCGCCGCGGTAAGTGGCCGGGCAACCGACTGTTCTGTCCTGTGTTCCCTGGAAAATATAACCCGTGGCCCCTGATAATCTGGTGCATTAGCAGCAGACTCAATGTTGTTGCGGACGGCATCTGAAAAAGGATTACTTTCAAGAATGACCGTGGGTTGACGCTCTGGGGTGATTGTACTCTGAGACAGCGTCCCGAGGCGCTCAGGGAAGCTTCGGAATTGGTTATTACTCAGGTCAAGCTCATGGAGCCGGCCAAGATGTTCTGGCAGCCCCTCAAGGTCTGACAACTGATTGCGACTGAGATTTAGTTGCGTTAAAGAGGGTAAACCATTCGATTCCAATCCGTTAATGGACGTCCAGCCATTATTACTGAGATCCAAAAACTGCAGGGTCCGCATCGGCTCAGGTAGGTGTACGCGTCGCAACCTGGCGTTACCGCTCACAACCAGCGTTCGGAGATCTAAAGATTTGTTGACCTCAAGCGCGTCGAGCTGAGGATTATTAGTAATTCTAATATCCTGCAGGCTGCGTAACCCCTCGGTTACGGTTATTGAAGTAACTTGGGGGTTTTTGTCCACGTGAAGTGATTCGAGTTTTGGGTAATCACCCAAAACCAGTACAGGCTGCTCAGATCTAATGTTGAACAAACTTAATGCTCTTACCTTCGGCATGCTTTCCGGTAAAATCACCGTAACCTCAGCACTTCCAGGAAAAGAATTGATGTGTAAATTTGCCAAATTTGGCATGTTCGGGGGCAGCGTGATGGTTGTATTTCGCCCCGGGTTCAATGATAAAGATATATACTCTGCATTGGCTGGAATATATTTCCAGAAACGACGCCGCGGGTCTAAAAGTGAATTCAACCACATATCATCCCTTGCAGTTGTATCCTGAGTCATTATGGTGTTGAATTCGCCAATGGCATGCCTGTCCATCCCATCTTGATCTAACTCCCCCCTCTGGTATTCCTGCCATACCCTGTGATAACTACCGGCCCAAGACGGGGCATTTTCTCCGTTCAAAAGCTCTGACAGCAAAGCCGTACCCATGACGTCCTGATCCATATTCGAAAAGGAAAACTGCCGCAGATAGTTGTCAATGTGCCGCTTGCTCGAAAACGTCCCTCTGTCAATCAGGCTCTGCTCAAGGCTCTCTCTCCTCTGCTGAAGTCTGCTGCTGAGGCTCTCAAGTGTAGGCGAAACATCTATCCTGTTATCGGCATTTTCCAGACGCTCTGCAATCATCTCGTTTCTGGAATATTGTCCGCCCTGAGCGAGAGCGTCGACTTCCCTCAGGTAGGCACTGGCGGCCGATTCATTAGGGAACAGGCCTTTAGAAACTAATACTTTTGCCTCTTTACCACCATACAGATCTAACGCCACACTGTTCAGGGCATATTTCATTGCCCACTCAGGCGGTCTCTTCATTGGCTGATCAGCTTCAGGGTAACGGTCCTGCAAAAACCACTCACGCAGTGCATTACCCTCGGGCGTGTCAGAAAAAATGAATCCGTTCAGCGCACGCTGCTTGAACTCGGCTGAGTAAGAGGTGGGACTGTCAGGCGGAAGACCAATGGTGCCGTATGCCCGCCACTCTTCACCGGGCTGTATAAACGGCTTCAGTGAATCTGGCACAGGCTTATTTTGCAGAAGCGATTGGATCAACAACTCTTTGCGTTGTGTCGCCTGACGACCGGTTCCAAAATTAAATGCACGTAGATAGTCATCGAGTGCAATCGGGTCTTTAGCCACGTGCTCTGACTGGACTTTCTGACTTGTCGACCAGGGCCATTTCCCACCGCCCGGCATCCGCTCCGACGCCACCACCAAACGACCATCCTGCTCTTTGACCACTCGCCTTGTATCAACATGACGCGGGTCGTAAATCACGTACTCTCCGCCCCTCTTATCCAGCGGGTAGTATTCCCTGTTCAGTTGCAGATAGTCCTGATGAGTCAACGGGTCACGGTATTTCCCGTAATTTCCGGGACCGCCCTCCGGCTCTTTCACCAATCGGCCGATGACAGCCTTGTCCTTCTCGTCAGCGCTTGCCAGCTTCCACCCCAGCACGTCCTCTGGCACCACGGCCGGCCTGTCGTTTACCTCTTCCGGAAGAACCGCTGCTGCACCTGACGGCCGGTCCGCCGGCTCACTCACCGTATTTTGTACGCCCCCAACAGCCCCCTCGGGTTCTGCTGCGCCTGTTCGCGGCCCGAACGAAAACTCCCTTTCCGCTTCACGGTACGTCCACGCATACGCTTGTGGTTGCGGCCGGACCGCCGCTGTACTTTCCTCCGCCTCAGCACCGCCCGGCACCAACTCGTGCGCCAGTTGCAGCACCGCCAGAAACGCACCGAAACCACCGCCTGTTCGCTCTTGCGCCGTGGCTCCCCACTCGCTGTCGTGAATACCAAACACCACGTTCCCCAGGTTACCCACTATCGGAATCATCCCCGAACCGCTGTCCCACCCCTCCTTCCAATACTTCCACTTCTGCTGCGACGTACCGAATACC
>NZ_JAGGOG010000043.1 GCF_018614655.1 Pseudomonas fluorescens | reverse complement strand
GCCGTCGCAGCAGTCGCCGAGGTGCTGCAAGAGATGCAAGTGCTCGAAATCTGACCGCTCACACGCCTAATGCCAGCCAGTGATGAGATCAAATAAGCAGCAAATGCTCTGTGGCGAGGGGGCTTGCCCCCGTTGGGCTGCGCAGCAGCCCCAATAAGATCGCTGCATTTTTTCAGATAGCCCGAGATAACAGGCTTCAGGGCTGCTTCGCAGCCCAACCGGGGCAAGCCCCCTCGCCACAAGTTCGGTGTTGCATTACCCACACTCTACCGGGACGCTCGCTCGCGCAGATACTCCACCACTGCGCCTTGCTCCCCGGAAAACTCGATCCGCGCGCCTTTGCTTTCCCGCTGGAAGGCGTACATCGGGTCGTAATACTCGCGCAACCCGATAATCCAGCCTCGATGCAGGTCCACGTCGCCGCTGCGTGCCTGTTCCGCCAACGCGTCCTGCATCAGTCCCAATAATCGCTGATAACGCTCGCCGCCCAGACGTTTGTGGATATTGCTCAGACTCTGTGTCAGACGTTCGGCGAACAGGTCGAACCCCGCCTCGCCAAACTCGGCAATAAATTGTGCACACAGGTCGATCACATAATCACGCAACACGCGCTCGACCCGGTTTTCCAGACTTTCTTCCAGCCAGACCATGGGAAACGTCTGCATGCCTCGGTGCAGATTCAGCGGCAAGGCACAACTGCCGATCATTCGGCTCTCGTCTTCCACCACAAACTGCTCGATGCCCCGTGCACGCTTTTTCAGCACATCCACGGCCAAACGGTTTTCAAAGTCGATATTGGACGGCTGGGCGGTAGCCCGTTTGCCGAAGCTGGACCCGCGATGATTGGCATGGCCTTCCAGGTCCAGACCGTTGTCCAGCTGGGTAAGGATTTCAGTCTTGCCGCTGCCGGTCATGCCGCCCAGCAAGACAAAGTCGCATTGCGCCACTGCCTGATCCACCGTTTCAAGCAGAAAAGTTCGCATGGCCTTGTAGCCACCACCAACGCGCGGGTAATCGATACCGGCTTCATCCTTGAGAACCTGCTGCACAAGATGGGAGCGCAGGCCGCCGCGGAAACAGTAGAGATACCCGTCGGGGTTGGCCCGGGCAAAGCCGACCCATCGCTCAAGACGCTCGTTGAGGGTCGCTCCACTGACCAACTGCCGCCCCAGGGCGATCGCGGCCTCCTGCCCTTGCTGTTTATAACAGGTCCCGACCCGCTGACGCTCGTCATCGGTCATCAGCGGCAGGTTGATCACACCGGGAAAAGCGCCCTTGATGAACTCCACCGGCGCGCGGGTATCCATCATCGGCCGGTCGTTAAGAAAGATGTCGCGGTAATCGGTGATGTCGATGGGCATCAGAACACCTCTACCGCGTTGGTCTGTCGCTCAACCAGGTGGCCGATGGGCTGCAGGTTCAGCCCAAGTTCGGTGGCCACCGCGAGGAACTCGGCGTTGCCTTCGGGCGTGACCGCAATCAGCAGCCCGCCACTGGTTTGCGGATCGCACAACACGCGTTTGTGCAATTCATTCACCCGCCCCAGCTTGCTGGCGTAGCTGTCGAAGTTGCGCAAGGTGCCGCCGGGCACACAGCCTTGGTCCAGGTAGTACTCGACCCCTGGCAGGCGTGGGACTTTTTCGTATTCGATGCGGGCAGTCAAACCACTGCCGTCCGCCATTTCCACCAGATGGCCCAGCAGGCCGAAACCGGTGACATCCGTCATCGCCGTCACGCCGGACAACTTGCCGAAACGGCTGCCAGGCTTGTTGAGGGTGCACATCCAGTCCCGCGCCAGGCCGATATCGGCTTCGCGCAATTTGCCTTTTTTTTCCGCCGTGGTGAGGATGCCGATGCCCAGTGGTTTGGTCAGGTACAACTGGCAACCCGCAGTGGCGGTGTCGTTGCGTTTCATATGGCGCTTTTCCACCAGGCCGGTGACGGCCAGGCCGAAGATCGGCTCGGGAGCGTCGATGGAGTGGCCACCGGCCAGGGGAATGCCGGCCTCGTCACATACCGAGCGACCACCACGGATCACTTCACGGGCAATTTCCGGCGCCAGCACGTTGACCGGCCAGCCAAGAATGGCAATGGCCATCAACGGATCACCGCCCATGGCGTAGATATCGCTGATGGCGTTGGTCGCGGCAATACGGCCGAAGTCGAAGGGGTCATCGACAATCGGCATGAAAAAATCGGTGGTGGAGACCACGCCACGCTCTTCATCGATGGCGTAGACCGCCGCGTCGTCCCGCGAGGCGTTGCCCACCCAGAGTTTGGGGTCGAGGTTCTGCGCACCGCTGCCGGCGAGGATCACCTCCAGCACCTGGGGGGAAATCTTGCAACCGCAACCCGCACCGTGGCTGTACTGGGTCAGGCGAATCGGCTCGTTCATGGGGCACCTCTCAACGTCAAGGTGCGGAATTTTACCAGACGATCCCTACCTACATGCGGCAAATCAGCCAATGCCAGGCAGCAAAAAGCCGGCGGGGCCCTGATGAGCGCAGCCGGCCTTTGTTTTCAGCCTTTAGTGTTTTGCCGCAAGCCGTTTATGCCGACTGCGACGCGCCATGTTCAGGCACTCGATCACCGCCGAGAACGCCATGGCCGCATACACATAGCCTTTTGGCACATGGGCGCCGAAGCCTTCGGCGATCAAGGTCATGCCGATCATGATGAGGAAGCCCAGGGCCAGCATCACCACGGTCGGGTTGTCGTTGATGAACTTGGCCAACGGCTCGGCCGCCACCAGCATCACGATCACCGAGACCACCACGGCAATGATCATGATCGGCAAGTGCTCGGTCATGCCCACGGCAGTGATGATGCTGTCGATGGAAAACACCAGGTCCAGCATCAGGATCTGCCCAATGGCCGTAGCAAAGCCCAGGGACACACTCGGCGTGCTGCTTTCCACCTGTTCAGGCTCTGGGTCCATGCTGTGATGGATCTCGGTCGTAGCCTTCCATACCAGGAACAGACCACCGGCGATCAGAATCATGTCCTTCCAGGAGAACGCCTGCCCGAAGATCTCGATGACCGGCGCGGTCAACTGCACGATGAAGGCAATGGTGCTCAACAGGCCCAACCGCAAGAACAACGCCATGCTGATGCCGATACGCCGCGCCTTGGCCCGATGTTGCACCGGCAACTTGTTGGTGAGAATCGAGATAAAGATCAGGTTGTCGATCCCCAGCACGATCTCCATGACGATCAAGGTGGCCAGTGCGACCCAGGCGGTCGGGCTGGCGGCCAGTTGTAAAAGGTAATCCATAGGTCAGTCCTGACGTGGTGTGCTGGGGTTAGGTTTCTTGCGAAGTCGGTTCAGGTTTCTTCTCTTCCTGTTGCTCCTTGTCTTTCGGAGCAATCAAACCCTTGGTCGCGTCACTCAAGGCCTGCTCGGCGGCCTGGTGGGTGTCATCGATCACTTGCTTGGCCGACTCGGTGGCTTTACCCAACAGTTGTTGCGCGCTTTTTTCAGCTTGATCACAGCCGCTGAGCATGACTAATGAAAGCGCAAGCAGCGACGCCGCGCCCAGGGAATTGAGTTTCATGATGCGTTCCTCGTTAGAACTGTTGGGTCCAAGCATTGGGCCCCCGATAGCGACGAATTCTATGGTGCTGAACAGTTCAGGAAAATTCGTATTTTTTTCGCTTATACTTCGATTTATACGAAGTAACACCTTTCTTTGAGGCCCCCATGCTCAATTACCGTCAACTGCATTACTTCTGGGTAGTCGCCAAGACCGGCAGTATCGTGCGCGCCTGCGAACAACTGAACCTCACGCCACAAACGATCAGCGGACAAATCAGCCTGCTGGAACAGACCTTCGGCGTGGCGTTGTTTCAGCGGGTGGGGCGGCAGCTGGAATTGACCGAGGCCGGTCGGCAGGCGCTGCCCTATGCCGAGCAGATGTTCCAGACGGGCAATGAGCTGGAGGCCATGTTGCGGGCCCAGCCCAATGAACAGCAGATCCTGTTCCGGGTGGGCGTGGCGGATGTGGTGCCCAAGTCCATCGTCTACCGGCTGATCGCGCCGACCATGGAACTCAGCGAACCGATCCGCATCACCTGCCGCGAAGACAAACTCGAACGCTTGCTGGCGGACCTGGCAATCCAGCGCCTGGACCTGGTGATCTCCGACAGCCCAATGCCGACGCACCTGGACATCAAGGGTTACAGTCAAAAACTGGGGGAATGCGGGATCAGCTTCTTTGCCACCCAAGCCTTGGCTGGCCAGCACGGCGGCACTTTCCCACAGTGTTTGCAGGGCGCCCCGCTGTTGATTCCGGGGGCGGAAACCGTGGTACGTAGCCGTCTGTTGCGCTGGTTTGCCGAGCAACAGATCCAACCACGGATTGTCGGGGAGTTTGACGACAGCGCCTTGATGCAGGCTTTCGGCCAATCCGGCAGCGGCATTTTTATCGCCCCCAGCGTGATTGCCGACGAAGTGGCGCGCCAGTACGGCGTGGTACTGATCGGCCAGACTGAAGCGGTGACCGAATCCTTTTATGCCATTTCGGTGGAGCGCAAGGTCAAGCATCCCGGCATCGTGGCGATTACCGAGGGCGCTCGACGGGAGTTGTTTACCGCCCTCCCCGACTGATGCCTCAGACGCACACTTCGCGGGTCTTGGCGGTCATCAGCCACAACGCCAACAGCATCGACAGCAGGATAAAACCCGCAGCGGCAAAGCCCAGGCTGCCCAGGCCCAGCGTGTCTATCACCCGCCCGCCGACCATCGCACCCAGGCCAATACCCAGGTTGGCCCCGGCGATATTCAGCGACGCGGCAAACGCCGGCGCGTGGGGCGCGACTTTCATCAGCCGCACGTGGCTGACCAAAAACAGCGCCGCCTGGGTCACGCCCCAGATACCCATCGCTGCCGCCAGCCCCAGCGTAGAGTGGATGGCCGGCACCAGCGCAACCATGCCAGTGATCATGAAGCCGCAGAAGACCATCGAGGCGATCAGCGGGTGACGGTCCACCATGCGCCCGCCCAGTGAGTTGCCGATCAGGCCGACCGCACCAAAGCCCATCAGGCACCAGCCCACCAGCGTGCCGTCGAAGCCCGCCAAGCGCTCAAGGATGTCTGCCAGGTAGGTATAAGCGGTGAACATGCCGCTAAATACCAGAATCGACAAGACAACGTGGCCTTGCATCAACGGGCTGCGCAGGATCTTGAACTGCGAACGTAGCGTGACCTGTTCTTTCTTCACGCGGGTCGCCGGCAGGTAGACAACCAGCAGCAAGGCCTTGGCCAACGCCACCACAGCCAAGATGCCAAAGGCAGTACGCCAACCGAACATGTCGGAAATCAGCGTACCCACCGGGATGCCGAACACCGTGGCGCAAACAATGCCGAAACCGATCTTGGCAATCGCCCGGCCCGCGTAGTCCGGGCCGACAATATCCACCGCTGTTTCACTGGCCAGCGCCCAGAACACTGGCAGCCCCAGGGCTGGAATCAACCGCGCCACCGACATCACCCAGATATTCGGCGCCAACGCTGCCAGGGTATTGGCCGCAGCGAACATCACCAGAATGGTGATAAACAGGCGCTTGCGCTCAAACCGGGCGAAGTAGGCGGTCAGGAACGGACCGAACGCTGCCACGGTGAAGGCAAACAGCGTCACCAGCAGGCCGGCCTGGGACACGCTGACATCCAGGTCGCGGGCGATAGACGGTAACAGACCAACGATGATGAACTCCGTGGTCAACACGGTAAAACCGGCTGCCGACAGCAGCAGGATGGGCAACAACATGAATAACTCCAGAAACGACGAAGACAACGACAACCCGAGGGCTCGCTGACGAAGAGAAAATAAGAGGATGCTGGATCTTAACAGAATGTGTCCGGCTTTGGGACAGCCGAGCAAGGCCAGCCTTGTAACAGGTGACTGAACGCCGCACCCGTCCGGGATATTTCCTACAGCATGTTAAACTTTGCCGAACATCCGGTTACCGTTCGGTCTTGCCCTGGCGCTTTACCCTCCGGCAGTCTGTGCGCTGCCTTGCCTGCACGAATCGCCGCACCCATTAGAAAAACCAGAGACAACTCTATTTATGACTGCTGCCCCTTCCCTCTTTAACCGACTCATGGGCGTCAGCCTGGTCACGCAAATCGTGATCGGCCTGGTCGCTGGCATTCTGCTGGCCCTGCTGTTGCCCGACGTGGCCCAGTCCACCGGGTTTATCGGCAAAGTGTTTGTCTCGGCGCTCAAGGCCGTCGCGCCGGTCCTGGTATTCGTGCTGGTCATGGCCTCGATCGCCAGTCACAAGCACGGCCAGGAAACCCATATCCGGCCGATCCTGTTCCTGTACCTGTTGGGTACCTTTGCCGCCGCCGTCGTGGCGGTGATCGCCAGCAGCCTGTTTCCTTCCACCTTGGTGCTCGCCACCCACGATGTGGCCGTGAGCGCCCCCGGCGGTATTGGCGAAGTGTTGCAGAGCCTGTTGCTCAGCGTGGTGGACAACCCGGTCAGTGCGCTGATGAATGCCAACTTCATCGGCATCCTGGCCTGGGCCATCGGCATGGGTATCGCCATTCGCCACGCCAGCGAAACCACTCGCACCGTGCTGGCCGACCTTTCCAATGGGGTCACGCTGATCGTGCGCATGGTGATCCGCTTTGCACCGCTGGGGATCTTTGGCCTGGTGGCCTCCACCTTGGCCACTTCCGGCTTCGGCGCCTTGCTGGGCTACGCTCATCTGCTGTTGGTGCTGCTGGGCAGCATGTTGTTCGTGGCGCTGGTGATCAACCCGGCCATCGTGTTCTGGAAGCTGCGTCGCAACCCGTACCCACTGGTGTTGATGTGCCTGCGGGAAAGCGGCATCACCGCCTTCTTCACCCGCAGTTCGGCGGCCAACATCCCGGTCAACCTGGCGTTGAGCCAACGTCTGGGCCTGCATGAAGACACTTACTCGGTGTCAATCCCCCTGGGGGCAACCATCAATATGGCCGGCGCCGCCATCACCATTACCGTCTTGACCCTGGCGGCGGTAAACACCCTGGGCATCGCTGTGGACATCCCCACCGCCATCCTGCTCAGCGTCGTGGCGGCAGTCTGCGCCTGCGGTGCGTCGGGTGTAGCCGGTGGCTCGCTGCTGTTGATCCCCCTTGCGTGCAGCCTGTTCGGCATTCCCAGTGAAGTCGCCATGCAGGTAGTGGCCGTGGGCTTCATCATCGGCGTGTTGCAGGATTCGGCGGAAACCGCCCTCAATTCCTCCACCGATGTGCTGTTCACTGCTGCGGCTTGCCTGAGCAAGGAAGAGCGAGCGGCGTAAAGCGTCGGTACAAAAAAGCCCGAGCCGGTTCTTGCAAACCGGCTCGGGCTTTTTTATTTCCGGGCGTTTAGAACGCGCCCATGTAGTCACGCTTGCCCACTTCCACACCGTTGTGACGCAGCAAGGCGTAAGCGGTGGTGACGTGGAAGAAGAACTGCGGCAGGCCGTAGGTCAGCAGGTAGGACTGGCCACTGAAGCGCTTCTCTTTAGGGGTGCCAGGGCGAGTGACGATTTCGATGCCTTCCTTGCCGTCGATCTGTGCCGGGGTGATCGTGTCGATGAACGCCAGAACCTTGGCGATCAGCGCTTGCAGGTCAGCAAAGGTCACTTCGGTATCGTCATATTTCGGCACTTCGATTTCAGCCAGGCGGGCAGAAACACCCTTGGCGAAGTCGACAGCGATCTGCACCTGGCGCACCAGTGGGAACATATCCGGGAACAGGCGTGCTTGCAGGTAGGCGTTCGGGTCGATGTTCTTGGCGGTGGCATGGGCCTCAGCCTTGTTCAGCACATCGCTCAGGGCGTTGAGCATTTGCTTGAAGACCGGGAGGGAAGCGGCGTACAGGGAAATAGTCATGACAGTCTCGACAATGGTGGCAGGGTTTGAACAGCCGCGATTATAGACATGCTCACCGCCGGCACCGCTTGTCTTTTATTTTTTCAGGATTAGGCTAGTGGGCTCACTGCATAGGGAAAGCGCGATGACCACCGAGCACGACACCACTTCCGCCGAACCACGCCTGAACGGCACGGAAATCCGCATCCTGGGCAGTTTGATCGAGAAACAGGCCACCAGCCCGGAAACCTACCCGCTGACCCTCAACGCGCTGGTAATCGCCTGTAACCAGAAGACCAGCCGGGAGCCGGTAATGAACCTGAGCCAAGGCCAGGTCGGCCAAAGCCTGCGGGCTCTGGAAGGTAGCGGTTTTACCCGGCTGGTGATGGGCAGCCGCGCCGACCGCTGGGAGCATCGGGTGGACAAGGCGCTGGAGCTGGTGCCGGCCCAAGTGATCCTCATCGGTTTGTTGTTCCTGCGCGGTCCACAGACCGTCAGCGAATTGCTGACCCGCAGCGGGCGCATGCATGACTTTGAAGACACCGAGCAGGTGGTGCATCAACTGGAGCGCCTGATCGCCCGTGGGCTCGCGCTCCTGGTACCACGTCAGTCGGGGCAGCGCGAAGATCGCTATATGCATGCCTTGGGCGATCCGGCGGACATCGAGGCGATCCTCGCGGCTCGCGGTAATCCAGGGGAACGCAGTGCCGGTGGTGGGGTTTCGCTGGAGCGGATTGAAGAGTTGGAGGCGCGGATTGCGGCGTTGGAAGAGCGCCTCTCGCGGCTGGAGTAACCCAGTGTGAGCACGCTTGTTGTGGCGAGGGGGCTTGTCCCCCGTTGGGGCGCGAAGCGGCCCTAAAAACCTGTCACTGAGTTCTGTCTGAAAGTACTCGTAGTCCTTATTGGGGCTGCTGCGCAGCCCAACGGGGGACAAGCCCCCTCGCCACAAAAGCCCTCTTCCCACAACAGCCCTCATTCCAAGGTTCAGCATTCAGCTTCGCGCGAACGCCACGGCCGCCTGAAACTGCTCATCCGTTGGCCGGACACCTGTGTACAACACAAACTGCTCCAACGCCTGGATGGCGATCACTTCCAGGCCGGTAATCACCCGCTTACCCTTAGCCCGACCACGCACGATCAACGGCGTTTCAGCGGGAATCGCTACTACATCGAACACAATCTCCGCACAATCAACCGCTTCGGCATCAAAGGCCAAGTGATCGGCCTCCGGGCCACCGGTCATGCCGATGGGCGTCACGTTGATCAACATCTGCGGGCGCAAGTCGCCCAGTTCCGCCTGCCACTCGTAACCCAGGCTCTGTGCCAGCGCCCTGCCCGCCGCTTCATTGCGCGCAACGATCACACCCTTGGCATACCCGCCATCGCGCAAGGCGCTGGCCACCGCCTTGGCCATCCCGCCGCTGCCCCGCAAGGCAAACGTCGAGGACGTGGGCACCGCATGCTTTTTCAGCAGTTGCTCGATGGCGATGTAGTCAGTGTTGTAGGCCTTGAGATGTCCGGCGGTGTTGACGATGGTATTGATCGAGGCGATAGCCCGGGCGGAGTCGTCCAGCTCATCCACCAGGGCAATGCAGGCCTCCTTGAACGGCATGGAAACGCCACAACCGCGAATACCCAAGGCGCGAATACCACCCACGGCGCCGGGCAGGTCCTGGCTGCTGAACGCCTTGTAGTAGAAGTTCAGACCCAGTTGTTCATAAAGGTGGTTGTGAAAGCGCAGGCCAAAATTCCCGGGGCGCCCCGACAGTGACATGCACAGTTGGGTGTCCTTGTTGGGGTTCATCAGCATGTGTAACTCCTTGAAGCCATTCTCAGGACGTTTCGGATGGACGGGGATACCCGTGCGGGCGGCTTGTCGCGGATTATTAGCACAGCACTGCACAGGATTTGTAAGCCAATCGGTACAGACCTTACACAACATTTACCCAACAGCCGTGCTGTTTTCCAGAAATACGCTGTCTTAAAAGTATCCCCGCGACAATCCTTGAGTCTATTGATTGCAGACCACGAGCGCAGGGGCTAACCGAGGAATGACCATGATTCGTAAAATCCCCAAGATCGCCTTGCTTATCGGTGCACTCGCTGTAGCAGGTCAGGCCTCTGCCCACGGTGGTGGTTGGGGTGGCCCGGCCGTCTTTGGTGCTGTTGTCGGTGCCGCTGTAGTGGGCTCGGTGATTGCCAGCCAGTCCCGGCCGGTCTATGTGCAACAACCGGTCTATGTCCAACCGCAACCGGTGTATGTACAGCCGCAGCCGGTGTACTACGCACCGCCACCTCCGGTGTATGTGCAGCAACAGGTTTACTACCGCCCGGCGCCGGTCTATTACGGCCCACCGCGTGGCTACTATGGTCCTCCACACGGCTACTACCGCCGCGGCTGGTAACCTTGAGCTGAAATACCTGAACAGGCCTCGCAGAACATGCGGGGCTTTTTTTGTGCTTCATGGATGACCAGGTCGAGCCTTTCTCATTACCATAGGGCCATCTCCCTCATGGATGATCCCCTGCGATGGACCGACCTCTGCGCCTCCTGCCTCTGTATGGATTACTGTCCCTGCTACCGCTGCTGGCCCACGCCGAAGCGCCTGTGGACTGCGAAGCCCTGAGCGACAACGTCTCCCTGGAAGCCGCCGAGTACCGCCCGCCACTGGAGGCCAAAGTCATCGGCGAAGGCCGTCTGTATTTCCACAGTGGCCCGAATGCAGCTTGCATGAATAAAAAAGTCTACGTGATTCCCAACGACGGCCTGACGGTATACGCGTCCAGCGACAGCGGCTGGGCCCAAGTCATGTACATCGCCAAGGACGGTCAGGACTTTACCGGCTGGGTCGAGGAAAAACGCCTGAAACTCCTGGGTCACTACGGCGGCGAGAAGCTTCCCGCCGAAGAATGAAGCGTGTGCTGGCCATAATCCGCCGGGAAGCACGGGGCAACTTTTTAGGTCGACAGGTCTGAATAAATCTTGCCAAGGTCGTTATGAGGACAGTGACTGTGGCTCAATCCGACATGATAGACCTCACTATCCACTTGCCCGATCCCGTCAGGCGCTGTCATGTTTGTGTCATGGCAGGCTTTCACTATCGAAACTGTCCATCCAAGCGCGTGATAACAACAAGGACGATCGCCCATGCCCACACAAAACCCGCACCGCACCGCCGGACTCTGTACGTCCAGCAAGGTTTACAGCGTCTTGACCGAACTCAAGCACCTGGAAGGCCACCGCTGCGCCAAGTTCCTGTCCCTGCTGGCGGAAAACCTGGTGCACAAGGGCCTGCTTAACGAACATGAAGTGGTGAACATGCTTGATCAGGTGGTCGACTGATCGCTGCATTGCCCTCATGCCTCGATGACAGTGATGTCGACTATCGAGCAGGGTGATTTTTCCTGAAGGCTGATGAACCGTAAGGTGACCTCCATAGAGCAATGGAGGTCGATATGCCTAGTGGCCTGAGCGGTTA
>NZ_JAGGOG010000042.1 GCF_018614655.1 Pseudomonas fluorescens | reverse complement strand
ACTTCTAACTCAGGACACTAGGAGGGTGTAGACAAAACCAAGCCGTCCGTCGGCGTGCGAGTATACGTGTCTTGGCCAGCTACAACCATGCCTCACTCATAGCGAACAACCGGCCGTGGTGCAATGATCAGTTGCCGAGTCCTCTCGTTCCAGTCATGAGTTTGGGCATCATCACGAAGCCGGTCAGAGCAAGTGTTACCGAGAACGGATCGCCTTGTCCTGAGCGGCATTGCCCAGTTCTTCTATTGCTTGGCCCGCAGATCACTTTGTGTTGAAGGATTCAATACCTGGGAGGTCACTGAGCGTAGAACAAATGGTGCGACCGTTTTTAAATAACGAAGATAACGCTGGTGATGGGAAGAGAGACGGTTTCGGTTATCCCTATAGAGCCACTGACACCTACGATAAGGCCAAAGCTCTGGTGTTAGAGTTTATGGTATTGATGATCAGTACGTAAATAATCCGGAGCATCCTGCATTGAGTCTAAATCTTAGCGATCACGAAAAGACCCAATATCGGCTTAGAATGATGAATCGCTTAGCTGCGAGCACGATAACAGCTGACCAAGGATCTCATCCGGGCAACTGGATCGCGCTCATTGGTCAGATGCATATGAAAGAATCTGTTAATATTCCCGGGTTGTCAGAACAGTTGGGGGGGGGCGTCGAAATCCACAACGCCAAGGCAGGAGGTGCTACTTCAATAACTCAGCCAGAACAAATCAATACTCATCCCCGCGTTGGAGATGGCGATTATAGGATAGTCGCTAAAGTAGCCGACCACCCATGAGCCTAAGCTGAGTGCCCGGCGAACTGACTAAAGAGCCAATCACCAGGCGGGGCGGGAGGTTTGCCCCATCCGAGCCAGATACCTCCAGTTCCATCGCATAACATGGTCGGAAACCGTCGCAAAGTCCGCTGTCCGCCGGCGGAGTCGGCGACGGACAGCGGTGGTGATACTTGGCAGTGAACTTCGGGCGGCGGTGTTCAACGATGCGGGTTACGTTTGCCATTGGAGGATTATATCGGTGCCGACAAGGCTCATATTGGGCTAGGTTGACAGTAGGACGCATCACGAGGACGACGGGCGGCGCGTCGCAGATTTTATCCTTTGTGATTGATTAACAGTGGTCTCTTATTTTGCTTCGCAAAGTCCTTCCATTTCTCTAATAATTCTTTCGAAAGAGCTGGCAGTTCTCCGGTATTGAAATACCTGTAAATAAGTTCTGCCTCGGTAATGTGTCCCGAGTCGATCATGAATTTAACCATGTTTCCGCCCCAGTGCATGCTTTCGCCACGTACATTGCTTGTGAAATACGCAGTTTTATACGTCCCTTCAGGATAGAGTTTTTTGAAGATTTTTTCCGCAAAGTAATCGGTGATGTATTCATCGTAGTTGCTGTTGGCGATAGAGGTGTCCGTTGCGTGCTGAAAGCCAGTATGCTTGAAGGAGGATGCGTGTATACTCTCGTGGATAATGGTTGATCGTATTTTGTCCGCGTCTAACTTACCATTAAGGGTGTAGTCTGGGGCGGTAACTCCCATGTAGATAGTTCCCTTTGGTGAAGTCCAGGCCGCCGGATTTGTGTTGCGCTGCACGCTGTCAAACGCCATGTTTTCATAACCAGGCATGGTTTTTATTTGATCTAAAACACCCTCGTGGGATACGCCTTTGATATCAAGGTTCATTTTTTTTGTGCCATACATTGAGCTTATTTCGTTGCTTAGAGCGCGTGTATCAATATAGTCTTCAATTTTCCAGTTCGCGGAAGCAGCATTACTTGGCATTTGCGGGCGGACCAAAACAATCGGTTCGAATGCATTGTTTTGCAAATTTGGATCCGTTTTTTGAGCCGTGGTGCCCGGGCGTGGTGGAGGCAAAACCTCTCTATTAGGTGTTCCTTCTCGGGCGCCGGCAGTCCCGCCCTTTAACTTTCCTTCTGGTCTGACAATCAATCGACCGTTCACAAGTTCCACCTCCCGGGCATGAGTGATGTCTCCTTGTTTGTAGATAATTGGATTGCCATTGCGTATACCGCTTAGGTAGAAATCATCTCCCGATTTTTGATAATAAGTTTGTTTGCCTTTTACTTTAAAATGCTCCGGGTACTGTGTGGGCTCCAGTGTGCTTTTATTGACATTGTCAACTCGCCAATTTTTCACTGGATTCCAGCTGCGGTCCTGCATTGGCGCTATTAACGACTGAGGGTTACTAGTCTGATTCACTTGTGCCCGCCAAATGCCATCTTGATTTTCTAATGGTGGACCCAGGCGGTTGGGATGTTGTGGATCCCGTAGCCGTATCGTGTTCCAACTATTGTCCGAATAAACCTCAAAGACCCGGCCCTGATCCTTGATAAATGTCTTTCCGTCATGAGTATAAAAGGTCCCGGTACTCGCCTTACCTGGACGGTCCATCATCTGCGGCTCAATTCCTGTACTTGCCGACGTTGTCTTGAGCCGGCCATTGGGTGTGAACGCTGTATTTTGCTCCGCAAACGTGCGCATCGCCTGCTTTACCTCTTCGACGTTTTTGAGCTGACTTAACCCTGTCCAATGCATTAGCTTTTTCGGCGTTAGACCCTTAAGGACTTGCAGGCCCTTGCCAATATCCAAGGCATCAAGCCCCAAAAGCAATAGGTCTTCAAGGGCGCCCATTTGGTCACCTCGCCGCAGCTTGTCAACCGCGGCCTTGACATCAATGCCCATTAAAATAGCAGTCCCAATTGCACAGGCAACCGTTCCCAAACCCCCGGTGCCAACTACGCAAATCGCCGTTGTGACATAACGCAGTCCCTGGATGATGAGTCCCCAGGCTTCTTCAGCACGGCTCGTGGTTAGTTCGTCGGTGTTATCGATCATGTCCTGCAGGCGCTGGTTGCTAAAGTCACCAAAGCTGCCCACCAACGCCGTTGGCGCGTGTTTATCGCGTACTCCTTTGAGGATTTGATCAACCGCTACATGATCTTCAATACGCACGCGTGCGATTAGGTTGTCCCGATAGACTGGGGTTTCCAACAACTGTTGATATTGCGCCCGGGGTATCAGCTCGTTGCCGTATGGGCCCTGGGGGAGAAAAACAAAATCGTTGTGCACTACGGGAGATGCTCGATCTCGTCCGGTGTTACTGAGTTGAGATAATACCAACACGTCCGGAATACGACGTCCGGCGATCTGAAATTGGCTCAGTCGTGTATTGCGCCTCTCGGTACTATGCGGCAAGTTGCCCAGCAGTGGTTTCATCCACTGATAGTCTGCGGAGGAGATTCGACCATTGGCCTTCTCAGCCTCGAGCGTGAGGCATAACTGGGTGCGCGTCGATGCCTCGCTGAGCTCGCGAAACTCTTGGCCGATCGGGTCATTGGGCTGTAAACGTTGCTTGAGAAACTGGATGTATCGGGCGCCGATATAGGTCTGGCATAACTTTAAGTGCACAGGATCTTTAAGTTCGTTATTGAGGACACGGGTTAACTGGGCATTTATCTGAGGGCTAAGCGACGGATCATCGACTTCAAACTTGGCGCCCGCCATGAAATGTCGCTGATTAGTACATCGAAACTCATCTTTCTGCACCCACTCGGTCCAAGGCATTTTATAATTTTTGAACTCTATGGAGACCTTGCGGGCATCAACTGTTCTGCCGAGAGCTAATGTTCCGTGCTGCTGCAAGAACCTGGTGAGTTCGAGGCTTTCATACTTTTGGGTGAAGGCTACAAATGAGGGGATGTTCTTTTTCACAAACTGTGTATAACGCTGTTCAATGGCTGATGCGATAGCTTGTTGTTTCAACAAGTCTGGAGCTCTGGCCAGCGGCTGCATCTGCCGAATGATGTTCTCCAGCCGATTGGTAGCCCAATTCTCTAGGTGGCTCTTCTCACCGGCAGGGAAGGGTTTAAATTCCAAAAGCCATTCTGTCTGCAAGGGTGTGCTACCGGCCTGGACCGCGAAGAACAGCTGCATTGCATGTCGATCCTGGGGGGCGGTGTCTTGCAGGACGGTATGTGCGAAGGATCCTGGCGGCGGAGTCGCTTCCATCTGGCCCGCCAAGTCTTGAAACAGCCGAGTTTGGTCCCAATATTGGTAGAGTTCCTGGCGAGAGGCATAGCTCGTGATAGCTCCATCTTGTGGACGGTAAAGCACCACTCCATTATCTTTTCCATCGGCATGTTTTCGCACAAAAACCAGCCAAGAAGTCATTGTGGTGGTGACGCCGCCCCCCTTGGGATTGGTCGACAGTTGCAGTTGGCCGACTTGAACGTTCGGGTCGTTATTCAGCGCGGCGTCGATCACCTCATGGCCTGTAATGTACGCACCAGGGCCAGTCAAATGTCCTTTGAGTTTGGCTTCCAGCATGTCACGCTTGAGTTCTGCTTCTAATGCTTGGGCGTAATCCGCTTGCAATGCGGGAAGATGCGTCTGCAATTGTACTAAACGTTCACTCGCTGACATGCGCAGGGACGGATTATTCAGCAGATTTTTGACAATATCCAACTGGGCTGCCGGGAGCTCTTTTTCATTGCGAAACAGCCGAATACTGTCCAGCGCGAATGCGCTTCCGCTTAACACTGCTTGTGGTAAGGTCAAGCTGACAGACGTTGGGGTACGCATGCCGGGTAGCACCTCCGAGTGGACCACTCGGTATTCGTTGACGGTGCCGGGCAAACCGGTATTTTTAAATTCGGCCAGCAAAACCGTAAGTGGTTGCTGCTGGGCTTTCGCGCTGGTTTCCACGAACCGCTCATAGTGTTGAACGGTTGCTTGGCTGAGCTCGCGCAACTGTGTCTGCTCTTGCTCGGAAGCGGAGATCAGCCAAGCGGGCATGACCTGTTCAAAAAGAGCAAGCTCTGTGCTGCTCGTGTCGGGCTTGGACGCAAGGGCCGTCGGTGAAAGATCCAGAAAGTCATTCATCTCAACTGAAAGCCTCCCTTCGGTTTCCAGCCATGGGCTGACGTTGCTCTTGGGCATATTCGTTAGGGCATTGAAGAACTGCGTGACTTGTTGTTGACGCAAGTCGGCTACCCTCCGGCTGAACAGGTTTTCCTGAACGGGAACCAGAAACGGCTCCTGCGCAACTACCCCACTGAATTTCACCTCATGGACCAGTGCTTCCAGGGTTTTAAACTGTTTCATCGGCTGACCGGGTCGCCATAGCACAGACAGTCCGGGGTCGTTGAGGCTGTCACGTTCAGTGATGACAAACGTTCCTGGCACCGCCTGACCATAGTCGCTACCGCCAATCGAGGACGTATTATGCAGGGAATACACTGCGGGCCGCATCGAGGCTGGCAACTGTTCGCGCGATTGTGCATCTGGCCGAGTTGTGACCTGCTCAATGGCGCGCAACATCTCCGTGCTGAGGCTTCCTTGTTGGAACCTCAAGTTAGCCTGGGACCACAGCTGGTTAGCAAACTCCCTCCCTAACCAGTCTTTGACCAACCGACCTTGGACATAATTTGACGGTTGCTCCCAGAACTCATTCAATGCATTCATCATATGTGCGGCGAACTGTGCAGGTGATGCCTGCGCTAGAAAGTCTTTGATCTTGTTTTTGACATCCAGGGTGTTCAAGGCGTCTGGGATTGAACGAGTCTTGCCATTATTGACGATATCGAACCTAGCGAGGTCGGGCAGTGGATTGCCTGAGATCGCCTTTAGAAACAGGTTCGGTAAAGTGATTTCATCATTTAAATTGCCATTTTCATCATAAATGAGGACGGATTGCTCCGCGCTCATGATCTCGGGAAACAACGGTAGAAGTTCTTTGCGGCGCCATGCATTAAATTGCTTTTCTAGCACCTCCCAAGGTGTGGGCATAAGGCTGTTGAGACGAAACATCTCATGCTGCAAGCGCTTTAAATCGTTGATCTGCTCGGTCATGCGCTCAGGTGTGCCGGCCGGCTGCGAAGTGACGCCCGCCAAACTCCCAGTCATCCGTTTAACTCTTGATACTGAGGCTATTTTTTCTGCGCTAGGGCTACTCGAGAGGGATTGAGGTCGCTCTCGAATGACCTGCGCCGCCCCGGCGGCCAGAGGGGCTTGAGGTACAAGCACGGTCGCCAGTTTCTGTAGAAGGGAGGTGTCGGCTACCACTGGCATTCCCGCAGACGCGATCGCAGTGACCTGGCGCGGCGAGGCGTTGTACCAAGCATCTGATACTCGTGTGGACAACTCAGTACGCCTATCTCCTTTCGAGCCCTGTGGGCCTTGCGTATCTTCAGTCTTGACGCTTTTGGACAGATGCTCGGTCAGCTGAGCCGCGGTCGCCCATCGTTGATGTCGTAATATTTCGACAATGCTCGTAGCGAGCTGGTGCAGAATTTTGTAAGTGCCAGCAGCTTCTCGATGCCAGTGGTCCAACTGATCACCCGTGATGTGTTGTTCATAAGTGGTCAGTGCGGGCCTGCCCTCTACTGGCCTCAAGAGTAGGTCCGCGACTTGACGCATGAAGACTCTGTCCTGCTCCACCGCCGCAGGAGACATGGCCGGCGATGCGTTGAGAGCTGCAATCTGAGTCATGAGTTTCTGGTTATCGAAGCGTCCGCCAAAACACATGCTCATCCGTTGGTGTGAAAAGCTCACAAGTGCCTTGGCCAAATGCACTAAGGCCTGAGTCTGTTGATTGAGCTCGCGTGCCTTATCATAAGAGCTGAGGAGGGCTGGCGTCGTGCGGAGCTCCAAGGGCGTTCTATTCAGGGGAGGGGAGAGAGTCATAGAGGCGCGCAAATGCGGAGGTATCATGGCAGGCTCTTAACTGAGTCGAAAGCCGATAAGTGGTCGCTTGTTTAAAATGGGTTCCCCCTCTAAGTCGACCTTTTGCGAACACTATCTACGTCTTTGGTTTTCGCCTTGCCTCAGAAATGCACGCCCACACCAGGATAATCGCTTTGGACCATATAGCTGAGGCCGGAGCCGTATGCGATAGTTACGCACGTATGGATTTGTGTGTGGCAACTAATTGTCCTCAGTCTGGAGCCCGGCCTCATTCATTAGCAAATCATCGAGAATGTAAGGCACTTCGCTGACTGTCGCATGAATTGCCTGTGACGCGAACGGCGCGAATTGATCGTTGATGTGGGTATAAGCCTTGAGGCCTGGCTCATTTCCATATTTTGCGTTGACCAAGTTCATCGCTCGCCTTGGCGAGCGGAGCCACTACATCCGCTCACGACATGAGGTTGTCTACATAACATGTAGATACATATTGTATGTGGTGTTCCTACTGTGCTTGGTATAGCTTGCTGAAGCCATACAGTATCACTAATACAATTGCGCTTCCGCGTATTCAATGCATGCAATCATGTGTGTATAGTGCGCAATTCTACATGCCTATAACAAAAGGATACCGCTTAATGAGTAATCAAAAAACACTATAAGATGGGGGTTAACTTATCTATGTAACTCTGGGTGCCCATTTTTGTAATCGTTGGTCTAGATGAACGTGTGTTTTTGGCTTTGCTTTTATAAAATGGAGCTTTTCCAAATCTTTCCTGAGGTTGTTGTGCAACTGAATACCACTATTCAAGGTTGAATTCAACGAGGCTGGAGAAAATACGATGATTACAGAGTATCAGGTTATATTTATCCCGGTATACAACAACAAACAACAGCTTAAAATCGCAATCAGAAGTTACTGCCTCATGGGTGAGCTGTTTTTCCTGGTAATTGATCCGGTCTCCTGTTCAAGTGAAGCAAGCAAGGCGAATGCCTTCCATTACCGAAAATTATCAAATGACGGTAGAACTGATTATTTCGAACATTGCGTAATTGAGAGCTTGCCTTATTTAACGGCTCTAAAAAAATACTCTCAACCGAACTACTGGATTCAGAATTACGGCCTGACTCAGGCTGAAAAGCAAGTTGATGGCATGTTTCTTACTGTTGATCTATGTCCTTCAGCTAAAAAATTCGATGTCGATTTTTTTAACAGGCTAGTATCCATTTCCGAATCGACTCAACGGCCATTTCCCGTGGCATTATGTCTGAGTGGGCTCTGGATGGTCGAACACCGAGATGCATTTGAATGGCTATTAGGGCAGCAATTAAACTGCAGGCTCGAGATAACCTGGGTCAATCATTCATTCAGCCATATTTATTATAAAGATCAGCCTTTGGAGGAAAATTTTTTGCTGGAAAGGCATACGAACCTAAATTATGAATTATTAGCGGTGGAGAAAATGCTCCTGCAAGCAGGCCAATCACCTTCAGTGTTTTTCCGATTTCCAGGGTTGGTTGCAAATGAGCACGCTATAAAAAAATTGAATGAGATTTGCCTTTTGCCTGTAGGAAGTAATGCCTGGCTGGCAAAGGGGGAGCGGCCGCATCCAGGCAGCATCATTTTGATTCATGGAAATGGCAACGAGCCATTAGGGCTGCTAGAGGCCGAAAAATTATTGCGGCAAGATATCAATTGGTTACCTCTCCATCGCGCCCTGTGTAGTATGTGATTCAATGTATGAAATCATACTTCCCGTTTTTTAGACAACACCACTCTGCCGTACTTCTGTTGTTGGCATTCTCTTCGGGATTACCTCTGGCGTTGACTTCCAGCACGTTGCAAACTTGGATGGCCAGCGAAGAGATTGACCTAAAAACTATTGGTATCTTTTCCCTGGTCGGTCAAGCGTATGTGTTCAAGTTTTTATGGGCGCCTTTCATGGACCGTTATACACCGCCATTCCTTGGGCGCCGCCGGGGCTGGCTGTTGATCTGCCAAGGTCTACTAGTTTTCGCAATCCTTGCCATGGGCTGGGTAAACCCTACGCAACAGCTGGGTTGGCTGGCTGTATTTGCCGTGACGGTTGCCTTTTGCTCGGCGTCCCAAGATATCGTGTTCGATGCATATAAAACTGATCTATTAACAGCACAAGAGCGTGGTAGAGGTGCAGCGCTGTCTGTGATCGGCTACCGGCTGGCCATGCTGTGTTCCGGCGGACTGGCACTTTGGTTGGCTGACCGTTATTTCGGCTGGCAATCTACCTATTGGTTAATGGCAGGGCTTATTCTGCTCTGTATGATTGTCACCTTACTAGCGAAGGAGCCCGATCAACCAGTTTGCGGCCCAGTCAATTTGAAACAAGCAGTGGTTGAACCTTTTAGGGACTTCTTCGGGCGAAATAATGCTTGGTTGGTCCTGACGTTAATTGTGTTCTATAAGATAGGAGATGGTTTTGTCAGTAGTTTGAGTATTACATTTCTGATTCGCAGTGTCGGTTTTGAGGTCGGCGAAGTAGGAACGTGGAACAATAGTTTGGGTCTGTTCGCAACGTTGCTCGGTGTACTTTTTGGCGGGGGGCTGATGCAACGCCTACGACTGTTCAACGCACTCATGCTATTCGGTATTCTCCAGGCAATCTCTAATATGGGTTACTGGTTGTTGGCAATCACGAGTAAAAACCTGGTAACTATGGGCAGTGTGGTCTTTCTGGAGAATTTTTGCGCTGGAATGGGTTCTGCTGCCTTTGTCGCGCTACTGATGACGCTCTGCAATCGGTCATTTTCCGCCACCCAGTTTGCGTTGTTATCGGCGCTGGCCTCTATCGGCCGGGTCTATATCGGGCCAGTGGCCGTGTGGATAGTCGAGTTTTATGGCTGGGCCCAGCTTTACTTGATCGCTACAGTTGCTGCTTTACCCGGGTTACTAGTGCTGGCTGCTTGTCGTAAATCGCTGGAGCAGGTACTGAGTGTCGCCGTTGACCGAAAACAGACTCAGTAGGGGGGGGCGGAAACCGATCGTTTGCGGACACCCCTCCCCCTGATTACCTTAGCGAATGAAAGGGACTTCCCCGTCCTAGGCCGCGGCGAAAGTCGCGAATCGGCATCCAAGTGCCATGATGAAGATTTCAAATTTGCATCAAAACCACAGGAGGGAAGCTCATGCCAATTATTACGGTGGGAATCGATCTAGCCAAGGCCCTATTTGCGGTTCATAGCATTGATGAAGCTGGTAAAGCAACCTTGGTGAAACCCGAAGGTCGCGCGGGACCAATTGGTGCGATTGATCGCCCAGTTACCCCCCCGTGCTTGATTGGTATGAGGACTTGCAAAGGCGCTCATCACTGGGCAAGAGTGTTTGCCCAGCATGGCCATACGATCAAATTGATGGCGCCTAAACTTGTTGCGCCTTATCGAATGTCAGGTAAACGCGGCAAGAACGATGCCGCAGATGCGGCAGCGATCTACGAGGCGGTTACCCGACCCAGCATGCGGGTTGTCCCTGTTAAAGACGAGCATCAGCAGACCACTCTTTGCCTTCATCGAACCCGCCAGGGATTCATCGAGGAACGCACCTCTACGTACAACCGACTGCGGGGATTACTGTCTGAATTCGGCGTGGTTATGCCACAAAGTCCAGAACGGTTGAGAAAAGAGATTGGCCCTTATCTGGACAGCTTGCCTGGCTGGGCGAGACGGTGCATGAGTGAGCTGTTGGAGCACACCAGCCATATCGAAGATCGTCTGCTAGAACTTGATCGAGCCATAAATCAGATCGCTCGTGAAAATGAGCGTAGCCGTCGGTTGCTGCAATTGCGTGGTGTCGGCTCGACCACTGCGAGTGCCTTGGTGGCCAGTATTGGCGATGGGCGCGATTTCAGGAACGGTCGTCAAGGGGCTGCATGGCTCGGACTGACGCCGGGTCAATTCAATAGCGGTGGAAAGCAGCGCTTGGGGAGTATCACGAAAGCCGAGGATGCCTATTTGCAGGCTGCTGGTACTGGGAGCCCGGTCTGTCATGGCTAATTTGGGCGATAAGCGGGATCCTCTGAGTCGTGGGATCGGCAACCTTATGGCGCACCAGTGGTGACTGGCGTGCCGCCGTGGCGATTGCCGCCAACAATGCGAGAATGCCCAGGGCCGTCCTTCATTACGGCGACACGTTCAAGCCTGAACAGGCAGAGCCAACTGGCGCGTGAAAACCTGAGCCCCTTATTGAGGGTCCTTTGAGGTTACAAAGCAGGGAATCATGAGCGGATAAACCGATTAATGTGCACTGCCGTCGTTGGTGTGAAGCGGGTTGGACCTGCGTGGGGTGTACCTGGAAGTCGTAAGGAGATTTCATTCCCGGTTAGCGAACAGGGCCTTCACGTGCGTCTTTGATCAGGGGCCGAGCCATCAGCTCAACATGACCCTTTGTAGTACCGCAGTCCTTCACCTTCTTACGTCGATTCGGCACGCGCAGCAGAGAGTAAAACAGAAGCTATTGGGCTTGTGCTCAATGGGGGAGCCCATGTAGTACGATTTTTTCCGAATTCTCTAGGCTCCTCCAATCGACTTACCGTTCGCCAGTCAAATTCATAAATGGCCGCTGCAGGGATAATGCAGTGCTGGGCCTTCCGCCAAGCTGTGCGAAAACGCCGGCTTTTTGGCTGGCCGTCTCCGATCGGCAGTTGTAGGTGCTGCGAACAATTTTGGTGTCCTTGCTCCAAGTCGGGATTAGCCCAAACGCGCCTGGCAGCGCTTCCATCGGCGCCGGTGATTCGTCGTCGACGTGCTTCGCGCGGCGAATGAAAGGCCCGATGTAACCTGGATAACAGCCCTTAGGGGCCTTTACTAATCCTTGTTTCGTCTCAACCCGAATTCCTCCAGCAGCTTGATCGCGTGGGCCGTGGACAGGTGACGATTGTTCTTGTTGGTGGTGCACAGTTTCAACGCAGCAACCAGGTCGCAATAACGCTCTAACTCGACGGCTGGAAGGATGCGTGGTTTATCGTGATCAGCTTGATGCACCGCGTGAGGCTTGTTGAAGGCATGCAGTGAGCGATAGACCGTCGTAGGCAACACGCCGACTCGGCAACCGCCTGAGCTTGCCTAGCGCGCTCAGGGCTTTTGCGGGACAAAAAATCCAGCCGCTGTCGCAGTTGCAATAGCGAATCGACTGGGATCTGCTTATGTTGCGCGAGCGGTATCGCTGTCAGCTTTCGCCAGGTAGGTGTACAGCGTCTCACGGCTAATGCCGAAGTCGCGTGCAACCTGCACCTTGGTTTCCCCCTCAGCCAGCCGCTGACGTAATTCAGCAATCCGTTCAGGGCTGATTGATTTTTTAGTGATAGACACCACGTTGCTTGGCTAGTGCTATGCTTTCGCGCTGTCGTTCACGAATCAAGGCTCGCTCGAATTCTGCGAAAGCTCCCATCACCGAAGGCATCAACTTGAGCATCGGTGAATCATTGCCAATAAACATCAATGCTTCTCGATGCGAATACCACGTTTATCCAGCTCCTAGACATACCGCGTAAATCGTCAAGGCTGCGTGTCCATTCGGTCCATGCTGTGCACGACAACGGTATCGCCTTCGTGGACAAATGCGAGCAATGCATCGAGCTGCTGCCGTTGAATGTCCTGCCCGACGCTTTGTCGATGAACGTACGACCAACGTGGACATGATCTAGTGTCCTGAGTTAAAAGTTCGTTGAACTAATGTGATTTGCCTTGATCAACTGTGTCGTGTGCTAACACAACGAGGTGCTCATCTATGAGAGGCAGACCTAAGACCGAACTGGTGCTCAGCGATGCGGAGCG
>NZ_JAGGOG010000041.1 GCF_018614655.1 Pseudomonas fluorescens | reverse complement strand
ACTTCTAACTCAGGACACTAGGCCGTTCCCACAATGACGCGATGTGTTTACACGACTGCGCCCCCAGTCAGACGCGCGCTATCGTCGAAAATCAATCCGAAAAGGTCACGGTAGGGATGGCATTTGCCTGCCCCCCGTATAGATCCGTACATGCGGAACTACCGCATACGGCTCCTGCCTCGGGTATGTAATGACTGCGAAACGCTGACCCAGGCCCCCGTTCCGGCACAGATCATCGATAAAGGCATCCCGACTGCCGGGTTACTTGCCCACGTCATGATCGCGAAGTTTGCCGACCATCTGCCTCTTTATCGTCAGGAATCGATTTTCGGTCGTGCCGGCTTGACGATTCCACGTTCAACATTGGCTCAATGGGTTGGCGTTACTGGGGTGCAGTTGTATCCGTCCGGCGAAGTCATCTACGACAATCATCTCGCCACGGGCATGCCGTTGGCGCCACTGCCTTACCCATAGATCCAGCACGTAGTGAAGATAGATATTCGCCAACAACGGCGAGATCACTGCCCCTTGGGGACTTCCCTTGGTCGCAGCCACCCTACGGCCATCCTCCATAACCTCCGCCTGAAGCCATTTGCAGATAAGTCCGAGCAGGCGTCGGTCTGCAATCCGGTGTCCTAGAAACATCAGCATCCATCCATGGTCGATCTCATCAAAGAACGACGTGATATCCGCATCCTATATCCAGTTCTCCTTCTGGCCCTTGAGCGCGACTGTTAACGCATCCAGCGCATCGTGCTGGCTGCGCGCCGGCCAAAACCCATACGAGAATCCGAGGAAGTCCTCTTCATAGATCGCATGCAGAACAGTAACAACTGCCTACTGCACGATCTTGTCCTCCAGAGAGGCAATACCCAGCGGACGCAGCCTGCCGTCGGCTTTGGGGAGATAGACCCGTCGTGACGGCGTTGCCCGATAGGCTCCACTGTGGAGTCCTGCGTGCAACTTGCTCACCCGCTGGAGAAGACCTTGCTCGTATTCTCGCCACGACATGCCGTCCACGCCCACCGCTGCATCGCGACGCAGGGCATAGAAGCTCTGCGCCAATAACTGCGGTGTGTGTGATGCAGCAATGCCGTGAACTGCATGCCCTTGTTCCTTCGGGCTGCTTCACGTACACCTTCAAGTCCCATCGACGCGCAGCTGATCCGGCTCAGTGTCCGAGGCGCGGGGGGCCTGTCGGTATTCCCCTTGGCTACGTCCCTTTCCTCCACTATCTCCGCCGGGCCAGGCCCTTTGTTCGATGGCTTCTCAGGTACTACGGACGTATCCGACTTCTCAGCGACGTGGACAACAGGATTACGGCTTTTGGTCTTTCCTGCTCCGCCCGGTGCTTGCGCACCGGGCACCGCTGAGATCTCCCAATTTCTGTGCGAAGGACTTCCCGACGTGCACAGGATCTCCGACCGCGCAGGATCAGAGCATGACTGGCGTAAAACGCCATGCTCCGTGTTGCCTTCTGCTTCGCTTAACAGCATCGGCATCCCGGACTTGTGATTTCGCGGCTCAATGGCTGGCCCATCGTTTTCCCCTGTCAACGCTTCACCCTGCACTTCAAAGTGCAACATGCATGACTCGGGGTCTGGTTGATTCGCCATTTCTTTCCAGTATCGAACTTTCATCGACTAGCCTCCGCCAGCTTTAACTGGCGCACTAACCATCCGGTCAGCCCCCACTCCTTACCGTTCTCCAAATTAGCCAATATAGTGGACACCAAATTTAGGTGAACTCCATCGCCCTAAGCGATGGCATCTGGAAGGTGTGTTGCCCGGACAGTTACTCTGGATCAGCAAGTTGCCGATTTTGTTCAGCAAAAGCGTCAGCGACCACCATGCCTGGGCACCCGAAAGCTGCATTACTTGCTGCATTGCCAACCTCGACCTGAGCTGCAAGTAGGTCGAGATCGGTTGTTTTCAATTCTGCGCGAAAGGCGTTTGTGGGTGGCAGGTAAACGCGCTTACCACAAGACGACCGACAGCCATCATCGCTTTCGTCGTCATCCAAACCTGCTCAAAGCAGGTCCAGATCAAGTCGCTCCAAGCGGCCCTGTGTAAGTCTGGGTAGCTGATATCACCTACCTTCCCACTCAGGAAGGTGTGGCTTATCTGAGCCTGGTGACCGATGCCTTTTCGCGAAAGATCGTGGGCTAACACGTCCATGAAAGCTTGCACACCGAATCAGTAGCGCAGGCGCTACGCCGGGCGGTGAAACAGCGCCGGACGGAACAGCCTCTGGCTCATCACTCGGACAGAGGCAGCCAGTATTGCTCGGGTATGTACCAGGACCTGCATGCGAAACACGACATCAGGTGTTCTATGACGGACGGCTATGACTGCTACCAAAACGCCTTGGCAGTGCGGATCAACGGGATATTGAAAACGGAGCTTTTGCTCCAGCGACCACAGGACTTGATGCAGGCGAAAAAGATGGTGAGTGAGTCGATCTCGATCTACAACCGCGAGCATCCACACCTGTCTTTGAAATACAAAACGCCCGATGCGATGCATCGGGCGCTGGAGCCGCACAAAGGGACACAAGCCAAAAGGACGGGTAAGTGTAGCGGCTCGCGTTTCAAAACACGCGGGCTCGCATTCAGCGCAATTCTTGGCTCACATTACCTGCAACCAGCCAGAGCTGTTGGCTCACATTAATTGCAAATGAGCTTGCACTCGACGGCGTGGGCTCGCATTGCATTTAGACGGACTCACGCTATCTGCAACTGACCAGCGGCACTGTCGCCCATTCGGCCCTTTATGGGAGCTTACAGAATTCGGTAAAATCGTACTAAGGCGAGTCAACAGCTATAGAAGCCCAGGGCATATTAATTTTTCGTTCCATTGCTCCCCACCGGTCACTCGCAGATAATCTGAATTGAAAATTACACGGATTGTGAGCCCGGCGTTTCAAACCCTAACCGCTATACCTAGTGTGGCAGTTGCTGCAGCACCTCATTGGTAAAATAAGGTTCGTCCTCTACCCAGAAGATATAATTCAGCCCGAGGTAGTTACTGGAAAACTCGATAATGTCGGTAACCGTGTTTTTCTTTCCTGTCTTGGGGTTGATCTGGCGCAAGTTGCCCTCCTGAACTGCCATCCCTTTCACTAAAGTATCCGGATATGCCTTGAGTAATCCGTACGTTTGCGCCATATGGCTTTTACGGTAGGGCATCAGGTCAGGTCCCCCTATTCCCATTTTCAGCTTCTTCGCTTCGGCGAATAAACTACGCATATAGCCTTTATCCTGCCATGGTAGCCACTCACCCGGCAGAAAATTCAGGTACACCATGGGGGTCGACTTCCTGAAAGCACGACTCAGCGCCTGCATGTTTGAGTTGATCGCACCCACATACTCATTTGGATCAAAATCCGTTGGAAAGACGGTCGTACCGTCTGGCTGCTCGACGCCAATTTCGATAGAGCTCTCGCTAAAATTTATTCCTTCGACTTGTCCATCCAGCTCCTTCCCCAATACAGTAATCAGCTTTTGAAAGCGGTCACGCACCGGCTTCTCCCACATTTTTGCTGACCAACCGTATTCATCGTCAGTCTCAGGTTTGTTAGGATCGCGTTCCGGAGCCGATAGCATGCTCTGTTTCAGAACGCCTCCCTTGTAGATGGGATCCCGCAACAGGTAGTCCGGCACGTTTTTTACATTTGGCAGGAAGGATTTTTCCTGAAGTTGTATCCAGAGCTTCTTATCAATAGAACTCAAATAGGCTATGTCCTGCTTGATTTCGGAGAAATTGTATTGGTCTTTGGCTGGCTCTAAGCTACGCCAAGTATAAACAATTTGCGCCCCGCTAAACCTTGGATCGGACAAAGCCTTGTCCTCCCTGATATTCCAACCGTTTGTTTCGCGGCTTGGGAAGTAAATGTAGTTTTGGGCAGGCTGGCCTGCGGCAAAAGTCGTGCTGGTTATCAGCACAACCAGAGTAAAAATCAATAATTTCATATGATTCACTCGGTGACTCCTTAATTCTTAGTACTATTCAGTAATAGAAATAAACCCGCGAGGGTTAACTTCTTTTTTGGACTGCTCCGTACGTAGCTGAACGGATAATCGTTCGCCAGTTGCAGTGTCCAGGCTCGCACCTCCGATCACCTCGCCCATACCCTGTTGGCGGCCGAGCACCGCCGCCAGTTGCTGGATCGCATCTGGCAGTACACCGCCCTCTCCCACAACCAATTCACCCAGCTCTATTTAAATACGATTCATCGCTACGCCGAACAGGTGCAACAACTGCCCGCCAGCGAGACGCACCATCATGCCTATCTTGGCGGCATGCTCGACCAAGGCCTAGAACTGGTCGCCTGTAGCCTGAAACTGCGCCAATCCTACCTGCTGCCCACCGGCGCCGCGCCCGAAGACCAAGCCGCCCAGACTGACGCTTGGTCGGCGGGTATTGCTTATGGCGCCCTGCTACATGACATTGGCAAGATTGCAGTAGACCTACAGGTCGAACGCCAGGATGGCGGTCTTTGGCATCCCTGGCAGGGTTCCCTGGATCAGCCCTACCGTTTTCGTTACCTCAAATGTCGCGACTACCATTTGCATGGCGCCGCCGCAGACTTGCTCTACACCCAGATTCTCGACCGCCCGATCCTGCTTTCCGTCGCTGTGGGCCAGCCTGCTGTATGTCCTGGCCGGTCAATACGAACGCGCAGGCGTACTCGGCGAGTTGGTGATTCAAGCCGACCGCGTCTCCACCGCGCAGAACATCGGTGGTAACCCGAGCAAGGCGTTAAAAGCGCCGATTCATTCGCTGCAACATCACTTGATCAGCGCACTGCGTGATCTGGTTCAGCACGAGCTGAAACTCAACCAACCGAGTGCCGTCGGCTGGTTGACTCACGACGCCCTCTGGCTGGTCAGCAAGATGGTCACGGACAAGCTGCGAGCCTATCTGCTGTCGCAGTCGATTGAGGGCATCCCCACATCCAATATCGCCGTATTCGACGAACTCCAGTCACATGGGCTGATCGAGTCCACCCCGGAAGGCAAAGCCATCGGGACGGCACTCGTTGAACAAGGAAACTGGCAGCAAAGCTTCACCTTTCTGCGAATTCAGCCGGCGCTGATCTGGGAAAATGAGGACCGCCCCCAAGCTTTTAGCGGAACGGTCAGCGTTGTAGTCGAAGACCATTCGATTAACGCTCCGGCATCACTAACAGTATCCAAGGTAGTCAGTACAGAATCGCGTCAGAGCTTTTCGCCGACAGATCCAATGGCAATAGAGGATGCTGACTACCTCGGAACGTTGCTGGATATGTTCGAATCGGCGGAACCCGAGAGCAGTGATTCACCTTCAGAAAGCGCTCTCGAAATTTCAGATCCCCCGTCGGACAACCCTGGACAGACATTCCTGAATTGGGTCAAGGAAGGCATCCTAAGCCACAAGCTGATCATCAACGACAGCAAAGCCAAGGTGCACACGGTGAACGGCTCAGTGTTTCTGGTAACGCCAGGTCTCTTCCAGCGTTACGCTCAGGAGTTTCCTGGTATCTCACAGGGTGCCGATCAAGAGATTGAAGAATGACGTTGGGTACAGAAACAGTTCGAGAAATTGAAGGTCCACAGCACGCGTGACGACGGCTTGAACATCTGGATCTGTCAGGTCGAAGGCCCTCGAAAAAAAGCAACACTCAAAGGCTACTTGCTGGAGAAACCAGAAGAGCTGTTTCAGACACTACCCTCCGACAATCCCTTCCTAACGCTTTCAAAACAAAATTTCTAACCAAACAAAGCGATTCTGCGCTGCATGTCAATGGACGATGCTCGAACCCACAAACTCATCTCTGCTCAGCAAATGTTCAGCTAGCATGAAACCAACACCGAAACAGAGACACAATGCCAGCACATGAAGATGCTGCTAAAGAAACGTTGATTGCTACGGACACCACCTTGGGATTTACCGACAAGCGCGGTCGCGCAAGGACATTTCCCGCAACACCCCGGTGGCTAACTTGGAGTCAACTATGTCGAACTCGCCGAGGTCTTCCAACGTGAGGCCCAGCATTTTCGCGCAGAGCACGTCTTCCATTACGCCTTCATCTTTGGTGGCGGCCTGAACGGCGCTGATGTATTTGCGTTTCAGACGCTTGATGGGCGTCGAGTTCAGTTACACACCGGCAGCGTTTTTGAAGGGGTACTTGAGGGTGAAGGTCAGTTTGTCGGCCACGTTCGTTGCTCCACGTTGATCCAATGATCGGTTGCTCTATGAGAGAGCCCTGAGTCTCACGCCTGGCCGTGGCGCGGTTTTTTTAATCGAGTTTGAAGAGAAGCCCCGCACGGTGGCGGGGCTTACTGAATGGCCGCAACTATGCGCTAGGTGTGTGATTTTTCGTTCAGCCTGAAAACGACTCCATCCACTTCCATTTCGACGTTGTATTGGAACACGGTGACAATGTTTTTAGCTGTGCCTGGAAGGTGATAAATATCCCAGCCACCAGTCATCCCAAGTACCGGCATTTTAAAAGGTGCTTTTGATGCTAATGACTCGCCGTACTGAGACCTTACCCACGATTGATTCATTCGACGTTGGAGTTGGTACGGCAAACTTCCTTCATAGGTGGGGTCTTCGTGAGGGACTTTATGTAAATAGATATAGAGACACTCAAGCTGCTGATCAGCTGAAAAGCTCAAATCTATGCCGGGCGCAGGTGACATAAAACCGGACTCGTCGCCCTCAAACATAACTTTGGGTGGTCCATCGGGAAGATACATTCCGGACGCGATCAATTCGCGGTAAGTCAGTCCAAGCGCCTTCACCAGGTCATCAATCATTGCTGCGTTCATATCAATACCAGCCTTGTTGCTGATGGAGGGTGTGCAGATCGGTACAGGCGGTTTCGATCTGCTGTTCGGTAAACCCTGCTCCAGAAGAAAGGGTTTGATTGCATCGAGATTGTCGTCCAGCCTGAAAACGACTCCATCCACTTCCATTTCGACGCTGTATTGGAACACGGTGACAATGTTTTTAGCTGTGCCTGGAAGGTGATAAATATCCCAGCCACCAGTCATCCCAAGTACCGGCATTTTAAAAGGTGCTTTTGATGCTAATGACTCGCCGTACTGAGACCTTACCCACGATTGATTCATTCGACGTTGGAGTTGGTACGGCAATCTTCCTTCATGTGTGGGGTCTTCGTGAGGGACTTTATGTAAATAGATATAGAGACACTCAAGCTGCTGATCAGCTGAAAAGCTCAAATCTATGCCGGGCGCAGGTGACATAAAACCGGACTCGTCGCCCTCAAACCTAACTTTGGGTGGGCCATCGGGAAGATACATTCCGGACGCGATCAATTCGCGGTAAGTCAGTCCAAGCGCCTTCACCAGGTCATCAATCATTGCTGCGTTCATATCAATACCAGCCTTGTTGCTGATGGAGGGTGTGCAGATCGGTACAGGCGGTTTCGATCTGCTGTTCAGTAAACCCTGCTCCAGAAGAAAGGGTTTGATTGCATCGAGATGGTCGTCCACTGCTGAGCGCAGGTCGGCGGCATCCTCAATCTGCTTGGCCTTCGAGTTTCTGCCGCCCTATGTCTCGCTGTACCTTTGATGTACCTCATGTGGAATGGCAATGCTTGGCACATTTCACAAAATTTCTTTTAGAAGCTTTGGAAGTATGTTTGGGTTGAGTGACAGCACATATTCTCTTAATACCCTTTGTGCTGGCATGTGATCGATATCCAGCCCAGCCCTTGTGCTTTGGCTGGAAAGGTCATTGGCGGGGCCCACTTCCCGCGGGTTGACCATCGGTTGAGCAAAGACCCGGTACAACGACTTGATTCCGCCGCCCACCGGAAAGGTGATGATGCAGTCCTCGACCTTCAACTCATCAATGGACGCGCCCTCGATCTTGCTGTCGACTCCTTCGCTGACGGGGTGGATGAAGATATTCGCCAGCTCATCGATCACACCTGGATAAGTGGATGGTGCCGTAACCGCTGCGCCATTGTTCTGGGTCCAGACGATCGTGATCGTACCGAGATGGGCCTCCATGGCGCTTTTATCGGCGTTCCATTTGGCTTTGACCACCGGCCCTGACTGGGCGCTGGTATGGATAGCGTAAACCTGGAGGGCACCCTGACTGTCGTGGCGGAACTGAAAGCGAACACGCGTGGTGGCCATACGCATGTCGTGCAATTGTTCTTCGGTGTAAAACCAACCGTCACCGAGCATGGTCGGTGCCATGGGCATTATCAGCACACGGCCTACCGGCCCATCCGCGTTTTTAAGCGCCGTCCCAGCGACGTCCAGTGACCAGACGAAACTTCTTAGAATCAGATCCCCGGCGATTTTCCCCCGTCCGACTACTGCCATTGAGGATGCCAAGACCATGGCTTTGCCGACGTTGGCGACGGGCTCGCTGACGGTACCGGCGTTGGTCGTGCCCCCGGGCGCGGTGCTGATGGATTTGGCAAAGATTTGGTCGGTACGGGGTTGGGGATCAGGCCATGGGACGTTCCGAATGTAAACCGGATCGGGTTCAGGTGCGGTACAGAAAAAACCGCCACCTCCAACTTCATGAGGTTTGTGGCTGACCAGCCCCCAATCACGGCGCCTGACCGCGCCGACATTGTCCTGATTGGTGCTGATGGCGCGGTGGGCGCGCAAGAGCTCATCGCGCCATTCAATGCTGGAGCTGTTCTGCTCCAGTAGTTTGCGTACTGTGGTTTCAGCAGCGTGCGACGATTCCCGATTGCCTGCCCCTACAGCGGAGCTTTTCATTAAACGCATACGTTCCCTCGGCGCTTTGGTCAGCCGCGAACTTACTCCGCAGACTTCGGTTCGCACCGTAGGAAACGTCTGAAAAATTAGAGGGTGGCGAGTTTGAGTGCAGTTTTTGCTAACGCTCTCAACGGTCCCGTCAGCTTCAATCCGTTGGAGCTGAGTAGGTGGATCATCAATGCCGATGGTTACAGTAAGGACAGCGGCAATGCGGCCTCATCTGGTAACGGCCGCAAGTCAATGGGGCCAGCGCCTTGCTCAGCGCGACCAGTGGCAGCTCCTACAATGCCCGCGCCCAGTCGCCTTGGCGCGTAAGCAAACCAACCAGTACCCCCATAAATCAGCATTGCAAAAGTGGGGGGACATAGATTTGTAGGGTCAAGTCCAATCCTGTGAACCAGTCTCGCAGGTCGACCACTTATATTTGTCCCTATTTATTTTTCCCTATTGCTAACACGATAAGAGAGTACCTAATGATTCCTCCACGGCTGGCTACTGTCTCTCCGATAACTCCGTCGCTACAGGCCCTTTCCCCCGTACCAACAGCGCCGGTGGATACCGCTCCAGCGCCGCGCCGCGCGCGTACCGTCCAGCCCGATGGGATCCCAGCGCCATCCTCCCGGGCAGAGCTGCAGAGCCGGCTGCGCGACGAAAACCGAAAGGTCCATGGCCTGCTGGTCGGACAGCCTGGGGCGAAGGCGATGGCTGAAGAGGTGGCCGGCACACTGAATCGTGTGTTTAACACCGACGCCCCCGCCCACCTATATCTGGATACAAAAGACGACAAGTTGGTCAGTAAGGACGGCCACACTCGCCTGGCCTCTGCCGACATTATGCGGCGGGCGCAGGGTAGCCTTGCAGACAGCGTAAGGGCCTGGTGGGCGGGGCGGGAAGACGGCAGCTCTGTGACACGCCTTGAGCAACTGCGCTCGGTCCGTGAGAATCAACTGCGGCTGCAGGTGCAGTTGGCGGTCGCCGAAGGCCGTCTGAGCAAGGCAGAGGGGATGTTGGCTGAGCGTGCGCTGAACCATCCGACACTGGCGGACCGGCAGAAGGCCTTTCCTCACGGTGCGCGCCCGGGGGTGTTCGCAGTGCATGAGAAGAAGGAAGGTGAGAACGCACCCGGCACACGGCTGGCCGGCGCATTCATCATCACTGCGCGTGACGGTACGGGAGAGTTCCGACCATCACAGGGTAACGCGGTACCGCTGGACCCGGTCTACACCGGGTCGCCGGCGATACTGTATACACCGGACCGTGGGTTTGAGCGGTTCGACGACGTGTGGAAGCTGCACGACGCGCTGGCGTCGCGCATGACGAGCGGGCCTGCGAGCACCTCGCCGGTGCGGTACCTGCCGCTGGAGGCACAGCGGAGCACCCCCGGGCGCAACTGGACGAACAACCTGTGGCGAAGTTACCAGCCGATCAACCGCCATCTGGTGCACGACAATGTGCAGTCGCTGCAGGATAAGGCGGCGCAGGATATGGCTTATGCCGCCCGGCCGGCGACCGGTAAAGTGACCAACTTGGACTCGCTGGCGTCGCGGGCAGACGAGGCTGTCGACCTGGCGCAGCGGCTGTATATAGCGTCACTGCCGGACGCGAGCGCAGACGTGACACAGGGAATGAAGGCGTTGGGCAAAGCTGTACCACGCCCTCTTCAGGTCGCGGAAAAACTGGTGAACAGCTGGCTGCACACAACCTATCTTGCCGTGGAAAGGCGTGGCCTTTCGGCACCGGATCTGACCGTGCGCGTGACGCACGCGGATGGCAGTCACGAAGACTTGTCGCTGATGGAGCTCTTCTTGCGGCGAGCCTCCACCCAGAAGGCAATACCGCCCTACAGTCCGGTGACGGGCATGCAGTTATTGGGGCCACTCGGGCCCGCGGAGTTGCCGACGGACAGCACGGCTGAACTGCAGCAACTGCTGGATGGTATGTCACCGGAGCGTTTTAAGGCAGAAGTGGAGAAAGCCTGGAGCGCCTTCTGGCAAAACCCGGCAGACTTCAGCCCTGGAGAGACGGTCAGAACCTTTCAGGGCATACAGGCCGGTGTATTCCTGCGGGCAGAGGCGGAACACCGCAGACGCAGCGGCGCGCTGAGCGATGAGGTGTACCGCGCCGTGACGAACCAGTTGGCCACGCCATTACCCGGGGTACCAGCCCGGCAACCGAGCATGTGGGACTTAGTGCACGCGGACGGCCAAAAGAAGGGCAAGCACGTACCGGGGCTATTGGTCATCACACAGGACCACGACGTGAAGAGCGATGTAACGTCCGGGGCGGTGGCGCTATGGCACCGGGGCGCGCCCCTGCGTGAGTACGACAACCTAGCGGAGATGAAAAAGGCGCTGAAGGCAGAAGGGTTTGGTGAGCTCCAGGCGCGCCACCGTCCGGGCGCGCCCAGTAGGGCCGGGATGTGGTGGTCACATGACATGCGCGAAGAGTTGGCCAACCACCTGAACAAAGTCCTGCGCGATCTGCCGCCAAAGGAGGCGGAGGCATTTCTGCAACAGCTGGATGGCGACTTTAACGATATCGTCACGGCCTACACCGCGCCACCGGCGCAGCAGCCGGTGGGACAGGCGGAACGCGAGCAGCGCATGCGAGACTACGCGGCAAACGTGAAGGGGCTTCTGGCGGACACGGAGACGGGCAGCGAGGCGGAGCGTAATGTGAAGTTTATCCGCGCACGGCCGTTGATGACGCCGGTGGGGTACTTCCGCGGTGGGCTGTCGGCAGCGGGATACGACCCGGACGAGAAGTTTACGGTCACCTACAAAACTTACGTGCACTCGCCGACCGGAAAAGCGACCCTGCACAGCGAGTCATCGCATACTTATGCCGCCTGGGAAATCGCGGCTGGGATGTCGGTGCACGACCAATCCCCCTCCGGTGGCGTCGTCAATACGGTAGACACGGAGTACGCTTCGTCAGAGGCTAAGC
>NZ_JAGGOG010000040.1 GCF_018614655.1 Pseudomonas fluorescens | reverse complement strand
TAGTAGTGAAACGATGCATCGCCGATGGTAGTGTGGGGTTTCCCCATGTGAGAGTAGGTCATCGTCAAGATTAAATTCCGAAACCCCATTTGCGAAAGCAGATGGGGTTTTGTTTTGGGCGATCGAAAAGTATCCGAGGGCGCCCACCTGTCGTCTTCAATGCTAAAGTCCCTCCCTCGATTTTGCTTTTCCCAAGGAAGCCGTTATGCCGGATGCGATGTCCCTCAGCGCTGGATTTATGGTGGTTCATGGCAATCGCCTGGATGAACTGCGCAGCCTGGTGGTCAGTTGGATGCGTCGTTATCCCCTGGCGCCTCTGGAGAACGAAATCGCGCTGGTGCAAAGCAACGGCATTGCTCAATGGCTCAAGCTCGCACTCGCCGAAGATCCAGAAGATGACGATATGGGTGGCTGCGGCATCGCGGCCGCTATCGATGTGCAACTCCCCGGTAGCTTCATGTGGCAGCTCTATCGCATGGTCTTGGGTCGGGATGAAATTCCTGCCAAATCCCTGCTGGATAAAGCCCCGCTGACCTGGCGTCTCATGCGCCTGCTCCCCGAGCTGATCGATCAGCCGCATTTCGAGCCGCTGCAACGCTTTCTGACCCACGACACCGACCTGCGTAAACGCTATCAACTGGCAGAGCGCCTAGCTGATCTGTTCGACCAATACCAGGTCTACCGCGCGGATTGGCTGGAGGACTGGGCTGCAGGTCGCCATCAACTGCGTAATGGCCGAGGCGAATCCAAGTCTCTGAGTCCCGCCAACTGCTGGCAAGCAGAGCTATGGCGTGCGTTGCTGATGGACGTAGGGGAAGAGGGTATGGCCCAAAGTCGCGCCGGCGTTCATCAACGTTTCATCGAGCGTATTAACAGCCTTGATAAGGCACCTCCGGGCTTGCCTTCCCGAGTGATCGTTTTCGGTATCTCCTCTCTACCCGCCCAGGCCTTGGAAGCACTCGCCGGTCTTGCTCGTTTCAGTCAGGTCTTGCTCTGTGTCCACAACCCTTGTCGCCATCATTGGTCCGACATCGTTGCGGATAAAGACCTACTGAGAAACGAATACAAACGCCAGGCCCGCAAGTCTGGAATGCCCGTCACCATCGACCCACAGACTCTGCACCAACACGCACATCCGTTGCTCGCGGCCTGGGGCAAACAAGGTCGTGACTACATCAACCTGCTGGATAGCTACGACGACCCCAACAGTTACCGTTCAGCATTCCGTGATGGGCGGATCGATTTGTTCAGCGAAAGCGAACCGACTACATTGCTGAACCAGCTGCAGGACGACATCCTCGAGTTACGGCCACTCAACGAAACTCGCGACCTGTGGCCCGCAGTCAACCTGGGGCAAGACACTTCAATCCGATTCCATATTGCCCACAGCGCCCAGCGAGAAGTGGAAATCCTCCACGACCAATTGCTCCAACGCTTTAGCGAAAACCCTGCGCTGCGCCCAAGGGACATCATCGTCATGGTCCCCGACGTCGACAGTTACGCCCCGCACATTCGCGCCGTGTTCGGCCAGTTGGATCGACAAGACCCACGTTTCATCCCCTTCACACTCACCGACCAGGGTCAACGAGGCCGCGACCCGCTATTGATTGCCGTAGAGCACCTGCTCAAGCTTCCCGACAGCCGCTTCCCGGTCAGCGAAATCCTCGACCTGCTGGACGTGCCGGCTCTACGTGAGCGCTTCGCCATCAAGGAGCGCGATCTACCGACTCTGCACCGCTGGATCGAAGGCGCTGGCATCCGCTGGGGTCTTGACGCCGAGCAGCGCGCGGGCCTCGGCTTGCCGAGTGAACTGGAACAAAACAGTTGGCGTTTCGGCCTGCGTCGCATGCTTCTGGGCTACGCCGTGGGCACGGGCATCGCGTGTGACGGCATCGAGCCTTACGACGAAATCGGTGGCCTTGATGCTGCGTTGATCGGCCCACTGGTTGCATTGCTTGACGCTTTGCACGACGCCCACCAAACACTGTTAACGGCGGCCGCACCACGGGAATGGGGTGAGCGTTTGCAGGGTCTGATGCAACAGTTTTTCCTGCCCAGCAATGAGCACGACGACTACCTTCTGGGCCAGCTTGAGCAACTGAGAGAGACCTGGCTGGAAACCTGCGAGTCCGTCGGCTTGCAGGACGAGTTACCTTTAACTGTCGTCCGCGAAGCCTGGCTGGCTGGCCTTGACCAAGGCCGCCTGTCTCAACGCTTCCTCGCCGGTGCGGTTAATTTCTGTACGCTGATGCCAATGCGCGCGATCCCGTTCAAGCTGGTTTGCCTGCTGGGTATGAACGACGGTGATTATCCCCGCGCCCAACCCCCATTGGACTTCGACCTAATGGGCAGCGACTACCGTCCCGGCGACCGCTCACGCCGCGAAGACGACCGCTATCTGTTACTGGAAGCGTTGCTATCCGCCCGAGACCAGCTCTATATCAGTTGGGTTGGTCGCAGCATTCGTGACAACAGCGATCGTCCAGCCTCGGTGCTGATTGGTCAATTGCGCGACCACCTCGTCAGCGGCTGGCACACCAGCGATGGCGAACCCTTGCTGGAAGCCATGACCCAGGAACATCCCCTCCAGCCCTTCAGCGCCCGCTACTTTCATGAAGGCGATCCACTGTTCAGTTATGCCCGCGAATGGCAATTGCTCCATCAACCCCAAAACGACATGGCCGACATCGAAAGCCTGGCTCCCTACATCCAAGAGGAACCACTGAGCCTCGGCCAGTTGCAGGATTTCCTGCGTAACCCTGTCCGACATTTCTTCAGTCAGCGCCTCAAGGTGTTCTTCGAAGCCGCCGAAGTGCCACTGGCGGATGAAGAACCTTTTGTCCTCGATGCCCTGCAACGCTACAGCTTGAGCGACAGTTTGCTCGCTGCGGCGCTGACTCAGCCGGATAACCTCGACGAGGCCCTCAGCGCTCAGGCCCTGCGTCTCCAAGGCAGCGGCTTGCTGCCCATGGTGGGTTTTGGTGAGTGTCTGCGTAACGAGCTGATCGAGCCTTTGCCCGACTTGCTGCAACGCTACCAACAGCTGCTGGCTCTCTGGCCGACGCCGCACACCAGCGCCGAACCTGTCAGCTTTGAGCATCAAGGCATTCAACTTGAAGGTTGGATAAGCGGGCTACACAGGCGCAGCGACGGTGGCTTGCTCAGCGTCACCACCATTCCCAACAGCATCGGTTCGATCAAGACCCGCAAGTGGCATCGCCTGGTTCGCCCGTGGGTCAATCACTTGGTGGCCTGCGCCTGCGGGCTGCCATTGAGCACCGGTCTGGTGGCCAGCGACGACACGCTTGTGCTGGCTCCGCTTGAGCTGCATATGGCACAGGAAGTACTCGGCAATTTGCTGCTGGCCTGGCGGACCGGCATGAGCGAACCGCTGCCTGTTGCCGTCAAAACTGCCTTCGCCTGGCTCGGCCAAACCGACCCGGTCAAAGCGCAAGTCGCCGCCAGCAAAGCCTATGAGGGTGATGGCCAAACCACCGACGGCGAGCGCCGCGAAAGCCCCGCACTCACCCGACAATTTCCGGATTTCGCCGCTTTGGTGGCCAGTGAAGATTTCGAAGGCTGGTGCGAAACGCTGTACCGACCATTGATCACGGCGCCATGGCGATCCCTGAGCAACGAGGAGGCCGGCTGATGAGTCGCATAAAACCTCTGGCCCTGGCGTTCCCGCTGCATGGTAGCCAACTGATCGAAGCCAGCGCCGGCACCGGCAAGACCTTCACCATCTCGGCGCTGTACCTACGTCTGGTATTGGGCCATGGCGGTGAAGAGTCGGGCTTTGGCCGCGAACTGTTGCCGCCACAAATCCTCGTCGTGACGTTCACCGATGCTGCCACCAAAGAGCTGCGCGAACGCATTCGCACTCGTCTGGCCGAAGCTGCTCGCTTCTTTCGCGAAGAGACCGAAGCCCCCGACGCACTGATTGCCGAACTGCGTGACCAGTACCACCTTGAGCAATGGCCCGGTTGCGCCAATCGCCTGGACATCGCCGCCCAATGGATGGATGAAGCTGCCGTCTCGACCATCCACAGTTGGTGCCAGCGCATGCTGCGCGAACACGCTTTCGACAGCGGCAGCCTGTTCACCCAGACTCTGGAAACCGACCACAGCGACTTGCTGGGCGAAGTGCTGCGCGACTACTGGCGCCTGTTCTGCTACCCGATGCACGGCGACCCGCTGAGCTGGGTACGCAATAACTGGGGCGGCCCCGCCGCCCTGATGCCGCGAGTGCGGGCACTGTTCGGTAGCGAGCGCCCCACAAACGAGCAGCGTGAACCCGCCGAACTGATCAGCGCTTGTCTGCAAGAGCGTCGCGAAGCGTTGGTCGCCCTCAAGGCGCCCTGGCAACAATGGGCCATCGAGCTGCGGGAAATCTGCCTGCAAGCCGTCGCCGCCAAAGCCGTCGATGGCCGTAAGATGCAGGCGCGTTACTTCGAGCCCTGGTTTGAAAAAATCAGCGCCTGGGCGGCCGACGAGTCCTTGGAACAGCTGGACATTGGTACCGGCTTTTCCCGCCTGACGCCCGACGGCATGGCCGAAGCCTGGAAGGGTGACCCGCCGCACCATCCAGGCTTCGACGCCATGGCGGGTCTGAAAGTCAGCCTCGACGCTTTGCCAACCCCCGATGCCGCCGTGTTGCAACACGCCGCAGGTTGGGTCGCAAAACGCTTCGAAGAAGAAAAACGCCGGCGCGCCGAAATGGGCTTCGACGACATGCTCATTCGCCTCGACGCTGCGCTGCAGGCCGACGGTGGCGAGCGCCTGGCCAGTGTGATCCGCGAGCAATTCCCGGTGGCGTTGATCGACGAATTCCAGGACACCGATCCGGTGCAGTACCGCATCTTCGAGAGCATCTACCGCATTGAAGACAATAACCCTGAAAGTGGCCTGTTCCTGATCGGGGACCCGAAACAAGCGATCTACGCCTTTCGCGGTGCCGACATCTATACCTACCTGCGGGCCCGTCAGGCCACCAGTGGCCGGTTGCATACGCTGGGCACCAACTTCCGCTCCAGCCATGCAATGGTGGAGGCGGTAAACCATGTATTCCAACGCGCTGAAAAAGGCCGCGGCGCATTCCTGTTCCGCGAGCCCGACGGTAAGAATCCGGTACCGTTTCTGCCGGTGCTTTCCCAAGGTCGCAAGGAACGGTTGCAGGTCAATGGCGAGACATTGCCGGCCCTGAACATTTGGCACCTGCCCACCGACCAACCCATCTCTGGCGTGCTCTACCGCCAACAACTGGCAGCTGCTTGCGCGAGCCAGATCGTGGCGTTGCTCAATGGTGGCCAGCAAGGCACCGCAGGATTCGTCAAAGACGACACCTTCAACGGCGTATTGCCGTCGAACATCGCTATCCTGGTGCGCGACGGCAAGGAAGCCCAGGCTGTGCGCGGTGAACTGGCCGCCCGTGGCGTGCGTAGCGTGTACCTGTCCGACAAGGATTCGGTGTTCGCCGCGCAGGAAGCACATGACCTGCTGGCCTGGCTCAAAGCCTGCGCCGAACCGGACGTCGAGCGCCCTCTGCGTGCCGCCCTGGCCTGCGTGACCCTGAACCTGTCGCTGCCTGAACTGGAGCGTCTGAACCAGGACGAGTTGGCGTGGGAAAAACGCGTGATGCAATTCCGCGACTACCGCGCCATATGGCGTACCCAAGGCGTGCTGCCGATGTTGCGGCGCCTGCTCCACGACTTCAAATTGCCGCAAACCCTGATGGCTCGGGGCGACGGTGAGCGGGTGTTGACCAACCTGTTGCACCTCTCTGAGTTGCTGCAGCAAGCGGCGGCGGAACTGGATGGCGAACAGGCGTTGATCCGCCACTTGGCCGAACACCTGGCGCTTTCGGGCCAGGCGGGGGAAGAGCAGATCCTGCGTCTGGAAAGCGATGAGCAACTGGTCAAAGTGGTGACCATTCACAAGTCCAAGGGCCTGGAATACGACCTGGTGTTTTTGCCATTCATCTGTTCGGCGAAACCCGTGGACGGCAGCCGTCTGCCATTGCATTACCACGATGAAAACGGCAAATCCCAAGTCAGCCTCAGGCCAACCGCCGAGCTGATCGCCCAAGCCGACGATGAGCGTCTGGCCGAAGATCTGCGTTTGTTCTACGTGGCGCTGACACGGGCAAAACATGCTTGCTGGCTCGGCGTCGCCGACCTCAAGCGCGGCAATAACAACAGTTCGGTGTTGCACTTGTCGGCCTTGGGTTACCTGCTCGGTGGCGGCGCTTCCCTAGGCGAGTCTGTTGGCCTCGCCCGCTGGCTTCTCGACTTGCAGGAGGGCTGCACCGCAATCCACTACGCCGAAATGCCTGAAGCCGAAGCTATTGTGTTCCATCCACCGCGCAACGAAGCCACCTTGCTCGCGCCCCTGTTGCCCAAACGCAAGGCCGCAGAAAACTGGTGGATCGCCTCCTACAGCGCCTTGCGTATCGGCGAAAGCATGAGTGCCGCCAGCCTGGAAGCGCCGGAAAGCCCGCAAGCCCAGAAGCTGTTCGACGACGAACGCCTCGATCCGGATGCCTCGCGCGAATTGGCAGCGTCGGGTGGTGACATTCACCGTTTTCCACGCGGACCCAACCCCGGGACGTTCCTCCATGGCCTGCTGGAATGGGCAGGCGGCGAAGGCTTCAACGTCACCCCCGAGGCCCTCAAAGACGCCGTCGCCCGCCGCTGCAATCGGCGTGGTTGGGAAGGTTGGATCGATACCCTGAGCGACTGGCTCGGCTACCTGCTGCAAGCACCGCTACGTTTAGGTAATGGCCATGCGCCGTTGAGTCTGAGCGGCTTGCGGCACTACCAGGTCGAGATGGAGTTCTGGTTCGCCAGCCACAAAGTCGACGTCCTCGCTCTTGATAAGTGGGTATGTCAACACACCCACAACGGCGTTTCCCGGGTAGCCGCCGAACCGGTACTGCTCAATGGCATGTTCAAGGGTTTTATCGACCTGACTTTCGAGCATGACGGTCGCTACTACGTGGCCGACTACAAGTCCAACTGGCTCGGCCCCGACGATTCGGCCTACACCGTGCAGGCCATGGAGCTGTCGATCCTCGACCATCGTTACGACCTGCAATACGTCCTTTACCTGCTGGCCCTGCATCGTCAGCTCAAGGCGCGGCTGGCTGATTACGATTACGACCGCCACATCGGCGGCGCACTTTATCTGTTCCTGCGCGGCACCCACTCAGCGAGCCAGGGTGCCTATTTCACTCGGCCACCCCGGGAGCTGATCGAGGGCCTGGACCTATTGTTCCAGGGTAAACCGCTACCGCCCAAAGCCGAACCCGCCTGGGAACAAGGAATCCTGCTATGAGCCTGTCGATGCTACCGCTGGAGGCGCTAGCGCCCCTCAGTCGCGCTGCCGATCTGCTGCAACTGCTTGAGCGTTGGGTCGAACGTGGCTGGCTGCGTGCGCTGGATAAAGCCTTTGTCGGCTTCCTCCACGAACTCGATCCACAGGCTGATCCGCTGGTGTTGCTGGCGGCTGCGTTGACCAGTCACCAATTGGGCCACGGCCATGTGTGCCTGGACCTGTTCGAAACCCTCAAGGCACCGGACTTTGCCCTGTCTCTGCCGCCAGAAGGCGATGTGCAAACCGGCGTCATGCTGCTGCCGTCGCAATTGCTCGACGGTCTGGACGGCGCCCATTGGTGCCATGCGCTGGCCGCCAGCCACCTGGTGGCGTTGGCGGTTGATGGCAGTGAATCGGCACACAGCCGGCCTTTGGTGCTGTCGGGTAAACGCCTGTATTTGCGTCGCTATTGGACCTACGAGCGGCGCATCGATACGGCGTTGCGCCTTCGCCTCGCCACCCAGGAAAGTATTACCACCGACTTGCCCCAGCGCTTGAACGGTTTGTTCGATCAGGCCACGCCAGGTGCGGTCGTCGACTGGCAAAAGCTCGCCTGCGCCCTGGCCACCCGAGGTGCGTTCAGCATCGTCACCGGCGGCCCGGGCACCGGCAAGACCACCACCGTGGTACGGCTGCTCGCACTGTTGCAAGCGCCAGCCGTGGAGAACGGCAGCGCGCTGCGTATTCGCCTGGCAGCACCCACCGGCAAGGCGGCGGCTCGCTTGACCGAGTCCATCAGCCAGCAGGTTCTGTCGCTGAAGGTGCTTGACGCCGTGCGGGAAAAAATCCCTACTCAGGTCACCACTGTTCACCGTTTGCTGGGCAGTCGGCCCGGTACCCGTCACTTTCGCCATCACCTCGGCAATCCATTGCCCCTGGATGTATTGGTGGTCGACGAAGCCTCGATGATCGACCTGGAAATGATGGCCAATCTGCTGGACGCCTTGCCGCCTCATGCCCGTCTGGTATTGCTCGGCGACAAAGACCAGCTCGCGTCCGTTGAGGCCGGCGCCGTCCTCGGTGATTTGTGCCGCGACGCCGAAGCCGGCTGGTACAGCCCGCAAACCCGCCAGTGGCTGCAAGCGGTCAGCGGTGAGGACCTCAGTGCCAGTGGTCTTCAGGAAGACCTGGACGGTAGCCATCCATTGGCTCAGCAAGTGGTGATGCTGCGCTACTCCCGGCGATTCGGCGAAGGCAGTGGCATCGGTCAATTGGCGCGCTGGGTCAACCAGCAGAATGCTGAAGAAGCTCGCAAATTGCTGGCCGCTCGCAGCCATGCAGACCTGTTTTGCGTCAGCCTCAAGGGTGAGCACGACCATGCTCTGGAGCGCCTGGTACTGGAAGGGCAGGGCGACGGTGCTCACGGTTATCGCTATTACTTGAACTTGCTGCGCACTTCACGCCCGCCCTCGGATACATCGCGAGAAGATCCACGCTGGACCGACTGGGCTCGTCAACTGTTGCAAGCCTTCGATGCTTTCCAGTTGTTGTGTGCCGTGCGCAAGGGCCCTTGGGGTGTCGAGGGCCTGAACCAGCGCATCACCGCCGCCTTACTCAAAGCCCGGCTGATCGACAGTGATCAGCAATGGTACGAAGGGCGTCCTGTGCTGATGACCCGTAATGACTACGGTCTTGGCTTGATGAACGGCGATATCGGTATCGCCTTGAAACTGCCTGAAAGTGACGGCGGGCCGCAGGTCTTGCGCGTGGCTTTTCCACGCAACGATGGTCAGGGCGGCGTGCGCTTTGTGTTGCCCAGCCGGCTCAATGATGTGGAAACCGTCTACGCCATGACCGTGCATAAATCCCAGGGTTCTGAGTTCGCCCACACCGCTCTGATCCTGCCGGATGCGTTGAATCCGGTACTGACCAAGGAGCTGATTTATACCGGTATAACCCGTGCCAAAGACTGGTTCAGCCTGATCGAACCCCGTGGCGGAGTCTTCGAAGAAGCGGTGCGACGCAAGGTGAAACGGTTGAGCGGACTGATGTTGGAACTGGGCACTTGAATCGCAAAAAAACTGACCGACGAGTCACTGTTTAATTCTACTTCAGGCGTATGATTTTTCTGAGAAAATGGGGGAACCCTCCGAGGCATCGCTTCGTGGGATTTCCTGCCGTTGTGCTATCGTTGCGGCATCATCCCGATGAAGATCAAAGAGAATCGCTGCATGAACGTGGCTGTTTCGCCCACAGAGCGTCGTTTGAGCTGGAGACGAATGCTGCTGTTGGCGGTTCTGTGGGTACTTGCGCCGGTCACGTTGGCGCAAACGCCTGTCTCCGCCAGCATGGCCGACCAAAGGGCTCAGGCGGTGACGCAAGTGGTGCTCGGGATTCTCAGTTATGCCCGCTGGCCGGTGGAGCCTGCGCAGTTACGGCTGTGCATTGTCGGACCAACCCAATACACCGATGACCTGATCAAAGGCGTGACCCAGTCCACCGGTCGTCCGGTGGTGGTCCAGCGCCTGCTGGCCGGCCATCCTGACATCGCCAAGGCCTGCGACGCGGTATACATCGGTCAGTTGACCAGCGATGAACGCAGCCGTCTGTTCACCTCTTTGACCGGTCGTCCGGTACTGAGCATCAGCGAAGGCGGAGACCAATGCACGGTGGGCAGCCTGTTTTGCCTGCGCGTCGGTGATGAGCAAGTGTCGTTCGAGGTCAACCTCGACTCCGTCGCCCGCAGCGGCGTGCGTATTCATCCCAGCGTGTTGCAACTGTCCCGCCGCCGAGCGCCGGAATCATGAGTCTCTCCAGTGCATCTGTGCGACCGACTCTGCGCTCCGTGCTGAGGCGCGGGCACCTGAGTGTGGCGTTGATGGCCGTGAGCATGGCCAGTGTTTCCCTGACCTTGCTCGGTGTGTTGGCCTTGCGGGTCTATGCGGATCACAACCTGCACCTGATCGCTCGCTCCATCAACTACACGGTGGAAGCCGCCGTAGTGTTTAACGACAGTGCGGCAGCCACTGAAGCCTTGGCCCTGATCGCCTCGACCGAAGAAGTGGCCCAGGCCGAAGTCTTTGATGACAACGGCAGACTCCTGGCTCATTGGCAACGACCGGAAACCGGAATGTGGTCCAAGGTCGAGCTGGAGCTGGCGCATACCCTGCTGGAGCAGCCCATCAGCCAGACGATCATGCACCAGGGCAAAGCCATCGGCAGCATCCACCTGAGTGGCCATGGCGGCAGCTTGTTGCGCTTCTTACTCAGCGGTCTGGCGGGGATTCTGGTGTGCACGGCCCTCAGTGCCTGGGTCGCCCTGTACCTGGCGCGGCGCATGTTGCGGGGCATTACGGCGCCGCTGCACAGCCTTGCCAAAGTGGCTCACGCCGCCCGCAGTGAACGGGCCTTCGACCGTCGCGTACCCCCGGCGCAGATTGCCGAGCTCGACAGCCTGGGCAACGACTTCAATGCCTTGCTCGACGAGTTGGAAAGTTGGCAGACCCACCTGCAAAGCGAAAACGAAACCCTTGCCCACCAGGCGACCCACGACAGCCTGACCGGGCTGCCCAACCGGGCGTTTTTCGAAAGCCGCTTGATTCGCGCCCTGCGCAGTGCAGCTAAACTCAATGAGAAAGTGGCCGTGCTGTTTCTCGACAGCGACCGCTTCAAAGACATCAACGACAACTTTGGGCACGCTGCGGGCGATGCGGTATTGGTGGCCGTGGCCCAACGCGTGCGGGCGCAGTTGCGTGAGGAAGACTTGGTAGCACGTCTGGGCGGCGACGAATTCGCGATCCTGCTGACCCCGCTGCACAAGATCGAAGATGCCCAGCGCATCGCCGACAAGATCCTCGCCAGCATGGACGCACCGATCTCGTTGCCGGGCAATACCGAGGTGTTGACCTCCCTCAGTATCGGCATCGCTGTCTACCCTGATCATGGTGCCACTCCTGGCACCTTGCTCAACGCCGCCGATGCGGCGATGTACCAGGCCAAACGCCTCTTCCAGGGCGGCCAGCAAACGGCAGAGTCGGAGCGGCCCGCCCCTATTCAACACAGGAGTTGATCCCTTGTTCTCTAACACCCAGCGTTCTTCGCGCTTTTTATTTATCACCTTGCTCATGGCCCTGTTGGCCCTGGGCGGTTGCCAGACGGCGCCACCCAAAGGCCTCACTCCGGCGCAGATCGTCGTGCTCAAGCAGCAAGGTTTCGAGCTGACCGATGAAGGCTGGGCCTTTGGTCTATCGGGGAAAGTACTGTTTGGCAGTGACATCGAGAGGCTGAATAAGCCCAGCACCGGCATCGTCGAAGGCATCGGCAAGGCCTTGGTCAGTGCGGGTATCGAGCGCGTGCGCGTTGATGGCCACTCCGATGCCTCGGGCAAGGAAATCTATAACCAGCAACTGTCCCTGCGCCGTGCGAAAAGCGTAGGCAAGGTATTGACCAGCGTGGGCATGAAGGAAGAAAACATTCAGCTACGCGGGCTGGGCAGCCGCGAGCCGGTAGCGCCCAACACCACCGTGGCTGGCCGTACCGAGAATCGGCGGGTGTCGATTGTGGTCATTGCTGACTAAACCGACGCCCGTCGAGCCTGATATGAAATGCGATCAATGTGGGAGCAGCAACACCGCTTAATCCGCAAATCTCATCTCTCGCGTCTCTCCCATCAACAGCGGCCGATTCTGTTCCGTCACCTCGCGGATGTAATCCCACAACAAGGTAATCCGCTTCAACTTCCTCAAGTCCTCCCGGCAGTACATCCAGAACTGCCGCGTGATATTGATTTCCTCCCCCAGCACCGGCAGCAATCGCGGATCCTGTGCTGCCAGAAAACACGGCAGGATCGCCAGCGACCGCCCCTGCTGCGCCGCCACGTACTGGGCGATCACGCTGGTGCTGCGCAAGCTGGCGCTGGCGCCCGGCACCACGTTGGCCAGGTACAGCAGCTCTGAGCTGAACGCCAGGTCATCGACATAGCTGATAAACGGATGGTCGGCCAAATCTGCCGGACGACGGATCGGTGGGTGCTGGTCCAGGTATTCCTGGGTCGCATACAGCTGCAGTTTGTAATCACATAGCTTGCAGCATACATAAGGCCCGTGTTCCGGCCGCTCCAGGGCGATGACGATGTCTGCTTCGCGCTTGGACAGGCTGATGAAGTGAGGCAGTGGCAGGATGTCCACCGAGATCGCCGGGTAGGTGTCGACGAAATGGCTCAGTTGCGGGGTGACAAAGAAGCTGCCAAAACCCTCGGTGCAGCCCATGCGCACGTGACCCGACAATGCCACGCCGGAGCCTGAAACCTGCTCGCAGGCCATGTGCAGGGTGCTTTCGATGGACTCCGCATAACCCAGCAAACGCTGGCCCTCAGTGGTGAGGACGAAACCGTTGGTCCGGGATTTTTCGAACAACAAAGTACCCAGGGACACTTCCAGCGAACTGATGCGCCGCGACACGGTGGTGTAGTCCACCGCCAGACGCTTGGCCGCGACGCTGGCTTTGCGGGTGCGGGCGACTTCGAGGAAAAATTTCAGGTCATCCCAGTTGAGGGAGCCCAGGGAGGTGATGTTTTTTTGCATATTGGACCGGCTTTTATGTGCGTTCTTATTAGAAGTTTGCACATCTATACTCCAAAAATAGTCCGAACGCCTCATCCTCAAGGCGATTCACGCGCCTTGTCTCTGCATAACTATAAAATTGGAGACCCTCATGAACGCATCGCTTACGTCTGCCGACACCACCGTAAAACAGGTCAAGCTGCTGATCAACGGCGAGTGGGTCGAGTCCCGGACCACCCAATGGCAAGACATCGTCAACCCGGCCACCCAGCAAGTGCTGGCCAGGGTTCCTTTCGCCACTGCCTCTGAAGTCAATGCTGCCATCGACGCCGCCCATCGCGCCTTCCAGACCTGGAAGCTGACACCGATTGGTGCGCGCATGCGCATCATGCTCAAGCTGCAAGCCTTGATTCGCGAGCACTCCAAGCGTATCGCCGTGGTCCTTAGCGCCGAGCAGGGCAAAACCATTGCGGATGCCGAAGGCGATATTTTCCGTGGCCTGGAAGTGGTGGAGCACGCGTGCTCCATTGGCACCCTGCAAATGGGCGAATTTGCTGAAAACGTTGCGGGCGGTGTCGACACCTACACCCTGCGCCAGCCCATCGGCGTGTGCGCCGGCATTACCCCGTTCAACTTCCCGGCGATGATCCCGCTGTGGATGTTCCCGATGGCCATCGCCTGCGGCAACACCTTCGTGCTCAAACCGTCCGAACAGGATCCGCTGTCGACCATGTTGTTGGTGGAACTGGCCGTTGAAGCCGGTGTTCCGGCGGGCGTGCTCAACGTGGTTCATGGCGGCAAGGACGTGGTGGATGCGCTCTGCACCCATAAAGACATCAAAGCCGTGTCATTCGTCGGGTCCACCGCCGTGGGTACTCATGTCTACGATTTGGCCGGTAAGCATGGCAAGCGCGTGCAATCGATGATGGGCGCCAAGAACCACGCCGTGGTGCTGCCGGATGCCAACCGCGAGCAAACCCTTAACGCGCTGGTAGGTGCCGGTTTCGGCGCAGCCGGTCAGCGTTGCATGGCGACCTCGGTGGTGGTGTTGGTGGGCGCCGCAAAACAATGGCTACCGGACCTCAAGGCCCTGGCGCAGAAACTCAAGGTGAACGCTGGCAGTGAAGCGGGCACCGATGTCGGCCCGGTGATCTCCAAGCGAGCCAAGGCGCGCATTCTGGAGCTGATCGAAAGCGGCGTGAAAGAAGGCGCCAAGCTGGAATTGGATGGCCGCGACATCAAGGTCCCGGGCTTCGAGCAAGGCAACTTCGTCGGCCCGACCCTGTTCTCCGGTGTGACCACCGACATGCAGATCTACACCCAGGAAATCTTCGGCCCGGTACTGGTAGTGCTGGAAGTCGACACCCTCGACCAAGCCATCGCTCTGGTCAACGCTAATCCGTTCGGCAACGGCACCGGCCTGTTCACCCAAAGCGGAGCGGCGGCGCGCAAGTTCCAGAGTGAAATCGACGTCGGCCAGGTCGGTATCAACATCCCGATTCCTGTACCGGTCCCATTCTTCAGCTTCACCGGTTCCCGTGGTTCGAAACTCGGTGACCTGGGCCCGTACGGCAAACAAGTGGTGCAGTTCTACACCCAGACCAAAACCGTCACCAGCCGCTGGTTCGACGACGACAGCGTCAATGATGGCGTCAACACCACCATCAACCTGCGCTGATCGAGGAGACGACCATGAAGATTGCATTTATTGGCCTGGGCAACATGGGCGCGCCAATGGCGCGCAACCTGATCAAGGCCGGCCACGCGCTGAACCTGTTTGACCTCAACCAGACGGTGCTCAATGAGTTGGCCGAACTGGGCGGTACCATCAGCGCCTCACCGCGTGATGCCGCCCAAGGTGCGGAACTGGTATTGACCATGCTCCCGGCGGCCGCCCATGTACGTAGCGTGTGGCTCGGTGACGACGGCGTGCTCGCCGGTATCGGCAAAGGCGTACCGGCAGTGGATTGCAGCACCATCGATCCGCAAACCGCGCGTGATGTAGCCGCCGCTGCGGCTAAACACGGCGTGGCCCTGGCCGATGCGCCGGTCTCGGGCGGCACCGGCGGTGCCCAGGCCGGGACCCTGACCTTCATGGTCGGGGCCACTCCCGAACTGTTCGCCACCTTGCAACCGGTGCTGGCGCAGATGGGCCGCAACATCGTCCATTGCGGCGAAGTCGGTACTGGGCAAATCGCTAAGATCTGCAACAACCTGCTGTTGGGCATCACCATGGTCGGCGTCAGCGAAGCCATGGCCCTGGGCGATGCGCTGGGCATTGATACAAAGGTGCTGGCCGGGATCATCAACAGTTCAACCGGGCGTTGCTGGAGCTCCGACACCTACAACCCATGGCCGGGCATCATCGAGACGGCGCCGTCGTCTCGTGGCTATACCGGTGGTTTTGGTGCGGAGCTGATGCTCAAGGATCTTGGGCTGGCCACTGAGGCGGCGCGCCAGGCGCACCAGCCGGTGATCCTCGGCGCGGTGGCCCAGCAGCTGTATCAATCGATGAGCCAGCGTGGGGAGGGCGGAAAGGACTTCTCGGCAATCATCAACAGCTATCGCAAGCCCCAATAGGGGATTTTTCCGAGAACCCGCGTCGGGCGGGTTCTCGGGTTTTTGGCGCTGTAAGCAGTCCCGACACCCTCAATCTCCGTCGTTTTTCAACGATACGTTCAACTCCCTCCTTTGATCAGCGATAGCCACCGTGCTTCTTGTGGGTAGCGGTCGTCTGTGGCTGAAGCATCCATCCTGAAAGAACTAAAAGTGGCAAGCCTTGTCGCTTGATATTTGTTTCGTATTTTCAGGGATATATATGCTTGATATCACGAAGCTACTATTTAGTTCGAGGGGTTTTTAGATGATTGTTAAATACGCGAAACAAATTATTACAATTTCTTTTTATATCAATAAAAGCCATGCTTTTGCTCATTGAATATTCATTAGGTTAGCCCTGTAGGCGTGTGCGGTTATCATGATTTGATAATGAGTGTATGGGTTATTTGACGTGGGTATGCGATGAATTAACAAAGTGAACACTCGTATTTAGCGAGTGTTTGTATCGTGCTTATTTTCCCCTTTGATGTTGAGTTTCCCCCCGCTAGTATCGACCAGACGAGTGTTGGCACTGTTGTTGCGCCTCGAAAATCACAACCGAATAGCTGTAATTTTTTCAAGTTGTGCAGGTGTGTCTGAGATGGTTGATGAATGGATGCGTATATCAAATATTTCCGGGCTTGCAACCGAACAGGTTGCCGGGGCCAGGGAGCTCGATAGAGCACAAACCCTGGCTCGCCGCCTCTGTTCGTTACTTCACCTCTGGGCCAGCGGTCACCCTGCTCCCATGGCTCCACGACAGTCCGGCATCTCTCTGCATGACCTCATGGCAATGGCGCAATGCACGACAAAAGCGCTAGCGCAACGCCCTTCAGTAACCCTGTTCACGTCACGTCTTGAGGCCCCCGCGCTTTGCAATCGAAGGGGGATGCGCCTGCAACTGCGTGAAGAGACCGGTGTGGGCTGAAACCATTAGCTCCTGGTTAGTTTTTCAATAACGCGAAATTAAAGTTGAGCGCTCGGCGGTTACTGCCGCAGTGAAGTATTCGCTCGCGCTGAAATCGGTGTGTCCATGTTTATCGAAGAGAGAATGGGTGTGAGATGAAAAATATAACAATTGTCGATAAGGCAACGGGAGCGGCAACGGAACATACGTTTGGCAATGCCAGCCTGAAGGGCACAAGCATTGTCAAACTACCCGTTGGGCCTGAAAGCGTTCAGTCCTTTCAGCAGTCCGGTCAGAACTTGGTGGTGACGCTCAAGTCTGGAGAAACCGTCACTATTCAGAACTTCTTCGTGGTTGGCGCCGACGGTGCGACTAACCAGTTGGTAATGACGAACGCTGACGGAACGTTGCTGTTGGGCAACTATTCCTCGCCCTACTCGGGCTTTACATTCAGTGAGATCTCCACACTCGACGACCTGGCCGCGGCAGGCATAGTGGCAGATAGCGCGGTACCGGACTGGGTACTCTGGGGCCTGGGCCTTCTCGCCGTGGGTGGTGCGGCGGCCGCAATGAGTAACAGTGGTGGAGGCGGCGGCGGTGGCGGTGGTAGCAGTGGTGGCGTCGACACCACCGCGCCTGCCGCACCGACCGGGCTGGCCGTCAGCGCTAATGGCGTCACTCTCAGTGGCAAGGGCGAGCCGGGCTCTGCGGTAACGATCAAAAATGCCGCTGGTAACGTGATCGGCACTGGCACGGTCGGTACCGACGGTAACTTCCAGGTCACGCTGGGCACGCCGCAGACCAACGGCGAAACCCTGCAAGCCACCCTCAAGGATCCGGCCGGCAATGAATCGCCGGCCAGTGCTGTTGTTGCAGGCGATACTACTGCGCCTGCCGCACCGACCGGTCTGGCCGTCAGCGCTGATGGCGTCACCGTCAGTGGCAAGGGCGAGCCGGGCTCCACAGTGACCATCAAAGATGCCGCTGGCAACGTGATCGGTACTGGCACGGTCGGTACCGACGGTAACTTCCAGGTCACGCTGGGCACGCCACAAACCAATGGCGAAACCCTGCAAGCCACCCTCAAGGATTCGGCCGGCAATGAATCGCCGGCCAGTGCTGTTGTTGCAGGCGATACTACTGCGCCTGCCGCACCGACCGATCTGCTCGTAAGTACTGATGGCGCCATAGTCAGCGGCAAGGGCGAGCCCGATGCTGTGGTGACGATCAAAGATGCTGCTGGCAATGTGATCGGTACGGGCACAGTCGGTGCCGATGGTAATTTCCAGGTCACACTGACCACGCCTCAGGTCAGCGGCGAAACACTGGCCGTTACATTGACCGATGCAGCGGGGAACCAGTCCGCTCCAACGACTGTAGTTGCGATCGATATTGATGATAACGACGCTGACGCTGACGCTGACGCTGACGCTGATGCGGATGCGGATGC
>NZ_JAGGOG010000039.1 GCF_018614655.1 Pseudomonas fluorescens | reverse complement strand
AGAAGCGTTTTGGTGATCAACTACCTGCGACGCCGGTACAGTGGCTCAGCGATAACGGTTCGGCCTACATCGCCGAACAGACGGGCGGAGGCGTCCTTGGAAAGCCGTCTGAAAGGGTGTATACACCAACAAAAACAGCATTGGCGATTGCTTATTTAGTAAGAAAAGAGTGGTGGGTCAAGGCTATGAACTTACGGCTTGAAACAAGGTCAGGCATTATAATCAATGCCCGACGAATTAGCTGATCGTATACTCATGGAAACCATGCGCAAGACGGGCAAGAAGAAGGTTGAAGAGTTTAGCGATCTCATGATGAACATAAACAACAAAAAAGTACCACTCGAACGCTATGAGAAAGCATTTGTTTATCTGCAAAATGAACTGCGCACTTGGGCCTTCCTCAATGATATCGTCGCCGATATCTAAAAGAAATTTGACAGGGCCTTTGGTCTGAGTAATAAAATTCAAATGTTTGACATGCTCGCTGCTCACAAACAAAAGCTATACGATGCAAAAATCCAAAAATTGACATGTTTTATGTGGTGGCGACAGATATTTTTACGCAGGCAAAAATAGCAGCACTGGCGCCGGTAAATTCACCTTTCAGCAAAAAAACTCGATAAACTACTGGTAGTTTATCGCAATGCGAAACGAAGCGTACGCCAAGCTCAGCTCGAATTAAAGGACTAAAGGACGGCCCTCTTGCAAGTACACCCTATGAAAATGAGCTAAGAAGTCTGGCTGCAGAAAAGTTTAATGACAAAAAATAGAAATGTATGTCCCAGGATTGATGACGGCCTTTACGAATGATGGCGCTCCTTACGTCATAGTTGCCAGGAAGGCAGATAATAAAATGCATTTTTCCTGCAGTGAAGAATCTATTTTTTAAGTAGTGATCTTGGTAGGTATTTAACTCCGTTAGAATTTTCAACTAAAAAACAACCATAGACCAAAGCTAACCCTTCCGCAAAAAAACACACCGACACAAACACTTCTAACCTACTGGACACATCCAAAGCATGACCCTCCTATTAAGTAGAAATGGGGGCACTGGCTTCTGCACAGGTGTCATACGCGAATTTCTGGAAGCGCCAAAACTAGAGTCAATGATATCATGGATGGCATTCGCGCAGGCGCAGTGACAATTAAAACTGTAGGGCGGTATTATTGTACGGCATGGCCCGGGCAACTCCCGGTGGTGGCAGGGGAGCGTGGCGTGCTGCCTTTGAGCGAAAAGACGACACCTGGAACTTAAGGGGATTTATGATTATCACCCAAATCATAGATTTACTGTATGGGGAGAATAAAACGGCGACCTCCAAGGAAATTCCGAATGATTTTTAACCGCGCTGAAATGCAGGGCGGCCGCAAAGACTGAGTGCGCCACCTTGCCATTGCGTTGTGGTGCTCCCTCTGTCCGTGTGATCTAAGGCTGGTGATGTCACGCCCGCGCGCCCCGCGAGTGGTGGCGGAGGCGGAGGTAGAGGGGGGATTACAGGTGCGGCAACAGGCGACAAAGTTCGGAAGCGTGGCGAATGCCCAGATTCTGTTGGGGGAGGGGCTGATATTATCGCGAGGAAGTCAACGACAATCTTTTTTCATTTAAAAAGTACTGAGTGCATTAAATGATCGGCGGTGATAAAAATAATCTATTCCATCGTCTGTTTAGTGCATGGCCCAGATGAATGTGATCCCATCATCGCGAAGGTTTCACGTCGACGCGGCAGGGGTTAAAATAACTCGTAAGTGCTCTGGAGTTCTTGGCGCGATTGTCCAGGGCAATCGATAATGCCGCATGGCCCTTGGGAGCCGGAATGTGCCGTTGAGAAATGCAGCGTGCGATATATAGGGACTGTGAATAAGTGATGACGGCTCCTTAGAGCACGATAGATGTTTTTGTTTTAGGTGATTTGAGTTAACTGCTAGTGCGATTGTACAAGTTGGCAGTATTTGAGTTTTTTAGTTGTTTGTATAAAAAACATGCTGACCAATCATGGTGGTTTTCTTCAGTGTTTTACGCCACGCAGGATGTAGGGTGTGCGAATGAAAATGCGTTGCACCATACGTGATATCGTGATGCTTTCGATCAACGACACGCTTTGCTATGCGTTTTGCTCTTGCCCATGCAATGGGTTCTTGTGTTTTATTTTTATTGCTGTTAGTCCAAGAAAACTGATTTTTTTCATAAACTACCCGACAAACCTCGGAAGGTTGCCAGTCGGCGCGGTTCATGGTGACCATGGCTACTGCAATTTGTCCATCGATAGGTTCGCCGCGTGACTCGTGATAAATATTCAGTGCCAGGCACATTAAGGCTGCTTGCAGGGTCATAAACGTCTCTATGGCCAAAGCCATCGAGTATTGGGAGATTATCGATGCTTAAGCTTTACATTAATCGAGTTCACGCAGTGGTGTGATTTTGTAGAAAGCTTGAGGTAGTTCGTATAGGATATGTCTTGAATGCGGAGGGGGCGTGTGACAACGGTCTGTTTCGATTTATTTCTCCACGCAATCATCCGGCCGGGAATGTTTGATCCAATCGAACAGCCGTGCTCATTCCTGGCGCGTGCAGGTTTTTGATAATGAACTGGCTGATTGCATTGAGCCGGGTATGCGCATTCTCGTTTTTAACTCTGTCTGTATTAACCGAGGCTCAAAGTTGGCGTGCCAAATTGTTTTATAAGGCGACAGTGCGAATTAGAACTGTGCCACTCACTGCGCGCTGATCGGCGACCTGTTTCGCCTTGAGTTGGGCGCTACCTTGATTCAAATGGTAATTGGCGAGCGCACCACACCAAGACATATGTTGACCCGCTTAAGAGGTCGTCCCTGGCAACGGGCGTGCGTTTGTATATCCCTGATCTATTTGAGTGTATCGACTAACTCGACGGTGGATCTATTGATTTGCCAGCACTGGTCGCTGGCAGGCTGCTCTTAAGGGTACTAAGGATTAGAAATGTGCGAGATGATCAATGGAACAGCCTGGGTAGTTAAAGTCGCTGGCCAAATCCAGTGAACAGGCAAGCGTTTTGGGTTAGTGTCCTCCTCTCAACCAAGAAGTGAGGGTGCCTGCACTGGCGTACTGACGGATGATTGATTGATAACCGTCAAAACGGGTGTTGATTTCACTGACCTGATTACCGTAATGATCATTTTCGGCGGTCAATACATCCAATAATGTTCGTTTGCCTAAGTGATACCATTGCTGATAGAACGCATCCCTAATTCGGTCCGATTCCACCGAAAGCTCGCTGTACAGCTGCGCACGCTCCAATTGTGTTCGGGCATCATTGTCTGCCGTGCGGATACGAAATTCCAGATCTCGCATCTGTTGCGCCATTTCTTGACGGCTTGCACTGGCCCGGCTAAGGGCGGCTCGTTCGGATGCGCGCGTGGATCCGCCGCGAAAGGCGCCCCAGGTCATGTTTAGATTAGTCTGCCAAGCTTGCTGATCACCCAGTGTATCTTCTGCGGTACTTTTGCTGATAGCCCAATTCAACTGCGGCAAGCCGGAGGCTCGTATGGCCTCGGCCTGTAGGTCAGCGGCTTCGGCCTGGGCATTTGCCTGGCGCAATGTAGGATGGTCTTTGGCAGCACTGATCAGTTGCTCCAGGTTGGCCATTCTGATATTCCATGCGGGACTTTGGGGAATGGGTACTGGCCTGTCACCGACCAGTTTGAGTAAATTGATTTCAGCTTCACGAGCTTTTGCTTCGGCTGCGTCGGTAAGTGCTTGAGCTTGTAGCAGCCTAGCCTTGGCCTGGGTCAGTTCGCTGTTACGGCCTTTGTCGACAGCAACAATACCTGCAAGCATTTTGACCAGCTCATCCATGCGATCGGCAAAGTCCTGACTACGCTCTCCGATCAGACGCTGTTTGCCGAGCTCGATCAGGGTGCTAACCACGTCAAAGCTGGTATCTTCGACTTGTGCCGCGACACCGTTATCCGCAGCGCCGGCGAGTTTCTCCCGGCTGTTGATTGTTTTATCTATCCGCCCCCAGTCGAACAGCATGGTATTGACGGCTACGCTCAGACCTCCGCTACCACCACCAGTCTTATTTCCTCCACCAAATTCAACGCCAGGGCTTTGAGTTCCCACTTCGACTTGTGGCCACCGCTGTCCTTTCGCTTCATCGACATCGGAAAGAGCTGCGTCGCGCTCTGCGTGAGTTCGAAGGACCTCTGGGCTACGTTCGAGGGCCGTTTCAACGGCACGTAGAAAGATCAGACGTAATTCATTTTCATTTGGACCCGTTACCGGAACACTTCCCTGGGCGGCGAGTCGAGGAGATAGCGCTAAGTATTCTACTGCGGAGACGCTACCCGGCGATTGTCGGGTGTTTACTGCCTGCGCGGTTTGCTCTGTTCGTGTTACCTGGTTTTTTAGCTGCGGCTGACTAACTGGTGGTGTATTTGTCATTACCCGAGGAGCGGGGGGAGGCGTCCGGGTTGCTTCGGTAACCGGTTGAAAATTTAAGTCTATATTATAGGGGGGCGCAGACACAGCTATCGGCGCCGCTGCTCGATCAGAGGGTGGCGTGCGTGAGGGCAGAGTTGTAGCTTGAGATTGAGGAGCGGGACCAGGCTTGTCTGCAGGGCTCACACGTGCGAATTGTAGAAGCTTTTCTTCGGCCCAAGCCTGTTGAGTGCTCAATGCTCCCAATGCACTAAGCAAAATCAGACGACTGGTCAGCGTTAATTTACACTTGAAAAATGAGGTTTTCACGCTCACCGCTCCCGGAATGCTTCGCGTGCTTTGAGCACAGGTTTAAGCAGGTAATCGAGAATGGTTTTTTCGCCGGTACGAATTTCTACGGATGCCACCATCCCGGGGATGATAGGTAAGGATTTGCTGCCCGCAGTCAGGTGGCTGGAGTCCGTCAATACCAACACTCGATAGTAAGTGTCGTCAGCTCGGCCGGCGGCAGCCTTTTTGTCATCTTTCAAGGTGTCGGGACTGATGTGCTCAACGGTGCCCTTGAGTCCGCCATAAACGCTGTAGTCGTACGCGGTGATTTTAACCGTCGCTTTTTGCCCGGGCCTTAGGAACGCCACATCGGAGGGACGGATTTTACCTTCCACCAGCAATTGGTCTTCCAGTGGAATGATCTGCATGATCGGTTCACCGGGCTGGATGACCCCGCCTCGGGTGTTCACAGCAACGTTTTTAACGGTGCCGCGAACAGGCGCATTGATAGTCGTGCGCTCCATCACGTCCGCGCGACCGACCAGGTTCTCGCTCGTTTGCGACAGCTCCATCTCAAACTTCGCCAATTCGGCGTTGGCTTCGGCTTGATAGCGGTTTATGCGTTCGACGATTTGAGTTTTGATGTCGTTGGCTTGACGTCGCATCCTCAGAATTTCGACCTCCGACATAAGACCCTTTGCGGCAAGCGGCTCGGCCAATGTAATTTCTCGTGTCGACAGTGTGTAGCCGCGCTCAAGGGCTGCAATACTCTCATTGAGCGCTTTTTTGCGGGCTGTATAAGCCTGGATTTCCTGCTTTACTACTGCAGGATCCTCTTTGGTCAAATCACCGAACTCCAAGGGTTGCTGATACGCTTCTGCTCGCAGGCGAATAATGCTGGCCCGCAAACCAACTACTTTGGACAGCGCCTCGCGGTAACTGGCTTCTGCTCGCGTAGGATCGATGCGCAGCAAAATTTGCCCCTTTTCGACAATATCGCCTTCACGGACATGCATATCCATAAGGATGCCGCCCTCCAAACTCTGGATAATCTGCTCGCGGCTCTTGGAGATGATTTTGGCCTCGCCCAACGTGATTTCTTCAACTCGGGCAAAATAAGCCCACACCAATGCGCCGACTAAGACAGTTGCCATGAGATGTAAGATCAGCCGTGATCCCGGAGTGGCCTGCGTCAATAACGACTCCCGGATATCATTCATGTAGGCCGCGTCCCCAGGCTGCAACGCGGTGCTGGTCGGCTTTGAAAAATAGTTCTTGATTCGGCTTGTCATAGGATTTCCTACTGAGCAGAAGAAGCGTGCGATGCAGTGTTCACTTGTGCCTGAGTGATGTCGGTTGGGGCCTGTTGATTGCGTTTGCTTGGGCTCATGGACGGTCGCGCCGGTGTTTGAGTTGACGCAACAGGTACCGAGGACTCCGACGAGGTGCTTTGTGAAGATTCGTCGATGGGGGATTTCTGTTCTGTGTTGACGCCCGTTGCTGTGGAGACGTCAGCCTTGCGAGGCTTCTTGGCGCCAAGGGAGGAGGGGGCACTCATTGCTGCCAGAATGGTGTCTTTTGGGCCGTCAGCGACGACCTTGCCCTCTTCCACCACAATGATGCGCGTGACGAGGCTCAATAGTGACGGGCGATGAGTTACCACGACCAGGCTTTGACCTTCTGTCGCCCTATGCAGGTGCTGTATAAATGCGGCTTCCGTTTGAGTATCCATAGCACTGGTTGGCTCATCCAAGAGGAGCAGTTTCGGTCTGGCGAGCAGACTGCGGGCCAAAGACACTAGCTGGCGCTGCCCCCCTGAAAGCCCTTCACCCATTTCGCCGATGGGCAAGTTAATGCCCTTGGGATGACGAGCCGCTACCTGATCCAGTCCGGTCAGACGCAGAACACGAAGAAACTCCTCCGCCGTCGCCTCAGGCCGGCCGATCATCACGTTTTCACGTAATGAGCCATAGAACAGGCGGGCCTCCTGTCCAACGTAACCCACAGCTTTACGCCAGTCGGCCGGGTCAATTTGATTGATGTCCAGACCGTCGGAAAACATTTGCCCCCCTACGGGGGAATACAAACGGGCCATGACGCGTAGCAACGTGGATTTACCACTGCCGACGCGGCCTAAAATAGCGACACGCTCTCCCGGTTCAATTATCAGGCTTATGGCCTGCAATACAGGAGGGTTGGGTTGCATTGGGGGGGCAGGGTAGGCAAAACCTACTCCCTTGAGAGTCAATTGGCCTCTCAATACGGGGTTGCCCAGGTATTCACGCGACACATCGCGGTCGACGGGCAATTCCATCAGAGCACTTAGGGAGCTCAGGGCGGCCTTGGCTGACTGAAAGCGTACGGCAAGTCCGACTACCTGGCTCAGGGGGGCTGTTGCGCGACCGGCGAGCATCACCGTTGCGATCAGGGCGCCCATGCTCAACTCTCCCGCATCGATGATGTAAACGCCTAGCACAATCAACGCCACGGTCTGGATCTGTTGAACAAAGGCAACCGTGCCGGTGGCCACGCTCGACAAGGATTTCGACTTCATTGAGGTGGCTGAAGAAAGCGCACTGAAGGTTTCCCAGCGACGCTGCATATAGGCCTCGCCGCCGACAGCCTTGAGCGTCTCCAGTCCTTCAATGGACTCAATGAGCACTCCCTGCTTCAAGGAGGATTCACGCAGGTTTTCTTTCATCGTCCGGGCCAGCGGCCACTGAATAGCAATACTGATAATCAGGATCAGAGGAATCAGTAACATGGGCACCCAGCCCAGCGGCCCTCCAATGAAGAAAATAACGGCGATAAACATTAATACGAACGGCAGGTCTGTCAGGGTGGCTAGTGTTGCCGAGGTCGCAAAATCACGTACTGACTCAAACTCGCGTAATTGGTTGGCAAAGGCACCCGACGAGGCAGGCTTGTGTTCCATTTGAATGGCCAGCGCTTGGCGAAATAGCATTGTGCCCACCACCAGGTCGACTTTTTTTCCGGCGACGTCTATTAAGTAAGCCCGAACGTAACGGGCAACGGCTTCAAACACCATGGCGACGACGACACCGATGGCCAGGGACCACAGCGTAACGAAGGCCTGATTGGGCACCACTCGGTCATAGACGTTCATGGTGAAAAAGATACTGGCCAAGGCCAACACGTTGATCAGTACGGCCCCAATGGCCGCGCTGCGGTAATAGCGCCGGTAACGCCATAGTGTGCTGAAAAGCCAATGCCCCGCGGGGCGCAGGCTTTCTTCGCCGGCACGATTGTCTGCCTTGGCCTTGAGCTTGGCTAGAATGGCAAAACCGATGTACAGCTCATCGAATTCGGCCTGAGTGATCTCAATCGGCTCCGGATTGATTTCCGGCAGTATCACCTGATACAGGCACGCGCGCTTATCCTCGGCATCAGGGTCGGGTCTGCGGCCAAGGAAAATGCCGCCTCCATGATCCTTGCGCAGTAGAATCATCGGTACCAATGAAATGGGCAGCGCGCGAGCTCGGCGTTGGACCAGTCCAGCTCTGAAACCAGCGTTGGTCAAACTGTCCAAGGCCAATGAAGGTGTTAACAACCCTACCTTGGGAAGGCCTGCGGTCAACGCTTGCGGTGAGCGCTCGACGCCATAATGTTCACACAGCCAGGAAACGCTTAGCAGAAGGGTGTCTTGAATCTCTGGTTGGGAGGCAAATATGTCTCGCCTCTCCGCTTGCACGTCGGCAGGCGCGTGATCAATTGCCATCAGTAGGGTCCTGATAAAAGTAAACCACCCAATGGTGGCTCGAATGATGGGTGCGGCTGGTGCAAGGCTTTTGTTCTATAATTAATGGTGCTGTAGTTGATGTGATGAATATAATTTATAAATTATCAATTGCCGATATATGGAGGGAATGAGATCTGTCTCAAATAGTGGGGAGGCGCGCGCGGGGATTTTAGTTGGGTTTTAGAGGGGTGTTTATTGTCATGTATTAAATGTATTTAGAAGTGAGATTTTGCATCGAAAGCATACGGCAGGTGCGATGCTTTGGATGTTGTTAATCTGCTCGGAATTGATTTCGGACTGAGAAAGTCTAGACGCTGAATTTGCGGTGTTAAATGGGAAGTTCGATTGTAATTGTTATCTTCTATGTGGGCAAGACTATTGTAGGGTGATGGCTTCGCCGCATTCTGCATTTTTAAAATTTAGATATATGCCTAGGCCTTGGTGCTCCTAGTTTTCCGACATTTAATACGCAGCATCTTTTCTTGGTAATACCCTCGGAGGGGGGGCTACGAATCTGGAGCCATTTGTTCTGCGGTGGAGCTCCCTTGAAGGTGTTTACCACTCTGATCTTTAGCCCGGGACCTTGTCACCGAAAAGTCGTCTGTGACGTCCAATCCGAAATCATCCTCCACAATCCCATCATCGTCGCTAAAAAGGCTCTGCGGACGGCGTTCCTGTTTGAAAATGGCGAAAAGCTGCGGCCCTTATGCGACACCGTCCACGTTTACTTGCCCGTCGAAGTGACTTATCAGATTTAAGCGAAGATCATTTTTCACGCAGATGTTGACCGGGAAAACGCCATGGCGCTTGTGTAGGCAGCGGCTGAGGCCTATGCAATTGAGCGACGTGCCGGGTAGTGGCGAGACTCGTCCCGCAGCAGATAATTGGTCAATTGCAGGTGCGGGGTGTGTACCAGGTGCAACTTACGATTCTCGATTCCCGATGCCTTGCAGCAACTGCTAAGCCATGAATGGGCCAACTGCGCTTCAGTTGCGTTGATCGATGCTGGCACCGCACATGGTTGAGCAACAAATGCCCCCAGCGCTGGCAGTCGACGAACGTTTTACCCTGCTTTGGGAGCGGCTCAACGAGATCCTCGAAGAGCTCGATCTCAAGGTCATGTTGGTGTACCTGGTCGACCTGGTTAAGCCGTCGTTGTTACCGCTTCTGGCCGAACAGTTCTTCGTGCTCGACGAGGTCGCTTGGCAACTGGCTGAATCCGCCGATGCTCGCCGAAACCTCATAAAGAACGCTGTTGAACTGCACCGCTACAAAGGCACGCCTTGGGCGGTACGAGAGGATATCCGGCTGCTTGGCTTTGGAGAGGTCAGCATTCAGGGGGGACTGGGCGGAGCCTCTTATGAGGGCTCTACCACCTTTAACGGCTTCAACACCTACGGCAGTTCGAGCAGCTGGCCGTTGTACCGACTGATCATGACACGCGCCATCACCAACGATCAGGCCGCCTCGTTGAAGCAAGCACTGCTGTCCATCGCCCCGAAACGGTGTCGTTTGGTCTCACTGGAATATCCAAGCGTCGCCATTCGTTACAACCAAGCGGCTGCCTTCGACGGCCAATATCATTATGGGAGCAGCACCTGATAGCGACATTGCCAGAGGAGTCAGACTATGCGTCGGCATTTATGGGATTGGGACCGGTGACCCGGAGTTAGGTGGTCCTTGGGGGTATCGCCAGTCAGCAAGCCCCCGAGCTTGCCGGGTGTACAGCCTGGCTGAAAGTGCGCGCTGACGGGTTGCTCGATGGAACCATGAATGCAGGGCAGGCGGCCAAAGCACTGAAGCTCCATGGCTCGGTCTTTTTCATTTACAGGCGCCTTCCCGAGAGCGGGACAGTCGATGGTGGCGCAAACGTCAGTATCAGCACCACCTTGACCACAGTGGGGTGGCGCCTGGCACCTAAAGCAACGTGACGGTCAACCTCAAGGGGCCATCACCGACGGGCCAATTTAGCGTTAGATGACCTACCGGACATCACTTTCGCCGACTTCAAAAACCCACCGACCTCCTTGGGGGGAGATGGCATAACCGATGCCATATCCAGTCACTGTCCTGTACTGACTGGGGCCCCTGAAGCGCCCACTGCGCCGCAGTTCGACAAAGACCAGTCGCTTGCGAATACTGAATTTGTGCAACGTTCGCTCGGCAGCTTTAGGGGCGCACGAGCAGTGGCTGACGACGCCCCGTTGACTGTTGACGATATCGGCACGGTTATCTTGTTCCAGGGCGGTGCTGGTCTCACACGGAACTGCCGCCCTTTGCAGATCTTCCTGACGGCGCCGGGGTTATTTTCCTCCATAGCAGTGCGGCGGGAGAGGTATCAAGTGCTGCCGCAGGGCGTCAAATCAACGACGGTTATCTTTGGCGCACGTCTTATCCAATTGCCAGTGCCACCTTCCTGTACGTCGTGAAGATTGGCACCCTTTGGCGGTGTTTTGGTACCGCCGCCTTAGGCGTCGGAGCTCCCGTCAGCAGCATGATGGCGATAGCGATAGACAGGTCTGAGCAAGCCACTCAAAGAGCTTGGCGCAACAACCAGATAGTCTGAGTGATGCGTTGGTAACCCGTCATCGCGATCAAATCGACCGCGGTGCCGAGATGACGCTGAAAGCTGAGCAATACGGCGCGTTGCAGGCTTATCGCCAAGCGCTGCGGGATTGGCTAAGTACAGTTGGGTTTCCCGACCCGCAGAGCCGTCCCGAACGGCCAAGCTGGCTTGCGTTGTCACTTGCGCCCAACTCAACGTATAACTAATCACTGAAAAAGAGTTCATGCGAGCTTGCTTGGGTTTTTCCGTCTTCTACACTCAGGCGTGTGAAGCAAGTGCCTCCGGGCATGTCGCTTCGTACCTCAGCTAACAAGGCATTTTGGAGTCCTGACCATGAATCTCAAGTCCATCGTTCAGAAAGCTTTCTATGCCACCGCCATGACCAGCGTTTTGCTGGCAGCTCAGCCAGCGTCTGCAGCGCCGTTCGATTTTATTCAGACCACTACCAATTCGGTATTCGATTTGCTCAAAAACATTGCCGATGTGGCGTACGTTGAGTTGGATGGTATTGTGAACCCACATTAAATTTTTGCTTTCATACCGCTGCTCCGGGCTCAATCACAAGTGTTGAAGCATTTCCGGGGCAGCACATCTACATGTCGTAGAGGTCTTTAAACCTTGTTTGGAAGGCGGCGCGAGCCAATCCGACACACCTCACTTAAATCCCTTTGCGATACGTGCAAAATAATTAGCAGTCATTCATCTCACACTTGTGCTCTTATTTATCGGGCGGCATCATCGTAGCGCTCGCCGTCATGCTTCGAGCCATACCCCAATATGCTTGCAGCGTGACAAGCTGAAAACCACGGCTCTTTGAGCGGGACTTGAGTCGGCACGTCGCATACAGCATCGGTGACCACTTTGATCTCGACTTTACCGTTGATCTTCATCACGCTATTCCCTCAAGCGCCCAACAAAAAGTACGCAGTGATACATTGTATGTCGGGGGTGGTGGCAAAATCCTTGCCAACAGGGCATACCTTATGCTCTACGTTTGATCCATTGGCGCTGCCCCGCTGGCCGCCATGGGGGGGGGGGGCGACCTCCATCGGTCATCGCGACGAATCGTAATTTAACCAATCGGATACGGTTGGCTGACAAGTCGGATGCATAATGAGGGTCGGGCGCTTTTGCACAAGTCAGAGCCGAGTTGGTGATCACCGCGTTGAGTATGGTTTATGAGTGCTTCGGCGCGTTCGATTGCATCAAGATGTTTTACAGCCAAAATCGAGGTCATGCGCTCAACAATGAGGTATCGCCGGTAAGGTTTGAAAGACGTAATGCAGTGCACCCCTGGACTGTTGAGAAAATCCGAGTCAATTCAAAGGGTCGCCGTGACGATACCCTTATGCCGGTTCCCGGTCGCTGGATACATTGATCCAATGCGCTGACACGGTGGGATGCTGACGCAAAAACCATGCTGCGCTAGTCGACGATGGGAGCAGAAGACATTTCAGGTTTTTGGTGCTGGCGTTCGCAGCGCACCAACTTTGAGCGAAGTCCTATATCCGATTAGGCGGAATGTTTTTTATCGTCTTATGCACCCATTCAAGGGTGAGAGGCGGGAGTCAAGATGCTAAACACTGCACAACTGGATGCTTTTTCCACCTTGCTAAGGGCGAGCAGCGAATACAACGCTTTACTCCAAATTTGGATGGAATCCAGCTGGGACGGGCGTGCAGCTGCAATGACGCAAGTCCAAGTAGTGGCGTTAATTAACGCTACTGATCTGGTTACGCAGGCTCTGCTCAAGTTAGGTCCTGATCTTAAGGGCGTGCAGCAGCAGATTGGTCTGAACGCTGTTGAGTCACATCTGATGGAAGTCGCCATCAGGGATGTTTTTCCAGAAAAGGATTTCGTCAACAATGAGGAGTCGCAAAAAATGATACGTGAAGAGTCGCGAGCGTTATCCGATATATTGGCGGGATATAAGGCGTGTAGCGCGACGCTGTTGAGCTGGATTAATGCCACTGAACCGGGGTGTCCGAGGGCAATAACTCGTGAGCAAATAGATGAGATTTTGGCAGTAAATGAACGGACAATGCGCGCAATGGTGACGTTGGAGTCGGGTATCAAAAAAATCTAGGCATGGTTCATGCTTCCTGTTCTAAATTTTGAGTCCTCATCGGCACACGTTCCCCGTCATGAGGCTTTACCTCCTAAAGGTAAATAGCGTTAACGGCGGATTGCGAGCCCTGAATAAGTGGCCGTACTCATTGGGTTAGCGCAATTTTATTGAGGAGATGCCACTATTTTTTTTCTATTTCCCAATATCCCTAATTGAGGTGGACACGTTCGTATCTGAGGGGGGGAATCGTCTAGGATCGACTGTGTTTGATACAATGCCAAACGACCACCGCCACAGTCGAAAAACGGTGAGTTCATAAAAATAACAAACAGTGGGTCTTCGACGCTCTAGTGTCCTGAGCGGTTAATCCATTAAT